>CAVQSQ010000028.1:0-287500 GCA_963715955.1 Candidatus Sulfomarinibacteraceae bacterium
GAGCTCGACGAGGCCGTGTTTGATGGCGAAGTGGATCAGCTCGGCGTTGGTGTGCAGGTCCAAGCGTCTCCATCATCTGGTACTTGTGGAACTCCACCGTCCGGGTCGAGATCTCGAGACTCGGCGGCGATCTCTTTCGCCGACCGCCCCTCCGCCAGGAGCTGGAGGACCTCCCGCTGCCGCGGCGTGAGGCCGTCGATCGGGTCGTCGCCGGCGTGCTCCGGGCCCTGCTTCATGGCTTCCAGGACCTCCCCCGCGAGCTGCGGCGTGAGGTAGGTCTTGCCCTGGAGCGCGGCGCGGATGGCCGTCACCAGCTCGGCCGGCGCCGAGTGCTTGAGCACGAAGCCCGACGCCCCGGCGTCGAGCGCACGTCGCGCGAAGGTCACGTCGCGGTGCATGGTGAGAAACACCACGGGCGTTCGATCTCCGCCCTGCCGCAGCTGGGTCAGCGCATCGATGCCGTTGAGGTGGGGCATGGTGACGTCGGCGACGATCACGTCCGGCCGCAGCGTCTCGGCCGCCTCGACCAATGCGCGCCCGTCCTCCACCACGCCCACCAGTTCGAACTCAGGCGTGAGCAGACTCTTCAGCGCCTCGGCCACCATGAGGTGGTCGTCGGCGAGGAGCACCCGCGGTCGGTGAACGGGTTTCACGGTGCATCTCCCATCGGCTGGAACCCAGGCGACGACCGACAGTGCCCCGACCGGGCGCGCTCTCGATGTCCAGCGTGCCGTTCACCAGCCGCACCCGTTCTCGCATGCTCGCCAGACCGAGGCTTCTGCCTCTCGCCCGGTTCGCCGGATCGAAGCCGACGCCGTCGTCACCCACGGCGAGGATCAGCCCATCGGCATCCTGCCGCAGCGTGACGCTCGCGGTGGCGGCGCCGGCGTGGCGGGCCACGTTGTTCAGCGCCTCCTGCGCCACGCGGAACAGGCAGAGCGCCGCCTCTTTCCCGACGTCGGGCAGCGGATCGAGCTTCAACGAGAGATTGAGCCGGCTCCGGCGACCCTGCCGTTCGCACTCCGCCCGCAGCGCCTCCGCCAGCCCGAGCTCATCGAGGACCGACGGGTGGAGCTGGTAGGCCAGGGAGTGGATGTCCTCGCTGAGGCGCACGAGCCCTTCGCGAAGCGACCGCATCGCCTCTGCCTGAAGTCCGTCTGCAGCGGCGGACTCGGCGCGTCCGGCCTCGATCGCCAGCACCGCGACCCGCTGCGTCATGTCATCGTGCAACTCGCGCGCGAGCATCGCGCGCTCCTCCTCGTGGGCGCCGATCAGCCGCCGGCTGAGGTCGCGCAATTCCTCCTCGGTCTGTTTGCGCTCCGTGATGTCGCGGAGGACGCCGAAGGTGCGGATGGCGCGTCCGGCGGCGTCGCGTGTTCTGACGCCCGCCAGGTGATGGATCCACACCTCGCCGCGGTCCGGGTGCAGGAAGCGATACTCGAGGGAGATCCGGTCCAGCCTCCCGCCGTGCAGCTGGTCCCGCAGGTGCAGCACGCGCCGGCGGTCGTCGGGATGCAGGTGCTCCATCCAGAACTCCAGGGCCTGGAGGCCCAACGTCCGTTCCGGGGGAACGCCGCAGAGTTCTCGCATCCGGTCGTCGGCGAACATGATGCCCGCGTCGAAATCCCCCTCGTAGAACCCGAGACCCGCGAGGTCGGCGCCCGCCGCCAGTCGGGCCTCGCTCTCGCGAAGCGCCTCATCGGCGCGCTTGCGTTCGCTGATGTCGATGGAGACGCCCGTCAGACGATCCGGCTCGCCCGCGGAGCTGTAGCGGGGCCGCCCGCGGGAAGAGATCCATCGCAAGGGGCCGTCACCTGCCACGATGCGGTAGTCCACGTGCAACGGCTCGCCCGTACCCACGGACTGCTCGATGGCTTCGCGGACCCGATCCCGATCGTCGGGATGGACCGACGCCTCGAAACGCTCCCGGGTGATGGCCTCGTCCGGCGCATACCCGAAGATCTCCCGGCCCCTCTCGGTGGCCCAGAAGACGCCGGTGCCGAGGTCGAGGGTCCACAGCCCGGCCCCGGCGGAGTCAGCCGCCATGGCCAGGCGTTCCTCGCTTTCCTGCAGGCTCAGCTCGTGGCGCCGGCGGGCGAGCGCGTTGGTGAAGATCTGCGCTACCAGTTGCAGACGGTTGACCAGCGCATCCGGCCAGCTCCGCTCGACCCGCAGGGTATTCCAGCCGATGAGGCCGACGGGCGGTTCGCCTCCGATCGATAGGGGGATGCTCAGATGCGACTTGACGCCGTAATGGCTGCAGTACTCGTGGTCGACGCGGGCTTCCGGCGGGAACTCCGCCAGCGATGACAGGGAGACCACGTTGCCGTTCAATATTTCCTGAAGAATCCAGGGAAACTGTGCCTCATGCAACGGCTCGGGAGGAAGAACCTGCTCCACGGGGGGGTAGGCGTGTGTGGGCGCGATGACATCCGGGCCGGTCGTCGACCACTGCCACAGCACGGCAAGATCGATCTCGAGGCACTCGCAGACGCTGCGCAACGCGTCCTCGATCGCGGGGTCCACCTCGGCGGGCGGCAGGTTGACGAACTTCGACGACAGGTCGGCGAGTAACTCCTCGAAGCGAGACGTTCCTGGAGCTCCGCGGGTACGAAAGCCGGTTTCGCGGACATGCGCGTATTTTCGCACAGCGGCACCGCGGACCCCAGTCCGCCGGAACGCCCGACCACCACCACCGGAAGTGAATCTTATGGAAATTGAGGATCTGATCCTCGATTTACATAGGTTCATCCGCCGCGCGCCGGAAGAGCGCAGGCCACGCTCCCCCCATCCATTTCTGTTCGAGTATGGTGGGTCCTGGCCCACCATACGGTTTCTCGCTGCGATTTGCGTTGAAACTCCGACCCGCTCTTCTCACCAGGTATCGACTGAGCTTCTTGCAACATTCAACTCGGGCGGGGATAAACCCCGCCCCTACGGTTTTCAGAAACGCGGAAGGGGTTGGAAAAAACCCAGCCCTTACAGAAACATACGTTCCTCAAAGTCGTAGGGGAGGGGTTTATCCCCTCCCTTTCGGGTCTCTCTGTGCCGCGAATCTGTTCCCTTATGGATGGAATTGCATGAGGCTTAACTCTCACGTCGCCAATATCACGGGGAAACCTACCAGGCGTGGCCGACCTGAATGTAGGCGTAGGCGTCTTCCGGACCGACGGCGACATCGACCCCGACCCAGAGTTCGTCCTCGGGTCGGAAGAGGTACCGCCCGCCGATCGCATCGCCGCACCTCCACGCCACCAACTCGATGAGCTGCCCGTCATTCGGGGTCATGGTGTTATCGACGGTGGCTGGGCATCGGATTCCGGAGTTGGTTCTCGCCCGGACCTCGGGCTGTTCCTCGAACCACTTGCGCGGTTTGGAGAGGTGGATCTTGGATTTGCCTTCGTCGAAAGAGACTCCGGCCATCACCGACTTGAACCTGACAAAGAGCCTGCCGTTGGTCTCCTTGTTCCTGGAATCCATCCATCCCAGGGCCTCGAAGCCGTCCCCGGTCATGGTGAGATCGTCGAAGGTAAAAAAACCCGCGCCGAGGCTCACGTCGAGGGCGCCATTGACGTTCCTGATGGTTGGCGCAAGCCCCAACCACTTGGGCCCGGCATCGAGCTCTTTGAGCAGGCCCATGATCGGACGGGTATCGTACATGTCGATCGTGACGCTGCCGTCCACCGCCAACGGCCGGCCGAACGTGATGTCGCTCTTTTCGAGCCCCACCTCGAGGTACCAGGGGTCCAGCTTTTCCTGTTTCTTTTCCGAAAGCGTCTTGTTGACGATCTTGTCGAGGCGAACCGTGGTGCCCGACGGATCGAAACGCTTGGTCTGAAGATCTCCCTTGCGCGAGATTCGCATGCACCTCGAGATCGCCCACGAGCGGGGTGCCGCGGCTCTCCAAGTCGATTTCCTTGGCCACCAGGTCGAGGGTTCCGGTCGCCACCCTGTTCCTTGATCTCGAGCTTGGCTGTGACCTGCCCGGTCCCGGATTCGAGGGCAAAGGCCGCGTCGTCAGGGATCAGCGCGTTGAAGGTGCTGACGTCGTGGATCTCGGCGGTCGGCAGGTCGAACGCGACTGATGCTGCCGGCACGTTGCCGGCAATCGAGAACCCGTTCCACTCGGCGTCGAGTGCGATGCCCGTGCCGGAGATGTCCACCGAGCCATCGTCGGGGTCGACGAACTGGAATGCGCCCAGGTCGACGTGCATCCGGCTCACGTGCTTCCCGTTTTCCTTGACCGTCTTTCCCGACACCGTCGCCGAACCGCCGGCATCGAGCCCCATCACCCGCAGGTGAAACGCTTTTGATTCGAGCGAGTACTCAGAGCCGTCCTGGACGATGCCCTTCTCGAGTTCGAGCTTGGCTTTGATGGTTCCGGCGCCGAAGGTCGACAGTCCCGGGGTGATCACGTGGCTCACAGCCACCTGATCGCTGAGGTCTCCTGCCACGGAAAGTTCACCGGTAACTCCGCCGAGGATATCGGACAGCTTGGCGCCCTTGGCCGGGAAGGGCTCGAAGCGAAGGTCGGCGTCAATCGCGAGATCGTCCGTCACCACCTCGGGTCCAAAGGACACTCGTGTCGAGTCGAGGCCGAGTCGTCCTCGACGGATCGTGATCGTCTCTCCGGGTTTGACGATCACACCTCCGCCGACCCATCCCCCGCCCTCGATCCGAACACTGCCGAACGCGGCCTTGATCGGCCCCTGGACCTCAGCACCAGTGATCATGATCGCCCACGGACGTTTCTTCTTTTTGACCGGGTAAAGGTCCTCGGGTTTCGGGTCCGGCGGGTTGGAAAACCCTGGGATTTCCGGCCAGTACTCGGTGTTCTCCGGCTCTTTGTCCTTGTCCTCTTCCGGGCCCGGCTTGGGCGGCCGGTCGAGCCGCTGGCGATACCTGAAGTCGACATCCTTGGCATCCACGCCCCGGAGGTGGATGGTGTTTGAGAGCAGCTTGACCAGGCTGATCCGAGTGGTGGCCTCGGCCACCCGGAGATAGATCTGGTTGTTCCCGGTCTGGCTGCGGAGCTCGAAGCCGGTGACCCTGGCGAACCCCGGCAAATAGGTCACTGCCGATTGCCAGGTGATGTTCGTCTTTTCCGGTTTCTTGTTGAGCAGATCGGTGAGGAGGCCGGCGCTCAGGAAGACGTTACCCGCAATGAGGTAGAAGATCTCGAAGATGAGCACCGCGATGCCGAGCCGGATGGCCCATTTCCGAATCACGGCTGAAAGCGGCGTCGTCTCCTCGGGAAGTGCTTTTGTCATCATCGTTCTCCGGAACCGATTGTGGGTTCAACCCTGCAATGTACGACACCTTGCGCCTTGCGGCTGTCCGGACGCCCCAGTAGTATTCCGAGTACACGGTGTTCCGCATTCAAGGTATCCTATCGTCGATGATCGGCGCACGAATAATCTGCGAGAACCAGCTCGAGGGAGGCGAATGATGCGCACGAATTGGAAAACCCGACAGAACCTCTGGGCGGCGACACTGTGCTGCGTCCTCGCGCTGGTGGCGGTACCGGCCGAAGCACAGCGTGAGTACGAACCCCTGTTCGACAAGTTCAACTTGAAAGTCGAAGGCAGCTGGGTCAATCTTACGACCACGATACGGCTCGACTCCGAGGTCCTCGGCGAGGGCACGACCCTCAACTTCGAAGACCTCGGTCTGGCGACGGACAAGACCATTCCCACCCTTGCCTTCGAGTGGCAGATCTCCAAGCGGAACCGGGTCAGCGTCCGCTGGCAGGACATCAGCCGCAGTACGTCGGCCCATGTCGAAGATGAAATCCACTGGGGCGACGAAATCATACCGGTGGATGCCACGCTCAATCTGGACTTCGACGTCACCCAGACATTCATCGACTACGCCTACTACCCGTGGGTCAAGGAGGAGTGGGCGGCCGGGTTCGGTCTCGGCTTCCGGTGGATGGATTTCTCGACGACCCTGGCGTGGGAAGGATTGAACGCTGCCGATGATGGGAGGAGCCAGGAATCCGCATCCGGCCCGCTGCCATACCTCTATTTCGAGTACCGGCGCTTGTTCTCCGACCATTGGCGCTTCATCACCGGTCTCGGCTGGCTTGGGGTCAAAGTCGGCGACATCGACGGGACGCAGTGGGTCGGCCACGCCGGGATCGAGTACCTGGCGGGCAAACGGTGGTCGTTCGGCGCCGCGTTCAACCTGGCGACCGTCGACGTCGACTGGGCGGGCATCGAGACCGACGAGGGCAACCTGGTCAACGGCGCCCTGAACTGGGACATTCAAGACGTCAGCGTGTTCGCGACGGGTGAGGTTCTGAGAGACACGGCCCGAGACGCGAAACCCGAACTGCTGCCGGTTCTTCTATCGGAGGTGGACCATGAAGCTGCGACGTCTGTCTCTTGTTGTGGTGCTGAGCCTCTCTGTGTTGGCGTGCTCCGGTGGAAACGAGACCGCGAAGGTTGACCAGGACACGGCCGCACCCGACGCAGCGACCGAACTCGAGCCGATTGCGGTGGTGCCGCCCGAGTTGGTGGCGGAGTTGTTGGAACCCTTTCACGGCGACTTCGCGACGCTGGTCGAGAGGCGCACCGTCAGGGCCCTCGTCGTCTACAACAAGACCAACTTCTTTCTGGACGGCGGTACGCAGCGCGGCATCACCGCCGAGTTTCTGAGGGAATTCGAGACGGCCCTCAACAAGGAGCTCAAGCTCGGTTCGCGTCCGCTGCGCGTGATGGCGATCCCGGTAGCCCGCGACCAGCTGCTTCCGTACCTCGAAGAGGGGCGCGGCGACATCGCGGCCGCCTCCCTCACGATCACACCGGAACGGTCAAAGACGGTCGATTTTTCGATCCCGGGCGCTGATGAGGTCAGCGAGGTGGTGGTCACCGGTCCGGGCTCGCCGGCCGTCGCGACTCTCGACGACCTGGCCGGGAAAGAGGTCTTCATCCGGCTGTCCAGCAGCTACCACGAGAGTCTCGAATTGCTCAACACGGGCTTCCGGGAGCGCGGTCTCGAGGAAATCGTCGTCAACTCCTGTGAGCGAATATCTGGAGACCGAGGACCTCCTCGAGATGGTCAACGCGGGCCTGATCGGGATCACCGTCGCCGACGACTATCTGGCGGATTTCTGGGCCCAGGTGCTTCCGAATCTCGTCGTGCACACCGACGTCGCGGTCCGCACCGGTCAGAAGATCGGGTGGGCAATCCGCCGCGATGCGACCGGTCTGAAGGCCAAGGTCGACCAGTTCGCAAAGACGCATCGGTCGGGCACGCTACTCGGCAACATGCTCCTCAAGCGCTACCTGCAGGACACGAAGTTCGTCAAGAACGCCCTCGCAGACGGCGAGCGCCGGAAGCTCCAGGCGGTCGTCGACCTGTTCCGCACGTTTGGCGACTCAATACGACTTCGACTACCTGATGGTGGCCGCCCAGGGTTACCAGGAGTCGGGACTGGATCAGAGCGTCGTCAGCCGGGTGGGCGCGATCGGCATCATGCAGGTGATGCCGGCCACGGCGGCCGACAAATCGGTCGGCATTCCCGATATCTCAACCCCCGAAAACAACATCCACGCCGGCACCAAGTACCTCCGCTACATCGTCGACAACTTCTTCGACGACCCCGCCATTGACGAGGTCAACCGCACTCTCTTCGCCTTCGCCTCCTACAACGCGGGGCCGAATCGCATCCAGCGGTTGCGCAAGGAGGCAGCAGGCATGGGGTTCGACCCCAACGTCTGGTTCGGGAACGTCGAGGTCGTCGTGGCCAAGAACGTGGGCCGCGAACCCGTGCAGTACGTCAGCAACATCTACAAGTACTACACGGTCTACAGCATGTTGCAGGATCAACGTGAGATCAAAGAGGAACTGAAGGACCAGATGCGGGACGGGGGTTGACGACCGTCTCCTGACACTGCGGATATCGGAAACGGCTGTCCAGGTCTCGTACTGAGACACGGGGGGTCCGCGACGCAGGAAACATCTCTGAAGGTGGGCCAAGGCCCACCCTACAAACCTGCTCGAAACCTGGGTCCGAGGTAGGGTGGGCCTTGGCCCACCTTCAGATCCGCCGTGGTCGGGGTGGAGCCTGGATGTGATTTCGAGCAGCCCACGATGCCGTCTTGGACAAGAGTGATCAAATATCAAACATCCAATATCCGGGTGGGTGGGCGAGCTACAGCGAGTCCGCCAGCAGCTCCGCCACGTCCTTGACCTCGAGCGAGAGGTCCATGGTCTTGACCGAGTCCTCGAACATCTGCAGGCAGTAGGGACAGGCCACGGCGAGGATGTCGGCGCCGGTGGCCGCCGCCTGGGCGACCCGGATGTCCGACAGCCTCTCGCCCTTGGCGCGCTCGATCCACATCCCACCCGAACCGCCGCCGCAGCACAGGCTGTAGTCGCGGGAGTAGTGCGGAATCTCCACCAGCTCGAGATCTGGGATCGCCTGCAGCACGGCGCGCGGTTCGTCGTAGATGCCGCTCGCCCGCCCCAGGGTGCAGGGGTCGTGGTAGACGACCTTCTTGCCGAGGGGCTTCGAGGGCGTCAGCCGTCTGTTTGACGATCAGATCGGCAAAGAGCTGGGTCTGGTGGACGGGCTGGAAGGTGGCGTCGAACTCGGAGTACTCCTTCTTGAAGGTCAGGAGACAGTGGGGCGACGTGCACACGCTCTTGCGGACGCCGGCCTCGGTGTAGACCGAGGCGTTCGCCCCCGCGACTTCCTGGAAGACCTCTTCGGCGCCGACCCGGCGGATCGCTTCACCGCAGCACGACTCGGCGTCGCCGAGGATGCCGAAGGTCACTCCGGCCGTCCTCAGAACGTTGACCGTGGCCTCGGCCACTTTTTTGGCGCGCGGGTCATAGGCCGGGGTGCAACAGGGCGAGTAGAGATAGTCCATGTCGGGGGTGAATGCCTGGACCTCGAGCGCCTCCGCCCACTGGCCGCGGTTCTCGCGCGGCTCGCCGAAGGGGTTGCCGGAGCTGGCGATGCGCCCGACCGAGTCCGACAGTTCCGACGGGTAGGACCCGAACTCGACCAGGATGCGGCGGATACCGCGCATGATGGTCGGCATCGAGACGTCGTGCGGGCACCAGGTGGAGCAGGATTCGCAGCCAACGCAGCGGTAGACCTCCTCGACCTCGCGCTCGATCTGCTCGGCGTCTTCCGAGGTCATGATCGCCCCGAACTTGACCGACTGCGGGGTGCGGTAGACCGGGAAGAGCACGGTCTCGACGTGCGACCACGGGCACACCGCCATGCATTTGCCGCACTGGTAGCACTTGTAGGCATCGGTCCCGCCCATGTCGAGGATGGCGTCGCGGATGTCCCAATCGGGTCTGACTCTGGCGTCCATCAGTAATCCTTTGGCAGTTCGTTGAGTTCCGCCCAGGTCACAACCGGTCCGTCCTTGCAGACCGAAAAGGGCCCGACGTAGCAGCGGCCGCAGTGGCCGATGCCGCACTTCATCTTGTTCTCGAGGGTGGTCACCACCTGGTCCGGCTGGTAGCCGGTCTTGCCCAGACTCAGGAACAGGTAGTGGAGCATGACCGGCGGACCGCAGGCGATGACCACGCGGTTGTCGGGGTCGAGGCCCAGGGTCTCGAAGACGTTGGGCAGCAGACCGACCTCGCCGTCCCACCCTTCGGTCTCGCCGCCCGGGTCCACCGTCCTCACGACGGTCACGCCCTCGGTCTCCTGCCACACCGGCATTTCTTCCTTGTAGACCATGTCGGCGACCGAGCGCGCCCCGTTCAAGATCACGATGTCGCCGAACTCGGCCTTGCGGTCGATGGCCGCGAGCATCGCCGAGCGCAGGGCCGCCATCCCGATCCCGCCGCCGATGAACACCAGCCCCTTGCCCTTCCAGTCATCGAGTGGAAAGTGGTTGCCGTAGGGGCCGCGGAAACCGACGGTCTGACCCGGCGACATCGCGCGCAGGGCGTTTGTCACCTTGCCGATGGCGCGGAAGGTGCACTCGACGGTGGGCCCTTCGGCGCCGCCGTTGGGGCTCCACGGCCGGTTGGCGATCGCGAAGACCGACTCGCCGGCGCCGAAGACGGTGAACTGGCCGAACTGGCCCGGTTGCCATCCGCCGAAGCCCTGGGCCTCGGCAGCGTCGGCAAACTCGAGCCGCAGAGTGCGCACGTCGGCGGTCTCGTCGGTGAAACCGGCGATCCGCATCAGATTCGGGTGGTAGGGGTTGGGAGAGATCTCAGCGAGCTGCATCGGCACCCTCCTCCTGGATGGCGGTGACCGCCGCGGTCACGATCTCGGAGATGTCGAGCCCGGCCGGACACAGGGCGACGCAGCGCCCGCAGCCGACACACCGGAAGTGGTCGTCCTCGGAGCCTGTGAAGGAGAACTTGTGGAGCACCCGTTGGCGGTAGCGCTGCTGGTGGGTCTCGCGCGGATTGTGACCGGAGGCGTGGTGGGTGAAGAGACCGAAGGTGCAGGCGTCCCACGACCGGCACTGTTCGCCGCACCAGGCGTTGGCCTCGTGGTTCATGTCGAAGCACGAGCACGAGGGGCAGACGTAGGCGCAGATGCTGCAGCCCAGACAGTGCTGGGCGAGCCGGTCCCAGGAGGCGCTTTCGAAGCCCTCTTCCAACACTTTCGAGACGTCGCGTTGGATCGGGCTGCGCGCGATCTGTTCGGTCACGGTCTTTTCGATTTCGTCGACCCGAGCAAGGTCGCCCTTGGCCGCCTCGGTCCACGACTCGCGACGCGTCGCCGACCAGAGCCTCGCCCTTGTCGGTCAAGACGCGCAGCACCCAGCCGTCATCGAGGGGCACCAGCTGCGCGTCGCTGCCCTCCTCGGCCACCGGCGAGCCGCCGACCGCGGTGCAGAAACACTCGGGATCGGCGGCAGCGCAGGCCGACGTGACGACCGTCGTGGCCTCGCGGCGCGCGGCGTACAGGGGATCCTTGGTACCGCTGAGGAAGATCTCGTCGAGGCGCACCAACCCGGCGGCGTCGCAGCAGCGGACACCCACCAGCACCTGTTGCGTCTGGATGACCTCGGGGTCCCGCACCTCGACGGCGTCGCCCTTGAAGCTGTATCGGTAGAGGGCCTCGGTGCGCGGGAAGAGAAACTCCTTGGGCGACCACCTGGTCTTGCCCGAGGCCTCCAGGTGGGCGTGGTCGGCGGCCGCGATCGGCCGGAAGAGGGAGAGCCCGTCCTCCTCGACCGGCGCCACCACCGAGGACCCGGAGTCCACGAGGCCCTGCAGCCACTCCCGCATCTGCGTTTCATCGAGCTTCCACTGTGTGCGGTCCATCAGGCACTCCTCACAGGATGAACTCCTCGGCATCTTCCATCCGGAAGTCGATCAGGGCGGTCTTCTCCTTCGGGTCGAGCCCGGCGGCCCCGTACTGGCGCTCCACCTCGAGGGCCAGCTTGCGGTTGATGAGGTCGAGGCGGATGTCCGCCGGACACGCCCGCGCACACTCGTCGCACCCCGAACACCGGCCGGCGAGGTGGATCGCCCGGATCACGTTCCAGGCGCCGTTGCCGCGCTCGTTGATGGCGGTGGGGACCCACTGCGGGCGGTGTTTCTCCGAGATACACGACGAGCAGTAGCACAGGGGACAGGCCGCACGGCAGGCGTAGCAGCGCAGACAGCGGCCGAACTGGCGCTGCCAGAACCGCCAGCGCTCGTCCGGCGGCAGGGTCTCGAGGTGGGCGATCTGGGCGTCGCGCGCATCCTCGGTCGCCGCGCTTTCGGCCCCGGGGTCGGCGCAGCTCTCGCGCACCCCGTCCACCGTCACCACCAGGTCGCAGATGGGGTGCGGCGCGCCCGAGCACGACCGGCACTTGTCGGCCAGGTCGTCGCCGTGTCTGACGCCGGGGCACTGCACGCCGATCAGCCGCACCCGTTCGCGGTCGACCTGGTTCTCGCGGATGAGACCGGTCACCGCGCCGAGGTCGCAGGTCTTGACCACCAGCGCCACCTTGCCCGCCCCGGCGAGCGCAGTCGTGGCGTAGGCTGACAGATTGTTGACGCAGCCGTCGCTCCACTCGAGCTGCGCGGTATCGGCTGGAGACGCGACCGTCGTCGGCACCATCTTTCCCGGTACGGAACCGGCCCGGTAGCCGACGACCGTGTCGACTCTGTCGGTCGTCAGAAGCTCCGCCGCCGCCCGCCGCAGGTTGGTTCGGAGGGCCTCGAAATCGGCCGCCGAGAGTTCTGCTGGTCCGGTGCCCTCCACCGACGGCAGGTCGAGACCGTCCCAGGCGTCCGCCGCCGAGAAACGGGGCAGCGGACCGACGTCGGCGACTGCGGCGGTCACCTCGTTGACGACCTTGGCCCACTTGTGGCCCTCGGCCGCGGACACCCAGGCGAAGTGGAGCCGTCTCAGGTCGACGCCGAGGAAATCCATCAGCGAGCGGAAGATGGTGAAACGGCGGCGCGCCACCAGGTTGCCCTGCACGTAGTGGCAGTCGCCGGGGTGGCAACCCGACACCAGGACTCCGTCGGCGCCCTGTTCGAAGGCGCGCAGGATCATCAGGGGGCTCATGCGCCCGGTGCACGGAAAGCGCACCATGCGGACGTTGGCCGGATACTCGAGGCGGGTGGTCCCCGCCATGTCGGCGCCGGCGTAGCTGCACCAGTTGCAGACCAGGGCCACGATGTGGGGTTGCCAGCCGTCAGGGGCGGTGGCGGCGCCGGTGCTTTGGACAGCGCTGGTTCCAATCTCGCTCATGGTCTGAACACCTCCGGCAGCGGCCCCAGCGCCCCGAGTTGGGCAAAGACCTGTTCGTCGTTGTAGCCGGCGACGTCGATGAAGCCGCCGCGGCAGGTCACGGCGCACAGACCGCAGCCCTCGCACATGGCCGGGTTCGACCACGCCACCATCCGCACCACGTTGCCGTCACGGTCGAGCACGTCCTGCTGTTCGATGGCGCCGTAGGGGCAGACCTGGAGGCACTCGAAGCACCCCGCGCAGGCCGTCTGGTTGATGCTCGCGGTGGAGGGGTCGCGCTCGAGGAACTCGTGGGACAACAGCTCCATGCCCTTGGAGGCCGCGGCCGAGGCCTGCGACACGGTGTCGGGAATGTCCTTGGGCGCCTGCGCGGCGCCGGCGAGGAAGATCCCGGCGGTCAGGGTCTCCACCGGTCGCAGCTTGGGGTGGGCCTCCTTGAGGAAGCCGTGGGTGTCGGTGGCGATCCGCAGGGTGCTCGCGATCTTGCCGTGATCGGTGGGCTCCATCGCGGTCGCCAGCACCACCATGTCGGCGTCGATCTCGACCTGTTTGCCGGAGAGGGTGTCCACCCCCATCACCTTGAGCTTGCCGTCCTCCTCGATAGACCTGGCTGACCCGGCCGCGGATGTACATCACCCGCTCCTCTTCCATGGCGCGGTGGACGAACTCCTCGTAGCCCTTGCCGCCGGCGCGGATGTCCATGTAGAAGATGTAGGCCCGCGACTCCGGCACCTTGTGGCGCAACAAGAGCGCGTGCTTGGCGGTGTACATGCAGCAGATGCGCGAACAGTAGGGCACGCCGTGTTTGGGGTTGCGCGAGCCGACGCACTGGATGAAGACGACGTCCTTCGGTTCGGCGCCGTCCGATGGTCTGCGGACCTCGCCCGCGGTCGGCCCCGAGGCCGAGAGCATGCGTTCGAACTCGAGCCCGTCCATGACGTCGGGGAGCTCTCCGTAGCCGCACTCCTTCGCCTGTTGGCCGATCTGGAGGTCGTAGCCGGTGGCGACGACGATCGCTCCGACCTTGCGCTCGACGATTTCGGGTTGCATGTCGAAGTTGATCGCCTGGGGCTTGCAGACCTCGTCGCACTTGACGCAGGCGAGCACCCGGAACCCGGTCGGCGACTGGAGGTTGGAGTTGAGGCAGCGGTCGGCGTCGAGGGTGTAGGTCGAGGGGACGGCCTGCGGGAAGGGGATGTAGATCGCCTTGCGGGTCGACAGCCCCATGTCGAACTCGCTGCCCCCCGGCGACGGACAGACCTCGGTGCAGTCACCGCAGGCGGTGCACACGTCGGGATCGACAAAGGACGGCTTCCTGCGGATCGTGACCGTGAAGTTGCCGACATAGCCCGAGACCCCCTCCACCTCGGAGTAGGTCATGAGCTCGATCAAGGGGTGGCGCGACACCTGCACCATCAAGGGCGTCAGGATGCACTGCGAGCAGTCGAGGGTGGGAAAGGTCTCCGACAGTCTGGACATGTTGCCGCCCAGCGACGGCTCGCGCTCGACCAGCACCACGGGGTGGCCGGAGTTGGCGATGTCGAGAGCGGTGCGGATCCCGGCCACACCGCCGCCGATCACCAGCGCCCTCTTGGTCACCGGAACCTCGACGGGGTCGAGGGGCTTGGAGCGTTTGACCCGCTCCACCGCCGCGGTCACGGTCTGGCAGGCCTTGGCGGAGGCCTGGTCGGGGTCGCGGTGGACCCACGAGCAGTGCTCGCGGATGTTGGCGATCTCCACCAGGTGGGGGTTGAGCCCGGCCTGCGCCGCGGCGGCGCGGAAGGTGGGTTCGTGGAGCTGCGGCGAACAGGCGGCGATGACCACCCGGTCGAGCCCGTGCTCGCGGATGGCGTCGATCACCATCTGCTGCCCCGGCGCCGAACACAGATAGGGGTAGTCCGCGGTGACGGCCGCGCCGGGGACGTCGGTGGCGAACTCCACGACGTCCTTGACCTTGACGTTGCGGGCGATGTTCTCGCCGCAGTGACAGACGAACACGCCGACCTTTGACATCTCAGCCCCCCACCGGCGCGGCCTCTTCGGTTTCGACGCCCTTGGCGTAGCTTTCGTTGAAGGCGGCGACGCCGGCGTCGAAGGCTCTCAGGTTGAGGGCTTCGGTGCCCTTGGGGACCGATTCCTCGACCGCGTGGCGCATGGTCTCGACCGGCACGATCTCGGTGGCCGCGGCAAAGAAGCCCAGCATGACGATGTTCTGAACGATCGCGCGGCCGAGTTCTTCGGCCAATCGCGTGGACGACACGCCGTAGGACTTCTGGCCCTCCTTTTCCTTGACCTTGACCAGGTCCTTCTCGTAGACCAGGATGCCGTCGTCTTTGAGCTCGTCTGCGTACTTGTCGTAGCCCTCGCCCGACATCACGACGAAGATGTCCGGCCGCCCGATGTAGGGGTAGAGCACCTCGGTGTCGGACACCGCCAGGGTCGTCGAACAGGCCGAGCCCCGGGCCTCGGGGCCGAAGCTCTGGATCATGGTGGCGTGTTTGCCGCCGTTGACCGCGCAGGCGTGGCCGATGATGTGGCCGGCGAGGACCACGCCCTGGCCGCCGAAGCCGGTGATGCGGATCTCGGTCCGCGATGCCTTACTCATGGATCCACCCTCCTTCCGGCTGCATCGGCACATAGCGCTCGCCGAGGGTCTTCGAATAGTGCGCGTGCATCTGCTCGAGAAAGGTCGGGCGCTCCTCGTCGACGAAGTTGCCGCAGATGAAGTGGTCCTGGAAGCCGATCTCGAGTTCGCGGGTGTCGGCGCCGTGCCGGATCTCCGAGTTGTCGTGGTAGAACTTCATCAGGTCGAGCCCGCTCCCGAGACGATTCAGCCTCGAGTACAGGGTCGAGCACGGTGCGATCACCTCGATGAAACGGAAGCCCTTGCGCCCGAGCGCGGTGCGGATGCATTTGGTCAAACGGCGGATGTGGAGGCACGTCCAGCGGGAGACGAAGGTGGCGCCGCAGCTCGCCGCCAGGTGGGGCAGGTTGAAGGGGCGCTCGAAGTTGCCGAAGGGCATGGTCGACGAACGCGCCGTCTCCGGGGTGGTGGGGGCGTTCTGGCCGCCGGTCATGCCGTAGATGAAGTTGTTGACCAGGATCACCAGCAGGTCCATGTTGCGGCGCGCGGCGTGGATGAAGTGGTTGCCGCCGATCCCCGAGAGGTCGCCGTCTCCCGAAAACACCACCACCTCGAGCTCGGGGCGGCCGAGCTTGAGCCCGGTGGCAAAGGGGATGGCGCGGCCGTGGGTGGCGTGGAAGGCGTCGAGGTTCATGTAGCCGGCGACCCGGCCGGTGCAGCCGATGCCGGAGACGATGGCCGTCTTGTCGAGATCGGCCCCGGCCTCGCCGAGGGCCGAGGCGAAGCACTTGACGACGGTGCCGATGCCGCAGGTCGGGCACCAGATGTGGGGCATCCGGTCCATCCGCAGGTAGGGCGCGATGGGGTGGTCTTCGGGCCGGTTTTCGATTGGCGTGGTCATTTGGCAGCCTCCACGATCGCCCTGCAGATGTCTTCGGGGTCGTGCACTCCCCCACCGAGATGGGGCACCAGCGTGGTCGTCGCCCGACCCGCCGCGCACCGCTCGACCTCGAGCACCATCTGTCCGTAGTTGATCTCGGGCACGACGAAGGCCTTGACCGAGTCCGCGAGCTCGCGGATCCGGGTCTCGGGGAAGGGCCAGACCACGATCAACCGCATGAAGCCGACCTTGACGCCCTGCGCGCGGGCGAGGTCGATCCCGGCGCGGGTGACCCTGGCGGTGATGCCGTAGGCCACCACCACCACGTCGGCGCCGTCGATGTCCTCCTCCTCGTAGCGCACGATCTGGTCGGCGTTGAGCCGGATCTTGTCGATCAGGCGGCGCACGGCGGTCGACTGGCAGCCCACCGACATGTCAGGGTAGCCGCGTTCGTCGTGGGTCAGCCCGGTGGTGTGGAAGCGGTAGCCGTCACCGGCGCGGACGTTCTCCGGCACCGGCCGACCGTTGATCGCATAGGGCAGGTACTCGCCGGGCGGTTTGTCGGTGAGGACACGCGGCACGACATCGATGTCGTCGGCCGGCGGGATCACGACCTTCTCGGTCATGTGGCCCACGCACTCGTCCATCATGAACATCACCGGCACCCGCCACGTCTCCGACAGGTTGAAGGCGTCGATGGTGAGATCGAAGGCCTCCTGGGGCGATTGCGGGCGACAGGGCGATGAGCTCGTAGTCGCCGTGCGACCCCCACCGCGCCTGCATCATGTCGGCCTGCCCGACCATCGTCGGGAGACCCGTGGAGGGCCCGCCGCGCTGGACGTTGACCACCACGCACGGCGCCTCCATCATGGTCGCGAGCCCGATGTTCTCCATCATCAGAGAGAAGCCCGGCCCCGAGGTGACGGTCATGCACTTGGTGCCGGTCCACACGCCCCCGGCGACCGCCGCCATGCTCGCGAGCTCGTCCTCCATCTGGATGAAGGTCCCGCCCATCATCGGGAATCTTCGGGAGATGCGCTCCACCACCTCGGTCGAGGGCGTGATCGGATAGCCCGCGACGAAGCGGCACCCCGCCGCCATCGCGCCCTCACCGCACGCGTAGTCGCCATCGAGATAGTGGACGCCAGTCAACACACCGGCTGGATCGGCCTTCAATTGAGACCTCCCTCTACCGCTTGCTCCGCCTCTTCCGCAGGCACGCAGAAGATCGCGAAGTCGGGGCAGATCATTTCGCACAGATTGCAGTTGACGCACTCGCCGGTCGTGACGACCTCCGGCGGGTGGTAGCCCTTCTTGTTGAAACCGTCGGACATCACGAGGACGTCCTTCGGGCAGTACTCGACACAGAAGGCGCACCCCTTGCAGCGGTCGGCGATGATCACGACCCGTCCCGACCGGGACCTTGACCTTGGCCGTGTCCAGCGGGGTCCTCCAGTTCCTCATCGATGCCTCCCGTAGCAGCACATTTCGGATATTGGATATTCGGATATTGGATGTCGGATATTGGATACCGGATTTCCGGCCACTGCCACGCGTTACCCCTCCGGGACGGGCTGGGCTGGAATTTCTAATTCCGAATTCCGAATTCCTAATTCCTAATTCATCCATCATGCCTCCGCCTCGCCCCGTCGCCGGGGCTTGAGCGCACACTCGCCCTGAAACTCCTCGAACACGCAGTCGGACCGGTAGTAGCCCGCACATCGCAGACAGGTCTCGCGCGGATTTTCGACCCGGGCCAGCATGCCGGTGCACACCTCTTCGAGGAGATCGCACAGAAGCCCGGTCTTCTCCGCGCCCAGACTCTCGATCACCGGCGCCAGCTGGGCCGCCTTGTGCCGTTCGTAGTCGCGCACCAACCGCCGACCCTCAGCGCTCGCAGAAAGAAGGATCGCGCGCCGGTCTTCGCTGGAGGCCTCGCGCACCACCAGACCCAACCGCTCCAGCTTGTCGAGATTCTTGCTGGCGGCGGCCGCCGAGACCCCGATTGAACGCGCGAGCTCACCCACCTGGAGATCGGCATTGGCGGCGATCAACTTCAAGAAACAGAATTGCGAGCGGCTCAGCCGGTGCCTGCAGACCTGGCGCAGGAAGTCTTCCTCGAGGAACTCACGGAGCAGTGAACGCAGGACGTGACCGTAGCGCAGAAATCGGTAGAACTGGTCGCCGGGTGAGTCCCCATTGGCGTATTGTTCAGTCGAACTCATCTGCGCCGCCGATCAAAACCGTTAACCGGGATGATAATTGCCGCTGTTAACAATTTAGGTCGTCAAATAAAGACGTCAAGTATATTGCTTGATTGTTGTATGAGACTGAGGCAATTCGCGGCCGCGGGCCAAGGGCGCGCTGCCACGAATTGCAGCCGGTAGGTTATGCTCGGTCACCGCGAGGTCGATGACGATCACGCTGACTGATTTGGAGTCTTCATGCAGTCGTTCTCGCAAAAGAAGTCGCGCAAACTCCCCACGATTCTGGTGCTGTTGCTGGTGTCGGCGGCGGCGGTCGCCCTGTGGTTCGCGCTGCGCGTCGGGCCCGAGCCCCTGGTCAGCCTTGACACCGACTGGCCGGCGATCGGTCCCGCGACCATCGTCACGGCCTCGTTCGCCGAGCCTTCACAGGGCCTCTGCGTCATTCGCCTCGAGCTCGAACAGGGCGAACGCACCGAGACCCTGAGCGAGGACACCTTCGCCCCAGGATCGCCGCTTCCGGCACTTTTCGGCGGCGGAGGCGGCATCGGCGACGCGGTGATCGAGACCGTCGTCGGTACCGACAGCATGTCCTGGCTCGAAGAGGGCGAAGTGGTGCTGCGGGCGACCGCCACTCGGTCGGCGGGCTTTCTTCGCCGGCCGCAACCGACGATCGTGGAGTTGACAGACGGTCGTACGGCGGCGCCGCCCCAGGCTCGAACTGGTCTCGTCCCAGCACTACGTCGCGCCAGGGCGGCAGCGGCGCGGTGGTCTACCGGGTCGGCGACACGGTTCTGCGGTCCGGTGTCCGCGCCGGCGTCTTCGAAGCCACCGGTTTTCTCCTCGAGGGCGGTGGCGCGGACGATCGCTTCGTGCTGTACGCCATTCCCTGGGACCTCGGCGATGCCGGTGAGGTGCGGCTCTTCGCCGAGGACGACGCCGGCAATCGCACCGAATTCCCGTTTCTCGATCTCCTCAAGACCATACCGCCCAGGACCGACACGATCGGCGTGAGCGACGACTTTCTCGCTCGGGTGGTTCCCGCCATCGCCAGCCAGACGCCCGGTTTCGACGCCACGGGATCGCTGCTCGACCAGTACCTCGTCATCAACGGTGAGCTGCGCGCTGAGGAGCTGGCGCGGGTCGCCGAACTCTCGCGCACGAGTCGGCCCGCCTTCCTGTGGTCGGGCCCCTTCATGCAGATGCCGAACACGGCGCTGAAGGCCAACTTTGCACAGACCCGAACCTATCTCTACGACGGTGAGGCGGTCGACCGCCAGACCCATCTCGGACTCGACCTTGCCTCGACGGCGAGGGCGCCGGTACCGGCGCCGAACTCCGGTGTGGTCGCGTTCGCAGGTTGGATGACCCTTTACGGCAACGCCGTCATCATCGACCACGGCTACGGTCTGTTCTCTCTGTGCGGCCACATGGCTTCGATCGCCGTCGCAACCGGGGACCTGGTGACCAGAGGGCAGACCGTCGGCACCAGCGGCGCCACCGGGCTCGCCGGCGGCGACCACCTCCACCTCGAGATCTTCGTCCAGGGGCAGTCGGTCGATCCCCTCGAGTGGCTCGACGCCAAGTGGATCAGAGACAACCTCGCCACCAAACTCATGGTGCCTGTCGAATAGCTGAAGGTGCACCTGGGCACCCGACATCCGTTTCATCGATCGAGTTTCGAAGACTGTCGGGCCGACCCGGGGGAGCGAAACGATCCCCTCCCTTACTGTCATCCCGACCGAGGGAGCGAAGCGATCCCCTCTTTGACTGTCATCCCGACCGAGGGAGCGAGACGACCCCCTCCTTTACTGTCATCCCGACCGAGGGAGCGAACGACCCCCTCTTTGACTGTCATCCCGACCGAGGGAGCGAGACGACCCCCTCCTTTACTGTCATCCCGACCGAGGGAGCGAGACGACCCCCTCCTTTACTGTCATCCCGACCGAGGGAGCGAAGCGACCGAGCGGAGGGATCTCGAGCCGGTTCAAGGAACATCGCCGCCCTCTGCTCGGACAGAGATCCCTCCGCTACGGCCCTCCGGGCCTTCGGTCGGGATGACAGGATGGGACGGCCCTCGCTTCGGTCGGGATGACACGGTGAGGCGGTGTTCCTGCGGTCGGGATGACAGGAACCGGCGGGCGCCTGGAAGTCATCTATCGAGTATCATTGTCTTCAGGCTTTGACAGTTCACTGGTGTCTCAGATTCAGTGTTGGACTGAGACGAATTTTCTAACGGCAAAACCAGTGGGCGGCGGAGTTGGCGCCGATTCCCGGCTCCCAACTGTCGTCCGGTGAAGAAAGGTCGGTGAGACGATGGGCATTCTTCGATCGGCGCGTTGGATTGCGGTCGCGGTTGTGGTGAGCGTCGTTTCGGTGTCCGGGATCGCGATCGGCGCCGATCCGGGCGAGTTCGGGACCCAAGAGACCGAGCCCAGGGTTGAGCCGGAAGACACCTCCTGGATGACGACGGACTACGCAGATCTGGCACGGGCGACCAAGGCCGCTGAATGGTCGGCCTGTACGCCGGCCAGGGTCGCCGTTTTCAGCAGCCGGGTGCATGTCAAGTGCTTCGTCGCCAACGCCGGCATCCTCTATTACGCGTTTCCGACCAACGACCAGGCGGCGGCGGCTCGCGTCCTGGCGATCCTCAACAGCGCCCTGCTGACAGGTCGCAGCCTCTCCATCTTCAACGACCCGTCGGACACGACGAGCGGGCCGCCGATCGGCTGCCAGGCGAGTGACTGTCGGATCATCATCGCCCTCGATATCTCGTGAGGGAGTCAGGATGATCACCCGTAGGCGTTCGGCCCTGGCCGGTACGTCCGTGAACCCACCGCTCTGCGTCGTGCTGCGCCCCCGACCCGCGGCGATCCTCGTGGCGGCGTGGTTGGCGGCCCTGGCATGGTCGGCAACCGGATTCGCCGGAATCTTCCAGGGCGAGGGGGTCCGCACCAACCCGATCACAATCTGCTTTGTCGGCACCGCGGTCTCCACCGAAGCCGATCGGGTTCAGGAAATCGTGGATTCTCTCGAATTGTACGAGCAGGCCGCAAATATCCACTTTTCATATCTCGGCGCCTGCCCGGCTTCGATTCCACAGCCGGGCGGCAACGACTGGTTCGGAGGCGACATCCGCATCCTGATCCCGGGAGCGGGCATTTCGACATCGACCGCGATGGTCCCCGGAAACGGCTGCACCCAGGACAACCCCGGCTCCAGTTGGTCGAACTTCCCGGACGATCTCGTCCCCAACCGGCCCTGCCTGTACAACGCAAAAATTCTCAACGACGCACCCTGTCCGACCTGCACCCCGTATCTCAACCACGCCCTGCATGAGATCGGTCATGCACTTGGGCTCGAGCACGAGCACGCGCGCGCGGACGCGACCTGCTACCCGGGACCCGGATCCGACACCCGGTACCTGACGGCCTACGACAAAGATTCGCTCATGCACTACACGTATGCAGGCCAGCTCCCGGTCCCACCGAACGTGTGTCCGGAAGTCCTCGGGAATTGGGATGACGACGGGCCATCAGCTCTCGACAAACTGAGCCTCCGGTTGCTCTACCCGGAGGACGGTCGGCCGGCGCCGATCGTCGGCACCTCGGTGGTCCACACGGGCGCGACCCTCCACCTGCGTCTCGGCTGGGCAGCCGAGGGCGCCTACATTCCCTACGTCGCGCCGACCATCCAGTGGCGCATCGCCGGAATCCTGGTGGGCTCTGCGGCCGATTACATCGCAACCCAGTCGGCGACACCGGCCGAGTATGACATCCAGCTGACGGTGGTCGACTTTCTCGGCCGCACCCACACCGGCATTCGCCGCGTCAAGGTGGTTGACGACACCGGGATGGCGCACCTGGTCGGGGCAGCGGAGATCGCGGCAGACCTCCTGTTGCCGCCTTTCGAAAAAATCTTCAGCGATGGATTCGAATCCGGATCGATGTCGGAATGGTCGAACCACGTCCCGTAAGCCGGTCCACGAATTGTCTCCGGTTTGGATGACAGACGATGGCAGCCACTCGCTTGGTCGGGACGACGGGGCGGGACATATCGGTCGGGCGCAGATATGGAGACGGGGACAAAAAACGGGCGCGGGGGTGAGCCCGCGCCCGCGACGATCCGTTTGCGGCCGGCACGGCCGCACTGCAATTCGTGGCGGGCCCGAGGGCCCGGCCGCGAATTGCTAGCACTTCGGGTAGAAAGCGCTCAGCATCTCCTTGGTCGAGGGTGCGGGCTTGCCGCCCATGGCCCTCTCTTTGATCTCCTCGACCCGGTCGATCATGGTCGGCGCCTCGACCTCGTAGAGCACGCCGGTCGTCAGCACGTCTTTTTCCCGGGTGTAGGCGATGGCGTTGCCGCGTTTGGACGGATCGTGGTCCTCCGGCAGCGGCTTCTGCATGGCCTTGAGCCGCTTGAACTCGTCGTCGCCGCGCCAGGTGACGCAGGGCGACATGGCGTTGAGGAACGAAAAGCCGTTGTGTTCGATCGCCGCGGTGATGAGCTCGGTCATCTGCTTCATGTCGCCGGAGAACCCGCGGCCGACCCAGGTCGCACCGGTCGAGATGGCGAGTTCGCAGGGGTCCACCGCCGGTTCCGGGTTGCCCCAGAAGGTCGACTTGGTCTTGTCGCCGGTCGGAGTGGTCGGCGCCACCTGGCCCTTGGTGAGACCGTAGATCTCGTTGTCCATCAGAATATAGGTGACATCGAGATTGCGCCGGCAGGCGTGGATGAGGTGGTTGCCGCCGATGGCGAGACCGTCGCCGTCGCCGCCGACCGCGATCACCGTCAGCTCCGGACGCGCCATCTTGACCCCGGTGGCCAGGGTCAGCGCACGGCCGTGGACGCCGTTGAACCCGTAGGTGGTGACGTAACCGGGCAGCCGCGACGAGCAGCCGATGCCGGAAAGGATCACCGTGTTCCAGGGCTCGATCTGGAGCGCGGCCATCGAGCGATAAAGGGCGTTGAGGACGCCGAAGTCACCACAACCGGGGCACCAGACGGGCTTGAGACCGGTCTTGTACGCACCGGGTTTGAGTTCGATCTTTGTCGCGGCGCTCATACCAGGACCTCCCGCCGGAGAGCACCCATCTCCAGCACCTTTTGGATCTTGTCTTCGACCTCTCCGACCGTCAGGTTCTTGCCGCCGGAGCGCTTGAACACGAAGGTGCGCGCCTCGGGCAGATCGAGGAAGGTGCGAAGGTACTTGTAGAACTGGGCCGAATAACTCAGCTCGATGACGATCACGTTGTCGACCGATTTCAGATACTCGTTGAACTCGTGGTAGGGGAAGGGATACAGGAGCTGCGGCACGAAGGCCGAGACCCTCTCGCCGCGGGCGGTGGCATTTTGAACCGCTTCTTTGACCGGGCCCTTGGAGGAGCCCCAGCAGATGATTCCGACATCGGCCTTTTCGGCGCCGTAGCGCCTGAAGAAGCTGTACTTGTCGCGCACCAGACGCAACTTGCGGTAACGCTTGGCGTTCATCTTCTCGTGGGTCAGGAACATCGAGGTCGGCGTTCCGTCCTCCTTGTGCTCGAGGCCGTTGGTCTGGTATTCGCCGCCCTTCATCCCCGGCCACGACATCGGGGAGATCCCCGACTTGGTCTCCTTGTAGCGTTTGTACTCGCGGAGGTCGCCCGCCGTCGGCACCTGGCGGCCGATGACCTCGTGGTCGAGGGTCAGCATCGACAGGGTTTCGCGGCGCTGGGCGATGAACTGGTCGGAGAGCACGATGACCGGTACCTGCGCTTCTTCGGCGATGTTGAAGGCCGCCACCGTGGCGTGGAAGCAGTCTTCGACGTCGGCCGGCGCCAGCACCACCCTCGGCGCGTCGCCGTGGGAACCCCACAGGGCCTGCCACAGGTCCGACTGCTCGGATTTGGTGGGAAGCCCCGTCGAGGGGCCGCCGCGCTGGACGTCGATGATGACGGCCGGGATCTCGGCCATCGAGGCCAGGCCCAGCATCTCGGTCATCAGGGCGAGCCCCGGGCCCGAGGTCGCGGTCATCGATTTGACGCCGGCGAATGAGCCGCCGATCACCGCGCCGATGGCCGAAAGTTCGTCCTCGGTCTGCACCAGGTAGCCGCCGACCTTCGGCATCAGCTCCGACAGCAGGTGGAGCACCTCGGACGAAGGTGTGATCGGATAGCCGGCGAAGAAACGGCAGCCCGCGTGCAGCGCCGCCACCGCGCACAGTTCATTTCCCGACATCAGGAGCATGGGCTCGCCGGGGGTGTACTGCAGCCTCTTTCCCGTCGCCTCGTCTTCGATTTTCGAGGCGTACGCCTTGCCCGCCTCGAAGCCCTTGAGGTTGACCTCGAGCACCTTCTCGCTTTTTTTGGAGAACTTGTTCTTGATCGCCCGTTCCATCGGGCCCTTCGGCAGGTTGAAAAGCTCTCCGAGCAGACCCAGGGTGACGATGTTCTTGGCCAGCGTGGTCCCGGCCGACTCCTTCGCCAGTTCGATGAAGGGTACCGGCACCCACCGCACCTCGGACACCGGCCCGAGATCGATTTCGTCGTGAGGGGTTTCGTCGGTCGCTTCATAGAGGACGACGGCGCCCTCCGCAACCACGATCTCGCCGCGGAACTGTCCGAAGTCGGCCCAGTTGAAGACCACCAGCACCTGCACCAGATCGCCCTGGGCGTAGATCGGGTCGGCGCTCACACGAACCGTGCACGACGATTCGCCACCGCGGATCTGCGGCCCGTAGGCCTCCACTTTCATCACGTGCAGCCCCTCGGCCGCCCCCGCCTGAGCGATCATGTCGCCCACGGTGATGACGCCGTCACCACCGGAGCCTACGATCGCCATGGTCAAGTCACGTGTCGGCATAAAGCTTCCTCCCAGATAGGACGGTTTCGCACCCGCCTCCAGAGATTGTGAACCCTTTCACATCAAAAGTCCATCGCTCATTTCGTCGCTTCGCGGCCGGCCGCGATGCGACGAAATGAGAGTTTATAGCAGCCCTCTCGAAAAACCACCGTCGACCGGGAGGGCCACCCCCGTGATCCCGGAGGCACCGTCGGAGCACAGAAAAGCGACTGCGGCAGCAACCTCTTCCGGGCGAAGGAGACGGCCGATGGGGGCCATCGCCGCCCAGGAGGCATAGACCTCGTCCACCGTCGTTCCCTGCCGCTCCGCGACGTTGCCGGCGAGCACCCCGAGGCGGTCGGTGGCAGTGTAGCCGGGGCACACGGTGTTGACGGTCACCCCGTCTCCGGCGACCTCATCGGAGAGGCTCTTGAGATAGCCGGTGACCGCCGCCCGCAGGGCATTCGACAGCACCAGACCGGGCTGCGGCTGGCGGACCGCGACCGACGTGATCGCCACGAAACGCCCCCAACCTGCCGCTCGCATGGCCGGCAGCGTCAGTTCGGCCAGGCGCTGAACAGGCAGCAGCAGCAGCTCGCACGCCGAGGTCAGGTCTCCCGCCGTCGCGTTGACGGCCGGCATTCCCGGCGGGCCACCGCCGTTGGCCACGACGATCTCGGGAGGTCCGAAGACCTCGCACGCGGTCTTCACGACCCGTCGTGGCGCCTCGGGGTCCCTCAGATCGGCCACGCATCCCTCGGCCGCACCGACGCCACGCTCACGGATGGTATCGACCGCCGCCGACACCCTTTCCGCCGAGCGGGACACCACGAGCACCCTGGCGCCTCGCGCTGCCAGGTTTTCGGCCACGGCAAAGCCGAGACCCGAGGACGAACCGCCGACGACGGCGACTCGACCGGCAAACCCCGTGGTCATAACAGTCCTTCCGGCGCATATTCGGACGAGCTCGCCCGCCCGGTCGTCACTTCCACATCTTCAGCCTGTGCGAAGGCACGGGCCGCCATACCGCAGAGCACGGCCAGGGCGCCTCGTTGCCACATCTTGAACCTCCCTCGTCAAGGTCTTCGGAGATTGTCGGAGCGTGTTGCCCACACGGCAAAGTCCCGCGGAGCGTTGAGCAGCTCGTCCAGTCTGCTGCGCAGCCGGTCCACGCGCTCCGCGAGCGTCGTCAGGTCGGCATCGGTCACCGCGGCCGTGCCGCCCTCGTCGTCCGTCAGCATCTGGTCCGCGGGGAACGGGTGCAGGGTCTCTCGGCGCGTGACTTCAAAACCCGCGGCGCGGAGAAAGACCTCGAGGGTCTCGGGCAACAACGGCCGTTGGTGCGTCGGGTCCTGCCAGAACAGGGTCGCACCGACACGCAGTGCGTGCGGATTGGGGCACTCGGCGATCAGCAACCCACCGGGACGCAGGACCCTGCGCGCTTCCGCCAGCACCGCGGCGAGCACCGCCGGGGGCAGGTGTTCGAACAGGTGGACTGCCGTGACCGCTCCCCGAGAGGCATCGCCGAGCGTCCGCAGAACCTCCAGCACATCGCCCTCGACGACGTCGAGACCTCGCCGGCGGGCGGCTGCGATGAGGGCGGGATCGCCGTCGATCCCGGTCGCCTCCACGCCCGCCTCCCGCAGCAACAACAGCAGCTCGCCGCGCCCGCAACCGAGATCGAGCACCGGCGCCGCCGTTCGCACGTCGGGGAGGTAGAGGTCCATCCGGTGATGGATCTCCTCCTCAGTCCCGCGAAAGGCCGCAAGCAGGAGCGGTTGCACTTCCGCCAGCCCGCCGCTGATCTTCGCTTCCACAGCATCGGTGACGGCCGGCGCCGGCATGGGCTCGCCTCGCAGAAAACGCTCCACCAACGAGCCGAGCTCTTCGAGCTCTTCGGCGAGCCGATCGAGCAGCGCATCGGCGCGCGCCACCGCCGCCGGCACCACGCGATCGCGCAGGCGGGAGGTCTCGTCGGAGAGCGAGCTCAACGCCAGCTCGGCGGCATCGACCCTGAGCTCAAGCCCGGAGAGCCGCACTTCGCGCGCCTCCGCGAGCTCTTCCTGAAGGGTCCGGATAGCCGACTCGATCCCGTCGAGTCGGGACTCGACCACCGCCGCGCGGGCCTCGTTTCTCGCCTCGACATTACCGATTCGGCGGTTGATGCCCCAGGGCGTCAGCAGCGCGAGAGCCTTCATCCACTTTCGATGAAGGCTCTCGGGCGGCCCGTCTGCGTGCGGCGGGCCAGCGGTCGCGGCGCGATCGTCGCCGCTCATGGGGCTACTCGGCGACCGGTCCTGTCTCGGAGGCTTCGACATCCGCCGAGATCGGTTCGTCGGCCGCGATCTCGACGGCCTCGTCGGTTGTCTCGAGGACGCCCTCGGCCACGAACTCGGGGGCCACCGCATCCGGGTCCTCACCCGGGCGCACCACCCGGACCGGAATCGTCACGTCGATCCCGCGGTGGATGTGGACCACCACATCGGTGTTGCCCAGCGTCTTGATCGGAGACTCGAGCATGATCCGGCGGCGATCGATGTCGAAACCGCGTTCGGCGAGCTCGCGACCGATCTCAACCGCGGTCACCGAACCGAAGAGGACGTCGTTCTCGCCGGCACGACGCTCGAACGACAGCTTGGTGCCTTCGAGCTCGGCCGCCAGCTTCTTGGCTGCGCTCTGGCGGGTGAGGTCCATCTCCTCCCATTTGGTCTGTTCCTGCTCGAAACGCTTGCGGTTGCCGGGCGTGTCGGGGTAGGCAAGTCCTTTCGGAAGCAGATAGTTGTTCGCGTAACCCGGCTTGACGGCAACCGTTTGGCCGCGCTCGCCGAGATGCTCGATGTGGTCGTTGAGAATCAATTTCATTCTATTCCTCCATCTTCGTCAACCCGTGGCCGGAGCGAGTGGAAACTGTCCGCGACGCCGAGCGCCGCAACGAACAGCGGCATCGGCACCTGCAACGACAGCAGAACGACACCCCAGCGCACCAGCCAGCCTCGCCCGATCCAGCGCACGAGGTGGGCTCGGATAATAGCTAAACCCTGGACAAAATACAAGATGAGCACAACCACCAGGACGTTCAACGCCGCCCAGCGGGCCGTGTCCTGGAGCACGAGCGTTCCGATGCCGGAAACCGCGAACACCGCCGCCAACCACTCGTCGTTGCGGTAGTCCTCGAACGCGCCGGACGCCATCGGGTAGCCGAGCAGGGCCAGCCGCGGCCTCGCCCAGAAGATCACCACCACCAGGTAGGCCAGGGGTATGGACGGCAGGACCCACGACGCCATCCGTTCGGCGGCGTCGAGCGCGAGCTCCACCTCCCCTTCGCCCACTCCGAAAGCTTCATACACCTCCGAGGCGTTCGCGGCTTCTGCACGGAGCCACCCCGATACGGCGGCCATCGGGGTCGAGGGCGCGGCGAGGACCGCTACTGCGACCAGCACCAGGACGGTCGCCACGAGGACCGTGACCGCAGCCCAACGCCCTTCGCTCCATTGCCCCTTCGCCCAGGCCTCGATGCTCGCCGCGGGCAGGACGACCAGCAGGACGTAGGCGGCCAACAACGGCAGCGCGAACCCGGCCATGCCGGCGACCGACGCCACCACCAACAGCCCCACCACCGGGCCCCAGGCGCGCACCCCGCCCGCACCGCCGGCCTGGAAGTGCGCCACCGGAAGAAGGGCGAGCGGCGCAATCAGCAGACCGAGCAGGGGAATCGCAAAGAGGGCGCCGACCAGAAGAAGCGCAACCAGGCCGGAGGCGGCCGCGCCGAAACGCGGCAGCCGCGGTGGAGCCGCTTCGGTTTCCGGAGTGGGGGTTGACTCGCTGTCCATGTTCGGCGCCGGGCGTCACCGCCCTGCCCTCCCGAGATTCGAGACCGCTGCTAGTTGCCGGTGTACGGCAGCAGGGCCATGTGCCGCGCCCGCTTGATGGCCCGCGTCAGCTTGTGCTGAAAGGCGGGGCGGGTGCCGGTCACGCGACGCGGGAGGATCTTGCCGTTGGTCGGCGTGTACTCGCGAAGAAGCTCGACATCCTTGTAGTCGATGTAGTTGATCTTCTCGACCGTGAAACGGCACACCTTGACGCGGCGGCGAAAACGTTTTTTGTTGGGTCGCATCGTGACCTCCTCAGTCCTCGTCCGCCGCGGCTTCGGCCTTGGCGGCGGCCTTGGCGGCCTTCTTGACGGCCTTGGCTTCCATCTTGGCGTCCATCTTGCGCTTGCGGCGCAGCTCGCGGTCCATGTTGAGGATCAGCGAACGCATCACCGCGTCGTTGGTTCGCATCTCGAAGTTGAGTTTATCGAGAGCTTCGCCCCCGACCTCGACCTTCCAGAAGTGGTAGACACCGTAGTTCTTCTTCTTGATCGGGTAGGCGAGCTGGCGCCGTCCCCAGGTGTCCTTGCCGATGACCTCGCCGCCGGCGTCGGTGATGATGCCCTCGAGACGCTCCAGGGTGGAGGTCTCTTCCTCGGGCGGTACCTCGGGGTCGACTATGACCCCCAACTCGTACAAAGGCATATTTTCTCCTCTCGGCCTTCGGCCCCAGATCGTTGTCTGGAGCAAGGAGTTCTTCCCGGAATCCGGGAGTCGGCATTGTACGGGTTTTTCGGCGTAAATCAAGGGTTTGAGGCTTGAGGCGTGCGGCGGAGGTGCCATTTTCAATAGTGTTGGACCCACGGCTGTCGACGTCGCCGAGCCGACCCGGGCCAACAATGTTGAAGGTGGCTCCTCTCGGGAAGGGCGTGCTGAAAGGCGGGTTCGCTCGAACGCTCAGCGCTCAGTAATCGTGCGTCCCCATGTGCACGGGGACGCCGAACTTCTCCTCGAGGACACGGGTGACGCCGTCGACGTTCATCGGGCAGTTCATCAGCGCGGTTGCCTTTTTCACGCAGGTGCCGAAGTAGATCGCATCGACCCCGACGTCGAAGGCATCGAGCACCGTCATCTGGAGATCGACCTTCGGCACCACCAGACCCGGGCAGTCGCCGCACCCGGTCTTGAACACGACCCGCACGTCTCCCTGGTCTTCGAAGGCAAAGGTGTTCTCGTTGACCGCCTTGTAGCACTTGGCGCAACCGACGCAGCTCGCATCCTGGATGCGCTCGCAGTAGATGATGCCGATGCGTTTGGCCATGCGATCCTCCCGTTTGTCGTCGAGTATGATAAGCCACCTGTTTCCAATTAAAAACACGCTCAAGTGACCAGCCAAGCAAGCGACTGTAACCCTGTGAAAACACCGTGTCCCCGCAGAGCCACGAAATTCTTGATCAAGACACGTGCCGTGGCGTTCTCACCCGGTATCAAAATTGCAACATCGAACCAACGGGAAATGGAGATGGCGACGATGCGACACCACATGCTGTTGGATTTCGCCGGCATTCTCGCCGGTACCCTGGTCGTTGCGTTCCCTCTGTCACCTCCGTGCTGGGCCGACGGTGACCTCGCCATCCTGACCTTTCCGATCGGATTGGTTGTCGGAGAGCACGAGTTCGAGGTCGACCTCAGACCGTCGGGCGCACCGGCGGAGTTGCTGCTCGACGGCCGGACCGTGTGTTCGCTCGGTGGTGAAAGCGACCGCTGCACGGTCGACCTGGGACCGGATCTGCGGGTTCGACTCGTCGAGCTCGTTCGGCGCAACGATGAAGGTGTCGTAACCGCTCGAGACAGTCGCTGGATCAACCGGCCCGGCCAGGAGGCGGAGCTCAGGTTCCAGTTTTCACCACGCGAACCGGCGGGTGTGTGCCGCGGCAGAGTCGTCTGGCTGCACCCCGAGAAACTGAACCCGTCCCTGCTCCTCATCCAACACGACGGCCGCAGCCTTCGCATCCAAGATGACGGGCGTTCATTCGCATATCCGTGCCCCGACGCCGATGTCCCCAACCTCCTGACCGCCTCCGCCATCTTCCCCGACGGCCGCCGTGCCGAGGCGGTCAGCCTCACCGGCGGCTATGGCGGACACGAGGGAGTCGAGATGACGGCGGTGCCCCTGGAGGACATGAACCCCGACAGCACCGGTTGCCCGGATCTCACCGATTCACCTGATTCAGCTTTCGAGTCCGTCGAGGTGTCCGGGTTCGAGATCGTGTTCGTGCTCGACCCGAACGCCGGGTATCGAGGCATTCTGAGCTCGGCCGGGAAGCGATATGACGTCAATTCCTCCTGGCGACGGGCCGACGCCAGCCTCTGGGACGCTGAGCGGATGTGGATCGTCATGCCGGACTCGATCCTCTCGCGGATGGACGCCTACGGCTCCGACCCCGAAAAGGGCTACCGGGCCACGTCCGGAAAACTGGAATGGCTGACCCATCTCTTTTCCGCCGCCAACGTGCCGTTCGACAGCGACCGTCGCCTTGCCGACGCCGTCGCCACCTCGGGTCTGGTGGCCGCCGCCCGTCCCCGACGGCGGGCAATCGTCCTCATTCTCGGCACTCACGCCGATCGCGATGCAAGCGTGTTCACACCGCCCCAGGCACGCGCCTACCTCGAGGAGATCGGCGTCCCCTTGCACGTTCTGCGCATCGGCAAGGTTCGCGACGACGGCTGGCCGGAGGGTGATCGAGTCCTGACGATGCGGGATTTCGCGGAGGCTCTCGAGAAACTGAAAGCCCGTATCGACCAGCAGTGCGTTGCGTGGTTCCGCGGCGACCTCCTCCTCGACAAGATCGCCGCCGACCTGCCCGAGGACGTCAAGATCGCCGGGAGGCGGTGACGTCCCGGTCCCACAGATGCCGGATGGGAAACGTTACAACGTTGGAACGTTTCAACGTTGAACGTTTCGCCTCAAGGGCGGGCATGCAGTCTCGAGGCGAGCCGGTTCACCTGAGACCCGAAGGATAGCCGTCGGGCGGGTGGTCGTACTCGACCCCGCGTTCGCCCTTGACGACGTTGCCCATCGGGAAACCCGGGCACCCGGCTTCGCGGAGGCTTCGCAGCGCCTTTTCGAGGAACTTCGGCGGCACCACCAGGACCATGCCGACTCCGAGGTTGAAGGTGCGCCACATGTCGTCCTCGGGCACCTCTCCCTTCTCCGCCAGCAGACGGAAGACGGGCGGGATGTCCCACGCCCCGACCTTGATGACGGCCCGCAGGCCGTCGGGCATGACCCGCGGGAGATTGTCGGTGAGCCCGCCGCCGGTGATGTGGGCCAGCGCGTGCACCCACCCCTGTTCGAGCAGCGGCCACACCGGCTCGAGGTAGCAGCGGTGGACTTGCAGCAACTCCTCCCCCACCGTGCGGCCGAGGCTCTTCACCTGATCGCCGACGCCGAGCTTCAGCTTCTCGAAGAAGACCTTGCGGGCGAGGGAGTAGCCATTGGTGTGGAGACCGGTCGAGGGCAGACCGACCAGGACGTCACCGTCGCGCACCGCCGACCCGTCGAGAATCTTCTTGCGGTCGACGATCCCGACGATGAAACCCGCCAGATCGTATTCCCCGTCGTCGTAGAACCCCGGCATCTCGGCGGTCTCGCCGCCGAGCAGCGCCATCTTGTTGTCGGAGCACGCGGCGGCGACACCGGCGATGACATCCGCCACGGTGTCGGGATCCAGACGCCCGGTCGCCAGGTAATCGAGGAAGAAGAGCGGCCGCGCCCCCTGCACCAGAATGTCGTTGACGCAGTGGTTGACCAGATCGCGGCCGACCGTCGAGTGACGGCCGGTGGCGAAGGCCACCATCAGCTTGGTGCCGACTCCATCCGCCGACGACACCAGAACCGGCTCCTTGAGGCCTTTCATCGGCACCCGGAAGAGCCCGCCGAACGCGCCCTGGTCCGACAGCACGTCGGGGGTGTAGGTCTTGCGCACCATCTTTTTCACCTGGGCCAACGCCCGGTCCTGGGCGTCGATGTCGACCCCGGCATCGCGATACGTGGTCATCTTTGCTCCCTCTCAGATCTCATCGGTCATGATCCCTCGGCCGTCGGCCTTCGGGGTGTGAAGTGGATATTACACTGGTGCCGGATGACCGTTCCTGATACAACCTCCCCATGACGCTGATCCGCCGCTACCGCACGTTTTCCCTCGCCTCGGCAACCCACGACAACCTGCTCCGATCCGCCCGCGCCGTCCTCGGCGACGGGATCGCCGGCGTCGAAGCGGAGTTCTGTTTCTACATCGACGCGGCCCGGGAGTTGGCCCCCGATGACCTCCGCATTCTCGACTGGTTGCTGGCGGAGACCTTTGAGCCGGGACACTACGGCGAGACCACCTTTCTCGACGGCGCCCGCGGCGCCGTCCTCGAGGTCGGGCCGCGGATGACCTTCACCACCGCCTGGTCGACCAATGCGGTCTCGATCTGCGGAGCGTGCGGGATCGACGCGGTGCAACAGGATCGAGCGTTCGCGCCGCTACCTCCTGCGCACGACGAAGCCCCCATCGGACGAGGCGCTCATTCCATTTGCGGCCGCCCTCCACGACCGCATGACCGAGTGCCTCTACCCGCACCCACTCGACGGACTTCGACTCCGGCGTCAGCCCCGAACCGGTGACGGCCGTCCCGGTGATGCGCGACGGACGAACCGCCCTCGAGAGGATCAACGACGAACTCGGGCTCGCCTTCGACGACTGGGACCTCGATTTCTACACCTCGCTCTTCCGCGACCGGATGGGGCGGGACCCGTCAAACGTCGAGTGTTTCGACATCGCCCAATCCAACAGCGAACACTCGCGCCACTGGTTCTTCAAGGGCCGGTTGGTCCTCGACGGCGAGGAGACTCCCGATCACCTCTTCTCCATCGTCCGCCGCCCTTACGAGGCAAACCCCAACAACAGCGTCATCGCCTTCCACGACAACTCGAGCGCCATTCGCGGCTTCACGACCCGTGCGCTGGTCAGTTCCGAACCCCACGGTCCGTCGCCGCTGGTCATCCGCGACCTCGCGTTCGATCTCACCCTGACCGCCGAGACCCACAATTTCCCCTCCGGGGTGGCGCCCTTCCCCGGCGCCGAGACCGGCACCGGAGGCCGCATCCGCGACACCCACGCCACCGGCCGCGGTTCGCTGGTGGTCGCCGGCACCGCCGCCTACTGCGTCGGCAACCTGCGGCTTCCCGGCTACGAATTGCCGTGGGAAGACCCCGGCTTCGGCTACCCGCCCAACCTGGCCTCGCCGAAGGCGATCGAGATCGAGGCCTCCAACGGCGCCTCGGACTACGGCAACAAGTTCGGCGAACCGGTGATCACGGGCTTCACCCGTTCGGCCGGGCTGCGGCTGCCCGACGGCGAGCGCCGCGAGTGGATCAAACCCATCATGTTCTCGGGCGGCGTCGGCCAGATCGACGCTCGCCACACCGACAAGCAGGGGCCTGAGCCTGGAATGTGGGTGGTCAAGATCGGTGGCCCCGCCTACCGCATCGGGATGGGCGGCGGCGCCGCCTCGTCGATGGTGCAGGGCGACAACGCCGAGCACCTCGATTTCAACGCCGTCCAGCGCGGCGACGCCGAGATGGAGCAGAAGGTCAATCGGGTCATTCGCGCCTGCTCCGAACTCGGAGAGGGCAACCCAATCGTCAGCATCCACGACCAGGGCGCCGGCGGCAACTGCAATGTCCTCAAGGAGATCGTCGAACCCGCCGGGGCGCGGCTCGAGATCCGCGAGATCCCGGTCGGCGATGACAGCCTGTCGGTGCTCGAGATCTGGGGCGCCGAGTACCAGGAGAACGACGCCCTGTTGGTGCGCGAGCAGGACGAACAGCTCTTCCGCTCACTGTGCGAGCGCGAGCGGGTGCCGGTGTCCTTTGTCGGTCGGGTGACGGGCGATGGGAGGGTTGTGGTTCACGACAGCGTCGATGACTCGACGCCGGTCGACCTGGTGCTCGAAGACGTGCTCGGCGATGTCCCGCAGAAGACCTTCGATCTCGAGCGCCTCGATCGCCCGCTCGAGCCGCTGGTTCTGCCGCCCGACCTTTCGGTGGCCGAGGCCCTCGAACGGGTGCTGCGGCTCGTGTCGGTGGGCTCGAAGAGATTTCTCACCACCAAGGTCGACCGATCGGTGAGCGGTCTGGTGGCGCGCCAGCAATGCGCGGGCCCGTTGCAGCTCACCGCGGCTGATGTTGCGGTGATCGCCCAGAGCCACTTCGGAACCACCGGCACCGCCACCGCCATCGGCGAGCAACCACTCAAGGGCCTGGTCGATCCGGCCGCGATGGCGCGGATGGCGGTCGGCGAGGCCTTGACCAATCTGGTGTGGGCGCGGGCGACCGCCCTCGAAGACGTGCGCTGCTCGGCCAACTGGATGTGGGCCGCCAAGCTCCCCGGCGAGGGTGCCGGTCTCTACGACGCCGCGGTCGCCATGAGCGATCTCATGGTCGAGCTCGGGATGGCGGTCGACGGCGGCAAGGACAGCCTCTCGATGGCCGCCCGTGCCCCTCTGGCGGGCGGTGGTGAAGAACTGGTCAAGGCGCCGGGCGAGCTGGTGATCTCGGCCTACGTCTCCTGCCCCGACATCCGGCAGACGGTGACTCCCGATCTCGAGTTGCCCGGGAAAGGGCGGTTGCTCTTCGTCGATCTGGGCGGGGGCCGGAACCGTCTCGGCGGGTCCGCGTTGGCGCAGGTCTATTCGCAAGTCGGCAACTCAAGCCCCGATGTCGAGGATGCCGGTCTTCTGGCGCGCGCCTTTGCAGTGGTTCAGACGTTGATTGCCGACGGGTTGGTCGCCGCCGGACACGACCGCTCGGACGGCGGATTGATCACGACCCTGCTCGAGATGGCCTTCGCCGGCAACTGCGGCCTCGAGGTCGAGATCGAGGGAGACGACCCCATCGAAGTCCTCTTCAGCGAGGAACTCGGGCTGGCGATGGAGATCGACGAGGCCGATCTCGACACCGTCGTTCGCGCCTTCGAGAGCGCCGACGTGCCGTGCGCCGTCATCGGCCGCACCCTGGCCGGACCCGAGATCCGGGTGGCGGTCGGCGGGCAGCGGGTGCTGGCTGCCGACATGCGCGACCTGCGCGACCTGTGGGAGGCGACCTCCTTCCGGCTCGAACTCGAACAGGCCGACCCCGGGTGCGTGGCCGCCGAACGTGACGGTCTGCGCGAGCGTTCCGCACCTCCGTACGCACTCAGCTACACCCCCGCGGCCACACCTGCCGCGGTGATGGAGAAGACCGCCAAGATCCCGGTAGCGATGCTGCGCGAAGAAGGTTCCAACGGCGACCGCGAAATGGCGGCCACCTTCCTCGCCGCGGGGTTCGAACCGTGGGATGTCGCGATGTCGGACCTGTTGAACGGCAGGATCACCCTCGATCGTTTCCGCGGAGTGGTTGCGGTCGGAGGGTTCGCCCACGCCGACGTCCTCGACGCCGGCAAGGGCTGGGCCGGGTCGATCCGCTTCAACCGCGATCTGTGGGCCCAGTTCGAGGCCTTTCTCGACCGCCCGGACACCTTCAGCCTCGGCGTGTGCAACGGCTGCCAGTTGCTGGCCCTGCTCGGCTGGGTGCCGTGGCGAGGCCTCGAAGGCATGGCCCAACCGCGATTCGTGCGCAACGCTTCTGGACGCTTCGAGTCACGATTTGCGACCGTCACCATCCAACCCAGCCCCGCCATCATGTTCCAGGGCATGGAGGGCTCGACCCTCGGGATCTGGTCGGCCCACGGCGAGGGGCGCGCGCTCTTCCCCGACCCGGCGATTCTCGAGGAGGTCGAGGCACAAAGCCTCGCCCCTGTCCGCTTCGTCGACGATGCAGGAGCGGTGACCGAGAGCTACCCCCACAACCCCAACGGGTCGCCACGAGGCATCGCCGGGCTGTGTTCGCCCGACGGCCGCCACCTGGCGATGATGCCGCACCCCGAACGCACGTCCATGGTCTGGCACTGGGGGTGGATGCCACGGGAGTGGCGGGCCCTCGAGGTCTCACCCTGGCTCAAGATGTTCCAGAACGCCCGCGAGTGGTGCGAGGAGGCTTGAACGTTGAACGTCGAGGTTCGTTCATCCGGCTTGGCCCCATGGAAGGGCAAGGAGAGCCGCGGAGCGGCGGCAGATTGAGCCTGGGGCGTCAGCCCCAGGACCACGGATGCAAAAAACGAGAAGCCCCGGAGGGGCGACAGATGACCGCGGCAGGTTGATCTGTCGCCCCTCCGGGGCTTCTAATTTTATTCTCGCCGGCAACCCGGGGCTTGCGCCCCGGGCTAACCCTGCCGCCCCTCCGGGGCTCCTGTTCTCGACCACTTGGTCTCATGTGCTTCGCGGTGAACCCAGGTAGAACGTCAGCCCGGAAGATCGCGGCGTTCGAGGGTGGCGCCGTCGCCGTTGATGCTGACCCGCAGCATTTCGTGCCGGGTGACCGCAGTCACCGGGAGGTCGGGGCCCGCCGCCGCACGGAGGGTGTCGTGGACCATCGTCGGGCAGTTGTTCTCGGCCGACAGGTGGAGCCCGACCACCGCCTTGAGGAGGGAGGAACGCAGCCCGTCGACCGCCTCACCGCTCTGGTGGTTGCCGAGGTGGCCGGTGGTCGACTGGATCCGCTGTTTGAGCGGCCACGGGTAGGGCCCGTTGCGCAGCATGTCGCTGTCGTGGTTGGTCTCGAGCAGCAGCAGTTCACAGCCTTGAAAACGCTGTGCGAGCAGCGTCGTGAAACGCCCTGTATCGGTGCAGTAGGCGGCACAGTGGTGGCCGTCGTCGAAGACGTAGGCCACCGGTTCGGCGGCGTCGTGGGAGGTCTTGACCGGAGTCACGCGGAGATCGCCGAAACGGATCTCCTCGCCCGACGAGAGTTCACCGCCGCTCGTGCTGCGCACCTTGAGGGCGGACCAGGTGCCCTGTGTGGTCCACACCGGCGCCTCGCGGTGGCGGCGCAAAAAGACCTCGAGCCCGCGGATGTGGTCCGAGTGCTCGTGGGTCAGGAGGACCGCCTCGATCTCACTCGCCAGGCAGCCGAACGCCTGGAGCCGCTTGCTGATCTGGAGGGCCGAGACGCCGGCGTCCACCAGCACCGACACCCCACCCGCGCGCACCAGGGCGCAGTTGCCCGACGAGCCGGAGGCGAGGACCAGGACCTCCACCCTCACACCCCCGTCGAACCGAAGCCGCCGGCGCCGCGCTCGGAGGCCGTCAGATCTTCGGTCTCGACAAACAGTGCACGGGTCACCGGCGCCACCACCAACTGGGCGATGCGGTCGCCGCGGGCGATCGTGACGGTCTCGGTACCGAGGTTGACGAGCAGCACCTTGAGCTCGCCGCGGTAGTCGCTGTCGATGGTTCCCGGAGCGTTGACCACTGTCAGGCCCTGGCGGATGGCAAGACCCGACCGCGGCCGCACCTGGGCCTCGAACCCACCTGGGATCTCGATCACCAGACCCGTCGCAACGGCCTGCCGCTCGCCCGGTTCGATCACGATCTCGTCTTCCACCGCAGCGCACACATCGGCACCCGCTGCGCCATCCGTTGCATAGATCGGCAGCGGCAGACCCTCTGCGTGCGGCAAACGACGGATACGGACTTCGACTGTCATGGGGAGATCATACGACAACGTGATTTCGGATTTCGGATTTCGGATTTCGAATTTTCCATCACACTCCCTCCGGGAAAGTTCGAGTGCTCACGGAGGAGGGCGGTACGGAATCGTGTCGCGTTCGACGGAGGTGCCACTTTCAACATTGTTGGATGCCCAACCGTTTTCGCCGCCCGGGTGGACCGGGCCAACAATGTTGAGGGTGGCTCCTCGCGGCCAATGCCGTTCAGAAGGTCGGGCCGGGCAACACCGTTCAGTGGCTCCTCGCGGGCAATGCCGTTCAGAAGGGCGGGCGGGTAATGCCCTTCGGGGTTGTCTTTGTCGAGGTTGAACAACTGTCGCCGCTCCGCGGCTTGGGAAAATATCTGTCCCCGTGTTCCTGGGGCTCACGCCCCAGGCTACAACCTGTCGCTCCTTCGGAGCTCGGGATGGGCGGACCCGTCCGCGGCGGAGGCGCCTCCAACGTTCTAACGTTCTAACGTTCTAACGAAGGCCAATGCCGCCCTCACGCCACGCGGATCTTGGCGCCCTCCGGCCCGCACACGGCGGAGGCCATGCGGTCGAGGTTGAGGATCTCTTCGGCCATCGTTCGCACGGCGTCGATGGTCACGCCCGCGAGTTCGGATCTCGCGGTCTCGGGGTCGAACCGACGCCCCCGTTCCAACACCTCACCGACGTCGAGCGCGCACCGTCCGCCGGGCGATTCCATGTCCATCTCGAAGCCGCGGAGCAGGCCTTCCTTGGCCGCCGCGACCTCGTCGGCACGGAGATTTCCCGCGAGCGACCCCAGCTCCTCGCGAACCAGCTGCAGAGATTCCCGAAACGCGGCCGGGGCGCAGGCCCAGCCCACCTCGAGGAGGCCGCCGAGATGGCGAAGAACCGGGCCCGACCAGATGTCGTAGGTCAGCCCCTCCTGTTCGCGGAGACGTTGGAAGAGGCGGCTGGCGGCACCGTCGCCGAGGATGTGGTTGAGCACGAGGAGATCGACCACCCGGCGGTCACCGACCGCGGGAGCGGCGAAGGCGAGACGCGCGTGGACCTGGTCGGCCCCTTCTCGGTTGACGTCCAGGTGGGCGCCCTCCCACTTCAGAGCTGGCAGGAAGGGCAGCTGCGGCGGTGCCGCGAGCGGCAGCCGCGACAGCTTGGATGCGATGCGGGTGGGGTCGGCATCGCCCACCACCGCGGCGATCATCCCGCCGGGCCGCACCAGCATCTCGTGGTGCCGCTCGAGGACCGCGGGCGTCAACCGCGCCAGGCTCTCTCGGGTCCCGATCACCGGCCGCGCCAACGGATGGTCGCCCCACGCTGCACGCAGGAGGGCCTCCTCGACCCGTTCGCCCGGATCGTCGGCCATCAGTTCGAGCTCGGCCTCGGTCACCCGCAGTTCCAGGGCCACGTCGTCGGGAGCGAAGGTCGGTGTGAGGATGGCGTCGACCAGGAGGTCGAGGGCGTCGTCGAGAGCATCAATCGTGGTGTTGACGCTCACGCCCATCAGCTCGGAGCTGGTCCACGCATCGACCTCCCCACCGAGGCGGTCGATGGCCAGGGCCAGCGACCGCCGGTCGCGTCCACCGCAGGAGCGCAGCGTCAGATGCTCCACGAGGTGGGTGGCGCCCGCGATGTCATCGCGATCGTGGGCCGAACCACGGGTGATCCACACCCCGGCCGCCACGGTCCGGCGACCGGACATGGTCTGCGTCAACAGCGCGGGCAGCTCGGGAATCCCTGCTTTCAGCACGGCGAGGGAGTGTACCGCAATTGGCTCGAGCGTCAAATTACAGGATGCAGGATGCAGGGCACAGGATTCAGGATTCATCGCGCAGGGGCCTTGATAAACCGTGAGCGGAATCTACAATCTCGCTGGATCCTGCATCCTGCATCCGTGTGCCCTGAATCCTGTGACCTGTATCCGTCTCAGTACTGCGGCGTCCCGGTGCGCTGTGGCGGCGGTGGGGTCGGCGGCATGCCCCACGGCACGTCAGGGTTGGGATCCACATTGCCCGCACCCTGTGCTTGATTCTCCGCGAAGACGAATTTCCACTCGTTGTACTGGGTCCGTCCCTCGTAGATCTTGATGCTGGTGTCGGTTGACAGCGAGTGCACGCCGATGATGGGGCCGACCTTCTCGTTGCCTCCTCCGGCCCCGCGGTCGCCGAAAACCGGGGTCCTGGTGGGCGTGACCTGGGGCCGCGGCTGTCCGGGCGCCGTGGGCACACCCGGACCACCCACCTGTTGGCCCTCCTGGCCGAGAAAAACCACCCCCCACTCTTCGGAACCCGTAATGGGATCAACCCACTTCTGACGCAGGACCCGCGGGTTGGCCTCCCACAATTCCTTCATCCGCATCGGGTAGCGGCCGTACTTCTGGCGGTAGAGGCGGATGCCCTCGACGTACTGCTGACCGCGGAAGATGAGCTCGGCCTCTCGCTCTCGTTGCATCTGAAAGCTCACGGTCTGTACGGCGACCGCCATCATGATCGCCATGATCGCAACCACCATCACGACGACGACGAGGGTGTAACCGCCTTCGGCAGAGTTTTGAGTTTTGAGTTTTGAGTTTTGAGTTTTCGGGCGCCCATCCTCCACACCCGAAGATGGGTGCGAGGCAGCGGGCATTTTCGGAATTCGAAATTCGGAATTCTGATTTGGCGTCACCCACCCCGGTTTCATGGACGGTGCAGCGAAAATCCGAAATCCGAAATCCGAAATTCGAAATTTCACTACCACTCCGATATCAGGGTCCCGTCGAGAGCGACCCTCTCCAGGTCGGCGTAACGGACGTCGATGACCTGGGTTCCACTGCCGAACTCGTCCTCGAGGGGCTCGAGTTCTTCGAGTTCATCCGGCTCGGCGAAGAGCTCCTCCCATGCACCATCGACAGTGCCGGTGAATGGATCGATGGGGAGGTAGCGGAGATAGCCGGCGTCGACCAGGGCCTCGAGGCTTTCGGGGTAGTAGCCCTTGTCGGCCAGGTGCTGGTCGATGCACGACCGCATCTGATACAGATCGGCGCGGATCACCGCCTCGCGCGCGCGGATCGGAGCGTTCTTCATCGCCGGCAGTGCGATGGTGGCCAGGATGCCGATGATCGCCACCACGACGATGAGCTCGATCAGAGTGAAACCCGCAGCAGAATTTTGAATTTTGAATTTTGAATTTTGAATTTGTCGAACCCGGTTTTCAGAATTGCTCAGGTCTGGGTCCGACATTCCCATTTCCTCACTCCTCTTTCCGAACCCAGAACCCGCCATTCTCCTCCTGGACTCTCCGTCGCACGTCCGGGGAAGGGTGTTGACAAATTCGAAATCCGAAATCCGAAATTCGAAATTCATGAGGTCACCAATCCGCATACTTCGTGCCGTCGAGGGCGACCCCTTCCGACGAGGTTCGAACGTCGTAGACGTTCTCGCCCCCCCAACTGGTCGCGTCGGCGTCGTCCTGATAGGACCGCAGCTCCCAGTCCTCGTGGGTCATCGGGTCCACCGGGATCCTGCGCAAAAACTTCCTCTTGCTCTCCTGGCCGACGATCTCCACCCCTTCTACGAGCTCTTCCAGGGTCTCGGGATAGCCCTCGCCGCCGATCTTGACCGGGATCATTCCCTGGTCGGAAAGGCGTTTGTACTCGTCGACGGCGGTGCGGATCTGCCGGAGTGCGAGGCTCAATTCGGCTTCCTTGCGGCGCTTGACGGTGAACTTGGCCACCGGCAGCACCATCGTCGACAACACGGCGATCAGGGCCACCACCATCACCAACTCGGCGAGTGAGAACCCCCGCTGACCCCTCAGCATCCGCATCATGGCTGTTCTCGAACCTGTCCGCTGGCGTTGATGAACAGGGCGCCGTCATTGGCCGCCACCGGGATCGCCGCACCCTCTGCGGTCACCGCGCCGGCGGAGGTGAAGACCAACGGAGCCGGGCCGCCATCGAGGGCCTGGAGCCGGAGCGCCGCCACCGCCTGGCCGCTTTCGACGCCGTCGGCAACCACCACGTCAAGATCGATCCATCCGTCGGCTGCGTGCACGTCACTGCGCAGGAGGTTGACTCCCGGAGCCGGCAGCAGATCGGCCACCCATACCCTCCTGGGGTCGAAGGAGAGGGCCAGCGGGAGCCTGTAGGAACCGGAACCGCCGCGGACCACCAGCTGCAGAATCGTCTCTTCGCCGGGCACGAGCGACACCACCGAAGGTTCCAGACCGACGATCAACGGCGGCATCGAGCTCTCCAGACCGGACACCCCGGGCTCGAACTCGGGGACGTCGCCCCAACCGACGTCACCGGCCACGTCGGAGCTGGATGTGCTCTTTTCCCCGCCCGACGGAACCAGGTCCACGCCCTCGTTTTCGACCGGTGGCGGCGTCACCCGCCGCGGCGCTGTCGGCCGTCGGGACGCCGGGGTGCCATAGGGGGTCTGCTGGTCGTCCTCGGCTTGTTCGGGTTCGTCCGATTTCCTCTTGCTGGTTGTCGTCAAAGGGGCCGCGATCGGCGCGACCCGACTGCACCCTCGGCGAGGCGCCGAAGTAGGAGATCCTGCTTTCGGTGCCCACCCAGACCGGGGCCAGGTCTTCCTCGTTGATGTCGGGGAAACGGATGATCTGCGGAGTCAGGGTGAGCACCAGATCGGTGTCCTTGTCGGTCATGCTCTCCATCCGGAACAACCTGCCGATGATCGGTATGTCGCCGAGGATCGGGGTCTTGGTCACACCCTTGGTCTTGTCGCGACGGATCAAACCGGCGAGCAGGCTCGACTCACCACTCTTCAATCGGATGACCGAGGTGATGGTCCGGGTTCCGATCGTGATGGCCTCCTGGTCGGGGCCCACCGGTACGGTCTCGCCGAGGTTCGAGATCGTCACCTTGAGGTCGAGGGTGATCTCGAGATTGTGGTGCACCCTCGGTTCGACGTCGATCTGGATGCCGATGTCCTTGTACTGGAACGACGTGATCGGCACCACACTGCCGCCGATGGTGTTCGAGGTGTTGAAGCTGGTGACCGGGATCGGCACCTGGTCGCCGATCAGGAGGCTGGCCTTTTCACCCTCGGTGACCCGCAGCTGCGGTTGTGCCAACACCTGTGCTTCGCCCGCGTTTTTGGCAAGGCTGATGAGAACACTCGGTACATTGATGAACCAGTCGCCGCTGGTGATGTTCTTGAAATCGTCGAGGCCGAGGCTCCCCGAGGGCGCGTCCGGGTTGATGGCCGCGGTGTCGAGGCTGAGGTTGAAGTTGTAGGTCGAGAGGGCGGTTCCGATGGTCGAGTTCTTGGTCGAGGCCATGATCAGGATCTCGACGTCGATCAGGACCTCGGCCTTGGCCTTGTCGTTGACCCGGATCAGCTTCTCGGCGATCGCCACCTTGTCGGCGGTGTCGCGCAGGGTGATGGCGTTGAGCTGCTCGTTGGTGGAGAGCCGCCGCGCCTCGATCAACGACCGCAGCAGCTTGTCGATCTCCTTGACATCGGCATTGGACAGAAAGAAGGTCTTGATGACCAGGTCCTCGTACTCGCGGCGGTTCTGCGGGGAGTCCTCGGCAATGATGATGGAGTGCTCGTCGAGCACCTTGTAGAAGTGGCCGGCCGCCTGCATCACCATCTCCAGCGACTGTTCGGCCGTGAGCTCGTTGAGCTCGATCGCGAGACGGTCGTCCTTCAGCTTGGGGTCGAACAAAACGTTGAAACCGTAAGCCTTGCCGACGGCCTCGTAGATCTCTTTGACGGGTTTCGGCTTCGGGAAGTTCAGCGTGATCGGCTCTCTCGATCTCGGGTTGAGCATCGGCGGTTTGACCTTGGCCTCCCGCGCCTGACGCTTCATCTCCTCGAGCTGGCGGAGACCGTCGGGGGCGGCCAGGATCGTCATCTCCTCGTTGACATCGGCCAGCAGCTGCTCGGCGTACTGGTTGCTCGGATCCAACTGCACCGCCATCTGGAGCTCGTTGCGGGCTGCCAACAGCCGTCCGAGCTTGCGCATTGCGAGACCGTTCTGGAAGTGTTTCTGGGACGCCTTCTGGCGCGCGAATGCCAGCTGCATCTTGAACTCGACGTTGTCCGGATCCTCGGCCAGCGCCTGCAGATAGTGGTAGACCGCGGCATCCCAATTCTGGCTTTTGAACGCGTCGGCACCTTCATTTCCGGTCTTGGTGGCCGTTGAGCATCCGGTCAACCCCAGCGACACGATCGCTGCGAAAACGACGGCGAGAAACGTGGTCCTACTTGTCCGACAACGGTACACTGGTGTCCTCCGAAACATCGTAGCCCACATAGCCGATGGTGACCGACTCGAGGCGGATGGCGCGCACGATATAGATGTCGTCCATGACGTCGCCCACCGCGGCCACCTCGACATCCGCGGAGTCCGGCCCCCCCTTGCGGAAGGCCGCCACCAGCCGGGGCTTCGGTCCGAGATACCCGATGTAGTCCCGATTGAAGGGAGGCGGCGGCGGTTTGGGCTGGCCGTCGAGGCCGTAGGCGATCCGCGGCGTCGGCGTCGGCCGCGGCGGCAGCGTGGGTCGCGGAATCGCGGTCGGCGGCGGGGTCAGGTTCGGCGTCGCGGTGGGCGGCGGGCGAAAGGTAAAGGGATTGCCGGCAGACTCCGCGCGCCCAACCTCCTGCACACCTCGTTCGCCGATCTCCAACGGAGGCAGGTTCTTCGCGGTGTAGTCCAGCTCCGACGCGCCGGTCTGACCGCCGGTCATTCCTCCACCACCGAGAAACCGCAGGGCGGCAACCGCAGCGACGACCGCCAGCACGGTCAGGAGCACCGCCATGCGCGTGCGCTCGTTCGACGGTCTGGAGTCAGCCATCGCCGTCCTCCGCTGCACCCGAGATCCCGGCGGTCAGGCGCCGCAACTGCTGAGGGTCCGCCTCAACCAGGAAGGTGGCGATCCGCACCGAGATCTTGAGTTCCCGCGAAACCGGGTCATCGTCGCCGGCCAGGCTGAGACCCTCCACCAGCAGAAACTCGGGGCTCGACTGCAACTCGGCCAGCATCTCGCGAATCTGGGGATACTCTCCCTCGACTCCGAAATTGATACTGAAGCGGACAAAGCCGGTTTTCGTGTCCTCCTGGGCGGAGTAGGAGTAGCTCCCCGGAAGCAGGCCCGCGTTTCGGGTCGCCGAACCGACCGCCCGCAGGATATCGGTCAGACGGCCGTCGAGGGTCCCGAACACCTCGTCGTGCAGCGTCGTGAACTGGCGTTCGGTCTCTTCCACCCACTCGCGGTCCCCGCCGGTGGCTCGCATGAGGCCCTCGACCCTCGCGAGTTCCGCCTCGAGATCCAGGACCCGGTCCCGGACCTGCGCCCGCCGTCCACCGGACTCCGATGTCTGCCACGCGAACAGTGCGATGGTCCCGAGGCACAGCACCACCGCCGGCAGCCACACCGGCAAGAGCCTCCGCCAGGGCCGGAGATCCACCGTCATGAAGCCCCCTCTGAGGCCAGGTACTGCACCCTCATGGTCAACACGTACGTGCCCGTGTCCGAGTCTTCCGGGGTCCTCTCGCTCGCCAGCGTCGGGTCGTCGAACCGGGGGTCCTCGACCAGGTTGTCGATGAAGTCGAGCATGGCGTCGCGGTTTCGCGCCACGACCTCGAAAGCCAGCATCACCCCTTCCGGGCTCACCGAGGGTGTGATGCGCGTCAAACGGACGTCGTACGGCATCACGCGCTCGATGTCGTCGAGCATCCGCAGCCACGAGAAAGCGTGTTCCTGCAGCACCAGGTTGGTGGCGTTGACCCGCGCTTCGAGCGTCCGCCACGGCACTCTGTTCAAAACCGCGATTTCCTGCCGCGCCGCGGTCCCGAGCTCGCTGTAGCGCTCTTCGAGGGCATCCCGGGTCGCGATTTCGTCCTCGACGGCGCGGTTGGTGATCAAAAAGAACCGGAGATTCAAGGCGATCATGATCAACGCGATGACGCCGGCGGCGGTCGTCATCACCCACACCGGTCGCGTGTTCAAGAAGGGGCGCGACGCGAGACTCGGGGTGATCATCGGACCTCCCCGGTGACGACCGCGAGGGCCGGAGCCAGCCGTGCGGCCCCGAGCCGCCCGGCGACCGTTGACGGCCCGCATGGCGGCGGCGAGGGTTCCACAAACGGGGCCAACTGAGGCAGTTCTCCCATCCACCGGCGCAGTTCGCCGTCCAGAACCGGGTCGTCACACACCAATTTCACCTCGATCTCACCCCCGAGCCCGATCTTGTCACGGATGAACTCCAGATTCAGCCGCAGCTCACGCTCGATCGACCGGCCCACGGCCGCCATCGGCGAAAGCGGTTTGGTCCGCAGCAGGCGGGGCGTCCCGCCGACCAGCAACATCAACGACAGGAAGGCCGGTTCCAACTGGATCAGGAGCAGCGGGTGATCGCTCGAGGACGTTCGCGGCACCAGGGAGAAAAGCCTGGTTGTGATGAGGCCCGGCTGGATACCGATGGTGTTGAAGGTGGTCTCGAGGGAAGCCACGGCCCTCTCGATGCCGGCCAGAACCAGGACCTGCCTGCGCCCCCCCACCTCCGGCAGGCGCACGACCGAGAGCCGGAGCTCGGTGGGCGCCACCGGCAGAAGCTTCTTGAGGCGCCACCGGATCACGTCCTGCACCTCGTTCTCCTTGCGCGGCAGTCTGTCGGCCTCGAGGAGAAAGGCTCGCATCCAGCTGGTCGGCACGACCACGGCCGCGGTGGAGGTCCCTTCCGCAGCCCCCTTGAGCCGGGTGAAGACCGGAGCGACAGCCTCTCGGTCAACCGCTTGCAGACCCACCGGCCCGACTTCGAATGCTCCCTCCGGTACATCCTCGACCGCGCAATGGAATTCGCCCGGGCCGGTGCGGTGGACGACCGCGACGTCTTCCCCACCGAGGTCCCATGCGGTGGCCGGCGGCGGGCTGGTAAGGAGGCTCTCCCAGTTCATTCGACGAACGTCACCTTGTTGATGTCATACAGCGATGTCTCTCCGGAAAAGACCTTCTGCAGTGCCGATTCGCGGAGAAAACGCATGCCCTCCGCCTTCGCGGCCCGCTTGATTTCCGCCGCCGAACGGCGATCAATGATGAGCTGCCGGATGTTGTCGGAGAGATTCAGGAGCTCGGCGATTGCCAACCGCCCGCGATAGCCGGTGCCGTTGCACTCGATGCACCCGCCGCCCTCATAGAAGGTGAAGTCCCGGTAGCGGTCGGCGTCCAGGCCCGAATCGTCGAGCAGGGTGTCCGACACCCGGGCCGGACGCTTGCAGTGGACGCAGATTCGGCGAACCAGCCGCTGTGCGAGCACGCAGTTGAGGGCCGCAACGAAGTTGTGGAGGTCGACGTTCATGTTGAGAAACCGCCCGATCACGTCGACCACGTTGTTGGCGTGGACGGTCGTGAAGACGAGGTGTCCGGTGAGGGCCGACTGAACTGCGATCTGCGCCGTCTCCTCGTCGCGGATCTCCCCGACCATGATCTTGTCCGGGTCGTGGCGAAGGATGGACCGCAGACCGCGGGCGAATGTGAGGCCCTTCTTTTCATTGACCGGAATCTGGGTGATGCCCTGCAGCTGATACTCCACCGGGTCCTCGATGGTGACGATCTTGTCTTCGGCCGATCGGATCTCGGACAGACAGGCATACAAGGAGGTGGTCTTCCCCGAGCCGGTCGGACCGGTCACCAGCACCATCCCATAGGGTTCGTTGATGAACTTGCGCAGCTGGCGCTTGGTGTCGTCTTCGAACCCGAGCACGTTGAGGTCCAGCGTTTTGAACTCGGCATTGGTCGATTCCTTGTCGAGGATGCGGATCACCGCGTCCTCGCCGTGCACCGTCGGCATGATCGAGACGCGGAAGTCGATCGTGCGCCCCGAGAACCTGACCTTGAAGCGCCCGTCCTGCGGGATTCTCTTTTCCGCGATGTCGAGCTCCGACATCACCTTGATCCGGCTGACGATGGTCGAGTGGTGGCGCTTGTCGATCGATTTCATCGCCTGGTAGAGGACGCCGTCGATGCGGTACTTCACCACCACCTCGCGGTCCTGGGTCTCGATGTGGATGTCGGATGCGCGGCGCTGGATGGCGTTGAACAGGATCGAATCAACCAGGCGGATGATCGGCGAGGAATCGGCGGTGATGCGGTCGATGGAGAGGACCTCGCCGCCGTCCTCCGCCTCCTGGACCAGCTGCAGGCTGAATCCCTCGGTCGCTTCGTCAAGCACCCGTTGGGTGGATTCGGATTTCTCGAGAATGTCCGCGATGCGATGCGCCGGGCCGACGGCCACCTCGAGGGGGCGGGCCAGCGCGAGCTCGATCTCGTTGACGCTGACGATATTGGATGGGTCCGCCATCACCACGAACAGGATCTCGCCCTCGGCGCGAAGCGGCAGGAACTGGTAACGCAGCATCACTTCGACCGGAATGGTCCGGAAAAGCTCCGGATCGACGTGGAACTCGTCGAGAGGGTCGAAGGCCAGCTGCAACCGGTCGGCCAGCTCCTTGGCCTTCAGCTCTTCCTCGTTGCCCTCCCGCGCCTGGTCGAGGATGACGAGTTGTTCTTCGATGTCAGGTTCTGTCGTCATACATCCTCACGCAATCTTGGTGACGATCGTGAGCAGGGGATAGTAAACGGACAGCAGCAAGGCCGCAACGATCACACCCATGACCACCAGAATCAGAGGCTCGATCAACGTCACCACCCGCCCCAGGGTAAACTCGATCGACTCATCAAAGAAATCCGAGGTGTGGCTCAGCATCTCCGGAAGCGCTCCCGTCGACTCGCCGACCCGCACCATGGCCAGGGCGAGGTCCGGCACCTGGCCGGTGTCCGACAGGGCCTCCGACAGCGGCCGGCCCTCCTGCACCTCTTGTACACATCCCAGAAAGAGCTCGGCAATATAGGTGTTGCTCACCGAGGTCGCGGCGGTTTCCAGACCCGGCACCATCGGCGTCCCGCCGCCGAGCAGGATGGCCAACGAACGGCTGAACTGCGACAACGAGAAGAGATGCGACAGGTGGCCGACCAGCGGCACCCGCAAGCGCCACCGGTCGGTGATCATGCGCCCGCTCGGCGACGACCGCCACACCCGCAGCGCGTACCACCCCGCCACCGCGCCCGCGATGATGAAGACGAGGTTGTCGCGCATGGTGTTGGCGAGCCCGATCACCAGCCGCGTCGGCAACGGCAGTTCGGATTCGAACTGGACGTAGAACTCCGAGAAACTCGGAATCACGTAGGTCATGAGGATGATGACCAGACCTATGGCGAGGGTCACCAGGACGACCGGATACGTCATCGCGCTGATGATCTTCTTGCGCACCTTCTCCACCAACCGCTGATAGTCCACAAAACGGCCGATCACCTGCTCCAGCTCGCCCGTGCGTTCACCGGCCCGCAGCGAATTGGAGTACAGGCGCGGGAAGGTGTCGCCGAGAGCGAGGAACGCATCCGACAACGAAATTCCGGTGGTCACCTGTTGATGGACCTTGTCGAGCAGGGCCCTGAAGTGAGGGTTCGACTGCTGGTCCTTGAGCAGGTCGAGCGACTGGGCCAGCGGCATTCCGGCGTGGAGCAGGGTCATGAGCTGGGTGTTGAACAGCATGAAGTCCTGGCCGCTGACCTTCTCCGATTTCGAGAAGAACGGTACCCGAAAACGCGAGCGCGCGGCGGCAAGACCGAAGATGTGAAAGCCTTCGGCTTCGAGCTCGCGGCGCAGGGAATCGCCTGACGCCGCCACCCTGCGCTGCTCCACCACCGAGCCATCAGGGGCCCCCAACCGGCAGACGAACTCCGGCACTCAGTTGCCCCCAGGCTCCTGAAGCTGGACGATCAACACCAGACCGGATTCGGGATCTTCAGAATTGCCGGCGCCGATATAGACCTTCTGTTTCGGAGACAGGAGAACGTTGGTTCGAAGTAACTGCTGGCTCAGCTGCTCACCGTCGGCCCCCGCCGTCACCCGTTTCAGCGTCAGGCTGCGAAGCTGGATCCGGTCTCCCAGCTCCGGCGCCCCCCACGGCGTTTCCGAAGAGTGGGTCGGAACCTGGGTCACGAACGAGACCTCGAAACCGCGGCCGAGAGACGCTTGAGCATCACCGCCAAGCGCGCCCTCGAGGGCCGCGCTCCCCAGGATCCGATAGGACGGAAACTTGAACATCTTGCGCAACCGGTCAGTGGCCTCGACCTCGTTGGCGGAACCGAACGGCTGTTCGACGCCACCCTCGAGAAGTTCGATGTGGATCCGATAGCTGTTCGGCAACCTGTCGAGCTCATCGATCAACCGCACGACGCGGTTGATGACCTCCGGGAAGTCCTGCACGATGATCCGCGAGCGACTCGGCTGCAGCGTCAGGCTTCCCTGATCCGACAACAGAGGTTGAACAACGGTCGAGGCCTCGGCAACCGAAACGTACCGCAGAGTGAAGGCTCGGGAGACCGTCTCGACGGCGGATGCCGCCGTCACCGCCACCACAATCGACCAGAACACGGCAGAAGTGATTTTGCGGTTCACGGTATCAGAGCTCCAGCGCCGGGTTGACGATGAAGTAGACCGCCGTGTCGTCGTCCTCGTCATCCGCGAATTGGTAGACCCTGACGTTATCTCCGGACATCTCCACCTCGACCGTCGGCGGTGCCGCCCCGATCTCGGCGACCGAGCCGACCCCCGCCGCCCCCGGCGGCAGCGCGTCTCCTTCAAGCGGCAGCATCTGCCAGACGCCGGCGCCGATCACCGCCAGGACACAGGCGGCGGCTGCCGCCAACCACGGCCGGCGACGCCCTCGAAGCCGGCGTGCCAGACGCTGTTGGCGGATCTGTCCGGTGACCGCTGCGGCGCACGCTTCGATCCGGGCCAGATCGACGGGCTGGGGTTGCGCTGTGACGAAAAGCAGACTCGGTTCCACAGACCGCGCCCACCCACCACACGAGGAGCACTCGCGGAGGTGGCGGTGGAAATCCGGCCGTCGCTCCTCCTCGATGGTCTCCTCGAGGTACGCGTCCAGGTGGTTTCGGAATTCGGTACAGTCCATTTCATCCCCTCTCGGAAGCGGGCAGGTATTCCGGAAAATGCTCTCGCAGCGCTTGCCGGAGTGCCTTTCGAGCTTGAAACACATGATTGCGCACCGTGGTTGCCGAGCACCCGAGGATCTCTCCGACCTCGGCGGTCTCGAGGCCCTGCATCTCGCGCAGCACGAACGCGCTCCTCTGCTGCGGCGTCAGCACCCCGACAATCTGTTCGAGAATGCGGTCCGCCTCGTGGCGGTCGGCGCGGCCCCCGGCGCTCTCGCCTTCGCCCACCACGTGCAGCCGGTGTTCGAATCCGGCCTTGTGGACGCGCTCACGGCTGCCGCGCGAACGCAGCAGATCGATCGCGACGTTGGTCCCGATCCGATAGAGCCATGTCGAGAACCGGTAGCGCGAGTCGTAGCGGTCGAGCTGCTGCCAGGCCTTGAGAAAGGCCATCTGCACCACGTCCCACGCCTCCGCCTCGTCGCCGAGGATCCGGGCGACCGCCCGGTGCAGGCCACCAGAGTGGCGGCGGACGATGTGGGCAAATGCCTCTTCGTCGCCCTGACGTGCCGATTCCACCCACGAGCGGTCATCCATGACCACCTCGCGCAGGTTCGGCCTTTCCAGCGGCAACGTGCACAGGTTCTCCCTCAATATCGTCTCCCCGGTAGGGTTTACGGAACATCGCCCACCACCGTTGGGATCCTCAATGGCGATGCTAGCACCTCGGAGGGCGATGGCGCCCTCCTCGGCTTTTTCCGGCGCCTGCGTCGGCTGACGCAGGCGCCGGAAAAAGACACGGTATGATGCGGTTGTCAGGGATGGAGGCGTCGATGGACATTTCGATCGAATACTGCGTGACGTGAAACTACCTGCCACGGGCCGCCGGGCTGGCGGCTGAGTTGGATTCCGAGTTCGGGTCCTCGACCAGGCTCGATCAAGGGCTCCGGAGGAGTCTTCGAGGTCACGGTTGACGGCGAGTTGGTTTTTTCGAAAGCAGCTCTTGGCAGATTCCCCGATCCCGGTGAGGTAGCCACGACCATCCGCGGTCGCTGACGCAGCGGGTCAGGATTCGCCGCCGCCGCCAGGCCGCCGGCGATAGATGAACCGCCCCAGAATCCGCGAGTATGGGGTCCACGCCTCGTCTTCCGAACCATCCGCAGTGATCGCCTCCCACATTCCCGCCATCTTCGAGTCGAGGTTGTCCACCATGTGGACGAGCTGGGCCTCGGGGGTCTTCGGTCGGCGCGGCGACCCGTATTCGAATTCGCCGTGGTGGGCCAGCAGGATGTGGAGCAGCAGACGCCGGGTCTCGGCGGGAAAGGCTTCGAGCTCTCCGATCTTGCGCTCGACAAACAGCACTTCCATCGGCAGGTGTCCGAGCAGCCGGCCGTCGTCGGTGTACTCGATCGAGGGCCCGAGCTCGAGCTCCCAGACCTTGCCGAGATCGTGGAGCAGCGCTCCGGCCACCACCAGGTCCTGATCCGCGCCGTAATGAGGCGCGAGCATCTTCGCCGCAGTCGCCACCGAGACCGTGTGTTCCAACAACCCCGAACGGAAGGCGTGGTGCATGGATCGGGCCGCCGGGGCGACCTTGAAGAGACGTTCCACATCCGGGTCGGAGAAGATCCGGAACAGGAGCTGCCGCACGTTCTCGTCGGCCACCCCCTCGATAAAGGCATGCAGCTGCTTCCACAGCAGTTCGGGATCGACGGCGGAGGAACGGACAAAATCCTCGTGGTTCACCTGTTCGTCAGCCACTCTCTCGGCCTTGCGGACCACCACCTGCAGCTGTTGGTTGTAGCGCTGCACCTGGCCGATGACGGCGACGACGTTCCCCGGTTCGAAGACCTCGCGCAATCGATCGACGTTCTGCCAGACCAGCGCGGTCACCTCACCGCTCCGATCGCCGATGGTGGCCGCGAGATACGACCCTCCACCGCGCCCCTGACGGACATCGGACGACCGGACGGCAAAGTTCTCCTCGACTTCGGTACCGGCCTTGAGGTCCTTGATCCACGTCCGCTGGCGACGATTCATGGTCACTGCCCCCCGGATGCCATGCCGCCGAGATTCGCGTACACGATCGCGAGGCGATCTTCGTACACTTCCACGAGGTAGTCCTTTTTCAGTTTTTCGACCAACCCGCGGGTCTGCCCCTCGTAGGCTTCAGCCGACACCTGGCGCCGGATATCGTCCGACACCTCGGCAAAGGGCTGGTATCCGGCCGGAATGGTCCGGAGAAGCCGAATGATCTGGACCCCGCCGGGGACGGGCAGGGGATCGGTCACACCGCCGTCTTCGACATCTGCAAGTGCCACCCTGAGTTGGGGTCGGCAATCCTCGACCGGAATCGCGCCGAGTTCCTGCAGCCGGCTGCCGGCGAGAGTGGCTTCGGCCTTGAGGTCGGCGCCGTCGCGCACTCTGGCCACCATCCCGTCGGCGCGGCGGGCGGCATCGCTTGCACTCGAACCCTCTTCGGAAATGAAGACCTGCTCGAGCACGACCTTCTCCGGCACCGCGTAGTTCTCGATCTGCTGCTCGTACAAGCTCCGAAGCTCCTCTTCGGTGATCTCCAACGGCCGCACTTCCCCCTGAACAGCACGCTGCAGCAGTATGGTCCGGCGATAGCGGTCGCGCAGCTGGTCCATGGTGAGGCCCGAACTCTCCACCGCCGCCTGCCACGCCTCGTCGTCCTGGAGGTTGTTCTCCTCACGGAGATTCTGGAGAGCCTGGTCAACCATCTTTTCGTTGACTTCGATGTTCTTTTCCGCCGCGCGTTCGAGCAGAACCATCTCGTCCACCATCTCGTCGAGCAGGATCCGGGTCAACTGCTGGACCTCTTCCTCAGTCGGCGCCGCCTGCATCTGAGTGAACTCGACCTGCAGCCGTTTGGTAAAGTCCGATATCGTGATGATCCGGTCGTTGACCCGCACCAGGATCCCCTCGATCACCATCCTGTCCTGGGCTGCGGCAGCGGTCGCCACGACCGTCAGAAAGACCGCGACCAGGAATTTTCGACTACGCATCGACTCGACCCTCCCCGTACCTTCCATCGTAGGCGAACCAGAGATGTGTCGATGTGACCTCGACACCGACCTCGGACGCCAACCGCTCTATGCAGCCGCGCGTGTGTTCTCGGGCGCCCTGCTCGGAGCGCTCTTGCCGAACCGACGCTTCGACCTCCGCCCTGTCCGGCGGGCCAGCCGGGATCATCTCCAGCACCTGGATGATGTGGTAGCCGGAATGCCCCTGAACCGGATCCGAAATATCTCCGGACGCCAGCGAAAATACCACTTCGTCGATTTCCTCGGGCAGGCTTCCCGCAAAAAAGGTTCCGAGCTCGCCACCGTCCATCGCGTTCGGCGCGCGGCTCAGCTCCCGGCTCACGGCCACGAAATCCTCTCCCGCCGCCAGTCGCTGACGGGCGTTTTCCGCCACCTCGAGACTGTCCACCAGGATCTGTCGAACGTGCGCCTGCGCCGGCAGTTCCTCGGCAAGACGCCGTTCCACCTCGCGTTCAATCTCCTCCACCGGCGGTTCGGGCGGGGGACCGCAGAGCTCGCCGAGAAACCACCGCATCTCGCCCGGGCCGAGGCGCAACGGGTCGCTGGTTGTCAGCATGTCATTCCGCCGCGCCGCCTCGATCACCACCTGGCGGTCGAGGTACTGATCGAGAAGCCTCGAGGCGACGCGGGCGCTGATTCCCTGCCACGCTTCACCGGAGACCTCTCCGATGTAGTCCTGAAACGGCGGGATCTCGAGGTCGGTGCTGCCGACCCGCCCCAGCCCGGCCTCGGAGCCGCCGCACGCCGAGGCCTGGACCGCGACGGCGAGGAGCACTACAAGGCGAAGGGGATGCGGAACACCCATCCGGAAAGCCTAACACGATTGGTTCGTTCAGTGCGGTAGAGAGGATCGATAGAGTGGGCGGAGGACCCAGCCGAACAAACTGCCGATCGGCCGGCCGCCGAGGGCCGACAGCAGCCGCAACGAGCCCTCGAGAATGAGGAACACATTGAGCACGACAAGCCAAGGGCCTGCCGTCGTGGCGTCCCGACCGAGATTCGTAAGACCGCCCACGAGTTCCGGCACCGCGCCGGCCATCGTCAGCCAACGCGGATTCACATGGAGGTGGGCGGCCCACCGTCTCCTGATCTTCTCGGGGCCCCAGAGTGACGGCGGCCGTCACCAGGGTGGTTTTCAGAATCGACGGTGGCGGCGAGGCCTCGCGGGGGGCCACGAAAGCCGCAGCCACCGGCGGACGCAGGCGCAGCACCCGGAGGTCTCCGGGGCCGCTATCACTGCGCGCGAAACGGTAGGTCCAGTTTCGGCCCTCGCAATCGCTGCGTTCGAGGCGATACCAACCCTCCCGGTAGGGCAACAATCCGTCGTGACCCCAGTCGGCGCGGTGGACGGGCGATACCAACTCGAGGACGCCGCGATCGTCGTCGAACAGCCGCACCTCGGGATCGGTCGCCGGCGCGACGAGCGTCACTTTCCTTTCAAACAGGGCGAACGGCAGACCCAGCACGGACCCTACCGGCTCCTGGTCGGACGCCGCCAGGATCATGCGCACGATCGCCTCGAGGATCATCAGTGGGCCGACCACGGTCATGAACCTCAGGACCGGCGGGAGAAACCACTCCCCGCCGGCAATCAGGACCAGGTTCTGGACGAGACCGACCGCCCCGCCCAGGATCTCCACCGCCGCCGAGACCCAGGTCGCCAACTCGGCCGGGAAGAACCAGTCGCCCTCCCACCTCTTCTGCACCCTGGCCGGGGCCAAACCCAGAAACGGCAGCAGGACCATGGTGCCGAGACGGTTCCGTTTGCCGCGTCGCTCGGCGATCGCCCGCACGGCCGTCGCGGCAACAGAGGCGGAGTCGAGCGAGACGACGTTGCGCATGGCGGCCGCGTCCGTGCCACGGACGAAGGTCCCACCGATGACCGCTGCCGGCGGGAGTTCGGGCCACAACCTCGAACGGTTGGTCGCGCCACACCACGGCCGTCCCCGGAACCCGTCCTCGCGGCACCCGCCACCCGAGGTCAAGTCGGGGGCTGGTGACCACCAGCTGTCCGTCCGCAGCCGGGCTGGCGTACACACCGCTGCCGAGGTCCTCGCCTTGACCGCTGGTCATGGCGACATCATATCCGGGCTACAGATGGACGTCCTGTTGCAGCTGGCCCAAGAACTCGAGGACCTCGCCGACACCCGGCCCCCCGTCACCGACGGGGAACGTGATTTCGCCATCCGGGCTGAGCTGCGCTCCCGGACGGTCGGTCACGGCCTCGACGAGCCCGGCAGAGGGCACGACCGCCGGGTCCAGACGCAGCCGCCACTTGCGCCCGCGGCGGATCACCGCAGCGACACCGGCGCGGCGCGCCGCCATCCGTACCCGTTGGGCCTCGGCCAGACGCATCGACCTGGGCCGGCGCCGGACCGTAGCGGTCGGCCATCTCCTCGAGCAACTCCGTCAGACCCTCTTCGCTGTCGCAGGCGGCGAGACGCTTGTAGAAGCTCAAGCGCAGCGCCGGCTCGGGAAGGTAGGGCTCGGGCAGCTGGAGATCGACCCCGAGACGCAGTTCGACATCGCGGCGAGAGGTGGCGGGTCGGCCTTCGAGTTCCGCGACCGCCTCCTCGAGCAACTGGCAGTAGGTCTCGAAGCCGACCGCTTCCATGAACCCGTGCTGCTCCGCCCCCAGCAGGTTGCCGGCGCCGCGGATCTCGAGGTCGCGGGCCGCGATCCGGAAACCGGCGCCGAGCTCGCAGAACTCCTGGATGGCGGCGAGGCGCGCGCGCGCCGTCGGCGACAGCGGCTGGTTCGGCGGCACCAGAAAGTACGCAAAAGCGAGGCGATCGGATCGCCCGACCCGCCCGCGCAGCTGGTAGAGCTGGGCCAGCCCGAAGCGATCGGCGCGGTTGACCAGCAGGGTGTTGGCGTTCGGGATGTCGAGCCCGTTTTCGATGATGGCGGTGGCCAGCAGCACCTGGGCGTCGCCGTCGAGAAACGCGCGCATCGCTTTTTCGAGGTGGCGCTCCGACATCTGGCCGTGGGCCACGACGACACTGGCCTCCGGCACGATCCTGCGCAGCCAGTCGGCGAAGGCGCCGATGGTCTTGACGCGGTTGTGGACGAAATAGACCTGGCCGCCACGTTCCAGCTCGTACAGGATCGCCTCGCGAACGATGTCCTCAGAGAACTGGAGGACGCTGGTCTCCACCGCCTGGCGGTCGCGGGGCGGGGTCTCGATGATCGAGATGTCGCGGAGACCGCTGAGCGAAAGGTTGAGGGTGCGGGGGATCGGCGTCGCCGACATGGCGACCACGTCGACCTCCGCCCGCAGCCGCTTGAGACGCTCCTTCTGGGCGACCCCGAAACGCTGTTCCTCGTCCATCACCACCAGACCGAGGTCGCGGAAGACGACCGACTCGCCGAGCAGGCGGTGGGTGCCGACAACCACGTCGACCGTGCCATCGGCCAGCCCCTTGATGGTTTCTTTGGCCTCGGCCGGGGTCGAGAACCGGGAGAGCATGCGGGTCTCGACCGGGAACCCGGCAAAGCGCCGGCGCAGGGTCTCCAGGTGCTGCTCCACGAGGATCGTGGTCGGCGCCAGCACCGCCACCTGTTTGCCCTCGAGGACCGCCTTGAAAGCGGCACGGATGGCGACCTCGGTCTTGCCGTATCCGACGTCCCCGCAGAGCAGCCGGTCCATCGGCCGGGTGGACTCCATGTCGTTCTTGATGTCGGCCACCGACCGTTCCTGGTCCATCGTCAACTCGAATTCGAAGGCGTCTTCGAATTCGCGCTGCCACGGCGAGTCCGGTGAATAGGCGAAGCCCTCCGCGGCGTGGCGCACCGCCGCCAGCCGCAGCAACTCGGCCGCCATCTCGCGCACCGCCTTGCGGACCCGCGATTTGCGGCGCTTCCAGGTGCCGCCGCCGAGACGGTCGAGGGTGGGTGCGACGTCGGCCTCCCCCGACGCGTACTTCTGAATCAGGTCGGCCCTCTCCACCGGCACCAACAGCGAGTCGCCGCCGTGATACTCGAGGGCCATCATCTCGATCTCGCGCTCCTCGACCACCACCTTGCGGAAGCCCGTGAAGCGCCCGATTCCGTGGTCGAGGTGGACCACCAGGTCGCCGCGCCGGAGGTCGCGAAGATCGGAGATGAACGCGCTCGGGCCCGAGCGCCGCGGCCTCGGCATCGGCGTGGCGGTGAGGTCGCGTCGACCGTAGACCGCGAGCCCTCCCTCCCACACGAAGCCGTGTTGCGGCCCGCCCTGGACAATCGCCACATCGCCTGCCGCGGGAGGTGCGCTGACCGGGGTCACGCCGCCCTCGCTCAGGAGGTGGGCGAAGCGATTGCCCTCCCCGACCGACGCCACAACCAGCACCTGGGCGAGATCCTGTCCCCGCCGTGCCCTCAGGGTCGGCACCAGATCGGGGAGCCGGCGAACGAAATTTTCGCTCGCGCTGGTGGGCAGGCGGCGCCACGCCGTCGAGCCGTCCACCAGTTCGAGCCGTTCGATCCGCAGGGCCGCTGAATCGAGAGCGCCCTTGAGTTCCTCCGGGTCCTGCAGCAGGGCTTCGGGGGGGCGGCAGGTCCATCTCGCGCCGGCTCAGGGCGGTCCACTCGCGATGTTGGACGGTCCACCACCGGCCGACCTCTCCCAGAACCTCGTCTCGGTCGCAGACGACGATGTGCGGAATCAGCTCGATCCAGTTCGTTGCGCCGCCGGCGAGGTGGAGGGCGCCCCACCACAGACGGCGTTCGGCGCCCTCGGCCGCCACACCCGCCAGGGCCGGGTAGTCCGGTGCCAGAACCGAGGCGAGGCCCTCCATACGGTCCGGATCGGTTGGAAAAGGCTCGAGCGGAACAATCGCGACCGCGGCCTGCGGTTCCCCCACCCCGCGCTGGGTTGCCGGGTCGAACAATCGAACCGACTCCACCGCGTCGTCGTCGAGGTGGAGCCGAATGCCGGTGTCGCCGCCGGTGTGGAGGTCGATCACCCACCCGCGAATGGCGAACTCGCCCGCCTCTTCCACGAGATCGGCGCGGCGGTAGCCGGCGGCGGCGAGCCGGACTGCCAGGTTGCGGGGGTCGATCCGGTCTCCGACCCGCACGTCGAAGGCGCAGGCCTTGACCATCGACGGTTCCGGAATCGGCGTTCCGAGCGCGCGCGCCGGCACCACCACGAGATCGAGCTCGTCACCCGCGAGCCGGGCCAGGAGGTCCACCAGCCTCAGACGCGCCGCCAGGGGGGGCTCCGCGCCGAGGTAGGGTCCGGCCATCTCAGCCGGAACCACCCCCACTCCCACCCCAGGGGCGAGCAGACCGAGTGCCGCCGCCAGGTCATCCGCGTCGGCCACGTGGGGCACGACAACCAAGGTGCGTTCAACCGGCCACCCCTGGGTCGCGGCGGCGGCGAGGACCAATGCCCGGGCGCCGGGGACCACACCGCCGACAGCCAGCCCCTCGACCCCGCGATCGAGGTCGCGAACGAGCGCGCTGAGGTCGGGGAGAGGATATTGGGCCACGGCGACGTCGATCCTATACCGTACAGGGTGCGCAACGTTCAAACGTTCAAACGTTGAAACGTTCAAACGTTGCCGCCGGAGGCGGCTAGACCATCTTGAGCAGATGCCCCATCTTGTTCTTCTTGGTCTCGAGGTAGAGGCGGCTGCGGTCGGTCGGCGGGACCTCGAGCGGCACGCGCTCCACGATCTCGAGACCGAAACCCCGCAGCGCCGAGTATTTCATCGGGTTGTTGGTCATCAGACGCAGACGGCGCGCCCCGAGGTCGACCAGGATCTGGGCCCCGGTCCCGTAGTCTCGCGGGTCGGCCTTGAAGCCGAGGTGGAGGTTGGCCTCCACCGTGTCCTCGCCCTGATCCTGCAGCTCGTAGGCTCGCAGCTTGTTGAACAGACCGATGCCGCGACCCTCCTGCAACAGATAGAGGAGGATTCCGGACCCTTCCTGCGCGATCTTGGCCATGGCGGCCTCGAGCTGCGCGCCGCAGTCACACCTTCGCGACGCAAATACGTCCCCGGTGAGACACTGCGAGTGCACGCGCACCAGCACCGGTTCGGCGGGGTCGATCGCCCCCATCACCAGTGCCACGTGCTCCTCGCCGGTCACCCGGTTGCGATAGCCGAGAATCCTGAAATCGCCGAGTTCGGTGGGGAGCTCCGGTCCGGCCACCCGCTCCACGAGGTTTTCGTTGCGCATGCGGTAGGCGATCAGATCGGCCACGGTGAGGATCCCGAGATCGTGCTCCTTCGCAAAGACCTGCAGTCGAGGCAGACGGGCCATCTGGCCGTCCTCGTCCATGATCTCGCACAGAACGCCCGAAGGGGTGAGGCCGGCCATTCTCGCGAGGTCGGCCGCCGCCTCGGTGTGGCCGGCCCGTTTGAGCACCCCGCCGCGACGGGCGCGCAGGGGGAACATGTGGCCGGGCCGCTGGAGATCGTCGGCAACCGTCTTGGGGTTCACCAGCGCCCGGACCGTGGCCGCCCGATCGTGCGCCGAAATTCCGGTGGTCGTGCCCTCGCGGACCTCGACGCTGACCGTAAAGGCGGTGCCGTGGGTCGAGGTGTTCTTTTCGACCATCGGCGGCAGACCGAGCTGGTCACAGCGTTCGGCGGTCAGGGCGACGCAGATCAGCCCTCTGCCGTGGCGCGCCATGAAGTTGATGGCCTCCGGAGTCACCATGTCAGAGGCGAAAATCAGGTCGCCCTCGTTCTCGCGGTCCTCGTCGTCGACCACGATGATCTGCTGGCCCTGGGCAATCCGTGCAACGGCCTCTTCAACCGTCAGAAAATCGCGTTTCTTGTCTTTGGTCATCTGGATACTCCCGGTGCGCCCCTCCAACGCCGAACCCGAATGGTAGCCCGGCGAGGGGCGTGGGGCAAGCACGAAGGAGCAGAGGAGCAGAGGGGAAAGGGAGAAAGGCAGAGGGGAAAGGGGGAAGGGGGAGACCTCGTGCGGCGGAGGTGCCATCTTCAATATTGTTGGACTCACGAACATCCACGTCGGCGGGGTGCCACGAGCCAACAATGTTGAAGGTGGCTCCTCTCGGGAAGCGCGTACGGATACGGGACTCGTGCGGCGGAGGCGCCATCTTCAATATTGTTGGACTCACGAACATCCACGTCGGCGGGGTGCCACGAGCCAACAATGTTGAAGGTGGCTCCTCTCGGGAAGCGCGTACGGATACGGGACTCGTGCGGCGGAGGTGCCATTTTCAATATTGTTGGACTCACGAACATATCACGTCGGCAGGGTGCCACGAGCCAACAATGTTGAAGGTGGCTCCTCTCGGGAAGCGCGTCCTGAAAGGCGGTTTCACTCGACCGCTCGAGAACGGCACACTGTTCGCGTTCACCGGACGTGCCGTCTCAGACGATTTTGGGAACACGGGGGATTCCGGCGAGTTCACCCCATCGGGCCCAAACATCGTCTGAGGGGGCACTCACGGGCAACAACGCCGTGAGCATCGGGATGAACCCGTCGGGAGGAAGCCTCCCGGAGTGAACATCCACGATTGCCGCACGCCGGAAAGGTAAACTCTCAACCGTGAGTACAACGAACCCCGTCATCTACCTCGACAACAACGCCTCGACGCCGTGCGATCCGCGGGTGGTGGAGGCGATGCTGCCCTATTTCGGAGCAGTGTTCGCCAACCCATCGAGCCGTAACCACGGGCCGGGACGGGACGCTTTCACAGCGCTTGAAGAGGCACGTGCAACCGTCGCCCGCTGCCTGGGCGCGCGGTCGGCGACCGAAATCGTCTTCACTTCGGGCGCCAGCGAGGGCAACAACCTGGCCCTGATCGGCGCCGCTTCTGCGCTCGCCGGGCGAGGCCGCCACCTCGTGACCCAGGCCACCGAACACCCATCGGTCCTCGAGCCTCTGCGGCACCTTGCGGCATCCGGTTGGGAGCTGTCCGTGATCGGCGTCGACGGCGACGGCCGGGTGCGCCTCGACGAGCTCGAAGCAGCTCTTCGCGATGACACCGTCCTCGTCAGCCTGATGCTCGCCAACAACGAAACCGGAACCATCCAGCCCGTTCGTGAGGCCGCGGAGCTTGCGCACGGCCGGGGCGCGTTGGTCCACTGCGACGCCGCCCAGGGCGCCGGCAAGATCGCGTTCGATGTCGCCGGCCTCGGGGCGGACCTGTTGAGCATCTCGGGCCACAAGGTTTACGGACCGAAGGGTGTGGGCGCGCTCTTCGTACGCCGTCGCACCCCGCCCCTCAAGTTATGGCCGGTCATCCACGGCGGCGGCCACGAGAACGGCCTTCGCTCCGGCACCCCCAACGTCCCGGGCGCGGTAGGACTGGCGCGCGCGCTCGAGATCGCCGGCGGCGGACTCGCCGAGGAGACCGCTCGGATCGCCGCACACCGCGACCGGCTCGAAGCGCGAATCCTCAATTCCCTGGACCGCTGCACGGTGAACGGTTCGAAGACGCACCGCCTCCCCGGCACCAGCAATCTCTCTTTTGCCGGGATCGAGGGCAACGCCCTCCTCGCTTCGCTGCCCGATCTCGCCGTCAGCACCGGTTCGGCCTGCGCCTCCAGCCACCCCGATGCGTCCCCGGTACTGCGCGCCATGGGGGTCGGCAAGAAGCTCGCCTCGGCCTCGATCCGCGTCAGCCTCGGTCGTCTCACGACCGGCGACGAGATCGACCGCGCCGCTCAGCGCCTCATCGAAGAAGTCGTCCGTTTGAGGGCTCTCAGCCGCCGTCGCCGCCGCTGATGTAGCCGAGGGCCTCGAGCCGTTCGGCAGTGGCGTCATCCACCGTCACCGTCGGCACCGGCGCCGGCACGGGCCGCTCCGCGCTCAGACGTTTGATCAGCTTTTCGTGACCGGTCGAGTTCCAGAAATTTTCGGCCAGGACATCGGTCGTCTCGCCGGGATCGTTGGCGAGATCGAAGAAGACATAGGGGTGCCGCCATTGCCGGTACCGGTTTCTGACCCGCGTCACGAGAGGCGGTTTGGCGTCTGAGAACGGGTTGCCTCCCATCGCAGCCGTCGGATAGAGCTTCCAGTTCAACGTGCGCATCGACATCACCCGTTCGCCGACGGGGAGGTCGAGTTGGCTGAGCGCGGGCAACGGAGCCGGCAGCCCTTCGATCACCCGCCGCAGATCGACGCCCTCGAAGGTCGGCGGGGCCGCGAGCCCGACCACCGAGGTGACGGTCGGCGCGAGGTCGATCAGCCGCACCTGGGGACCCACGGTCTGACCGGCGGCCAGACCGTCCGGAAAGCGGATCAATAGAGGGACTCGCAGCAGCTCGTCGTAAAGGGTGTGCGAGTGCCACCCGACGACGCCGTGCTCGCCGAACTCTTCACCGTGGTCCGAGGTGAAGATCAGCAGGGTGTTGTCGGCGAGGCCCAGCTCATCGAGGCCGTGCAACAGCTCGCCGAACGCCTCGTCCACCGAACGGATCTCGGCGTCGTAGGCGGCCTTGATGTGGTCGAGGTCGCGTTCGTCGATCACCACCTCGCCGCGGTTGATGCCGTTCAGGAGCTCCTTCGAGATCTCGTCCGGCAATTGGCCCGCATAACCCTCGTCGAAGATCGCCAGCAGATCGGCGTCGGGCGTGTAGGGGTGGTGGACCTCGTAGGTGTGGAGAAAAAGAAAGGCCGGACGATCCGGCTCCCCGGCCAACCACTCGAGCCCGGAGCGCACGGCGTCGGCGAAATCGGGCCCGCCCTCGTTGACTCCGTAGATCTCGAATCCACGGTCGAGCCCGAACTCCGGCGCGATCTGGCCTCCACCGGTGAAGGCGGCTGTGCGGTAACCCACCTCCGCCAACACCGTCGCCAGGGTGGGCAGATCGCCGGGCAACGGCGAACGGCGGGCAAAGAACGCACCGTGGTGTTCCGGTAGCAGCGAGGTCAGCATGGTGGCGTGGGAGGGCAGGGTCGACGGCGCCTGGGCGATGGCACACTCGAAAAGGGCCGCCCCCTCGCGGAATCGGTCGAGGTTGGGGCTCGTCGGTTGCTGGTGGCCGTAGCACCCGAGGTGGTCCGGGCGCAGGGTGTCGATCGAGACCAGGATCACCGTCGGCGCTTCCTCCGGCACCGACCTCACCGCGGGGAGGCCGAAGGCGGCCGGCGGCGGCGGGGCCGGGGATCCTCCGCAAGCGGTCAACAACGCCAGTGCGCACCACGATGCCAGCCTGTTCAATCCTCACTCCTCCTCGTGGTAGAGCAGCACTCCTTCGAGGGAGGCCTCGAAGGTCTCGACGTCGCGCTCCCACTGTTCCAGGAGCGGTGCGAGCGGCCTCTTTTCCTCGATCAAACTTCGGGCTTCCGGAGAACCTGTGAGCAGATCCAGAGCGGGCGGGTCGCTGACGAACTCGTAGGGCTCCTTCCGCCAGGCGAAGTGATCGGGGTGTTGGTCACGGATGGCCGCGAGCAGGTACAGACCGAGAGCCAGCGGTCTGAGCCGCAGGCGATCGACGACGTGCAGTTCGACTCCCGTGCAGACCTCGCCGGCGTGCTTTTGAAACTCCGGCCGGAACCTGGCCGGACGGAAGGCGACGCCTTCGAAGTCGAGAGCGCGAAGCCGGGCCACGAGCTTGTCTTCATCGACCCAGGGAGCTCCCACGAGATGGAACGGGCGGGTGGTTCCGCGGCCCTCCGACAGGTTCGTGGCCTCCACCAGGCAGAGACCGGGATACAGGGTCGCCGTATCGAGGGTCGGCATGTTGGGGCTCGGCGGCACCCACGGCAGACCCGTCTGATCCCACCACCGATCGCGCCGCCAGCCGCGGCAGGGAACGACGGTGAGCTGGACATTCGGCCAGCGCTCGCGCTGGAGCAGCAGCGCGATCTCACCCAACGTCAGACCGTGACGCGCCGGAGTCGGCAGCTGCGACACGAAGCTCTCGAACCCGGCCCCCACCAGACCGCCCTCACGCGCCACCCCGCCGATGGGGTTGGGCCGGTCGAGGACCACGACCTCCACCGAAGACTTCTCGCAGGCCTTCATGGTCTCATCCAAGCTGGCGGCGAAGGTGTAGTAACGGCTGCCGATGTCCGGCAGATCCACGAGCAGGACATCGAGGTCCGCGAGGTCGTCCGGTCGAGGCGCGAAGGTCGACGGACCGTCGCCGTATAGTGAACGGATGGTGCTCCCGGTCAGCGGATCCCGGAGGTCACCCACGGTTTCCATGTCCTGGGCGATGCCGTTGAGGCCGTGCTCGGGCGCGAAGAGGCGCATGAGCGGACCCACCCGGGCCGCCACGAGGGCGCCGCGGGCCGGATCGAGATCGGAGGTCACCGCCGCGTGGTTGGCGAGCAGAGCCCAGCGGCGCCCGCCGATCAGCTCCGGAGCATCAAGCAACACATCGAGACCTGTCGAGACCTTGTCCATCGGTGCATGGTACCGCTTCAGGATGCAGGATGCAGGATGCAGGATGCAGGATGCAGGATGCAGGATGCAGCGAGATCGTAAAACCCACTCCCCGTTTGTCAAGGGCCTATAGCGGTGAATCCTGGATCCTGGACCATGTGACCTGAATCCTGTGACCTGTGACCTGTGACCTGCATCCTGCGACCCGAATCCGCGCGAGCGCGCGGATTTGGAAACCTTTTGCCCTCCTCCGGCATTACAAGATGTAGAAGCGGAGGACGCAGATGAAGTACCGAAACAGAATCATGCTGGTCGCAGTCGCGGTCGTTGTCGCGCTCGGCGCCTCGCAGCCCTCTGTCGCAGCCGACACCGGGGAGACCGCCTACGCGACCTTCGCAGGCGGCTGCTTCTGGTGTATCGAGGCCGATTTCGAGAAGGTCGAGGGCGTGATCACGGTGACCTCGGGCTACACGGGCGGACACGTCGCCAACCCGACCTACAAACAGGTCTCGGCCGGCGGCACCGGCCACACCGAAGCCATCCGAGTGGTGTACGACCCGGACGTCGTCACCTATGAAGAGCTTTTGGACGTCTTCTGGCACAACATCGATCCAACCGTGGCCGACCGCCAGTTCTGTGACGTCGGCGACCAGTACCGGAGCGGGATCTTCTACCACGACGAGGCGCAGCGCGAAGCGGCCGAGAAGTCGCGGGCCGAGCTCGAGAAGAGCAAGCCCTTCCCCCAACCCATCGTCACCGAGATCACCGAGGAGTCCGCCTTCTACCCGGCCGAGGTCTACCACCAGGACTACGCCAAGAAGAACCCGATCCGGTATTCCTACTACAGGAAGGGGTGCGGGCGGGACAACCGTCTCCAGCAACTGTGGGGAGAAAGAAAATGAAGGGCTCACTGTCACACGCCGTGATCATCGGTTGCCTGAGTCTCGTGATCGGGGCGTCGGCACTCCCGGCGTCCGCGCAGAAATCACAACCATCCAAGGGGAGCAAGAAGATGAGCGACCAGGAACTTCGACAGAAACTGACGCCCGAGCAGTATCGGGTGACCCAGGAGGACGGCACCGAGCGCGCCTTCGCGAATGAGTATTGGGACAACCACGAGGCCGGCATCTACGTCGACGTGGTCTCCGGCGAGCCTTTGTTCGCCTCGATCCACAAGTACGACTCGGGGACCGGGTGGCCGAGCTTCACCCAACCGTTGGTCGAAGACAATATCGTCGAAAAGAAAGACCGGAGCTGGTTCGTGGTCCGCACCGAGGTCCGCTCGGCGGGCGCCGACTCCCACCTCGGCCACGTCTTCAACGACGGGCCGGCGCCCACCGGCATGCGCTACTGCATGAACTCCGCCGCGCTCCGTTTCGTACCCGTGAAAAACCTCGAAAAGGAAGGGTACGCCGAATTCCTGTCACTCTTCGAGGCACCACAGCCCGCCAAACAGTGACCTCCAGGTGGTTCTGCGGGAGTTGATTCTGTCGCCCCGCCGGGGCTTTCCTTCGTTGTCGTGCGGTCTCTTTGTTGCAGTCGTCTCATCGCGAAACTGACGTTCATTCCTCAGGTGCGCCGCGTTTGTGCCGAATCTGCGTCACAATGTCGCGCTAGAGTGAGGCATGGGGGTCGATGCATGACGGCTGAATCCGCACGACCGAAGCTCCGGCTCGCGTTGGTCTTCGGTGGACGATCGATGGAGCACGAGGTCAGCGTGGTGTCGGCGCGATCGGTTCATCGCGCTCTGGATCCCGCGAAATACGAGGTGGTGCCAATGGCCATCGACCGCCGCGGTCTGTGGGCCGACCCCGGGACCGCTTTGAGGGTCCTCGCAGAGTCGACCGACCGCGCCGACGGCGTGGTGGCGTTCGAAGGCGTTTCGCGTTTGGATCGACGGCTCCTGGACGAGGATTTCGACGTCGCGTTTCCGGTGCTCCACGGGCCCTTCGGTGAGGACGGGACGATCCAGGGTCTGTTCGAAATGCTCGATATTCCGTTTGTGGGCAGCGACACCGCGGCCTCGGCGCTGTGCATGGACAAGGTCTTCTGCAAACGCACCATAGCTCAGGCCGGCCTCCCGACTCCACAGTGGGTGGAGATCGACAGGCGTTCGTGGAGTGAAGCGCGCGAGAATGTCGTGAGCCGGTGCCTGGATCTCGGGCTGCCGCTCTTCGTCAAGCCCGCGCGGTTGGGCTCGTCGGTGGGTATCAGCAAGGTCAAGGCGTCCACGGACCTCGAAGCCGCAGTCGATCGCGCGCTCGGCCACGGCCCTCGCGCCCTGGTCGAAAAGGGCGTCGATGCCCGAGAGATCGAGGTCGCCGTGCTCGGCAACGACCATCCGCGGGCCTCGGAGCCGGGCGAGGTGGTTCCGGGGAACGAGTTCTACGACTACGAGGACAAATATCTCGATTCCACCTGCGAGTTGCTGGCGCCGGCGCCGCTCGACGAGGACATGACCGGGCGCGTCCAGGCACTGGCGGTCGACGTCTTCCGCCTGCTCGGTTGCGCCGGGATGGCCCGGGTCGATCTCTTTCTGGAGCGCAGGGGCGGCGGTCTGTGGGTCAATGAAGTCAACACCATCCCGGGATTCACTTCGATCTCGCTGTACCCGCGGTTGTGGGGTCTCTCCGGGCTCGATTACCCGTCGCTGCTCGATGAGCTGGTGCGTCTGGCACGGGACCGCTGACTCGACTCTCCGGACAAACCTCATGCGGTATCATACGGGTCGGAACAGCATCGACGTGACGACGGGATCGGGGCTTGACCTCATCCCCGACAGAGTCTATGGTGCGCGCTTGTGAAATCTTTCTCTTGAGATTTCGCGCGACCGGAGAAGGAGAGAAACCGTGAAGAAGATCACCCGCGAAGAAGCCCTCGCCTACCACACGGGCAAACGCCACGGCAAGACCGAGGTGGTGGCGACCAAACCGTGCAGCACCCAGCGCGACCTCTCGCTGGCCTACACCCCCGGTGTCGCCGAGCCGTGCCTGGAGATCGCCCGCGACCCCGACCTGGTCTACGAATACACCAACAAGGGCAACCTGGTGGCAGTGGTTTCCAACGGCACCGCGGTCCTCGGTCTCGGCGACATCGGCCCGATGGCCGGCAAACCGGTGATGGAGGGCAAGGGCGTCCTCTTCAAGCGCTTTGCGGATATCGATGTGTTCGACATCGAGGTCGACACCAAGGACCCCAAAGAGATCATCCGCTTCTGTGAGCTGCTGTCGCCAACCCTCGGGGGCATCAACCTCGAGGACATCGCAGCTCCGGAGTGTTTCGAGATCGAGGAGACCCTCAAGAAGAGCTGCGACATCCCGGTCTTCCACGATGACCAGCACGGCACCGCGATCATCTCCGGGGCCGCTCTGGTCAACGCCCTCGAAATCGCCGAGAAGAAGATCGACCGGGTCAAGGTCGTCTTTTCGGGAGCCGGCGCGGCCGGGATCGCCTGTGCGAATTTCTACATCTCGCTCGGCGTCAAACCGGAAAACCTGCTCATGGTCGATTCCAAGGGCGTGATCTACAAGGGCCGCACCGCGGGGATGAACCCCTACAAGGAGCGCTTCGCCGTCGAAACCGAGGCACGAACCCTGGCCGATGCCATGCGGGGCGCCGATGTCTTCGCGGGCGTTTCGGTCAAGGGCATGGTGACCGGGGAGATGGTCGCGACGATGGCGGAGAACCCGATCATCTTCGCGATGGCCAACCCCGACCCCGAGATCCTCCCGGAGGATGCCTTTGCCGTTCGCTCCGACGTGATCATGGCGACCGGCCGGTCGGACTATCCGAACCAGGTCAACAACGTCCTCGGTTTCCCCTTCATCTTCCGCGGCGCCCTCGACGTGGCGGCCTCCGGAATCAACGAGGAGATGAAGCTCGCCGCCGCCAAGGCGCTCGCCAACCTCGCCAAGGAGGACGTGCCCGACTCGGTCGTCCGCGCCTACGGCGGAAAACCGATTCGCTTCGGCCGCGAGTATCTGATCCCCAAGCCCTTCGACTACCGCGTCCTGTTGTGGGAAGCGCCGGCGGTGGCCCAGGCTGCCATCGACTCCGGTGTCGCCCGCAAACCCTACGCCTCGAAAGAGGAGTACGTCCGCGAGCTCGAGAACCGCCTGTCGCGGACCCGCCAGGTCATGCACGGTGTCTTCGACCAGGCCAAGCTCGACCCGCGGCGGATCGTCTTCCCCGAGGGCGAAGCGGTCAAGATCGTGCGCGCGGCCAAGATCCTGGCCGAGGAGGGCATCTGCACACCGGTGCTGCTCGGTTCGGCGGCGAAGATCCACAAGATGCTCGCCGAGCACGAGGTGCCCGAGGGCACGGTCGAGGTGGTCGACCCGGCCACCGACCCCAAGCGCGAGGCCTACGCCGAAGTTCTGACCCGGATGCGGTGGCGCCACGGCGTCACCCCAGAGCACTCGCAGAAGCTGGTGCGCGACCCGGTCTACTACGGCAACATGATGGTCCAGCAGCACGACGCCGACGGGCTCATCGCCGGTCTCACGATGTCCTACCCCGAGAGCATCCGGCCGGCCCTCCAGATCCACAAGACCAGGGAAGGCATCAAGAGAGCGGCCGGCGTCTATCTGTTGCTCTTCGAGGACCGGATGCTCTTCATCGCCGACACCACCGTCAACGAGGACCCGACCGCCGACGGTCTGGCGGAGATCGCCTTTCTCGCCGACCAGGTTTCAGAGATCTACTTCCAGACCAAGGGCCGGGTCGCGATGCTGTCGTACTCGAACTTCGGTTCCAATGTCGATCCCCGGTCGCAGAAGGTCCGCGAGGCGGTCGCCATCGCCGAACAACGCTGGCCCAACCTGGTGATCGAGGGTGAAATGCAGGCCGACACCGCGGTCGAGCCGAGCATCGCCAGAGAGGCCTTCCCGCTGTCTCGCATTCAAGGCGACGCCAACATTCTGGTGTGCCCCGATCTCGAATCGGCCAACATCGCCTACAAGCTCCTGTGGAGGCTCGGCAAGGTGGAGGCGATCGGGCCCATCCTGACCGGCATCGACGCGCCCGTCCACGTGCTGCAGCGCGGCGTCGACGTCAACGACATCGTCAACATGGCGGCCCTGTGCGTGCTCAAGGCGCAGCGCTGGCGGTGACCTTCGGGAATTGGACCAGGGCGGGCCGCTGTTAACAGAGAACAGTACGATCTGTTACCAGCGGGCCCGTTGTCGGCCCCCGAGATCCTGGAGGCGGTCATGCAGGATACTCTCAAAGCAGTCCTTGCCAGCAAGGGCTCATCGGTCTATTCCGTGGCCCCCGAGGTCACGGTGCTGGATGCCGTGCGCAAGATGAACCAGGAGCGGGTCGGCGCCCTCCTGGTCTGCGTCTCGAACGAACTGGTCGGCATCTTCACCGAACGCGACGTGCTGTCGCGCGTGGTCGACACCGGCCGCGACCCCACGTCCACCAAGGTGGTCGAGGTCATGACCTCGGAGGTGGAGACGGTTCGATCGAGCACCGGGGTCCAGGACGCGATGGCGCTGATCTCCGAAAGGCGCTTTCGACACCTGCCGGTGATCGACGACGGCGAGCTGCTCGGGGTCGTGTCCTCCGGCGACCTCACGCGCTGGGTCAGCCGCCACCAGGAGGGCCACATTCAGGATCTGGTGAACTACATCACGGGGAAGTACCCGGGATGAATTCGGAATTTGGAATTTGGAATTTGGAATTTTCGGATCGACCCTCCCCAAACAGTTGGAGCTCAATGCCCATTGTGGTTCCAGATATCCAACTTCGCTCCAGCCTGGGAAAGGCCATTCCGAATTCCGAATTCCGAATTCCGAACTCTCCGACTGGTGTCCTCCCTTCATCCCTCTTGAGCATCGGTGTACACTTGTAGGCACCAATGAATAGCGCTGAGGAGGTGCCATGAAAGGTGCAGTGAAGTCGCTTGTTTTCATCATCACCATCGGCATGATTGCGGCGGCCCTGCCGGCCGCGGCGGAAGACGCCACCGGGGGTCTCAGATACTCGGTCACCGTGACCGAGTTCGAAAACCAGGCCGGTTGGTACGGCAACTGGAACATCGGAACAGCCTGGGGCACCGTGCTCACCGACATGCTCAACCAGAGCGGCAAGTTCATCGTCCTCGGCGAGACCGATATGCGGGCCGCGGCTCTCGACGAGCAGGACTTCGCCGCCTCCGGCCGGACCGCAGGAGGCGCCAAGGCGCCGGTAACCGGACAGATGACACCGGCCCAGATTCTCATCAAGGGCGCCATCACCCACGTCCAGGGTGACACCGGCGGCGCCGATGGCGGCGTGCGCATCAAGGGCTTCAAGATCGGCGGCGGCGGCGGCAAGGGCGAGGTCAACGCCACCATCTACATGGTCGACTCGACCACCGGCCAGGTGCTGGCCTCGCAGAGCGTGGTCGGGACCCACAAACGCAAGGCCCTCGGCGTCGGCTACAACGCCGGCGGCTGGGGCGCGGCCTTCGGCGGCCACTCCAACGACAACGTCGGGCTCGCCGTGCAGGACGCGTGCGCCGCCGCGGTCGAGTTCATGATCGCCCAGCTACCCAACATCCAGTGGAGCGGTTCGGTTGTCATGGAGAAGGACGGCAAGATCTACATCAACCGCGGCAGCCGCGAGGGAGTTTCTGTGGGCGACACATTCTCGGTCGGCGAGGTCGAGATCCTGCGCGATCCCGACACCGGCGAGGTCCTGGATGAGAGCATGACCGAGTTCGCGCGGCTCAAGGTCGATCAGGTCAAGGAAAAACTCTCGATCTGCAGCGTCACCTCCGGCGATGCCGGCAGAGTGGCCAAGGGGATGACGATCCACCAGTAGCTGCGCGGACCTTCCGCCGGCAGATCAGCACCAACGCGGCCACGGCGCACCCGGCGCCGTGGCCTTTATCGTCTGGGGGCGTGTATAATCCGCTGGAGTAGTCAGGTGTTCAGAATGAGGGCGTTTTATCAATCCCATCGTGGCGCGATCGTGGCGGCGGCGCTGATGGCGTTGTGCCTCACAGCGACTCCTGCAGTGGCTCAGGACGCCGACTACACCACCGCCGCCAACCCGTTTCAAGACGATTTCGATTATGAGATCGGCGCGGATCTCCGGCCCCTGGTCGCGGTCGACGGGGTGCGCTGGATCCGATTCGCCATCCGACCGAAGAGCGATCGCGAGTACGACCCGACCAAAGAGGTCCCTCTCCTGGTCGAAGTCGATGTCCTCAATAACGGGGACAACGCCGAAGTGCTGGTGATTGTCCTGTTCGAAGACGAAGACGGCAATTCCCTCGACCGGCTCGAACTCGACACCATCAAGGCCGGCCGGGGTCGGCTCAGAGAAGAGATCCAGAAGCACAAGATCAACGGATCCGTGCTCGAGGCCACCCGAAGGCTCTACCTCTTCTTCGAGGTCTCCCGGTAGCTCAGGACCCGTATCTCCAACAACGGCGACCGGGGGGATAACCCCGCCCTACGGTTTTCCGAACAGTCATTGGAGGGGCGATCTCCAGCTCGTCCCCGGCTGCCTACCAGCTGGTCTGGCGCCGGAGCAGGGCCAGGAACTCTTCCCGAACCAGTCGATCCGCAAAGCAGCCCCTGAGGGCCGAGGTCGTGGTCAGAGCGCCGGCCTTCTTGACCCCCCGCATCTCGACGCAGAGGTGCCGGGCCTCGATGACGACCATCACGCCCTGGGGCTTCAACCTCGACCACAGGAACTCCGCCACCTGCTCGGTCAGACGCTCCTGCATCTGCGGCCGTTTGGCGTAGAACTCGAGAATGCGCGGCAGCTTCGAGAGACCGACCACCTCCGATTCCGGAATGTAGGCGATGTGAGCGTGGCCGTAGAACGGCACGAAGTGGTGGGCGCACATGGAGTAGAAGGGGATCTCCCTCTCGATCACCATGTGGTGGTAGCCCTCGTCGTTGGGAAAGGTGGTCACCGCGGGTTCGGCGCCTTCGCGCAGCCCGTGAAACATCTCCAGGTACATCTTGGCGACCCGTTCGGGGGTTCTTTGGTAGTTGGGATCATCGAGATCGAGGTTGAGTTCGCTCATGATCGCCGCCATGTGCTTCGCCACGGCGCTCACGATCCTTGCATCATCGCCGCCCGGAATCGAATTGTCGCCGTGCGCCGCGACCGGCTCGCCCGTTTTCCTGTCGTCTTCGAGTGGTACTACTTCGGTCATGAATCAGCTCCCTTGCACGAGGCAATCGCTACAGATCCTATCCTATTCCCGGTGGCAAAAAGGGCGCCACCGCAGCCTGCAGGTCTGCTACCATCCGCGCATGGTCGGGGGAACATCTCAGAAGATTCTGGTTACAGGTGCGCACGGCCAACTGGGACGGAGTCTCGCGGCAGCCTGTAGCACCCGCGGGACCGTGTGTGAGGGAAGCGATATCGACACACTCGATATCTCTGACGCCGCTGCAGTCAGGCGCTGGATCGTCGATGCCGGCCCCTCGGCGGTGGTCAACACTGCGGCGTTTACCGCCGTTGACGCGTGCGAAGACAACGAGGAGCAGGCCACCGCCATCAACGGCACCGCTGTCGGCCACCTCGCTGCGGCGTGCAACGAGGTCGGCGCGCTCCTGATCCAGATCTCGACCGATTACGTCTTTTCGGGAGACGCGGATCGGCCGTACGAGGAAAACGCCGCCGTGGCGCCGAGAAGTGCCTACGGCCGTTCGAAGCTGCGGGGCGAAGAACTCGCCCGCACGGCGTCCCGCCACCTGGTGGTGCGAACGGCATGGCTCTACGGCCGCGGCGGGCGCAATTTCGTCGAGGCCATCCGCAGCCAAATCGACGCCGGCGCGCCCCGCCTCGAGGTTGTGGCGGATCAGCGCGGCTGCCCCACTTTCTGTGACGACCTGTCAGAGGCGGTTCTCGACCTTGCCGCCGCGAACTCGACCGGCACCCTGCACGCCGTCAACGCGGGGACCACGACGTGGCACGGTTTCGCGGTGGAGATCGCTCGTCTCCTGGGGTCGCCCGTCACGGTGGTTCCGGCCGCCACCGCCGATGTTCCGAGGGCGGCGCCGAGACCCCCTTATTCAGTCCTCGACACGACCCGCCTCGAGGCGGCGCTCGGCCGGTCGATGCCGCCCTGGCAGGACGGGCTGCGCCGCTATCTGGAGCAGCCGTGAACATCCTGATCACCGGTGTCACCGGGTTTGTGGGCCGCCACCTCGCGGACCACCTGCGAAAGGCGGTTCCCGACGGCAAGATCTGGGGTCTCGTGTGGGAGGAGGACCCGGCCCATATACCGGCCGCGGTCCACCCGGTGATGGCCGACCTCACGCTGCCGTCGTCGCTCGCCCGGAGCCTCGAACAGGTACGGCCCGATATCGTCCTCCACCTGGCCGGTGCGACGTCGGTGGCCAGTTCGTGGCAACAACCCGACCGCTCCTTTCAGGTCAACGCCATCGGCACTCTCAATCTGCTGGAAAGTCTGCGGTCGCTCGACATCGACCCGACGGTGGTGGTGGCGACGTCGGCGGAGATCTACGGAGCGGTTGCCGCCGAAAACCAGCCGATCCGAGAAGACTCCCCGTTGAATCCGATCTCGCCCTACGCAACCAGCAAGGCGGCGCAGGACCTCATCACAGCTCAGTACCACCGCGGATTCAAGCTCCGGACCATCCGCCTGCGCCTCTTCCCGCACACCGGTCCCGGTCGTCCGCCGCAGTTCGCCGCTTCCGGTTTCGCCCGCCAGATCGCGCGCATCGAGCGCGGGCTCGATCCACCCGTGATAGCGGTCGGCAATCTCGATCCGATCCGTGATTTCACCGATGTTCGCGACATCGCCCGCGCCTACTGGGCGGCGGCCACGAACGGGCGACCGGGTGAGGCCTACAACGTGGGCAGCGGCCGCGGCATCAGCATCCGCGAGGTGCTCAATCAGCTCATCGCCCTCTCCGATTCCGAAATCGAGACCCGGGTGGATCCTCAACGATTGCGTCCCGCGGATATCGAACGCCTGGTGGCGGACACCTCCTGTTTTGCCGCCGCAACCGGTTGGCGGCCGGAAATTCCACTCGATCGATGTCTCGCCGATCTCCTCGACTGGTGGCGGGCCAGCGTCGAACACGCCGAAGAACTGAACTCGACCCGTCCCTAGAGCCGTGGCATAGTCAGATGAGGGAGTGCTGCTGATGAACATGGACCGGCGCAACCGCATCGCGCAATGGGTTTACGATACGCGGGCAATTCTCGGTCGTTTTCACCTGTGGTTGGAGGACGTGGAGATCGAGCTCGTCAACACCACGGAAAGCCGGGACCTGTCGTTCGTGGGCGGTTCGCTCGAACGCGCCTTCGTGGTGGCCGCCGCCGTCACAGCCCTCGGCACCCGGCTCTTCGGTCGCTGGGGCGAGGGCGCCGGGCTCGACAAGGCCGGCATCAACCGGGTCAAGAAGGACGCCGACGCGGTTTCCGCCTACGCCCTGTCCGAGGCCCTCTGGTATCTCACCCGCAGCCTCCCCGAAAACCACGCTGTGATGATCTCCCTCGGCGAGGGCCTGATGCCGAAGGCCGGGGAGACGCCGGAAATGGGATCCAACCCGCTGCTCGGCTTTGGACGCGTCTATGCGCGGCCCCAGGTCGCGCGGTTCCTCGACCGGCGCGTCCACCGCCTGGTCAACGACCCGGCCTACGAATGGCCCCAGTTCTGGTCCGATCTGCAGACCGCCGGGATCACCATCTGGGGCGCCGCCATCGACACCCTGGAGAACACGTCGAGATTTGCCAAAGGGAGTCCGACCGGGCCGATGACCGTGCTCCACCTCTTCGACCAACCACTCAAGGTGGCCCGTCCCTACGAGGGCTACATGGGCAACCTCATTCTGCCGCAACGGGTGATGGACGAGGCGGCCGGCCACTCGGTCCTCATCGACTACCGGACCCCGCGCGCCAAGGTCATGGCGGCGATCTGCGAAAGCTATCCCGGAATCACGCCGGATCGGGTCCACGTTTGGACCCTCGGCGGCAAGAGCCGCGACCACCGGTTGAACGCGCTGTGGGCCGAGTGGCGGGAGCTCGGCGCCCACCTTGTCGAGGAAGGCTGGGAGATGCCGGGCACCGGCATTCCGGTTTTCACCGAGTCGGGAACCTACGCGCCCGTCTTTCGCGTCGGTCCCTGGGAAGACGAAAACGGCGCGACCCACCTCTTCATCTGCGACGGCTATGCCGCTTCCGCAGAGGCGATGCAGGCCGCCAGCCTTGACCCGATTCTCGACCTCGCCACCTCCATGACCCTGTTCTCCTCGAGCTTCAAGGCCCCGGCCGACCGCGAACGGTTGGTCGTCGCCCTCGACCCGGACGCGGACGACTTCGCATCGAGGCTCGCCTCCACCCTCGGGGGCGAGGTCGGGCCGGAAATGGTCGATGACTACCGGCAGAGCCTGAGATCCGCCCGCGAGGCCTTGATGCCGGTGCACCGCGCCACTCTCACGGCCGACGATTTCTTCCCTCTCAAAGAGTGGCGGGTCCTCGCCCTGGCGAGTTATATGCTGCCTGATCCCTACACCGGGTGCGACGGCGTGGAGCAGGTTGCGGAGGACCGCTACCGGGTCACCACTCGCGCCGCCACCCGCAAGGGCATGATGGACGTCACCCTCGAGCTGCGGCTGATGGAACCCGTAGAGGAGATGCAGATGGTGTTCTCGCCGCTGCTCGACCGTTTCTACGGCGGTCAGGACTACCGCGAACGCGCGGTGAAGATCTCCGATTCCGGCCGGATCCGCAACGAACTGCAGACCCTGTGTTCGGAGGCCATCTCCTACCTGCCGAACGACCACATGATGATCGACTTCGACCTGGTCGATGCATCGGTCCTGGCGCCCGACAAGAAAGAGCTGATCCGGCAGGTCTTGATCTGGTACAAGGCCGAGCACCCCTTGTGGTTCGAGTGGCTGGAAATGGGCTGACAGTTCGTCGAGCGTGCAATTTTCAAATTTTGAACCCACCAACCTCACGTCGGTAGGCGAACAGGCCCTTGAGTGCTCCGGAGCGCGCTGATACGACCCACGTGCGGCGGAGGTGCCATTTTCAACATTGTTGGACCCACGAACATCACGCCGGTAGGTTGATTCGGGCCAACAATGTTGAAGGTGGCCTCCGGGTGACTGATACGGCCCACGTGCGGCGGAGGTGCCATTTTCAATATTGTTGGGCCCACGAACATTCACGCCGGGAGGTTGATTCGGGCCAACAATGTTGAAGGTGGCACCTCTCGGGAAGCGCGCTGGGAAAGTCAATACACCTCAGAAGCACCTTCCCCCCACCGGTCAACGATCTGCAGCTTCTCCAACATCGTCCGCATTTCCGGCGACATCCGCATCGGCCGGCCGGTGGTGTTGTCGACCGAGGCCAGAACCGTCGCCGCCTCCGCGGCGATCTCTCCGTTGGCCTCGACGGCGTACTCGAACGTGAAGGAGGCGCCGCGGATCTCGCCCACCCGCAGCCACACCCGTACCTCGTCATACAGAGCCAGGGGCCGTTTGAAGTCGATCTCCACCCGCTTGACGAAGAACGAGATGTCCATCGCATCGCGACCTCCGAACCGCTCCTCCCAGACCGCCGTCCGGGCGACCTCGAGGTAGGTCGCAAAGGTCGCGTTGTTGACGTGGGCGAAGGCGTCGAGGTCGCGCCACCGCACCTGGATCGGACACGAAAAGGCGTAACCTTCCATAGGGAAAGGGTAGCAGGCGGAATTCTAAATTTTGAATTTTGAATTTTGAATTCCATCGCAACCCGCTCGCGCGGGGAGCGCGTGCGGATACGTGCCGCGTGCGGCGGAGGTGCCTGGCATCCCGGCATGATGTTGTCCTCAACATCATGGCGGCGTGCCTGGCATCCTCTCGGGAATGACGCTCTGATACGAGCCCGTGCGGCGGAGGTGCCATTTGCAACATTGTTGGACGTACGATCATCCACGTCGGCTAGGCGACACGGGCCAACAATGTTGCGGGTGGCACCTCTCGGGAAGCGCGTACGGAAAGTGCATACGGCCCGCGTGCGGCGGAGGTGCCATTTGCAACATTGTTGGACGCACGATCATCCACGTCGGCTAGGCGACACGGGCCAACAATGTTGCGGGTGGCACCTCTCGGGAAGCGCGTACGGAAAGCCATTCAGGAAGCGCGTGCGGAAACGAGTAGAATCTCCCGATGACGCCCTTCACCATCCCTCCGAACGAAGTCCACCTCTGGTGGGCCTCGCTCGAGGTCAGCGAAGGTGAGTTGAAGGCGCTGCGCCGCATCCTCAATTCGCGAGAGCTGGAACGGGCCGATAGATTCAAGGTGCCGAACGCCGCCCGCCGGTTCATCGCCGCCCGCGCGGTGCTCCGCTCCCTGCTCGGACTGGCGACCGCGACCGACCCGGCTCGCGTCGAGTTCTCCTACGGCGAGCGCGGCAAACCCTCCGTGACCGGCGCACCGCATTTCAACGCCAGCGATTCCGGCGACACCGTCGTAGTGGCGATGGCGTCAGAGGAGATCGGGGTCGATGTCGAGGGCCTGCGGCCCCTGCCCAACCCCGACCGCCTTGCCCGCCGCATCTGCACGCCGGACGAGCTCGAGCAGCTGGACGCCCTCACCGAAGAGGAGGCCGCCGCCGCCCTCCTGCGCCTGTGGACCTACAAGGAGGCGGCCCTCAAGGCCGTCGGCCTCGGTCTCCCCGGCGGGCTCCGAAACGTGGACGTCGACCTCCGGCCCGGCAAGTCGGCGCAACTGCGGCGGCTGTGCGAACACCGCAACGGGTGGAGCCTGCTGACCGCGGACGTGGATCCCGACCTTCTCTGCTCGATCGTCGTCCGCGGCACCCAGTGGCGGCTCGTCGGCCGAGAGTTCGAAATTCAATCGACGTAACCAAGGGCCTCGAGGCGCTTGCGGGTCTCCTCGTCCGGGAGGGAGTTGTCGAATTCAGGCTGCCGCGAGTCCCAATACTCCACCCACCCGCTCAGCCGGGAGCGGAGCCAATCGACCTCGAGATCGGCAGCGCCCGCGAGGTTGCTCATTTCGCCGGGGTCCTCGACCAGGTTGAAGACATACTCGGCGTCGTGGGTCCGCCCCCGGCCGCGGCCCATCCCCCAGCCGAACCGCGGCCGCGGCGCCGCAATGAGCTTCCAGCGCTCCGATCGCACCATCGCGGCCCGCCTGAGCCCCGGCGCGGTCGCGAAATGGAGAGCAGGTCCCGGCGATTGACTGCCGCCATCGATCAACCCCCACAACGCCTCACCGTCCTCCGGCGCCGCCGGCTGCGGCGATCCGATGAGCGCTCGCAGCGTGGCGGTGAGGTCGAGGGTGTCGGTCGCCGTATCGATCCGCGTCGGCCGGATGCGCTCCGGCCACCACACCACCAGAGGAACACGCAACAGCTCGTCGTAAAGGGTATAGCCGTGCAGGACCCCGTCGTGGTCGAACAGTTCCTCGCCGTGATCCGACGTCACGACCAGGAGGAAGTCTTCGCGGCCGCGACGTTTCAACTCGTTCATCAGGCCGCACAACGCGTCATCGTTGTACGCCACCCCGGCTGTGTACCACTCACGGATCCGCCGCTCGTCCCCCGGAGAGACACCCCGATCGCGATCGCGGATGGCAGCAAGAGTCTTCGTCCCACCGTCGATCGTGGAGTCGTCAGACCGCACGAAACGCGATGGATACGGTTCCGGTGGCGTGTAGGGGTTGTGGGGGTTGAGGGTGTGGAGGTAGAGAAAAGCGCGTTCGTCCGGGTCCACACCGTCAAGCCACCGCAGTGCGGCCTGATGGACCCTGTCCGCGCTGTTATTGATCGTCGGGAAGATCGTGTCATCGAACCCCTCGTCGATGGCTTCGAACACGACATCGTCAAAGCCGCGGGTGAGGCCGAACGAAGGCGAGAGATGCGGGTTGGATGAGATCGAAACCGTACGGTAGCCGGCGCCGGCGAAGTCCCCGGCGAGGGTCGCAGGCTCCTCATCAGGAATGGTCCGGCCGCGCAGAAAACCATAGCCGGTAAACAACGACTTGGTCGCCGGCCCGGTGTTGGGCGCGACGCTGAAGTGGTTGGCAAACACCGCGCTTTCGGCGGCCAGCCGATCAATGCACGGGGTTGCTCCGAGGTCCGCGCCCAGATGTCCGACCGCATCGGCGCGCAGAGCATCGAGGACGTACACAACGACCAGACGGGGCGGGTCAGGCACGCGAATGGGAGCGGTCTTCGATATCGGCTCTCGGCTTCGCAGGCGCAAGCCCCGCCATCTCCCGGCGCCGCCCACGCCCTCCGCCACGAGGCGGATCCGCACCAGACCGGCGGTGTCACGGAGTGGGACGAGCAGGGTGACCGGCTCGCCGGGTGAGTGGGGGGGTGGCCGGATTTCGACCACGGTTTCGAGAGCGCCGTCTCCCCGATCGAGGGTCAGGGCGAATCGCTGTTCAGGATTGACCTTCGGCGGCGGTACGAAATCCCCCACCAGGTGCGTCCCGGGCTCCACCCAGCGCACGAAGTCGACCGCGGACCAACCTACGTGGACGATGTCGTCGCCTTCGAAATCGACCTGCCCCGCTCGTTCCGAGGCCGACAGCGACCCTCCTGATATCTTCACCTCGGAGCGGTCGGCGAACTCGAGGTCGATCAGGTGGCGGCCCTGCGCCAGGTCCGCGGGGAGCGCAACCTCGATGCTCGACTCTGACGTTCGGACCGCCACCGGCCGGGAACCGATCGCCGCGCTGACGGCCAGCCCTGACGCATCGCCTCTCGTGAAGAGAGCCAGCGTCCGGGGCCGCGAACGCAACTGGACCACCTCCACCCGGGCGCCGCCGGCGTCCGGCTCGATGGCCGGTCCTCCCGATGTCTCGCCAAAACGCCAACCGCTGACGAAGCGGTTCCCAGGGCCGGTGTTGGGCAATTTCAGCTTGCGACCCTCGGTCAGCACCGTCGGCGGTTGCTGGGCATCGAGCAACGGCCTGTCCACGACCTCGACCGGCGTGCAGCCGAGAGTGGCGCAGGCGAGACCCGCGATAACCGTTGCCCGAGGGCTCACGATTCGCCGATCGTGACCTGCGGCGTTTCGGAGATCCGTTTGAGCTGGCGGGCGATGCCGATGACCAGCATCAGTGAACACCCCACCAGGGCCACCGCAAGTGCGACCGTGAGCACGGTCTGCAGCGCCGGGACCACACGGTCCGTGTAGGTTGCGATCTGCTCGACCGTCCAACCCGCCTTTCGAGCCGCCCCGGGGTCGGCCGACAGCAGGCCCGGCGTCCGCAGGAGCCGGAAGAGTACCCCGATCCAGGCGAGGTCGAGACCGAGACCGATCCACCTCAGCCCTCTACTCCAGCGACCTCGGACGAGGACCACCAGACGCAGCGCCAGCATGCCGCCGAGTACCAGGGTGAGGAGAGGGGTAGCGGCGCGCAGACCCGGACCGGCCAGCGGCATGATCGCGACCGCGCCGTCGATTCCCACCAACGCCACGATTCCGTCCGGGAACACGTTGAGGACCAGCAGAAACGCCGACAGGAAGGCGAGGCCCACTGCGAGACCGGCCCGCGACACCCGGTCGGGGTCATTGACCGGCGGCAGTGCGGTGGGGTCCCAGGTCTTGCGACCCTCGGTGCGCCCCCGCCCCAGCCGTTCGACAACCCAGAACACGATCGCGACCCAGCCGAACACCGCGACCGCCGACTGCGCCAGACTCACGGCGAGCCCTCCGACCGCGTCGACGAAATCGTACGCCGGGTCGCGCAACGACACCGCGAGAGCGGCAAAGACCAGCAGTGCCGACACCGCGGCCACGGTGACGCCGACCACACGGACAAAGGTCGGGTAGAGCTCGGGGCCGACCAGAAACTGCGGACGATCGACAAACGACGCCGCAAGGAGGTCCGGCGGCCCGAGCTCCCGCAGCACCTCGACGGCGGCCTGATGGGGGTCCTTGCCCGCCGTAGTTCTGGCCTCGAGGCCGTCTTCCAGCGACGACCGCAATTCGGCCAGGACGTCGGCCCGCACTCCCGCAGGCAGGCGGCGTCCCACCTGCGCCAGATAGCGTTCGATGAGGTCCATTGCGTGCTCCTTCATGATGTCTCCACCAGATCCGCCATCACTTCGACTAAACCGTTCCACTCCCGGGAGAGCTTTTTCAGCGTCGCGCTTCCGAGTGCGGACCGCAGGTAGTAGCGGCGCGGCCGGCCTTCACCCATCTGCCACCGGCTTTCCAACAGACCCTGGCTCTCGAGCCGCCGCAGCAGGGGGTACAGCGTTCCCTCCGGCACGTCGAGACCGCTGACACGGAGGTCTTCGCGCAGCGAGTAGCCGTACTGCTCGTCGCCAAGACGGCCGAGGATGGCGAGGACCAGCACCCCCCTGCGGAGCTCGTGGACAATACCGTCGGCGTGGTCGTCAGGTGTTTTCTTCATATACGGCACCTTATATAGTGTGTTACACAGTATTGTCAATACCACAGCTTGAAAACGATGGCCGTCGCCGGATCCGAGGCCTTCTGTTAGGATGTCTCGGTGGACAGTGCAGCTCTCACCCGCGACCGTCGGTGCGGCAAGAAAGGTCCCGTCTATTATTACGGCACCTTCTGCAAGCGCCGGCGGCGACCCGTCTGAGCTGAAAGACACGGGGCCCGCCGGCGACGGTGGGTCCTGACCCGCCTCCGTCCGCACCCCACCGAGGAGAAGAAGATGCGGACTGACAACCCCGACCAACCGCCCCGCGACCTCCTGGATCAACACCGGCGCGACATCGAGGCCCTGGATCGGCGGATCCTCCACCTGGTGTGCGAACGGCTGGAGCTGGCGCGTCAGATCGGCGAGCTCAAACGGGCCGCCGGCATCCCTCTGCGCAACTTCAAGGTCGAGGCCGAGGTCTACCAGCGGTTTGCCGACGCCAGCAGCCTGCTCGGTCTCGACGAGGTGCTGGGGCGCGACCTCGCGACCTTTCTGATCCGCAAGGCGGTCGAGGAGCAGGCGGCCCACCTCGACACCGTGTACCAGGGCGACGCCCTGCGGACACTGGTGGTGGGAGGCAAGGGCGGCATGGGCCGCTGGATCGCACGCTTTCTCCAGGGCCAGGGCCATCGCGTCACGATCCACGATCCGGCGTCGGGTGATGGCGAGTTCGAACAGACCACGCTTCAAGAAGGAGCCGCCGACGCCGACCTCATCGTCGTGGCCGTTCCGATGAGCGCGTGCGCTCGGGTCCTCGAGGAGTTGGCCGGTTTGCGGGTCGGCGGGGTGGTGGCCGAGATGTGCAGCCTCAAGGGCCACCTGCGGGAGCTTACGGACCGCCTTCGCAGCGACGGTCTGCGGCTGGTCTCCTTCCACCCCCTCTTCGGCCCCGACGTGCGCATGCTCTCGGGACGCACCATCGTCTTCTGCGACGAGGCCGGGTCCGAGGACCTCGCGGTCGTGCGCGGGCTCTTCGCCGAAACCTCCGCGCGCCTCGTGGAGATGTCCATCGCCGAACACGACCGGAGGATGGGGCTCGTCCTCGGTCTCACCCACCTTTCGAACCTGGTCTTCGCCCGCGCCTTGTCGCACTCCAACCTCACCGCAGCCGATCTCGACGAGGTCGCCGGCGTCACCTATACCAAGCAGCTCGGGACCACCCGTGAGGTCACCGGCGAGAACCCGGGGCTGTACTTCGAGATCCAGGTCCTCAACGAAGCCACACCCGAGACCGCGCGCTGGTTGCGGCAGGCCCTCGACGAGTGGGTGAGCGCGGTGGACAGCGGCGACGCGGCGGCCTTCGGGCATCTGATGGCCGATTGCCACGGCTTTCTCGGACCGGCCGGCGAAGGAACGCCGTCGTGAGGGCGCTTGACGGCGTGCTCGCGGCGCTTTCCGAACACGGCGCCGCGACCTCGAGCTGGCTGGTCGGCGAGCCCTGTTTCCCGCCGCCCGATGTCCTGCGCGAGGCCCTCGCCCGTGCCTCGAGCGCCGAGACCTTCGGCTATGCGCCGCCGGCCGGCAACCCACGCCTGCGCGAGATCCTCGCCGCGCACCACACCGGGGATGGCCGCACGGCGGTGCCGGAACAGGTGGTCGTCACCAACGGCGCCAAGAGCGGACTGCTGGCGGTGTTCGCGGCCCTGCTCGAGCCCGGTGACGAACTGATCCATCCCATACCCTCCTACCCGGCCTACCCGGCGATGGCCGCGCGACTCGGAGCGCGCCCGGTGGCGGTCGGTGAGGGCAACGGCACCTTTGACGGGTGGCCGCAGGCGGTGGCCGAACATATCGGACCGAAGACCCGGGCGGTGGTCCTCTCCTCGCCCTCGAACCCCACCGGGGCCACCCTCTCCGAAGGCCAGGCGCGGGCCATGGTCGACCTCTGCCGCGACCGCGGCCTCCGCCTCATCTGCGACGAGGCCTACATCGAATTCCAAGGTCCTCCGGACACTCGAATTGTGCCCGCGGATTTCGACCCCGACCGCACGACGGTCGTGCAGCTGCGCAGCGCCTCAAAGAGCTGGGCCCTGTGCGGGTGGCGGATGGGGTGGGTGGTCGCCGACCCCGACCTTGCCGCCCGGGTGGCGGCACGTCACGCGGGCCTTTTCAATCCGGCGTCAGGACCGATGCAGGAGGCTCTCACGGCCCTCCCGCAGGTTCCGGACGACTACCTCGAACATGCGCGAACGGTCGTAACGAAGCGCATTGACACCCTGGTCACGGCCCTCGAGGCCAGCGGTCTGGCGGTCCGCAAACCGGCGGGCGGGTTCTATCTGTGGCTCGATGTCAGCGCCCGGACCGGCGGCGCCGGTACGGCGGCGTTCTGCGTCGATCTCGCGCGGCGCCGCGGGGTCGGGCTGTGGCCCGGCGAGGACTTCGGCGGCACCTCCCATGTGCGTCTGGCGGTGACGGCGCCGCCGCCGGACCAATGGGACTCCGCCGTCGCCGCCCTGATCGAGGCCCTGGCCTCCCCCCACCCCCGGAATGGGGTATAGTCCGGTGTCGGGACGCCCGTCCCGACACCATCGATGGAGGGCGCGATGCAATCTCGAATTCCGATCCTTTGTGCGACGACAATCCTGGCTCTGACTTTCGCCGCCGCCGTGCCGGCGCAGGAGCAAACGAAGGACCAACTGACCTACGTCGAAAAGACGAAGTATCCGGTGATTGAAGAGATGGAGGCGCAGAACGACGAACTGCGTGCGGCCGCCGAGGCGAAGACCGAAGAGATCCTCGCTCAGGTCAAGGAGGAGAAAAAAGCGCGCGACGAGGCGAAGCTCGAACTGCGATTGGATGTATCGAGCATCGAAAAGCCCGCCGGGCCGGCTGCCTTCGATACTCAGGCCTGGCACTTCCCGCCCACCCCGCAGTACCTCACCGGCACCTGCTGGAGCTTTTCGGCGACCTCCTTCATGGAGTCCGAGATCCACCGTCTCTCGGGTCAGGAGATCCGGCTCTCCGAGATGTGGACCGCCTACTGGGAGTACGTCAACAAGGCCCGCGGCTACATCGAGACCCGCGGTCAGTCGCTGTTCGCCGAGGGCTCGCAGAGCGCGGCTCTCCTGCGCGTCTACCGTGAGCACGGGGTCGTGCCGCGAGCCGTCTACGACGGAGTGCTCGCCGAGGACGGGCGTTTCGACCACAGCCTGATGGAACAGCGGATGAACGAGTTCCTCGACTGGTGCCGCGACACCGGTTTCTGGGACGAGGACTTCATCATCGAAACCATCCGCCGCATCCTCGACCTCACCATGGGGCGCCCGCCCGAGACCGTCGTCTGGAACGGCACCGAACTCACACCTGCGGCGTTTCTCGCCGACGTCTGCAAGATCGACCCCGACGACTACGTGAGCCTGATGTCGACGCTTTCGGTCCCGTTCTGGAGCCGCGGGTCCTATGACGTGCCCGACAACTGGTGGCACGACGCGAGCTATGTCAACGTTCCCCTCGACACCTGGTACGAGGTCATCCGGTCCACGGCCATGGCAGGTCAGAGCCTGGTGATCGGCGGCGACGTCTCCGAACCGGGGCTGTGGGGGCTCGAGGACATCGCGGTGGTGCCGACCTTCGACATCCCCGGCCCCTTTATCGACCAGGACTCGCGCGAGTTCCGCTTCGTCAACAAGACCAGCACCGACGACCACGGCATCCACCTGGTCGGCATCACCACGATCGGCGACCACGACTGGTTCCTGATCAAGGACTCCAACCGCTCGTCACGGCCGGCCAGCACGAGGGCTACTACTTCTACCGCGACGACTACGTCCGGCTCAAGATGCTCACCATCACCGTCCCCAAAGACCGGGTGGCCGATATTCTCGAGAAGGTGGATGGAGAGGGTCGTTAGAACGTTGAACGTTCGGACGTATCGAACGTTCCAGCGTCCGGCTCATCCGGAATTCGGTGCTGTCTCTTGACGAAGCCTGAAGGTGGGCCAAGGCCCACCCTACTTCGGACCAACAATCCGAGCCGCCTGGTAGGGTGGGCCTTGGCCCACCATCAGTGTCGTCCACGTGTTGCCGGCGATGTCGGACGGCACGTCAGTGGAACCGAGACCAAAGAAGGAATGACCGACGAACCGAGTTTCCGGTTGAGGCAGATTTCACTCCGGGGCGTCGTCGGGATCGAGCCAGTTCGGGGTTGTCTTGGTCTCGAGAAATGCCCGTACGCCGCGGACGCAGTCGGCCTCCTGCCGCTGGCGGACGTTGGCCTCGACGGCGGTGGCGAGAGCCTCCTTCCATCCCAGCCCGACGGTGTCGTTGAGCAAGGCCTTGGTCGCGGCCAGCGCCGACGGCGAGGCCTTGGAGCAGACTGAACGCGCGAGGGCGATCGCGGTCTCCCGACCCGCGCCCTCGGCGGCCAGTTCGTCGGCCAGCCCGAGCGCCACGGCGCGCTCACCGTCGATCTTCTCGGGATCGAGCAGCAGGCGCCGCGCGACGTGGCCCGGGACGCGACGGGTGAGGAAGGTGAGCACCATGGCTGCCAGAAAACCGATCTTGACCTCGGTGTAGGCGAAGCGGGCGCCGGGCTCCGCCACCACGAAGTCGCACGCCGTCGCCAGACCGCACCCACCTGCGACCGCAGCACCGTGGACCGCCGCCACGGTCAGCTTGGGGTGGCCGAGGAGGATCTCGAACAGGCCCCGCAGACTCTCGGTGTCGCGGCGGGCGCCGTGTTCGTCACCCCCGGCCGCCAGACGCTCGAGGGCCTCGAGGTCGGCGCCGGCCGAAAAATGCCGCCCCGCGCCGCACAGAACGACCGCGCGGATGTCGTCCGCCACCGCCGCCCTTTCGAGGGCGGCCTTCAGCGCGTCAACCAGCGGCGCTGACAGCGGGTTGGCCCGCTCGGGGTCGTTGAGAGTCAGGACCACGACAGGGCCTTCGTTGCGTTCGAGAATCAGCTCCGGCATGGGTCTATCGTAGCAGTCGCCGCAGACGTTCGAACGTTGAAACGTCAAACGTTCGAACGTTGAACGACTCTCTGATAGATCTCCAGAAGACGCGGCACCACGGACTCCGCCGAAAACCGGGTGGCGCGCTCGGGCCCGCGCTCGCGCAGGTCGCGACGCAGTTCCGTGTTCTCGACCACCCTCTGGATGCCGTTGGCGATGTCATCGGCGTCTCTCGGGGTCGACGAGCACCGCCGCGCCGCCTGCCACCTCGGGCATGGCGGACAGGTCGGAGGTCACGACGGGCGCGCCGCAGGCCATCGCCTCGGCCACCGGCAGGCCGAAGCCCTCGGCGAGCGACGGAAAGACGACCACCCTGGCGCGACGGTAGAGGGCCGCGAGGTCGAGACCCGGGACCTGCGCGAGCAGGCGAACGGCGCCATCGCGATCGCGGGCGTGCAGGCGGCGCCGCAAATCCCCCTGCAGCCAACCAGCAGACGAAACCACGACCAGGCGGAGGTTCGCACTGATGTCCTCCGGAAGCAGATCCCACGCGTCGAGCAGGCGGCCGAGGTTCTTCCGCGGCTCGAGGCTCCCGACCGCCAGACAGAACGGCCCGTCGATCTCCATTCGATCGAGCGCCGCCTGATCGAGCTCGTCGTTGCCGCCAGGGGTGAACCGGGGGTCGAGGATCGGCGGCAGCACCTCCACGGTCTCCCCGGACAGCGACAACAGCCGGACCGTTTCGGCGCGGGTCGCGCGGGAGACCGCCACTATCGTCGCCCCGCGCGTCAGAGCCTCGGCGATCGACACCATCGTTCGCACGCGGTTGTCGAGGGTGTGGTAGTCCGGGTGGCTGAGGACTGTCAGATCGTGGAGGGTGAAGACGTGGTTGGGCGCGCCGGAGGGCGGCATCGCGAACCCGGGCGCGTGGAAGATGTCGAGCTGCGCGAGTTCGTCCCCGGTTGCCCTCGCCGTGCTCACCTCGAGGGAAGAGTCCCAAAGACCCTCTCGAAATCGTCGCGGCGATGAACGCCGCGGTCGAGGTCGAAGATGACGATCTCGTGGCCCGGGGCGTGGCGGGCGAGACCGTTGACGAGCTGCCGGGTGTAGGTCGCGACCCCTCCGTACCCGTGCAGCGCTCTCCCGGCATCGACCCCGATCCGCACCTCAGCTCCCGTTCTTTCCCGAGCATTCGCGCCGCAGGCCTTCGAGGTGCTGCAGCAACGCCTCGCCTGTGGCCCGCGGCAACCTCCCGTCGGCCACCGCCTTCGCCACGCTCGCCTCACCGCTTTCGAGCCGGCGCACCCGCCGCCGCCGGCGCAGGAACGGAAGCGCGAATGCGGCAGCCGCACCCACCGCCGCCAACCCCGCGAAAAGGGCCCCGGTCATGCTCACGGCGCACCGTCCTTTTGAAGCCACCCGTCCACTGCGGCATCACCATAGCGCCGCCGCAGCCGCCGCTCGACCAGCCGCGCCTCCCACCGCGGGCGGTGCAGGGCGTAGTAACGGAGCTGGGAGGGCCGGTAGACATCGTCGACATGGGGGTGGCGGGCAAAGCCCCCGGCGTGGTGAACCACGGCGCCGGGCTCCTGGGCCAATCCCCACCCGGCCTTTTCGAGCCGCACGCAGAGGTCGACGTCTTCGAAGTACATGAAGAAGGTCTCGTCGAATCCTCCCACTGCCTCGAAGGCCTCACGTCGCACCAGCACACAGGCCGCCGTGAACCAGAGCCGCCCGACCAGCCGGCTCGACTGCCGCATCGCCGCGCCGTGCGCCCACCTCCGGTTCTCGAACGGGTTCCTCAGCTGTTGCAGCGCCTCGCCGGCGACCCCGCGCTCGGGCGACCACACGAATTGCCGTCTGCCGTCCGGGTAGAAGAGGGCCGGCGCCACCAGCGCCAGGCGGTCCTCTCGCTGCATGCGTTCGTGGAGCCGCTGCAGGGCCCCGGCCTCGAGCCACGCATCGGCGTTGAGCAGCAGCAGGCTCTCGCCTCGCGCCTCGATCGCGGCGAGGTTGTTGGCGGCGCCGAACCCCAGGTTGCGGTCCTGCTCGAGCACCCGCACCTCCGGGAAGATCTCCCGCACCATGCCCAGCGAACCGTCCGACGAGGCGTTGTCCACCACCAGGATCTCGAGTTCGGGACCCGGACCGCGGAGGCTCTCGAGACACCGCCGCAGGTGCTCCTCGCCGTTGTGGTTGACGATGATCACCGAAATCATCGCCCGACCGCCGTTTCGAAGCTCCGCCACCAACAACGCGCGAGCTGACCTTCCAATCGAAGTGATCCAGCACCCGCCTCGCCTGCTCCGCCACGTCGCCACTCCACCCATCCGGCGCCAACGCAGCGCCGAGGGCATCCCCGATGCCCACGACGAGAGGTCCCTGCAGCGGAATGGATAGTCCGGCCACTCCTCGTCGAGGGCCAGACCGGCACCGACCACGACCGGCGTTCCGCACGCCAGGCACTCCAGGGGCGGCAGACCGAAGCCCTCGTGCCGCGACACATAGACGCCGGCCTCGGCGCCGCGATACAGGGGCGCCAGGGACGCCTCCTCCACCCACCCCAGCTCGAGGGTGTCGCCCTCGAGCCCGAGCTCGCGGATCCACCGCCCCAGCCGCTGCGGCGACCGCATCCGGTTGGCGCCGGCAATCACGAGCTGGAGGTCGGGGCGCTCCTGTCTTCAAGAACCGAAAGGCCTCCAGGACCTCGCGGGGCTGGCGCCGCTCGAGGACCGTGCCGAGCCACAGCAGGAAGGGTGATCTGCACCCCCAACCTCTCGAGTGCCGCTGCGTCGTTTTCGGACGGCTGCTCTCCAAACCGCTCCCGATCCACCCCCAGCGGAACCACCGCCAGGCGTCCGCCGGACACCCCGTAGCTGCCGCGCCACGAGATCGGCCATGTGATCGGTGTCGGTCAGGACCCAGCGCCGCCCGCCGCGCCGCCCGCCGTCGCCAGAAAACGCCGCCGCCAGCGTTCCCGGAAGGCGAAGTCTCGCGGCAACAGCTCGAAGCTGAGGTCGTGGATGGTCACCACGAGCGGCGTCCGGACGCCGAACGGGACGGTGTAGGCGGGGCAGAACACGACATCGAGATCGTGGCGAGCCAGTTCCGCCGGCAACCGCAGGTGTTCCCACAGAACCCGGCTCCCGCCGTCGTTCGAGAAGTGGTGAGACGCCGCCGGGCCACGGCGCGGGGAGCCGTTCCGGCGGAACCTTGAAAAAAGAGGTGCCACTCGACGCCGTGATTCCCACGCTTCGAGCCCGCTGAGGAGACCCTGGAGGTATCTCCCGACACCGGTGCTCGGGCCTTCCAGCTCGGCCGCAATGACTCCCACCTTCACGGCGCCCATCCTACTCCTTCCCGGGCCCGTCTCCTCGTCTTTCTCCGGGGCCTTTCCGTCGCCGGGTGGAGGCCCGAACTGGGCTATCATGACTGTGATGCTCCGTCGTATCACAACCACCCTCGGCTTTTTCCTCGCCGTCGCGCGCGACCTCGCCGGGTCGCTGCGCGCCAGGTGGCGACGTTTTCAGCAACGGGTGGTGCACGCCGAGGAGGTGGCGGCGGTCGGCGTCGACATCTACCCCTTTTTCGACAACATGACCGGCGTCGGGTGGTACGAGTGGAACCTGCTGGCGGCGCTCGACCGCCGCGACGACGGGCTTGACTACAACCTCTATGCACGCACCTTTCTCGCGCCCGACGAACCGCCGCCGCCGGAAATGCCCGGTCACAGGCACATGCGGCTGCGGGTCCATCAGATCCCGGCGGGTTTTTTGTTGCCGGTGCGCCTCACCCTGGCCCTGCTGCGGGCAACCGTGGAGCCCCTGCTCCGCCTCTTCGACGGCAACGACGCGCTCTTCGCCCCCAATTTCTTCCTCCACGGCGACCAGGAGCCCTTCGGGCGTGCGCGGGTCGTCACGGTCCACGATCTGGCATTTGCCGCCATGCCGGAAACGGTATCCCCGGAGACCCTGGAGGGCCTTGCCCTCAACCTCCCCAGGACCCTGTGCCACGCCGACCGTCTGATCACCGTCTCCGATGCCACCGCCAACGAGCTGGTCGACCGCCTGGACGTCAACCCACGGCTTGTGCGAACCGTCCACGAGGGCGTTGACCCGCTCTTTGTGGCGGCGGGCGAAGACCAGCTGCCCGAGCACATCGTCGAACCCTATCTGCTGTTCGTCTCCACCCTCGAGCCGCGTAAGAACGTGGTCGGGATCCTGCGCGCGTTCCGCCTGCTGCGGGAGTGGGGCTATGACGGAAGTCTGGTTCTGGTCGGCAGCTGGGGTTGGCATACCGAGGCCATCCGCAGTGAGCTCGAAGCCTCACCCGCGCGGGAGTGGATCCACCACCTCGAAGGCGTCGAGAGGCCGCAGCTGGCGACCCTCTACCGGCACGCCGACGCCCTGCTCTTTCCGTCGTGGATCGAAGGCTTCGGGCTGCCACTGGTGGAGGCCATGGCCTGCGGCACGCCAGTTGTCACGTCCGGCACGTCGGCGATGCCCGAGGTCGCGGGACCGGCCGCCGTCTACGTCGACCCCGCCAGCCCGCACGGCATCGCCTCGGCGGTGGCGGCTCTGCGGTCCGACCCCCAGCACCGGGCCCGCCTGATCGAGCTCGGCCGCAAACGGGCGGCGAGGTTCTCGTGGGACCGCGCCGCCGAAGCCACCGCCGCAGTCCTCCGCCAGGCCGCCGGCCTCCCGGCGAATGGGCCGGATGAGTACAGGGCATAATTCTCAATTTTGAATTTTGAATTTTGAATTTCGGAACATCGCCCATGAGCCTGACCACACCAGGGTCACGTGGGCAACCGAACTGAAATCGACCCGCCCACGCCTTTCAGAAAGGCCCGCCAATGCAACACGCGGTCCCGCTCACCCTGAGCACTCGAACGCGTCATATCGGTGGGGAGCTGGGATGAAATTCAAAATTAAGAATTCAAAATTCAAAATTTTCATGGCACCTCCGCCGCACGCGGGCCGTATCGGTGCGTGGTTCCCGAGGAGAGCCAGCCACCTCCGCCGCACAATGTTCCACCTACCCTGAGCACTCGGACATCTCTTGTCGGTGGGTCGTTGTGATGGAAAATTCGAAATCCGAAATTCGAAATCCGAAATTGAAGCGTCAGCTTCGCGCCTCGTGGAAGGCGAGCCAGAGGGTGCGCCAGAGGATTCTGAGGTCGAGGCCGAGACTCCAGTTTTCGACGTAGTAAAGGTCGTGGACCACCCGCTGCCGGATCGAGGTGTCTCCCCGCAGACCGTTGACCTGGGCCCACCCGGTCATACCCGCGCGCACCCGATGGCGGACGTTGTAGGCCGGATAGCGGCTGCGAAACTGTTCGACGAACTTCGGTTGTTCGGGGCGCGGGCCGACCAGCGACATGTCGCCGCGAAAGACGTTGTAGAGCTGCGGCAGCTCGTCGAGGTCGGTGCGGCGGAGAAAGTCGCCGATGCGGGTGACTCGCGGGTCGCGGTTGCGGGTCCACTTCTCCTCGCCGTCGCCCTCGGCATCGGTTGTCATCGAGCGGAACTTGTAGAGCTCGAACGACCGCCCGTCCATTCCCGTGCGGACTTGAGAGAAAAAGACCGGGCCACCGTCCTCTCTCTTGATGCGCCAGGCGATGAGGGGAAACAGCCACGAAGTCGCCAGCAGCAACACGGCCGAGCCGACGATGTCGAACGACCGCTTGACGATCTGATTGAGGCCCTGGAGCGGGATCTGGGTGAGGTTGATCAACGGCAACCCGTCAAGGTCCTCGATGCCCGCCTTCATCACGTAGTACTGGAGGACGTCCGGCACCACCTTGATGTCGACCAACAGTTCCCCGGCCTGCTTCACCAGCTGCACGGTGCGGTGGTGGGCCGCCAGCGGCAGCGCGATCATGACCTGATCCACGTGGTGGCTGGTGACGACCTCTTGCAGGTCCTTGGTCGTGCCCAACACCGGCACGCCGTGGATGTCACGCTGTTGCCTTCCCGGGTCGTCATCGAGAAAGCCGACCACCACAAAGCCATACTCGCGGTGGACTCCCAGGCGCTCGACGACCTCCCGCCCGAGCTCCCCGGCGCCGATCACCAGCACCCGCTGCAAATTCCCGCCCGAGCGGCGGATCCGCGCCAGACTCGCTGCCACGGACCACCTGAAAAAACCCACCAGGGCGATGACGACGGCGGCGAAGGTGACGAGGAAGAGGCGCGAGTAGGTGAAGTCAGGCGGCCGGTAGAAGGTGAGCCCTGCCGCGAGGATCACCGTCGCCAGGAGCACGGCGACCACGACCCTCAGACCTTCGTCGAACCGCGAGCGAATGCGCCGGCGGTGGTAGAGGCCCTGGAAGAAGAAGACCACCGGGTAGAGAACCAGCACCACCGGGATCAGATTGAGGTACATGCCGACCGGCGGCAGGCCCTTGGTGACCGGTTGCACCTCGATGACGAAGCGCAGCCAGTAGGCGACGGGCACCGCCAGAGAGAGTGCGAGAAGATCGCCGACAAGCTGCAGCACGACCTGGAACTGTCGGCGGCGTTCAATCACTGGAGGGCCTCGCGATAACCGAGCCGGTCGAGCAGGAAACGGAAACGCGTGCGGAAGCGGTCGCGGGAGAAGAGGTCCGCGCGCTGGCACAGGAGCTGTTCGTCCCAGCGCCGGTCGAGGACCCGCGACGTCGCCTCGACCAGGGCGTCGACGGACGATTCCTCGGCGAGTTCGCCCTCGACCCCGCCGCGGATGATGTCGGCCGTCCCCGACTGGGCGAGACCGACGACCGGGGTCCCGCAGGCCAGGGCCTCGACCGAGACCATTCCGAAGTCCTCGACGTTGGGAACCAGGAGGGCGGCTGCCCGGCGATAGGCCGCCCGCAGTTCTTCGCGGGACTTCCAACCCAGAAACCGCACATCGGGCCCGCCGAGCCGCCGCAGGGCGTGCATTCGCGGCCCCGTGCCGATGATCTCCAGGGTGCGCCCGAGTTTTCTGGCGACTGCAATCGCGACCTCCACCCTCTTGTACGGAACCAGAGCCGCCACCGTCAAGAGTGTGTCGCCGCGTTCGCCGCCCGGCGTGAAGTACTCGGTCGCGACCGGGGGCGGTATGACTTCGGCGGTCCGGTTCCAGTAATGCTTGATGCGCCACGCCACCAGCCGCGAATTGGCCACCAGGCGATCGACCCGCGCCGAGGACACCATGTCCCATTGCCGAAGCAACGCGAATCGGCTTTCGAACACGGGGCGGAGCACCCGAGGCACGGAATCCAGGTAGCGCGCGCGCTGGTCCCACACGTAGCGCATCGGGGTGTGGACATAACTGAGGTGGAACGCCCCCGGAGGCGGGATGACGCCCTTCGCCACGCAGTGGGAGGTCGAAATCACGAGGTCCGCATCGGGGAAGGCGAACGACTCTGCAGCAGCAGGCATCATGGGGAGAAGATATCGCCAGCGCCGTCCGCCGAACGACGGCACCTGGAGCCACGAGGTGTGGATGGGGTGCTCCTCGAGCAAGGGCGCAACGCTGCCCCTGCGGTGGACAAGGGTGTAGATCGGGGCCTCGGGGAACATCCGCGCGATGTCGTACAGCACCCACTCGCCACCGCGCATGCCGGTCAACCAATCATGGACCAATGCGACCCGCACTCACACCTCCCCGAGAGCCAACCGGTACACCGCCACGGTCTCCTCCACTGTCCGATCCCAACTCAGGCTTTCCGCCCGCCGGCGGCCCGCCTCGACCATGCGCCGGCGCATCGGATCGTCCACCAGCACCCTTTCGATGGCAGAGGCCACCTCGTCCACCTCGAGCGGGTTCACCAGCCTCGCGACTCCCTCACCGAGCTCGCGCATGGCGCCCAGGTTGGACGTGATCACCGGAACACCGGCGCACATGGCCTCGAGCACCGGCAGCCCGAACCCCTCATAGAGCGAAACGTGCAGCTGGACCGCCGCCACATGGTACAGCGCATAGAGATCGGCGCGCGGCACGCGGCCGAGCAGCCGCACCCGGTCGGTGAGGCCGAAGCGGTCGACACGGGTCTGCAGGCGCCTTTCAGTGCCGGCGCCGCCGAGGAAGACCAGCTGGCCCGGGATCCGGTGATTGCGCACCGCCAGATGGTAGGCCCGCAGGACCAGATCGAGGTTCTTGTGCGGTTTGTCGTTGGCCACCACCAGGACCAGCGGCGACCGCAGCTGGTAGCGCGCTTTGACTTCTTCCAAGGTCTCCTTGTCGGGGCGCTCGGCAATCACGGGATCGACCCCGTTCGGCACCACCACCAACCGTTTCGGATCGGCGGCGAAGAGGTTGACCAGGTCGCGGCGCGATGATCTGGAGACCGTGATCACCCGACGTGCCCGCCGCAACGCCGAGCCGAGCACCAGCCTGAGGTAAAGGCGTGAAAGCTGGTGCTGGCCGGGGGGAGGGTAGAAGAGCTGGATCAGGTCGTGCACCGTCACCACGATCGGTTTGGGCATCACGCGCGGAACCACATAGTGGGGGAAGTGGACCAGATCGACGCGCTCCCGCAAGAGGGCGGCCGGTAGCTGGAAATGCTCAGCCACCCCGTACCCTCGGGCCGCTGTCGAAATGATCCGGGCGCTCGGAGCCAGTTCGGCCACCCGTTCCTCGTGCCCGATCCTGGCAATCACCGTGAGCTCGACATCGGAACGCACGTCGAACCCGCGGAGCAGTGCCCGCACATAGGTACCGATGCCGAAATCGGTGAGCTTGCGCCCGTCGAGGGCAAGGCGAATGGCCATGGCGCCATTGTAGCCTCGCCGCGGGATCGGTCGATTCGAAATCTCTTCTGGTCGCGGCTGGGTGGCTATACTGAGGGCTGTGAGGATTCACCGGCGATCTGAAACGAGCCAGGCGGCCGCCGAAGACCGGCCGCCCGAGGGCGCGTGCGCACGGCGCTGGTGATTCCCTCGCTCGGCGGGCCCCACCTGCGGGACTGCCTGCGCTCGGCGGCCGCCCTCGACCCGCCTCCGCACGTGGTGGTCCTGGTGCTCTCCGGCGGTGCGACGCCGCCGTCGGAAGCGGGGAATTGCCGTGTTGAACGGAGAGACCGGCGCCTCGGCTACGCCGCCGCGGTAAATCTCGGTCTGGGTGTTCTCGAGGGCGACACCGAGGCCGTGGCGCTGCTCAACGACGACGCCCTGCCCGTTCCCGACTGGCTGGGCGTTCTGACCCGAGCCCTCGAACAGCGGCCCGACGCGGCGGCTGTCCAGGGCACCGTGGTGTCTGCCGACGGGACCCGCGTCGACGGGCGCGGGATCACTTTCGACCGCTGGGGGCTGCCGGTGCAGGTGGATCGCGGTCTGCCGGTTGCAGACGACCGTGGGGAGCGACCGCTGGTCGCGGTCTCCGGAACCGCCTGCGCCTTTCGCAGGCAGGCCTTGCTCCAAATCGCCCTGGGAAACGGCCAGATCTTCGATGAGTCATTCGACTGCTATCACGAGGACCTCGATGTCGGTCTCAGATTGCGGCGTGGCAACTGGTCGGCGGTGTGGACGGGCGGAGCCACGGTGCGCCACCTCGGCTCCGCGAGCGGCGGCAGCTTCGCCTGGCGCCACCCGTGGTGGCTGCTGGCCAACCGCTGGCGTGCGCTGGCGGGCAATTTCACACCCGGCGCGACCTTGCGCTCGTTGCCTCGCCTCCTGCGCGGCGATCTGCGGGCAGTGAACACCCTGGCGCGCGACAACCCGCGCGCGGTACCCGTGGCCGCAACAGTGCTGTTGAAGCTGCCGTTCATCATCATGGGCGGATGGCTGAGATCCTCGCCAGGTCCGCGACTCCGGGCGCTTCCGGAGACCGCCTCGTGAAGGTGCTCGTCGTCACCGACGATCGCGTCGGTCCGGTCATGGCCGGGTCGGCGCTCCGGGCCTGGGAGCTGTCCCGGGTCCTTCTCGAGGCCGGCCACGAGGTCACGCTCGCGGGCGCACCCGATTCTACCCACCCTGAAGGCCACGGTCCGCCGGTCGTGACGAAGCCGCGGTGGCGCGGGATCGACGCCGTCGTCGGGGCGCCATGGAGCCTGCCGCCGCAGGCCTTTGTCGGCTCCCACCTGCTGGTCATCGACGGCGCCACGCCGCTGCTTGCGGAGTTGGCGGCCTGCCCGCCCACGCCTGCGATCCGGCATCGCGCCCGAACCGCGGCCGCGCGGCTGCCCCTGGTGGCGGCCCGCGCCGATGGCGTGCTGGCCGCGGGATCGGCCCAGGTCGGGTGGTGGAGCGAACGCCTCTCCGGACGCCCCGGCGTGCCCGTCATCGATGTGCCGTTCGGCATCCCCGACACCGACCCGCCGTCCGAGCGGGACGAGATCGTTGGGGTGCCCCGGGGGTGGTCGGTCATCCTGTGGTGGGGCGGCGTGTGGCCGTGGTTGGATCTCGACACCCTGCTCGCCGCCCGCGCCCTGCTTGGATCGACGAGCGTGAGCCTGGTCGTGCCCACCGCCACCCGTCCGGGTTCTGCTTCGAACGCATTCTCCTCCGCCGACCTCCTGGAAGCGGCCCGCCGGCACGGTCTCACGCCCCCCGCGGTGGTGCCGCTGGAGCGCTGGGTGCCTTACGCCCAGCGCCACCGCGTTCTCAACCGCGCTTCGCTGCTGGCGGTACTCCACAACCCCGGCCCCGAAGCCGACCTCAGCTTTCGCACACGAGCCCTCGACGGTCTCTGGGCGGGGGTCCCGCTGCTGGTCAGCGAGGGCGGCGCGGTCGCCGAGTGGGCACGGGTCGGTGGTTGGGGCGGGGTGGTGCCGACCCACGCCGTGGACGCCACGGCGGCCGCCATGGACCTGCTGCTCGGGCGCCGCGAGCAGGAGCGCTGCCGAAAGGCCCTGGCCTCCCACCGCGGGGCCTGGCGCTGGTCGCTGGTCGGACAACCGCTGTGCGAAGCCCTCAATGAACTGCCCTTGGCCCCGCGCCGCTGGGTCGTTCCAGCGGCCGTTGATGCGGCGTCGATCCTCTTGCGGCGCCACGATTCCGCGAGGGACCGGTCGTGACCGCCGACACCCTCGCGGTCGTGGTGCGGTGGCGGGGCGGCGACGAGGTGGCGGCCTGTCTTGCCTCACTGCTCGCCCACGGCGGAAAGAGGCTCGCTGGAATCGTGCTGGTGGACTCGGGTTCCGGTGACGGCGGCGCGGAACGGCTGGCTTCCGAGTTTTCCACCATCCGGGTGATGGCGCTCGAGGACAATCTGGGTTTTGCCAACGCCGCCAACCGCGGTGCGGCCGAGAACGGCGAGGAGAGGCTGCTCCTCCTCAACCCCGACACCGAGCTGCTGCCCGGGGCCCTCGACGAGCTCGCCGAGGGACTCGACCGGCGCCCGGCGGTCGCGGGGACCGTACCCCTCCTCGAGGGCGCCGACGGCGTTTCGCAGCACCGCTGGCAGCTGCGCCGCCTGCCCTCCACCTTCCGCCTGGCGACCGGGCGTTCGGGCGCCCCGGCGTTCGCCTCACCGCCTGCCGCAGAGCAACCCGTCGCTCAACCCGCCGCCGCCGCCTGGTTGATCCGGCGATCCGTCTGGCAGGCCCTCGATGGGTTCGACGAGTCGTTCGCCCCGGCGTGGTGGGAGGACGTCGATTTCTGCGCCCGTCTCGACCAACAACGGAGAACCGGCTCGTTCCCGGCGACCGACGGCTTCGTGGTCCAAACGGCGGCACGGATCCTCCACCACGGCGGGTCCTCGGTCGCGTCACTCGGCGACGAGGCCTTTCTCACCGCCTACTATCGCAACCTCACCCGTTACATCGCCCGCCACCACCCGCAGCACGCCCCCGCCATCCTGACGTGTCTTCGCCTGACCCTGCAGATCAGAGCCTTCGCCCAACCCAACCGCCGCACCGCCTACCGCGCCGCGCTCGCATCACTCGACGAGGTATGATCGACTCCTGCTCGGGATGGAAGATTCTGAAGGTGGGCCAAGGCCCACCCTACCTGTCCGCTCGATTTTTGGGTCCGAAGTAGGGTGGGCCTTGGCCCACCTTCAGTCGCGTGTCTTATCTGGGGGTCTCATCGAGTTCAAGAGACCAACGTTCTGACGTTTCAACGTTCCAACGCCTAGAACGGCCACACCACCGGCGCGAGCAGGGTCGCCACCACCAACACCAGCAGGCTGAGCGGCAGACCGACACGGGCGAAGTCGGTGAAGCGGTAGCCTCCCGGACCGTAGACCATGAGGTTGGTCTGGTAGCCGATGGGGGTGAGAAAGCTCGCCGAGGCGATCAGGGCAATCACCATCACAAAGGGCCGCGGGTCGACGCCGAGGTCAAGAGCCGTCGCCACGCCGAGCGGGAACATCAAGGCCGCAGCGGCAGTGTTGGTGACGACCTCGGTGAAGATCATGGTCAGTACCGCGATGCCGGCGAGCACCGCATAGGGCCCCCAGGCGCCGAGGGTCGACACCGCCGTGTGAGCGATGACGTGGACCGCCCCAGAGCTCAGAAGGGCCTGTCCGAGGGCGATGGCGCCGGCAATCGCGAACAGGGTCTGCAGGTCGAGCGATGCGCGGGCCTCGGCCACCGAGATACAGCCGAAGACGATCATGGCCCCGGCTACCAGAAACGCCGCGAGGACCGTCGGGATGACCTGGGTCGTCAGCAGCACCACCAGGGTGCCGAGCAGCACCAGCGACAGCACAGCGCGGTCGTGGCGCGGCGGCTTGGAGTCGCTGACCCGGCTGACCAGGAAGAAGTCGCGGTTGTTGCGGTGGACCTCGGCAAAGTGCGGTCCCGTCTGCAGCAGCAGGGTGTCGCCCGCCCGCAGGACGATGTCCCCCAGCCGTCTCGCGAGACGGGCGCCGCCGCGGTGGACAGCGACCACGGCTGCGTTGTAGTGGTCGCGGAAATTGGAGTCGCGGATGCTCTGCCCGATCAGCGGCGAGGTCGGCGACACCACCGCTTCGGACAACAGCTTTTCGCGTTGCAGAGCCAGCTGGTGCTCGTAGTCCTCGTCAGCCACCGGATTCAGACCGGGGATCTTCTCGAGCTCGACAATGGTCCGGACGACGCCGGTGAAGGTGAGCACATCGCCGCTCGAGATCACGTGATCGGGTTGGACCGGCGCGATCAGCTCGCCGTCACGGATGATCTCCGCCAGGTAGAGACCGTGGAGATCGCGCAGACCGGCCTCCTCCACGTGCTGCCCGACCAGGCGGCAGTCCGGGCTGACCTCCATCTCCACCAGGTACTCCCTCGGCGAGACGCCGATCTTCTCCAGCATGTCCATCCGTTCGGGAAGGAGAAACCGCGAGAAGAACATCAGATACGCGACCCCGACGATGGCGCACGGAAGACCCATCGCGCCGATCTCGAACAGACCCATCGGCCGCAGCGAGGTGGAGAGCGCCGGGCTCGACGTTACCGCCTCGGCCATCATCCCCTGCACCACGAGGTTGGTGCTGGTGCCGATCAGGGTGGTCATGCCGCCGAGAATCGACATGAACGACAACGGGATGAGAAGCCGCGACGGGGAGAAGTGGTGTTTGGCGCACCACCGCGACAGCATCGGAATGAACATCGCCACAATCGGGGTGTTGTTGAGGAAGGCCGACAACAATGGCACCGCCAGCCCGAGGCGGCCCATGACCCCGCCCAGGGTTCGGACCTTGCCCAGGAAGGCCCGCCCGACGAGGTCGAGGGCGCCGGTCTCCCGAACCCCGGCCGCCACCACGAAGAGCGCTGCGATCGTCAGCATCCCGGTGTTGGTGAAGCCCACGAACATCTGCGGCAGCGGCAGGATCCCCGCCAACCCGCACACGATCACCGCGCCCCACAGGAGGGCGTCCGCGGCCAGGTTGCGCGCCAGACCCACCACCACCAGACCAGTCACCGCGAGCACGAACCAGGCCGTCCACGTCATGAGTCACCCCCGGTTCCCGACCGACTCGCATCAGGTCCCACCACCACCCGGTCGAGCACGAGCGCTCCTTTGGGCGGACTAAAAAAGGAGATTGCCAGACGGTGGCGCCCCGGCCCCGGGGGCGCGGGCAGCACCACCCTTTGCGGCGGGTCGTCACCCCTCCACTGCAGGACCGTCACCGGTTCGTCGTCCCACTGCACCACCAGATCCGACCAGCGCCTCGCAGTCCCCCACAACCAACCCTCGAGGACGACCTCGGCGTCTTCCCGCAACCGCAACGGCACCGTCACCCGATCGCCGTCATCGAGGCGCCAACCGAGGCGGTGGCTGGATCGCGACACCGTTCCTTCCGGGGGCACCGGGCTGCCGCCCGACCGGCGGACCTGCGGCGCCTCGACCTCCACCACCTGATCCGGCACCGTCGCCAGAGCCGCCACCAGCGCCGCCGAAGCCACGAACCACACGGCGATCCACGATCGCCGCAGTACGGCGCCGACCTGCGGGTCGCGAACGGCCGCCCACACGGCCAGCGCGACCACCGCGACCATCGCCAGCGGCACCGCCACCGTTGCGGTCCCGGGGACCAGAAAGGACGGGAAGAAATCCCCCGCATCGGCGGCAAAACGGCGCGACAGCGCGTCTGCCAACCAGTAGCCGCCGTCACCGGGATTGATGCTGAGGTGGGGGCGCGTAATCAGCACCCACCACGCCACCACCGACGGCGGCGCCAGGATCACGAGCAGCCGGCGCCACCGGGACGGCCGCTGTAACACCATCCCGCCCGCGAGGACGAAGGCCGGCAGCATCGCCACCAGATAGCGCGCCGGCGGCGCGCCGCCGCCGTACCACTCCGAAGAACTCAGAAGGGCCGCCACGGTGAGACCGCACCCGGCCAGAAGCGCCCTCTCTCCCGTGCCGCCACGGCGCCACAATATCGCCGCCCCGGCCGCGAAGGCCACCCACAACGGCGCGGTGAAGACGAGTCCTCCGGCAGCATCGAAAATCAACCCGGCGGCGGCCCGCACAGCGAGCGCCGGGTCCGTCGGAAACACGTGACGGATTCTGCGATACGGGCCGAACGGGTGGCCCATCGTCAGCCAGCCGACACCTGAAACGACGGCCACGGCCCCTACCATCAGCACCGCTCCCAAGGCCTTGTTGCGGCGCAGCCAGATCGCGGCCAACACGGGGAAGGTCAGAAGCGCGAGCCGCGTCTTCACGACCGCTGCCGCGACCGCCACCGCGGCGGCACCGAGGCGGCCGCCCCGTGGGCGCGCCGCCAGCACGAGCAGCCCCGCCACCGCCAGCGCCCCCGGCAGTTCGGGCCAGATCTGGGTGGCGAAAGTGGCCAGGGGGTAGGTGGCGGCCATCGCGAGCACCAGCAGCCGCACCTTTGTCTCGCCCACGCCGAGTTCCCTCGCCCGTCGCGCCACCAACAATGCGACAGCTCCACCCATCAGGGCGAGCAGCACCAGGGCCCCGGTGCGCCCCGTCAACACATAGCCCGGCAGCAACAGCAGACCGAGCGCCGGCGAGTGGAAGAGCGGCCACCCCGGCGCGTAGAGAGCGTTCTGGGGCCGCTCCTCGAGTGCGAGGTTGTCGGAGACGTCGAGGTCGTGGTCTTCGGCCATCGACCCCATCAGCATGAGGTGGAAGGGCTCGTCGCCATACATGGGCGGGGTCAGCTGCGGGGTCGCCATCGCCAGCGGCACCAGGAGGGCGGCGACTGCGGCAAAGACGCGTTTTTGATCGAGCCAGACGCCGGCCGCGGGCAGCCACGCTGCCACCACGGCTGCGAGGGCGAGATCGGGAGCCAGTCGCTCACCCAGAAGGTGCAGCGGTTCGATCGGTGCCCGTGCCGCCAGGGCGCCGAGAACCAGCACCATCCAGGGAACGACCGCCGCCGATCCCCTCCAGGTGGCGGCGAGCAACTGGAAAACCGCAACCACCACCGCCGATGTCAACAGCCACCCCGACAGCGCCATCACCCGGGGGGATGTCGGTCGCGTCGGGCCGAGGGTCTCGATGCGCACCACCACCGATGCATCGAGTTCGGGGTGGCGGTCGAGCACGGGGCGCTCGCCCGCCGGCACCTCGAGCACATGCCGCGCCGTCGCCCGCCACCGGGCGGCGCTGCCGACGCCACCCCGGGGCCGCCACACGGTCGGGGAGGCGCGGTTTTCGGAGAGCGTGTGGGCCGTGCCGGCGAAGGTCACGACGATCAACGGCGTCTGCGGGGCGATATCGCCGCCGCCCCGGGCATCGAGCTCGATGACGTAGGGGTCGCCCGTGCTCGCGGGCGCAGTGAAGGCCCCGAGTTCAGGAGTCAGGGCGAATGCCCGGTGCTCGGGCGTCGGCGCGAGCGCCGGGCCCAACGCCAGAGCGGCGGCAAACCACGAAGCGCCCGCTACCCCCGGCTGTAAACGGGTCGTGACAACGAGGACCACGACCAACCCGGCCCGCACGGGCCATTCGCCGAACGGCAGGATCTCGGCCAGCGGGCCGCCCGGCCAGGGCGCGAGGGATGCGGCGACCACCGCCGCAGCGCCGACACCCGGCAGCCATCCCAGGAGGCGGGCGTCGAGGTTCCGGTGCCGGCCGCGGGCCCCCCACAGGAACGCCGCCACCACCATCGCGGCGGCGGCGACCGGCCAGCGCTGCCAGGGAACGACCGCCGCCAGGAGGGCCGCAAGTTCGGCTGCGCGCTGCCCCCAGCGGCGGGCGGCCGCCCACGGCGCCGCGGCCGAGAGCAGGACGGCGAATGCAATCTCCGGAAGGCCGAAACCGACCAGCCCGAGCCCGACCGCGGCACGTACCGCCAGCCCGAAACAGACTGCGAGCAGGGGCCGGCGGGAAGGCGGAGTGCGGTCCCACGCCGCCGACGCGGCCGCCCACGCGGCCAGCACGACGAGGAGCGGCACCAGCATTCGTCGCATGGCCGTCCCGCCGACCATGGTCAGGGCAAAGGCCGCAGGGACCAGCAGGGCCTCTGCGAGGTACCGACCGCGCCCGGCGCCAGACCACCACCCCGAGGGCACGAACGCGAGGATCACGGCCACGGATGCAGTCACGGCTTCGCCCCGGCCGACGGCGCCGACCGCGGCCAACACGGCCGCGAGAACCGCAAAAGCCGCCGGAGAAGCGACCGCCGTCACCCGCACCGGGCCCTCTTTCGCAGTCCTCTCTGGATCATCAACATCCTCCGAAGTATACCGATGAGGTGGCTGGCTTCGCCCCGCTGTGCCAAGATGACGCCGTGGCCGGCATCGAGCCCTACACTCTCGTGATCATCTCCTACAACCACGCCGACACCCTGCCGGCGTGTCTGCAGGCTGCCGCGAGCCTCGAGCCGGCGCCTCAACGGGTGATCGTGATCGACAATGCCTCGGAGGACGGTTCGGCAGACCTCGCCGCGTCCTGCACCGCCGGGCCGCGGGTCTCAGTCGTCCGCGAAGAAAGCAACACCGGGTTCGCCGCCGCCGCCAACCGCGGGATCCGGTCGGCCGACACGCCCTGGGTGCTGCTCCTCAACCCCGATTGCGCGCCCCGCAGCGACATGGTCCGGGGACTCTTCGCCGGGCTCGCGGGCTGTTCCGACTCGACCCGAGTCGCCGTCCTCACGCCCCGGCTGATGCGCGCCGACGGCCCTGATCTCGCGCCGACGCCGGTTCTCGACGCCGCCGGGATGATGGTGACTCGCTCGGGACGGCATTTCGACCGCGGCGCCGGAACCACCGACGAAGGCGCCTGCGGCCGCACGGCGTGGGTCTTCGGCGGCACCGGCGCGGCCGCCCTCTACCGGCGGCGGGCGCTCGACGACGTGGCCTACCCGGAGAGCGAGTTCTTTGCCGAGACCTTCTTTGCCTACCGAGAGGACGCCGAGTTGGCGTGGCGCCTCCAACTCCGCGGTTGGCGGTGCCTGTACGTGCCCGAGGCAATGGCCTCCCACCGCCGCGGCTTTCGACCCGAAGCGGGGCGACGCGGCCACCGCGACATCAACCGGTATTCGGTGCGCAACCGGTTCCTGCTCCGCGCCCACTGCGCCGATGCCGGTTGGCACCTGCGCTGCCTGCCCTGGTGGCTGGGACGCGACCTCCTGGTGGTGGGCGCCTGTCTGACGGTGGAACGGCAGTCCCTGCCGGGGCTCGTCGATGCGTGGAGACTGCGCGGCGACGCCCTCGAAAAAAGGCGTTGGGTCCTCGGCCGGCGCACCGTGTCGGGACGACGGATGGCGCGTTGGTTTCGTAAGCAGGGGTGGGTCGAGGAGGTGGAGGTCCCTTGAAAGTGGCGATCATCGGCACCCGCGGGGTCCCCGCCAACTACGGTGGGTTCGAGACCTTTGCCGAGGAACTCGGGTGGCGATTGGCGGCCCGCGGCCACCACGTCACCGTCTACGGGCGGCGGGGTTTTATCGATCCCGGCCTCGGCACCTACAGGGGCATGGATCTGGTGGTTCTTCCGTCATTGCGCAGCAAGCACCTGGAGACCGTCTCCAACACCTTCGTGGCGTCGTTGCACGCGGCGCGCCGCGGCTTTGACGTCGCCCTGGTGTGCAACGCGGCCAACGCGCCGTTTGTCCGCATCCTGCAGATGGCCGGGGTCCCGGTGGCGCTCAACGTCGACGGTCTCGAACGCAAGCGCCGCAAGTGGGGGGTGGCCGGCCGCACCTATTACCGCGTCTGCGAGCGGCTCTCGGCGCGCCTGCCCGACGCCCTGGTGACCGACGCCGAAATCATCCGGCGCTACTATCGGCGCGCCTACGGAGCGACTTCCCGGATGATCCCCTACGGCGGCGACCTGGAGGCGCCCACCGGCACCGACGTGCTCGACAAGCTGGGTTTGGAGAAGGACCAGTACCTGCTGTACGTGTCGCGGTTCGAACCCGAGAACAACCCCGATCGCGTGGTCGAGGCCTTCAATCTGGTGAGCGGTCGAAGGCGGCTGGCCATGGTCGGGGGGGCCCCCTACGCCGCGGGTCTGACGCGCCGCGTGCAAGACCTCGCGGACGACCGGGTGACCCTGCCTGGCCCGGTGTACGGCGACGGCTACCGGCAGCTGTTGTTCAACTGCCGGGTCTACATTCACGCCACCGAGGTCGGCGGCACGCACCCCGCTCTGGTCGAGGCGATGGGCGCCGGCCGTCCCGTCGTGTACTATGACACGCCGGAAAACCGGGAGGTCGCCGGCGACGCCGGCGTGCCCTTCCGCTTCGAGGGCGAGACGTCGCTCGAGCGGGTCCTGGAGCGGGTGCTCGAGGATGAGGGCGAACTCGAAGTGATGGGGCAACGGTCGCTGGCGCGAGTGGCCAGCAACTATCTCTGGTCCGATGTCGCGGACGCCTACGAAACTCTCCTGGAGGGGCTGTGCTGAAGGAACGGGCCCGGATCGTCGCCTACTGGGTGTGGACCACGGATCTGGTCCTCACGGCCCTGGCCTTCCTTCTCGCCTGGTGGCTGCGTTCCCACGTCGCACCGCTCATCGCGCCGTCACTCTTTCCGACCGAGCTCTATCCCCTGTCGCGCTACCTCGGGCTCTTGCCGCTGGTGCTCGCCATCTGGACCCTGCTGCTGGTCACCCGTGAGGCCTACACCTCGCGCCGGACGGTGGCTCTCGCGTCGGAGGTGTGGCAGGTGGTGAGGGTTGTGGGCGCCGGCACCCTGACCCTGGCGGCGGCGGGGTGGCTGTTGCGGTTGGACTTCGTGTCGCGGCCGTTTCTGATCCTCTTCGCGTCACTCAATCTCGTCTTCCTGCTGCTCGAAAAAATGGTGCTGCGGCTCGCGGCACGGCGCGTCCGTCAACGCGGTTACAACTATCGCAGCCTGCTCATCGTCGGCATCAATCCACGCGCCGGGGAGGTTGCCCGGATCATCGCCGACCACCCCCACTGGGGCCTCCAGCTGATCGGGTTCGTGGCCCCCAACGGCGAACACGACGAGGAGTTCGGCGGGCTGCCGGTCCTCGGCCGCGCCGACGATCTGCCGCGGATCCTCCAGCAGGAGGTCGTGGACGAGGTCATCTTCGTCCTCTCGCGCCGTCAGCTCGAGGAGTTCGAGGACAGCTTTCTCCTGTGTTCGGAGCTCGGCATCCGCGCCCGCGTCGCCCTCTACTTCCCCCACATGAAAGCGCGGGTGGTGCTCGAGGAGCTCGAGGGCATCCCCCTGCTCACCTTCACCAACACTCCGGGGGCGCCGTTTCCGATGTTCCTCAAACGGGTCCAGGACATCACGGCATCGGCGGTGGGGATCGTCCTGACGGCCCCACTCGTTCCATTCATCGCAACCGCCGTCAAACTCTCCTCGCCGGGCCCGGTGCTCTACTCGCAGGAGCGCTGCGGGCTCAACGGGCGGCGTTTCACTCTCCGTAAGTTCCGCACGATGTATGAAGGTTCCGACGGCCGGCTCGATGAGGTCGCCCACCTGAATGAGGTCGAGGGGCCCGCCTTCAAGGCCAGCCACGACCCCCGAACAACGCCGGTGGGCAGGTTTTTGAGGCGGCTCTCTCTCGACGAACTGCCACAGCTGGCAAACGTCCTCAAGGGCGACATGTCGCTGGTGGGCCCACGGCCACCGTTGCCCGAAGAGGTGGAGAGGTACGAACGGTGGCAGCGGCGGCGATTGTCGATGAAGCCCGGTCTGACGGGTCTGTGGCAGGTCTCGGGGCGTGCCGGGCTCGACGATTTCGCGAGCTGGATCGCCCTCGACCTCGCCTACATCGACCAGTGGTCGCTGTGGCTGGACACCAAGATCCTGCTCAAGACCATCCCGGCCGTGCTGTCGACCCGCGGCGCCTCGTGAGGAGTGTTGAGTTGTGAGTGTTGAGTGTTCAGTTTTGAGTTCCCGTCCGCCCTCCCGGCTTCCAGGGGTGGGCGGGGGATAGCTCAAAACTCAAAACTGATCCCAGACGTGGCGGCGCCTCACTCCTGGTTTTCGAGGGCCTCGAGCTGCTGCGGGTTGAGGAACAGGCCCGGCGCCCAGCCGTCCCAGGCCGAGCTCTCGATCTTGGTGACGCGGTAGTCGCCGGTCTCCTGGGACTCGAGCGAAAGGCCCACGGCGAGGATGTGGGCCGGGATCTTCGCCCCCTGGACCTGGTTGTGAGCGAGGATGCCGTAGCGGACGCCGACCTGCTCCACCTCGCGGTACTGGACCGGCGGCATGAAGTCCGCCGCCAGGATGGCGTACGTGTCCTTGTCGATGACCACCCGCCAGATGGTCTCCAGTACCGGCGAGACGAAGAAGCCCTTGGTGAAGGGCAGCAGCAGGGCCCAGGCCTCGCGGCCCTCCCAGGTGGTCTCCACCACCTCCTTGGCCCACACCCCCTCCATCTCGAGGCTGAAGGGCAGGAGCACCGTGAACAGGCTCTGGTTGAGGGTCCGGTAGGCCATGGACGAGGTCTGGGGGCGCTCGTCGAGGACGCCGCCCGCAGTCGACCAGCCTGAGGCGCGGGTGCGGGCCACGACCACGTCGCCCGGCAGCTCCATGCGGAGGTTGGCGAGCTTCGAAGTGGTGTCGGCGTAGGCCGTGTAGGTCTCGAGCTTGGTGCCGCCCTCATGGAGGATCTGCTCGGCGGCGACCTCGAGCTTGAGGACGCCGATCTTGGAAAAGGCCTCGCCACCCGCAGCGGCGATTGTCTTCTGCACCAGCTCGCCTGGCTCCGGAAGCTCTGCCGCGCCGGCAAGGCCGGCGCACAGCGTGATGACGAGGATGGGAGACAGCCTTTGCTTCATTCGGGATCTCCTTGCAGCCAGTGCCATACCGGCACGCGGCTCGTTGGTCGCAGAGTATAACGCAAACTCCGTGCCACCGCAGCGGCATCCGGCGCAGCAAAAAACGGGGCTGCCTGCAGGCAGCCCCGTGTACTGGTTCAGGTCGGGTCCTCTAGCGCGCGGCGCCCATGAACCTGCGCTGCGCAGGGATGAAGATCGCGTCCTGGGTCCGGTTGTCGATTTCGGTGGCGTACGCTGCCACGCCGCCACCCTCCGTGACCTCGATCTTGAGTGAGGCCGAGGCCGTCACATCCGAGACACCGAATTTCTTGGCCACGTCGAATTGGCGCAGAACCCCGGGGGCGATCATCATGTCCATCGGCTCGCCGACCTGGGCTCCGGCGACGTCGATCAAGGTCAGACGAACCCCCGTCCAACGATCGCGATCCGTGTTGAGGAGCCCGAGGTTGGTCCGGAAGCCGATGTTCTGGTCCGCCGAGTTGGAGATCCCAACCACGAATCCGGTCTCACCCGGGTAGAGGAGATCGTCGCCGCCGAAAGCACGCAGGTTGAGCCCGGTGGTTCCGCCCGCTGGATCCAGATTGTACGTCCGCGCCGCGACCTGCGGGACCGGCCCGTCGTCGGCGCCCGTCAGCACGATGTAGCCTCGAGTCTCCGAGAGATTGAGTTCGTCGCCGACGATGTCGAGGTATTGCTTGATGCGGTGCTCACCCAGCGTCGGCCACTCGAATCCAAAAGCCTCACCCGGGTCGTCTCCAACCACGAACTCCAACTCTCCGCTCAACCAATCCCCGGTCGGGTTGTAGAGCCACATGTCGGTGCGCCACTGTGAGTTGTTGACGCCCTCGAGACTGGCCACGCCGACCAACCAGACTTTGTTCTCTCCCTTGAAGGAGGACAGGAACAGGACCGAGTCCCCGGTGATGTTGTCGACAATCGTGGCAAAAGCCTGAACATCCACGCCGGTCACATCGGCGCGCACCGAGAAGGGTGCGATGTCCCCCTCGACCCCCAGCCATGCTGCCACCTCATTGACCTGTTTGGTGGAGTGGCCCCGCACCAGGGTGCTGCGGCTCGGACCGAGTTGATTGCCGTTGCGGTCGTACAGCGAGAGCGGCACCCAGACATCGACGTCGCTGTAGTTCACCAGGCGGAGGTTGGTTCGGTAGTCGGAGTCGTGGTTCAGACCGGTGAGATCGAGGAAGTCGGTGCCGTTGCGTTTAACCGGCAACGCCGGCACGAACAGACCCAGGGAGCCATCTGGTGTGTCGTTGAATGTCCGCGAGACCGAGAGCACCTTGCAGCCGCTGCCGCTCGACGATTCGATCCTCACCGAACCGGTGCGCTCCTCACCCGCCAGGCCGGGGATGGCCTCGACGATGTCGGCGAAGATCCGGGTCTCGTTCGCAGCCAGCTCGAACTCGCGGAACATGAGCTGCTGATCGGTGTTGTTGGTGCCTTCGGGCTCATACTCGATCCGCACATCGAGCGGTTCCCCGCACGGGTTGTGGAAACGGAAATCGGTTTCCCACTGGGTCTCGTTGGCGCCGGCCAGGCTGACCGCGGCACCGACCACGAAGTCCTCGATCGGCGAATCAGTGACGTTGATGACCATCGAGTCCTCGGACGATCCGACGCAGTTGGAGGCCTCCAGGCTGACCACGTACGTGCCCGGTGCCTCGAAGGCGTAGATGAAGTTCCGATCGCTGCTGCTGGCGACCTCGGTGGAGCCGCCGCCCTCGGTCAGCAGCCACACCGTCCACAGCCACGCCGTGGGCTCCGAGTCGAGGTCCGGAATGGGCGGGTCCTGGCGCACCGTGTGGCGCTTGCCCTCGACGCTGACGCTCCCGCTGCGCAGGATCTCGCCCTCATAGGCGGGAACGCTGAAGCGAACTGTGCCGCTGCCGGTGCCGGAACCCTGATTGAGGCTGATCCACGGGGTCTCGGTGGTGGCGATCCACGCGCACCCGGCCTGGGTGTTGACCGCGAACTGGCCCTCGCCGCCGATCGCGGTGAGCTGCGTCGAGGTGGGCGAGATCGAGTAGCTGCAGCCGCCACCACCGCCGCCGTCGCAGGAACCCGAGTTGAGCACGGTCACGTCGACCGGGCCGTAGCTCTGGGTGCCGCCACCGGAGAGCTCGATCTCGACGCTGACGGACTTCGCACCCCCGCTGGCGAACTTGAAGGCCCGCGCGTTGCACGGGTCAAACGGACCGGGAGTGCAGATCTGGGTGGCGGCGGCTCCTGCGCACCCCGTGCCACCGAAGTTCCAGGTCGCCTTGGTGATCGTGCCGGTCATGCCCGAGAGGGTGAAGACCGTGTTCTCGCCGATCTCGGGGGTAGTCGGGTTCCAAACGAATGCCAGCTCTTTGGTCGCCGCCGACTTGCTGCTCAGGTCGGTCAACACCACCGTCTCGCCAACTGCCGGCTCGGTCGAGCTGGCGGTGAAGGCGGCCGAGGGCGCGCGGTCGGCGGTGCAGCACTCGCCCACCGTGCGCACCGTGGGCCCCTTGGTCTGGGTGCGGCCGTCGGCCAGCACCATGGTGATGGCCTTCTCACCCGAGGTCGGGAAGGTCCACTCCATGGTGTTGCAGGCGCCGGGCGCCAGGAAGCTGCAGTTGATCGCCGGGCTCGCGCCGCGGCAATCGGCCTCGCCGAAGTCCCACGAGTCGACCGTCAGCGCCTGGTCGACGGTGAAGGTCATGACCTCGCCGATCATGGGGTTCGGGTTCGACATCACGAAGTTGGCGGGCACGTAGGGCGCCTGCTGGACGATGGTGAAGAGCTTGCCGCCGGCCGAGATGTACCCGGTGCGCTGCGCGCCCGTGTTGTCGTCGACCGTGTACCTCACCGCGCCGCTGCCGGTGTCGCTGGTGCCGGACGTGATGGTGATCCAGGACGAGCTGGTGTTGGCGGTCCAGTTGCACGACGAGCTGGTGAAGACGGTGAAGATGCCCGGGCCGCCGGCGGTGCCGAAGGTGGCCGAGGACGCGCTCAGGTTGTAGGTGCAGGTGGGCGTGGGGCCGCCCCCGCCGCCGCAGCTGCCGCTCGCCGACACCGGAACGGTGCGCTGGACCTCCGGGCGCTCATCGGTGTAGCTGACGCCGTCGATCTCGACCGTCAGGCCCACCACCTTGCTGCCGCCGGATGCGTACTTGAAGGCCAGCGCCTTGCAGTCGGCGAACGCCGACGGCGTGCACACCTGGGCCGAGCTGGCGCCGTCGCAGCCGGTGCCCCCCATCGTCCAGGTCGCCTTGTCGATGGGCACCTCGACGCCCTGGATGGTGAAGATCACGCTGTCGGCGATGTCAGGGCTCGCCGGCGCCCAGGTGAACGCGGGCTGGATGGCCCCGTTGCCCACCGCCAGGGTCTTGGTGGCCGTCGAGTCCTCGTTGTCGTCGAGGTTGGTCACCGTGAGCTCCACGTTGTAGGCGCCCCACTCCAGCGTGTCAGACGGGATCTGGCAGGTGTGGCTGGCCGGGCACCCGTTGTACTCGCTCGGGTTGACGCCCTCGCCGCCGCGGTTGGTGGGCCCGAAAACCCGCCAGAAGAAGCTCAGGTTGCCGCCAACCGGCTTCGAGGCGAGGCCGTTGAGGGTGATCTGCTGGGTGTTGAGCGGGCTCGCCGGTGTGATGCTGAAGGCCGCCGCCACCGAGGTCACCGGGATCGTCGCCTCGGCCACGGCCTCGTACAGCCCGTCGCCGTCGGGGTCCGAGGTCGCGGAGCCGTGCAGGTAGTTGACCTTGAGCTTGACCAGCCAGTCGCCGGCGGTCCCCAGCACCAGGGCCGGCACGGTCGGGCCGGAGTAGGCCGTCGGTGTGGCGGACCCGGGCGCGAAGACCTCCCACTCGTAGGCCGCCGTGTCGGACGGCCCCTTCGCGGGCGTGCCGCCGCTCACCGATGCCGCGAAGGACACCGACTCGCCGACGATCACGGCCTCCGGCGTCACTGTGAAGCTCGCCGTCGGTGCGCGGTTGATGGTGATGGCGGCGTCCGCGGCAGGCGTGGTCGGCGTCAGCTCGTCGCTTTCCACCGCGACCGAAGCGGTGTAGGACACGCCCGCCGCCAGGTCTTGAGGAATGGTCAGATTGAAGCTGTGGGGGTTGGCGGGCGACATGCTCGGGTAGCCGTAGGTCGCGCCGCCGGGCTGCTCGGTGGCCCACAGCGCCCAGCGGTCGTAGGAGCCCACCGTGGCGTCGCTCACGGTCACGACCTGGCCGGGAAAGACCGTGGAGGGTGTCACCGTCACGTTGGCGATTGCGTTGGAAGGCCCGAGGCAGCGCGAGGTGTCGAAGACCTGGTGCAGGGTGAAGCGGCTCCAGTAGAAGGCATCGCCGTTGGGCGACAGGGTGCCCGCGGTGTCGAGCACGCAGGCCTGAAACTCGTTGTGAGGCTCCGAGAGGTCGGACCAGAAGGCTTTGTCCACCGGCTCCGGCCCCGCCGACTTGACGAGAAACAGCTCGGCGGTGTTGATGCCGGCGCCGGCGACCACGGAAAGCACCGGCGTGGCGCCGGCGCCGACCGAGCGCAGTGCGACGTGGTGCGCCCACTTCTTGGAAAGCTGCCAGCGCTCGGTGGGCTGCGCCGGGTTGGAGATGTCGTAGATCGTCACCCGGTCGGCGTCCACGTTGGCCGAGGCGGCGAGCATGTTGTGGGGGTCGATGGAGAGCGAGCTGCCGTAGGCGCGCATGCCGGGCGGCGTCGAGACGTAGCTGGCGCTCAGGGACGGACCCGAGCCGGTGACCTTGAAGATGCGGGCGGTGCCGTTGTCTCCGTCGCCGAGGTAGAGGTAGGTGTCGGCGCCGACTGCGAGGCTCTCGCCGCCGTTGAGCCTGAGCCCTGCCCCGTCCACATCGAGGCACTGCACGAAGCCGAGGTTCGAGGTGGAGCTGACGCTGAAGAGGCCGGCGTTGAGGCTGCAGTGGTTATTGGCCCGGGTCACCAGGTAGTTCTGACCGCCGTGAATGAACACGACCCCGCCCGGGTCGGTGGCCTCGTACTTGGTGTGGCCGGAGAACCGCGGCATCTCGGCGGTGCCGAGGTCGAAGACCACCGTGCGCACCTTCTTGTGCTCGATAACCCCGAAGCGGCAGCCGTCGCACACGTCGAAGGAGAGAAGGTCGTAGTCGGAGTCGCCGACGGTGCCGAACTCGAAGGCCGACTCGGCGGTGAGCACCGGGCGGTCGGGGTCGTCGATGTTGTAGATCCAGAGCTCGTTGCCGGCGTTGAGGGCGAAGTAGTCGCGGCCCTTCCACGTAAAGGCCTCAACGCCGAAGGCGCGCGGGCGGCGGGGGTCCGACACACAGCTTTCCGTGGTGTCGAGAAGGACCTGGGTCCACTCCTGGCAGTAGCTCTGCGCGGCCGCCGGCGGACCGGGGACGAGCGCTGCACACACCAGCGCACCGGCGAGGATGCGGCTGGAGATCGGGATCTTGAACGGGGAGCGGATCATGCTCACCTCCACCCTCGAAAAGTAGCGTAAAGAGCGCCTGGTGTCAAACCCCAGCGGCTCTTTAGGCCTCATTTATTTCAATAACTTATGATTCCGCGACGAAGCTGTGACCGCGGTCACCAGGTGCTTTTTTCCGCAACGCAGCCGCGCCGGCTGCGTTGCGGAAGAAGAGGCGGCCCGAAGGCCGCCTCTGGGATTGAACGACGCTCCGCTTACTCGGTCGCAGGCGGACCGGCGGGCGGGTTGAACGAGTACTGGCCGAGGCCGAGCACCGGCAGGACCTCGTTGCTGTTGCAGTTGAAGTTGGCCATCACAGCACCCGACAGGGCGGCGGTGTAGTCGCCGAAGCCGGAGTACTTGACGCCCATCCAGGTCTGGTACCAGTCCTCAGAGAGGCGCGGGTCGACCGCCTGGTTGGAGCCTGGCCACGCGAAGAGCAGCCAGCCGAAGGCGTCGCCGTCGCTCTGGCCGACGAGGAAGAACTGGCTGGCCTCGACCTCCTGGGTCTCCAGGGGGAGGAGGTTCGGAACCGGGCGGATCGGCGCGGCCGGGCCGCCGGACCACGGATCCTCTTCAGAGGTCACGGTGTTCACGTTCTCGTCCTCGTCCCACGCCCAGTAGGTGTAGGGCACGCAGGCGGAGGCGTACAGGGACGCCGGGCCGGCGGACGAAATGTTGCCCCAGTTGTAGTTCGCGTACGCGAAGGGCGACACGCGGCTCGAGGCGAGGTCGAAGACGGTGCGGTTGAAGGTCGAGGCCTTGAAGGCGCGGATCCAGGTGTTGATGCCGAATTCCTCGTTCACCTGGTAGCGGAACGCCCAAGCGGTCGGCAGCGGCTCGCGGTAGTCGGCGGTGCCGGGCACCAGGTAGCGCTCGTAGAAGGTCACCGGGCCGGTGAAGGCCGGATCGGCCTCGAGGTGGACCGCATTGTCGGCCTCGGAGAACCGGTCCAGCGAGTTCAGCCAGATCACGTCGCCGACGAGCACGTTGTCGTCGATCACGCCCTCGGTGTTCGGGCGGTCGGCGTTGAAGTAGGTGATCGCTGCGCCGTCCGGGAGGTCCTTGTTGCAGGCGCGGACGACGTCGGCGGTCACGTACAGCCACACCGGGCCGTCATCACGGGTGATGAACCACGGGTCGGCGAAGAAATCATAGAGCGAGCCGGTGCAGTTCACGTAGGACTTGGAAGCGGTCTGGCTGGCCTTGAGGTAGCCCTCGAAGATGTCCAGCGTGCCCTGCGGGATCGGGTCGACGTAGTTGGACGGCGACGCAATGTAGGCCGGGCGGCTGTAGGGCGCACCCAGGGCGAACGGGTTGCAGCGCATGTCGAGGCCGAGCGCGGGGTAGGTGCCCGCGGGGTCGGGATCCGGCAGGTTGGTGTAGTTGACAGCGGCGTTCAGGAGCTCGTTGTGGCTCGAGTACGGACCGTCGTCGAAGGGGGTGTCGCCGGCGTTGTTGCCGTAGAACGGCGCCGTCGAGGTGATCAGGTGCTGCCAGATGTTGTCGTCGCGGCCGGTGGCGGCGTCCTCGGTGGGCAGGAGGCCTGCGCCAAGGATGTCGCGGATGTTCATCCGCGCCACGTCGTAGCCGGTCAGCACGATGTTGAAGTCGAGGATCGCGACCGAGTAGTCGGTCCAAATCGTGATGTGGACGATCTGCGCCTCCGCGGAGACGTTGGTGATCGCGAGCTGGGTGGTCTGGCCATCGAAGCCGCCCTCGTAGTCGTAGGCGACAAACGGGAACAGCAGCGTTGCCGACGGCACCGCGTCAAACGAGCAGTAGTTGGCGTAAGCCACGCTGCTCAGGCCAAGGGCCATAACCCCGGCCACAATAATCGTAAGAAACCTCTTCATACTCAACTCCTTCCTTTCCTCTCTCGTATACTCACAAAACTTTCCGGTCTTCAATGCGTACCGGTTCTCGGACGTTCCGTCGTACCGATGTTCCGCATCACCTCCCGTAAATGATTTGCTTCCATCAACTTGATATCTAAATATGTCACAACAGCATAAAATATAGCACCCGGTATCCCCCGCTGTCAAGCACTGCCGGGCCTCCGCGGGCCGTTCCAAACGCTTCCGCATCATCCCATTCCGTGCGGCGCAAGTCAAGCCTCGCGGCTACAGCAGCTTGGGCGGAGTGGCGGCGGGTGCCCACCGTGGGGTCAGCTCCGATTCCGGGCCAGCCACACCCGGATGCCGCCCGGGTTGCCGCCGGCCGGCGCGAGGCCGGCGACGATGTCATCGCGGCCGTCGCCGTCGAGGTCGATGAGGCGGATGTCGTAGGCGACGCCGGTGTTCGCGAGCTCCGGCGACCGTTCCTTGGAGAACTCTCCCGACTCGTTCTGCACGTAGACCTCGAGGCCGCCGCCCTTGCGGCTCGCCACCACGTCGGTGCGGCTGTCGCCGTTGACGTCGGCCGCACCGAGCCGGAAGAAGACGTCAACCCGGTCCTTGTCCCAGGTCAGCGTGGTTCCGTTCTTCCACACCTCCTGCGAGAAGGACATCGGATAGCGCACCAGGCCGTTTCGAGCCTGAGCCTTGCCGTCGATCATGTTGAACTGGATGAAGGTGGCGAAGAGCTCGTCGCCGGCCGGCACCACGTCGTAGTGGTACGCGGCGCTGAGCACGCCCTTGAAGACCGCCGGCTCCCAGCCCTCGGCGCCGCGGTTCAGGTACACCAACCGGCGCTCGCCCGAGGAGTTCGAGGCCACCACCAGGTCCGGCTTCCCGTCCTGGTCCATGTCGGCCGAATGGATGACGTCGGCGATCAGCCGGTCGGGCAGCCCTTTTGTGTCGAGAACCCAGCCGTCCGGCCGGTTGCGCAGCACCCACACGCAGGCCGAGCCCTCGATGGCGGCGCTGGTGGTGACGTCGAAGTCGATCTCGGCCGCGAAGGCGAGGTCGGGCCGTCCGTCGCCGTCGAAGTCGTCGACGGTCACCGCGCGGGACGACAGCCGCGGGTCCGGGGACGGCAGCTTTTCGAATCTGGTGAAGCGGCCGCCGCCCTCGCCCCAGAGCACGAACTGCGACGAGAAGTGGACCGCGACCACGATGTCCTGGTGGCCGTCGCTGTTGAGGTCGGCGACTGCGACCCCACCGTAATCGAGGGACAGGTTGCCGGGCCACGCCACGTTCTCCCACGGCTCGAACCGACCCTCCCCCTGGTTGAGGAAAATGCTCGGCCGACCCATGAAGCCCTTGCGGGCCGGCGGAAAGACGAGGTCCGGCGCATCGTCGCCGTTCATGTCGGCGACGGCGAAGCCCATCTGCCAACGCCCTCCCTGAGGCAGGCCGCTCGGCACCGGCTCGAACGTGAGCCCGTCCTGGAACGGCGGCGGCACCTCCGGGGCCTCGAAGTCCATGAAATACACTGCGCCCGGCGTGTTCATGGCCTCCAGCTGATCGAGGTAGCGCGCCTCGTAAGCCTGGGTCTGGGCCCAGATGGAATAGAGGGGCGACTCCGGGTTCTCGGGAGGGATGCCTCGCAGCCACACGGTGTTCTCATCCTCGCGCACGATCTCCATCTTGATGCTCGAGGCAATGTGCGGGTACGCGAACCTCTCGTCGATCTGGACCGCGTACTTCTTCGAGAACGGCTGCGGGGTCACCCAATCCGCGACGAACTCCTCCCAGGTCTGCTCGGGCTTGGTCTTCCAATGTTGGAGGCGCCGCGCCATCTCGTCCTCTGTCATGCGCGGCTGCGGCCCCGCCGCGGTGGCCGGCGTCGGTTGTGCCTGGGGCTCGGCCGGCGCCGTCTGCTGCCCCCAACCCACCGTCGTCATCAGAGCGACAGCCGCTGCCGCCGCGATCATTTTCTTGCGATTCATCAAAAACCTCCGCATTCCGTCATTTGTCAAAAACCAGCCCTCACACCAGGTCGGCAATCGATCCCCGCCAGCGATCCAACGAAGCCGCCCCGGCCCACACCAGAAAGCACCCTCCAACCAGGAGGTAGCCGATCGCTGTCGCGGAGGGTGGCTCGGCCCCAACAAGGCCCGTTCGCAGCACACCGACCATCGGGGTCAGCGCATTCGATTCGATGATGGTGCGCACGACGTCCGACCGCACCAGGGCGAGAGGATACACGATCGGGGCGGCGTAGAACACAACCTGCAGCGCCAACCCCATGATTTCGGCCACATCCGGAAGATAGGCTCCCACCAGGCTCGCACACAGCGAGGCGCCAATGATCCAGAGAACGAGGGTCGCGAGACCGAGTACGATCCACCCAATGCCCGTCAATCCCAGATGGCCGCGCCATACGCAGTAAACCACCACGAGAGCAAAGGAGATTGCGTGGTGCATCAGTGTGCCGAGAGCGTCGCCGACGACCAGCACCTCGGGCGGCATGCGCACCCGCTGCACCAGGCTGGCATGGGCGCGAAAAAGCCTCGCCGCGCGCACGATCACATCGTTGACCGCTAGAAACGGCACAAGCCCGGTGATCAGAAAAACCCCGAATCCCACGTCGGGGCGTCTAGCAAGATCGATACCAAGACCTTCCACCTTGATCTGGAGAATCGCGGAAAAGACCGTCATATAGAGCGCGAACTGCACCGCGGTACTGATCGGGGTCCACAACCACCCGAGGTAGGATCCGGCGTGGCGGGCGGCAAACGCCCGCCACGCAAGCTGGCGCAGGAGGAATCGTTGTCGGTACAGGGTCTGCGGCATGCGAAGGACTGCAAATACATGGCTCTTCATGGTCTTCGAAGAAGCTCCCCTCCAACAACGCCGGCGAAATCCACCGCGGAGTCGACGTGCCCGCCGGGACCGGTATCATCACTGCAATTTGCCCTTGACGCCCTTGTCGCAGCAGCATAAGATGAATAACGTCCGGCAGAATTGTGTCCGCGAGCCGACGCGGGATGGTACTACAGGTCGGAAGGGAAGGCCAAGGCATGGCCGACAGAGCGCAGTTGAGTTCGCCCCAGGTGGCCGCCGTCGGCAGCCGCCTGCGCAAGCTGCGCAAGGAACGAGGGGTGACTCAGGCCGACCTGGCGCGCCAGATTGGCATCCAGCAATCCGATCTGTCCCGCATGGAGAAGGGCGAGTACCGGGTCTCCCTCGACACATTGTTCAAGATCCTCACCGTGTTCGACCTCGAGCTCGCTGATTTCTTCGGCGACCAGCCGGCCAAGGTCGAGGAGCGACAACCCCTCAGCCAACACGACATGCAGATCCTGCACATGCTCCGCGAGCTGGGTCCTCAATCGAGGGCCGAGGTCCAGGAGTTCATCGAGTTCAAGCTCCGCAAGGAGCGCCAGGAGCGGCGCACTCTCACTTCGCGTCTGCGCTCCGGAGAGCAGGGCTCATGAGGGACCGCTACGACATTTTGATGGGTCTCGCGGCGGAGGCGCTCGGCAGCGACGACTTCGAGCTCGCCGCCGGTTTGTTCGGCGACGCCGAGTCCGTTGCCCGCGAACACGGTGAGGTCGACCTCGCCGACCGCGCCTTCTGCAACCGTTGCTCGGTGCTGGTGGAGCTCGACCAGGGCGCCGACCAGATCCCCAAGCTCAAGGAGATCCTGCTTTCGAGCAGTGACCCCCGCAACCGTTTCCTCGCCGCCTACAACACCGGCGTCGCCTATTTCATCTCCGGAGATTTCGAGCGCGCCCAGAACTATGCCCGGCGCGCTACCACGCTTGCAGGCGAGCTCGCCGACTCGAGTCTCGAACACCGCAGCCTCAACCTTGTCGGCACCCTGGCGGCGCGGGCGTCGCAGTTTGACGAGGCCGAAGACGCCTTCGTGCGGTGCCTCGATGCACACAGAAACGGCGCGGGCTACCAGAGGGTCATGGCGGCCCAGGTCGAAGACAACCTCGGCTACGTCATGATGTGCACCGACCGGCTCGAAGAGGGCCTCGACCACTGTGAAAAGGCGCGGTCGGTCATGGAAGAGCTCGGCGCCGACCACTACCTGTTCGAGACCCTCCAGGACCTTTGTTACGGCTACGTCCTGACCGACGACCTCGATCGCGCCGAGGAGTGCGGCACCCGCGCTCTCGAACTGGCCATCGAACACTCGGACGAGCAGATCGCGAAGAACTGTCTATTTTTGTTGAGCGAAATCGCGGTGAGGCGCGGCGACACCTTCGGGGCTCGCCGATACCTGCGCGAACTCACCGCGTACTACCCGGAGGCCGGGGTGTCGGAGGAGATCATCGATGTCTTCCTCGCCACCGATCTGACCTCCGTGGTGAATTTGAGGGGGTAGCGATGAGGGGAGTCAGATGCATTCTGCTCGCCGTCATCCTCGGCTTCGCCGGCATCGCCGGGGCGGTCGGGCCGATGACGCTGGCCAGGACCGGTGACCTCTATTCGGTCGCCACTGTCGACAACCAGGTGGTGGTCACCGCCCGGTACGCCGACGGCACGGTCGAAGAGCTGTACGTCCCCCAATCCGCCGCCGCTGATGAAGACTCCCTGCAGGTGGGAGTCGACCACGCGACCGGCGCTCTCTACGTCCTGTGGCAGAAGAAAACCGACATGGAAGCCCGCCTTCGCCTCGCTGGATACCTCGATGGAACCTGGATCGGACCGACGACGTTTGCCGGGAACGACGGCACCGCAGCGGCCAATCCCCAGATGATGATTCACCGCGCTGCCTCGACCTTCAGCGAAGAGGTCGACGGGGGCGAAGAGCCGGTCGAGGTCGAGATCGCCACGACCTTCATCCACCTCGTGTGGTGGAGCAGGGCGAGCGAGTACGAAGTCGGAGCCGCCCAGTACATGGCGGTGCCGGTGGATGACGATGGCGTGCCTCTGTTTCAAGACGCCGAGGCCGTTGCTCTCGTCGATTTCCTCCCCTACGGGATCGCCTGTTTCGATATCGGGCCGGCCGAGGATCTCAAGCACCCGAAGCTCCTGAAGGACCCGCAAACCGGCTACCCCGCGGTGTTTGCCACCGACATCAACAGCTGCCTGTTCCAGATCTTCGAGCTGCGGCCCGAGGTCGTCGAGGACGGCGCCACCAAGAGGCGGCGCCAGATCATCATCCTGCGCAGCCCGTCGACTGTCGCCCTCCGTCCCGATCTGCCGTTGGCGGCGACCAAGATCGAGGTCGGGACCGGCCTCAAGCTCATCATGCACTGGGACGGTGAGGAAGATCTCCTGAATTACCTCGAACTCGACCAGGAGGGGCTGTCGGAGACCAAGAGCCTGCCGCTCGGAGAGAAGCTCTCCCACGAACAGGCGGTGGAGTTGATTCGCGGTCTGACCAACTGATCAAGGCATCTGATAATCAAAAAGCCCACCTTTCGGTGGGCTTTTTTCTTGGATGCAGGATGCAGGATGCAGGATGCAGGATGCTGGATCATTCTCGATCCAAGACGGGCACTCTCGATTCGGATCGAGCTCTCAAGGTGGGCCGAGGCCCACCCTACCGGACCGCCCGGTTCGCGGGTCCGATAGGGTGGGCCTTGGCCCACCTTCAGACCCGCGTCGGGTTGGTGAATCCTGCGACCTGAGGCTTGCATCCTGCATCCGTTTGGCCGTGCGGACAGCTTCTATCGCGCAAGGTCAGACCACTTTTCTGATCAGCTCCTCGAGTGCCCCGGCGTAGCCGTCCCAGGTGAAGCGGTCGCACCCCTCGACGGCGCCGCGGGCGAGGCGCTCCAGGGTCGGACGGTCGAGCGCAGAAAGGGCCGTTGCCAGGGCATCGACCGACCCCGGTTCGACGACCCAACCGTCGATGCCGTGGCGCACGATCTCGGCGACCCCACCGACATCGGTGGTCAGCACCGGCACCCCGGCGGCCAGCGCCATCGGCGCCACCGCCGATTGCGATCCGGATCGGTAGGGCAGGACCACCAGATCGGCGGCCGCCAACAGCCCCGCCACCTCGACCTCGGGGACCCACCGCAGCACCAGACGGACGCGATCCTCGAGGCCCAGGTCCCGGACCTGTTGCTGCAGAATGCTCGCGAGCCCACCCCACGGCTCCCCACCCACCACCAGCAGCCAGTCGCTGTCCGGACGCAACCGGGCGGCGGCCTCGATCAGGAGATCGACTCCCTTGTAGGGCCGGATGAGACCCAAGAACAGGGCCACCCGTCGATCTGCGGGCAACTCGAGCGCAGCCCGTGCTGCGGCACGGTCGGGCAACTCTCCCACCGCGGTCGGTGGGAACGGGTAGGAACCGGCCGGCGCTCCGGGATATGCCGTGGTGAGGTCGCGTTCGAGCGAGGCGGCGTGGGTGAAGAGCGCCTGACAGCGCCCGAGGACCGATCGCGCCGCCCACCGCCGCAGCGTGCCGCCATCATGATCGGCCGGGTTGTGGACCACCGCCACCGCCGGCGGCCGGCCCCCGTACAGCAGAAAACGCCACAGCCCGGCCCACGCCCAGGTCCAGTAGGGGATGATCCAGGCGTCTCCCGCAAAGGCGACGGCCCGGCGGCGGCTCTCCGCCCAGGTGAAGGGGTTCATGGGTTCGAGAACCGGCTCGGCGCACGCCAGCCGGCGGCAGGCCCGGGGGTCGCGATCGCTCGCGCCGGGGAACAACCAGGTCGGATACTGACGGCGCGGCGTCAGATAGAGGACCTCGTGACCACGATTCTCGAGCGCGCTCGCCATCTCGGTGGTGGTCCGCGCGACGCCGCCGCGAAAAGGATGGCCGGACCCGAAGACCACCAGGCGCACGGCGCCCTACCGGGTCGGCGGGTGGGTGATCTTGCGGTACCGCTCCTCGAGACGCAGGCGAACCGGGTCGGGAACCAGACCGGTCACATCCCCGCCCAGGGCCACCACCTCCCGCACCAGACGCGACGACAGGTAGAGGAACTCCTCCTTGGGGGTGAGAAAGACCGTCTCGACATCCGGATACAGCCGCCGGTTCATCAGCGCCATCTGGAACTCGTACTCGAAGTCCGAGACCGCGCGCATCCCGCGGATGATGATGGTGGCTTCGATCTCCTGGAGGAAGTTCACCAGCAGACCCGAAAAGGACCGGACCTCGACGATCGGGTTGTCGGCGTAGATCTCGCGCACCATCTCGGCGCGTTCCGCCGGGCTGAAGAGCGCGTCCTTGCCGGCGTTGAGGAGAATGCCGACCACGACCTTCGGAAAGATCCGGGTCGCCCGCTCGACGATCGCCACGTGACCGACGTGGAACGGGTCGAAGGACCCGGGGTAAACGGCAACCGGCGCGTGGGATGCAGACATGCCGCGATTGTACCGGAGAAAACGTTCAAACGTCTCAACGTTCAAACGTTAGAACGTTGCTTCGAGGCGCCTCCACCGCACGCGACTCGTTTCCGCGCGGGTTTCCGCGAGCACTCGAATGCTTCCCGTCGGCGGGGGGGTTGCGATGGAAATTCCGAATTCCGAATTCCGAATTCCGAATTCCTAATTCCTAGTTTTCGACGGCTCCCGCGGTCGCGCGGTTGTGCTGGCGGTCGACCACCCGAACCACGACGAGGTGCTCGCCGGGCTCGGCCGGGAATTCGAAGAGTTCCACTCGACCGTCGAGCAGGCCATCGGCCGGCGCCAGGGCTTCCCAGGCATCACCGTCACGCGACCACTCGGCGCGCACGATCGGGCTCAGAGCGTCCGTGACGGTGACCTTCCATGTATCCGCGCTGCGTGCGAGAGCCACCGTCGGCGGCGTGTTGTCGATCGAGAACCAGCGGCTCAGCCGGGTGGTTTCGAGGGCCCCTTCGGGGTTGTCGGGGCTGTCGCTGGCGGTGAGCCGGAAGCGGTAGACGCCGTCGGGCACGGCGCTGGTGTCGATCCCGAGTTGGGTGCCGGCGATGCGGTCGCGGATCTCGAGGCTGCGACCCCCCTCGCCTTCGATCTCGAGCCGGTAGTTCAAGGGGTCCTTGTTCGGGTCGACGGCCTCCCAGCTCACCGTGCGGAAGCCCGCGCGGTAGTACTTCTTGCCCCTGGTCGAGGCTCCGTTCTTGGCCGCGGTCTCGTCGATCACCGTGAAGATACCGTTGAGGTCGGGGTGGACGGCCTCGATCACCGGCCCCGAGACCGGCGGCGCCGCCAGATAGATGACCCCGGGGTCTTCGACCGCGAGCGCCGACACCCGCGGCGGCAGGTTGATCTCGACCGTCGCCACCTCCACCCGATCGACGACCACCGGTGCGCCGGTTGCCCGCGGCAGCTTCAGCTCCCACTGCACGGCCCGTGCCGGCGGCAGGGACACCTGCCCGACCCCGGCGGGCATCCAATCAGTCCACTCCAGCCAGGTGTCGTCGGGCGCCGCGGACACTCCGGTTCGAAAACGGATCTCCACTCCCGGCGACGCCGGTTCGACCCGGTACTCGCCGAACCGAACCGGCTGGTCGAATCCTTTGGTGGGCGAGCGGAACCTTCCCGGACGCGTTCCATCGGACGCGCGCCACAGCACTCCGCCGGGCCCCTGTGTCAACAAAGCCTCACCGCCGTCGATGACCCCGACGATCTGGACCGCATCCACGGTCGCGAGACGAGCGCCGCCGTCGGCGACGAAGCGCCACACCTCGCCCTCCCACCCGGTGCCGACCAGCAGGCCCTCTCCGTCCCACGCAATCGACGCCGCCACCTCCTTGGTGAAGCGGTGGAGGCTGAGCAGCCCGCCGTCCGCGGTCAGCTGGAGGATCTCGGAGGTCGCGGTCTTGCCGTTCACCTTGGGCAGCTTGAGGTCCTCGCCCGCGCTGATTTCGGTCTCGACCGCAGCGCCGTCGGCCTCCGAACTCTCATCCTTGTTTCGCGGCGCGGACGCCGCCGGTTCTCCAACCAGAGCCGCGGCCCACACCGAGCCCCCGCCCACCGCAAGATCCGAGATCTCGGTGAAGGGGCTGTCGGCGAGGACACCGATCCGGCCGGCCGCGTCCACGCTCAGAATCAGCCCCTTGCCGGATGTCCCCACCAGCAGCCGATCGCCGTTGACCTCGAGACACCGGGCATGCAGGTCCGGCAGCTCCTTCCAGCGCTCGAGACCGCGGTCCGCCACCCGGTACAGGGTTGCGGGCGGACCGGCGGCCGCCACCACCTGACCGGCAAAGACCGAAAGGTCCCAGATGCCGCCCTCGGCCAGTCGTCCGACCTCGCTGAGGGCGCCGTCGGACCACTCATAGACCATTCCCGGCGCCACCGTCGCCAGCACGACCGTGCCGTCGTCCCGCACCACCAGAGCCGTCACCTGCTCGGCCGGGATGTCCGTCAGCAGTTCGACCTCGGCGCCACGGACCCGGTACAGTTTTGCCGGGTGGCCGGTACCGACGATCAACGTCCCGTCGCCGGCGGCCACGCCCGCCATGACCACCGGTTCTTCGAAATTCGGGCCCACGTCCCAGCCCTCGACCCACCGCACCGTTCCGTCGGCCGTCACCTCCACGTCCTGCCCCCGTCCTTCGAGGAAGCCGTCCGCCGTGTCGATGACCCAGCGCCGGGTCTCGGTGGCGCCGGCCGGCGGCGTGGTGAGCGCCACCACCACAATCGGTAGCAGGAATCGGAGCAGGGTTTTCGTCGTGATCATCATTGGACTTCCTTGCGGACGGTCAGCTGAATTCTCTGTGCCCCCGTCACCGCCATCGGCACTTCGAGGTCGGTCTTTGCAAACACCGCGTAGGACACGGTCTCGAGGTTGGGGCCGAGGGCGGATTGAAGCTGGAGGACGATGCCCGGCGGCGCCGACATGCTGCCGCCGGCCACCGCGAACCCGAGATCCTGGCGCTCGAGCACCGCGACCAGCGTCGTCGATGGCTGCAGAGAATTCACCAGCCGCACCTCGTCGCCGAAGCTCGCCGGCGCCAGCGGGCGCATCTGCAGGTTGTAAGCGGTCCACGCCGCGCCGTCGGCGCCGACCAGGTCGATCCGGCCGTCGGCGAGCTCTTCCGGGATCTTCACTTTGAGGTTGTAGATCACTTCGGGCCCGCGGTGCGGCTGAACCCGGAATCGCACGTTGAGCTCGTCACCGGGGCTGACGATCCGGCGCTCCGGCACGACCTCGAGGATGACAGCCGCCTCCAACTCCTCGACGCGTTCGAATGTGACATCGATCGATCCGATCTCGGGCCGATCGAAGGGCGTGTTTTCGAGATAGGCGACCACTGCCGCCACGAACCCCGAGGCTTCGGCCGCCGCCTGGGCGCCGGAGAAGGTCGCGTCGACCACCACCGGGTCGTAGTCCGGATACCGGACCTCCACCCGCCCCCGGACCGTCTGGTCGCCGAAGGTCCTGCCGGTCACGCTCTGACCGGCCTGCGAGAGATAGGCGGCGAGAAGGGGCAGAAGCACCGGGTGGCGGATGGCCCGAAATGCGTAGACCTCCCGGCCCACCGCGACCCGGATCGGCACCATCGGCGCGTCGCGGCCGAGTTCGCCGACGATGCCGTCCTTGCGGTCGGCGACGACCGCACCGATCGGTTCACCGGCCGTGAAGAACTTGAACGACGACATCAGGCTCGGCAGCACCGCGACCACGTGCGCCCGGGCCAGCGGCATGAGCGTCGCGCCGGCCCCCAGGAAGGGGTGGCCGAATGCCCACACGCGGTCGCCGCGGACCTCGGTGACGGTGCCGCCCGCGGCGAGAGTCGCGTCACCGTCGACCAGAATGCTCGCGACCATCGCCCCGGGCGCCAGCTTTGCGTCCGTTTCGGCCGCGGCCCCGGCGGCCGAAGAACCGGGCGACGCCACCCAACCCATCCGGCGCCACCCCTCGGCCAGCCAGGTCCCGTCCGCCGGCAGGGCCAGACCGCCGGCCGTGACCGCCAGCGGCAGCGGTTGCAACCGCCCCGAGCCCGACGGCACCAGCCACTCCAGGAGCAGGGCGCCGAGCTTGCCGTCGGCCGCGGTGGCGAGCAGCTCGGACATCTCGGGTCGCCCGCCGATGCGTGCCGCAAGGACGCCCGCGACTTCGATCTCCTGCATGCGCTCGAACGGCGTCACACCTCCTATCGGCTCTTTCGAAAACGACCACCCGTAGGCCAGGGCGCCCAACAGCCGCCCGTCGAGGTAGACCGGCGACCCGCTCATTCCGGCGATGATCCCGGTCTCGGCAAACCTGGGGTCGTCGAGACGCACGAGGACGATCTCGCCCCTGGGGGCGCCGGACCCGATGGTCCCGAGGACGGTGAGAGGGATCTCGACCCTCTCTCCCCCGTCCATCTCGGTGATGCACACACCGGTCCGACCCGGGGTCGCCTCCGCAAGCTCGGCCAGATCGACGGCGAACGCCGTGACCGGCAGAGCGACCAAGATACCCGTCAGTGCGATGTTCTGGAACATTTTCATCGAACGGTCATCCTAACCCGAACCTCTCGAAATCCGGTACGTATTCCGAGACTTTCGGATTCGGGTTTGACCCATGAGTCCCGACTTCACTACAATCCTCGTTCGGAGTCAGAATGAGCGATACCGTGTTGCCGCACCCTTCGATGGTCGCCAGGCTCGTTGAGCTCGCACGGAGATTGCGCACTCTGCGCCGTCCCGCCGAGGCCGCCGAGCTGTTGAAGATCGCGGCAGCGCTGACCCCCCACGGCGCGGACCTCAGGGAGGAGGCCGCCCGCCTTCACGGCGAGGAGGGCATCGACGACTTCGACCGCGAGTTCAAGCGCCGCAATCTCGAGGCCTCCCACGCACTGGGGATGGCCCACATCTTCGAGACCCGCGGTGAGTTCGAACGCGCGGTCGACATGATCGACCTCGCCAAGCTCCGCACCCCGTTCAACTACCTGGCCTACGCCGCGGCGGGGTACCTCCACATGCGGCACGGCGACGCCGCCACCGCCCTTGCCGAGTTCACCCAGGCGCGGCGTCTCAACCCCCTCGACTACCGGTTGGCGATCGAGACCTCTCGGGCGGCCCTCGAAAACGAGAACTTCGACGCCGCCCTCAAGGCCGCGATCGACGCCATGCTGCTCGCCACCTGGCGGTCGGAGCGCGAACAGCACCAGGAACGGCGGCGGGTCGAGACCCTGGTCCGGCTCAGCAAGAACGAGCCTGCCGAGGTCGAAAAACTGATGGCCGCGAGGATCTCCACCCTGCAGAAGGCCTGCGACCACGTTGCGCTCAGCCACGCCAAGATCTTCTCGCAGGCCGACCTGCCGACCGGGCGCATCCGTTCCGCAGCCGACGAAGCGATCAGCGACGATCTGCTGCTGCGGGCCAACGAACTGCGAACCATGGGGCTGTTCCGGCATTTCAGCGACGAGCTGCTGATCCCGCTGGCCCGCATCGTGGTGCCGGAGTCGATCGCCGTGAACCACGCCATCTTCACCGAGGACGATGCCAGCCGTGACCTCAAGATCATCCGTGAAGGGGCGATCCGCATCACCCGGTCAACACCGGTCGGCACCCAGGTTTTGACGAGCCTGACAACGGGGGCTCTCTTCGGCGAGGTTTCGTACCTCGACCGGCTGCCGCGCTCGGCGACCGCGATCGCGGTCGCCCCGACGACCGTATTCACGATTCCGGCCGCGGCCCTCGACGAGGCGGTTGCCAACAACCGCGAACTGGCGGTGAGCCTGTTGTGGGGCTTCTGGCAGACCCTGGCCGACAAGGTGCGGGCCGCCAACCTGCAGATGAACGAGCTCTTCGGCGCCCCTGCGACCCCGGCTCCGGCCCAGCGCACGCCGGTCAACGTCGGACAGCGGATCCACCTCACCGAGGAATCGAAGGTCGACATCCTGAGGGAACAGGGCCTCTCCGCCTCGGAGCTCCGGCTGTTGGCCAAGTACTCGCGAGAGAAGAGCTTCGTGACCGATGCCATGATCTTCGCCGAGGGCGAGCCCGGGGACTCCCTCTACATCGTCGTCGACGGCGCCGTCCGCATCTCCCGGATGGTTCCCGGGATGGGTGAGGAGTGCCTGCTCATCCTGTCGCGGGGCGAGGTCTTCGGCGAACTGGCCCTGATCGACGACCGCCCGCGCTCAGCCGATGCGCGCGCCCACGGCGGCCCGTGCACGGTGTTCGCGGTCAGCAAATCGCTTCTGGAAGAGGTGCTTTCGATGGACCCCGACGCCGCGGTCCAGTTTCTCAACCTCCTCTGCCGCCTCCTCTGCCGACGCCTGCGCGCCATGAACGAGCGCCTCGTCGCCTGGAGGGTGATGGGCTCCCACAGTTGAATTTTGAATTCTTAATTTTGAATTCTTAATTCCGGCCACATCCCCTCGGCACTCGGGACGCGTGCCTCACAATTGCTCAGGGACTCCCTTGTGGGGCAGCCGTCCCGGCTGCCGCGCGTCCCCACCCGGGAAGCGCGTGCGGAAACGAGCTGTGCGGCGGAGGTGCCATTTTCAACATTGTTGGAAGCTTGGACATCCATGTCGGCTGGATGCTACGGGCAAACAATGTTGAAGGTGGCTCCTCCCGGGAAGCGCGCGCGGAAAGCCGGGCTACGGCACAGTAACAACCATCCGGTCGTAGGACGCCTGCCGGGTGAGCTGGTCCATCAGCCCGACCGCCCGCCACGGTACTGCAGATGGAAGAAAGGGGGCCTCCGCGGAGTTTCACCAGTTGACTAGGAGACGCAATGCACCGACCGACGCCACAAGAAGACCTGGAAAACCTCGATCTGCAGGGCATGGACGTGCCGGATGTCATCCCGATCTTTCCGCTGCCGAAGACCGTGCTGCTGCCCGGAGAGGTCCTCCCGCTGCACGTTTTCGAGCCGCGCTACCGAGCCCTCGTGCGCGACACGGTTGCCACCCACAAGGTGATTGGAATCGTCGGGGTTCGTCCCGGATTCGAGCGCGAGCTGCCGGGATCGCCGCCGGTTCGCGACGTGGGCTGCATCGGTTACATCGCTTCCCACGAGGAACTCCCGGACGGGCGTTTCCTGCTGTGGCTGCTCGGTCTCGAGCGCTTCCGTATTCTCGAAGAACTGGAGACCACCACGGCCTATCGACAGGTCAGGGTGCAGTACGAGCCGACCCACGAGTCTCCCAAACGTCTCGCCGAGATCCGCGAACTCCGCAAGGAACTGCGCGATTTGCTGCCGAGCCTGGTGGAGATGGACGCCGCCGCCCTCGGACAGTTCGCCGACCACGTGGCGGATGTCTCCGACGCCCAGTTGATCGCCCTCGCCTGCCAAATCCTCGAACTGCGCAGCGACCGCAAACAGGAGGTGTTGGAGGCGGGTTCGCTGTCGGAGCGCTTCCTCATGCTGTACGAGGACCTCTACCAACACCTCGACGTCAATCCCGAGGTGGAGAAGCTCGATCCCGAGCATCTGAACTGAGCCTCCAACAACCAACGGGCGGCATGTATGCCGCCCCTACCTGGAAATCGCTGAGCGGCCATAGTGACGTCACAACCACGAAGGCACAAAGACTCGAAGAAAAACACTAAGAAAACCATCTTAGTGAAATCCTTCGTGGCTTCGTGTCTTTGTGGTTGCGGTTCATACGAACACGCAGAGCGACAGCGACACAAGGCGATTCTGTATGGGACTCAGATATGAGCCAGAAGCCCCGGTGGGGCTCGGTCGCCCAACCCGCAAATATGGGATGAACCCCGTCTGTCAGTAGTTCATTTTCTTGGTGGGGCCTGCTCCGCCTGAGTGCGGGCTAACGCAGTGGGGTTCCGACGGACGCCCCCGACCCCGGTTGGGATTCGGCGCTGTCGGACGTGACGCCCACCAACAACAACCCGAGGGCGAGTACGAGGACGGCGGTCACGATCGACACCACGACCTGGGACCAGGTGGAGGCGCCGCGCTGTTCGCTCCCGAGGTCGCCAGCCGTTTCAGCCTCGATTCTGGTCATGCTCTCCGCCTCTCTCCATAAACATATGACGCTGCAACCGACCGAAATGTTGCAGCCTCTCAAAAAATAATCCCGAGCGGACCGCGAACGGCCCGCCCGGCACAAGCGAGACTACTTCGACGCCATCTGGGTTTCGGAATGGTCCTCCGACATGTGCTCGGCGATCCACTTGGCCTGCAGCTCTTCCGGCACATGGCTCAAGGTCGCGTGCAGCTTGACCTTGGCGCCCTGCCGCTTGACGACATAGGTCGCCTCCGATCCCGGCTTCAACTTGGCGAATACCGCCTTGAGCTCGGCCTTGTTCTCCTTGGAGTACTCGGCTCCGTCGACCGCCAGCATCACGTCACCCTTTTCGAAGCCGGCCTTTTGAGCCGGGCTGCCGGGCTCGACCGCCGAGACCACCCACCGGCCCTTTTCATCGGTGTCGTAGCTGATCCCGAGCCACGCCTTCTGCGCCAACTTCTGTTCCATCTTCTTTGCGCAGTCGCCTGGATCGCCGTCGCACTTGCCCTTGTCGCCGGCCATCGCCGGTGCGGCCGTCAACAACACCACCACCACGAGCACCACACCAAGTCTCTTCATTCCCTGACCTCCCGGTTTCGGGGACCGCCGGCATCGGCGGTCCGGTTTGCAGATCGAACGGTTGATTTGCCTTTTCATGCAGCCAATCTGGTCCACCGGGATGTGAATGTCCTCACGAAGTGGTCATACGCTGTCAAAGATGTCACCGAGATGCAAAAACCGCCGACTCCCGCGGTTTTCGGCGTTATATTCGTTGCAGCCGGGCCAGCACCGCCCCGGCCGAAGGATTCGAAGAATGTCGGTTTTCACCAATCACAAGAACGGCGGGTTTTCGGGCGCCGAACTGCGCGCGGTGGAGCGCAACGTCCTCGGCGGGCCTCGTGTCCTGTGGGCGGGCGTTCTCGCGGTGCTGCTGCCTCTCGCCATCCTGCTCGGTCTGCAGTACTGGTGGCTGACCGATCTCGAACACAACTCCGCGATCGCCCGCAAGGCGGCCCTCGACAACTACCTCGGGGCGGTCTCGAAGGAGGTCCGCTACCTGTACTTCAAGATCTCCGAACGCGCCCTCAACCTGCCCCCCGAGGCCCTCGGCCCGAAGACCATCAAGAAGGCCGGCATGTACTTCAAGAAGAAGGAGATCGTCGGCGCCAAGCGGCTTTTCGTCGTGAGCTACCTGACGCGGGACACGATCTACTTCTACGACCCGGAGACCCACGCAATGGAGGTACCGGATTTTTCCGATGAAACGGTCGCGGTGTGGGCGGCAGCATCGCCGTGGGCCTACCTGAGAAAGAAGGGCGCCAAGATCGACACCACCAACCTCAGCGTCGACCAGCGCGACCCGGACAACCGGATCATCCTCAACCCGATCGTCGACGACAACTGGAAACTCATCGGTCTGGCGGGACTCATCGTCGATCAGAAGTTCTTCGAGAACGAGGTGCTGCCCAAGGCGATTCAGGCCAGCCTGCCGACCTTTGAAGACCCGAAAGAAGAGCTGGTGGTGGTGGTTCGCGACGGCCAGAAAAACCAGGTCCTTCCCCGGGGCAAACCGACCAACCCGAAAAACGACCTCGTCAGACGCAGCTTCGACTTCATCTTCACCGATTGGACTGTGAGTCTGCAGGGTGAATTCGCGGCCCCTGAAAAATGGGCGCGCGCCAACTTCGCGCTCAATATGACCATGTCAGCGGTGTTGGCCGCGGTCCTCCTCGGAGGCATCGCCCTCACGGTCCGCACGGCGATGCGCGAGATGAGGCTGTCGGCGATGAAGAACGAATTCGTCTCCAACGTGTCTCACGAGTTGCGCACGCCGTTGTCGTCGATCCGCGTCTTCGGAGAGTTCATGCGGAGGGGGCGGGTGACGGACCAGGGCAAGGTCCGGGAGTACGGCACCTATATCGAGACCGAGAGCCGACGCCTGACGCAACTCATCAACAACATCCTCGACTTTTCGCGCATCGAATCGGGGCGCAAGGTCTACACCTTCGAACCGGCCGATCTCGAGGACATTCTCGCCGGCACTCTTTCGACATTCACGGTGCGGCTGCGGGACAAGGGCTTCGAGGTCTCCTATCAGGGCCCCGACGAACCGCTGCCGGAGATCGGTGTCGACGCCAACGCGATCGACCGCGCAGTCGCCAACCTTCTCGACAACGCGGTCAAGTACTCGAACGGGGACCGCCGGATCCTCCTCGAGCTCCGGCGCGACGGCGACGAAGCGCTGATCTCGGTCACCGACCACGGCATCGGCATCCCGCGCGACGAACTCGAGAGGATCTTCGAGCGTTTCCACCGGGTCAGCACCGGGCTGGTCCACGACGTCAAGGGCTCGGGGCTCGGTCTGTCGCTGGTCCGCCACATTGCCGAGTCTCACGGCGGACGGGTGACGGTCGCAAGCGAACTCGGCAAGGGCAGCGCATTCACGATCCACCTGCCGCTCGTTCGTCCCCGGGGAGAAACCGCATGAACAGAGTCCTGGTTGTCGAAGACGACGAGGCGATGGCGGTCGCTTTGCGCGACGGTTTTGTCTACGAGGGCTACGAGGTCGCGGTGGCGCGCGACGGTGAGGCCGGTCTGCAGATGGCGCGCGAAAACCCGCCGGACCTGATGATCCTCGACGTCATGCTGCCGAAGATGACCGGTCTCGAGATCTGCAAGGTGTTGCGCGGAGAGGGCTCGGACCTGCCGATCATCATGCTCACCGCGCGCGGTCAGGAGATCGACAAGGTTCTGGGCCTCAAGCTCGGCGCCGATGACTATGTCACAAAGCCCTTCAGTTTCATGGAGCTGATGGCGCGGGTCGAGGCGGTGCTGCGGCGGGCCAGACCGGGCGGTGGTTTCCAGCGGCCGGTCCACACCTTCGGCGACGTCACGGTGGACTTCGACCGCCACGAGGCGACCCGGAGCGGCGAGTTCATCGAACTCACGCCTCGCGAGTTCCGGCTACTCGGTTATCTGGTCGAGCACCGTGGCGAGGTGGTTTCGCGCGAAGAGCTCCTCGATGCCGTGTGGGGCTACGACACCATCCCCTTCACCCGCACCGTCGACACCCACGTCGCCAAGCTGCGCAAGAAGATCGAGGACGACCCGTCGGACCCGCGCTTCATCATCACGGTGCACCGGTTGGGCTATAAGTTCGTGGGTTAGCAATTCGCCGCGATTCGTTGTACGAATCGCGGCGAATTGCAAATGGTGACCCCAACGGGATTTGAACCCGTGTTGCCGGCGTGAAAGGCCGGTGTCCTAGACCTAGCTAGACGATGGGGTCACACCACCGTCGGCCGCATCCGCAACCGACGGGAGCGTATCCTACCGCAAAATACCTCGAGTGAAAAGCCTTCGCCTAATACCACGCCAGCACCCGCACATCGATGGCGGGTTTTGTGGCAACCAGCGAACGGAACTCGCCGAGATCGCTCATCCCCGCCTTCCCCCGATAGTGGTAGGGAAAGACGACTTTCGGCTCGAACTCCAGCACCGCGTCGGCCGCGGCCGCCACATCCATGGTGTAGGGCAGGTTCATGCACACAAAGGCGACGTCGATGTTCTCGAGCGCCCGCATTTCCGGGATGTCTTCGGTATCGCCGGCGATATAGACCCGCGTGCCCCCGAGAGTCAGCAGGTATCCGTTGCCCCGTCCCTTGGGATGGAACGATTGTTTTTCCGGATCGAGGTTGTACATGGGGACCGCTTCGACGGTCACCCCCTGCCAGGCGGTGGAGGCGCCGTTGGCGAGCACCTTGACCTGCGCCCAATCACCCTGAGGCAATTCCTCGGCCACCGCGGCTGGTGCGACGACGGTCGTCGAGGGAGAAGCCAGCGCCGCAACGGTCTCGCTCGACAGATGATCACCGTGGATATCGGTGATGAGAATGAGATCCGCCTGTGGGAAATCCTCGAAAGCTTCCGCGCCGCCAACCGGATCGACGGCGATGGTCTTGCCGTCCCACTCCATGACGAAGGTGGCGTGCTCGATGGGGTGGATGACCAGCGGGCCGCCGCCGGTCGGGATCACGTTGGCTCCGGTGGCAGCATCGTCAGCGACAACAAAACCGCACACGGCAAGAACACACACCAGGACACGCGTCGTTCGCATCTTCACAACTCCTTTGTCTCGGCCAGATGATAGATCATGCAGGGTCGAGAATGAACCTGAACGCCTGTTTCATCTTTGCCGCCCCTCCGCTTTCGACGATGTCTCCGTGGGTGACGATAATACGGTCGAAGTCCCACTCGAGGATCGTCCTGAGAGACCGCAGAGCTGCGTTCCCGTCCCTGATCGACCATCTGATGAAACGGTGGGGTCCGAACACTCCCTCGGCCCCCATCAATTTGAAAACAAAAGGCACTCCCCACACCTTCCCGACCGGGACGTTGAATGCGAGGTCCGTCAGCAGCAAGGTCCGGCTCGCGGGGTGAAAGAACACCACCTCGTTGAGCCACGGCGCCCCTCGGAAGAACTTCTGCTCGACAGCCCCTCGCCACTCCGGCATCGGCTCGTCGCCGAGCATGGCGAAAAAAGTCAGGTCCTTGCGTTTGGTCTGCAATCCGAGGGCGCCGTAGAATCGCGCCTTCGGGTAGGGCACGCGGTAATCACCGACAAACAGGTGGTGCGCCTTGTTGGGCGCCACCACCGCCCGCACCGGACCGAGAGCGTCAAGCTCCGACCGCAGGCGGTCGTCGAGCCGCACCGGCGAGTGGAGGAAGAGCCCACCGGAGGGAAGACGGATCACGGTCATCCGGGTCGAGAAATCGTATTTGCGCAGAAAACCGGGCACGCCGGCGTCGGCCTGGCCATCCGCCGTCCACAATTCCGTGCCGCGCTGTCTCAGAGCGGTCGCCGCCATGGTTCCTCCTCCCCTCCAATGTATGGGCCTCCCGCCGATCATACCGCGCCGTACGATCACTTGACATCGACCGCCGTGGAGCGCACATTCTCAATAACGACGAGTGGGCGAAAGTGCCCTGTCTTGAGGGTTTGTCTCGATTCGCACGGCGGCATCACGACGAAGGCGACAGCCGTTCGGCATCGAGATGGAAGGAGGAGCCATGAGCATGAGGGCGCTTTTCGGAGGTTTCATCGTCATCGGTCTCATTGCAACACAGATAAGCTGTCTCTGCGGTCCTTGCGAGATCGCAACCACGAACAAGGAACTGGCACTCGACGCCTTCGAGGCCGTCGCCGACGGCAATCTCGACGCGCTCGACGACCTGATCGCGGTCGACTACGTGCGCCACTGCCAGGCGACACCCGATGTCACCGTCACCAGCCTCGATGATTTCAAGCAGTACCTCCTGAACGAAGCGGCCTCCTTTCCAGACCCCGAGCTCCAGGTCGTCCACCTGATCGCCGAGGACAACCTGGTCGCGTTCTTTGCGACCTATTCGGGCGTGCAAGAGGGACCGATGGGACAGTTTCCCGCGACCGGCAACCGGATGGAGATCGACTTTGCGGGAATCCACAGGATCGAGGACGGCAAGATCGCCGAGACCTGGGTCACGTGGGACAACCTGTCGGCGCTCACCCAGTTGGGGCTGTGGCCGCCAAACGAGCTCGAAGAGTTCGAGATCGTCGACTAGGGTTCACTTCAGTGGAGGCCAGTACATCAGTGAAGACGTCGTTTCATGGATGATCGCTCACTCCTCGGCGACGCTCCCCTCGGGCGGTTGAACGGGGCCTGCATCCTGGTCGTCGACGACGACGAGGAGATCCGCATCTTCCTCGCCACCCTTCTGTCCGACCACGGTGCCGCGGTCCTCGAGGCCTCCGACGGCGAGCGGGCCCTCGCGGTCGCCCGACGGTCGCTCCCCGACCTGATCACGCTCGACCTCTCGATGCCCGGCACCGACGGCATCGAGGCCTTCAGCCGGTTGCGAGACGAACCCGAGACCAGGGAAATCCCGGTGTGTATCATCACCGGTCACCCGGAGTTTCGAAAGGTGATATACGACCGGCCGGTCGCGCCGCCGGAGGGCTTTGTCGACAAACCGTGCGACCCGGATCAACTGGTGCGTACGATTCGCCGGATCCTCGGACTTGCCAAGCGCAAGCGCGACCGGGGCCGCACCACCACCTCCACGGCTTGACGTCCTCGATCCCGCCGGTATGTCAGGTGCGGGTGATGACGACCAGGCTGAGATCGTCGAGCACGGGCTCGTCCTGGCGGAAGGCCTCCACCCGGCGCAGAACCCTGTCGTGGACTTCCTGGCCGGTACCGCCACGGGCCACTGCTGCCGGCAGTCGCTCGAATCCGAAGGTCTCGCCGGAAGGACCTATGGTTTCGACCACGCCGTCGGTGTAGAGCACCAACGTGTCTCCCGGTTCGATACGGGCTTCGTGCGCCTTGAACTCCAACCCGAGGCGAATCCCAAGCGGAAGACTCCCTTCCCCGAGTTCGAGAATCTCGCCACCGGCGCGGCGGAGCAGCGGAAAGGGGTGGCCGGCGCACACGAAGCGCAGCTTCCCCGATTCGGGTTCGAGCACACCGCAGAACAGCGTCATAAATGCACGCGGCCCCCCGGTTCGGCAGAGGGCCCGATTGACCACACCGGTCACCGCGACGGGGTCCGAGTCGAGGTCGAACCCGAGCTTGAGGGCCGAGCCCGCAATCGCCATCAGCAGACCGGCCGCGATGCCGTGGCCGCTGGCGTCACCCGTGATCAACGCCCATCGTCCGTCGTCGAGAGGCAGGAAGTCGTAGTAATCGCCACCGATGGTGTTGGCGGTGCGGTAGGAGAAGGTGAAGGAGTAACCGTCGATATCGGGCGCCTCCACCGGCAGGAGCTCCCGCTGCAGCTCGCGTGCCACCTCGAGCTCGTCCCGCACCACGACCCGATCGGCCAGCTCGAGGACGAGTAGAAACACCAGCCCGGCGATGCAGAGCAATGAAAGGAGACCGATCTGCAGGTTCGGTGCGGAATTGCCGTCGAGATCGATCATCCCCCAGACCGCAAGCGCCATGCAGATCACGAAGACCAGTCGACGCGGCGGCGACAGCTTGTAGGCAAGACCGAGAAACAGGATCCGCACACGGTAGAAGAAGCGACCCACTCTGCTCTCGGGCTCGTCCTCGCGGGCGTGATCGCGGGTGACCACGCCGAAGGCCCGGGCCGCATCGCGGTCGAAGAGGCGCTGGAACTCGCCTCCGTCGAAGCCGCCGGCCTGCGAGCGCACGAAACGCTCCGCCTTGTGAAACCACTCGCCCATCTTCATCGTTGCCCACAGCGTACTACGATCTCCGGGCGCAGAGGTTCGGCTACACTCACCCGATCTGGAGGCTCCATGAACCGACCCACCCTGATCATCGCCAACCGCAACTACTCCTCGTGGTCGCTCCGCGCCTGGCTCGCCCTCGAAGCCACCGGCATGGAATTCGACGAGGTCGTGGTGCCCCTGGGCACACCGGAGACCGAGGCCGAAATCCTGCGGTGGTCGCCGACCGGCAGGGTGCCGGCCTATCGCAACGGCGAGATCCTTCTCTGGGACTCGTTGGCGATCTGCGAGCATCTCGCCGAGACCCGCCCCGATGCGGCGTTGTGGCCGGACGACCCGGTGGCCCGCGCCGTCGCCCGCTCGATCACAGCCGAGATGCATTCGGGTTTCGTGCCGCTGCGCAAAAACATGCCCATGAACCTCCGCGCCTCCTACCCCGGAGTGGGCCGGGGCGACGGTGTCGAGGAGGACATCGCCCGAATCACGTCGATCTGGAGCGACTGCCGGACCCGGTTCGGCGCCGACGGCGATCTCCTATTCGGTCATTTCACCATCGCCGACGCCTTCTACGCCCCCATCGTCAGCCGATTCCGCACCTATGGCGTCGCCCCGTCGGGCACCGCCGGTGACTATATGGATGCCGTGTGGGCCCTGCCCGCCATGCAGGACTGGGCGGAGAAGGCGCACGCCGAACCGTGGAGCGTCCAACGGTACGATCGGTAATCCCGCGACAGGCTGGTCTCGCAGACCTCACGTCGATTTCTGCGGAGCGGGAACAGGATGGCCTCCCCGCGAGTTTCAATCTCCGTCGGCGGAGGCCGCCCCGCCGCGGAATCACTCGACGCGAAATGAGGCCCGCGATGACGACACCGGACATCCTGAACCTGGACGCCTATTTCGAAAGGATCAGATACACCGGGACGCGTGAAGCCACGCCCGAGGCCCTGACCGCGATCCACACCGCCCACCTCGGGTCCATACCCTTTGAAAATGTGGACGTGCTGCTCGGCCGGCGCATCCGGCTCGACCTCGCGAGCCTCCAGGCCAAGCTCGTGGATGGGCGCCGGGGCGGCTACTGCTTCGAGCAGAACACCCTCTTTGCGGCTGTTCTCCGGAATCTGGGTTTTCGGGTCACGACGCTCGAAGCGAGGGTCCGACCGCCCGGGGCGACGCACACTCTGCCCCGAACCCACATGACGTTGCGGGTCGACCTTTCTGATCGGACTGTGCTCGCCGATGTCGGTTTCGGGGGCGACGGACCGCTGGGACCAGTCGACCTCGATGGACGGGTCTCGGAACAGGGTGGCGATGCCTACCGAATCGTCGAAGAGAGGGCCGTCAGGGTGCTGCAGATCCGCAGCGCCGACGGTTGGCGGGACCTCTACGCCTTCACCCTCGACGAGGCCCTGCCCGTCGATTTCCAGGTCGCCAACCACTACACCTCGACCTGGCCCGAGTCCCCCTTCGTCACCACCCTGACGGCGCAACTCTCACTGCCCGACGAGCGCCGAATTCTACGGGGCCTGACGTTGACCTTGCGCCGTAGGGGTCACGAGACGATGCGTGACATTGAGGAGGCCGACCTCATCGCGGTGTTGCGCGAGAGCTTCGGAATCGCCTTACCGCCCGATACCGACCTGCCAACCCGACAAGCAGGACGCGAGTGACTGCTGCTCACCGACTGTCCATGATTCGAATTGTCTCAGGCCGCTCTCATCAATTCCTGATAATCGGGTTTTGAAAGCCGGCACTCATCCGGCGCCCTTGGGTTGGTCTGACCTCGTACCTCCGCGGATGGCACGCTCGACCATGAAGGCGATCGGTTCACTCATTCCGGTCGGGATCAGCGCGACCTCCGCATGTCGATGCGCCCAGACGCGGAACACCTCGTCGGCGAAGCCCTGACCCACGAGGTCCACACCCTCGAAGTCGATGACCACTTCGCAAAACTTTTCCAGTCCATGCACCAGGCGTTTTGCCTGTGATCTGCTGACAAACTCGGTGCCGATGGCAAACAGCCGGACCACGGTTCGGGTCGTGCTGAATTCGAAGTCCCGAGTGTATTCCGCAAAGACAGCCGTCAGGTCGTTGGCATTGTCGAAGTCTATTTCAGCGTGCACCACCGTTCCCGGCCTCTCGGGCTTCAGCGTGCCGACGGCCATATCATTCCTCCGGTTGTCGACGACCCACAAAAGCTCACCGCTGCCGATCTCGAATCGATTCGCGGCTTTCGAGGAGAAGAAGATCCCTTCGCCGGTGTGACGGGACGGCATGGTCGTCACCTTCCCCTTGGAAAGCTCCTGCAACGCGTGCAGTTCGGAATCGAGGTTCAACCGGTCGCGGAGATGTCGGAAAATGCCGACCCCTTCGTCGCGGACCTCGAACTCCACTGTCAGGTGGTTCCTGGAAATCCGGACATCAACCTCGGCAGCGCCCGAGTGATCAATGGCGTTGTTGACCATCTCGGTCAGGGTGTAGTGGAGAACCGTCTCAGCCGCCTTCGGGAGGCCGCTCACGACCGACCCGGGACGGCTCATCTCCGACCAGACCCGATCTTCCTCGAGTCCACCGATCAAAAACCGGCGGCTGTCGACGGGGTCGGATCTGCGGTACCGCGTGCTCCGTCCCCCACCCTCGAGTTCCAGGCGGCCTTCGGCGACGAGGTCGCGAAGATGCCGATGCGCTGTCTGCCGCGTCACGCCCAGGGTTCGAGCAACTTCCCCCGCCTGAAGCGGTTCGGTGCCGACAAAGAGCTCCAACACTTGACGTTTCCTGACAGTCATGTCTAATCGTAACATTTCTACGGTATTTTCGTAAAGTGATGTTTCGTAAACGTCGTGGAATGCCGTCTTGCGGGGGGTGATTCAGACCCGGTCCCGGGATAGCAGCGCACCCGCCTCCCGTGTGGGGACATCCCGCTTGGTCGGCGCCTTCAATTCTGATTCCCATCATTGGCATCAGGAAATGCCAGCCCTGATCACGAGCATCGACGGCATTAGAATCGGAGCTTGGAGGGGAGGTACCGGGCGATCAGATCCTCGTAGTAGGGCCGCAGCGCATCCGCATCCGGCGGCACCGGGCTCTTTGAATAGAGGTCGTACGGATTGAACTTCCGGACCCACTCGAACATCTCCCGGTCGCGATCGTTCATCAGGTGGCTGTAAGCGCCTTCGCGATGTGCCGCGTAGAACGAGTGGTATCGGAGCATGGAGAGCGCTTCTTCGGGAAGGTAGTCCTTGACGACGTTGTAGATGTACTCATCGTGTCCCCACGACAGGTGCACGTTTTCCAGACCCACGCCTTTTTCGTAGACGCCGACCGCCGTTTGATACCTGGCGTTGCGGTAATCCGGATTGCCCTCGAAGAACTCGGGAAACACGACCTTGTCGGAGTATTGACATCCGACCGGGTAGGTGTCGCCCACCACCGCCCACTGCGGTTCGCCAAACAGGCAGAGGACCTTCCCCAGGTCGTGGAGGAAGCCGGCGAGGACGAACCAGTCGGGATGGCCGTCCGCCCGGATCGCCTCTGATGTCTGGAGCAGATGCTGGAGCTGCGAGAGATCGGTGTCCGGGTCCGAATCGTCGACCAGGGTGTTCAGGTACTCGGCAGCCTCCCACGCGCTCATCTGCTTTCTGTTGAGGGAGAGGAACTCCTTCTTCTTTGCCAAGACGAAATCGAAGGTCTGGTAAATGTGATTCAACCGGTAGAACTCGCGCACTGTTTCGCGCGGCGGGGCCGCGTAATTTCGAAACTGATCCTTGGCCTTGTGCGACACCTCCGGCTCGGGGTACCGCCTGAGAACATCGTCCTCCCATTCCCCCAGACCAACGAGCGGCGAATGGGTGTCGTTCGATTCTGCTGTTGCCAAGGTGTTCTCCGTCGAGCGAAATTTCGAGCCCTGCTGCACATTCAACTCGCGGATGCGGAAAGGTATTTCCCGCGCACGTACTCCGTCACCGGGTCGCCTTCTACAAGCCCATCACCAGGACGGTTATGGAGCTGATCGGCCGGAGCGGCCGGTTACAGCCTGCGCAGGACCTCGCCGCTGCCCATGCCTCCGCCGACGCAGCGGCTGGTGACACCGAGCGTCGCCTGACGGTGGCGCAGCTGGTGAACCATGTCGACGATCTGGCGAGCCCCGGTGCAACCCACGGGGTGTCCGAGGGAGATGCCGCTGCCCCACTGGTTGGTTCGGGCGGGCTCGAGTCCGGGCAGGAAGTGGAACGCTGCGGCGACCACCGCGGCGAACGCCTCGTTGAGCTCGAACAGATCCACGTCGCCGATCTCGACACCGGCGCGCTCGAGCAGGGGCGGAATGACCTTGAACGCGCCCTCCCCCATCAGCTCGCGGGGCACTCCGATGTTGTGGTAGGCCTCGAGCTCGGCCAGGGGTTCGAGACCGAGCTCGGCGGCCCTCTCCTCGCTGGCGACAAGGAGCGCCGCCGCAGCGTCGTTGAGGGTCGAGGCATTGGCTCCGGTGATGGTGCCGCCATCGGGCTTGAAGTAGGGTTTGGCCGCTGCCAGCTGTTCCAGCGTGATCTGGCGGGGGCCCTCGTCACGGGCGACGACGACCGGGTCGCCGCGCCGCTGCGGCACTTCAACCGGAACGACGTAATCGGCAAAGGCGCCTTCGTCCCACGCCTCCAACGCATTCTGGTGGCTCCGCAACGCGACCTCGTCCTGCTCTTCACGGCTGACCCCGTACTTCTCCACCAGGCGCTCGGTCAGGAGACCCATGAGCTCGCCGCCACCCACATGAACATCGGTAAGGGCGCCGAACAGGCCGTCCACCAGGGTCATGTCACCGTAGAGCTGGTTTTTCACGCGACCGTTGAAGAGATATCTCGGGACATTGCTCATGGACTCCACGCCGCCGGCGATCCCGAGACCCACCTCATCGAGCAGGATGCGGCGAGTGAGGCTGTGGACGGCGGCACCGCCTGAGGCGCAATTCTCGTGGAACGTGGTGCCGGGCGAGGTGCAGGGAACGCCGGCGAGTTCAGCCGCCGTCTTGGCGAGATTCGGGCATCGCGGATCCTGCATCACCCAGCCCATGCACGTGTACTCGACGGCAGCGGGGTCGACGCCGGTGGCGGCGAGCAGTGCCTTGATCGCGTGGGTGGCCAGAGCCTCGGCCTGAAGTGACGACAGACCACCGCCGATGGCGCCGATGGGGGTCCGAACCGCTCCGACGATCACGACCTTTTTCTTCATCGCAGACTCCCTCTGTCCCTATGTGATGCCCCTCGCCAATTCGCGCCATTCATTGTATGTGATCATTTGAGCGCCTCCACCGCCTGGAGGGGGCCTTTCTGATCCGGCGGCTTCCTCCCTCCAGACCGAATGTTTGAAAACGTCTCATCAATGCCAACCCGTGCCAGGGGAAACTCTCTCAACTTTGTCGGCCCGGTAGCCGAACACGGCGAGAGACGGCAACTCATGGTTGCCACCAACGGGCGCGAGTGGTGGTCTTTGCGATCGCTCGCCGGTGTTGGTACAGTCTCATCCGTTCTGGAACCCGTGAGAAAAGCAGTCAGTGCTCTACCTGTGTCAGTGATCGGGATCGCAACAGCCGATCCCCCTGTCTGCGCGTCCACTCTGCGCGCATTGGAGCCTCCGCTGCGACCCGTTCAGTTCGATATTCGTGGGCAACTCGATGACGCGGGGAGCGCCCCGTGACGACCGAACTGATTCTTGTCGGCGGCGGTCTCGCCAACAGCCTGATCGCCCACCGGATTCTTCTGGAGCGCCCGGACTTCCCGTTGCTCGTCGTGGACCGTATGGCTTCCCTCGGCGCCAACCACACCTGGTCCTTCCACGACTCCGATCTCACCAGCGACCAACGACAGAGGATCGAACCACTGATCGCCCACCGCTGGTCGAGCCACGAGCTTCGTTTCCCCGGCAGGCGACGCACCATCAACGACGGTTACAATTCGGTGACCTCGGAGCGTCTGCACGAGATCGTCGCGCCGGCGCTGGGAAAACGGATGCGACTCGAAACCGAGGTGGCAGAGGTCACCCCGAGCGGCATCGTGCTGGGGAACGGTGAGCGCATCAACGCCCGGGCGGTGATCGACGGCCGAGGTGATCCGGGCGGCCACCACCTGGACATCGGATACCAGAAGTTCCTCGGCCTCATGGTTCGGCTTGCCGAGCCGCACGGGCTGAAGGGGCCGATCCTGATGGATGCCACGGTGGAGCAGGTCGACGGCTACCGATTCGTCTACACCCTGCCGTTCTCGGACACCGAGGCTCTCGTCGAGGACACCTACTACGCCGATCAACCGGATCTCGATCATGATCGACTGCGGAGCGGTATCGAAGACTACGCTGAGAAACAGGGCTGGGTCATCGCCGCAATCACCGGCGAGGAGGCAGGCGCACTGCCCATCGTCCTCGGCGGCGACATTGAAGCCTTCTGGGCCGTCGGCCCCGAAGGGGTGGCCCGGAGCGGGATGCGAGGCGCTTTTTTCCACCCGACCACCGGCTATTCCCTTCCCGAAGCGGTCCGGCTGGCGGACGAAATCGCGGCCATCCCCGACCTCGAGAGCGCATCGCTCTTCGCGCTGACCCGGCGCCGTTCCGAGGAGCTGTGGCGCCGCACCGGCTACTACCGCCTGCTCAATCGGATGCTCTTCCGCGCTGCCGAGCCCGAGCTGCGTTACCGGATCTTCGAGCGCTTCTACGGTCTGTCCGGGGGCCTGATCCGACGGTTCTACGCCGGCCGGTTGAAATGGACCGACAAGGTCAGGGTGTTGGCCGGGAGGCCGCCGGTTCCGGTTCACCGTGCGCTCCGGTGCCTTGCCGAGAACCGCAGACCGAAGAGTACACTGTCATCATCGAGCGGAGGTACCCAGTGAAACAAACGCGCGCAGCGGTCATCGGCAGCGGGTTCGGCGGTCTGACGCTGGCCGTTCGTCTTCAAGCGGCGGGGATCGCGACCACCGTCATCGAGAAGCGCGACAAGCCCGGCGGGCGCGCCTATGTCTACGAGGACAAAGGCTACACCTTCGACGGCGGGCCGACCATCATCACCGCCCCACCCAGCCTCGAGGAGGTCTTCGCCGCTGCCGGCCGCGACATGTCGGACTACATCACCCTGCTGCCGGTGATGCCCTTTTACCGGCTCTACTGGGAGGACGGCTACACCTTCGACTACTCCAACGATCTGGAAGCGACGACCCAGCAGATTGCGGACAAGAACCCACGCGACGTCGACGGCTATATGAAGTTTCTCGACTACGCCGAGGATGTCTTCCACGAGGGCTACACCAAGCTCGCGGCGACGCCGTTTCTCAACTTCTGGAGCATGATCCAGGTCTCGCCCCAGCTGATCCGACTGCAGAGCTTTCGCAGCGTCTACTCGATCATCTCCAAGTTCATCAAGGACGACCACCTGCGCCAGGTCTTCAGCTTCCACCCCCTCCTCGTCGGCGGCAACCCCTACACCTCATCGTCGATCTACACCCTGATCCACTATCTCGAGCGCAACTGGGGGGTCTTCTTCGTCAAGGGCGGCACCGGTGCGCTGGTCACGGCGATGGTCAAGCTCTTCGAAGAGCTCGGCGGCGAGATCCGGCTCGACTCGCCGGCAGAGCGGATCCACACATCCAACGGCAGGGTCACCGGGGTGACCACCGCCGACGGTTGGCACGGCGATTTCGACGCCGTCGCCTCCAACGCCGACGTGGTCCACACCTATGACAAGCTGCTGAGCGATAACAACGACGCTCAGCGCGAAGCGTCGCGACTCCAACGCAAGCGTTTCAGCATGTCGCTGTTCGTCGCCTACTTCGGGGTCAAGCGCCGCCACACCCAGATCGCCCACCACGACATCCTCTTCGGCCCGCGCTACAAACCCCACCTCAAGGAGATCTTCAACGGCCCCGATGTCTCCGACGATTTCTCTCTCTACCTCCACGCCCCGACCTTGACAGATCCGTCGGTGGCGCCGGAAGGATGCGAGGCCTTCTACGTTCTTTCTCCGGTCCCCCACCTGGGCAACGCACCGGTCGACTGGAGCGAAGAGGGACCGCGCTATCGGGACAAGATCCTCGACTATCTCGAAAAGCGCTATCTGCCCAATCTCCAGGCCGACATCGAGACCGTGCGAATCATCACGCCCGATCACTTCCAGAACACTCTCAATTCGCACCTGGGTTCGGCCTTTTCCCTCGAACCGATCCTGACCCAGAGCGCGTGGTTCAGGGTTCACAACCGGGACAAGAATATCGGCGGTCTCTACTTCGCAGGCGCTGGGACCCACCCGGGGGCCGGGGTTCCGGGCGTCGTCAATTCGGCCAAAGCGACTGCAGGGTTGATGATCGGCGATCTCCTCGGCGAGAACGGCTGAGGACCAATCCATGGACGACCTCGTCACCCACGGCAAGGCGGTCATCGAAAAGGGCTCCAGCAGCTTCGCCGCTGCTTCGAGACTTTTCGACCCCACAACCCGGGGCCGTTCCCACATGCTCTACGCCTGGTGCCGCCACTGTGATGACCAGACCGACGATCAAGAACTTGGTTTCGATGGCTCGCAGCTCTCGCCGGAGGAAGGACGAGCACGGGTCGGCCAGATTCGGGCCGAGACGCTGCGCGCCCTTTCGGGCGAAGCCACGGACGACCCGATCTACGCGGGTCTCCAGAGGGTGGTCGCCGATTGCGACATTCCCCACCGCTATCCGCTGGAACACCTCGACGGCTTTGTGATGGACGTCGAGGGCCGCGAGTATCGAAGCCTCGAGGACACGGTAAAGTACTGCTACCACGTGGCCGGGGTGGTCGGGGTGATGATGGCCTACGTCATGGGTGTCCGGGACGAGCCGACTCTCGACCGCGCCACCGATCTCGGGCTCGCCTTTCAGCTGACCAACATCTGCCGCGATGTCGTGGAAGACGCCGGCGTCGGTCGGGTGTACGTCCCTCGTGACTGGCTGACCGAAGCCGGCGTCCCCGCCGACCGGGTCGCGGAACCGGAGCACCGCGGAGCCGTCTTCGAGGTGGTCCGGAGAATCCTCTTCGAGGCCGACCGATACTACGCGTCTGCCTGGCTCGGAATCTCGCAGCTGCCGCCCCGTTCAGCGTGGGCGGTGGCGGCCGCCAACGCGGTCTACAGCGACATCGGCCGACTGATTCTCGATCGCGGCCCACGCGCCTGGGACACGCGGGCATCGACCAGTAAGGCGCGCAAGATTGCACTCGTTCTCGGCGCTGGACCGAAGTCCTGGACGGCGAGGATGCGGGGCAAGGGGCCCGGCGACGAGCCGCGCGACCGGCTGTGGACTCGGCCGAGAAAAACGACCGGCAATCATGGGTAGGCGAACTCCGACTCCCGGCGGTGCCAATGATGAACGCGCGTTGGCGGTCCGCGGTGTCGTCAAGCGCTTCGGTCCCACGACAGCGCTCGACCACGCCGGTCTCGAGCTGCGAAGGGGCGAGCGCCTGGCCTTGCTCGGGCCCAACGGGGCCGGAAAGACGACCCTGGTGCGGTGTATCAGCGGCCGCGCGGTTCCCGATTCAGGGGAGATCGAGATGCTCGGTCGGCAGCTGCCCGCGACCGGAGGACGGCACGATCTCGGTTTTGTCCCACAGGAAATCGCGCTCTACCCCGATCTCACCGCCCGCGAGAACCTCGAGGCCTTCGGCCGATTCCACGGGCTCAAGGGCAACGAGTTGAGCCGGGCTGTCGACTGGGCCCTGGAGTGGACCGGTCTCGCGGACCGGGCCGGCGCCCTGACGAAGACCTTCTCGGGCGGAATGAAACGGCGGGTCAATATCGCGTGCGGCGTGCTGCACAAGCCACGTGTCCTGCTGCTCGACGAGCCGACGGTCGGAGTGGATCCGCAGAGCCGCGAACGAATCTTCGCCATGCTCGACGAGCTGCGGCGCCAGGGAACGTCGATTCTGTTGACCACGCACCAGCTCGACGAAGCGGAGCAGCAGTGCGACCGGATCGTGATCATCGACCACGGCCGCGCCATTGCCGAAGGCACGCTCGCCGAGCTCATTGCAGACACGGTTGGTGCCAACCGGAGGGTGGTCTTCACACTCGCAGAGGCCTGTCCCGGCCTCGACGGCATGACGGCCGACGGCGATCGCCGGGAGCTCGTTGCCGAGGTCGAAGATGTCGCGCTCGAACTCCCGGACCTCTTGATTCGTATCCGCGAGAACGGCGGTACGGTCTGCGACCTCGATGTCCAGCCGCCGTCGCTCCACGCGGTCTTCATCCACCTCACCGGCCGGGAGCTGCGCGAATGATCTGGACGGTCGTTCGCGTCGGTCTGCTGCGGATGTGGCACGGTCGGACGGAGATCCTCCTGACCTTCGTCGTCCCGATCGTGTTCTTCACGATCTTTGCCTTCATATTCGACGAGCAGATCGGGTTGGGAAAGTCGCCGAAGGTCAACCTGGCCCTCGTCGACGAGGACGACACCGAGCTCAGCCGCGAGTTTGTTTCCGCACTCGCCGAGTGGGAGTCGCTGCGTATCTGGGCACCCGTCGAGCACGAGGACGGGCTGTTCGTTTTTTCTTCGGTGGAGCCGGCGAAAGACCTGGTGCTCGCTGGGACGCTTCCCCTGGCGGTGATCGTCCCGGAAGGCTGGGCGGCTTCACTGTCGAACCCCGGGAAAGAGATCGTGAACCTCCAGCTGCTGGCGGACTCCTCGGACCCAGTGGCCACCCAGGTCGTCACCGCACTGCTTCGGCAGACCTCGGGGCAACTCATGGGAGAGCGCGCCCGGCAGCAGATCCGTTCCTTCCTGTCGCTCTCGCCGGACCAGTTCACCCAGTCCCCGGTCTCGCGTTTCGCGGCTCCAGTCGACATCGATGTCATCGATCTCTTCGCCGCCGACAAGGCCAACCCGGTGGTGTCCATGTATGCCGCCGGCATCGCTGTGATGTTCCTGCTCTTCGGCGCGGTGGGCAATTCGGGAACCCTGCTCGAGGAGGAGGAAAACCAGACCCTCGAGCGGCTCATGTGCTCCGAGCTCAGCATGAGCCAGCTCCTGGCCGGCAAGTGGCTGCTCATGACCCTGGTCGGTATCGTCCAGGTCACGATCATGTTCGCCTGGGCCCAGCTCGCCTTCGGGGTGGACCTCCTCGGCCACCTTCCCGGTTTCGCAGTCATGACCACGGTCACCGCCGCGGCCGCCAGCAGCTTTGCGCTGGCCCTCGCCGCCGCGTGCAGGAACCGCGCGCAGCTCAACGCGGTCTCGGTGATCCTGATCCTCTGTATGTCGGCGCTGGGCGGAAGCATGGTTCCGCGCTACGTGATGAGCGAGACGATGCAGCAGTTCGGCAAGATCACCTTCAATGCGTGGGCTCTCGATGGTTACATCAAGGTCTTCTGGCGCGACCTCCCGCTCCGCGAACTCGCGCCGGAGCTTGCCGTGCTGATCGCCACTGCCATCATCCTGTTCGCAGCAGCGCGAGTCCTGGGCCGCCGTTGGGAGGCCTCGTGAGAAGATCCGGAGCTCTTTCGTCTGAAGTGCAGCGTTTGAAGGCGGGCTACAATGCCTCCGTGACCAGCCACCCCCGATTCATCGCGTTCGTTCTCCTGGCCGTGATGCTCTCAGCGTGCGCCTCGGCTCCACCCGCGCCTCCCGCGCCCCGACCCTCGGGTCAAGGGCGGGTCGAGGTCACCATGAACGGTTTCAAAACCGATGAAGGTACGGTGCGCGTGGCCTTGTTCCTCGATGCGACGGTCTGGCCCGACGGAGACGCCTCCATCTTCGGCACCGCGGTGGTCCCGATCACGGATGGCCGGGCCATTGCCGTCTTCGAAGACGTGCCCGCCGGCCCCTTCGCGGTCTCGGTCTTTCACGACGAGGACGACGACGGTGAGCTCGACTCCGTGGCGCTCGGTATCCCGTCGGAAGCCTATGGTTTCTCGGGCGACGCCCGCAATATGTTCGGTCCGCCGAGCTTCGAGCAGGCGCAGGTCGAGCTTGCGGCGGACGAAACGAAACAGATCACCATCCAGGTCAAATAGGTGTTGTGATGGAAGAACTCATCCTGCCGCGACAGGGCACACACGAAAAGGTTCCCACGCCGCAAACGGCGGTGGTCGCCGGCGGCGGCCTCGCGGGGATCGCGGCGGCGGTGGCCCTCGCCGAGCGCGGCGTATCGGTCGTTCTCGCCGAGCGCGAGTCCTTTCTCGGCGGCCGCGCCGGGGCGTGGACCGACCGGCTCGCGACCGGTGAGCCCTTCGAGATGGAACGGGGCTTCCACGCCTTCTTCCGCCAGTACTACAACCTCCAGGCCCTGCTCCGCCGGATCGACGACGGGCTGAGCTTCCTCGAGCCCCTCGAGGACTACCCGATTCTCGGTCCCGGGGGCCAGGTGGAGTCCTTCTCCGGCCTCCCCAACAAACCCCCGTGGAATGTCGTCGCCCTCACCAGAAGGACGCCAACCCTTGGTCTGCGGGACCTCATCGGGGTCAACGGGCTCGCCGCGCTGTCGATGCTCCGCTACGAACGCGGGTGGACCTACGACCGCTACGACGATCAGACCGCCGGCGAGTATCTGGATTCGCTGCGCTTTCCTCCCGACGCCCGACGCATGCTCTTCGACGTCTTCGCCCACTCCTTCTTCAACCCCGAGGAGGCGATGTCGGCGGGCGAGCTGCTGATGATGTTCCACTTTTACTTCTCGGGCAATCCGGAAGGACTCATCTTCGACGTCTCGAAGCGGCCCTTCTCCAAGTCCATCTTCGGCCCCCTCGGTGATTACATGGCCGGCCTGGGAGTCGACGTACGAACCACTTGCTCCGTGGCGCGGGTTGCGAAGGGCGCCGAGAAGAAGTGGGGCGTCGATCTGAACGGGGAGATTGTGGAGGCCGATCTCGTCGTCCTCGCCCTGACCGTTCCCGGGCTCCAGGCCGTCGTGGCCGACTCGCCCGATCTCGACAACGCCGATTTCCGGCGCTCGGTCGACGGCCTCGCCCTGACCCATCCTTTCGCCGTCTGGAGGCTGTGGTACGACCGCCCGGCCAACCCAGACCGGCAGCCCTTCGCCGGGACCACCGGCGTCGGTTCCCTCGACAACATCTCGGTGTACAACCTCTTCGAGGACGAGAGTCGCGGCTGGGCCGAAAAAACAGGAGGGTCGGTCGTCGAGCTCCACGCCTACGCGGTCGATCCCGGAATGGACGAGCCCGCTATCCGCGAGGATCTCATGAACGGCCTCCACACCTTCTACCCCGAGTACGTCGGCGCCCGCGCCGTCGAGGAACGTTTTTTCGTCCGTCGGGATTGCCCGGCTTTCGCCCCCGGTTCCTACGCCGATCGGCCCGGGGTTCCCACCCCGCACGAGGGGATCGCGCTGGCCGGCGACTTCGTCCGCCTGCCGATTCCCAGCGCACTGATGGAGCGTGCGGTCGCGTCGGGCTTTCTTGCCGCAAACCACCTCCTCGCGCCCTTGGACGTCAAACCCGAGCCCCTACGTTCGATCCCGCGCCGCGGCCTCTTCGGCCGCCGCACGACAGAGACGGAAGCGAGTCGCATGCGATGAGCAGTTTCCTGAAGTTCGGTCCCGCGCTCCCGGAGGTGGAGGTCCCGGAGTCCTCCCTCGCTCCCGACTGGCAACAGGCCAGGCCGCGCGCCATCGCCCGCGCTCTCGCGCGGGCCCTCGAACGCCCGCACGGCAATTGGTATGTCCTCGGCGAATCGCGCACATTTGGCGAGAAGGCGCAGCGCCTCCGGATCGCCGGCGAAGACCTTGTCGCCTGGCGCGTCGACGGCGAGCTGCTGGTCGCCCCCGACGCCTGTCCCCACATGGGGGCGTCGCTTTCGGATTCCTGCGTTCGCGAGGGCAAGCTGGTCTGTCCGTGGCACGCCCTGGCCCTGGGCAAGGAGGGGCACGGCACCTGGAAGACGCTCGCGGTCCACGAGGACGGCGTTCTCAGCTGGGTCCGTATCGGTCCAGAGGTCCCCGAAACACCACTACCCGTTCTCGCACCACGCCCCGATGTCTATCTCGAAGGTGTGGTCCAGCTCGAGGTGGGCTGCGACCCCGAGGACATCATCGCCAACCGGCTTGACCCGTGGCACGGCGTCCACTTTCACCCCTACGCCTTCGCCTCGCTGACCGTCCTCGATCTCGATGACGACGTTGTCAAGGTGCGGGTGGCCAAGAGGCTCATCGGACGCGTCGTCGCCGAGACAGATGCGACCTTCCACAGCCCGGAGCCGCGCTCGATCGTGATGACTATCGTCGAGGGCGAAGGCAAGGGCTCGGTGGTGGAGACGCACGCAACCCCGGTCGAACCCGGACGCACTGTCGTCGTGGAGGCAACGCTCGCCACCTCGGACCGCGCGGGCTTTCGCCACGCAAGGAAGCTGCAGCCTTTCATCCGGCCCTTCATCGAGCGCTCCGCACGCCGCCTCTGGGTCGACGACGCCGCCTACGCGGAGCGGCTCTACGACCTCCGCAACCGGCCGGGAAAGTAACCCTCAGAAAGCGGCGACGCGATCCATGGTCGACCGGGTGTAGGACCGAGCGAGGTCCGCCAGCTGGTTGCCCGACCGACCCAACGGTTCGAGGGCCGAAGCGGCCGACTCGACATAGCGGTGGACCTCCTGCCGAGTTCCGTGGGCGCCCAGCTGCGAGGCGAGGGTCGACTTCCCGTCGTCCTGGCCGGTGTCCTTGCCGATGTCATCCTGCGAACCGTAGGTGTCGAGCAGGTCGTCGAGCAGCTGAAAGGCGAGACCGAGGTTGACACCGTACTCCCGCACCGCCTCGACCCAGACATCATCGACCCCCGCCACGCGTGCGCCCGCCTCGAGCGCCGCCACGAAGAGCGCACCGGTCTTCTGCCCGTACATCTCGGTCAGACCGGCAACCTCATCTCCGTGGCCGTGGCGGATGTGCAAATCGCAGAACTGACCGGCGATGATCCCGTTGCTGCCGACCGAGTCGGACAGGAGACGGGTCAGGTCGAGCCGTGTCTGGGCCGGCAGCCGATCACACTCGGCGATCACCCCGAAGGCACGGTTGAGCAGCGCGGTGGCGGCGAGGATCGCGGTGTCCTCGCCGAAGACCAGGTGGTTGGCCGGTCGGCCCCGTCGCAGACTGGCGTTATCCATGCACGGAAGATCGTCGAGAATCAGCGAGGCGGCATGGACCATCTCGACCGCGCACGCCGCGTCGAGCGCTGCCTCCTCGGTCGCACCGAGGTCGGTCGCCACCTGCATGGTGAGGACCGGCCGGATGCGTTTCCCACCCGAGAGCAGGCTGTAACGCATGGATTCGTGAAGCGGACGCGGATCGGTGGACGCATCGGGGACGAGCTCGGCGAGGCGCTGGTTGATCCTGCGGCGCCACCGGCGGCCGGCGTCCCGTTGAACGTCCTCGCTCGGGGCCGGAAGCAGCCTGCTGTCGACACCCAAACCCTCGATGCTGATGCTCATGATCCGACTCGCTCCTTGATACTCAGCGTTCGCCAACCGTCGATTTTCAAATGTGTGAGGTGACGTTCAACCATTACAAACACCGTTGAATCGCCCTGCTATTCCGGAATTCAGCAAATATCGCGATGATATCTCAAAAATTGAGCCTGGATTGACGGATCGACTCTCGGAGTGAACCACGAGGTTGCACGACGCCGGACGGCGGTGGCTGTCCGCCGGGCGCAGTTCTTCAGCGGCAGGACCGAATTGCCACCGAACGCCAAGGACCTTCAGATCAGGCGCTGGGAAACCACGAAGGTCGTCGCACTGACGGTCGCGCACAGCACCGTGCCCCAAACCAGGTCCACCAGCGCCACTTTCAAGGGAAAGCCCTCCAGAGTGGCGAGGTTGGTGAGGTCGTAGGCGGCGTAGGTGACAAGTCCGAAGAGGGCACCGAGAAGCACGGCCTGGGCGAAGCTCTGGCGTTCGACGGCCGGCTGGATGACCAGCACCACGAGACCGGCGAGAAAGACGAGGTAGAAGGCGACGGCGGCGGCCCAGTTGACGCTGGGCTTCATGAGGTGGCCCATGTTCGTCTGGTAGAAACCTCGAGCCACCACTCCGAGCCAGAGCAGATCCATGACGAAGAACACGATCAATGCCACGCCGTAGAGCTTGAAAAAACCGGCGACTGTCATGTCTTATCCTCCGGAACCCCGATTGAGCCACCACAAGGACGCGTTGAGGATGGTGGCAAAGGAAACCCAGGCCCAGTATGGCAACAGCAGCAGCCCAGCCGCCGGGACCACACGCCAGAAAAGCCGGATCGTCGCGCCTATCGCGACCCAGAGCACGATGATCTCGACCAGAGCCGAGCCGGGTTGCCGAATTCCGAAGAACAGGATCGACCACAGCCCGTTGAGCACGAGTTGAATGATAAAGACCGTCAGGGCCGTCCTGACACCGTCCGCGTCGACGCCTCGGCGCCACACGAGATAGGCGGCCACCCCCATCATGATGTACAACACCGTCCAGACCGGACCGAAGACCCACGCCGGGGGGTTGAAGGACGGTTTGACCAGGGTCGGGTACCAGGTTGACACCCCCCGGGCAGTTGCGAATCCAGACAGACCACCGACTGCGACGGGCACTGCAACCGCGATCACGAGTTTGAGAGTGTTGTTGATCATGTGATTCGCGGCCGATGATATCCGTTTCCGATGTCACGTCAACTTCAACCAGAGTGTTGGGGACCGTTGTCGGAGAAACTCCAAGTCGTGTCCGCCAAGCGTGTGAAACCAATACCTCCATGTGCGCATGCCAGTTCCCAGAATCGCAAAGGCGCACCGCTTTGCATACGTCCATGCCCCATTCTGAACACTCCGGCTTCAAACGGCATCGGGCAAACACGGCTCGCCAGGGCGTATTTCTCAACCCAATTTGAAGGTCAGAGGGAGTCACCCGGCTTGCGGCTTCTCCCGAGAAGGCTGCACCGTCACAGGTCGCTCGGTGCCACGCCGTGGCACGAGGCTTCCTCTCAACTCGCCTTGAGCACGCGCGCTGAGAAATTCCGAGTCCGGCTCCGGGCATGGAAAAAGATGAACACATGTATGGATTTCGTTCTCAGTCGCCTGGGGAGTTGTGCCATCGTTGGAATAGGTATCGACGACATCTCCGTTCCCTCGAGACAGCGGCGATCGAAGGTCGATACGTCTGATTGAATACGACCCGAATGATCCGACCGGTCCAGGAGATCTGCGCCGTGACAACGATCCACCAATCGACATCACAGTGCTAGTATCGGAAAAACCACTCTCTCGTCTCGGCGCGTCGAGTCGAGAGATTCTCAGCCAGGGGGCACCTCATGAAGCGTTTCAGGAAACTGCTGGCCGTTATCAACGGTGGCCCAGGTGACGAGCACGTCAAGCAGCGCGCTATCAGTTTGGCCAAGGCCAACAAGGCCCAACTGATGTTCTGCGCCACCCTTGAACCGCCACCTGCAGTCCAGGGGATGTTGATGGGGAGTGAAACGTACAACGAACTGGACCGCCTCATGCGGAAGGAGAACCAATCGAAACTGGACGAGGCAGTCGCGAAGGCTCGGGCGGCCGGCCAACCCGTGCGATCCCGAATGCTCGAAGGGAAGGCGTTTCTCTCCATCATTCGTGAGGTCCTTCGAGACGATCGCGACCTGGTGCTCTTTCCCGACGACAATGTCCCGTCCTTTCGAAGCCGCCTCTTCGGAAGCACGGCAACTCACCTGCTGCGCAAATGCCCTTGCCCGGTCTGGGTCTTGAAGCCGATGCCGGCCAGGTCCGGACAGATTCGGTTCAGGCGGGTGTTGGCCGCGGTCAACGCCGCGACCAGCAAACCGGTTGAAGAGGCCTTGAACACCAAGATCCTCGAGCTGGCGACCTCGCTGGCGAAACGGGAAGACGCCGAGATCCATGTCGTACATTGCTGGTCGGTGGTCGGTGAATCGCTCCTCTCAGGACCGCGTGGCCCGCTCACCAACGAAGAGATGAAGGCCTACCGAAAAGAGACCCGACAAAGGAACCACGCCGTCGCCAACGAGTTGCTCGCTCGCTTCCTGGACGAAGGGCACGAGATCCAGAAGCACATTCTCAAGGGCGAACCCGACACGCTGATTCCCGAGATGAGCGAGAAACTGGCCGCGGATGTGGTTGTCATGGGCACGGTTGCCAGAACCGGCCTCGATGGTGTGCTGATCGGGAACACCGCGGAGAACGTCCTGCAACAGATCGGACGATCGGTTCTCGCCGTCAAACCCGACGGCTTCGTGAGCCCCGTCAGGCTGGACAATTCGGGTCCCTGACCACGGTCAGCGAAGGGTCATCAGCCTTGGAATTTTGACCGATTCGAAGGAATTGTTTCCTGAGACAGGTATCGAATGACAACGAACGGAACCGACACGCTGCTGCTTCGACTCATTCCACGACAAACAGGAAGGACGCTTCGCTCATCCTGGATATCCAGCCAGTGCAGGCGGGGAAACGAAAGGGGAAATTCATGAGAACCACCGTGTTGACGACGCTTTTCGCCGGATCCTTGATCGCCGCCGGCTGTGCTCCGCAGCCCGAGACCGTGGTTGAGGTGCCGATCGCACCCGAACCGGTCCGCGAAGTGTTGACCTCTGACGCCCAGCGGGCACTGACACCCGAGATGGTCCTCGCCGATCTGAAGGCGGGCAACGCGCGATTCGTCGAGGGACGGCTGACGGACCGCGACTACATGGCGCAGGCCGCTGCCACTGCTGCAGCAGGCCAGTACCCTAAAGCGGCGATTCTCGGCTGCGTCGACTCGAGGGTCCCGCCCGAGATCATCTTCGACCAGGGCATCGGTGACGTCTTCGTGGGACGAGTGGCCGGCAACGTCGAGGACATCAACCTCGTCGGCAGCCTCGAGTTCGCCACCAAGGTCGCGGGCTCCAAGGTGATCGTCATCCTCGGCCACACCGCATGCGGCGCCATCAAGGGCGCGGCCGACGGGGTCGAACTCGGCAACCTGACCGAGCTGTTGAATGATTTCGAAGCACCCATCGCCCGCGCGGACGCAGCGACCGAGGGCGAGGCCAACTCGTCCAACCTCGAGTTCCTCAACCTCGCCATCGAGGAAAATGTCCGCGAGACCATCGCCGACATTCTGAACCAGAGCCCGATCATCGCCGACATGGTCGCTGCCGGTGAGCTCGCCATCGTGGGAGGGGTCTACGACCTGGCCAGCGGACGGGTCAACTGGCTCGAGTCGTAGTCGGAACCGAGCGCGCTGCCGTGTTCGGCCTCCATACCCTGAGAACCGTGTTTCTCTCGACTACGGTCACGCGGGTCTGGGCGTTCGACGCGGAGCGTGGACCGTACAGGCTGCGTGGGAACTCAAAGACGGAAACGGAACAAGCGCGGTTCAGACTCCGCTCGGAAACAACCACGGCAAGAACGGTTTTGCGGATCGACTCGTGGTCACACCGCCGGACGGCAGTCAGGACCGGTACCTCACGCTGGCCATGGACACGAAAAGCTGGTCGTGGATGATCGCCTACCACGACTTCGTCGCCGCGCGCGGGGGCGCCGGACTCGGGCGCGAAGTCGACATGGTCGCACGTCACACCCTGAGCGACCCCCTGTCGGTCTTTTTCAAGGTGGCACACTACCGGGCTCAAACCTGGTTGGCGGACACCACCAAGGTGATGCTGTGGGCGACCTGGAACTTCGAGACGCAGTCTTCAATCGACGTGGCCGGGAGCACGACACGGCGCTTGAACGAGCGGGCCAGTCCCCACGATCTCCACAGCCTGGACACCGGCATCGAGCCGCCGGACTGACCGGCCCTTGTACCCGTCAGCCGACGAGAAAAGCCAGCAGCGAACCGGTGACGACGAGAAGCGCCGCTCCGGCGACCGGCCACGATGCCAGCGCTTCCTCCCCCTGCGCCAGCGTCTGACCGAACCACCGAAGCACCGAGGCGCCACGGAAATCGGTCTCGGACTGGTCATCGCAGTACTCGTGGCCGTCCTCTGCCGGTGGTGGCACCCGGGCACTCGCGAGCAGCGGGGCGAAGAGGCGGCCGAGGATGACGCCGACATCGCCCGGGGGAACCCAGTTGGATGGATCGGTGTTCAACCGGCGCCGGAATCTGGCGGCGAGGGCGGAGAGCAGACCGCCGGCAAACAACGGCCAGGTCGCCAACCAGAGCTTGCCGGGGGAGAGGGTGACACCGAGCCAATCAAAGGCGCCGGGCAGCAGCCACGCGGCCGCCACCACGGCCGCCACGAGGGAGAGCCACGGCGCCCATTCGCCGTCGGCGGAGTGCTCCGGTTGCTCGGTGGCCGGCCGCCACAGCAGCCACAGGAGGCGGATCATCATCGCCGATGTTCCCACCGCAGCAAGCGGCAGGATGATCCCCAGCGCCCGGGCCCAACCGTCAGGCAAGAAGACGAGGTTGCTCTTGAGCGCCACCTTCGCCAACGCCCCGCTGGTCAGCGGCGCTCCGGCCAGGGCCAGGGCGGGTATCAGCATTCCGATTCGAGCGGTCAACACCTCCCACCGGCCTCGTGCGGCCGTCGACGGGCCGATGCCAAGGAAGAGCGCTCCCTTGGCCAGGGCGTGGTGGGCGGTGTAGATGAGCACCGCCGACAGGATCCCGGGCCACGCCCGCGGCTCGATCGCACCGATACCGAGACCCGTCATGAGGATCCCCATCTGACAGATGCTCGAGTAGGCGAGCACCGTCTTGGGGTTGGTCTGTACAACCCCCGCCAGCGCACCGAGGAGCGCGGCGGCGAGACCGGCGGTGATGAACACGGAACCAAGGACCGGCTCGGCCGTTTCGCCGAGGGGAAGAAAGCGGATCCATCCGAGGAGGCCGGCCTTGATCATCGCGCCGCTGAGGACCGCGCTGGCGGGTATCGGCGCCGCCGGGTGCGCCAACGGAAGCCAGAAGTGCAGGGTCAAAGCCCCGGCCTTGATCCCGAAACCCACCAGCACCAGAAACATCGCCAGACCGTGCGGTTCGCCGCGATGAAGCGCGGAGATCTCCATGGTGCCGTCGTGCACGATCAGGAAGACGAGACCGGTGAGGATCACCACCTCGCCGATCATGGTCAGCGACAGGTAGATCCGAGCCGCCCGCCGGGTGCGGTCGTCGATGCGATGGGAAACCAGGCCAGCGGACGCGAAGCCCATGATGGCGAACGAGGCGAAGAACGTGGGGATGTCATCGGCGAGGATCAGACCGAGGTTGCCGCCCATCGCAAGCAGCAGAAGGAAGAAGAACCGCACCTTCACCGGATCGTCTTTGAGGTAGCTCCGTGCATACCACGCTGCGGCCATGTAGAGCAGACCGGTGAAACCGAGAAAGACCTTGCCGGTCTGGTCGAGAAGCAGGACGGTGTGTTTGAAAAGCCATGGAATCTCGATCGCGGTTCCCGGCTCACCGAAGAGGGCGAGAGCCACAGCGGGGACGGCGGCCAGCGGAGCAGCCGCGATCGCCAGGCTCCGCAGCCGCGGAACGGCGAATGCCGTCGGCCATGATCCACGGCAGCACGACGGCGGCGACCAGCAGCACGGTTCCGACCTCCGGGTTCGCGGTCATGGTCCGTACTCCCTGCCGGCGATGATTCGCGCCCACGCCAACGGACTGAAGCTCGAATCGGCGAGGACCCCTGCCAGCACCACCATGGCCGCGGTGAAAAGCGGCGGCAGCCAGCAGCATCCAGTTCGTTTCGAAGCGGCCGAAGTCGCGTTCGTTGGGCCACGCCCGGGGAGGCTCGAGAAACCACGCCCGGTAGAGAATCGGCAGAAAGTAGGCCGCGTTGAGCAGGCTGCTGGCGGCGAGGACCAGGGTGACCCACTCGTAGCCGGCGGCGATGGCGCCCTGCTTGAGGTAGAACTTGCTGACGAATCCGGCCAGCGGCGGCACCCCGATCATCCCGAGGGCGGCGACCGTGAACGCGGCGGTTGTCCACGGCATCCGCCGACCGACACCGTTCATCTCGCTGACCCGGTGGATCCCGAGGGTCTCGGCGTAGTTGCCCGCGGCGAAGAAGAGCGTGATCTTCATGATGCCCTGGTGGACGAGGTGGACGATGCCGCCGATCGTCGCGAGCGGCCCGAAGATCGCCGTCCCGAGGGTGATGTAGGAAACCTGGCTGACCGTCGAGTAGGCGAGCCGCTTCTTGAGGTCGTCCTGGCCCAGGGCAAGGACTGATCCGTAGATGATGGTGACACCCGCCATCACGGCCAGCGGTTGCAGCAGGCCGAGCTGTTCTGCGGTCTCGATTCCGTAGACGTCGTAGACCACCCGCACGATGCCGAAGGCGCCCGCCTTGACCACCGCCACGGCGTGGAGCAGCGCGCTGACCGGCGCCGGCGCCACCATCGCCCGGGGGAGCCAGCCGTGCAGCGGCACGAGGGCCGACTTGACGCCGAAGCTCGCGATGAAGAGAAAGAAGATGACGGTGAGCTGCATCGGGTGGCTGGCGACCACGGCGTGCAGTGCGCCGCGCTCGGCGAAGGCCACCGGGCCGGCGATGCTCTGCAGCCACGCCACGGCAAGCAACAGCACGGTGCCCGCGCCGACGGTGTAGGCGAGATAGATCCCGCCGGCGTGCAGAGCCTTCCGGGTGCCGCGGTGGACGACGAGAGGAAAGGTCGAGATCGTCAGCAGCTCGTAGAAGATCAGAAATGTGACCAGGTTGGCAGCGAGGGCGATGCCGACGGTGGAGGTGACGCAGAGGCTGAAAAACCCGAAGAAACGGCTCCGCCGCGGCGAGTCCTCCAGGTAGCCGACCGCATAGAGGGTCGTCCAGAACCAGAGGACGCTCGACAGCGTGACGAAGAGCATCGAGTTGGCGTCGGCCCCCAGCGCCAAGCACCAGACCCGGCGCCATGGTGAAGGACATTTCGAAGACCTCGCCGCCAAGAACGCCCCGCAGCAGGATGGCGACGAGGACGATCTTGACGACGGCCCCGGCGAGGTTGAGGCCGGTCCGCAGCCGGTGGCTCTCCTCGCGCAGAAAAAAGATCACACAGCCGGTGGCAAAAGAGCTCAGCAGGATCCCCAGCAGGAGGAAGCTCGAAGGGTTCACGGTCCCGCACCCCGTGACAACGCGTCTTGGAGCAGGCCGGCGGGCAACCAGGCGAACAGGCCGAGGACCACCGACAACGCGGCGAGAGCGAATGCCGACCACTCCATGACGCGTGGAACCGGCTGCGGCCGAAGATCGTCGGAGGGCATGACGAAGGCGGGGGCGAGCAGACGGAAGACGTACGCCGCCGCGAGCATGCTGCCGACGAGGATCGCGGCGACCCACCACCACTGCCGCTGATCCAGAGCACTGACGATGAGCAACCACTTCCCGACGAATCCCGCGCTCGGCGGCAGTCCGACCAGGCTGACGCCGGCGAGGCCGACGGCGAACGCCGAGATCGGCATCCAACGGGTCATTCCAGCGAGCGATTCAATGCGGTCGTTGCCGACCGCTCGCAGGACGTTGCCGGCGGCCAGAAACATCGATGCCTTCGCTGCGGCGTGGGACAGCAGGAAGACGAGCCCTCCGGCTACTGCCGTCGACCGGGCGTCCGCCGACCGGGCCAACGGGAAAACCAGAAAGAGGTAGCCGATCTGGGCCACGGTCGAGTAGGCGACGAGGAGCTTGAGCCGCGACTGCCGCAAGGCCTGCCACGAACCCCAGAAGATGGCAGCGACGCCGAGAACCCCGATCAACTGTGCCGCGGCGGCGGAGACGAGGTCGTCGAAGGGGCCGAACCAAAGCCGCAGGAGAATGTAGAACCCGCCCTTGACGACAAGTGCGGAGAGCGCGGCACTGACCGGCGCCGGGGCGCTCGAATGCGCCGGCGGAAGCCAGAAGTGCATGGGGAAGAGCGCCGCCTTCATCATCAGCCCGGCGGTCATCACAACGAGCGCGACGATCGAGGGCGGTTCGGCGGTCACAACTTCGCCGAGCATTGCCAGATCGAGGGTGCCGGTTCCGCCGTACAGAACCGCCACCCCCGTCAGGTAGAACAGCGATCCGGTCAGACTGACGAAGAGGTAGCGAAGCGCGGCGTGTACGGCGTCGGACCCACCGGCCATGGCGACGAGGGCGACTGCTGCGAGTCCCTGGATCTCGAGGGTGACGTAGAGGTTGAAGACATCGCCGGAGACGAACATGGCATTCAGCGCTGCCAGCACGAAGAACCAGAGCGGCCAGTAGAACCGCGACTGACGGCTCGCCGCGGTACCGGCCGGGGCGCCGAAATACGCGGAGGCATAGATCGAAATGACAGCTCCGACGATCGAGACCGCGAGCAGGAGGAGGGCGGACAGTCCGTCGGCACGGAGGACGATCCCGAGCGGCGCGGGCCAACCGCCGACGGTATGGACGAGCGGCCCGTGCGCGGAGATCTGCAGTCCGAGCCAGAGGCTCAAGGACACCATGATCAGTGACGCGGAGAGCCCGATCCCGCGCGCCGCCCGAGGCACTGCGAAGGCAGCCAACGCCGCCAGCAGGGGAACGAGCGGGATCAGAATCAAAAGGTGATCGGCCGTCACGGTCGCTCCCCATCGTCGTCGTCACCCTCCCCACCACCGCTCAGGTCGGCGAGAACCAGCGCCAGCCCGGTGGCGCAGACGGCGACGACGATCCCGGTCAGCACCATGGCGTGGGGCACGGGGTCGGGCCGGTCGCCTCCGCCTCGCGCGGCGATGGCCACGAGGAGGAGAAAGACCCCGCTTCCCATGATGTTGACCGCGATAACCCGACGGAGCGGTTCGGCATCGCGGAACACGCCGGCGGCGCCGCAGGCGAAGAGCGCGGCGCCGACCAACAGAAAGAGCTCGAGGGGTGCGCCGTTCACTGACTGCTCCGATCGCCGGAGCCCGACTCGGGCCGACCTCCGTAGAACAGGCACCCGAGGGTCAGGCCGATCGAGATCATGGCGGCGGTCTCGATGAGGAGAATCAGGCAGCTTGGCCCGCTCGACCGGGTACTCCAGAAACCAACGATCCGGCGCCATCACTCCCAACCCGACGGCGATGAAGACGACGAGGCCTGCCCACAGCCCGGTGCGAAGCAGAGCGATCCGGCCGGTCGTGGGGCCCACCGTGAGACCTCCGAGGAGAACGAGGACACAGGCCCCGCCGAGCAGGGCGCCGCCCTGGAAGGCGCCGCCCGGGGCGAAGGCCCCGATCCACAAGAGGTAGCCGCCGGTGATGATGAGCAGCGGAATGAGGAACCGGAGCAGACCTTCGAGGAGCGGTCCGCTCGGAGAGCCGGGACGCAATCTCGGGGCGACCCGCAGGCTCCAGACCGCGACCACTGCGAGCAGCAGGACGCCGAGTTCGAGCAGCGTGTCGTAACTCCGGTAGTTGAGCAGCACCGCGGTCACCGGGTTGGTCACCCCACTTTTCTCGAGCGAGGCGTGGGCCTCTTCGGTAAGTCCCTGCGCAGGGAGCGGCAGGGAGAGCACGGCCCACGCCAGCGCGCCGAAAATGACGAACGCGAGGACCCACCCGGGAAGCTGGCGCAAGGCGGCCCCCTTCACGGGGCCCTCCGGGGCCGGTGATGACCGGTCGGAGCGACGGCGGAGGGCCGCGAGCATGAGCGCGCCGGTGAGTCCGCTGCCGACGGCGGCTTCGGCCAGCGCCAGGTCGGGCGCTTCGAGCCGGAACCAGGTCAGGGCGAGGACGAGTCCGAGCGCGACGAAGCTGACCACGGCGCGGAAGAGCACGGCCTCGGTCACCGCTCGCCACGCCAGCCACAAGAGAAGAAGAGCCAGCAGAACATCGAAGAGCTGCACGATAGTTCATCAGCCGTCGCCCTCTTCGTCGGCCCGGTCCCTGCCGTCCGGTCCCACCGGCGATCAGGAAGCACACGTTGGTGGCGGCGGCGAGGACGAGAAACCAGATCAAGACGAGCTTGAATCCCTCAGTCCAGTCCGAGGCCTGGAGAAGGACCGCAAGGACGACGCAGCCGAGGCCCACGTTGTCCGCCTTGGTCAAAGCGTGCAGCCGACTGTGGACATCGGGCAGCCGCACGAGGCCGATGGTCCCGGCTGTGAAAAAGAACAACGCGACGGCGAGAAACACCGTGGATGCCGCGTCGACAGCGCTCATCGAACGCTGTCCCCGCCGTCGTCCGCGCCGAACCACCCCAGCCGGACCGCGGCGACGCCGAAGACCGCTGCCAGGAGAGCCAGCACGAGTGCGACGTCGACGCCCCACGGAGAAGCCAGTGCCTGGGACAGCACCAGAGCGAGAGCGACGCCGGCGGTGCCGAAGAGGAGGACCGCAAGCAGCGCATCGGTGAACCCGCGGCGGCGCAACATGACGACGAGGCTGAACCCGATGTTGATCAGGAGGCCGCAGGCCGCCAGCCACCAGATCGTTGCCGTCATGACCGATCCCCGAGACCGGTGAAGAGCCCGGTAACCCGCTGCTTCGAGGCGTCGCAGGTCGGCCGTGGGATCGTCGTTGATATCGATGGCGTGAACGTCGATGCAGTCGCCTTCGATCCCGGCGGACAGGGTCCCCGGCAGCAGGCTGATCGTGCTCAACATGAGGTGGCGTGCAGGTCCGGGGGGCAGCGAGGTTCGATACGCCACGTGGCCCGGCGCGATCCGCATCTCGGACGCCAGCACGCGGCGGGCCACGTCCCAACCGCCGACAACGGATTCGCGCAGAAAGTGAAAGACGAAGGGAAGCAGGCCCGACCACCGGAAGCCGTGCGGCAAAGAGGCCGGGAAGCGAGTCGCCGTCCACGCCGCCGCAAGGACCGCCGGGGCGCCGACATACCACGACTCGGGAGACGGGCCGCAGAGTCCCAGCCAAATGACCGCGAGGACCGCCGCCGACCCGACGAAACGAACCAGGCGGCGCCGCCAGGTCCACCGACTCGCGCGTAAAACGTCGGCTGCGTCCGGTCGCGCTGGAATGGGTTCCATCTCTCAGTCCGCTCCGGATGCCACGACGATCCCACGAAACGCCGGTCTCAGCCGCCGGGGACGCCGGGAATCGCCGCCGTCAAGGTCGCTGTTGGATTGCTGGTGGGCCACGGTCGTCTCCCCGTCGTCAGTATCTCAAACTGGCAACGAAGACGCACCATTCCAACCGCGAGCGGCCTGAAATCTCACGTCCTCACGATCCAACAATGCAAAACGCACCCGGAGAATTGCTCACGACGCCTTGTCGACGTGGCGGGCAATCAGCATCTTGATCAGCGATTGACGCGGCACCCCGAGGCGAGAGGCTTCGCGGTCGAGGGACTCGATCATCCACACCGGGAAATCGACATTGACCCGTTTCTGTTCGTGGCCGGGCCGTCTTGTTTTCGTCAGATCGAGGTACTTCGTGACACCCTCGCCCGCGTCGAATATCTTGTCGAAATCCTCAGCTTTCATATATCTCAATCTCCTCGTCCCGAGAACGACGAACCGAAATGACTCGAATTCGATCTTCCCGGTAGGTGATCACGCCGGACCGGTGGGTCTCGCCGATTCTTCCGATGACCACATACCGCGGCTCGTCGGAAGTTCGGGCCGGAACGACAATCAGGTCCAGGTCATCCCACAGTGCCTGCGCTTCGTCGAAGTCGATCCCGTGTTGCTATTTGTTCGAGCGGCTCTTGCGCGGATCGAATTCGAACTTCCTGGTATAAAATTTATACCTTAGATATACGGTGGCCAAGATTGGAAAGGATCTCGGTTCAGTTGCCCCGCGTCAACCATCTTTGTGCGGCACACGAGTAATTGTCGCTGAGCATTCCCGTTCGTACCATCGCTTAGCTCAAATGGAAGACGGTGCGAAAGTTGTGGTCGAACGGGATGTTCGATGCCCATCTACGAATCGTGTCCACGCCACGGTTCACCGGGCAACAGAGCGATGAGCTCTTTCCCGACAACTTCCCCAGCGTGGTCGATGTCCCAAGACAACCCCGGCCGGAGCAGTGGCGTCATATCAGACCGAAATACGGGATCATCCAATTTTCGAGTGACATTCTCTTCAAAGATGGCGCGAGTCACCGATGCGCCTGATTCGCGCATGTAGCGGTCGAAACAAGCGACAATTCTCTCCGGCGAGATCAACTGTTGATCAATCGCGTACCAGAGGTCGAAGAGATCCCGTCCCTTCTTGCGTTGGAACAGTGCTCGCAGCTTGGTTCCGAGGAGTCCATCCAATTCGAAGCTCGTCACATCGGCGTTACCGCTCCACCATCGAGAATTGACATCGAGCAGGTTCTTCGTATATCCAAACTCGCTGAAGTGTTCGCGTGAATTGATCTCTATTTTCAGCCGCAAGGGTTGCGGGGGAATCTCCTCAGACGCGATGCGGTACACGAGGTTCACCCGACCGTCTTTGAGAACCCGCCGCGGCGCGCCGAGCCAAGGATCCAGCACCATTCGCAAGGCATCAAACGTCTCACCTATGGGTGCGGATTTGATCTGTACGAGGTCGATGTCTTCCGAGTATCTCGCCGCAGGGCGCAGATACAGTTTGAAGAGTGCGGTGCCTCCACGCCATGCAAGGTTGCGCGCCAGGTCGTCGACCCTGAAGATCTCGACTGCCGCGCGGCTGATGATGAGGTCCTGCTCCACCTGCCCATCTGCAGCCCACGGTGCCTCGCCCCGCCATTCAGTGATGAAATCTCTGGGAATCACTGGTCCGGCTCCACGTCGATATTGATGGCGACACGCCATCGTTTCGACCGTCTTGCGCCAGTTCGCGACAACGACGCTTCGAGCGGTACCACTCGTTTCGCACGAGCTTGAACGAAGGGAATAAGATCTTCGGCAACCCCACCCTGGCCGACCAGATCGAGCAGATACCCGAGCCGCTGCGCCCACGAAAGCGGTGCCTGGCGAGCCTCCACGACGAGGTCCTCGGAAGACATGGACTCCGCGAGTTCTGAGAGGACGGTTGCAACATTGTCCAGGCCACCGGCGTGTTTCACGTAGCCGACCAGTTCTAACGCCGTCGCTTCCGGCGATGAAACGCGAAGAATCCCCCGCGGCGTATTCAGGGTCACGATCGAAGCCCGTTCGAGGTCTCGTCGCACGTGGAAATCCACAACGACCAAACCACATTCGATCGATGCACGACGCCTTTGGACCATCACCTGGTACCGTTGCGGTCGGTGATGGGCAGCACCGTGAAGCTCTGCAGCACTCAGCAACGCGACGTGGTACGGCTCGCCGACATGCTCCATGAGTTGGGGCACGAACTGCCCGGCCGGCAGACAGCCCAAAGAACGGTACTCCGGCGGCACCACCACATAGAACCCGCGCTGAGGGGTTGCGATCTCACCCTTTTTTTTGAGCCGATGAAGAGCGCGGGAGACGGACATTCGATCACCACCAAGCACTTTGACTGCTTCCTCGGTCGTGAAGTGGTACCGGCCTCGTTGAAGGAGCCCCTGGATGTATGGTGCGACAGCGCCCATTCATTGCCTCTCGTTCATTCAATCTATTACAAAACGTCTTTTTTGATGAACAATAGGCAATATTGGGAATCTCCTCGAACGAAGAAGACGCGGCGAAGGTTGCCCGGCCCCAGTACCCCGCGCCTTGCCGTCGTTTGGCCAAGTTGGGCACAGTTCTCGACCAGGTGGAGTCTTTAGTCGGGAGGCCCGGCTTCCGGCTTCATCTTCGACTACGCCGGGACGAGTCGCTCGAAGCCACGCCGTGGCAGGCTTCTTTCTCTCCCTGCGTCGAAAACGAAGCCTTCTAGGTGCCCAACGATTTTACGATTTTTCCAGGGTTGTCAGGCAGCGGGTGAGCTTGCCCCGGCGTAATTAACGACAGAAGAAAAACGCAAACGCCATTGCTGCGAGAGGCATCAAGGTTCAGCTCGACGAAATAGACACACCAACCTCGGGTCGGGGGAGGAATTCGATAAGTACGGAAATGTGTACGTGGCACCGATCCGGAATCACGGGAAAGTGAAGCGGCAGGATCCGACGCCTTTCGCCGAGTTTATGAAATCGTGAACTTTCCGCGATCTTCGGTTGAACTCTCGATCCGATCTCGGGGTAGAGTGAGGGCCGATGTCGGCCAAATCAATCCTCGTGATCGAAGATGATCCGGATATCAGTTTTGGTGCCTATCAGTTTCGGTGCCTTTCGGCTTCAGAAACTTAGAAAGTCATGCCCACCCATTCAGATTGTGTCGTTCTGGCCACGTACCAGTGGGAGTTTTTCAACAGGGGACTTGCAAAATAGAAATTCGATTCTATAATGCAAACATGATTCGCAGGCAGGCTCAGTCACTGGTCCAGCAGCGACTCGACCACTACCCGGCAGTCGCGCTCGTTGGCCCACGCCAGTGTGGGAAAACAACACTCGCTCAGATGATGGGCGGTCTCTACTTCGACTTGGAACAGGAGCAGGAGCGCCTCAGAGTCGACCTCGAATGGGATTCACTCGAGAAAAGCAGAGAGCTGGTCATTCTCGACGAAGCCCAGTCCTGGCCGGATTTGTTCCCGCGGCTTCGTGGTGCGATCGATCGAAACCGCAAGCGCATGGGTCGTTTCCTGCTGCTTGGATCGGTGTCGCCCTCACTCATGACGCAGGTCTCTGAGTCTCTCGCGGGCCGGCTGTCCCTTGTCGAGCTGGCTCCCTTCCTCCAGAGCGAGCTGAAGAAACGCACTCAGCGAGACGCTCTCTGGTTGTGCGGCGGATTTCCGGATGGAGGCGTTCTTCAGCGCGAGCGTTTTCCGCGGTGGCAGCGAGACTATCTCGCCCTTCTAACTCAGCGTGATCTCCCAAGTTGGGGGCTACCGGCAAGGCCCCAGACGACGGATCGTCTGCTGCACATGCTGACCGCTGTCCACGGACAAACCTGGAACGCCTCGCAGATCGGCCAGAGCCTCGGTCTGTCCTACCACACGGTCAACAGCTACATGGACTACCTGTCAGGGGCATTTCTGATCCGGCGACTGCCGCCATACAGGCCAAACATCCGCAAACGTCTTGTCAAGAGCCCAAAGATCTACTGGCGGGACACCGGTTTGCTCCACGCACAACTCAACGTGTCGGACGAACAGGCTCTCCTGGTACAGCCGTGGGTTGGTGCGAGCTGGGAGGGATTCGTCATCGAGCAGGCCATCGGGGTGCTGAACTCGGTCGGACGACCGTTCGAGGCCTTCTACTTCCGCACGAGTGACCAGTACGAGTTGGACCTTGTGCTCGAACTCGATAACGAGCTCTGGGCGATCGAGGTCAAACTGACGGCATCCCCAGGGCCACACGACATGGATCGACTCGACAAAGCAGCTGACATGATCGGCGCCACTCGACGGATATTGGTTTCGCAGACCAAAAGGACGATCGGTGGAGCGACGCGAGCTTCATGCAATCTCGGCTGGTTGCTCGAAAGGTTGAAGCAATAGGCGGCAACTCGAAACGTCCGAATTCTCCATTCTGATTCTGCGTGCACACACTTCCTTCGAACTCCGCTCGAGCAAGACTGGCGTGCCCAGACCCAGTCGTCGACACACCTCGGAGGGGGTTGGGACGTATGCCGGGCTTCGTTCGGAGCTTGCGGCTTCGCTCGGAGCGACGCCGCGGTCTGGCTTGCCGCGGGGCGGATCGGTGGAAGCGGCTGAGTGCCATCCGCTGAATCCGGCGGGACACCGCGCCCAAGGGGCGCCAGCAACCAGCGACCACCTGATGAAGAGTCCACTGCGAATACAATGGTGACGGTACTTTTCAGCACCCCCCTAGCCCGATCCTGGCCCGTCTGAGGCCGATCAGAGAGTCCATGTCTTCACACTGCAATGATAGGAACATTGGCTCGCACGGTTCGATTGCCGTATGATGACCGAGTCCCCAAACAGCAACCCGCAATTCCAGGGTGAAACGCAGCCCCGAATCCTCAAGGGAAAGCCCTGCTGGGCATGAGATTCGGCCTAGACCAATAGAAGACTGATCCGATACGAGGAGGAACGACATGAAAACACGAACACTCGTCAACCTGGTGCTCGCCGGGCTGGTGGTGGCCGGCTTCGGTGCCACTGGTGTCGCCGCCGAGGAGGCCGCGGTCAAGGCCGGGGTGGACCGCACCGAACTGCCCATCAAAGGCCCGTGGTACCCGCCCATCACGACCCTGGATGCGCGCGACGCCAAAGCGCCGCCGGTCTTCGAGGTCAGGGCGCCTGAAGACGCACCCAATGTGGTGATCATCCTGCTCGACGACCTCGGTTTCGGCGGCACCGGCGCCACGGGCAGCGTCCTCGAAACACCCCACTTCGACAAGCTCGCCGGCAACGGCCTGCTCTACAACCAGTTTCACACCACGGCGCTGTGTTCGCCGACCCGGCAGGCGCTCAAGACCGGCCGCAACCACCACTCGGCCAACCAGGCCAAGATCACCGAGGTCGCGACATCCTTCCCCGGCGCCACGGGAATGTTGCCGAACGACGTCGCGGGCGTCGGAACCATGCTCAGCCTCAACGGCTACAGCACCGCGGCATTCGGCAAGTGGCACGAGACCGCGGTCTGGGAGATCAGCCCCTCGGGGCCCATGGCACGGTGGCCGAACCACCAGGGCTTTGACGAGTTCTACGGTTTCCTGGGCGGTGAGACCAACCAGTGGGCGCCCGGGATTTTCCACAACCAGAACCAGATCGAGACCCCGGATGATCCCGACTACCATTTCATGAACGACATGGCGACGAAGACCATCGAATGGGTCCGTTTCCAACAGGCGTTGACCCCTGAGAAACCGTTCTTCGTGTACTTTGCTCCGGGCGCCGTCCACGCACCGCACCACGTGCCGCAGTCCTATATCGACAAGTGGCACGGCCGGTTCGACGAAGGCTGGGACGTCATCCGCGAACGCATCTTCGAACAGCAGAAGACCCTCGGGGTGATCCCGGCCGACACCAGGCTGGCAGCCAAACCCGACGACATCAAGGATTGGAAGGACCTCTCAGCCAAGGAGCAGAAGCTCTTCGCCCGCCAGGCCGAGGTCTTTGCCGCCTACCTCGAGATGGCCGACCACGAGACGGGCAGGGTCATCCGGGCCATCGAGGACATAGGAGAGCTCGACAACACACTGATCTTCTATATCGCCGGCGACAACGGCACCAGCGCCGAGGGCGGCATGGAGGGTCTGTACAACGAAATGACCTATTTCAACGGCGTCGCCAAGGGCTCCGACATCGACTTCATGCTCGAGCACTACGACGCATGGGGCGACCCGAGCACCTATCCCCACATGGCGGCCGGGTGGGCGGTTTGCTTCGATTCACCCTTCATGTGGACCAAGCAGGTGGCCTCCAACTACGGCGGCACCCGCAACCCCATGGTCATCCACTGGCCGAACGGAATCCAAGGCTCGGGCGAGATCCGCAGCCAGTGGCACCACGTGATCGATGTGGTGCCGACCATCCTCGAGGCCGCCGGACTGCCGCAACCACGGATCGTCAACGGCACGCCCCAACGCCCGATCGAGGGCGTGAGCATGGCCTACACCTGGGACTACCCGAAGGCTCCCAGCCGGCACACGATCCAGTATTTCGAGATGTTCGGCAACCGGGGCATCTACTTTGACGGCTGGTTTGCCGGTACCGTTCACATCAAGCCCTGGGGCACGGTCGAAAACCGCTTCCCCGAGGACACCTGGGAGCTCTACCACGTCGCGGACGATTTCAGCATGTCGACCGATCTTTCCGGTCAACACCCCGAGATTCTCGCCAAGCTGCAGGATGTCTTTCTCGGCGAGGCGGTCAAATACAAGGTGCTGCCGCTGGACGACCGGCGCCAGGAGCTCTTCAACCCGAAACTCGCCGGGCGGCCGGACCTGATGTTCGGAAGGACGAGCCTGACACTCTATGAGGGTATGAAGGGTCTGCTCGAGAACGACTTCATCAACGTCAAAAACACGTCGCTCGAGATCGTCGCCGAGGTCGAGACCGGTGACGAACCGGCCAACGGCGTGATCGTCGCGCAGGGTGGGCGCTTCGGCGGTTGGAGCCTCCACGTCAAGGACGGCACGCCGATCTACACCTACAACTACGTCGGTATCGACGTCACCGATGTCACCGCAACCGAGAAGCTTTCCGCAGGCAAGAACACCGTGAAGATGGATTTCGCCTACGACGGCGGTGACAAACCGGGTGCGGGGGGCACCGCGACGCTCTATATCAACGGGAAGGCGGCCGGCTCCGGCAAGATTGCGGCGACTCAGTTCGCGATCTTCTCGGCCGACGAATCGGCCGGCGTCGGTGCCGACCCGGAGACGGCGGTGTCCGACAGCTACACCAGCGCCACGAGCGAGTTCACCGGCACGATCGACAAGGTCACCATCACTCTCAAGTAGAAGCGATTGGAGAAGCACCCGCCCGGGTCCCCGGGCGGGTGCTCGTGCTCCTTGTGCTTGGCCTCCTTCTGCGCTTTCTTCCACTTCTTCTCGAACTCCTCGGCCTCTTTTCCTCGATGGTTGCCGCGTCCACACTTCCACACTTGTTGATTTGCACGGGAGGGCTCCCCGAGGGCGTAGTTCGAGACGCGGTACTGAGGTGGAGGGGGATGCCCGGCTTCGCTCGGAGCTACGCCGTGGTTTGGCTTGCCCGGACGGAGTTCGAGACGCGGTACTGACGTGGAGGAGGGGTCCGGCTTCGCTCGGAGCTACGCCGTGACAAATTAAGATCTCAGCCGCCGGCTGAGATCTTAATTTGGTGAGCCGTGCTGGACTCGAACCAGCGACCACCGGATTAAAAGTCCGATGCTCTACCAACTGAGCTAACGGCCCACATCGGGTACAACAAAATAGTGCCTCGGGCGGCGAATTTCAAGGACGGTTGGCGATGATGCCGCGCAGTCTGTCGGCGAGGTCGGAGGTTCCTCGAATGAGAGTCTCTTCACGGCGGGGGCCGGTGGAGACGATCACTACCGGCACGCCGAGCTTCCCTTCGAGGTAACCGATGTATTTCACGGAAGCTTCCGGCAGATCGCCTTCCTGCACGACGCCCTCGGTCGGAGCCGTCCAACCCGGCAGCTCTTCATAAATCGGTTCAATGGCTTCCGCGATCTCCGCGTCGGCCGGGAACGTGTCGATGGTCGATCCGTCGGACAGCCGGTAGGCAGTGACGACTCTGATCGTATCGAAGCCATCGAGAATATCGAGCTTGGTGAGGGCGACGGCGTCGATGCCGGCGACATCGACTGCGTAGCGGGCCGCCACCGCGTCGAACCAGCCGCAACGCCGCGGCCGACCGGTGGTGGTACCGAACTCGGCGCCGCGGTCCCGCATCCGCTCACCGACCTCGTCGTCGAGCTCGGACGGGAAAGGGCCGCTGCCGACGCGGGTGGCGTAGGCCTTCATGATCCCGATCACCGGACCCAGGAGCTTCGGCCCGATGCCGCACGAAGCCGCGGCATAGCCGGGAAGGCACGAGGACGAGGTCACATAGGGATAGGTGCCCCAGGCGAGGTCGAGCATCACACCCTGGGCGCCTTCGAAGAGGACGGCCTGGCGGTCGGCACGGTGACGCCGCAGGGCGGGCCCGACCTCGGCGACAAGCGGGCCGAGACGTCGCGCGGCCTCTTCAAGCTCCACCACAGCCTGCTCGAGATCCACCGGTTCGGCCTCGAACAGGATTCTGAGCTCCCGGTTGTGTTGCTCCATGAGGTCGAGGGCCCGTTCGCGCAGCCGACCCATGTCGGTCAGGACGTGGGCGCGGAGGGCGCGCCTCTGGGCGCGGTCCTGATACGCCGGCCCGATTCCTCGCCCGGTGGTGCCGATCTTGCCGGCGCCGAGGGTCCCTTCGCGGGCGCTGTCGAGCGCGCGGTGCGTCGGCAGGATCATCGTGGCTCGAGGCGACAGAAAGAGTCTTCCCTCGATGTCGACACCCTCGGCTGAAAGCTGGTCCATCTCCCCCACCATGCCGGTGGGGTCGACAACCATGCCGGAGCCCAGGTAACAGGTGACACCTTCGTGGATGATCCCCGACGGCACGAGGTGGAGGGCGAAGTGGCGGTCGGCGTAGCGCACGGTGTGACCGGCGTTGTTGCCGCCGTTGTAGCGGACGACGGCGGCAAAACCGGACGACAGCAGGTCGACGACCTTGCCCTTGCCCTCGTCGCCCCACTGGCCACCAATGATCATCAGTGAGTCTGTGTCCATCCGACCTCCGGCCGCACATGATAGCGCGCCTGCCTCCGGCAGCAAAATCTCAGAAGGCAATCAACATATCCGCGGTACAATCAGCGGCCATGGGTCTGCACGACGAAATACAGGAGAGCGGCTTTTTCAAACGCCTCAACGAACTCTCGGGAGGGGGAGACAGCCGGCGTGGTATCGGGCGTTGGTTCCGCAACCGGCTTCTCGTGGGTTTCATGGTCGCGTTCCCGTTGGTCGTCACCATCTTCTTCGGCCGATTCATCTTCGGTCTTATGGACCGCTGGTTCCGCCCGATCTCCGAGCGCCTTTTCGGCGAGCAGCTGGTCGGCGTCGGACTGCTGGTCTCGCTGGTCATCCTCCTGCTGCTCGGTGTCGCCGCCACCAACGTCATCGGCGCACGGCTTTTTTCATTTTTTGAGAGGAAGATCACCGGCCTCCCGCTGCTCAGCCCGATCTACCAGGGGGCGCGGCAGATCACCGAGGCCATCCAGATGCACGACACGGCCGAATTCCGGCGGGTCGTCCTGCTGCCCTTCCCCAACCAGAACGTCCGGTCGTTGGGATTCGTAACACGCGATTTTCGCACTGCCACCGCCTTCGGCGACCAGCCGACGGCGCTGGTTTTCGTGCCGACCACCCCCAACCCGACGTCGGGCTATCTGGTGGTCGTCAAACAGGTGGATCTGACGGCCCTCGACATGTCCGTCGAGGAAGGCGTCAAGCTGGTGATCTCAGGCGGCCTGTTGACGCCGACCCGCCTGCTCGCAGCCTCCCAGGCCACCCCGTGGATCGGCACGCCGGACAACTGACCGCCCACCGGCGATTCTGCTAGACTTCGCCGGCAAACACTCAGCAACCCGAGAGGAGCTACAGAATGCATCAGAGGCAACACAACCATCGACGAGCGGCCGTCTGGGCGCTCGTGCTCGCCGTGGCGTGGTTCGCTTCGCCGCCTGTCGACGCCGCAAAGAAGACCCACGCCGTCCCTCCCGGGACCTTTCTCGGCGCCAGCCTGGCGACCGAAGACGCGGCCGGCGCCGTGGACTTCTACTCCACCCTCTTCGGTTGGGACGCGGAAAAGACCCAGGAAGGTTACGCGCTCAACCACAAAGGGCGCCTGGTGGCCAGCGTCACCCAGATCAGCGACTCGACGCCCAACGTCACTGAGAGCTTCTGGCTGGTGGCGTTCGCGGTCAACAATCTCAAACTGACGATGGACTCGGCACGCGAGAACGGCGCCACCATCTACAGGCCGATCACCAAGGTCCAGGGGGGAAACGGCCGGTATCTGATCATCGGAGACAACGAGAAGGCCCCGGTCATGTTCATCGAGCCGCGAGATACGCCGATCGGCGGGACCACGGGCCCGGGTTCGTGGGTCTGGGCGGAGCTGTGGAGCGACGATATCGACAAGGCCGTTCAGTTTTACGCAGATGTCGTCGGCTTCGGGCACAAAGAAATCGACCGCGGGGGCCAGCCGTACCACGTCTTCACGTCGCAAGGGGAATCGCGTGCGGGGATCATCAAGATTCCGGCAGAGTATGAAACTGTCAAACCCGGGTGGGCCCCGTATGTCGCGGTGGCAGATCTCTCCACCTCGACGGCCCAGGTCGAGAAACTCGGCGGCACGGTGATCTTCAACACCCTGGAGCACCCTGGCGACGCCGCGGTCGCTTTGATCCTGGATCCCTCCGGGGCGGCGCTGTTCCTGTACCAGATCGGCAGTCACGAGGAGGCCGCAGAATGAAAAACTCCACACGCATCATCGCCGCGTGTCTGATCGTATTCGCGGCCCTGACCTGGACCGCGTGCAGCTCGGACGGATATTCAGGAACATCGACCGTCTATGTCGGTGTCGGGTACGGCGGGTATGGCGGCTACGGCCCGGGATGGGGCTACGGATGGAGCGGCGGCTACCGCCCGCCGCCGGTCATGGTCGGCCCGCCGATGAGACCGTACTGATTGAAGACTTGGGGCCTGAGGCAGTAGGGCAATGGGGCAATGGGGCAGTGAGGCAGAGGGCCCTGGGCAATGGGCCCTGGGCCCATGGGCTGATGGGCTATGGGCTATGGGCTATGGCAACCGGTACCAAGAACGCCCAAGCGCATAGCGCATAGCGCATAGCTCATAGCCTCATGCCAGCGCTCAACGCCTCTACGGCGTGAGCACGACCTTGCCGAAGTTCTTGCGGTCCTGGATGTAGCGGTGGGCGGCGGCGGCCTCGTCGAACGGGAATGTGCGATCGACCACCGGTTTGAAGGTCCCGCCGGCAAAGAGGTCGAGGATTTCGCCCAACATCGCCGTCATCTCGTCGCCGCGGTCCCACAGGTGACCGACGTTGACGCCGAAGACCCCACGGTTGAAGTTCATCAGACTCAAGGGTTTGAACTTCGGCATCCTCCAGAGGCCGAGCAGGGCGGATCCGAGGCGTCGTTTGGTGCCGGAAGCGAAACTGGAGACGCCGAAGACGAAGAGCCGACCGAGACTGTCGAGACAGCGGTAGCTCTTGGCGAAGGAGTCCCCGCCCACCGCATCGAGCACGATATCGACACCTCGACCGTCGGTGAGGTCGGAGACCACCGCCTCGAAGTCCTGGGTCCGGTAGTCGATGCACTCGGCGACACCCATCTCACGCAGCCGCTCGTGTTTTGAAGCCGAGGCGGTTCCGATGACCTCGGCGCCGAAATGCCTGCAGATCTGAACCGCCGCGAGGCCAACGCCGCCGGCACAGGCGTGCACCAGTACCCGCTCGCCCGCCCGCACATTGCCAAGCCGCACCAGCATCAGCCAGGCGGTCAGGTAGTTGACCGGCACCGATGCCCCACCTGCGAAATCGACGCTCCCCGGCAGCGGCCGAACCGTCTGATGGGGTGCGCAGACAACGTCCGAATAGCCTCCGAAGCGGGTCATCGCAACCACACGGTCGCCTTCGGTCAGACCATCGACACCTTCCCCTGCCGCATCAACCACCCCGGCCACTTCATACCCGACCACCGCCGGCAGCTTCGGGGCGTCGGGGTAGAGCCCCATTCGCGCCAGGATGTCGGCGAAGTTGATCCCCGACGCCGCCACGCGGATCCGAACCTCACCCGCCTTCGGTTCCGGGTCCGGCGCCTCGCGAACCTCCAGCACCTCCGGCTCACCGATCTTGGGAATCCATACCTGCTTCATTTTTTCTCCAGCTCCGATTTGGGCCGTCATTGTCCTCAGCCGACCGATTCTGGATGGTATCTCACCCACCCGGGACAATGGCGGCCCAAATCGGAAGCGGCGCGCAAGAGCGCGCCGCAAGAAAAAAGCGCCGGAAAGGGGAAGGAGGGTCCCTTTCCGGCGGTGGAGGCGCTACGGCCGGACGCCTTTTCAGGCCGCCGTAGCTTCGCTTGTGAAGAAGTCGTCGAGGTCGATGTTGGTGTCCCGCATCTTGTCGGGACGGGTGTTGACGTAGTTGTAGCGACGGCCGAAGCTCAGGAGCGCTTTTTCGAGCATGCGGCGGCCGCGGTAGAGACGCGACATCACCGTCCCCACGGGGACCGCCAGGATCTCGGCGATCTCCTTGTAGGCGAAGCCCTCGAGGTCGGCGAACAGCACCACCATCTTGTAGTCGTGGGGCAGGCTCAAAAGGGCCTCGCGCACTTCGTGGTCCATCTCCACCGACATCAGCCAGCTCTCGGGGTCGACCAGCGATGCATTCGCCTGTTCGACCAGCGTCTCCTCGAGCCCCTCCTGGATCTCGTCGAAATCCACCTTGGGGGGCTGGAGCTTCTTCTTGCGGTAGGAGTTGATGAAGGTGTTCTTCATGATCTTGAAGAGCCAGGCCTTGAAGTTCGTGCCTTCGGAGAAACGCTCGTAATACTTGTAGGCCTTGAGGTAGGTCTCCTGAATCAGGTCTTCAGCGTCCTCGACCGACCGGGTCATCCGCAGCGCGCTCTTGTAGAGCTGCTCGCGGTACGGCAACCTTCCGGTCGTGAAATCCCACATTCTCGGTTCGGCGGGTTGTGTCACGGTGACCTCCTGCCATGAATGCTACATAAATGAAACACTATTGTCAACATCAATCTTGCAAACGCATGAGAATCATTAATGTTTCATTTACGAAACCAAGGCTGGAGATCGAGACCGGATCGTAGGAACAAAAAAAGGGGCCCCGAAGGGCCCCTTCAACACCTCGGATTGCGCCTAGGCGAGGATCAGGAACGCGATGATCAAAGCGTAGATGACCAGCGACTCGATGAGCGCCAGACCGATGATCATGGTGATACGGATCGGCCCCACCGCACCGGGATTGCGGCCGATGGCCTCCACCGCGGCGGCAAGACCCTTGCCCTGACCGAGCGCACCGAAAGCCGCCGCAAAGGCGATGGCGAACGCCGCACCCAGATACTGGAACATGTTCTTGCCGGCGGGCGCCGCACCGTGATCCTGGGCCAACGCCGGCGAAGCGATTGCCAGAACAATGACCACCACTGCCAGAACTGCAAGACGTCGATTCATGTACCTACCTCCTCGAAGATATTGTGTTGTCTCGGTTAGTGTTCTTCCGCTCCGACCGCGCCCTGAAGGTACGCCATCGTGAGCATGATGAAGATGAAAGCCTGCAAGAAGGCACCGAAGATGCCCAGGCCCATCATCGGCCAAGGAACCACGAATGGAAACATGACGAAGAAGATGCCGGTGGCGGTGTGTTCGCCGAAGATGTTGCCGAAGAGACGCAGGGCCAGCGACAGGATCCGCGCCAGGTGCGAGATGATCTCGATCGGCACCATCAGCGGCGCCAGCAACGGCAGCGGGCCGGCAAAGTGCTTGAGGTACTTGAAAAGCCCGTTGTCCCTGATGCCGACCATGTTGTAGAAGATGAAGGCTGTGATCGAGAGGGCGAAGGTGGTGTTGGGGTTCGCCGTCGGAGGCTGCACGAAGTAGAACAGCCCGAAGATATTGCCGACGAAGATGAACACCGCCAGACCCATCACGAAGGGCAGGAAGCGTTTGCCGAAGCCGTGTCCGACCACGTCCTCGATCAAGTCCTCGAGACCTGTGATCAATTGTTCGAGGATCTGCTGCACCTTGCCCGGCGAGTCCACCGACAGCCGCCGGCTGGTGGGGATGAGCACAGCCGCCACCAACACCACGACCAGCATCGCCATCACGACGTGGTCGGGCAACCAGTAGCCTGCCTCGTGGAGGCCCAGGAGTTCCTGGACCCGGGAGCTCGACTCACCGAAGAGGGCGATCAGGAGCTTGTTGACCGGGTGGTAGAGAAATGAGACCGGGTGTTCCAAATCAACCTCCTCCGACTCGATCGCCGCGGAGCCCCTCAACCACGAGGGCCACCACCAGCGCCGAGAAACCGAGCGTCACCGCAACCGGATCGATCCGCGGCACCATCGCGAGGGCCGCAAGCACGCAGGCGAGAAGAAAAAACCGTCCGACGACCCGCAGCACGGTCCAGCGATCGAGATCCGCTTTCCCCGGCTGCAGCACCCGATGGACGATTACTTCCAGCCATCGAAAATTGATCATAGCCACCACCCCAGCCGCGGTCAAGCTCAAAGCGCCCATCCAAGTGCGAAAAAGCACAAGTTCGATGACAGCTCCAAAAACCACCAATGTGCCGGTGATCCACAGCACCCGCCGAGCCGAGAATCCGCGGCCATCAGGAGGGGTCCGACTCGGCACTGTTTTTCCTGTCTTCGGCGGCCTCGAGGGCGTCCAACCGCTCCTCCGCCCGGCCCGCTTGAGCCGTGATCCGAAAGAGATTGACAAAGCCCGCAACGATGCCGAACAGGGCGAAGATGATCGTCAACCAGGGGGCGGTCTTGAACATCCCATCCAGCCAGCGCCCGAAAAAGTATCCGAGGGCGATGGCGACGGGAAACTGGATGCCGATGATGGACACGTCGAGCCAGATACGGGCCCTTCGCAGTTGTCTGGTCGGCCGTGCCATGGCTCCCGCCTTCCCGGCGTGACTACATCATCCCCAGTGCGCCGGCGGCGCTCTTCGCCCAACCCACCAGCGGGGCCGGGAAAATGCCGACGATCATGGTGACGATCACGCACACCCCGATCGCGACCTCGGTCCAGCGGTCGCGCAGCAGTTCGGCCGGCGACGCGCCTTCTTCCTCACCGTCGCGCAGGTACATCTGGACCACGATCCGGAAGTAGTAATAGAGGCTCACCGCCGACATCAGGACGGCGATGACCGTCAGCACGACGTATCCGCCCTCCACCGCCGCAGCGAACAGGTAGAGCTTGCCCATGAACCCGGCGGTCGGCGGAATGCCGGCCAGCGCCAGCATGAAGATCAGCATGCCGAGAGCCGCGCCCGGATGGCGCCGGGAAAGACCCGCGTAGTCGCCGATCACCTCACCCGCGTAGCCCTTGGATTCGAGCAGGATCACGAAGCCGAAGGCGCCGAGGTTCATGAAGGCGTAGACCACCATGTACAACAACAGCGCCCACGCGCCCATCGCATTGGCGGCGACAATGCCCATGAGGGCGTAGCCGGCGTGGGCGATCGAGGAGTAGGCGAGCATGCGTTTGACGTTGTCCTGGGTCAAGGCCGCCACGTTGCCGAAGATCATGGTCGCCGCGGCGGCCACCCACAGGATGACCCGCCACTGATCGACGCCCGGCGCGAAGGCGCCCAGAAAGAGCCTCATGAACATCGCGAAGGCGGCCGCTTTGGGCGCCACCGAGATAAAGGCCGTCACCGGCGTCGGCGCGCCTTCGTAGGCGTCCGGCGTCCACACGTGGAAGGGCACCGCCGCGACCTTGAAGAGCATCCCGAATCCCACCAGCAGCATGCCCAACGCCAGCATCGGGTTGGTCGAGGGCACGGCCGTCAGGGTCGACCGGATGGCGGCCAGATCCAGGGTTCCGAGGGCGCCGTAGACCAACGAGATCCCGTAGAGCAGGACTGCCGAGGAGGCGGCTCCGAGCACGAAGTACTTGACCGCCCCTTCGTTGGATTTCGTTTCGAGCTTGAAATAGCCGACGAGGACGTAGACCGACAGGGCCATCAACTCGAGACCGACGTAGAGGCTGGCGAGATTGGCGCCCGAGGCCATGACGAACATGCCGACGGTCGCAAAGAGGATCAGCGAGACGTACTCACCGCCGCCGTACCCGGAGCGCTCCAGAAAGCCCGCCGACATCATGATCGTCATCGCACCGGCGGCGAGCACCAGGAGCTTGAAGAAGACCGCCAGCGAATCCACCACCAACATGCCGCCGAGGATGGTCTCGGCGCCGTCGATCGGGCGCGCCACGAGCCACACCAGGAGGCCCGCCACCGCCAACGACGAGATGCCCAGGAGAGAAAGCGGCCGGATGCCCCGCCGCCCCATCGAGACGCCGAGCAGCAGCACGGCAAACCCCGCCGTGGCGAGAAAGATCTCCGGCAGGAACGGTATGAACTGTTCGAGGGTCATGGTCATGCCCTACTCCCCGTGCTCCCCCGCCGCCTCGGGCGCCGGTTCGTGGGCGATCTCGGCCACGTGGTCCGCGGCGGTTGAGAAATCCGGCACCGCCGCCGACACCCGCTCGAGCACGCGATCCACGGTGGGCGCCATGCGGTCGAAGAAGGGCTTCGGATAGAGCCCGATCCAGAACGCCACGATCACGAGCGGGATCAGGGTCCACTGCTCGCGACGGTTGAGGTCAGCCAGGTCCTTGTTCTTCTCGTTCGAAAGCTCGCCGAAGAAGACCCGCTGGTAGAGCCACAGCATGTAGGCCGCACCGAGGACGATGCCGGAAGCGCCGAACAGAGCCCACACCCACGAGTGGTGGAAGGCGCCGATGAGGATGGTGAACTCACCGATGAAGCCGTTGAGGGTCGGCAGACCGATCGACGACATGGTGATGACCATGAAGAAGATGGCGTAGAGCGGCATGACCTTCGCCAGCCCGCCGTACTCCGCGATCATCCGGTTGTGGCGGCGTTCGTAGACGATGCCGACGAGCAGGAAGAGGGCGCCGGTGGAGACGCCGTGGTTGAGCATCTGCAGGATCGAGCCGCGCAGACCGGCCGCATTGAGGGCGAACATGCCGAGCATGACGAAGCCCATGTGGCTCACCGACGAGTAGGCCACCAGCTTCTTCATGTCCTTCTGCGCCATCGCCACCAGGGCCCCGTAGACGATGGCGATGATGGCCAGGACCCCGATCCACCCCACCGCCTTGACCGTGGCGTCGGGCAGGATCGGCAGCGAGAAGCGGATGAATCCGTAGGTCCCCATCTTGAGGAGGACGGCGGCCAGGATCACCGAACCGGCGGTGGGGGCCTCGACGTGGGCGTCGGGCAACCAGGTGTGGAACGGGAACATCGGGACCTTGATGGCGAAGCCGACGAAGAAGGCCAGAAAGACCCAGAACTGGACGCCGGCCGGGATCATCGGCGCGATCGAGTAGAGCTGGGTGACCGAGAACGAGGCCGTGTTGCCGAGCCCTTCGAGGCCGATGGCGGCAAGCCCCCCCGCGTTGTAGAAGTAGAGGGTGAGGATGCCGACCAGCATCAGAACCGAGCCGACCAGGGTGTAGAGGAAGAACTTGATCGCCGCATACAAGCGACGCGGCCCGCCCCAGACACCGATCAGGAAGTACATCGGCACCAGCATCACTTCCCAGAAGACGTAGAAGAGGATGAAGTCGAGCGAGCAGAAGACGCCCAGCATCCCGGTCTGCAACAGCAGCAGGAAGATGTAGTACTCCTTCTGGCGCTCGGTGATGGCGGTGTAGGAGCTGTAGATGGCGATCAGCCCGAGCAGCGTCGTCAGCAGGATCAGCAACACCGCGAATCCGTCGACGCCGAAGATGTACTGGACGCCCAGCGACGGGATCCAGTCAAACTGGGTCGCGAACTGGAACTCCGCTCCGTCGGGTCTGTAGAGGAACCACAACGGGATCGAAATCACGAAATCGAGAGCCGCCACCGCCGTCGCGAAGCCCTTGATGGCGGAGGAGTTCTCCTTGTTGATGAAGGCCATCATGAAGAGGGCGCCCGCCAGCGGCAGGTAGCAGATCAGGTTGAGAAGCCAGCCGTATTGAAAATCCATCGTCGTCCCCTAGCTCACAGTTTGATGACGTAGAAGATGCCGAGCAGCATCGCAGCCCCGAAGACCATGACCATGGCGTAGCCCTGGGCGAAGCCCACCTGCAGCCGCCGGAAGCGGTGGCTCGCCACGTCGTAGATCCTGGCAATGAGATTGACGGCGCCGTCCACCACCTTGAGGTCGAAGACGCCGGATATGAATGACGAGCCCACCGTCGACAGCGCGGTGCCGTTGACCGCTCCGTCCACCACCCGAGCGTCGAACTCCCAGAGCAGGCGCGACAGCTTGATGGAGCCCGCAACAAAGGTCGCGTTGTAGATCTCGTCCACCCAGTACTTGTTGAGCAGCAATTTGTAGAGCAGCGGGAAGCGCTCGGCGAGCGCGTTGGCGCCGGCAAACGCCGGATCGGTGTTGAGGTAGAACCGCCTCGCCAGGAGGATTCCGCCCACCGCCACCGCCACCGACAGCACGACCAGGCCCCACTCGAGACCCAGGCTGACGGCGTGGCCGCCGTGTTCGCCGTGGGTCAGCATGACCGGCGCCAGGAAGCGATCGATGAAGCTCCAGCCTTCGAGGTGGAAGAGCTGGCCCGGGAAACCGATGAGAAGCCCACCCACGATCGACAGCACTGCCAGCACCTGCAGCGGCAGGGTCATGGTCCACGGCGACTCGTGGACGTGGTGTTCGGCCTCCTCGCCGCCTCGGAACGACCCGTAGAAGGTCATGTAGACGAGACGGAACATGTAGAAGGCCGTCATCGCGGCGCCGGCCAGCCCGAGCAACCACAGCACGAAGTAGGTGGTGCCGTGGCCGTTGAGATTGGTGAGACCGGCCTCGAAGGCCTTGGCGAGGATCGCATCCTTGGAGACGAAACCGGCCAGCGGCGGAATGCCGGCGATGGCCACCGTCGCCACGAGGAAGGTCCAGAAGGTGGTCGGCATGTACTTCTTGAGCCCGCCCATCTTGCGGATGTCCTGCTCGCCGCCGCAACCGTGGATCACCGAGCCCGAACCGAGGAAGAGGCAGGCCTTGAAGAAGGCGTGGGTGACGACGTGGAAGATGGCGGCGATGTAGGCGCCGGTGCCGGCGGCCAGGAACATGTAGCCGAGCTGGGACACGGTCGAGTAGGCCAGGACTTTCTTGATGTCGTTCTGGACCAGACCGATGGTGGCGGCAAAGACCGCGGTCACGCCGCCGATCACGCCAACCGTCAGCATCGCGGTGGGGCTCGCCTGGTAGAAGAAATTGCACCGCGCCACCATGTAAACGCCGGCCGTGACCATGGTGGCCGCGTGGATCAGGGCGGAGACCGGGGTCGGCCCGGCCATGGCGTCGGGCAGCCAGACGTAGAGCGGCAGCTGGGCGGACTTGCCCATGGCGCCGACGAAGAGCAGGAGACCGATGATGGTGGCGGCGCCGGCAAAAACGTGGTGGTGGTCCGCCGCCATCGCCTGGAAGAGGCCGTCGAACTCCAGCGTCCCGAAGTAGTAAAAGGCGAAGAAGATCGCCAGGAGAAATCCGAAATCGCCGATACGGTTGACGATGAAGGCCTTCATCCCGGCCGACGCGCACCAGTCCTTCTGGAAGTAGAAGCCGATCAGAAGGTAGGAGCAGAGACCGACGCCCTCCCACCCGACGAAGAGCACCGGCAAATTGGATCCGGTGACGAGGGTCAGCATGGCGAACATGAAGAGGTTGAGATAGGAGAAGTAACGCGCGTAGTCGCGGTCGGGCTCGGAGTGCATGTAGCCGACCGAGTAGAGGTGGATCAGGAAACCGACAAAGGTGACAAAGCCGAGCATGGTCGCCGACAGCGCGTCGACCTGGAACGAGGCCGCGATGTCGAGCGGCACCACGCGGCCGCCGAAGATCGTCAGCTCACCGCCCGAGATCCAGGTGAAGGCCTTGACGACGTATGGTTTGGTGACGTCCTCGGTGAGGTACCACTGGATCACCGCCGCCCAGCCCCACAACCAGGCGAGACCGGACGCCAACAGTGCCACGGAGTGGGTCACCTTTTTGCCGAGGCCCAGACGGTTTGAGACGAGCCCGTTGAACACGGCCCCCACGAGCGGGAAGACGGGCACGAGCCAGATCAGATCGTAAAAAGACATGAACTAACCCCGCATCTCGTCGGCCTCGTCCAGGATCACGGTGTCTTTGAGCCGGACGAGGGCGATGATCAGACCGAGACCGATGGCCGCCTCCGCGGCGGCGACGGTGATCACGAAGATCGCCAGGACCTGCCCGGCGAGGTCGCCGAGCCGGAAGGAGAAGGCGATGAGGTTGATGTTGACGGCATTGAACATCAGCTCGACCGACATCAGGACCGTGATGAAGTTGCGCCGCACCATGAGTCCGATGAGACCGAGGCAGAACAAAACCAGTGAGAGCGCGACATAGGGCTCGGCGGAGATCACGACTGCACCCCCTCGCCGGGACCACCCGCCACAGCGTCCCTCCTGCCGAAGACGATGGCGCCGATCATGGCGACCAGAAGCACCACCGAGACCACCTCGAAGGGGATCAGGTACGTGGTGTAGAGCACCCAGCCCACGGCTTCGGTGTTGCCGCGCTCGATACCGTCGACAGCCGTCATCGCCGCGACGCCGCCGTCGCCGGCGGCCATGGTCCCGAGGAGAATTCCAACCGCCACCAGCGAGCCCAGGAGCACGCCGCCGAGAATTGCAAGCGGCGCAACGCCGGAGAGGAAGACACGCTCGACGCTCACATCCTTGACCCGCGCCAGCATGATGACGAAGAGGTAGAGCACCATGATGCCGCCGGCGTAGACCAGGACCTGCACCGCCGCCAGAAACTCGGCGTGGCGCAGGATGAAGAGCACCGCCACCATGATGAAGGTCTCGAGCAGGGCGAGGGCGGAGTGCACCGGGTTCTTGAAAGCGATCACCCCGATGCCCCCGGCCACCGTCAGGGCGGCGACCACGTAGAAGACGATCGCTTCCGCATTCGCGACCAGAAAGTCCATCACACCACTCCTTAGCCGTCAGTCGCCGTATCGGATTCGATCTTGGTCATCGGAGCGGCCGGGTTCTGGCCGTCCTTGGGCAGGACGACACCGGGGAAGGCCAGCATGCCGTCCCAATTCGCCAACCGCTCCTTGGTGTAATAGAGACGCTCGTTGCGCTCGTACGTCGTGCCCTCGTAACTCAGAGTCGTGAGCCAGATCGATTTCGGCTCGGTGGGGCAGGCCTCTTCGCAGAGACCGCAGAACATGCACCGTTTGACGTCGATGTCGTAGCGGTCGATGATCTTCTTCTTTTTCTTCTTCTCACCCACCATCTCGACCTCGGTGTGGTCCTCGATGAAGATGATGTCGATGGGGCAGGCCTTGGCGCAGAGGTGGCAGTCGATACAGCGTTCGAGGTCGTAACCGAAGAGGCCGCGGAAACGGTCCTTGGGCTGCATTCTCTTCTCGGGGTACTGGATCGTCTCCTTCTTGCGAAAGAGATAGCCGCCGGTCACCGCCATCCCACCGAAGAGGTCGGTCGGGATCAACGTCTTGAAAAATTCACCGATGCTCATGAACTCATCCCTTCAAGAGCAGAACGCCCAGCGCCACGGCCACCACGTTGGCCAGCGACAGGGGCAGAAGCCACTTCCAACCGATCTGCATCAGCTGGTCGAAGCGATAGCGCGGGAAGGTGCCGCGGAACCAGATGTAGACGAAGATGAAGGCCAGAACCTTGCCGTAGAACCAGAAGAACGGCGGCACCAGATCGAGAAAGGCCAGGAACTCGACGTTCGGGAAGGGCCGCAGCCACCCGCCGAAGAAGAAGATCACCGCAAGCGACGAGACCACCAGCATGTTGATGTACTCGGCGAGGTAGAAGAAGGCGAATTTCATTCCCGAGTACTCGGTGTGGAACCCGGCCACCAGCTCGGCCTCGGCCTCGGGCAGGTCGAAGGGGTTGCGGTTGGTCTCGGCGACGCCGCAGATGAAGTAGATGCCGAAGGCGAGAATGCCCGGGAAGATGAACCACACCCCGGCGTCGCGCTGCGCTTCGACGGTCCCCACCAACGACAGGGTCCCGGACATCAAGAGCACCGACACGATGGCGAAGCCCATCGGCACCTCGTAGGAGACCATCTGCGCCGCCGACCGCAGCCCGCCCATCAACGAGAACTTGTTGTTGGACGCCCAGCCGCCGAGGATGATGCCGTAGACCCCGACCGAAGAAATCGCGAGCACGAAGAGGACCGCGATGTTGATGTCGGCGAGAAACGGCGTGATCAGCACTCCGGCGACGGTGAAATTTTCACCCCACGGGATCACCGACCACACCAGCATGGCCGGCGCGAAGATCAGGATCGGCGCCAGGAAGAAGACGAAGCGCTCGGCCTGCCCGGGAACCAGGTCCTCCTTGACGAAGAGCTTGAGACCGTCGGCGATGGGCTGCAGCCAGCCCTTGGGGCCGACCCGGTTGGGGCCCACCCGCACCTGCATGTAGGCCAGGATCTTGCGCTCGGCGAAGGTCAGGTAGGCCATGGTCAGAAGCAGCACCGCCAGCAGCACCACGATCTTGATCAGCGGAATGCCGATGTACACCATCAGAGGATCGTTCATGAGCGACTCCACGCGCCGGGCAGAATTCGGAATTCGGAATTCGGAATTCGGAATTGATTTTCAGAAACGCCTCGAAGGTGCAGAGCGAAATTCCGAATTCCGAATTCCGAAATCCATGCGCTCATCGGTCGATCTCCCCGAGCACGATGTCGAGGGTGCCGATGACGGCCATCAGGTCGGCCACCAACCGTCCCTCCACCATCAGGGGCAGGACCTGGAGGTTGACGAATGACGGCGGACGGACGTGGCAGCGGTAGGGCGCGGTGCCCTTCTCGGTGGCGACGATGAAGTAGCCGAGCTCGCCCTTGGGGGCTTCGACCGCGCCGTAGACCATCCCCTCCTTGGAGCGCAGAATCTTCGGCGCCTTGGCCATGAAGGGGCCGTCGGGCAGCTTGTCGAGACACTGGCGGAGAATCCGAACCGACTGCCGCATCTCCTCCATCCGCACCAGGTAGCGGTCGTAGGTGTCGCCCTTTTTGCCGATCGGGATGTCGAAGTCGATCTCGTCGTAGCGATCGTAGGGGAAGACCTTGCGGATGTCCCACATCACGCCGGAGCCGCGCAGGGGCGGGCCGGTGAGCCCCCACTCGATCGCCTCTTCCGCCGTGACCACGCCGACGTCGATGGTGCGTTTCTTCCAGATCCGGTTCTCGGTGAGCAGGTTTTCGTACTCGTCGATGTGGGCGTTGAAGCCGTCCACCAGCGTCGAACAGCGCTCGAGCCAGCCATCGGGAAGCTCGAAGGGCACGCCGCCGATTTTCATGCAGTTCAGCGTCAGGCGGGCGCCGCAGTACTCCTCGAAGAGATCGAGGATCGCATCGCGTTCGCGGAAGGTGTAGAAGAAGGGCGTGATCGCGCCGATGTCGACCGCGTGGGTGGCGAGCCACACCAGGTGCGAGGCCAGCCGCTGCAGCTCGGCCAGCATCATGCGGATGTAGGCCGCGCGCGGCGGGATGGTGATCCCGAGCAGCTTCTCCATTGCCACACAGAAACCCTGGTTGTTGGTCGCCGCCGCCACGTAGTCCAGACGATCGGTGTGCGGGAGGCACTGCGGGAAATCCATGGTCTCGAAGAGCTTCTCGGTGCCGCGGTGGAGGTAGCCGATGATGGGTTTGGCCTCGGTGATGATCTCGCCGTCGAGCTTCATCTTGACCCGCAGCACGCCGTGGGTGGCGGGGTGCTGCGGTCCGAAGTTGATCTCCATCTCTTCGACGTCGAAGAGGGACTGATCGGGGCCGTTCATGCCGCGCCCCCTTCCTCGGACTCGGCTTCCTCGACCACGGGCCCGCCTCCGGGCGGGTAGACGTCCGGGTAGATGGCCGCGCCGGTATCGATGCCCTCCACCGGGAAGTCCTTGCGCAGGGGGTGGCCGTTGAAGCCCTCCCAGGTCAGGATCCGCTCCAGCGCCGGGTGGCCCTCGAAGACGATTCCGAACATGTCGTAGACCTCGCGCTCCATCCAGTCCGCGGTCTTCCACACCTCGACCACGCTGTCGATGGGGGCGTCCTCGGCCAGGGCGCAGCGCAGGCGCAGGCGTTTGGAGTCGTCGTGGCGGTGAAGCCAGTAGATGACGTCGAACCGGCCCTCTTCCCGCTCCGGCCAGTCGATGGCGGTCAGATCGACCAGGAACTTGTAATCGCAGTCGCGCTTGAGGAAACGGCACACCTCGGTGATGCGGTCGGCCGGAACGGTCAGGGTGACGTCGCCCGCGTAGCGGTCCGCGGCGAGCACGACACCGGGGTACTCGGCACCGAGTGCCACGGCGTCCGCGTCGTCAGCGGCGTCCTCGTGATCGGGCGGGACCGGCTTTTCCTCCCACGGGGGTTTGGGCTCGGCCTCTTCGGCCTCGGCAGCGGCGGCCTTCTTGGCTGCGGCCTTCGCCTTGGCCTCGGCGATCTTGGCCGCCTTCTCCTCGTCAGACAGCGGCGTCTTTTCGGGCGCCTTCTCCTCCGCGGCGGGCTGGTCTTCAGGCGGCGTCGTGGGTTTGTCGTCGCTCATGTCCACCTCACGACGCCCGGGTGCGGGCGATGGTCTCGCGGTCGATCTTGCGCTGCAGCTGCATGAGACCGTAGAGCAGGGCCTCGGGACGCGGCGGGCACCCGGGGATGTAGACGTCGACCGGGATGATGCGGTCGACCCCCTGGGTGACTGCGTAGGTCTTGTAGGGACCGCCGCACATCGCACACGAGCCCATCGCGAGCACCCATTTGGGATCCGCCATCTGGTCGTACAGCCTTTTGACCACCGGCGCCATCTTCTCGGTCACGGTGCCGGCCACGATCATCATGTCGGCCTGGCGCGGTGAACCGCGGAAAACTTCTGCGCCGAAGCGCGCCATGTCGTAGCGCGGGTCGAGCGTCGCCATCATCTCGATCGCACAACAGGCGAGACCGAACTGCATCGGCCACAGCGACGAACGCCGGGCCCAGTTGAAGACCGTGTCGTAGGTCGTCGTGATGATGTTCTTCGAGAACCGGTTCTCGATCAGGCCCATTCGAGAGCCCCCCTTCGCCACGCGTAGACGTATCCGACGAGCAGAATGGCCAGAAAGACCATCATCTCGATGAACCCGAACAGCGCCAGCTTGTCGAACATGACGGCCCACGGAAAGAGGAAGATGGTCTCCACGTCGAACACCACGAAAAGAACGGCGATCAGGTAGTACCGGATCGAAAAACGGGTATCGAAGGCGAGCGACGTCGCCTCGATGCCGCACTCGTAAGCTTCAGCCTTCACGGGGTCGTAGGAACCGAAACGTATCAATCGTGCTATCAGCAGGATGATGATCGGAACGGAGACCGCCACGAGGGTGAAGATGAGAATCGGGACGTAATGTTCCATACCCCCTCCTCCTGTCGGGCGCGATCATTCTAACGGTGCATCACTGCTTGTCAATCTTTTCACAAGCTCTTGAACTCCGGTCTGAGACCGCGCCGCAAGACTCGGGTTCGTGAACGCCTTCGAAGTTCTTTTGGTGACGCGATCTGTCGCCCCTCCGGGGCTTGGCATAAGGGCTGGTAGCCGTACCCGGGGCTCACGCCCGGGGCTCACGCCCCGGGCTATTCCCTTCCGCGCCTCCGGCGCTCTCCAGATGATCGCGTGGCGGCACATTTCCACTGTTGCGGACAACCACGGTCTGAGCTGCGGAGCAGCGGCAGGCACTAGCCTGGGGCGCAAGCTCCAGGATTCGAACCTACACAAACAGCCAAGCCCCGGCGGGGCGACAGCATCCTTCACTGGTTTTTCCACTCCCCCACCGCCTTGGGTCGTGCGGCGGGTTCGCGGTCGAGGCAGCGGTAGGCGATGGCTTCGGCGAGGTGGGCGGAGGTGATGTGGTCCGTCTCGGCGAGGTCGGCGATGGTTCGCGCAACCCGGAGAATGCGGTGGTACGCCCTCGCCGACAATCCAAGCCCGCGGCTCGCGTGCTCGAGCAACCGTTTGCCGTCTCGGTCAGGCTTCGCCCAGCGGCGGATGGCATCCGGCCCCATTTCGCCGTTGCACCTCGGCCCGGCACCGGCCATCCGTTCTGCCTGCAGCCTTCGGGCACCGGCGACCCGAGCCGCCACCACCGCCGAAGCCTCGCCACGGCGATCGGCCGAGAGGTCTCGCCACGGCACCGCGGGCACCGCCACCTGAAGATCGAGGCGGTCGAGAAGGGGCCCCGACAGGCGCGCTCGGTAACGTTGCACTGCAACCGGAGTGCACGAACACTCGCGGCGGGAGTCGCCGAGGAAGCCGCAGGGGCACGGGTTGGCCGCCGCGACCAGCTGAAAGCTGGCCGGAAAGACCATGGTCGACTGCGCCCTCGCCACCGTCACCATCCGGTCCTCGAGCGGCTGGCGGAGGGCCTCGAGCACGTCGCGCCGATACTCGGTGAGCTCGTCGAGAAAAAGAACGCCGTGGTGCGCCAACGAGGCCTCACCCGGTTGCGGATTGGCACCGCCGCCGATCAGCGCAGCGGCGGAGGTCGTATGGTGCGGGGCCCGGAACGGCCTCACTTCCATCAGACCCAACGGGCGCGGCACGCGCGTCGACACCGAGTACACACAGGTGGTTTCGAGGGCCTCCTGGTCGGCAAGCGGAGGCAGCACGCCCGGTAAGCGTCGCGCCAGCATGCTCTTGCCGCTTCCCGGTGGACCCATGAACAGAAGGTGGTGGCCGCCCGCCGCCGCGATCTCGAGCGCCCGCCGCGCCTGCTCCTGGCCGATCACGTCGGCGAGATCCGGCGACAATCTGGAGCGCGCTGCGCCGACACCGGCGGCCGACGGGGAACCGGCGGCCGGAAGGGTCCCGTCCCTGACGTACCGCACGACCTCGCCGAGGGTGGCGGCGGCAACCACGTTCACCCCCGTCACCACCGACCCTTCGCGGCCGTTGGCGGCCGGAACCACGACCTCGGCTATGCCGCGGTCGCGCGCAGCCAGAACGATCGGGAGGACCCCGCGCACCGGTTGCAACCGGCCTTCGAGGGAGAGCTCGCCGAGGAGCAATCGGCCCTCGAGGACTGAGGCGGGGATATCGCCGGCGGCCGCGAGAAAGGCCATCGCCATCGGGAGATCGAGGGTCGCCCCCTCCTTGCGTTCGTCGGCCGGAGCCAGGTTGATGACCACGTTGGCCGGCTCCGATTGCCGGCCGAGATGACGGATGGCGGCGAAGATCCGCTCTCGAGCTTCGCGGACCGCGGTGTCGGGCAAGCCGACCACGATCACCGATGGTTGTTGGGAACGGATGCGGTCCACCTCGACCGTCACAAACAGTGCCTCCACGCCGCGCGGCGTGGCAGAGTACGCCTTCGCAAGCATAGTTCTCTCCTCAGATTGTGCAGCGTGGGACCTTCTCAATATGCCACCGGCACGGGCAGTCGTCAAGGGAAAGGGTGCAGAGGAGAAAGGGAGAAAGGGGGAGAGGGAGAAAGGGAGAAGCAGTTCGTGCTTCCCAGAATGTCATCCCGACCGAGAGAGCGAAGCGACCGAGCGGAGGGATCCCTCCACTACGGCCCTCCGGGCCTTCGGTCGGGATGACAGGAAAGAAAGGTCACTCGTCCGGGCGGACAATGGGTCTCGCCGCAACGACCCAAACATGATAAGGAGCGTGTCTCCCCTGCTCCCCTGCTCCCCTGCTCCCCTGCTCCCCTGCTCCCCTGCTCCCCTGCTCCCCTGCTCCCCTGCTCCCCTGCTCCCCTGCTCCCCTGCTCCCCTGGCCTTTGGGAATAGCCCGGCCCTCGGCTGCGTATGCTTTAACACGAGGCGAAAGGCACTTCGGTGCTAGAATGCTCTCTTGCCAACAAAGTCTGGGGGCGTCCAGGTTTTGACGGGGAACGGTTCCGGTTGTCGGCAGCGTGTCGAGGGTCATCCGCTCGTTAATCGGGTGAAGGCAATTACAACTGCCGATAACAACTACGCTCTGGCTGCGTAAGTAGCCACGTCGCTCTCGAGGCTCGGCCCGTCGGTCTGAGAGGGACGAAGTCAGATGGGCTGGATCGCCGTAGCGCCTGAATGCGGTGATCGAGATTTTTCGGGCTGGCCGCGAGGAAGGTTGCCAGCTAACTGACCACGCGGCGAGATAAACTAGCCGGCTGCACACGGAGAAACCGGCGACCGGAGTTCCTCGGACGTGGGTTCGATTCCCACCGCCTCCACCAAATTTAGGCCCTCGACCCGCTGGGTCGAGGGCCTAAATTTGTCACGGCGTATCCAGAGGCGAAGCCGGACATCCCACGTTCTCGAACGTAAGTTTGAACCACGACCGGGCAAGCAACCCGCCGCACAACCCTGACGCAGTATCCGGGGTTCAGGGTTCACGCCACCACCTTCTTTCTATCCACTCATACTTTGCGGCCGCAGTCAGGTGGGCAGATCACTGCTGTCCAAAACAGATCCCCATCTGACGTTGCAACACTGAAAACACTGGATTTGAAGATCGGTCAATGCCATTTTCAGAACGAGGTCCTCAACAACCGAAAGCGGCTGTCCAGGTCTCGTACTGAGACACGGGTGGTCCGAGATGCAGGAAACATCTCTGAAGGTGGGCCAAGGCCCACCCTACGAACCCGCTCGCAATCTGGGTCCGAAGTAGGGTGGGCCTCGGCCCACCTTCAGACGTGCCGCGGTCGGGGTGGAGCCTGAATGTGATTGCGAGCAGTCCACGATGCTGTCTTGGACAAAAGTGTGGGCAGATCCTGCACCCTGGGTCCTGCTGCCTGCATCCGCGACCGGGCTTCCAGCCCGGTCGCTGCGCAGCGTACAATGTGGCCGGACAGAAGACCGCGCGGATTTCGCCGTTCGACGGTTGAGAGCGCAACGAGGTTTACGAATCTTGAGAAGAATACTGACACTCCTGTTGATCGTCATGGCGGCCGCGGGCAACTGGCTCGCCGCCCAGGATCTCGACCGCGCGGTGGAGTTCCACTTCGAAGGCCGCGCGATCGTGGTGCCCCGGTTCGGGCCCAAGGTCGAGCTTCTGCCCGTGCTCGAGCTGGTGGGGGCCGAGGCGAAGTATTCGCTGGCCGCAGGCACGTACGGTGTCGTGTTGGGCGAACACGTCATCCAGTTCTCGGTCGGCCACAAGGTGATGCTGGTCAACGGCAACCTCCAGGACGCCCGCGAGGCGCCCGTCGCGTCGCCGGGTGGAGTCGCGGCATCCTTCAACTTTCTGGAGCGTTCCCTCCTCAGTCCCTTGGGTTTCCGTCTCGAGCCGATCCCTCTCGGGTATCGCATCGAACGGGGCGCGCGCTTCGCCGACCCGGTCAGCGTTCGCCCCGCGGTGGCCGATTTCGGCGTCACGACGACGCTTGTTCTGACTCTCAGCCGTACGACGCCCGCCGAAGCCGCCGACGCCGATGCCGGCAAGGTCTCCGTCCGGTTCGAGGAGGCCACTCCGCACCTCGACGGCAGCACCCCGTTCCGGTCGCGGCGGGTGCTGTCTCTCACAAGCCGGGAGCAGACCATCGAGATCGGTCTGGCGCCCGGAATCGGCCTGCTCTCGTGGCACACCCTGGACGACCCGCCTCGGGTCACCATGGAGTTCGGGCCGGCCCGCGCGACACCGACTCCCGCTCCCCAACGGGCCCCTGTGGTGATCCCCAGCGGGCCTCGGCCCATCGTTATCGACCCCGGCCACGGCGGCGACGACATCGGCGCCGAATCCGGAACCGGGTTGATGGAGAAGGAGATCACGTTGGCGGTCGCCCGTCGTCTCGCGCGGGTTCTCGAGGCTCGTGGCTACAGCGTTCGCCTGACCCGGGACGGTGACCAGAACCGCGCTCTCACCGACCGCACCGCGCTCGCCAATCGCCTCGACGCCCTGGCCTTCGTTTCGCTGCACGCCAACGCCTTCACTGCCTCATCGGTCTCCGGAGCCGAGACCTACTACATGTCCATCGACGAAGCCAGTGATGCGGACGCGGCTGCCACGGCCGCCCTCGAAAACCAGGCCGGAAGGGCGCCCGGCGAACCGTCGCCTCTCGATCTCATCCTGTGGGACCTCGCCCAGGCCGAGGTCCTCAACGAGAGCGCACAGCTCGCGCTGATGGTCCAACAGCGTCTCAACAGCCAACTCAGGGCGCGCGACCGCGGTGTCCGGCAGGCGCCGTTCGTGGTCCTCACGGGCGCCACCATGCCGGCCATCCTGGTCGAGGTGGGCTTCCTGTCCAACTCTTCTGAGGCGGATCGGTTGGCTCAGGCCGACCACCAGCAGAGACTCGCGGAGGCGATCGCCTCCGGCATTGAAGATTTCGTGAGGCGCTGATGCATCGGCGCGCGGTCTTCATCGCCGTCGCGGCGCTTGCGGGAGTGGCCCTCCTGATGTGGTTGCTCACTGGTGGTGACCCGCAACAGGCCCAGGACCAACTGGTTCCGGTCGAGGCGCTGCCGACGGCGACGCCGGCCCCCGAACAACGGGTCATCCTGCTGTTCGCCGGCGGCGACAATCTGCTCCACCCCGAACTGCGGTCGGTGCCGCTGCCGGCCGAGGTTCACGAACGGATCCGCGTGGTCATGACCGAGCTGCTCGCCGGCCCCAGAAACAGCCAACAGCTGGCGCCGATCATCCCCTACCCGGCAGCCGTCGAGGCGATCTTTGTCGATCAACAAGGCAACGCATTCATCGACCTCACGGCGCCTCCGAGACCTCTAACGGGCTCCAGCACCGAGTTGCTGCTGGCCTACGGCGTCGTCGACTCCGTCATCCTCAACTGCCCGGAGGTGACTGCGGTCCAGATCCTGTTCGGCGGCCACGAGGTAGCCACCCTCACCGGCCACCTCGACCTCTCCAAACCGCTGGTCCTCAACAAGAGGTTCATCGCCGCCTCATGAGCCGGGTCCACCCGATCGGGGTCTTCGATTCCGGCGTCGGAGGTCTCACCGTCCTCCAGGCCCTCAGAGAGCGCCTGCCGAGCGAGGACTTTCTCTATCTCGGCGACACCGCCCGGCTGCCGTACGGCACCAAGACCGCCTCGACCGTCCGCCGCTATGCCCTCAACGCCGCCAACCACCTCGCCGGCGGCAACATCAAATTGTTGGTCGTGGCCTGCAACACCGCCAGCTCCTACGCCCTCGACGCACTCGCGGAGTTCTCCCCGGTCCCGGTCGTCGGGGTCGTGCTGCCAGGGGTCGCAGCGGCGCTTGCAACCGGCGCGAACCGGGTCGGGGTGATCGGTACCGAAGGCACCATCCGGTCACAGGCCTACCAGAAGGCCCTCGCCGCGCTCGGTCCGGGGATCGAGGTCGACGCCACTCCGTGTCCGCTGTTGGTGCCGCTCGCCGAAGAGGGCTGGGGCGATCACCCGGTGACCGACCAGATCGCACAGTTTTATCTGCAGGGACTGCTCGAATGGGGCGCCGAGACCATCATTCTCGGCTGCACGCACTACCCGATGCTCACACCTTCTCTGCAGAGGGTGGTCGGGCCGGACGTTCGGCTGGTCGATTCGGCACGGGCGGTGGCGGAAGCCGTCATCACCGAGCACGCCGAACTGATCGACACGACCAGCGGCCGCCCGGGCTCGGTCAACATTCAACTCACCGATGCCTCCGACCGGTTTCTGCGGATCGCCGCTGCGATCCTCGGACGCGAACCGGAACACCTCGAGGTCGTCGACATCGAGAGCACGCCCTAGCCGCGCTGTCAGTTCGTCCTCGGCGTCCCCATCCAGTTGAAGTTGTACGACAGCCCGAAGGAGTGGAAATCGCCACCAATCCGCGTGATGGCTCCGGTGCTGACGGCAACTCGTAGATTCTGTCTCGGGCTGAGGCGAATCGACAGCGTTGCTCCGACCCTGGAATTGCGCTGTTCGTCATCGTTCGCTCTGCCATCGATGGTGGTCTGTCCTCCGATCCAGAAATTGCCGTCTACGGCGGCCCACAATCCGGGTTTGATCAGGTAGCGAACGTGCGCCTGAGTGGAATACATGGGATCCTGCTCGCGCGTCAATCCACCAGAAAAATCGGTGTTGTCTGTAAAGAACCACGCCCCCACATAGGCGTCGATCGCCCAGCGTCCCACGACATGGACGACGCCGATCTCGGGTTTGAACGACCAGCGGTTGGTGCCGATGTTGATCAATTTTGAAGAATCGTACTGACCGGTCGGGCCCTTGATGATCAAACTGGTCCCGATCAGAGTGCGGGGCTTGTAGGTGCTGAACTCCCTGGGGCTCATCGCCGGACCGCCGTAGAGATTGATCGCCCCGCGAAAGGCCATGTCGCCGATTCCGGACCGGTGGGCGGATGCGGGCTCGCCGAGATACAAACCCTCGATATCGCCGAGAATGTAGGGCACGATCAATCCGACGTTCGCCGACCTTCCGGCGATATTGAGGGTGCGCGCGTACCCCAGCGTCGAACCGAGGATCTTGGCGTCGGCCTCATCGATGGGTCCCGCCGGATCAAAGGCCAGATCTCCCCTGTTGTACATGCTGGCGATCGTGATGACATTTACGCCGTACGGTGCAGGAGTATAGGAGGCAGGGACCAACTCCTGCGCCGTCACCGGAGCCGACAGAGCAACGGCGAGCACGCAGACCCCACGGGCTCTCCACCCAATGGTGCTGAGGTTTCGGAGCCGGTCCGGTCTTGGAGCTGAGAGGTCGTTAGCCATCGCAGTCGAGTTCGCTCGCCGGCGCAACCTCGACCACACCCTCGACAAAGACCCGGCCGTCATAGTCGGCGGCGAATCCGTCTCCAGCCTGGTCGCTCAGACGGCCGTAAATTTCGGCGGCAAACGGCTCGTAGGGTTCGTCGGTGAATTCGGCGATGGCCACCTGGAAGGCATCCAGGCTCTCCTGGTCGGCCTGAATCCAATAGACCTTTTTGCTGCCGCACGGGATGAAGGTCTGAACCTCGTTCCCCACGACACACAGCCCTTTGAGCGACGGACGCTCCACGACCGTCGGTGCAGCCTCTGGAGAGGCGGGGGCCTCCGCCGCGTCCCTGCCGCATCCCGAAGACAAACCGAACGCCAAAAGTGCCGCCACCATCCATCGCCAGGACCCGTACCTCACAGCGCCACCTCCGAGAAAAGATCTTCCAAAGCCGTGAAACCTCGCGCCACCGATTATCTCACCGTCCCGGTATGAGGAGTGCACCCCCGCCGCACACGGCATTTCCGCAAGCCCTTCCCGAGAGGAGCCCTAATTCACAAGTGCCATGACATCGTAGACCGATCAAGTGCCAACACATCGTAGCCCGCCGTCGCCGAGGCTGGAGTGACGTCACAACCACGAAGGCACAAAGACACAAAGAAAACACAAAGAAAATCATCTTGGTGAAATCCTTCGTGGCTTCGTGTCTTTGTGGTTGCGGTTCATGCGAACCCTCATGGCGACAGCGACACAAAGCGTTTCTGCAAAAGCTCAGCTGCCGGCTGACAGCTGAACGCTAGTTCCTAATTCCGAAATCCGAAATCCGCGAGGGTCTATACTCCTCCACCGACAAGGAGACTCCCATGCGACCCGACGGCCGTCAACAGCACGAAGTCCGCCCCATCATCATCGAGCCCGATTTCATCCGCTACCCCGAGGGCAGCGTGCTCTACCGAGCCGGCGACACGATGGTGCTGTGCAACGCCAGCGTGCTCGACCGCACCCCCGCCTTTCTGCGCGGTTCGGGCGAGGGCTGGGTGACTGCCGAGTACGCGATGTTGCCGAGGGCCACCGACACACGGTCCGATCGCGAAGTCACCCGCGGCAAGCAGAGCGGCCGCTCGCAGGAGATCCAGCGTCTGATCGGACGCTCGCTTCGCGCCGCGGTCAACCGAGGCGAGCTTGGCGAACGCACGCTCGCCGTCGACTGCGACGTCCTCCAGGCCGACGGTTCCACTCGAACCGCCTCCATCTCCGGCGGGTGGATCGCGCTGGTCCTGGCCATGTGCGATATGTACGAGCAGGGCCTTCTCGGCGAGTGGCCGCTGACTCAACAGATCGTCTCCGTCGCAGTGGGGCTCGTCGGCGGCGAGGCACGCGCCGATCTCGACTACGGCGAGGACTTCGACTGCGACGTCGACCTCAATCTGGTCTTCACCGGCGACGGCAACCTGATCGAGGTCCAGGGCACAGCCGAAGGTCAGTCCTTCTCCCGCGACCAATTGAGCACCCTGCTCGACATCGGCTGGCAAGGCGCGCAACAAGTGATCCTCAAACAGAAGGAGATCGTCGCCCCGCGACTGGACGCCCTCGGCCTCACCATGCCGTAGGAAAAATTCGGAATTCGGAATTCGGAATGAACGAGCCAGAAGCCCTCCGTTGAATGATGTAAATTCAAAATTCATAATTCAAAATCCGGCATGTGCGGTCCGCAAGGGCCGCGCATGCCATTGACACTCGGTGTGGACGAAACCTATACTCTCCCTTCGCCTCGCGGCGGATGTTCTTTGGCATCAATGAGTGGACTCCCAGTCGGGGTGTAGCGCAGCCTGGTAGCGCACCTGCCTTGGGCGCAGGGGGTCGGAGGTTCAAATCCTCTCGCCCCGACCAATCACCCCGCTTGTGGCGACCTCCGCCTGTAGCTCAGCTGGATAGAGCAACGGACTTCTAATCCGTAGGTCAGAGGTTCGAGTCCTCTCAGGCGGACCATACCGTTTCATCTATGGTGGGCGTAGCTCAGTTGGTAGAGCACAGGATTGTGGCTCCTGTGGTCGTGGGTTCGATCCCCATCGCTCACCCCATATTTATGTTCGTGCGCCCGTAGCTCAGCTGGATAGAGCGATAGCCTCCGGAGCTATAGGTCGCTGGTTCGAATCCAGTCGGGCGTACCATTGAACACAACCTCCCCTCGCGGGAGGTTTTTTCGTTTGAACGTTCGGCTTATCCGGAATTGGGTAGGGTCGAATTCTGAAGTGGTGAGTATTCAGCGTCGGCGTCAGCGGCAGTTATCAGGATCCGGTTCAGGATTCAGCTACCGCTAAAGCGACAGCCACAGCGGCCAGAGGCTGCGTTCGGATGCAGCGACAGTGGCATGGTCACCTCCGGGTCGCTGTTCCGGCTGACAAGAAATACCGTCTTCCCTATCTGTGCCACAGCACAGTTCTCGGATCCCTTCAGCACGACGCGATTTCTACCTTTCGTGCCGGGCAGCTGTTCCGGTTGGCGAAGGCGATACGACTCGATGAGATCGGCAACCAAAACTCTATGGCCTGTTCTGAGATCCCAAACCTCGTTCTGATTCCCATTGGGCGCACCATCAATCTCGACCCCCCCAGTCATAATAGGCATTTCTGTTCGGCCTTCTGCCAACAACGTTGATGTCGCAGTTGGAAAAGACTAAAATACTCTTATGGAGAGAGTTGTCCACAAGGCCCACTCGTTCGACGAGGCCGAATCGTGGGATATTCAGCAGCAGGTAGGCATGACTCCGAACGAGCGAATCCAAGCCGCCAGAGCCCTGAAGGCACGGGTCTACGGAGAGCGAACCCGTGACGTGCGGGAATGTCACCGGAAACCGTAGACTCGTCCGCATTTTCTCCTGATACCTCGGTATTCAGGAGTTGATTCAAAACAAGAGAGCTTCCGGGCGTCCAAAGGATCTCGACGACCTACCCTACCTGATTCGTGCCCACCAACTGCGAGACTCGAGCGACTGACCGGGAGGGATTCGTTCATCCCCGGTAAACTGGTGCCGACCGAGGGAGTGAATCCAGCGATGCCTGACGTTCTGACGTGGATGCGCGAGTACCAGGGCCTGCTCGAGTGGCTCGGCGGGCTGTCGCTGCTGATGTTCGTCATGACCCTGGTGGTCTTCCCATTGGTCATCATCTACCTGCCGGAGGACTATTTCGTCCGCGACCGGCGGGACCCCGCCCGTCAGACCCGCAGGCACCCTGCGGTGTGGCTCGTTCTGACCATCCTCAAGAATATTCTCGGCGTGGTGCTGGTCGCCGCCGGTTTGGCCATGCTCGTTCTGCCCGGTCAGGGTCTGTTGACCATGCTCATCGGCGTGACCCTGGTCAATTTCCCGGGCAAGTTCGCCCTCGAACGCCGAATCGTCAGCCGGCCATCGGTCGCGAACACCCTCAACCGAATTCGTTCAACGGCCGGACGAACTCGGTTGGAACTCCCTGAAAAAGAAGACCTATAGGATATTTCAACAGTCAACACCTTCCACCACTGCCAACTGTTGATTCCGGTGTTGAATCCTCACGACTTTTTGGGGCCGGCGTTCTTGATCTCGTCGGACGAGGAATCCGCAAACTGTTCGAAATTTGCGTGGAAGAGCTGTGCCAGATGCTGTGCCTTGGCGTCATAGGCGGCCGGGTCGCTCCAGGTGTCGCGCGGGCGCAGAACCTCTGCCGGTACCCCCGGACAGGAGGTCGGCACCTGGAGGCCGAAGACCGCGTCCTCCTCGTACTCCACTTCAGCCAACGAACCGTCGAGGGCCGCATTGAGCAGGGCGCGGGTGTGTTCGATGGGCATCCGGTGGCCGGTGCCGTAGGGGCCGCCCGTCCAACCGGTGTTGACCAGCCAGCAGTGTGAATGGTGCTGCCTGATCTTCTCCGCCAACAACTCGGCGTAGTAGGCCGGCGGCCGCACCATGAAGGGCGCTCCGAAACAGGCCGAGAACGTCGCCGAAGGCTCGGTGACGCCGGCCTCGGTGCCGGCGACCTTGGCGGTGTAGCCCGACACGAAATGGTACATGGCCTGCTCGGGCGACAGCCGGGCGATGGGCGGCAGCACTCCGAAGGCATCGGCAGTGAGCATGACGATGTTCTTGGGGTGGCCGGCACGCCCTTCTTTGACGATGTTCGGAATGTGGCTCAAGGGATAGGCGGCGCGCGTGTTCTCGGTCAAGCTGTCGTCATCGAGATCGAGGCGGCGGGTGATCACGTCGTAGCCGACATTTTCGAGAATGGTGCCGAACATCGCGGTGGTGGCGTAGATTTCGGGCTCGGCCTCGGGGCTCAGTCGGATGACCTTGGCATAACATCCGCCTTCGAAATTGAAGACCCCGTTGTCGGACCAGCCGTGCTCGTCGTCGCCGATGAGCCGGCGGTTGGGGTCGGCCGACAAAGTGGTCTTGCCGGTCCCTGAAAGACCGAAGAAGATGGCCACATCATCTTCAGCGCCGATGTTGGCGCTGCAGTGCATCGGGAGGACCCGCAGTTCGGGAAGCCGGTAGTTGAGAACGGTGAAAATGGACTTCTTGATCTCGCCCGCATACGAGGTGCCGCCGATCAGCACCAGCTTCCGCCGCAGGTTGAGCAGAATGAAGGCCTCGGAGTTGGTGCCGTCGACCTCGGGGATGGCCTGGAAGCTTGGAGCGTGGATGATGGTGAAGTCGGGAACGTGGTCGGTGAGCTCCTCGGGTTCGGCCTGAATGAACATGTTGCGCGCGAAGAGCGAGTGCCACGCACGGACGGTGACCACCCGGACCGGCAATCGGTAGCGGGGGTCCGCGCCCGCGAAACAGTCCTGGACCCACACGTCGCGGTCCTGGAGATAGGCCTGGAGTCGCCGGAACATGTTCTCGAAGGTGGCGGGAGTGATCGCCTTGTTGACCTTGCCCCACCAGATGTGGTCCTTGGTCTCCTCTTCCTCGACGATGAACTTGTCCTTGGCGGCACGCCCGGTATGGAGACCGGTGCGGGTGATCACCGGTCCGTTGTGGGTGAGGTGGCCTTCGTTGTTCTTGATGATGTCCTCGTACAGCAAAGGCGTGTTGTGGTTCCAGTGCACTTTGCGAACGTTGGTGATTCCGTTCTTGTCGAGACCGTACGAGCTGAAGAGGCGTTCTGCCGACATGACTTCTCCAAAGAGCCCGGCCCTGCGGTCCAGGCTTTGTTGTTTCTATTCACAACCCACAGGACGCGGGTTCTATTCGCGACGTCGGGCTCACGGGGCCCGCATCAGTCGCGCGACATGAAGATCCTCAAAATGTACCAGAACATCAGGGCCACCGAGGCGAAGAGCTGGAGAGCCGCCCCCACGTGCCGGTCCTCGGGAAAGTTGCGGAGGATGTTGGACGTGTCGTAGAGGATGGCCCCTCCGGCCAGCCCGACCATGGCGACCGAGAACCAGGTGCCCAGGGTGAAGCCGAAGATGACGCCGCCTACGATGGCCACCAGGGCGAGGATGCCGCCCCATTTCAGCAGGCTTCCCAGAAACGAGAAGTCCTTGCGGCTGAGAAAGGCGACGGCGGTGAGCCCGGCAAAACCGATCAGGGTAATGGTGGCCGCACTTTGGATGGCGCCCGGCGCAACGCGGTTGGCGATATACAACATGGGAACGAAGATCAGCGCCTCGGCGACGACGAACGCGCCGAGGGCGGCGTACTGGGCGGCCGGCGAGCGGGCGGTGAAGGCGGCACGACTGGCGAGCCAGCTGACAACGATGAAGCCGCCAAGGACCCACAGCCAGCTCACACCCAACATCGACCGGGCAATCGTCTCGGCGAGACCGCTCGAGAACAGCCACACCTCGATCAGGACGAATGCGATGATCGCGCCGAACAGGTGGAGATAGGTGCGGCCGATAAAGGCAGCGCGCGTGTCCTCACCGATGCGGACGGACGGCGAGTCGGCGTATCTGGAGTCGGTCGGTTCAAAGGGCATGCTGTGTTCCTTTCGGAAGGTCGATCACGCAGCGGGTCGGGCGTCTCCCCGGCGTCGCTGGAGCTTTCCGTTGCTGTCTCACATTGTTCCCCACACAGGATAACCGACCTCCAGGAGTCCTGCTGGTGGAAGTACCTCCGCGGCCGCTGGTGAGCCCGCGGGAGCGGCTAACTCACGTCGCGTTTGTATTTCGCGATCTCCTCGAGGAGCTCGTCGATCTCCCTCTTCACCTCGGGGTCCGCGACCTGCGAGCGCATCTTCTTGAGGTCGCGCTCGACACCGTCGATGGTTGCCAGGGCGTTCTCTGCGTCGGGCAAGCTGTCGAGACCGCTCAGACCCGCCGATCGGCCCGCCTGCCGGTACTGTTGGGCGGCGTGGCGGAAATCGCCGCGCAGGCGATTCACCTCCCGGGACTCATCGCTCATGGAGCTCCCGGGCATGAGCTTGAACTCGCCGGACTGGAAGTAGTTGAACGCCACCAGGGCGACCGCGACCACGACAGCGATGGAAATCAGGTTCTTCATGTCACGTCCCTTCAGGTTTCAATGACAACGTCGGGGTTCCCGCTCCTCCATTGTGGCACGGCGAAAGGTTGACAGGGCCGGCCTCTCAACCGACCCTGTGTGCGACCGGCCGACCCGGCTGGGACGGAGGACCTTCAATGATCGGAAAACGAAATATGTCTGGCGCGTTGATGCTGGTGACGCTTGCCGTCGGGGTCGGATCGAGCTCGATCGCGTATTCACAGCAGGAGCCGCGCACCGAGCCGACGTCACGGGTGATCACCCTGCGGGGAGACCTGACTCCGGATGAAACCAAATTGACGACGCTCTTCGAGGAGGCGTCGCCTTCCGTCGCCTACATCACATCGTTGTCCCTGCGTCGGGACTTCTTCCGCACCAACGTCATGGAGATCCCCAGCGGCACCGGCTCCGGTTTCGTGTGGGACGATCGCGGCAACATCGTCACCAATTTTCACGTCATCCGCGGCGCTCACCGGGCGGACGTCACGTTGGCCGACGGTACGACCTGGGAAGCGAGCCTGGTCGGCACGGCGCAGGAGAAGGACCTGGCGGTCCTCCACATCGAGGCTCCGCGGAGCCAGCTCAAACCGATCCGCATCGGCACCTCGTTCGACCTCAAAGTCGGCCAGACCGTGCTCGCCATCGGCAATCCTTTCGGCTATGACCACACCCTGACCTCCGGCATCGTGTCCGCCCTCGGACGCGAGATCGAATCCACCGACGGCGTGCCGATCCGCGATGTGATCCAGACCGACGCAGCCATCAACCCCGGCAACTCTGGCGGCCCCCTGCTCGACAGCGCAGGTCGCCTCATCGGAGTCAACACTGCGATCGTGTCGCCGTCGGGTGGGTACGCCGGGGTCGGCTTTGCAATCCCCGTCGACACCGTCAACTGGGTGGTGCCGCAGCTCATCGCCTACGGCAAGGTGCAACGGCCCGACCTCGGAGTCGATCTCGCCTCGGACCACATCGTCCGGCGCTCCGGGATCGAGGGCGCGGTCGTCATCGCGGTCGTGCCTGGAAGCAGCGCCGAAAAGGCGGGGATCCGGCCGGCCTACCGGGACCGCCGCGGCCGGGTGATGATCGGTGACGTGGTTGTGGCGGTCGACGGTGAAAAGGTCCGGTCCGGCGGCGAACTGGGGCTCCTCCTCGAGCGCTACTCCGTAGGCGACACGGTGACCGTGACCATCAACCGCGAGGGAAGCGAGGTCACGAGCCGGATTGTCCTGGGCGCATCGCGCTGAAGAAAGCCGCCACCAACGGGGCGACCCGCCCAGGATGGGTGAGGTGGACGTGGTGTCCGCCCTCGACCACGGCCCGCTCGAGATCGGGGATGAGCGCGAGACGGGCTTCCACCAGCTCCTTCGGAAACGGCCACCCCTCGGTCGCTCCGACCGCCAGCACCGGACACCGGATGGCGGCGAGAAAAGCGTGGACCTGGTTCTCGGTGAAGCGCAGCCGCGATCTCGTCTTGAGCCTCGGGTCGTGTGTGAAACGGACTCCGCCGTCGACGGAATCGGTGCCGCGCTCTACCAGCCGCCGCGCCGCCTCGGCATCGAGGTCGGTGTCGCGCATGCGCGCCGAGATCGCGCTCTCGAGGTCGGGGAAGATCCGCGGCTCGGCGGCGCGCGCCTTCTCTTCATCGGCCAGCGCCGAAATCAGCTGCTCCGCGGCCTTCCCGGCGTCCGCCGCCAGCGGACCGGCGCCCTCGAGCAACACCACGCGCCGCACCCTCTCGGGAAAGACCGCCGGCACCAGCGACGAAATCCCGGCGCCCATCGAGTGGCCCAGGAGGCTGAATGCGTCCCAGCCAAGAGCGTCGGCGGCCGCCGCCACCTCGGGCACCCAGTCGACGAAATGGTGGACCACGCCGGGCGGACGGTGCTGCGAACGGCCGTGTCCCGGCAGATCGATGGCCACCAGGTGGGTTTCCGGCAACAGCGGGGCCAGGGTGTCGAAGCTGGCGGCGTTGTCGAGCCAGCCGTGAAGCGCCAGGACCGGTTCTCCAGCACTCTCGCCCCACTCGCGGGCGGCCAGCCGAATATGCGGCAGCTGGAGCTCGATGTCGCGGCCTTTCACCGGTGGTCTCGATAGATTCTCAGGGCGAACTCGCCCGCCTGCGTGGCGCGATACCGCTCCACCACCAATCTCATATCGTCCGGCGCCTCGTCCAGGCTCGGCAGCGGCGAACCGTAGGTCGCCGGCAGCACGACCGGAGCGGCAAGGGCGGCAAACGTCAGATCGGCGGCGGAGAACTCCGAGCCGACGAGGTACCGGCGGCCGTCCGTCAGGAGCCCGCTGACGGTCGAAAACACCTCGTCCACCCGCTCGGCCGAGCGCACGGCCGACGCCGGGTTGATGTTCATTCCGCGCCGCATGAGAAAAGCGACCGCCGGCGAGATGCTCTTGAAGAGAAGGCGTTCACCGCCGCCGACCCCTGGCAGTACCGACTGCAGAAAGAGCGCACGATGCGGCAGAATGTAGAAGTAGGCGAGCCTCCGGGTGTGGGGCCCGAGGCCGGTGTCGAAGAGCTCCTCCAGGTCAGCCGCCTCGCGCCGCTGCCCGGCGTCCGACGGGTAGGGTCGCCACGAGCTCTCCGGCCGGTCCTGCACAAACTCCAGAATGTCCGTCGAGTCGGGGATGATCCTGCCATCGGCCACGAGGACCGGCGTCGAATGCCCCGACGTGCGGTCCTTCCCGGCCGCCCTCATATGCAGCAGCGGAGGGTGCGGTTCTTCGACGAACGGGATCTTTGCCAACTGCAGCGCCCAGCGGGCTTTTTCGCAGTAATGGCTGGGAGCGATGGTGATGAGACGGAATGGAGTGCTCATGGTTGGTTCGGGTTCCTTCAACGATAGACGCGTTTCGTTTGTTTGTCGTGGATACAGGATTCAGGTTACAGGATGCACGTCCACCCACCTACTCCACGAAACATTCAAATCGAAAATCATGCGTCAAAGCCATAGTCCGGGGGGTCTTCTTTTACGGAAACGTGGTTTCGTTCGACCCCGTTTATGAACCCGTAGATCGCCCTGCTCAGCCTCGAAATCCGGACGTGGAGATCGCAATACAACTCCTCGTTAGCAAGGGATCCGGTTTCCTTCAGAGTTTCCAAATGGTCCTTCGCCTCGTCACACGAGGCATGGGCCATCACAAGATACCGAATAAACTCTTGCCGGTAACGCCGCCGACCATATCCCTCCACAATATTGGCCTTGACGGATTTGATTGCCCGTCGAATCTGGGCACCTTCTTCGTAAATTTCGAATTTGGGCAACGCGGTGAGAGACATGCGGTGAACGTCCACTGCGAGCGCTCGTGCCATTTCCCAGATCTCGAGTTTCTTGTAACTCACCTTCGGGAGCTTACAAGATTCATCCTGCATCCTGGCATCCTGCATCCTGAACCCTGCATCCTGAACCCTGCATCCTGAACCCTGCATCCTGCATCCTGAACCCTGCATCCTGCATCCTGAACCCTGCATCCTGCATCCTGAATCCCTGCATCCTTTTTCGCCCTTTCGGGCGAAAAAGGACCCCTTCCGCCGGGAGGTGGGTGGCGGAAGGGGTCAGAAGGCCGCCGGGCAGCTGCCCGGAAACCGAGAATCGTGGTCTACCCGGTCAGTCCATCTGTTTGCGAAGGATTGCCGGGATTTCGTAGTCGTCGCTCTGGTTGATGCCGTACTCCGAGTTCGGCCCCCCCGGGACCAGGAAGCGGCTGGTCCGGGTCGGGGTGGTCTCCTCGAATTCCCTCTCGACTTTCGGTCTGGCCGTGGTGGCCGGGAAATGGCTGCTGTCGGGGGCGGCGTGAAAACCGGTCGCGATCACCGTCACCTGCAACCCGTCGCCGAGTTCCGGATCCACCACCGCACCGAACAGGATCTGAGCGTCCGGATCGGCGCCCTCGGTGATGATCTCGGCCGCCTCGTTGATCTCGTTGAGGGTGACATCGCTGCCGCCGGTGATGTTGATCAACAGACCGCGGGCGCCTTCGATCGATGTCTCCTCGAGCAACGGCGAGGCGATGGCCTGCTGCGCCGCCTCCACCGCACGGTGCTCGCCGGTGGCCGTGCCGACGCCCATGATGGCGTGGCCCATCCCCTTCATCACCGTACGGACATCGGCGAAGTCGCGGTTGATGAGGCCCGGCACCGTGATGATGTCGGCGATCCCCTGCACCGCCTGGCGGAGAACATCGTCGGCGATGCTCATGGCCTCGGTGAAATTGGTGTTGCGCTCGACGAACTTGAGGAGTCGGTCGTTGGGGATCGTGATCAGCGTGTCGACGTGCTGGGCGAGTTGGGCGATCCCCTCCTCGGCCACGTTGCGGCGCCGCGAGCCCTCGAACGAGAAGGGCTTCGTCACCACCGCCACGGTCAGCGCGCCGACGTCCTGCGCCATCTGCGCGATGATCGGCGTCGCCCCGGTGCCGGTGCCCCCGCCCATCCCGCAGGTGATGAAGATCATGTCGGCGCCGTCGAGCAGGTCGAAGATCTTCTTGTCCGCCTCGAGGGCCGCGTTGCGGCCCACCTCGGGGTTGGCGCCCGCACCGAGTCCCCGGGTCAGCTCGACTCCGAGCTGCAACTTGATCGGGGCGCGGCAGTTCGACAGCGCCTGGGCGTCGGTGTTGCCGGCGATGAACTCGACCCCGGTGAGACCGGCATCGATCATCCTGTTGACCGAGTTGCAGCCCCCGCCGCCGACACCGATCACCTTGATTCGCGCCGGCGCCGGCGTCTCGTCAAGGAGAATCGCCGGCCCGCCGTCGACCAGTTTCAGTTCCCTCGTCTCGTCGTCATCGCGTTCCGGCTCCATCAGCACACCGTCATCAAACTCGATCATGTCCACCTCCCATTTCGAAAAAATCTCCGAGAGCGGTGCGGAGCCATGCAAGGATGCTGCCCCGGTTCTCTCGCGCAGTCAACGTGTGATGTTTCCGGGCGTGCTGCAGGCGGATCAAACCGCACGCAACCGCCCACTCCGGTCCTGATACCGGCTCCACCAATCCGGCCAGCGCGCGCGGCGTTCCCAGCCGCACGCGGTGGCCGAAGATCGTTTCCGCCACTTCCTCGAGCCCTTCCAGACGCGAACCGCCGCCGGTGAGCACGACCCCGCCGCGCGGCACCCGGTCGAGGCCCTGGCGCACCAGAACCCGGTGCACACCGATACAGAGATCGCGGGCCCGCTCGTGCAGGATCTCGGCCGCAAAGGCGGCGGTGTGGATCTGGTTGCCGTCGGCGCCGAGCGTCGGGACCTCGACTGCCGCGGTGTCCAGGCCTTCGCGTCCGAACGCGGCGCCCACCTGCCTTTTGGTGCGTTCGGCGGCTGCCGATGTGGTCTTGAGCATCGCGGCGAGATCGGCGGTGAAGTGCCGCCCGCCCACCGGCACTGCACCCGACGAGGCCAGCACGCCTTCAGCAAAGAGCACCCACTCGGTGGTGGCGTGACCGATGTCGAGGAGCAGGCAACCGAGCTCTTTTTCATCCCGCGTCAGAACCGCCTCCGCTGCGGCAAGGGGCTCGAACATCAGCTGTTGGATCTTGATCGCGGCGTGGTTCACCGCCTGTTCGACGGTCTCGGCGTGGGTTCGATTCGCGTACAAAACGTAGGCCGAGGCGTCGAGCCGGGTGCCCGGCATGCCCACCGGATAGTCGAGACCCGCCTGGCCGTCGAGAGCAAAACCGCACGAGATGATATCGAGGACCCGGTAGTCTTCCGGGATCGAGACCTGGGCGCAGGCACCAAGTGCGCGCTGGAGATCCTCGGACGTCACGGTGTGGTCGCGCCCGGTGACCGGCACCGAGGCGGTCGAGGGCACCCCCTGAATCGGGGTTCCACCGATGCCCACGTGCGCAATCTCCACCGGGATCGAGGCCATGGCCTCGGCCTCCTCGGCTGCGATCCGAACCGCACCCGAGACTTCTTCAAGGTTCGCGATCACGCCCTTGCGGGCGCCGTCGTGTCGCGCCTGACCGCAGCCCCGGATGACGAGCTGTTCGTCTTCGATCTCGCCGACCACCACCGCCACCGCGGACGACCCGAGGTCAATGCCAACCAGAGGACGGGTGTCGTTCACACACCACCTCCGATCACGATCCGGTCGCTCCAGCGCAGGTCGGCCCACGGGTGGGCGATGGTGCCCGCGGCGAACGCCGTGCACCACGACCGCTCGGCGGTGGAGCCCTGGGGGCGGACGTGAACCACAACCGTCTTTCCACCTTCGGCCGCGGCGACCTCAAGACGGTAGTCGCTCGGGGTGACGAGCTGCACCTTCGCCACCGGCGCACCGGCGCCTTCGCGGATGCGTCGTGCGGCGTCGAGGCCGCGCCGGCGATCGCCCTCCGACGCAAATCCCTCGAGCACCGGCTCGACCGGGACCTGGAGTCTCCCGGTGAGACCGCCGTCCGCGCCCACGCCGTGCCAGCTCCGCCCCACCCGGACGCAGCCCAGGGTCGGCGCGGTTTCGGCCAGCACGGTGAGGGTCCCCGGCAACACGAAGTCCACGCGGACCTCACCGACTCCGGGCCACATCTGGACCCGCTCCTTGATTGCGGCGACGTCGAGACCGATGGCGGGCTGCCCCGCCAGATCCTGCAGCGACGCCACCTCCGACCGCGGCAGCTTGGGGCACCCGTCAACCTGAACGTGCTCGACCCGCCACAACGGAACGGCGAGCAGCATGAACGGCACCACCGACAAAAGCACGAGACCCCGGTGCGAGCGCCGACCGGGCGTCTTCGGCCGCACGCTCTCAGGCAGGAAACGGGGGGCTTCGCCGGTCACGGCGCCACCTCCAACCACCGACTGCCGACACGGTCGACGTCACCGGCCCCGAGTGTCAGCAGCACGTCACCGCTCTGCAGCAACCCGTCCAGTTCGTCGAGGCCCTCTTCCGGGGGCGAACCGGCGAGCACCATCGGATGCCCGAGTCGTTCGGCCTCGTCCACCACGAGCTGCGCGGAGACACCATCGATGGGACGTTCCCGCGCCGGGTAGATCGGGAGAACGACCGCCACCTCGGCCCCGAGCAACGCCTGGGCAAAACCGCGGGCGAATTCCCGTGTACGGCTGAACAGGTGCGGCTGAAAAACCGCGACCACCCGACGCCCAGGCATTGCCTGACGCGCGGCTTCGAGCACAGCCGCGATCTCGGAGGGGTGGTGTGCGTAATCGTCGACCACGGTCACCCCGCGGCGTTCGCCTCGCACCTCGAAACGTCGGGCCACGCCGGAAAAAGTGCTGCACGCATCGGCCAGAGCTGCAAAGCCGATGCCGAGCTCGAGACCGACGGTGATGGCGGCAACTGCATTGAGAGCGTTGTGGGCCCCGGGCAACTTCAGACGCACCGCTCCGAGATCGTCGTTCCCGCGCCGCACCCGGAAACCGGTGCCGCCGGGATCGCTCGCGGTGACCTGGAACCGCACATCGGCATCGGCCGAGGTTCCGTAACTCACGACGCGGCGTCGAACGGCTCCACGAAGCCTCCGGGCACCAGGGTCGTCGGCGCACGCCACAACCGCCCCGAACACCGAGGTCCGGTTGGCAAAGGATGCGAACGCGGCCTCCAGGGTCGCCCTGTCGCCGTAACAATCGAGGTGCTCGGGTTCGAGGTTGGTGATCACAGCGATCTCTGGCGCCAGCTCGAGGAATGACCGGTCGTATTCGTCGGCCTCACACACCAGCAGTCTTCCCGATCCGATGCGCGCGTGGGAGCCCAGTGCGTGGGCGCGGCCGCCGACGATCACCGTCGGATCCTCACCCGCCGCCGTCAGGATGTGGCCGATCAACGCGGTGGTGGTGGTCTTGCCGTGAGTTCCGGCCACCGCCACGCCCCGCCGCATCCGCATCAGTTCGCCGAGCATTTCCGCCCGGCGCGCGACCACCAGTCCCCGCTCCCGCGCCACGAGCAGTTCGGCGTCGTCGGGCGCCACCGCGGACGTCATCACGAGAGCGTCAACTCCATCGAGGTGGGCCGGGTCATGTCCACGGCCGACCGAGATGCCCAGCCCCTGCAGATAGCGGGTGCGCTCGCTGTCGGTCAGATCGCATCCGCTGACTTGAAGGCCCTGACTTTGCAGCACCTCGGCGAGACCGCACATGCCGACTCCGCCGATGCCCATGAAGTGGAGGTGGTGCACGGTCATGCCACCCCTCCGACGGCCAGGACCCGTTCGGCGATGCGGGCGGCGGCGCCGGGCAGCGCCATCTTTCTCGCACAAAGGCCCATCCGCCTCAGGGCCTCGGCGTCCTGCAGCAGCTCGATCAACACTTCGGCGATCCTCTTCGGCGGCGCCTCGTCCTCGGTCAAGACGACCGCACCGCCGGCGCGTTCGAGGCTGCGGGCGTTGAACTCCTGGTGGTTTCCCGCGGCCGCGGCAAAGGGGACCAACAGCGCTCCGCGGCCGGCGGACGCGAGCTCGGAGACCGTCAATGCGCCGGATCGGGCGACCACCAGGTCGGCGGCGGCCATCGACTGCCACGGCTGCGCCAGAAAGGCCGTGACCTCGGCTTCGATCTTGAGGTCGCTGTAGGCGGTTCGCACCACCTCGGCCCACCGGACTCCGGCCTGGTGTCGGACCTCGACCTCGATCCCCGCCGCCTTCAACAAAGCCAGGGCCTGCGGCAGGGCGCGGTTGAGAAACAGCGATCCCTGGCTGCCGCCGAGCACCAGCAGTTTGGGTCGGGCGCCGGTTTTCACATCCGGTATGTCGAAGAAGTCCTTGCGCACCGGATTGCCCGTCCACTCGGCGGGCATCGACGGGAAGGCGGCCACCGCGTCTTCGAAGCCGCAGCAGATGAGATCGGCAAACGGCGCCAGGAATGTGTTGGTCCAACCCGGGATCGAATTCTGTTCCTGCAAAACCACCGGCACGCCGAGCAGCCCCGCCGCCGCCAGCCCTGCCGTCGACGCGTAGCCGCCGACGCCCAGCACCGCGAGCGGCCGACGGCTGGAGATCGTACGCACGGCTGTCAAGATGGCCGGCGGCAGCAGCGACACGGCCCGCACCGCAGCGCCGGCGCCGCGCGCCTGCATGCCCTCGAGCTCGACCAGCGTGATCGGGAAACCGCGTTCGGGCACGAGCTCCGCCTCGAGACCCTTGCGCGCTCCCAACCAGTGAACATCGATGTCCCTCAGTTTGAGCTCTCGCGCCACGGCCAGCCCCGGGAACACGTGGCCCCCGGTGCCGCCTCCCGCAATCACCACCCGCCCCTTCACGACCCCACCTCACGCGACAGGTTGAGCAGCAGGCCGACCGACATCAGGCTCACCAGCAGTTCGGTCTTGCCGTAACTCACGAACGGCAGAGGGATGCCCTTGGGCGGCAGGAGGTTGAGGCAGACCGCCATGTGGATCAGGCTCTGTGCGGCGAAGGCCACCGTGAGGCCGAAGGCGAGCAGAGCCAGCCGCGAGTCCTCGAGCCGGCTCGCGATCACCATACCGCGCCAGCCGATGACCGCCGACAGAATCAACAGGGCCGTCATGCCCACCAGACCCAGCTCTTCCCCGGTGATGGCGAAAATGAAGTCGGTGTGGGGCTCGGGGAGGAAGAAGAGCTTCTGCAGCCCCGATCCATAGCCGAGACCGAGAGAGCCACCGCTGCCGATGGCGATCAGGCTCTGCTCGCTCTGCCAGCTCGCCGCGGCGGCCGCATCGGGGTCGATGAATGCACGAACCCTCGCCAACCGGTAGGGCGACGCGACAATCGCCACCACCAGGGCCAACACACCACAGGCCGCCGGCAGCGCCATCAGCCGCATCGGCATCCCGGAAACGAATGCCATGGCGCCGATGGTGACCAGCATCAGGGCCGCCGACCCGAGGTCGGGCTGGAGGGCGACGGCGGCGGTGGTTGCAACACACAGTCCCGCCAGAATGCCGAGCCGCCGCAAGGGCCAGCCCTCCCGGCGGGCCTCGACCAACAAGATGGCGCTGACCAGGATCAGAGCCACGCGCGCCAACACCGACGGCTGCAACGACAGACCGCCGACGCTCACCCAGCGGTGGGTGGCGGCGACCGGGCTCTGCAGATAGGCCACCAACAACAGGATCCAGCTCAAGCCCAACGCCGCCGCGATCAGCCGCCGGTCGACGAGGAGCGACTTCCGCAGGTGCATGCAGATGACCAGCAGACCGAGACCGATCATTCCGGTCGCGGCCTGCCAGGTGAAGAAGTACGAGCCCGGCCGTCCGTAGCGCTCGGTGGCGATGAGCCACGACGCCGAGGCGAGGATGGCGAGACCCACCGCCAGTTGCAGGAACACTGCGCCGATCAGGAGGCGGTCGAAGCGCTGCCTTATGGGCACGGCGCCACCTCCTCCCGGGCGAGAACGGCAAACCGGTCCCCGCGTTCGCCGTAGTTGGCGAACTGGTCGAAGGACGCACAGGCCGGGGCCAGCAACACCCACTGCCCCGATACGGCCTTTCCCCGTGCCCGGCGCACCGCCTCCTCGAGGGTGGTGCACGCCTCGATCGGTACGGTCTCCGCAAGTCGCCGGCCGATGGCCGGCCCGTCCTCACCGATCAGATACAACCGTGCAGCCGCCCGCCGCACCTCTTCTTCCAGCAGACCGAAGTCCTGCCCCTTGGCCTGGCCGCCGAGGATCAAATGGACGGTGCCGTCTCCATACCCCCGAAGCGCCGCCAGGGTGGCGCCAACGTTGGTCGCTTTCGAATCGTCGACCCACACCACGCCGCCGGCGGTGTGGACCGTCCGGTGCCGGTGCTCGAGACCTTCGAATCGGCGCAGCGTGGCCGCCAGCGCCGGTCTCCTCGCCCCGAGGGCCGCCGCAGTCAGCGCTGCCGCCAGGGCATTGCCGAGATTGTGGGCCCCGCTCAGCCGCACTTCGGAGGCCTCGATGAGCGGTTCGCCGTCAAGCATCAGAACACCGTCGTCGATCCACCCGTCGGCCGGGCCCTGGAGGGAGAACGTCTTCCTGCGGGCCGCGGTCACCGTCGCTGCGACCGCAGGATCGTCGGCGTTGAGCACTGCCACGATCGTCCGCTGTCTGAAACGCGAAGAGCCGTTGTTTGGCGGCTCGGTAGGAGGCCATGTCCGGGTGCCGCTCGAGGTGATCCTGGCTGAGGTTGAGAAATACCGCCGCTTTGGGCGCCATGGCCTGCAACAGCTCGGCCTGAAAGCTCGAGACCTCGAGCACCCACGTCTGCCACCCGCCGTCCAGGACCATCTGAGATGCCGGCGTCCCGAGGTTGCCGCCGGCCGCGACAGCCGCGCCGTCCTCCCGCAGCATGTGCGCCACCAGTTCGGTGACCGTGCTCTTTCCGTTCGAACCGGTGACGGCCGCCAGCAGCGCATCCCGCCGGTGACGCCACGCGAATTCCAGCTCCGTCGCAACGGCGATACCGCGCGCCACGGCCGAGCGCACGATTCGCGAGTCCGGCGGCACCCCGGGCGACACCACCGCCAGACCGACCCCGTCGAGGCTCGACTCCGGGTGCGAACCGGCATACACCTTGGTGCCCTCAGGGAGATCGGCGAGAACACCGGCGAGTTCGGTTTCAGGGCGGTGGTCGGTCGCCCACACCTCGGCACCGTCGGCGGCAGCCAGACGTGCCGCCGCCAGACCGGATCGACCCAGCCCGACGACCAGCACCCGTGGGGGAATCTCGTACGCCACCGTCACCTCAGCTTCAACGTCGACAACCCGGCGAGGGCGAAGACCACCGCGATGATCCAGAACCTGATCACGACCTGGGTCTCGGCCCACCCGAGGAGCTCGAAATGGTGATGCAGCGGCGCCATCCGGAAGACCCGTTTGCCGCGCAGCTTGAACGAGGCCACCTGGATCAGCACCGACAGCGCCTCGAGGACGAAGAGACCGCCGACGATGACCAGCAACAGCTCCTGCTTGGCCACCACGGCAACGATCCCGATGCCGCCACCCAGCGCCAGCGACCCGACGTCTCCCATGAAGACCTGGGCCGGGTGGCAGTTGAACCACAGAAAGCCCATCGCCGCACCGGCGATGGCGCCGGTGAAGATCGCCACCTCGCCGGCCCCGGACACCGGGACGATTCGCAGGTATTCAGCGATCCGCGCGTGGCCCGCGACGTAGACGAAAAGGGTGTAGGTCGCGGCCGCGACCGCCACCGCACCGACCGCGAGACCGTCGAGGCCGTCGGTCAGATTGACGGCGTTGGAGGAACCGATCAGAACGATGATCACGAACGGGATGTAGAGGATCCCCAGCGGCACCAGGATGTCTTTCAAGAACGGCACCGCCAGCGCACCCGCGTGTTCCGCAGGTTGGGCCGCGGCCCGCGCCATCAGCGCTCCCGCCACCCCTACGAGCGTCTGCAAAGCGAACTTCTGGCGGGTCGTGAGACCCAGGTTCTTCCGCCGCCGGACCTTGAGCCAGTCGTCGGCGAGCCCGATCGCGGCGAACCCGAGGGTCACCAACAGCACGGTCCAGATGTACCGATTCTGGAGGTCGGCCCACAACAGGGTCGAAAAGGTGAAGCTGCCGACGATCAGGAGTCCGCCCATGGTCGGCGTCCCGGCCTTGACCTGGTGGTGCTCCGGCCCCTCTTCGCGGATCGCCTGCCGCACCTGCAGCGCGCGCAGCCGGCCGATCAGCCACGGACCGGCCACCAGACTGATGAAGAACGCGGTGGCGATGGCGAGACCGGTCCGGAACGTCAGATACCGGAAGACGTTGAATCCGATGAAGGTGTGGCTCAGGGGTTGGATCAGCCAGTACAGCATCAGGCCGCCTCCTCCCCCGCCAACGCGGTCACGGTGCGGTCGAGACCGACCCCGCGCGAGCCCTTGACGAGCACCACGTCGCCCGGGCGCAACAGACGGCGCAGATGATCGGTGGCAGCGGCCGAGTCTTCGGCCCGAAGCACGGCATCGGCGGGAAGACCTGCTGCCCGCGCGGCCTCGGCGAGAAGCTCCGCATTGCCGGCGCCGACCGCGATCAGCAGATCGCACGACCGGGCGGCCTCACGCCCGACCCCGGCGTGCGCCTCGGCTGCGATGTCGCCGAGCTCGTACATCTCGCCGAGGACCGCCACCCTCCGCCCAGGCGCGCGCGCGAGCAGTTCGAGCAACCGCTGCATGGCCAGCGGCGAGGCGTTGTAACTGTCGTCGACCACGGAAATGCCGCCGGCGAGCTGCAGGATCCTGCCGCGGTGTTCGGGGGCGAGCAGGTCGCGGGCGGTCGCCGCGACCTGTTCCGCGGTCACGTCGAAGGCGGTCGCCGCAGCCGCGGCCGCGAGCAGGTTCTCGACCTGGTGCAGCCCCGCCAACCCCAGCTCGACATCGGCCTCGGAGTTCGGCAGGACGAGGTGGAATCTGCTGCCGAGGAGGCCGCGGTCTTCGAGTGCTTCGATTCTCGCCTCGGCATCTTCGCCGCCATACCTCAGGACGGAGGCCCTTGTCTGACTCGGAAAACCCTCCTGCCAGGGGTCGGCGGCATTGATGACCAGCAACCCCTCCGGGTCCAGCCACGGCAGAAGCTCGGCTTTGGCGCGGACCACGCCTTCGATGTCCGGGAAGAACTCGGTGTGGACGTGGGCGATCCTGGTGTAGAGCAGAACCTGGGGACGGAGGATTTCCCCGAGGATCGTGAGTTCCCCGGGGCTGCTCATCCCCGCCTCGGCGACGAAGTTCTCGATGGTTTCAGGCTGGGACAACATCTCCGACGGCAGGCCGAGGGTGTTGTTGCGGTTGCCCGACGACGACCCGGTGGCGCGGTGGCGCCCGACCAACGCGGCCAGAAAATCTTTGGTGGTGGTCTTGCCCACCGATCCCGTCACCGCCGCCACCCGCCACCCCCGCAGTTGGCGTTCACGGGCGGCGAGCACGTGGTGTGCAGCCAGCGGATCGCCGACCCTGATCAGGGCCTTGCCGGATGGCGGCGGCGCCAGTTCCGCATCTTCTCTCACCAGCGCAGCCACTCCGGTGGCCAGGGCCGCGGCCACAAACCGGTGGCCGTCGTGGCGTTCTCCCGGTAGGGCGATATAGAGATCGCCGGCCTCGATCCGCCGCGAGTCCACCTCGGCCCCGAGGACGATCACGTCGGCGGCGCCTTCGACGGTCCCGCCCACCGCACGCGCGAGTTCCGCTGCCGTCATCCTCACGTGAGCCTCCGCGAGAGCGACCGCAGGACATTCTGATCGGAAAACGGGATCTTCTCGCCGCCGACGGTCTGAAAGGCCTCGTGGCCCTTGCCGGCCACCAGCACCAGCGAACGTTCGTCGGCGAGCTCGAGGGCGGTTCGGATGGCCTCCTTGCGGTCGAGCACGACCATCGGTTCGGCTCCGGCGGCCCGCACGCCCTCGGCCACGGCCTCGGCGATGACCGCCGGGTCCTCCGATCGCGGGTTGTCCGAGGTCACGATCTGCACGTCGGCGAGTTCGCCGACTGCGTAGCCCATCGGGCCCCTTTTGCCCTGGTCGCGCTCGCCGCCGGCTCCGAAAACGACGATCAACCGGCGGTCGGTGATCCGGTCCAGCGCCTGCAGGACCGATCGCAGGCCCTCGGGGGTGTGGGCGAAGTCGACAAAGACCGGAAACGGAAGCTTGGTCGTGACCCTCTCGAGCCGGCCGCTGAGCGGTCGCGCCTTTTTGAGACCACGCCGGATGGCCTTGGGGCCGAGACCGGCGGCGCTGGCCGCGGCCGCTGCGGCGAGCCCGTTGCGCAGATTGTGGACTCCGACCAGCGGCAACCTGACCGCGAGCTCGGTCTCCGGCAGGCGAAGGTCGAACCGGCTTCCGTCGAGGTCGCTGATCACCATCCGGGCGCACACCGCTCCGCGGTCGAGCCCCCACGAGATGTCGCCCTCACGTTGTTCGTCGAGGAGACGTGCGCCCCAGGGATCGTCCACCGGCAGGACCCGGCGCCCCCCCGGCGCGAGGTGCTCGGTGAAGAGACGCCGTTTGGCCTCGAAGTAGGACTCCATGTCGCCGTGGTAATCGAGGTGGTCGCGGGTGAGGTTGGTCCACACCGCGACATCGAACTCGAGGCCGGCGACCCGGTCCTGGCACAGGGCGTGCGAGGAGACCTCCATGGCCACGTTCTCGGCGCCCGCCTTGAGCGCCCGCCGGAGAATCGGCGCGAGGTCGGTGGCCTCGGGCGTGGTGCGTTCGCTCGCGATCTCGGTGCCGTCCGGAAGGATGACGCCGAGGGTCCCGACAAAGGCGGTGGGGCGGCCGGCGGCGTTGAGAATCAGGCTGATGAGGTGGGCCGTGGTGCTCTTGCCGTTGGTCCCGGTGACGCCGATCATGCGGAGCTTCTTCTGGGGGTTCCCGGCGAGGATCCAGGCGGCGCGCGCCATCGCCGGCCGCACCTGTTTGACCTTGATCCACGGCACATCGATCCGCTTCGGCCGTCGCCGGTCGCTGAGGACCGCTGCGGCCCCGGCGGCGACCGCCCGGTCGACGTAGGTCACGCCGTGCGCGTGCACGCCTGGAATCGCGGCAAACACCGAGCCCGGCCGAACCGTCCGCGAGTCGTGGGTGATGCCCTTGACTTCGACCCCGCCGTCGCCGATCAGCTTGCCGTCCCGGAGGCGCTTGAGAAGGGTGTTGATCTTCATGCGGCACCCCCGGCGGCGGCGACCGGTCGTGCTCGCCAATTTGGGGTCGGCGTCGTCGGCAACGGCAACCGGCGGGATATCGAGGATCGTCACGGCCGCATCGGCGATCTCGGCAAACACCGGCGCCGCAACCGTCGAGGCCCAGTAATCCCGTTGCGCCGGGTCTTCGACCGCCACCACGATCACCAACCGCGGATCGGGCATCGGCAGAAAGCCCGCGAACCAGGAGGTGTGGTGCTCGTCGTCGTAGTTTCCGTTCTCGGCCCGCTGCGCCGTCCCGGTCTTGCCCGCAACGCGATAGCCGGGCACCGCGGCGAGCTCGCCCGTCCCTTCGACGACGACACCCTCGAGCATGGCGCGCAGGCGCCTCGCCAACCTCTCCTCGAGAACCCGGGTGGCCCCGGCGTCGGAACCGGTCTCGACGTCGCCGGTGTCCGACCGCACCAGAACCGGTCTCCGCAGCCAGCCGCCGTTGGCGATCGCCGCGTAGGCCATCGCCATCTGCAACGGGCTGACCGTGAGCTCCTGACCGAGGGCGAAGCCCGCCGAGCTCATCTTCGACCAGGTCGGGGTCTCGGGCATCAGGCCCCTCGCCTCGGCGGGAAAGTCGATGCCCGACCGGCGCCCGAAACCGAAGGCCGAAAATGCGCCCCACAGCATCCTGTCGGGCACTCGTGCAGCCGCCAGGATGATGCCGACGTTCGCCGAGTAGACAACGACCTCGTCCAGGGTGTACATCCCCGGATCGGCGTGGTCGCGGACCCAGTGCCCCGCGACCCGCGTCCCGCGATCGGTGCAGTCGAAGAGCTCTCCCTCGCGGATGACCCCGCCGGAGAGAGCCGCAGCGGCGATCACCGGTTTGACCGTCGAGCCCGGTTCCAGCGCGTCCTGTACCGGACGCAGGCGCCAGTTCGCCGACGGGGACCCCCCCGGGTTCGATGGATCGAACGACGGCAGCGACGCGAGGGCGAGGACCCGACCCGTCCAGGGATCGACGACCACCACCGATCCCGCCTTCGCCCCGTTGCGGGCGATGGCGCCTTCGAGCGCCGCCTCGCTGCGGGCCTGGAGGCGCGCGTTGAGCGCCAACTCGAGGTCGTACCCGGCCCGGCCGCTCTGCAGACGCTCCAGCCGCACCTTGCGCCGGATCGCGTCGTTCACCGTCAGGTAGGCCTCCGGTTCACCGGCAAGATAGGCGTCGTAGTGATGTTCGAAACCGGACCGCCCGACCGTGTTGAGCTCCTCGCGACCGACGAAACCCACCACCGGGGCAGCCAGCCGATGCTGCGGGTAGATGCGCGCGAAATCCGGCACCAGCACCACCGCTCGAACGGCCAGCTGGCGCACCTCTTCGGCCACTTCGCGCGGCGCCATTTTGGCCAACCACAGCGACCTCGGGCCCTTGCGGAGGCGGCGCGCCATTTCGGTCTCCGAAGTCCCGAGCAACGCAGAGGCGGCGCGGGCGAACAGCTCCGGATATTCCAGCCGCCAGGTGTCGACCCGGATGGCCACCCGTTCCACCGACGTTGCGAGGATGTAGCCGTCCGCGGTCCGAATGGTCCCGCGCGGCCCGGGCACCTGGATCACCTCGCGCTGCTGCTTGTCCGCCCGTTGGCTCCAGGCGTCGTGCTCGAGCACCGTGATCTGAAGGCTGCGCGCGAAGACAACGGCACCGCCGAGCACCAGCACCGCCGCCACCGCGAGGAAGCGCCGGCGATTCACCGCACGACCTCGGTATCGGCGGGTGCGGGCAGACCTGCGGGCGCCGAAGGGACCAGCCCGAGGGCACGGGCGCGCTCCGCGAGACGCTGCGGGTTGCGTTCACCCTCCAACTCGAGCATCAGCACGCGCTCGCGCCGTTCGAGGTCGCGGACCTCGGCTCGCAGCCCGATCAGCTCATAGTGGATGGAGGTGCTTTTGAGCCGCGGCCAGCCGACCAGCCCGAGGGCCAGCACGACCAGCGCCGACACGGCCAGCAGGGCGGTCAGGACGTGCGGCCACCGGTGGTCCCGCTGCGGGATGAAGAAACGGTTGCTCGAACCGAGCCCGGGGTGGTTCATGGTGAGCCCTCCCCGAGACGTTCGGCAGCCCGCAGCCTGGCCGAGCGCGCCCGCGGGTTGTGCTCGACCTCCTCGTCGTCGGGCCGGACAGGGGACCTGGTCACGACGCGGACCACCTGTTCCGGAAGACACCGGCACACGGGAAAGTCCGGAGGACAACTGCAGCTGCCGGCGAGGCGCCGCATGGTGTGTTTGACGATCCGGTCCTCCAGTGAGTGGAACGCGATCACCGCGATCCGCCCGCCCGGCCGCAGAGAACGAATGGCCGGCTCGAGAAAAGCCTCGAGCTGGCCGAGCTCGTCGTTGACCGCGATCCGCAGGGCCTGAAAGGTCCGCGTCGCGGGGTGGATCCGACGGTCGCCGTCGCCGACCACCGAACGCACCAACCGGCTCAGGTCGCCGGTCGTACGAATCGGTGAGACCGAGCGGCGGGCGACGATCGCGCGGCTGATGGCGCGGGCGCGCCGTTCCTCGCCGTAATCGCGCAGGATCCTCACGAGCTCCTCCCAGTCGGCGGTCTCGAGGAGGTCCGCAGCGGTCGGGCCGTCGGCGCCCATCCGCATGTCGAGCGGTCCATCGACCTGAAAGGAGAAGCCCCGCTCCGGGCTGTCCAGCTGCAAGGACGAGCACCCGAGATCGGCGAGAATCGCCGCCGGCGCCTCCAGCTGCAGCCGATCGAGTATCTTCGGCAGCCGGTCGAAGGCGCTCTCCTCCAGCCTGACGCGGTCCGCGAAGTCCCGCAGCCGATCCCCGGCCCGGGCGAGAGCGAGGGGGTCACGATCGAGCCCGAGCAGCCGGAATCCAGGCTCCGAACGCAGCAGCGCGCGCGCGTGACCCCCGAGACCGACCGTCGCGTCGACCAGCAGGCCCGGGGCCGCAGGCGACAGCAGTTCCACCACGCGATCGGTGAGCACCGGGAGGTGTTCGGAGGCCACTGCTGTCCTCCATCACAGCTCCAGCTGTGCGAGTTCTTCCAACTCCTCATCGCTCAGCGACGCCTCTTCGAGGAAGGAGGCCGCGCGGGTGCGATTGGTGACGGCAAGGTGGTTGATACGACCCGAGACCACGACCTCGCCCTCGACGTTGACCATCTCCCGCAGCAGCGCCGGCACCAGGAGCCTTCCCTGGTCGTCCATTTCGAGCAGCTGACCGTAGTTGACCCTTTCGACGAGCTTGAGGACCGCGGGCTTCATGGCAGGTTTCTTGAGCAACTGCTCTTCCACCGCCTGCCAGACAGCCAGCGGGTATACTCTGAGCTCATGAGGGAAGAAGGAGCACACGTAGACCTCGCGCCCGAAGTCGGCCTCGAGCTGCTCGCGAAGACGTGCCGGCAGCTTGACGCGACCTTTGGCGTCGATGGTTGCCGGGAACCCGCCTCGAAAACGCTCCACGCTGCCCCCTTGACCTTGAAGTGGGCCTCTTGACCGCACTGATAACCACTTCGGACCGAATTAGACCACTTCTGACCACTCCATGATGATCCGCTCCGGACAGCATGTCAAGGGTTTGGGCGCCAAAGAGATACGCAATCTTGAGATCTTTTCTCGCAGCCTCACGACCCTCTCCGCAGCACACCACAATATGTGGTGGTAACGCGTGATAACACCACTACATGTAGTAGATGGAATCACCAACCATCTCGTGCGAATGGACGACGGCGATTTGCCGTAGAATGGGCGGCGATGACTGATTCGGCCATCCGTCGCGTCGGCGTTGTTCTCAAGACCTCGAGTCCCGAGGCCCTGGAGCTCGGCCGGCAGCTCGTCGCCGAGCTCGATCGGCTCGGACTCGAGGCGGTGATCGACCGCGAGTCCGCGGAGGTCCTCGAGGGCCACGACGACATCGACCGCGAACACCTCGCCTCTCAGGTCGACCTCCTCGTCGTCCTCGGCGGCGACGGCACCCTGCTGTCGGTCACCCGGGGCACCCTCGGGGGGACGCCCATCCTGGGCATCAACATGGGCACCCTGGGTTTTCTGACCGAACACCCGGCCGATCGCCTGATGCCCACCCTGCACGCGGCCCTCGAGGGACGGGTGGAGGTGGTGCGCCGGGAGCGCCTTTCCGTGACGGTGGAAAACCCCGACCGCGAACCGATCACGCACTGCGTCCTCAACGACGCGGTGATCAACAAATCGGCTCTGGCGCGAATGCTGGTGTTGTCGGTTCACGTCAACGGAGCTTTTGTCAGCAGATTCAAGGCCGACGGCCTGATCATTGCAACTCCGACCGGTTCCACCGCCTACAACCTGTCGGCCGGAGGGCCCATCCTCTACCCCAACCTCGAGACCCTCGTGGTGACGCCGATCTGCCCCCACGCTCTGACCAACCGCCCCATCGTCCTGTCGTTGGATTCGACGATCGAGATCCGGCTCGAGAGCCACTCGGAGGAGGTCTGGCTGACCCTCGACGGCCAGCAGGGCTTCCCCATCGGGACTGAAGACCTGGTCACGATCAAGCCCTGCCCGGACCCGGTGATGTTGATCACCGACCCCACCCGGTCGTATTTCCAGGTCCTGCACCGGAAGCTGAAATGGGGGGAGCGAGGCGGGTGAGATACCGCCATCTCAGACGCACGGTCATCGCCGTGCTGGCGACCGTTGCCTTCGTCCTGATCTTCGGGCTCTTGACCCGTGCGGTCCTCGAAGCCGAGCCGATCCGGAGGACCGCCATCCGGTGGATCGAGCGGGCGGCTGCAGGTTACGGCGCCGAAATCGAGATCGGCGATCTCCACTGGAGTGTCCTGCCTCCCGGCATCCACCTCGACAACGTCCACCTCCGCGCCCCGGGCATCGCCGCCGATGTCGAGCGGATCCACGCGGACATCGCCCGAATGTGGCTCACCCGGCGCACGATCGTCCTCGGCACCGTGGCCGCCCGGGGCGTCCGTCTGTCGATGGACGGGCTGCCGGAATCGTCACGGTCGGGCGGACGACCGATCAAGGTCCGCATTCGTCACCTCGAACTCGCCGATGTCCAGTTCGTAGGAACCGATTTCCCCGGCAACCTGTCGCTCGACCTCGAGGGTGTCCGCGCCGGTTGGACGGGCGAGGGAGCCCGGTCGCGCGGGTATGCCGAGATCGCCAATGCAACCATCACAGCTGGCCGCAGTGAGCCCATCGAAGCAGCGGTCACCGCTCGTTACGCCCTCTCCGATGAAGGGTTGGAGGTTTCGGCCTTCCGTCTCGAGAGCGCGGGTTTCACCCTCCGCGGGCGCGGCAACATCGGCGCCGGAAGAACCACATTCGAAGCCTCGGGGCCGCTCGACATCACGTGGTTGGACGGATTCGTCAAGACCCGCGGTCTGTTGAGCGGCAGCGCGAACATCGAACTCGATCTCGACACCGCCTCGCCGGAACCGGTCAGGGCGGCGATCAGCGCTCCCTTCCTGAGCGCCGCGGGCTTTCCTCTGACCGATGTCCGAGGGAATCTGGCGCTCGCCGGCAAGGGTCTCCGCGGGACCCTCGAGAGTTCGCGGTTTCACGGCGGGACCCTCAGCGGGACCTATCACCTCGCCGAGTTCGGCGGCCGCTACCCGCACGCGGTGGAGCTCGAGGGGCGCGGCGTGTCCCTCAGAGGCTTCCTCGGCGATCTCCGCGTCGAGCCGGCCGGGCTCGCTGCCACGGTCGACATCTCAGCGAACGGAGCTTGGAATGGTCGTGCCTTCCCTTCGGGGCAGGGTCACGCGGACCTGCAGTTTCACGCCGCGCCCTTCGGCATCGGCATCGAAGGGCCCCTGGCCGTCGACCTCACCGGCGAGGGCATCTTCCGTCTCGACTCCTCGGAACTGTCGCTCGGCGGCGCTGCCACCCGCTGGCAGGGAGCGCTCACGCTCGGCACCTGGGAACCGGCGTGGTCGATCGCTGCCGAGGGCGCCGACTTCGCGAAGGTCGCCTCGATGGTCAATACCTGGGTGGGCTCCACGGTCCTGCCGGCGGAACTCGAAGGCACCGGAGACCTCGAGGTCAACCTCAGCGGTCCGTTTTCAGACCTCCTGGTCCAGTTCCGGATCGACGTCCAACCGTTGCGGTTGCCGCCCGTCACGATCGACCGACTGGTGGCCGACGCCACCATCGGGCACTCGCTCCTGCGCATCGGTTCCGCGCGGTTCCAGATTGCCGACGGGCTCGGTGAGATCGAGGGCGGCCTCACGTGGGACCCGGCCGTGGGCGACGACCAGCTGAAACTCGATATCCGTGGCCGCAGAATTCCCCTCGCCGCCGTGACGTCGTGGATCGGTCTCGAGCAGTGGGTCGACAGCGGTGTGCTGTCGTTCGACGGCGCGCTGTCGGGCCCCATCAACCTGCCGCTCGGGTCGTGGCTGGCCGAGATCGAAGACCTGTCGGTCGGCGGGATGGAGCTCGGCACGGCGTCGACCGGAATCGAGCTCGCCGATGCCCGTTTCTCGTGCGACGACCTTCGCTGCGACCGCGGTCTCGAAGTGAAGGCGTGGTGGGATGTGACGGCGGCCGAGATCACCGGCAGCCTGAACTGGCCGGGCATGCCGCTCGGCGGGATGGGAGAAGCGGTCACGCGACTGGCCGGGAACACCGCGGATGTCGCACTCGACTTTCACCTGCCCCTCGGCGGCAAGATGGTCGCCGAACTGCAGGCGACGTCGGAACGCGGCCGCCTCGCGGTCATTCAGGGCCCCGACACCGTCGACTACTCCGCCGAGCTGACGGGAGCCGCAGTCGCCCATGCCAGCCTGAAGCGCACCGCCGCGGGCGATCTGGAGGGACACGGCGATCTCGAGATGTCGTCGGCCAGGGAGCTCCTCGCGCTGCTCGGACCCGACGTCGCGGTGCCCCTCGCGGGCACCGGTCGTGCCGACTTCGACATTGCCTGGGGCGAAGAAGCGTGGCCTCGAGTGGCGGGGACCCTCGAGGAGCTCGACCTCAGCCTTGCCGATCAACCGGTGCAACTCGTCGAGCCGGCCGACTTCTCCTTGTCGGCCGAAGGTTTCGACGTTCCGGGGCTGCGGGTTCGCGCGCGCGAGGACGAGTTCTTCATCCGGTGGAACATCGACGGCGACGGCCGACTCCGCGGCAACGTCTCGGGGACCATGGACACGCTGTTGCTGCGATACCTCCTGCCCGACTGGGAACCCGCTGGACGGGCGACCGGCATCGTCGAGCTTCTCGGCACCGTCGAGGTGCCGCTTTTCGAGGGCATCGCCGAGATCCACAAGGGATCGTTCCGGCTGCCGGGGACCCGCAACATTCTCTCGCAGGTTGAAGGCGTCGTCCTGCTTTCGTCCGGTGAAGTGCTGCTCGAAGGCATGAGCTTTCGCATGATGGGGGGGCGGGGCCGTTGCGGCGGCCGGATCCGCCAACGCGAGGGGGCTCTGTTCCTTTCTCTCGACGGCACTGCCGAGGGCGTCCGATTCGAGGTGCTCCCCGATCTCGAGGCCAGGCTCTCCGGCACCTGGCACCTGAGCGGACCGGTGACTGCCCTCAACCTCTCGGGCGACCTCGAGATGGACCGCATGAGCCTCACGACCAAGGACGATCCGGCGGCCCTGTTGATCAACTGGTTCGGCAGCACCGGCAGATCCTCGACCGAGGGCGGCCTCAACCTCAACCTCCACGTCGAGTCCGAGGAGACGATCAACCTCCACAATCCCTTCGTGCGCTTGACCGGTTCGGCGAGCCTCGACATCACCGGCACCTCCAATCAGCCCGGTCTCGTCGGCCAGGTCGAGGTGCTCGAGGGAGGCGATGTCACGCTCCTCGGAAACCGTTACGAGATCGAGCGCGGCAGCCTCAACTTTTCCAACCCGCAGGCGATCGACCCCTTCCTCGATCTCCAGGCCTCGACCTGGGCGCAGGAGTACCAGATCACGGTCAATCTGTCCGGGACCCTCGACCGCTTTGTTTCCACCGCGGTCTCGACCCCACCCCTCAGCGCACCCGAGATCTACTCCCTGCTCGGCGTCGGCTACCGCAGCGAGGCCCTCGGCACCGGCGCGATGGGCCTCGGTCTCGCGTCCTCCATTCTCTCGAGCGAGCTGACGTCGGTCCTCAGCAAACGGGCCCAACTCGTGCTCCCCATCGACCAGGTCCGGGTCGACCCCTTTTCGGCCGATTCCACCGGCAACCCCACCGCCCGGCTTTCGGTCATCAAACAGCTGACCCCGGCGTGGACGGTGATCCTGCAGACCACCCTCTCCGGGGAACGCGAGCAGATCGTGGTCAGCCGTTGGTATCTCGCGCCCGGGCTGTTCCTGGAAGCCGGCCAGCACGAGGACGGATCCTATTCGCTCGATCTCAAACTGCGGCGACCCTACTGAATGCAATCGATCTCTCCCCTCCGGCGATCGCCCAGGCTCCTTTCCGGAGCGCTGCTGACGGCAGTTCTGCTGGCGTCGGCAGTCGCGGCGCCCGCCGCCGACGGACCGCCGATCATCACCAGTGTGGGGGTCGAGGCCACCGGTGCCGTCAATGCGGCGGAAATGGCCGAAGTGCTCGAGCTCGAGGTCGGTTCGCCACTCGACAAGCGACGGCTGCGGGACGTCATCACCACGCTCTATGCGGGGGGCGAGGTTGAGTGGTTGCGCGTCGAGACCACCGAATCACCCGGCGGCGTCGACGTTCTCGTCCGGCTCAACCTGCGTTCGACGATCTCGGACATCAAGGTCCACGCCAAAGGCCCGCTCCTCCGCGTCAAGATCCGCCGCTGGCTGCAGCTCGAGCCCGGCGACCCGGTCACCGCCGCCGGGATCGAGGTCAGCCGCCGTCGGGTCGAACGCCGGCTGATCGAACGCGGCTACGCCGACGTCAGGGTCGAGGCGTACCTCAATTACGTCCGCGAATCGAACACGGTCGCGGTCGAGTTCGAGGTCGAACCCGGGCCTCAGCAGGTTCTCGAGACCGTGACCCTGGAAGGGCTGGCCTCGCAAGAACACACCGCCGAGGCCCAGCCCAAGGCCAAGAGCGGCGCCAAACTCACCGCGCGATTCGAGGACAAGGTGCGGACCCGCACCGAGGAGAACCTCCGCCGCATGGGTTTCTGGGAGGCCGAGGTCCTCGACGTCACACCCGTGGCCGACGGTCCGGCTGTCGATCTCGTCCTCCGCATCGACCCCGGGCCGATGTACCGACTCGAGCTCGAGACTCCACCGGAGAGCGAGAAGATCGCCCACAACGCATTCCCCGACCCGGCCGACGGCGATCTCCACCCCGCTCAGACCGAAGCCCTCGCGGAGCAGGTCCATGAACAGCTCCAGGAGGCCGGTTACCTGCTCGCCGACGTCTCGGCCGAGTTGCTGGAGGGCGGCGAGGAACAGGTGCTCAAGCTCGAGGTCCTCCCGGGAGAAAAGCTGAATGTCGCGGCGGTGGAGTTCCCGGGTGCCGAGGGCCTGGGTACGGGCGCGCTGATGGACGTGGTGACGGTGCGAGCGGGGAAGACCGGAGGGCGCTTCAGCCAACGCATCAGCAACGCGACCCTCGAGGACGACCGGACGGCGATCGTCGAGCTCTACCACCTCGAGGGCTTTCCATATGCAGAGGTCGCTACTCCGCGGTGGGTGCCGATCGACGGCGAACGCTCGGTTCGGGTCGAGTTTCCGATCGTTGAAGGGGAACGCTGGATCGTCGAAGAGGTCAGGATCGAGGGGCTCCCGGTGGAGGCGGCGTCCGATCTCGAGTTGCTGCCTCTCGGTTTGGCCGACGGCTCCCCGTGGAGCCCCGGGGCCGTGGACCGCGCGCAGCACCGGCTCCAGGAAGCGCTCGCCAACACCGGCTACCCCGAGGGCAGGGTGACCGCGGAGGTCGACACCTCGCTGACCGGAAAGGCGCGGGTCATCTATCGGATCGATCCAGGAGCATTCGTCCAGATCGGAGACGTGATCATCGCCGGTCTGCTCCACACCCGCGAGCAGCTGGTGGTGGACGCGGTGGAGCGCGCCGGCGTCGTCACCGGCGCACCGCTGTCGCGAAGCCGGATGCTCGCCGCCCAACGAGGCCTCTACGAACTCGGACTGTTCCGACGGGTGGAGGTGGTCCCGATGCCCGGCCACGAACACCGGATCGAACGCAACATCGTCATCCGGTGCGAGGAGGGCGAACAGAAATCCTACCTCTTCGGCATCGGGTACTCGAACGTGGACGCGGCGCGAATCATCCTCGGCTGGTCGCACCTCAACCTGCTCGGCCGCGCGTACGGGTTCTCGGCGGAGGTCTCCCTTTCGCAGAGCCAGCAGCAGTACTCGCTGTCGTTGCGCAAACGGCGCGCCTTCGGGCTTCCGGTACCGGGCTACCTCGCGATCTATCGAACCGACGAGACGCTCGCCGACCGCGATCTCCTCCGCCGCGGTCTCTGGATCGATTTCGGCGACCGCCTCAAACGGCCGTTGCGACCGTGGTTCCGCTACGAGTACGAGATCATCCAACCGCAGAACCTGCCCGATGTCCCGCTCCCGCAGTTACCCGCCGAGTTGCAGGAATCGAAGGTCGCGTCGATCACCCCGAGCATCGAGTGGGACACCCGCGACAACCCGTTGGCGCCCGAGAAGGGGATCTTCGCTTCGGCGTCGGCGCAATACGCCTTTCCGGCCTTTCTCGCCGACGAGCACTTCCTCAAGGTCCAGCTCGGCGCCACCGTTTACAAGCCCCTGTTGCGAGGGTTTGCAGCGGCCGGTCTCCGTATAGGTGCGATCGAGCCCTTCTCTGTCGAGCCCGACATCCCACAGAACCTGCAGATCCCGTTTGCCTACCGCTTCTTCGCGGGAGGCCGGACCTCGCACCGGGCGTTCGATACCGACGACCTCGGCATCCCCGGACAGACCATCGTCGACGGCAACCCGCTGGGTGGAAACGCTCTCATTCTGCTCAACCTCCAGTACCGCCGTCGTATCACGGGTGAGTTCTTCGCCGAGGTTTTCGTCGATGCGGGCAACGTGTGGGCCTCTCCGTCGCAGATCGCTCTCGGCGACATCCGGTGGGGCCCCGGTCTCGGCATCCAGTACCGGACTCCGGCCGGTCCGCTGCGTGCCGAGTACGCATGGAAGATCGACCCCGAGCCCGGCGAGTCACGCGGCCAGTTCTTCGTCAGTTTCGGCGTCCCGTTTTAGACGTTTGAACGTTGGAACGTTCGAACGTTTGAACGTTCGGTTCTTCCGGTTTTTCACGAGATACAGTGGCCGAGCCCCGCAGTGATAGGATGTCCGCCGATTATGGCCCACTCCCTCATCCCATGGCTCTTTCTCGCCGGCGGTATCGTCGGTCTCGCGGTCGGCGCCAGTTGGCTGGTGGACGGCGCCTCGAGGCTCGCGCTGCGGTTCGGCATCTCGCCGATGGTGGTGGGTCTGACCATCGTCGGCTTCGGCACCTCGATGCCCGAGTTCTCGGTGTCCGTGCTGGCGGCCGCCCGCGGCTCCACCGACCTCAGCCTCGGCAACGCGGTCGGCTCCAACATCATGAATCTGTTGCTGGTGCTCGGCGTCGCGGCGGTGGTGGTCCCGATCCACGTCGTCGGGGCGCGCAAGGTGCTGGTCCGCGATCTCGTCTTCGGGCTCGTGCCGGCGGCGATCCTGCTCGCGACGGCACGAGACGGCACGATCTCGCGCAGCACCGCCGCCATGTTGTTGGCGGTTTTCGTGACCTTCATCTGGGTCGCGCTGACCCAGGTCAAAAAAAAGGACGCGACCGAGACGATCGTCACCGGTTCGCCGCTGCGGCACTTCGCCGTCACTGCCATCGGCATCGCGGTCCTGGTCGGCGGTTCGGAGATGCTGGTGAGGGGTGGGGTCGAGCTCGCCCGTCGTTTCAGCGTTTCCGAGGCGGTCATCGGCCTCACACTGGTGGCCTTCGGTACGTCCCTGCCGGAGCTCGCCACATCGGTGACGGCCGTTCTCAAGGGCGAGTCCGAGATCGGCGTCGGCAACGTGCTCGGCTCCAACGTCTTCAACCTCGGCATGGTGGTGGGCACGGCCTTTTTTCTCCGCCCGGGTTCCATCTCCACTTTCGTCGTCTATCAGGACATTCCGATCCTCATCGCCTCCACCTTCGTGGTCGGTCTGATCGTCCTGCGCGACGGCCGTATCAACCGGTTGGAGGGCGCGTTGATGCTCAGCATCTTCACCGCCTACCTCGTCTTCATCGGAATCCGCGGCAGCTGACGTTGCCAATTTTGAATTCTTAATTTTGAATTTTGAATTCTCATCCTCCGTGCTCAGAGGGTCGGGCGCAGGGGTGATCGGCACACCCGACCCACGTGTGTCGGATCGCGAGCGACGTCACAAATACTGTCATCCCGACCGCAGGCCGCAGGGCCGGAGCGGAGGGATCTGCGGGGCGAGATCAGGTGAGTTGTCTCTGCAGCCACCCCCTTGAGATTCCTCCGCTCGCTCACTCCGTTCGCTCGGTCGGAATGACAGTATGGTGCGGAATCAGAGGCAGCTGACGCTGCCGATTCCTAATTTTGAATTCTTAATTTTGAATTTTGAATTCTCATCCTCCGTGCTCAGAGGGTCGGGCGCGGGGGTGATCGGCACACCCGACCCACGTGTGTCGGATCGCGAGCGACGTCACAAATACTGTCATCCCGACCGCAGGCCGCAGGGCCGGAGCGGAGGGATCTGCGGGGCGAGATCAGGTGAGTTGTCTCTGCAGCCACCCCCTTGAGATTCCTCCGCTCGCTCACTCCGTTCGCTCGGTCGGAATGACAGGATGGAGCGGAGGTCGCGGCAGCTGACGCTGCAAATGAGGAGTTAGGAATGAGGAATTAGGAATTTCCATCGCACCACCCCCGGATCAACCAGACTCACGGGAGGCAGAGCGACATTCCTAATTCCTAATTCAAAGCCGCTAGGCTTTGTAGATCTGCTGCCGGCGGAGTTCCTTGAGGCGGTCGCGGAGACGTGCGGCCTCTTCGAACTCGAGGGTCTTGGCGGCCATCCGCATCCGTTTTTCGAGCTCGGTGATGAGCTTGTTGAGCGTGACGCCGTCCTCCGGGATTCCGTCGTCGTCGTCGGCCACCCTCATCAGCCGCGCCCCGGGGCCGTAGTAGTCGAGCTCGGCCATCGCCAGCAGCGGGCTCGCAACGTCCTTGATGATGGACTTCGGCTCGATCCCGTGTTCGGCGTTGTACTCGGCCTGTTTGGCGCGCCGGCGGCGGGTCTCCGACAACGCCCTCTGCATCGAACCGGTCTCCCGGTCGGCATAGAGGATGGCCTTCCCCTCGAGGTTTCTCGCAGCCCGGCCGATGGTCTGGATGAGCGAGGTCTCGGAACGGAGAAAGCCCTCCTGGTCGGCATCGAGGATCGCCACCAGCGACACCTCGGGCAGATCGAGACCCTCCCGCAGGAGGTTGATCCCCACCAGGACGTCGAACTCGCCCTTGCGCAGATCGGCGAGGATCGCCGACCGCTCGAGAGTCTTGATCTCCGAGTGCAGGTAGCGGACCCGCACGTCGACTTCGGCGAAATAGGTGCTGAGGTCCTCGGCCATGCGTTTGGTGAGGGTGGTGACGAGGACCCGCTCACCGCGCGCGACGACCTCGCGGATCTCCCCCAGGAGATCGTCCACCTGGTGCGCCGCCGGCCGCACCTCGACCTGCGGGTCGAGCAGACCGGTGGGCCGGATCAGCTGCTCCACCACCTCGCCCTCGCTGTGTTCGAGCTCGTAGGGCCCCGGAGTCGCCGACACGAAGACCACCTGGTGGATCCGTTCTTCGAACTCCTCGAACATCAGGGGCCGGTTGTCGAGGGCCGACGGCAGGCGGAAGCCGAAGTCCACCAGCGTCTGCTTGCGGGAGCGGTCGCCGTGGAACATCCCGCCCACCTGGGGCACCGTGACGTGCGATTCATCGATGATGCACAGAAAATCTTCCGGGAAGTAGTCGAGCAGGGTCGGCGGCGGTTCGCCCGCCAGCCGCCCGGTGAGGTGGCGTGAGTAGTTCTCGATGCCCGAGCAGTAGCCGAGCTCGGTCAGCATCTCGACATCGAAGTTGCAGCGCTGGGCGAGCCGCTGCGCTTCGAGCAGCTTGTCCTGCTCGTTGAGTTCGATCAGGCGCTCGTCGAGCTCGACACGGATCCCGTCGATTGCCTTCAGCAGCTGCGAGCGCGGCGTGACGTAGTGGGTTCGCGGGTAGATCGGCAGCCGCTCCAGCTCCTCCACCACCGCGGCCCGAACCGGGTCGATGCGTTCGATCTTCTCCACCTGGTCGCCCCAGAACGAGATCCGCACCGCGGTTTCGTCGTACGGCGGGTAGATCTCCAGAGTGTCGCCGCGCAGCCGGAAGGAGCCGGGGGCGAGGTCGAGGTGGGTGCGCTCGTACTGCATCTTGGCGAGCTGGCGGAGGATGTCGTCGAGCGGCTCTTCGTGGTCCTTCTCGAAAAGCTGCAGCATGCCGAAATAGGCCTCGGGCGACCCGAGACCGTAGATGCAACTCACCGACGCCACGATCAAGACGTCGCGGCGCTCGAACAGCGACCGCGTGGCCGACAGGCGCATGCGGTCGATCTCCTCGTTGATCGAGGTCTCCTTCTCGATGAAGGTGTCGCTGGTCGGGACGTAGGCCTCGGGCTGGTAGTAGTCGTAGTAGGAGACGAAGTACTCGACCGCGTTGTCGGGGAAGAAGGCCTTGAACTCCTGGTAGAGCTGGGCGGCCAGGGTCTTGTTGTGGCTGAGCACCAGGGTCGGGCGGTTGGTCGCCTCGATCACCTTGGCCATGGTGAAGGTCTTGCCCGAACCGGTGACGCCGAGCAGGGTCTGGAAGGCGACCCCGCCGTCGACCCCCTCCACCAGTTTCTCGATCGCCTGCACCTGATCACCTGCAGGCTCGAAGGGGGTCTTGAGGGTGAAGCGGGAACGCTCATGAAAGTTTGGAATTTTGAATTTTGAATTTTGAAGTTTACGCCCGAACCCAGCGCAGGCATACAGACGCATTCGATCGATCGAAAAGACGGCAATTCGAAATTCCGAAATTCCGAAATTCCGAATTCCAAGCTGCAGCGGCGGGATCCCCGACTCCTCGATCACCCTCTCGATATAGACGTTGAGCCCGCTGACCTCGTCGACGGTGAGACGGCCGTCCTCGAGGACCGCCCGCACCCGCGTCATGAACTCGCCCATGGCCGGGTAGGGATCGTCGGACGCCTCGAGAAAGGCCCGGAACCGGTCGAGGTTCTTCATCATCCGCTGGCGCTCGCCCGGCGGGAGATCGAAGGGCAGATTCTGCACCACCGCCTGCCGGCCCTGGTCCAGGGTCACCCACACTCCGCGCCGCAGAACCGACAGACCGACGAGCAGGATCGCGATCAGACCCGCCACCGCCACGGCCATGAGGTAGATGCGGGCGCGGGGCCCGCAACCCGACCCTCCACCACGCCACGCCTCCTTGCCGGTGGAGGGCGGAGGCAGGAACACGTCGACCGCCGGAGTTTCTGCAGGTACCGGTTTGACCGGTTCGGGTGCCTCGGGCTCTCGCTGGGGCTCATCGTCTCTCTGGTGCTCGTCCATCCGAACATTGTAAACGCCCCGCCCTTGGGTAGAAGTTCGAATTTCGGATTTCGAATTTTCCGCCCACCCGCGGAACTCGAGACGCTGGCCCACAAAACCGCATCAACGGCATCCATTTGTGGAAGCAGCCGTCTCGGCTGCCGAGGCGGGCCCCACGTGCGGCGATAGAGGTGCCCGGCAGGCGTGAGCCGTCCGGCGGGTCTCGGCGTTCGCCTGGCATCCTAGCTCGGGAATGACGCGACTGATACGGCCGCCGTGCGGCGGAGGTGCCATTTTCAGATTGTTGGACACACTGCGACGCTCCATGGCTCGGAGGGCTGATTCGGGCCAACGATGTTGAAGGTGGCTCGCGCCGCGGGTACAACCTGCCGCTCCCGGAAAGCTCGCGCGGGGACACCGTCGGGAACGCACGTCAACTCTCAAACGCGTTCTCCGGTACAAACGCTACAATGCCCCCACGGAGGCCCGCCATGAACCGACTGCTCGCCCGCGACCAGACCGCCCTGCTGGTGATCGACGTCCAGGATCGGATCAACGCCGTCATGGCCGACCAGGGCCACCTGGCCCGGATCGAGGTCCTGGTCGAGGCCTGCAGGAACCTCGGGGTGCCGGTCGTCGGCAGCGAACAGTACCCGCAGGGACTTGGGCCGACGGTGCCCACGCTCGCCGCCGCCCTCGGCAGCACGCCCCCCGGCAAGCTCACCTTCTCCTGCTTCCGCGACAAGGACCTTCGGGTCGAACTCGAGTCCACCCAGAAACCGCAGTTCCTGGTCACCGGCATCGAGACCCACGTCTGCGTCGCCCAGACCGTGCTCGACCTGCTCGCCGCCGGTTTCCAGGTCCACGTTCCCCACGACGCCATCAACTCGCGCCGATCGGCCGACAAGATCTGGGCCCTCCGTCGCATGGCCCGCGCCGGCGCCGTCATCACCTCCACCGAAAGCGCCCTCTTCGAACTCGTCGAGCGCTGCGACACCGCCGACTTCAAGATGGTCGCCAAGCTCGTCAAACGGATACCCGTCTGAATTTTGAATTTTGAATTCTTAATTTTGAATTGAGGATAGGCGCGTGAGAGGTGAATCGGCTTAGGGACTCACGAAGCCCTGGTCCTTCAGCAGGGCCCGATCGAATGTCGCGACGGTGTCGGCTCCGGCCGCTCGGGCATGTTCGCGGATGAGGTAGTCCGCGAAATCTCCCTTTCCGTCGCGATAGGCGTCCAGGGCGCGCGCGAGTCGATCGGTGGATCCGAACACCAGATTCCTCGCGCGCACCAATCCGCCCAGCGCACCAACAATCTCGGCGCGAGTGAACCCATAGGCGGACGACAGAACCCACACGGTCTCGCACATCACGATGTCGCTGACGAAGAGCTGTTCATCCCGGTCCACCGCACCTTTGATGAGCTCTGTCGCTCGCCGCGACTGCTTCTCGTCATCCCTGACCAGAAACCGCACCAGCACATTGGTGTCGAGGCCGATCATCGTTTGCCGGCCTCAGCCCGGATCGCCTCGTCCATGTCGGCCACGGTCACGCCCTTGCGCCTCGGTATGAGGGCGCCCGCAAGATCGAGAAGATCGATGGTCTCGGGTTCGACCACCACGGTGCCGTCGTCGAGAACCCTGAACGCCACCCGGTCCCCTTCCCGCAGCCCGAGTTCATCCCTGACGGTCTTCGGGATCGTCACCTGCCCCTTGGATGTGAGCGTCGAACTCGGCATGTATTACCTCCAACAAAATTCCTTACTTTATGGTAAGGACACGAACGAACAATGTCAAGAGTCCGTTCGCTACTTGAGGCTGCCCTCCTGGTGGAACTTGCTGGTCCTTGTGGGGCAGCCGTCCCGGCTGCCGGGTGGGCGAGCTTGGTAATCACTCGCCCGCGAAAACAGCTATGCCGCTCTTTCTACACGCTTCGCGAAGTTTCTCGTCCCCGGTTGCCATCACGGCACCCAGACGCATGGCAAGATCGAGATAGGTCGCGTCGTAGGCAGAAAGCCCAAGGTCCCGCCCGATCGACAGAATCGACCCGAGGGCTCGCTCGTGCGCGCTGCCATCTATCAGAATCGGCAGATCGCCGAGTAAGGTCACGAACCGAATCGATTCCGCCGGTGTGATTCGTCCCCGGCGTTCAGCAACCAAGAGTACGTTTGCAACTTCGAACGTCCACAGCGAAGGCACCCATGCTTCAGTGTCAGCGAGATTGTCGAGCACTTTGTCGGCAAGCTCGCTGCCCTCGTCCTCGAAGCACCACGCCATGGTCAACGAGCAGTCGAGAACCAGCGGCGTCATCGCCGACCTTCCTCAATGAGTTCTCTGATGGAGTCGCCATTCAGTTCGTGGCCGCTCCGAAACCGGCGCAGGTCGGCGACAACCTCGGCGAGAGCCCGTTGTTCCCGATCCTCGACCGGTTTCAGAACCGCAACGGGTTGTCCGTGCTTGGTGATCGTGATCCACTCGCCCTCCGCAACTCTCTCCAAGAGCCGGGAAAGATGCGTCTTTGCCTCGTAAGCCCCGATGCGCTCCATGCCGCCTCCAATTAGACTAGTCTCATACTAGTCTAAATGTTCTGCACACCTTCGTCAACCCTCGGCAGGCTTCATAAGAGGAGGACCGCGCTACCGGACGGATGTTCGAGTTGGTTCGTCCATTTCAGCGATCGCTCCGGATCGACTCGGCACCGGTTCCGTACAGAATCCTGAGGATTTTCCGGAGCCAACACCCCAGATTCAATCTGTGGACTTTCTGACCTCTGCGGGCAACGCGTCGTTCAACCCCATGAATGAGTTGTGGTCTCACCCTGTAAGTCCTATACTCCTCTCAAAATGCAACGGACAGGAGAAACGGCGGGCGCCCCCAGACGGTCGTTCCATCTCGGCGACTGGTTGGTGGAACCGACGCTCGACCGGATCTCCCGCGACGGCACGGTCCTCCAGCTGCGCCCGCGTGCGATGGACGTGTTGGTGTGCCTCGCGATGCACGCCGGCGATCTGGCCGCCAAACGGCACCTCATCGACGCGGTGTGGCGCACCGAGTTCGTCTCCGACCACGCCCTCACCCAGGTCATCGCCGAGATCCGCGCCGCCCTCGGCGACGATGCCCGAAACCCCATCTACATCGAAAACATCCCGCGCAAGGGCTACCGGCTGGTGGCGACCGTGACGCCGGTCGAAGCCGCGATCCGTCCGGGTCCGCGAAGTCACACTCCCCCTCCGGCTCCAGGGAGAGGGTTCCGAATACCCCCTCGCCCAGGGCTCCAACGTCATCGGCCGCACCGCCGACGCCACAGTGTGCATCGACCGCACCGAGGTCTCCCGCTGCCACGCCAGGGTCCTGGTCAACGGCACCACCGCGACCGTCGAAGACCTGGGCAGCAAGAACGGCACCTTCCTCAACGGCCAGCGCCTTCACCAGCCAACGGTGCTGACCGACGGCGACGAGATCTGGATCGGCCGCAGCGTCGCCAGGTTCCGCTATCTCATCGACGGCGAGCCTACCCAAACCGAGCACACGGTCTCATGAACACCGGGGACCGGGCCCCACCGAGCGACACCTCGTCGCCGACACCCGGCCCTGATCCACGAGACGCCTACACCGTCCGGTTCCGCCATGACCTTCGCCGAAAAACCATGGAGGCAATTGCTCGTGCGGGCGTAGCCCGAAGGGCGAAGCCCCATGGTGCAGGCGTCCCGCCTGGGCAAAACCTACCAATATGTCATCCCGACCGAGCGAGCCTTGCGAGCGAGCGGAGGGATCTCCTGACTCCTCCGGAGAATGCTTCCGAATCCCGGCCGAGCGATGACTGAACCCCACCTCACCACCCGCGCCAAAGCTCTTTCCCGCGGCGGATCAAGCAGGCCGGGAAAACACCTTTGCACCGCTCAGGCCCGCGAAGTCAGCATCGCCGGTCACCATGTCCACGCCTTTGGTCCTGGCGGTCGCATACACGATCGCGTCCGCCATGGCAAGACCGTGATCGATGCTGACGTCCGCTGCACTCAAGGCCAGAAACTGGTCGAGATCGACGACCGACGTTTTCTGCATCTGAGCGACCGCGGCCGTGGCCGCCTCCTCCGATCGCTGCCGCCGGATCACCCGATAGACCTCGAAGATGACGATCGTAGGGGTCACGACCTCCGCGAAGTTTTCGAGGTAGGGAGCGAACTCATCGGCCAACGGTCCATCGGTGAAGTACTCGATCCACCCCGAGGAGTCCACGAGGATCACAACCGGTCCTCCTTGTCCCGAAGCTCGGAATCGTCAATTCCCTTGACGAAGCCGCGAAGCTCGGCCAGCGGACGATCCGGCACCAGCGTGATGACGCCGTTCCGGGCGACGACCTGGAGGATCTGCCCCTTCTCGAGGTCGATCTTCTCGCGGACCTCTTTGGGGATCACGATCTGGTACTTCGATGACACAACGGTCTGGGACACTTCACGGGCTCCTTTCGTACATTGTCATCTTACGTTAGTACGATCGATAAGTAAACTGTCTTACAGTCGAGATTCGCAGTGGAACCTTCATGGCTGACCATGACCCCACCACCCGCACCGAAGGTCACTTGCCGCTTTCATCAGGTGCCGATACTCATCTCTGCCGTCCGATTGTGGTGCAGGCGTCCCGCCTGCACATGCTCTGATAGGCCAGGATCTGTGGGCTTCGATGACTGACGACCCTCGATCTCCCCACCCGCACCGAAGGCGAGGGTGAGACCCTCGACATGCCGGAGGGGATGCAGGGATTCACATCCGGCCAGGTGCTGGGCGAGCGCTACCAGATCCTCGAGATGCTCGGGCGCGGCGGGATGGGCGAGGTGTGGCACGCCTTCGATCTCAAGCTGCGGGTCGAGGTGGCGCTCAAGGCTCTGCGTCCGGAGTTCTTCAAGTCGGAGCGCCGTCTCGAGCTGCTGCGGCAGGAGGTCCGCGCCGCGCGCGAGGTGGTGTCGCCCAACGTCTGCCGGATCTTCGATCTGATCGAGGTCGAGGGCCGCGAGCTGGTGTCGATGGAGTACGTCGACGGGGCGACGCTGCTCGGCGTGCTCCAGGAGCGCGGGCCGCTCGAGCTCAAAGAAGCGCAGGACATCGCCTCGCAGTTCCTGGCCGGGCTCGAAGCGATCCACAAGGCGGGTCTGATCCACCGCGACATCAAACCCGAAAACATCATGCTCACCCGCGCCGGCCGGGTGGTGGTGATGGACTTCGGGCTCGCCCGGCAGGAGACCGAGGGCGGCGGCACGGTGTCGGGCACCCCGGCCTACATGGCGCCCGAGCAGGCGGCGGGGCAGACACTGGATGCGCGGGCCGACGTCTACGCCGCCGGCGTGGTGCTGGCCGAGATGGTGAGCCCCGACGGCATCAAGAGCTTCCGAGTCCCGGCAGAGTGTGTGGGAGGGCGTGCGCTCGGAGCCCGCCAAGGTCCCCGACACGCCATGGGCTGCAGGTGATCAAGAAGGCCGTCGCCAAGGACCGCGAGCGGCGCTACAACTCCGCGCACACCCTGACCCGCGCCCTCGAAGATGTGACGCTGCGAGTCGAAGGCGCCGAGGACCTCCACCCCTACCCCGGGCTCGCCTCCTTCACCGAGGCCGACGCCGAGTACTTCTTCGGCCGCGAGGCCGAGGTCGAGCAGATGTGGCGCAAGCTCGATGGGCCGCCGCGGATGCTCGGCTTGGTGGGCCCATCTGGGGCAGGGAAGTCCTCCTTCCTCCGTGCCGGCCTGATTCCAGCTGCCACGGCCAACTGGGCGACCACCATCTGCACGCCGGGCACCAATCCGGTGCTCGGCCTGAGCAGGGCGCTCGCCGCCTCGCTTGCCGGTGACAGCGAGGCCGTCGATCTTCTGCTGAGATTCGATGACCCGGCGACGGCCATCGAGGTCGTCAATCGATGGCGCCGCAGCACCGGTCGTGCCGTCTTGATCGTCGACCAGTTCGAGGAGCTGTTCACTCAGAATGGGGCCGAGGTGCAGCAGCGCTTCACAGAGCTTCTCGAACGCCTCGTCTTGGAAGCGGATACGCACGTCCTGTTGAGCATGCGGGATGACTTCCTGTTTCGTTGTCACGAGCACGACGCACTCAAGCCAGTCTTCTCTGAACTCAGCCCAATCGGACCCCCGGCGGGCGCCGCCCTCCGCCGCGCTCTCACTCAGCCCGCGTTGCAGTGCGGCTACCGTTTCGAGGACGACGAGCTGGTGGACGAGATGCTCGCGGAGGTCGAGGGCGAACGCGGCGCGCTGCCGCTGCTCGCCTTCGCGGCCGCGCGGCTGTGGGAGAAGCGCGATCGGGAGACCGGCCTCCTCACCCGCCAGGCGCTACCAGGACATCGGCGGTGTCGGCGGCGCGCTCGCCCGCCACGCCGAGGCCACCATCGATCGCATCGGCGCACGAGCGACATCCCCATCGTCCGCGAGCTCTTCCGCAACCTCGTCACCGCCGAAGGTACGCGCGCGGTGCGCGAATGGGATGAGCTCCTGTCAATCTTCGATGGGGACCATCGCAGGGCGGGGATAAACCCCGCCCCTACGATTCGCAGAGGAAAGCCGTAGGGGAGGGGTTTATCCCCTCCCGCAACGCTGCCGAAGAAGTCCTGCGAGAATTGATCGACGCCCGGCTCCTGACCTCGTACGAAATCCACGAAGACGAGCGGGAACCCACCCGCCGCGTCGAGATCATCCACGAGTCCCTGCTCGCCAACTGGCCGCGGCTGGTGCGCTGGCAGACCCAGGATCAAGAGGGGGCGCAGCTCCGAGACGAGCTGCGACAGTCTGCGAAGGCGTGGGACGAGCACGGAAGGCAGGACGACCGTCTCTGGACCGGAACAGCATTTCGCGAGTACGCGCTCTGGCGCGAACGATATCCCGGCGGCCTCAGCCAGCTCGAAGAAGCGTTCGCCGCGGCCATGACCTCGCTCGCGACGCGCCGGAGACGGCGACGCCGGGTCGCCGCCGTGGCGGCACTCGCTCTGGCCCTCGCCGTTGCAGCCGTCTTTGGCGGACTGTGGCGTCGCAGCGTGCACGAGACCCGCCGCGCCGAGGCCGCGAAGCTCCTTGCCCTGGCCCGGGTTGAGCTCGAGACCGGCCCCACTGAAGCCCTGGTGTATGTCGCGGCCAGCCTCGAGTTGGCCGACAGCGAGCAGGCGCGACGGATGGCCCTCGAGGCGCTGGCTGCGGGACCGCCGGCAACCCTGCTCCTCGTAGGCCCCCCAGCGGACGATGGGGACGTTGCGCACGAGGTGGTGTTCAGCCCGGATGGCGCCTGGAGCGCGATCGCCGGCTTTTCCGCGATCCGAGTTGTGAGCAACGACGGGACTGTCCAGCGTACTCTCCAGCCTTTGCCCGAGACCGAGGCATATGCCATCAGCGCGAGCTTTGACCGCGAAGGGCGTTATCTCCTCGGCAGCAGATTCAGAGGCGAGCTTCGTCTGTGGTCCGTGCCGGATTTTCAGCTGCTCGACAGCAGACCTCTTCCTGACGGCGGGCACTACCCCGTCACGACCCGCCGTGGCATCTACCTTGTGAGTGACCCGTCCGATACCGACGACAGACTGGTGAGTGTCAAAACGCCGACCGGGGAGCCCCTGCCGGTTGGCACCTTGGACGGGCGCTTGCCTTATTCGATCGATTCGGGGGGGCGGTGGCTCGCCATTGCACGAGACGACGGGGTCCTCGCACGATCACTGCGGGACTGGGCCGCGCCGCCGCGGTGGCTCGGAAAACCTGCATCTACCGTGATAGGGGTGGGATTCGCGGGCGACAGCGTCGCAACCGAGCTTGAGTCCGGCGAGCTCTGGATCTCGCCAGTCGAGGATCCTGGTGCAAGGATCGGTCCCTTCCCGATCAGGGAGCGTGGGCGCTACATCTTCAGCGACGATGGCGATCAGCTGGGTGTCTACCGATCGCAGAACGATTTCTCGGTCGAGATTTGGGACCTGCGCACCCGCAGCCTCAGCCCGGCGCCCCTGCACCGATTCCAGGCCTCGGTCAAAGCCGCCGGAGCTTCCGCGTTTTTCAACGATGCCGCCTTTGTCCCGGGCGGCCGCTGGCTGGCCACCGCACACGACAGAGCCGTGGCCTTCTGGCCATTGCGGCCGAACGAGGCGAAGGTCGTTGCCGAAAACGTCGTCAGCGCTATCGGTCTCGGTGTCCAGGACCTCGAGTTCACACCGGACGGTCGGCACCTGCTCGCGCTGGTGCAGGTCGGCGCATTCAGTGACGGAGCGGAGATCTGGGCCTGGGATCTTGAGGAGGGCGGCCGGGCCCGCACCCTCGCGAGCGTGTCATGGATTCAATTCCAACAGCTCGCCGTCGATCCCACGGGGCGATTCGCGGCGGTCTCGACCTGGGACGCGATCGAGTTGGTGCCGCTCGCCGGAGGACCGGCGCGACGCCTGGAGGGCTATTCGCCCGGGGCCTGGATCAAGGACCTTGCCTTCGACACCGATGGGCGGCGGGTGGTCGCCTGTGTCGTTCGGGGCCCAGCCGGCGACAAGGTGATCAGGATCTGGGACCTCCAGACGGACGAAGTGTCCGTCCTCGGGCCCATTGAAGGAGCCGGTGATGATTTCGAGGGCCATACGATCGGGGTGCGTTTTCTTCCGGACGGTTCGCTGGTCTCGAGCGGACAGGGTGGCCTGCGCCTGTGGAATGTCGAGGAGGGCAGCCACAAGGTCATCGCCCCGGGAAAGAGTGGCTCGCTGGTAGCCCTGGGGCAATCGGTCGCCAACGTGGCGTATCGGACCGACACCTGGGGTGGTGGCTTCGTTCAGATCACGGATCTGGAGACCGGAGCCACCAGGATCCTACCTTCTCGGATCGCCGATCTTCAGTGGATCGCGACCGACGCGCGGGGCACTGTGGTCGCCTCGGCCACAAACGACGGCGACGGGGCGCTGCAGGTCGGATCGGTTTCCGGCGAGGAACCGCAGCTCCTCCTCGGCCAACAGCGCGGTACGACAGCCGTGGCGGTTTCGCCCGACGGCCGCTGGATCGCGAGTGCCGGCCGCGAGGGAAACGTCCGCCTCTGGCCCATGCCCGATCTCTCGAAGCCGCCGCTCCACACGCTTCCGCGCGAAGAGCTGATCGCCAAGCTCGAGTCCCTAACCAACCTCCGCGCGGTGCGCGATCCCGAGTCCTCCACCGGCTGGAAGATCGAGGTCGGGCCGTTCCCCGGCTGGGAAACGGTGCCGACATGGTAACAACATCGCGCTCCCGTTTCGAAGGACATCGCTCGGGGTTTCCCAGCCGCCCAGACGAGTCGGGTCACGCATGTCGAAGACACGCGCCACAGGTGTCAGCCGGATTGCACGAGATCGTTTGTCCAGCGCCGGAAGTCGTCTTTGACGTGTGTCCAATCGATGTCCGCGAGCAGCCGAAGCGGCGGCTCTCGATCGGCGTCGTCGAAGAAGACGAGGCTCTTCACGACGTGACCGACATCCCGCATCTCGAACTTTTCTCGGAAGAACCTGAAGCAGTCGACAAGCGGCCAATAATTGTCGACGAGCCACCACAGGTCGATGAAATCCTTACGGCTGCCACGGGACGCGATGGCCGCAAGCTTCATCGCCGCAATGTCATCCCTGGAGGCGAAGGGCAGCAGTTCCGGATCCGGCCTCAGCAGAGGCGAAATCAGCGGGTAGCTGTAGCCAAAGAAGCTGACGATCGTTTCAGAGATCCGGACATAGAGGGTCCGCGGGCTCATGTGGGTCGTCACAGCTTTCGGGTAAGCCTTTTCGACGAGAGCGAGCAGTTCTTCAGGGTTTTCGAACGATGGTGAGAACACATCGAGATCAACCGACATGCGGTGGCCCTCGAGCAAGGCGAGGGCCGTCCCGCCCGCGAGGTAGAAGTCCGTGGCCGAGAGGGTCGTGCTCAGCGATTTCAGAAGGGCTCCGACTCCAGCCGGTGCGGCATCCCGGTGCAGCTCGATCAACGCCACATCTGCTCTCGTTGCATTGCTTCGTCGACCCAGCCATTCTGTTCATCCGCGGGCACGCCGCAGACGTGCGCCCAGAATCGCAGATCCCGCGGCGTCAGAGTTCGACGTCCTCGGTCCTCGAGAAAGGACCGCAGCCGGCAGCTGTCGACGTTCCGGAGCAGCCAGTTCATTTCTGCCCAACCACCGTGCTGCATGACCCGCTCAAGCACTGTGTCCAGCGCAGTCTCGTCAATGGGAAAATCGTCGACAGCGTACTCCCAAAGGAGGTCTCGCACATTGGAAGGAAACTCCATAAACACATTATATCACAGTATCTTCCGTCAGAATTGACGACACAGAGCCAAAGATCCAGGGCGCTGCGCATCTCGGTTAAACCGTCGGACAATGACTGACGATCAACACCTCCCCGGCGACCCCACCCGCACCGAGGGCGAGGGTGAGACCCTCGACATGCCGGAGGGGATGCGGGCGTTCACACCCGGCCAGGTGCTCGGCGAGCGCTATCAGATCCTCGAGATGCTCGGCCGCGGCGGGATGGGCGAGGTGTGGCACGCCTTCGACCTCAAGCTGCGGGTCGAGGTGGCGCTGAAGGCGCTGCGGCCGGAGTTCTTCAAATCGGATCGCCGGCTCGAGCTGCTGCGCCAGGAGGTCCGCGCCGCGCGCGAGGTGGTGTCGCCGAACGTCTGCCGGATCTTCGACCTGATCGAGGTCGAGGGCCGCGAGCTGGTGTCGATGGAGTACGTGGACGGCGCGACGCTGCTCGGTGTGCTCCAGGAGCGCGGACCGCTGGAGCTCAAGGAGGCCCAGGACATCGCCTCGCAGTTCCTGGCCGGGCTCGAGGCCATCCACAAGGCCGGTCTCATCCACCGCGACATCAAGCCCGAAAACATCATGCTCACCCGCGCCGGGCGGGTGGTGGTGATGGACTTCGGTCTCGCCCGGCAGGAGACCGAGGGCGGCGGCACGGTCGCGGGCACCCCGGCCTACATGGCGCCCGAGCAGGCGGCGGGGCAGACGCTCGATGCGCGGGCCGATGTCTACGCCGCCGGCGTCGTGCTGGCCGAGATGGTGAGCCCCGACGGGCATCAAGAGCTTCGAGTCCCGGCAGAGCGTCTGGGAGGGCGTGCGCTCCGAGCCCGCCAAGGTCCCCGACACGCCGTGGGCTCAGGTGATCCAGAAGGCCGTCAAGAAGGACCGCGAGGGCCGCTACAACTCCGCCCACACCCTGACCCGCGCCCTCGAGGACGTGACCCTCCGAGTCGAAGGCGCCGACGACCTCCACCCCTACCCCGGTCTCGCCTCCTTCACCGAAGCACGACGCCGAGTACTTCTTCGGCCGCGAGGCCGAGGTCGAGCAGATGTGGCGCAAGCTCGAGGGGCCGCCTCGGATGCTCGGTTCGATCGGGCCTTCGGGGGCAGGCAAGTCCTCGTTTCATCGGGCAGGGCTGATTGCCGACGCCCACGCCGGCTGGGCGTCATCCGATCTGTACGCCCGGAAACGCAGCCGTCAGCGTCGCTCGGCCGGGCGTTGACCCGCGAGACTGGCCGGTGACGCCGAGGCACTGGTCGAGCTGCTGCTGCGCTTCGACGAAGCCGGACGTCGCCGTCGAGGTACGTCGGCGCTGGCGCCGAACGAGCACTCGGCCCTCGTCATCGTCGATCAGTTCGAGGAGCTCTTCACGCTCAACTCTGCCGACGAACAGCAGAGGTTCGCCGACCTGCTCGCGCCGTTTCGCGCTCGATGCCGACATCCTCGTGCTGTTGTCGCATGCGGGACGATTTCCTGACCGCGTGCAACCGACACGAAACGCTCCGACCGGTCTTGCCGACCTCACGCTGCTCGACCCACCGACCGGCGCCAATCTCCGCCGCGCCCTCGTCCAGCCCGCCACGAAGTGCGGCTACCGCTTCGAGGACGACGAGCTGGTGGACGAGATGCTGGCCGAGGTCGAGGGCGAACGCGGCGCGCTGCCGCTGCTGGCCTTCGCGGCTGCCCGGCTGTGGGAGCAGCGCGACCGCGAGACGCGGACTCCTGACCCGCGAGGCCTACCAGGACATCGGTGGAGTCGGCGGCGCCCTGGCCCAACACGCCGAAGCGACGATCGACCGCATCGGCGTCGAGCGGATTCCCATCGTCCGCGAGCTCTTCCGCAACCTGGTGACGGCGGAAGGCACTCGTGCCGTCCGCGAGTGGAACGAGTTGCTGTCAATATTCGAAAAGAGCAATATCAAAAGGGAGGGGATAAACCCCTCCCCTACGATGCTCAGCGCATCCCTGAAAACCGTAGGGGAGGGGTTTATCCCCTCCCGCTCTGCCGCAGAAGAAGTGCTGCGAGAACTCATCGACGCCCGGCTCCTGACCTCGTACGAGATCCACGAAGACGAACAGGAACCCACCCGCCGCGTCGAGATCATCCACGAGTCCCTCCTCGCCAACTGGCCGCGCCTCGTCCGCTGGCAGACCCAGGACCAGGAGGGCGCACAGCTCCGCGACGAACTGCGACAGGCGGCTCGCGCCTGGGATGAGCACGGCCGGCACGACGATCGCCTTTGGACCGGAACCGCCTTCCGCGAGTACCAGTTGTGGCGGGAGCGGTATCCGGGTGGGCTGACGGAGCTCGAGGAAGCCTTCGCGACTGCAATGACCTCGCTCGCCGGTCGTCGCCGGCGAAGACGCCGGATGATCGTGACTGCAGTGATGGCCGCGCTCATCGCAGGTCTCGCTATTGTCGGGTCCTTCTGGCAGCGGAGCGTTCGCGAGACCCGTCGCGCCGAGGCCGAGGCCAACCGCGCCGAGGCCGCCAAGCTCCTCGCTCTCGGTCAAGTCGTGTTGGAAAGCTATCCCACGGCGGCCCTGGCGTGGACGACCTCGAGCCTCGAGCTCGCCGACACCCGGGAAGGACGACTGCTGGCTCTCCGCGCCCTCCAGAAGGCCCCGCCCGTGATGGTTCTGCCCATGCAACCCGAAAGGGTCGTGGTGCGTCCAAGTGAAGTTCAGCCCCAATGGTCAACGTCTGGTGACCTTCGGGGAAACCGACATGCTCGTGTGGTCGCAGGATGACCCGGAGCCGATCGTTCTGGAAAACCAATCCCGGGGTGGCTCCGTTGTGTTCCCGACCAACGACTGCTGCTGACGGAAGGTGCAGCGGTGATTGCGATGGTGGAATATTCCTGGAACGGAAGCTGGCGGTGATCTGAGATGGTGGGCTCTTCCCGGGGGAGACCTGACGCGGCACGAGACCGGTGGCCGGGGGCACCTGGATGCGCAACGCGGAGATGGGTACTTCAGCTTCTCACAGGTCGAGGGTGGGCTCCAACTCGACTGGTGGCCCTTCGGTGAAGGGGAATCAAGGTCAGTGGGTTCAATCGAAGATTTCGAGAATCTCGAGTCGACGCCCGAGGCTCGCAACTGGCCTTCAACCGGGGTGAGACGGTGCTGGTCAGGTCCATCGAGGATTGGAGACAGTCCTTCCCGGGTCGTCGGCCGCCACGCTCGCCCGATCTGGAATGTAGCTCTTTCTCCGGACGGACGATCGTGTCGCCGCCTGGGAGGAAAACAAAGAAATCGGGAATGGCGGACTGCCGCTGACTCCGCAGACCCGATCAGGAAATTCTCCACGGATGTTCTTAGATTCGCCGCCCCTCGTGCAATCTCGTGTACGACCAAACCGATCGCTGGCTCGCGACCTTTGGAGGAGCATGAACGGTTTTCCGATAGCCACGACTTGGGACCTGACGGCCCCGCAGGGCAGCGCGCCCCTCGTCCTGCGAGCTGAGAAGGGCTACGCGAACTGGAACTCCCTCGCCTTCCATCCGGACGGAAGCTGGCTGGTTGCCGCTCCCTACTACAGCGCGGGGTTCTGGCCTATGACGCACCGGTATCCATGGGTCCTTCCCCATCACGGCCGTGTCTTCGGCATCGCCTTCTCACCGGACGGTGGGTGGCTCGTGACGGTAACAGCTGAATTCCTCGATCCCGATTCTGCGGATCACTCGGGGCGGTTGCGTGCGTGGCCGCTTCGCGGGCAAAACGGCGGCCAGGACCGGGTTCTCCTGAAACTGCCGCCGCTCGCATTCTATGCGGGCCGGCCGGCCTTCGATCCCTCCGGGAAAAACTGTAGCGGTGAGCACCAATGGTGGAGACATCGCCGTCGTGCCATTCGAGGGAGGGCCACCAAAGCGGCTCGCCATCTCCTCGGGTCCGAAAGGCCGCTTCCCGTACGTCGCGTTCAGCCCCGACGGCAAGTCTTTGGCCTCGGTCCCACTCCTCGGCCCGCCGGAGAGCCTTGTGGTGCGGGTGTGGGATCTGGAAACCGGCGAGGACCGGGTCATCGGGCCGGTGGTCGGCCAGACGTCCTATCTCGGCTATGTCGGTGACCACCAACTCCTGTGGGCGGGCGCCGATGCTCGAACCGAGGACGAGGCCGGCGGTGGCGAACGGCTTTTCGATCTCGAACTCGGCACGGTCGAGGTCCTGTCCGAGGGCGGACAGGAGCAGCGTCGGGCCACGAGTCCGGACGGCTCGTTCGTGGTGTCGACCGAGATGCTCGGCTCCATGAGCGACTACAGCTCCGAGTTGGTCCGACGGGATCTCGCGACCGGGGAGTCAACCTTATTGAAGACGCACGGGGACGACACCTATGCGGTCGACCTGGATCCCTCCGGCCAGTTTGTCGCAACGGGGGATTTTTCCGACGGCACAGTGCGGATCGGCAGCGTCAACGGCGATGAGCCATACATCTTCTACGGGCACACGGCCGATATCCCCGCGGTAGCGATCTCGCCCGACGGCCGCTGGATCGCCTCGTCGAGCTATGACGGCACCGTCCGCCTCACGCCGATGCCGGACATGTCGAAACCACCGCTCCACACCCTGCCTTACGACGAGCTGATCGCCAAGCTCAAGACCCTCACCAACCTCCGCGTCGTCCGCGACGACGACTCCTCCACAGGCTGGAACGTCGAGATCGGACCTTTCCCCGGGTGGGCCGAAGTGCCGGAGTGGTGAACATCGCAAGTTTTCAATTTTGAATTCTCAATTTTGAATTTCATCGCAGTATCCAAGGGCCGTCCGCGTTGAAACTCTATGCTGAAAACCGAGAACTCAAAACTCTCCTCAGTATCTGCCCGATCCCCGGCTGGGAGACGGTGCCGAACCGGTGAGCCATCACCGCGGCTTGATCGCCAGAAAGTCCCGCGGCGAGATGATCGGGATGTCGTTGAACGACTTGAGAATCAACAGATCGTCGTCCCCCGTGACGACGACACCGATTTCGGACTCGCCCGCAAGCGCCAAAACATGATCGTCATCCGGATCCCGGCACACGGGCTCTCCGAGAGGTTCCGGTTCGAGGACACGGCCCTTGCGTCGGAGAAGAGCAACTGCTCTGGTCACCCGATCCCGATCGAGCCCCATCTTGTTTTTCATCACGCGCTCGAACTCTTCGAGGATGAAGGGGCTCAGGATCAGTTCATGTTCATTGACGACGCGTTCGAACACGTCAGTACAGGCACCGCGCGCGATGAATGCCGCGATCAAGACGTTGGTGTCGAGGACGACCCTCACGAGACCCGATCAAAAACGTCCTCGTCGGTGATGATGCCTTTTGTCTCCGCCTCAGCGATGAACTCCGCGCGGAGCGCCCGATACTCACGCAGCATGAAGTAATTCCGCAAAGCCTCGCGAACGATCTCACTCCGCGACGTCCCGGCCTCCCGGCTGGCGGCATCGAGCTCCTCGGTCAACACCTGCGGCAAACTCACTGTTACGGCGTTTCTCATGACCGCCTCCTGTATTACACTCTAACACAGGCCCGTTTCCCCCGAGTCTTCTTCGTCATCGGTTCCAAGCCGGGGCTCGACGCTACCGGTTACCCAGTGGGATCTTCATCTCGAAAGTGACACCCGGACACGAAACATTTTGGCCAGATCAGACAACGGTTACAGGCACTTCAAAACCACTGCTGACTCCCTGACACCTCTCGTACTGAGATCGAACCGATTCCTGATGACTTCGCCGACCCAAAGACCGAGGTTGGAAGCATGGAATATTGCGCCACGACCGGTTTGATGACACTTGTTCTCAGAACGAGTTGGCAATCCGTAAATCGAGTCTCATATTGCTTGCTAAGAAACTCTCACACAGCGTATTCGGCGCGCGGTCTGAACACCGCGGCCATGGTTTCTCGGTGGTGGGCGCCTGATGGATCGGGCGTGCAACGACTGTTTGGGGGGAGGGTGTCATGAGACACGTCGGATCGCTCGCGTTTGTCTTGACGGTGGTGATGTTGGCGGGGAACGTGGACGCGGCCACCACCAGCCGACTCGAGGGAACGGTCGTCGACGAGAAGGGAGGCCCGCTGGGCGGCGTTCGGGTGACCATTTCATCGATGAACCTGATTGGCGGGGCCCAGTCGACAACGACCGACGGCGGGGGCGGATTCGCCTTCAACCTGTTGCCCATCGGCGCCTACTCGGTAGAGGCGGAGTTGACAGGCTACACACCCGCGACCGCCGCTGTGCCGGTGCAGCTCGATCGCACGGCCACCGTGACCTTGGCAATGGCGCCCGTGTCCTTCAGCTCGGAAATCGTGGTCACGCTGGACGTGCCGATCGTCGATACCGCCCGCACCACCACCGGAGAGGTCTTCAGCCAGGACTACCTGCAGCTCGCGACCATCGGCAGCAGCGGTCGATCCTACGTCGCGGTCATAAACCAGGCCGCGGGGGTGGTGCCCGCGAACAACCCTCGGGTCTTCGGAGCGACGTCCTTCGAAAACGCCTATCTCGTCGACGGTATCAACATCACCGATGCGGGCACCGGCACCTGGTCGGGGTTCGGCCTGTTCGACGCCATCGCGGAGGAAAGCGTGCTGACGGGGGGGATCGGCGCCGACTTCGGCTTCGGAACCGGCGGCGTCGTCAACCTGGTCACCAAGTCCGGGGGCAATCTTTTCTCCGGCACCGTCGATGCCCGATACCGCGACGATCGATTCAACGAATCCGGAGATCACTATGACTCCGCCACCGACGTCTTCTCGCGCAGTATCGTCTCCGCCACCCTGGGCGGTCCGATCGTGCGCGACCGCCTCTGGTTTTTCGCCGGCTACGAATACGGCATCGGGAAGACGACCCCGGTAGACGCTCCGGGGACGCGGACGACCCGCGCGTCGGATCTTTTCGGCAAGCTGACGTGGTCGATCAACGCTCCCAACCGTCTGACCCTGTGGTACGCCACCAGTCCCACGACCACGGATTTCTCCGGCATCGCGTGGTACACGGCGCTCGAAGCCACGAGTTCCGTGGAATGGAGCGGTCCGGTGGCGTTGCTCGAACTCAACTCGGTGATTTCCGACTCCCTCCTGCTGACCGCCGCTGTCGGAATCAATCACATTCAAGTCGCGTCGAACCCCATGGTCAACGACCTCGAAACACCACCCGAAATCGATTGGGACCGTTACATACTTTTTTCAAATCCCCGGTTCGTCGAGTTCGGCGAGCGCGACCGCGACGAGGGCCGCGCCATGCTCACCTACTTCGCGGGGGACGCTCTCGGATCGCACCAGCTGGACACCGGGGTCGAGTACCACAAGTTGAGGGAAGCGACGTCTGTTTACACTCCCGGCGGATACGAAGTCCAGTACCTGAATAATGCCTACTGGAACGGCGCACTTCCGGACGGCAACGGCGACGGTCTCGTCGATTATTTGCTGTACCGGGACTACCCCGCGGAGATTGCCCGCGATCCGGTTCTCGGCAAGGCCGACGGTTGGAGCGCCTTCGTCCAGGATCAGTGGCGGCCCACGCCGCAGCTCACCGTGAATCTCGGGCTGCGCTACGAATCCATGGTGCACACCAACACGGTCGGCGAGACGGTTGCCGACTTCCAGAAGTGGCTGCCCCGTCTGGGCGTGGCGTGGGACATCGGTGGCCGGGGGCGCCACGTGCTGCGCGCGGGATGGAACCGTTACACGCACCCCGGTGTGACAAATATGTCGTGGCTCGTGCCGGGGATCACTCGCGGGTCCGAGGAGTACTACGGCCTCGACTCTCTGTGCGGCTTCTACGGTATCTGCGACCGGGAGACCGCCGCGGCGCTCGTCGGCCCCGAATTCGTGCACGTGGACGCGACCGGCGACGAGCACCCTTTCTATCTGTACAACGTCCTCGCCGAGCTGCCGGCCGAGACCGTAGACACGCTTGGCGTGGGAACTCTGCGCGTGCCGTACCGCGATGAGTGGCTTGTCGCGTACGAGGCGACGGTTGCCCAGGAGACCTCGGTCGAACTCGCCTACATCAGGAAGGACTATCACGACCGGATCGAGGACACCTGCATCAACAACAGCTGGGCCTGGGGCGACGGCGATCGACCGAGCCTGGATGATCCGTCCTCCTGGACCGACGAAGCCGCCTGCACGGGATCGGTCCGGGCGAACATCAACGGGCTCACCCGCGACTACCAGGCGCTCGTTCTTCGCGTCGCGTCGCGGGCGAGCTCATGGTTCCACCTCGTCGGAAGCTACACCTACTCGAAAACCCGCGGCAACAGCGCCTCCTCCTCGCCGTACACCGCGTTCGGCAGTGGATTCTCCTTTCCCGGTCAGGATTTCGACTCCTTCCCGACCAACTTCGTCAACCTCGACGGGAACCTGGACGGCTCACCACACTGGTTCAAGCTCAACGGGTACCTGCAGTTTCCACTCGATTTCACGCTCGCGGTCGGCGCCTTCTATCGATCTGCCGGTTCGCTGAGTGTCTGGGCGGACTGTCGCAACATGTTCTTTCCGAACGACACCGGTCTCGCCGAGCTCGACCGCCTCGGAATCGACTACGACGAGATGCTGGGCTACTGCCAGAGCCCGTCGTCCGGCTGGCTCGCCCTCGAGCCCCAGGGCAGCCGGAACGGTGCCGACCTGTGGCAATTGGACCTGCAGCTCTCGAAGGGCTTCCACGTCGGCAAGGTGCGCGTGGTGGGCATCGTCAGCGTGTTCAACGTGACCTCGGAAGAGCAGCCCACATCGTTCACCCAGGATCCCTTCAACCGTCTCGGCTGGGGGGCGCCCACAGGGTGGCAGCAACCGCGGCTCTGGGAGGTCGGGCTTCGTTTGGAGTTCTAACGAGAGAAAAAAACCTACCCGACCCAGTGAATGAAGGATTGATTTCTCGAATTTCAATTCCCACTCACCCTCTCCCGCCAGATCACCATGAGGGGGCGGGCGAAGATTCCGAATTCCGAATTCAAGACTCCAAATTCGCGCCGCAACAACGGAGCCGTATCGCCCCTCTTGATGAGCGCAGTTCTCGCCGGGCCGTCAACGACCTCGACACGGCCTCCCATCTCGAGCACCGACTGGCTGATTCAGTCGATCAGCTGTTGTTTTTGGAAGGGACTCACCCGTATCCGGGTCCACCGGCGTGATGCACGCTGTCCGCCGTACCGTCGAGGAAGGGATTGACTGCCCGGACTGAGCCATAGTGCTGGCCGTGGTTGAGGTCCTCGGTGTAGAGGATCGACGCTCCGAGGCTCTCGGCGGCCGCGATGATCGCGCCGTCCCAGTAGGAGATTTCGTGGCGAATCGACGCCTCGATTCGCGGCGACAATCAGCGGATAGTCCGTCCAGACCATCGGAAAGCACCGGAACTGCTCGAGCAGCTCGAGCGCCTCGTCCGGCGACGAGGGGACGGGCGATCTTGCGGGTGACGTTGACGTAGAACTCCTGCAAGACCTGGGCGGACAGACCGAAGTCGATGGTTTCGATCAGCTCCAGGGCCTTCTCCTTCTTCGCTGATTCGGAAGCGGCTGACGACACGGCGTAGATCAGCACATTGGTGTCGAGGAACGCGTCAACGCTCATGCAGCTCGTCCCGCGTCCATGTCCTGGGCCCGACCTCGGCTTCGGTTTTCCGGCACAGCTCGACGATGCGGCGACGCGCCTTCACAACCCCGGATTCGCGCTCGGCCAGCTCTTCGAGGAATCCCCGGATCATGGCGTTGAGCGTTGTAGACCGGTCGGCGGCGATGCGCCGCACCTCGCGGATCAGTGATTCGTCGAGGGCAATCGTGACGTTTTTCATGCACACAGGATAAGTGTAACTGTGGAGAATGGCAAGCGAGCAGGTTCGCGTTGCAGAGACACCCGAAAGGGAGGGGATAAACCCCTCCCCTACGGCTTTTTTGGCGTTATATATCTGTAAGGGAAGAGTTTGCCGGCCTCACGATGTTGAACATTGCGAATGGTTCAGACGAGCTTGGCTATGAGCTATGCGCCCTGGGCCCGGTACTGAATCGCATGCTCCGCAAGGCTCACACGGCTCAACCCAAAGCCCATCGCCCATCGCCCATCGCCCATAGCTCATAGCCCAGCGCTCAGTACCGCAGCAACGCCGCGATGTCGCCTTTCTTGGCCAGCGCGGTGCGGGCGGGGCCGTCGACGACCTCGACGCGGCCGCCCATTTCGAGGACCGACTGGGTGAGGCGGTCGACGGGTTGCGACATGGGTTTGACGTCGCCGCCGCAGTAGACGCAGGGGCCGCTGGAGTGGGGTGAGTAGGCCTTGCAGTCGCCGCACTCGCCGGCGCGGGTCTTGAACGTCTTGCCGTAGACCAGGGTCCACACGCGGCCCTGGTTGACGGCGTCGAGCACAGCGGCGAAGCCCGCCACGGCCTTGCCGCGGTCGTGGAGCTCGGCGAGAACGCCTTCGACGATGGAGCTCTCCTGGTCGCGTTCCATCCTCTCCTGGACCTTGAGGATGCCGGCCATCACATCCTTGGTGCTGGCGGTCATGGGCATCGCAATGGAGCGCACGAGTTTGCCCTGGAGCCGGCGCGGCAACAGCCGTTCGAGTTGCGCGGTGGCCTTGGGAGTGCCGGCGAGTATCAGCCGGTCGAAGGGCCCACGCAGGGCGAGATCGTGGAGGGCGTCGATGACCTTCTTGGCGTGGAGGGTCACCTCCTCGTCGTGTCGGCGGTCGTGGCGCTTTTCCGCGCGCCACTGGTCGCTGCCGGTGGCCTTGGTGCGCCTGCCGGTGTCCGAGATCAGGTCTTCGTGCTCGGTCAGCTCTCCCATGGTGACGGTGAAGATTCGGGCGCGCTGGGTGCTGGTGAGCACCACGGCATAACGCTCGTGTTCGTCCATTGCCTCGACGACGGGGCGCAAAAAGGCGCCCTGGCGCCAGTGGACTGAGGCCGCCATCGGGACATTGAGTTGGTGAATTTCGGCGGTCCTGGTCGGCAGGTTGACCACCACCAGGGCGGTGAGGCCCTTGGGCTTCATCTTCTTCACCAGATCGAGCGCGCGGCGCGAGGCGTCAGCCAGCTTGCGGTCGGGCCCGAACTCGGCCTTGAGGCCTTTGAGCATGGCCTCCGCCTGCACCGCGAAACCCCGTTTGCGGTTGGCCTGTTTGTTCTGATCGATGTCGACATACAGGGTGAGAGTCAGACCCTCCTCCTGCGTCAGAGTGTGCAAGCGACTCAGGACGCCTCGACCGAGCATGGTCACCTCCTGTTGGTTGGTCTGTCTTTCATGATACCCCAGCCTTTTTCTGGAGTCGCGCCCTACGGCGCGACTCCAGAAAAAGGGAGAAGAAAAAGCACACGGCGAGGGTTTACACTAACCGGACGGGAGGTTCGATGAAGGAGCTCGATGTTCGTGAACTCGCGTGTCCTGGGCCGGTGCTCAAGCTTCGCGATCTGCTGGATGCCGGTGAGCGTGAGATTGTCATGCGGGTGGCCGATGCCCTGAGCCGCACCAATGTCACTCGATTCGCCGCCTCCCGCGGGGCGTCGGTCGAGGCGAACCCTGGTGGCGACGGCAGCTTCGTGGTCACGATCACGGCCGGCGAGGATGCGGTCGGTGCACGGCCCGGCGAGGAGGAGCTGTTGGTGTGTGAGGTCCCGGACGGCCCCGGCTTCGCAGGCCCGCGGGTAGTGCAGATCAGCGCCGCCACCATGGGCACCGGCGACGACGAGCTCGGCGCCCTGCTCATGCGTTCGTTCCTCAAGACCCAGGCCCAGCTCGATCGCACACCCGACGCGATTCTCTTCTACAACGACGGGGTCAAGCTGTGCTGCGAGGGATCGGTGCTGCTCGGCGATCTCGAGGCTCTGGCAGCAAAAGGAGTCGAGATCATCGCCTGCGGCACCTGCCTCAACTTCTTCGATCTGGCCGATCGACTCCGGGTGGGGCGCGTCACCGACATGCTCGAGATCGCGTCCCGCCTCGCCGACGCCGGCAGGATCGTCCGCCCGTGAGCTGGGTCCGCCCCATCTACCTCGATCACGGCGCCACCGCCTTCCCCAAGGCGCCCGGCGTCACCGACGCCATGGTGCGCTTTCTGGCCGAGGCCTCGGGCAACCCGGGACGCGGCGGCCACCGTCTGACGGTGGCGGCGTCGCGCGCCATCGAGGGCGCCCGTGAGGAGGTCGCGGCCCTGCTCGGCGGCGACCCGGAGCGGACCCTGTTCGGACCGGGCGCGACCTTCTGGCTCAATGCGATCCTGAACTCACGCCTCGAGCGCGGTGCCCGCGTCGTGGTCTCGGCTCTCGAGCACAACGCGGTCATGCGGCCGCTGCGGTGGCTGGAGGCGCACCGCGGGATCGAGATCGCGGTGGTTGCCGGGTCCGGGTCCCACGGGGTGCCCACGACCTTCGAGGTCGCAGCCGCGGTGGCCGAGAAAACGACGGCACTGGTCGTACTGACCCACGCCTCCAATGTCACCGGCGCCGTGCTGCCGGTGGCCGAGGTGGCGGCGGCGGTGGCTCCGGTCCCGGTGGTGGTGGACGCGGCGCAGACCGCGGGCAGCCTGCGCATCGATTTTGCCGCCCTCGGCGCGGCCGCTCTCGTGTGCTCGGGGCACAAGGGACTGTTGGGGCCGCCCGGCGTCGGTGTGCTGCTGCTCGCCCCGACATTCGACATCGAGCCGCTGGTGCGCGGCGGCACGGGCTCGAACTCGGAGAGCGAAGAGATGCCCGAGACCTTGCCCGATCGGCTCGAGGCCGGCACCCCGAACGGCGTCGGCGCGGCCGGTCTCGGCGCGGCCTGCGCGTGGCTGCGGCGGCACTCGGTTCGGGCGGTCGAAGACCACGCGCGCCGCCTTCTCGGGAGAATGGCGCCGGGCCTCGCCGAGACCGGCAAGGTGACGCTGTACGGCTGGAACGGGGAGGCACAGCACACCGGGGTGCTTTCGTTCAGGGTCAACGGCCAGGATTCGGGCGAACTCGCGGCCACACTCGACCGCGACCACCAGATCTGCGTCCGCGCCGGCCTCCACTGCGCGCCGGCCGCCCACCGGCGGATCGGCACCTTCCCCGATGGCACCATCCGGGTCGGGGTCGGGCCGTACACCACCGAGGCGGATGTGGACGCGCTGGTGCAGGCGGTCCGCTCGGCTGCCGCCTCGCGAATTTTGGACCCTGTGCTATGAGCTATGGGCTATGGGCTGTTACGCAAGGGCTGAGGCGCCGAGGAATGGCGTTCGTGCGCTGGTTCGCGGTCTGCCGACAACGAAAGGGAGGGGATAAACCCCTCCCCTACGGCTTTCGGGTACGGTTTATGTCCCGCAGCAGCGTAGGGGCGGGGTTTATCCCCGCCCGCTCGAAGGCGAAATTGGGGGGAGAGCGTTGAGCGCCCGGAATCTGCTGTTGGTGTTCGGGACGGTGCAGCGGGTGATGCGCGCCGAGAAGGCGGCCCGCGACGCCGGGCTCGATGTGGATGCGGTGCCGGCGCCGCGAGCCGTGAGCTCCGAGTGCGGGGTGGTGCTCGAGGCGCACTCCGGAGATGCAGGGTCTCTTGCCGATGTTCTGGAGACCGTCGATCTCGCACCGCAGTCGGTCTTCCGACTGCGCGGTGAGAGCTGGGTCCCGAGCGCCCTCGACGCGGTCACGACCGAACACGAGGTCAAGTTGACCTCAGGCTCGGCCTACGGCGGTTGCGGCGCCAAGCTCTCCAAGGGGTTGCTCGAAAAGGTCCTCTGCGGTCTGCCCCGGCTCGAGTCCGAAGACGTTCTGGTGGGCATCGAGTACGCCGACGACGCCGGAGTGATCCGGGTGTCGCCCGACATCGCGATCATCCACACCACCGATTTCTTCCCGCCGATGGTCGACGACCCCTACACTTTCGGCCGCATCGCCGCGGTCAACGCATTGTCCGACGTGTGGGCGATGGGCGGCACGGTACTGGCCGCCATGAACCTCGTCAGTTACCCGCTCTCGAAGCTCGGACGCGAGGCCCTGACCGAGATCCTGCGCGGCGGGCTGTCGGCCCTCGCGGAGGCGGGCGGCGTGCTGGCCGGCGGCCACACGGTGGAGGGGCAGGAGCTGCTATACGGAATGGCAGTCACCGGCACCGTTCACCCCGACCGGATCTGGCGCAATGCGGGCGCACTCCCCGGCGACGTGCTGGTGCTCACCAAACCACTCGGCACCGGGGTTCTCACGACCGCCGCCAAGGCTGAAATGGTCGATCCCAGAGACCTCTCAACCGCTCTGCGGTGGATGGCGACCCTCAACCGCGAGGCGGCCGAGGCGCTGCACGACTTCGCTCCGCACGCGGTCACCGACGTCACCGGGTTCGGGCTCGCTGGCCACGTGGCGGAGATGGCCGAGGCCTCGGGGGTGGCGGTCGAGATCGATCTCTCGACGCTGCCTTTGCTGTCGGGCGCTCTCGAGGCCGCGGCCACCGGCCTGGTTCCCGCCGGCGCGGGCAAGAATCGCGACAGCGTGTCGGCTGTGCTCGAGATCGCGGACGGCGCCGACGAGCTCCGGGTCGATCTCTGTCTCGACCCTCAGACCTCGGGCGGGCTGCTCGCCGCCGTGTTGCCCGAGAACGCTGATGCTCTCCTCCGCCGCCTCCCCGGCGCCGCCGTCGTCGGCCGCGTGGTTGATGGCCAATCCGGAACGGTCCGGCTCGGATAACCACAGAGGCACAGAGACACGGAGAGCCCGGCTGGAGCCGTACGACTCATCAACGGCGGTTGATCGCAGAGACGTCGTCGGTTTTTAACGCAAAGACGCAAAGGTGCAAAGCCGCTAAGGGAGCGCACTCATCCTGCCCGCAGATCACGCAGATCACGCAGATTTCATCGCAATCGGAATTCAACGCAGACGCGCAGAGGACTCAATCCTGCCGGCAACCCCGGCGAGGTCCTGGCCGCCGGGCGGCCAGAGACCGATGGGGAGAACGATCGGAGCGAGCGAAGGCGCTCGTCGCGATCGTTCACCCCATCGGCCTGCGCTCAGAGAGCGCAGGCCTCGCCTCTCACACTTACTTGTACGGGTTGGCCTTGGCCCACCTTCAGAATCACTGCTGCGCCCTCGAGTTCACCTCGTACGTGAACGACTCTGATGGTGGGCTGAAGCCCACCCTACGTTTCCTTCACGCGGAAGGAGAACCGACGCGCCGTCGGGCGTCGTCGGTGGTGGCGGCCGGAACGGATGCTCGCATCCGGAACGGACGGACGGCTCACGGGTCCGGCGATCCCTGATCGCCGGCAGTTCTGCCGCGCTGATGAAGGATCTTTGCGGCTTGGCGTCTTTGCGCCTTTGTGTTTTATCCGGGTGGGCCGGCATCTGCGTTATCTGCGTGATCTGCGGGCAGATCAGGCGCCTCCGTGTCTCTGTGTCTCTGTGGTTCAGCGTTCGCGCAGGTGCTGGAGGAGGATGCCGGCGGCGACGGCGACGTTGAGGGACTCGATGTCGTTGCTGAGCGGGATGGTCAGCTCGCCGTCGGCGAGGTCGCGGGCCTCGTTGGAGAGACCGACGCCCTCGGCGCCGAGCATGAGGACGCAGGGCCGGACGGGCTCCCAACCTGCAACCGGTCGGCCGTCCGAGCCCGCCGCCCAGACCTCGCCGCCGACCGAGCGCACGCGTTCGACGGCCTTGGTCGCCGTCACCCCACGCTCGATGGGGACGCGAAAAACCGCCCCCGAAGAACCGCGCACGGCGCTCGGTCCGAAGGGGTCGGTGCAGTCTGGGGACAGCAAGACCGCCGCGGCGCCGAGACCGGCAGCGGAGCGCACGATGGCGCCGAGATTGCCCGGGTCCTGGACGCGGTGGAGCCAGAGGGCCACGCCACCGTTGGCGGCCCACCGCTGCGGCCGCGGCTCTACCGCTACCGCCAGCAGACCCTGCGGCGAGCGGGTCGGAGCGATGTCTGCCAGCACCGAGTCCTCCAGTTCGAAAGCTGACCCGGCGGCTTCGATCAGCGCCGCCGTCTCGGGTGCGGCGGCGGCCTCAGGGCTCAGGTAAAGCTCGAGGATGGGCACGCCCCAGCGCACCAGATCCAGAGCGATCCGGCGCCCGTCGACGATCACCTCGCCCCCGCGGCGGTGTTTGACCCGCCGTCGGAGGTCTTTCACCCGCCCACCGTGCCGCCCGAGGCGTTCAAGCTCTGGATTCGTCATGCACGGATCTAAACACGGCGGCGGGAAAGAAGATAGAGGGGGCGGACGAGCAGGGGAGGGAGAAGGGAGAAAGGGGGAAAGGGGGAAAGGGGGCCGCGTGCGGCGGAGGTGCCATTTTCAATATTGTTGGACACACGATCATTCACGCCGGCGGAGTGATTCGGGCCAACAATGTTGAAGGTGGCTCCTCACGGGAAGGGCGTTATGAAGGGCGGGTTCACTCGGTTCGCTGTGCGGCCGTCCCTTCTGCACGCGCAGGCGGGACGCCTGCGCCACAAAGACCTGTATTCGGCAATTCGTTCGACGAATTGCCTTAGTGGATATTTTCACAATCATTTGCGATAATTCTGGACCCGTCGCGGAATGCGACGCTAGAAGGGATGTGGCAACCATGAGCCTCTCCTTGATCGCCAAGTCCATTGGCGAATCGGCAACCCTCAAGCTCAACGAAGTGGCCGCGATTCTCCGTGCCAAGGGCGACCCGGTCATCCACCTCGGCGGCGGCGAACCCAAGGGCAAGCCGCCCCTCGACGCGATCCTCGCCGCAAGCTCGCTGCTGAGTTCGGGTGAGGTGCGCTATACCCCACCGGACGGCATCCCTGCTTTGAAGCAGGCCATCATCCGCTACACCGAGGACTTCTACGGTTGGCGTCCGCAACCGGAGAACGTGATGGCGTCGGGCGGCGCCAAACAGGCCATCATGTCGGCCCTGCACGCCATCCTCGACCCGCAGGAAGAGGTCATCTTTCCCGCCCCCTACTGGGTCTCCTACCCGGAGATGGTCAAGCTGGTCGGCGCGGTGCCGGTGCCCGTCCTTCCCGAGGACGGATCCTTCATCCCCCGCGTGCGGGACATCGAACAGGTGATCGGTTCCTACACCAAGGCGGTGATCCTCAACAGCCCCAACAACCCCTCCGGCGCGGTCTACCCGGCGGAATTCGTCCAGGGCGTGGTGGAGCTGTGCGAGAAGCGCGGTCTGTGGCTGATCATGGACGACATCTACCACCGCCTGATCTTCGACGGACGCAAACCGGTCAACCCCTACGATTTCGCCAAGGACCGCACCGACAACTCCAAGCTGATCATCATCAACGGGGTCTCCAAGCAGTACGCCATGACCGGATTCCGCATCGGTTGGGCGGTCGGCAACACCCGCCTGATCGAGGTCATGACCAACATCCAGGGCCACGAGACGTCGGGACCGTCGGCGGTCCTTCAACACGCCGCGGTGGGCGCCATCAACGGCATCCAGTCGTCGGTCTCGAGCCTCTGCACGACCCTCGAGAACAACCGCAACGTGCTGGTCCAGGAGCTCAGGGCCTTCGAGGGCGTGCGTTTGGAGGAGCCCGGCGGCACCTTCTACTCCTTCCCGGACTTCAGCCACTACAACGAGAGTTCGGAAGAACTTTCGAAGTTCCTGCTCGACAAGGTGCAGGTGGTGACCGTTCCGGGCAAGGAGTTCGGCAAGGAGGGCCACCTGCGTCTGAGCTTCTGCGGCTCGATCAAGGAAATCACCGAGGGCATCGAGCGCATCAAATGGGCGCTCGACCCCAACTCCCCCAACGAGCTCTACATCGGCGAGCGCAAGTTGGTGAGGGACTGGTCATGAGCAAGTATCTGAAATTCAAGACCCCGGCAACCACCCAGGCCGAGGACCTCAAGAGCCGCTACGGCCTCAAGAACCACGGTCTGGTCTATCTCGATCGCGTCTACTGGAACCTGCCCGAGCCCGCCCTCTACGAAGAGGCCTCCTTCCGCCAGGAAGGCTTCATGGCCCACGGCGGCCCGTTCGTGGTCAACACCGGCAAATGGTCAGCCCGCGCCGCCCAGGACAAGTACATCGTCCGCGAGGCATCCACCCAGGACAAGATCTGGTGGGGCGAGTACAACCGGCCCTACGCGCCTGAAAACTTCTCTTCGCTGCTGTCGCGCGTCCAGGCTTTTCTGCAGGACGAAGAGCTCTTCGTCCAGGACTGCTACGTCGGCGCCGACCCTGAATACAAGATGCCGATCCGGGTCATCACCGAGTTCGCCTGGCACTCGCTGTTCGCGCGCAACATGTTCATCCTGCCCAAGACCCAGGAGGAGTACCAGAACCACGTTCCCGAGTTCACGGTCATCGCAGCGCCGTCGTTCCGGGTCGACCCGCGGATCGACGGCACCCGGTCGGAGACCGCGATCATCCTCAACTTCGCCGAGCGTCTCGCCCTGATCTGCAACTCGAGCTACGGCGGCGAGATCAAGAAGAGCATGTTCACGGTCATGAACTTCCTGCTGCCGCTGCAGGACGTCCTGTCCATGCACTGCTCCGCCAATGTCGGCGACGACGGCGACGTGGCGCTCTTCTTCGGTCTCTCCGGGACCGGCAAGACGACCCTGTCGGCCGATCCCAAACGCCGTCTCATCGGCGACGACGAACACGGGTGGTCGGACACCGGGGTCTTCAACTTCGAGGGCGGGTGCTACGCCAAGGTGATCCGCCTGTCGGCCGACCACGAACCCGAGATCTACGACACCACCCGCCGCTTCGGCACCATCCTCGAAAACGTGGTTCAGGACCGCACCTCGCGGCGGCTCGACCTCGACGACGACCGCTACACCGAGAACACCCGCGCCGCCTACCCGCTCTCCTTCATCCCCAACGTGGTCCCCGAGGGCGTGGTCCCGTCGCACCCGAAGAACGTGATTCTGCTGACCTGCGACGCCCAGGGAGTGCTGCCGCCGATCGCGAGGCTCGACCCCGAGCACGCGGTCTACCACTTCATTTCGGGCTACACCTCGAAGATCGCGGGCACCGAGATCGGTCTCGGCATCGAGCCCGAGATCGCCTTTTCGGCCTGTTTCGGCGCGCCGTTCATGGTCCACCACCCCTTCTCTTACGCCGACATGCTGCGCGCCAAGATGAAGAAGCACGGCGCCACCTGTTGGCTGGTCAACACCGGATGGGTCGGCGGCGGTTGGGGCGTCGGCAAACGGATCTCGATCCGCCACACCCGCAACCTGCTCAACGCAGCACTCGAGGGCAAGCTCGACTCCGTCGACTACCGCACCGACAAGCTCTTCGGCTTCGAAGTGCCGCTGGCCTGTCCCGAGGTGCCCGAAGACGTCCTCGATCCCTCGACCTCCTGGGGCAACAAGGACGAATACTGGAAACGCTACGACGCGCTGGCCGCCCGCTACATCGAGAACTTCAAGCTCTATGCGGACGGTTGCCCGGCCGAGGTGAAGGCCGCGGGACCGAAGAGGCTCAAAGACCTCAAGTAATTTCGGAATTCGGAATGGTGCAGATGTCTGGTTCCGGCGAACACAACGGCCTCGAACACGACAACGGCGCGCCGCCGGACGGCGTTCTCCTTGCCTGGGATGCCGCCGTGCCGATGGTCGGCAACCGTTTCTTCATGTGGGACATGGCGAAGTTGTGGGGCATCTCCTCCGGGTTGCTCATGGTCCTGATGCTCATCACCGCCGCGGTCCAACGGGGCCCGAACGCCCTTCGCTTCGCGTTGATCGTGCCGGCCTGCTGCTTTACCGCCTTCTACGTCCTGTCGCTCGTCATCGCGCTGGTTCTGTACATGAACAGGTATTACGTGCGGACCGTTCTTTCCGACGACGGCATCAACTCGGAACTCGTGAAGTGGAGCGGCAAGCTCAGCAGGGCGGTCGCGGCAGGTAATCTCGTCATCGGCGTGCTCAAGGCCTCACCGACCGCGGCCGGGGCCGGCCTCCTCGCGGATGTCCAGCGATCCGTCTTCGTGCCGTGGGAAAGCATCCGCAAGATCACGCGATTCCCGTCGCATCGAGTGATCACGGTCTCCAACTCCTGGCGGCCGGTCATCCGTCTTCACTGCCCGAACGACGAGATCTACCGGCGTGTCCGTGAGCTCCTGGAGGCCAGGGTGCCTGAGGCGGGTGGATCCTTGAGGCGTTAGACGCGCCGCGTGCAGGTGTTGTGGCGCGGCGGGCCTGCGGGCCGGCAGCATCTTCCATGCGAGAATAGTCATGGATGATCTCTATGAAGGATCAGCTTTCTCAGGGAGGTGCTACGCGGTGATACAACAACAGCAGACCGATTCCTGCAGTTCTCGTCGTGCGCTCCGTTTCTCCATCGGACGACCGCGACCGGCGATTCTCGTCGTGCTCGTCGTCGTATTCTTGATGGCGTTGCCGTCCGCCCAGGCCCGGTCGTCGGGCGCCTGGGTCCTGATCGACTCCCCCGTCGAGAGCAGAGCGGGCGCCGACCGCCCGTGCGTGACCGGCCATTCGGCGAGTGGCGGCGACGGAACGGCCACGCTGACCAGGAGTTACGACGGCGGGTGCTCAGGGGCCGGGGGGTACTGCGCTTCCGAGACAACGACCGGCAGTTGGCAGATTCCACCGGCTCGACTGACACCTGGTCAGACGCTCCGCCTCTCGCTCACCACGTCGGTCAGCGTGGGCACCGGAGGCTGTGCCGGCCCTGCGGACATCGGCGTCGGTGGTTCGACCTCGTTTCGCGTGGATACCGAAGCCGGCGGACCGCACTACTCTTTGAGCGCCGCCGCCCAGGGCTCGGCCGCCGACCCCGGCTGGGCCCGGACGGCCGGCGAGGCAACGGAATGGGAGGTCCGGGGTGCTTCTCCGGGCGGCAAGATCTACCTGGGGTTCCGCGTGATCGGCGCCGGTGGCTCGGTGCAACAGACCTATGTCTATGAATGGCAATCGGGCGCTTCTGTGCCGGCAGCCGAACCGCCGGAGACCTCGACCGCCGCCGGTATCGGAGAGTGGCGTTACCAGTCCGGCGGGTTTACCGACACCTGGACGCTGGCAAGCGATGGCCGCGCCTCCAGCGCCACCGATCCCGCCAACACCGGCACCTGGTGGATCGAAGGCACCACGCTGGTCGTCAGGTGGTCCAACGGTTGGACCAACCGCTATCCCATCGGCCCCGGCCAGGGGCCGTTCGAGGGAGAGGACATCGATCCGCACAAAGTGCCGCACCGCGGTGCGCGGATTTCTCGCCTCGTTTCCGTGAGCCCGTGCGGGGACGGCCTGGACGCAACTGCGGCCGCGAATCCGGACAATTGCCGGTGGCACGCGTTCACGAGTGACCAAAGGGCGTTCGCCGCCCAACCTGGAAAAGTCTGCCCCCTCGGTTCCTACCCGCCCGGGGAGTACCGAATCCTGGTGGGGCCGGCCGGCAGGAACGGCCAGGACGTCCCTCCGCCCTGGTGGAAAAGCCACGGACCGTTCACCTTCAAGGCCCACGACAAATGGGAAGCCATCGCCGACACGCATTCGATGCTGCACACCAAACGAAATGCGGCAACGCTTCTGCCGTACATGGACCCCGGCGCGCTCGCCGCCCTGTACGTCCGCAACATGGACACGACCCAGTGGCAGGCCGTGTGCGTCATACAGGGCGGTTCTCCTCCGCCGGCGGGCTCGATCCGGGTCATTTCCGCCACCTACGGAGCCAACTGCGGCGCACCTGCGGACAACGCGACCGCACACATCGCGGACCAGTGCGACGGCGAGGAGAGCTGTAAATACCGGGTGTATTACGGGGACATCGGTGATCCCGCACACGGATGCGCCAAGTCGTACTCGGTTCAATACGGCTGCGGCGGTGGCTCGGTTCGTCAGGAATCTCTCGACCCCGAGGCCGGTCTCGGCGACAAGTCCGTCCTCCTCGACTGTTCGGGCGGCTGAGCAACCGCGCCGCTGCGAAGGTGCCTGAGACGTTTGAACGTTGAAACGTTCTAACGTTCCAACGGTGGCTGCGTCGGGATCCGGGTCGTCCGGTAGGCGTCCGCCTTCTCCGCCGGCCTCGCCACCCGGGAGGCGGCACGCGCCTGCATCTTGCGGTACCACTCCTCGTTGGGCTCCCGCGGGGCGTAGGACAGGTAGAGCGCGACCCAGCAGAAGGCGGCGGCGAGAGCGGCAGACATCAGGGCCAGTGTGGCGAGGGGACCGCTGACGAACAACGGGGACACGAGCAGGGCGAACGCCGGAACGCCCCAGACCAGCAGCGGCAGGAGAGAACGCAATGGCCGTCGCAGGGTGGAGCCGAGACCCCTGAGCCACGCCAACAGGGCCGAGCGCCGCCCCGATTCCCCGAGCAGCCATCCACCGCGCAGGGTCGCGATCCAATACGCCGCAAGGGCCACCACGGAGATCACCGCGGCTGCAAGGAGGAGAAGCCCGGCACGTCGGGCGGTCGTTTCAGGCCCGCCCCCGCGCACCGCGTCGGTGACCGGCACCCACACGGCGGTCAGGGTCGCGGCCATGACGACTGCTGCGACCGCCGCGAGCCGTGCATAACGCCACCACCAGACCACGCCGTGGCCGAGAATCTCGGACAGGCGCACCCGCGCCGCGCCCGCCCCCATCCACCAACGCACCGTCCCGGCGTGCCAGAGGATCGACCAGGCCAGGAGAATGCCCCAGCCGAGGACGAGAGCGATGGCCAACGGGCCAGCGACAGGCCGCAGGAGTTCGAACAGGATCAGCAGCTCGTCGCCCGGCGCCGGGCCGTTTCCGGGAAGGTTGGCGCGGGCGGGGCCGGTTGCGAAATCAACCATCAGCTGCGCCGGTAGAAAGACGGCTATGGACACCAGCCACGCGGCCAGCACCAGCTTGTGCAACCGCAAGGCGAGGCGGAAACCGGCGACGGGGGACGGGTGCTCCGCCATCTCAGCTGAACCTCAAGAAGATCCGGTCCACGAGCCCGAGAATCTCCCGCACCCACCACAGCGGCGGGTCGGTGCGGGCCGGGCTGTCCCGCCAGTAGTTGTCGGCGCGCAGAGTCTCCAGCGCCCACACCCCGTCGGGGTCGACGATGATCTGTTCGAGTCCGCGCTCTCCGTCATACCGCCACCGCACCCACCGTTCGTTGCCGTCCCACCGCCGGCGCTCGCTGGAACCGTCGTCCCAGGTCAGCTCGACAGCGACCGGACCGACGAAATCTCCGCGGCGCACCAGAACCACCTCGATCTGCCAGCTCTCGTCGTCGGACGCGGCGTCGTCATCCGGCGCGTCAAAGGGTTCTTCGAGCTGCCAGCCGGCGCCATCCCAGGCAAAGCCATCGACCGCCGCCGGTCTCCGGTGGCGCACCTCGAGCACGCCCCAATCGGGGATGGCGTCGGAATAGATGGCCTGATCGAAAAAGCCCCTCAGGTCATATCCCGCAGTCTCGCTCAACGTCGCCACGAGATCGCCCCCGGTGGGGTGCTGAAACGCATAGCGTTGGAAGTACGCGCGCAGGCCGCGCGCCATCGCGTCAGAACCGATCAGCCCCTCCGCCGTGCGCATCACCACCGCGGTCTTGCCATAGGACGCCAGAAAGTACATCCTGCGGTTTCGATAGTCCCAGGCGTTGCCCGCTATCCGGAGCGGCACCGAACTGTAGCCCAGGGCCAGACGCTGCGAGCCCCACTGCGGGTAGGCGCGGATCTCCGGAACCAGCCGGTCCTCGACGATGTCGCTCATGCACAGGATCTCGGCGTAGCTGTTCAGGCCCTCGTCCAGCCACGCCTCCTCGAACTCGTTCGAGGCCAGCATCCCTTGAAAGTACTGGTGGCCGAACTCGTGGACCGTCACCACCTCGATGTCCGGCGACCAGGAAAAGGGGGGGTACTCGTCGAGCCGGTCGGCGCCGGTGGTGATGAACGTCGGGTACTCCATACCTCCGGCCTCTTCGGCCCCGCGAGGCGGCGACACGATTGTCAGCTGCGGATAGGGGAAGGCGCCGTAGTGGAGACCGAACCAGGCGATCGACAGGCGTGCCGCCCGCACCATCCGCGGCACCAGGCGGTCCTGGACCGCGGGCACCAGCAGCCGGATGCGCATCGGCGGCAGCTCGAGTTCGGCAGCGCTCAGACCGAGCCTCGACCGGGCCTTGGCCAACCAGGCCGGCGGGACGTCGCGTCCGGGCTCGAAATCCGCTTCCACCACCTGCATGAGGTCGGGCGGCGCGGCACACCAGGCGAAGTCGTGGACCCGCTCCGCGCGGTGGACCACGGTTCGCCGACCGCCTTCGAGAGGGGTGCTCGACACTTCGACACCGGTCGCTCCGAGGACCCAGTTCTCGGGGATCGTCATCGCCACCCGGTAGGAACCGAAGTCCGCAAAGAACTCGGAGGAGGCGTGAAACTGGTGACTGTTCCAGCCCTGGCTGCCCTCGAAAACGGCGATCTTGGGAAACCACTGGCCCACAAGGTGGAACTGGTCGACGTAACCGGTGCGGGCGATGATCGACGGCAGTTGGGCCTCGAAGTGGATCTCGAGCTCGACCGAGGACCCCGGCTGGACCTCGTCGGGCAGCGGGATGCGGACGACGGTGTAATCATCCGGGTTGCCGTCATCCGGCCGTACGAACTCCGATACTTTCAGGAGATCCACACCGTCGCCGGTCGCGAGATGGTCGATGCGCGTCCATCCCCATTCACCCGAACCATCGACGAGGTTTCGCAGCGATTGGCCCCCGGCCTCGCGCATGAATGTCGTCCGGGAGCTCGCAAACGCGTTGAGGTAGAGGTGGAGGTAGATCTCGGCGGTCGGCGTGTCCGTCGGATTCGTCCAGCGCACCTTTTCGACGCCGCTGAGACGGTGGCTGGCGGGGTCGAGCTCGACGTCGATCTCGTAGTCGACCATTCCGGCCCACGCGGGCACGGCACAGAAAATCACAGCGGCCGCAAAAAGGCGCCAACCCGGCCTGTCCGACATGCATGTACCCACCAGCGAAGTGTACCTGACGCTGGCCATCATGGCGTCGGGACGTTACATTGGTTCGCGGAGAAAAACATGCGACGGGTTCTCATGGTCTTGATGATCGGGTGTTCGGCGGCGGCCGGCGCCGGAGACGTGTCCATCTCCCTCAACATCAATAACATCCCGACCACCGGCCGGTTCGACCCGAAGACCGAGGCCCGCCTGGCCCAATGGAACGACCCCATGGGTCGTCTGCTCTATCACTTCAACCAGCAGCAGGCGTGGCTGATGCGCGGAACCATGCCCGGTGGGGAACGGGCAGGTGGATTGGCGGTGGCGGTCAAGGCGCAGGACGGACTTCCGCTCAAGTTGCTCGCCATGAGCATGCAGTCCGGGTTGATCGCTGCGCAGCAGGACCTTGCCGAGGTGAGGTGGCCGTGGATCGACGAGGATGCCCTGGCAGCCCTGCCGCTTGACCAGCAGCTCTCGATCGAGCTCGGGCGCCGCCTCGTGCCGAAGTAGTGGCTAGAGCAGTTCTTTGAGGTTCTTCGAGACCTTGAAGCGAACGCTCTTCGACGCCGAGATCTCGATCTGTTCGCCGGTCGCCGGGTTGCGGCCCAACCGGGCGGGTCGTTCGGAGATCAGGAATGTTCCGAAATTGGGCACGGTGATCTTGTCGCCGCCGGCCAGCCCTTCGCCCATGAGTTCGAACAGCAGGTCGTAAGTCATCGCCACCTGGGTCTTGGGGTAGCCCGTCAATTCAGCGACCCGATCCACGACTTCCGCCTTGCCTGCCATGATGCCCCCTCCGCTAGCGCTGCGACCCGAGGCCGCGTGTCTCACCAACTCACTGCTGTGATCTGCAGAAGAAGGCTAGCGCGGCCCGTCACCACCGGTCAAGAAAAAGGCTGAAATGAATCGGCGCGTTTCTGCTGTTACCCTGTGCGTCATGAAGACCCATCGAACAATCGCGTTTCTCGCAGCCGCGGTGCTGATCTTCGGCGTCTCCGCCGGGTCGGCAGAGGGAGATTCCGACATGATCGCAGTCGGCGAAGACTTTGTGGAATTCGAGCTTCCGGCCCACGACGGCACGTCCGTCAACAACAGGGATCTCATGGGCCACCCCTATCTGCTGTTCTTTTATCCCAAGGCCGACACCCCCGGTTGAACGCTCGAGGCCAACCAGCTGCGTGACAGCTGGGACGATCTCCAGGCGCTGGGCATCGAGGTTTTCGGGGTCTCCTACGACACCCCGGAGAAGAACCGGGCATTCGCCGAGAAGAACGGTCTGCCCTTTCTGCTGCTCTCGGACCGCGACCATGCCCTGGCCAAGGCGGTCGGCGCCTCTCGGGCCCTCCTGCCGATGGCCAAGCGGGTTTCGTACCTGGTCGGCGGCGACGGCACCGTGATGATCACCTATCCCGACGTCGATCCCAAGACCCACGCCGCGGAGGTGTTGAAGGACTATCGGGCCCTCATCGCGACCGGCGAGTAGCCTCGAGGCTGCGGGTACGAACCTCGGCATTCAACGCAAAGGTGCAAAGGCCGCACGGCCAATTCTGCCCGCAGATCACGCAGATGACGCAGATTTCGCTGCACCTGGAAAACAACGCAGAGGCGCGGAGACGCAGAGTCGCAGAGAGATCATCCCGACATGCAACCCCGGCGAGGTCCTGGCCGCCGGGCGGCCAGGACCGATGGGTCGGGCGAACTCTCCGAGCGAACACGCTCGTCGAGTTCGCCCGACCCATCGGCCTGCGCTCAGAAAGCGCAGGCCTCGCCTCTCACACTTACTTGAACGGGCAGGGTGGGCCTTGGCCCACCTTCAATATTGCAGCGAGCCCCACGGGTTCGTCCCTTACGCGAACGATTCTGATGGTGGGCTGAAGCCCACCCTACGATTCCGAGCAGTTCTGCCTCGCCGGTGAACGGCCTTGGCGTTTGCTACCGATATCTGCGTCATCTGCGTGATCTGCGGGCAAACAAAACCGGGGCCTTGCGGCCCCGGTTGAGGTTGGTTCGAGATACGTTCAGTTGGCGGGCTGGTGCATGTGGACGTCGCGCTGCGGGTAGGGGATCGAGCAACCGGCGCCTTCGAGTCCCTCTTTGAGCTTGCGCGTTAGGTCGAAGCGAACCGCCCAATAATCCGCCGCGTCGGCCCACGGGCGCACCACGATATCGACCGAGGAGTCGCCGAGGTTCGACACCGCGATCTGCGGTTCCGGATCCGCAAGCACCCGGTCGTCGGCGGTGACGATCGAACGAATGGTGTCGATGGCGGTCTGGATGTCGTCGTCGTACGAGATCCCCATCACCATGTCGATGCGCCGGGTCTCGTAGCCGTTGTAGTTCGAGATGGTCGCGCCGTAGACCTGCGAGTTCGGCACCGTGATCTTGATGTTGTCCGGGCTTTTCAAGGTGGTCGCGAAGATACCGATCTCCTGGACCGAACCCACCGTGCCGCCGGCATCCACGAAATCGCCGACCTTGAACGGTCTGAAGAGCAGCAGCATCACACCGGAGGCGAAATTGGCGAGCGTGCCCTGCATGGCGAGGCCGACGGCGAGACCGGCGGCGCCGAAGATGGCGACGACCGAGGTCGTCGCGATCCCGATCCGGTTGAGGACGGCGATCACGACAACCGCGAGCACTGCGTAATAGACGAGTTTGGCCAGGAAGGGCACGAGGGTTGCATCGACATTGCCGCGTTCGAGGGCCTTGCGGGTCAGCTTGCGGGCCCAACCGGCAAAGATCCGGCCGACCGCAAAGATGACGATGGCGGCGACCACGTCGAGGTAGTTGTTGACGACCATGTTCCAGGCCGCGTCGAGCAGTTGTTGCGTCTGTTCCACGAATATCCTCCTGGGCGTTCTCAGAACTTGAAGACAACGGACGCCGTCGAGGTGGTGTCGGTTTTGTCGGCGTCGCCGATCGGCAGATTGCGGTGGCGGATGTCATAGCCGAATCGGAGCGCCATCCACGAGTTGACATCCGCCTCGATCGCGGTGAACGAGGTCAGACGCCAGTCGGTCGAGTTGTCGAAGTTCGGGTAGTAGACCAGACGCTCGACGAGCTTCGATTTTTCGCCGATCTTCCACTCCCAGGTCACCCCGAAGAGACCGCCCAGGTAGTCGACTTGTGCGTCGGGGTTGACCTGGTCTTCCCAGGTGTAGGCGAGACCGCCGTCAAACGCCAGCTTGTTTCGTTCACTGTCGATGGCGATGTAGGTCGCGCCCAGCGAGGCCACGGTCTGCGAGTCGAACCCGGTAAAGGGGTCCTTCGACCACTGCAAACCGCCAAAGACCTCCCACTTTTCGCTCAGTTGGCGAACGCCACGGGCGCCGAAGAGGTAGTTTTCGGCCGTGGTGACCCCGGAATCCTTGGCCTTGTTGCCGCGACCCACGAAGACCCAACCCCACGGTTCGGGTCTGCGCTCGAGCGCGAAATCGAGCCCCACCGAGCTGGTGTCGGAGTTGCCCGAGGTTGCGACCCAGGACAGCCCCAGAGAACCGACCCACGCCGGATCTTTCTTCTCCTCTTCCTCTGCGGTTTCCTCGGCAAAGAGCGGCATGGCACCGATGCCCAGGATGATCATGATCATCGCGATTGTCTTCTTCATGGTCCTCGTTCCTCCTCTGTCTCAAAACGTTTTTCGCAGTGTGATATTCCTGAGCGCCGCAATATTACGAGCCACTCTTTGTTTGGGAGCGAGCACAATTTAGCAAAGTGACCGCGATTTGCAAGGCTGAGCCAAACCTCGGATCCACTGACACTTCGCCGCCTTCCCCTCGAAAACCCGGGGCCAAGGCGGGCTATACTCGAAGCGTGACGATCGCTACAACAGGTGCGGACGGGCCCGCTTGAGCAGAAGCCGGGTATTCGTCGCGACCGAGATCGCGGGCCCGCGGGCCCGGCTCGTGGCCGTAATAGGCGCCGTCGCGGCGGCATCCGCCGTCGTCCTCCTGCAGTCGCTGATCGAGTGGCACGGCACCCGCACCGAATTCGTGCTGTTGTCCGGGTTCAACGCCTTTCTGGCGTCTCTGGCGGCGTGGTTCTTTCACACCCGTTGGCGGCTTCTCGGCGACCCGTTCGACCGCCAGGTGCAAAACGTGTTTCTGCCGATCGCGTGCCACTTTCTGCTGCTCCTGATCCTCGAGGCCACCATCCGGGCGGAGCCGCTCCGCGATGCTCTCATCAGCCTCTCCTGGGTCATCACACAGACCCTGGCAGCAGCCATTCTGATCTACACCTTCAGGGGTGGGCGGGCGCAGGGCTCCGCCGGGCGCGCTCTCAGAACCACCGGAGCGGTCACCCTCGCGCTGCTGGTGTGGGCGGTTTTTCACTACCTGCGGTCCCATAGCCTGGTGCTCGGCATCGGACCGCTCGAGGCCGGGCTCGCCACGGTCTTTCTGCTCGCCGCGGTGGTGCCGATGCTCGGTGGAGGCGACCAACGCCAGCCGCGTGAGGTGTGGCTGGGTGCGGCCTTTCTCCTCACCGCGATCGCTCACATGGATCTCTCGTGGTCGCGCGAGCTCTACGACGGTCCTTTCATGTGGGGATACGTCGTGCTCGGCCTCAGCCTGGCTACCCCCACGATCGGCGCGGTCCTCGAAAACGTCACCCTCCTGGAGCTGCAGACCGGTCTTGCGGACCGCCTCAAACGGTTGCGCAGCCGCATGGAAATCCTCCTCGACTCACTCCCGGTCCTGGTGATCTCTGTGGACCGCGACCGCAACATCCGCTACGCCAACCGCGCCGCGAGTTCCCTGTTTTCAGTTCCGCACGGCACCGGTATCGGCAATCACGGCTCGCAGTGGTTGGAGCGCATTCACGAAAACTACCGGCCCCAGATCTACGCCGCCATTCCCGCCGTTCTCGAGGGGAAGCACCCGCAGTGGGAACAGGTGATACGGGTCGAGGACGACGAGGGGCGCACCCACTGGCTCAGCACCCTGATGCACCCCGTCGTCGATCCGGTCGTCAACGAGACGTTGATCCAGGTGATGGCAACCGATATCACCGACCTGCAGAGCGCCCGCCGTGCCGCCGAGGCACGACAGAGCCGGTTGGCTTTTCTTTCGAACCTCGCCCAAACCCTGGCCGGCGAGGTCGAGGAACAGTTCATCCTCGACCGTTTTCTGGAAATGAGCCGCGAGCTGCTGCCGCTGCGTTCGGTCCTGCTCTATTGCCCGGTTTCGGCGGGCAACGCGCTCCGCCTGGTGGCCGGCGCCGGGCCCGGGATCGAGGCGTTCGAACGGGATCGCTTTCATCCGATTCATCCCGGGGACCATCCCGGTTGGACCACCTTCAGCGAGGGCATACCTCAATCCACGATGGTCAGGACAGTGGTCGACGACGAGATCGCCGAGTGGCTGATCTCCAAACACGACGTCACCCACCTCAGCTATCTCCCGTTGGTCGCCGGCGGCCGCTCGCCCGGCGTCCTGCTGGCGACCTCCGCCATTCCCCTTGATCTCGCGGTCGACGACGTGGACCTCCTGACCCAGATCGGCTTCCTTCTCGGCGGCGCGATTTCCCTTTCCCACCTGGTGCGGGAGCTGGACGAACAAAGGGCGGTGGCGTTCGAGGCCTCGCGTTTGAAATCAGAGTTCCTCGCCAACACCTCGCACGAGTTGCGCACGCCCCTGACCGCCATCCTCGGTTTTCTTCGCCTGATCATGGATGGTTCGGTCGGCGACCCCGTCAAGCAACGGGAATTCCTCAAGATCGCTCACGAGTCGGCGGAAAACCTCCTCAACATCATCAACGACGTCCTCGATCTTGCCAAAATCGAGGCGGGACGGCTGGAGATCCACTTCGCCCCGGTGCCGGCGCGCACCGTGCTCGAGGAGACCCGGACCCTCTTCAAACACCAGATGAAGAGCAAGGGGCTCAACTTCGAGGTCCTGGGAGAGGACAGCAAGCTGGTGATCTGGACCGATCCCGACCGCACGGCGCAGATACTCACCAACCTCATATCGAACGCCATCAAGTTCACCGATGCCGGCGGTTCCATCACGATCAACTGCCAGAGGACCGCCGAGGGGGTCCTGTTCACGGTTCGAGACACAGGGGCCGGTATCCCCAAGGAAGAGCTCGACAAGATCTTCTCGTCCTTCTACCAGGTCGACGGTTCCACGACCCGGCAGCAGGGCGGGACCGGTCTCGGTCTCACGATCTCCCGCCGCCTCGCGGAGCTGGTAGGTGGAACTCTCGTGCTCGAGAGCGAAGGCCCCGGCCACGGGGTGACCGCCAAACTCGTCCTCGGCGAGTTCACGACCGATCACGAGGCCACCAACCCGGAGCTGCGGGCGCCGACCTGACCCGCGCTTTCCGCCCTGAATCCGCCTCCGTGCCGATGGCCTGCGAGGTCCGCATCGCACCGCTTCTCAAGCAACCGCGGACCGGTTAGAATCTCCAGACCCATATCAGGTTCTGAGACAAGCACTGAAAACAGTACCTGATATCGATAATGGAGATGGAATTGACACGACTCCTCGCTGAGCGACGGCAGCCGTTCCCGGGCGGTTCTTCCATGTCCACGTCGCCTGACGGCTGCTTCGGTCGGAGAGGTTTGCGGCTTGACAGGTTTCTAAATTTCTGTATATTCCTAAATGGTTATAAGGCTATTGATGGAGACGGCTGATGCACAAGAACCTCCTTCTCGTCGTAACGGCAATGGTGACCGTCGCCACCGCGGGCGCCCAGGACCTGACCTTGGAAGAATCGGTGATGACGGCGGTCGGCGGCAACCCCGCGGTGACAGCCGCGAGGGAACGCTCGCAGGCAGCCGCCGCCCGGTACAAGGGGGGGCAGCAGCACCGTCTCCCGAAGATCGGCCTCAGCGAGAGTTTCGTCTATACCGACAACCCGGCCGAAGTCTTCGCGCTGTCGCTCAACCAGGGCCGGTTCGACATCCAGGAGTTCTTCCTCTCCGACCCCAATAACCCCGACCCCCTCTCGACCTGGATCACGCGGCTCGACCTCGAATTCCCCGTTTATACAGGGGGCAGGTTGTCGGCGCGGATCGGGCAGGCCGAATCGATGGCGACAGCCGAGGACCTGAGCTACGCCCACGTCCGCGAACAGGTCGCGTTCGAAACCACCACTGCCTACATCAACCTCGCCAAGGCCCGAGAGCAGGCGTCGTTGCTCGACAACTCCAGGGCAACCACCGCCGAACACCTCCGGATCGCCGAGCAGTTCGCCTTGCAGGGCATCATTCTCGATGCCGATGTTCTCCAGGCCCGGGTCTACCTCTCCGAGGTGGACGACTCGCTCGCCCAGGCCGGCAGCGGCGCCAGGCTGGCTCAGGCTGCGCTCAACTTCCAGATGGGAGCCGACCAGAACACGCCCCGTGCGCTGTCCCCGGTGACGGAGTCAGCGGCGGTCTCCGGCGATCTCGAAGGCTGGATCGCAGCAGCCCTCGAGGACCGCAACGATCTCAATGCGGCACGACGCAAGCTCGAAGCCGGCCGGCTCGAGGAAAGAGCATCGCGCCCCGGTTTCTTCCCCGAAATCGCAGTGGTCGGCCACTACGACCTCTACGACGACCAGATCTTCGGCGCCAACGGCCGCTCGGGATCGATCATGGCGGTGGCCAAGATCGACCTGCTGGGAGGCGGCGCCGGCACCGCGGCCCGCACGGCCGCCCGCCACGAAACCGCATCCTTCGAGGCCGATGTCCACCGCTTCGAGGAGGGCGTGCGGCTGGAGGTCCGGCAGGCGTGGCAGGACCTCGCCACCGCCCGCACCCGTCTCGAAACCGCGACCTCGTCTTTGGCGGCCGCCCGCGAGGCCCTCCGTGTCCGCGAGAGTCGCTTCAAGCAGGGGCTCGACAAGATGATCGACCTGCTCGACGCCGAGACGGCGCTCCGCGAGTCGGAAATGCGGGAACTGGTCGCCCGCTATGACGTCGCCCTCGAAACCTACCGTCTTCGCTACGTTTCCGGTGCAACCCTGATACCGAGCATGGAGGATTCCCAATGAACTCCCGCAGAACAGTCCTGACGTTCCTGTTCCCGATCATCGCTATGGCAGCGGCCTCCGGGTGCGGCCACGAAGAGCCCGCTCTCGCCGAGGCCGATCTGGCACCGTTGAGCATTGCGACCTCCGAAGCGGCTCTGGTGGTCGACGCCCAACCGATCGAGGTTCGCGGCGTCGTGCAACCGGCGCGGCAGGCCACCGTTTCGACTCGGGTCTCTGGCCCGGTCGTGGCCCTGCGCGTGAATGCCGGTTCGCGCGTTGTCAAGGGGCAGGTTCTCCTCGAGATCCAGCCCGAGGCCACACAGGGACAACTTTCGCAGACGCAGGGCGCTCTCGCCCAGGCGGAGGCCTCGCTCGCGCTCGCCGGCCGCAATTTCGAGAGGTACAAGGCACTGAGGGCTGAAAACGCTGCCTCCGAGCTCGAACTCGACATGGCACGGATGCAGTACGAACAGGCGCGCGGTGCCGTGGCGCAGGCCGAGGGCGCGGTGCAGGCCGCATCGACGGTGGCCGACGAGTCGGATGTCAGAGCGCCGTTCGCCGCCAAGGTGGTCGAGACCCTGGTCGAGGTCGGTGACCTCGCAGCACCCGGCCGGCCGCTCGTTCGACTCGAGTCGCTTTCGACCCAGCAGTTCTGGCTGACCGTCCGCGCACGCGACGCCGTCAAGGTCGCCCTCGGCGATGAGCTGCCGGTCCGCTTCGACGCCCGGCCCGATCTCGGTACCGTGACCGGCACGGTGGTGGAGATCGCACCTGCTGCCGACACGGCGACCCACACCGTGACGGTCAAGCTCGACCTCGACGGTGTCGATGTGCCGTCCGGGTTCAGCGGACGCGCCACCATCCTCGGAGATTCCAGGGAACGGCTGGTTGTTCCGGCCTCGGCCCTTCACCGTCGCGGCGGTCTCGATCTCGTCGTCGTTCGCGCGGCCGACGGCACCGCACGGACCCGCGCCGTCACCGTCGGTGGGGAGCTGCCGGATGGCCGAATCGAGGTGCTCTCAGGAATCGATGCCGGTGAGTCGGTGGTCATCGACGCGCCGGGGCCGGTGGCCGATGGAACACCGCTGGAGATCGGACGATGAGCGGCGAACACAACGATGTGACGGGCGGAGGGGCCGAAAAGCCGAACGCAGCTGCCGAAATCGAGCAGGCCCACCGCGACGCCCTGCGCCTCAAGATGTCCCGCCGCAAGCTCGGGATGGCGGGCAGGATCGGCCAGGCCTTCCTGGAGTCCAAGCTGACGCCCCTGATCGTCGTCGCCTCGCTTCTGCTCGGCGTCTTCGCGATCATCGTGACCCCGTCCGAGGAGGAGCCCCAGATCAAGGTGCCGATGATCGACGTCATGGTCGGCTACCCGGGCGCATCGGCGGAGGAGGTCGAGTACCGCGTCATCACGCCGATGGAGAAATTGCTCTACGAAATCGAAAACGTCGAGTACATCTACTCCATATCGAACCCGTCGGGCGGCTTGATCGTGGTCCGATTCCTGGTCGGAACCGACCCCGACCAGGCCGCCCTCCGGGTCCACACAAAATTGCAGTCTGCGGTGGATGAGATGCCGGCCGGCGTCATGGCGCCGGTGGTCAAGCCGCGGACCATCGACGACGTGCCGGTTGTCGCCTACACCCTGTGGAGCACCGAGGCCTCGTCCTCTCAACTCCGCCAGGTGGCCGACGAGGTCAAGGTCGAACTCACCCGCCACCCCCGGGTCGCGCAGGTCTCCGTCATCGGAGGGCAGCGCCGCGTGGTCGAGGTCGATTTCAACCGGGAGGCCCTGGCGTCGCGCAACATCTCGATCCTCCAGGTCTCCAGTGTCCTCAAGAGCCTCAACTGGCGATTGCCGGCCGGGAGCACCGCAATCTCCAATTCGGAGGTCGTTGTCGACGTCGGGCAGTTTCTGACCGACGCCGACGAGGTGGGAGATGTCGTGGTGTCGTCGTCCAACGGCCGGCCGGTCTATCTGAAGGACGTGGCCGAGATCACCGACGGCCCCGAAGAACCGTCGTCCTATGTTTGGTTGGGCACCGGACCGGCGGCGCCCGAGAAGGGTCTCGAGGGCGCCGGTATCGACCTCCCCGCGGTGACCATCGCGGTGGCCAAGAAGCCCGGCACCAACGCCGTCGACATGGTGGAAGATCTCGATGCAATGCTCGACCGGCTCGCCGGGAGAGTGATTCCCTCGAACGTGGAGATCCTCAAGACCCGCGACTACGGGGCAACCGCCGACGAAAAGGCGGATGAACTCCTCAAGCACCTCTACTCCGCCACCATCGCCGTCATTCTTCTGATGTGGATCACCCTTTCGTGGCGAGAGGCCACGGTCGTCGCGGTCGTCATCCCGGTGACCCTGGCGTTGACCCTGGCGGCATCGTATTTCTTCGGCTACACCCTCAACCGGGTCAGCCTCTTCGCACTGGTCTTTTCGATCGGAATTCTCGTCGACGACGCGATCGTGGTGGTGGAGAACATCCACCGCCACATCAAACTCAAATGGGCGGGGGCCAAACGGACGACCGTCTACGCCGTCGACGAGGTGGGCAACCCCACCATCCTCGCCACCTTCGCCATCATCTCGGCTCTGCTGCCTCTGGCCTTTGTCAGCGGGCTCATGGGACCCTACATGCGGCCCATCCCCATCAACGCCTCGGCGGCGATGCTCTTTTCGCTGATGGTGGCCTTCACGATCTCGCCGTGGATGGCGTTCAGGCTCTTCCGCAAGGAGTCCAAGGGCGGCAATGACGATGCCTCGGACGAACTGCCTGAGGACTTCGAGAGCCCCCAGGAGGGCAGGGTCTCCCGGATCTACTCCTGGATCATGGACCCGATGATTCGGCGTCCGGTCATTCGCTACTTCTTCCTCGCGGGAGTGGCCATCCTCCTGATCGTCGCAATGGGAACGGTCGCCGTGGGATTCACCACTGTCAAGATGCTGCCCCACGACAACAAATCGGAGCTTCAGGTGGTGATCGACGCCCCCGAGGGCTTCACCCTCGAACAGACCAACGCCGCGGCTCGTGAGCTGGCCTACCACTTCCGATCGATGCCCGAAGTCACGGACTTCGAAGTCTATGTCGGGACCTCGGCACCGTTCAACTTCAACGGACTTGTCCGGCACTATTTCCTCCGTTCGGGCAGCCATCAAGCCGATATCCAGGTCAACATGGTTCACAAGAACAAACGACCCGACAAGAGCCACGCCCTCGCGAACGAGGTGCGACAGACGCTCCTGCCCACCGCCGAACGCCTCGGCGTCGACATCAAAGTCGCGGAGATCCCACCCGGGCCGCCGGTTCTCTCCACTCTCGTGGCCGAGGTCTACGGCCCGACCCTCGAGGGGCGGCTCGTGGTCGCCGATGAGATCAGGAACGTGTTCGCGACCACCGACGGCGTCGTCGACGTGGATTGGGAGGTCGAGGCCCCGGGTCCGCGGATCGAGATTCTGCTGGACCGGGAAAAGGCCGCGCAGGCGGGCATCACGGCCGAGCAGGTCGCGCAGACGGTCCGGGTCGCCCTGGACGGCGTCGGAGCCGGCCTCATTCACGACCCCACCACCCGGGACCCGGTACCGATCGTGTTGCGTCTCGAGCGGGCACAGAGGGCTCACGTCGACGAACTCCTCCAGCTTACCGTGCACGGACGCGACGGACGGATGGTCCCCCTGTCGGAGATCACGACCGTTGTCGAGAGCGTGCGCGAACGAAGCCGCTACCACAAGAACCTCCAGCCCGTGACCTATGTCTACGGCGAGGTCGCAGGGCGGTTCGAGGCCCCGGTCTACGCCATCCTCGAGATGAAGGACCGGCTGGCGGAGATCGCAACCCCTCTCGGCGAAGAGCTCGAGATCATCACAACCAGGCTGCCCGAGGACACCACCCGCTACATCATGAAGTGGGACGGCGAGTGGCACATCACCTACGAGGTCTTCCGCGATATGGGTATCGCCTTCGCGGTGGTGATGGTGCTGATCTACGTGCTGATGGTGGGGTGGTTCAAGTCCTTTATCACGCCGATCATCATCATGGTGCCGATTCCATTGACCCTGGTGGGCATCCTCCCGGCACACGGCATCCTGGGCATCTTCTTCACGGCAACCTCGATGATCGGATTCATCGCCCTGGCGGGAATCATCGTCCGCAACTCGATCCTGCTGGTCGATTTCATCAACCTCGAACTGAGGGCGGGTGAACCGCTCGAGCAAGCGGTGGTCAAGGCCGGCGCCGTGCGCCTGGTGCCCATCTTCCTGACCCAGCTCTCGACCATCGTCGGCGCCTCCTTCATGCTCTCCGACCCGATCTTCCAGGGTCTCGCCCTGGCCATGATCTCGGGCATCGTCGTATCGACCGCACTCACGCTGGGAGTGATTCCCGTGCTGTACTACATGTATCTGAAACTGGTCGGACCGGAAAACGTCGTGGAAATTGACTGAGGATTCAGGTCTCAGGATGCAAGATTCAGGATTCAGGATTCACCCACTCGACCCTGCGGATTCGGCTGGGGCCGGAATCCTGCATCCTGCATCCTGCATCCAGAAAGCTGACGTCGTACCTATAAGGAGGAAATGAAATGACCGTGAATGAAGCTCTTCGTGCAATGGCCGGTATCGTCGTACTCGCAACCCTCGCCCTCGGCTACTGGGTGAGCCCCTACTGGTTTCTCTTCACAGCCTTCGTAGGCCTCAATCTGCTGCAGTCCGCGTTCACGAAATGGTGTCCGGCAATGACGATCTTCCGCAAACTCGGTCTGCGCGAAAGCTGACGGACCGGCGGGGAAAAATCATGAAACTCCTGATGATCATCGTCGACAGCGAGTGCAGGGAAGAGGTCGAGGTGCTGTTCAAACGCAACGGGGTGACCGGATACTCCGAGATCCCCAATGCGCACGGCGTCGGCGCGACCGGGATCCGGATGGGCTCCGGCGCCCACCCCAAGACCTCGTCCCTCTTCTTCACCATCCTCGAACCCGAAAAGGTAGCGCCGCTGAAAAAGGCCCTGTGCGCCTACTGCGACGCCTGCGAACGCCACATGCGTATGGTGCAGTGGGGCGTCGAGGAGGTCGCCTGATGAACGACTGGGTCTTCATTCTGCTGTTCGTCATCGGGTGGTTTCTCCTGCAGCGGGTCCTCTTGCCACGTCTGGGAGTGCCCACCTGAGCGGTCCCCCATCCCCCGGCCGGCGGCCGGGACGAAGACCCCGCAAAAAAGGACGCGCCGTCGGTTGGAACCGATGGCGCGTGATCCAATCTCGAACACTCGTTGTCAGTCGCTGAGGTCGATCGGCACCGAGACCTCGGTCGAAGTGTCAGATGTCTTCTCGGTGACTTCAAAATCAAACTCGTAGTCCCCGGCCTCCGGCAGCCCCGATAATCCGATGGAACTCCCGTACATGTAGAGGTCTCCAAACACCTGCGAGGCATCAAGCGGCATGATCAAGGGCCGGCCCATCGACTTCCCGTCCTTCTTGACCCGGATCTTCGCCTGGAGTTCGACAGCGCCCTCGTCATTGACGGCAGGCCGCACGACAAAACCGAAAAAGACGATTTCATTTTCCCGGGTGAAGTCGGGCCCTGTCAGCGGCACCAGGTGCCAACCGCCGAAATTGTAGGGATCGCCGAGCTTGGCCATTTCGTTTGGCGCTGCCGACAGGCCGAGCCACAACGGCGACAACCAGGTTCCATCTTCCGTGACCTCTTCGACCTCGATTTCTATCTTCTCGGTCACCACGGGAGCATCGGCCGTTCCGCCGACCACCTCAACCGTGTAGGCGCCAGGTTCGAGTGGAAAGCTGAGGTCATACGCCGTGCCGTACTGGCCGTTGACGGGCACGGCATCGATCTCGAAATTACTCAGGATCTCGCCGTCGGCGTTTTGAACCTGCCCCGTCAAGAACTCGACTGTTGGCGCGTCGGGAGGAAGTTCGATGTAGAGCCACAGCGGCCGGGTCACCCCGTCGTTGATTCCGAGTTCCGCGAGCACCCGGGCGCTTTCGTTGAACGGTGCGTCCTGGCCGAGCCACGCCAGGTGATCGTCGGGAGCCTTTCGGCCGCCCTTGATCGAAACCGGCTTGGGGACTTCGTTCATGTCGGGGTGCAGGAGATAGACCTCCGGCGCAGCAGCGAGGGCCGACAGGCCCACGAAGGACTCCCGGGCCGAGCGATCGAGAGTGAAGTTGTTCGACCCGATCTTCTCCTCGTAGAACATGAAATAGAACTGGGTGCCCTTGACCTTGAAACCCTCAGGGAGCATGGCCGGGTTGTAGAGCCAGATCTGAGAATTCCCCCGGACCTCGTCGGTGCCGCCGCCGCTCGAACCCAGACTCTGGACGGCCTGGTCCGGGCCCTTGTTCTGGATCCCTTCCGGCCGCCCCATCAGGATCAGCACCTTCCCTCGATCGGTCACCGCGCCGGCGTGCCCCGGGTACGAGAAGTTCTCCTCCGCGTACCGGACCTTGGCGTCGAACTCGGCCTTGAAAGTGTTGAACGATGTCTCCGGGTTGGGATTCCGGCGCGCCCAGAAGAGATCGATGAACTCCTTGGCTTCGGCGTCGGCGGAGATCTTTTTCCACTCCTTCTGCTCTTTCTTGGTCAGAAGAAAGCCCGCCGGGCCGTCGGCCCAGTCGGCATAGTCCGGGCTGAGTTGCCCATGGGCCACGGCCGCACACAAAATTGCGACCAGGACAAAAGACAGCGATTGAAGGTCTGAACGGCGCATTCTACGTCCTCTCTCCCTAAAACGGGGGCTACATTCTACTCCCGTCCGGGAGCGTCGTCACCCTCGGAAGGTGGACGCAGGATGCAGGATGCAGGATGCGGGATCGGATGTTGGATATTGGATGTTGGATATTCACGGGAAGCGAGTGCGGAAACGTGCCGCGTGCGGCGGAGGTGCCACTTTCAATATTGTTGGATGCTCGATCATTCACGTCGCCATGGCGATTCGAGCCAACAATGTTGAGGCTGGCTCCTCACGGGAAGTGAGCGCGGTAACGTGCCGCGTCCGGCGGAGGTGCCAGTTTCAATATTGTTGGATGCTCGATCACTCACGTCGCCATGGCGATTCGAGCCAACAATGTTGAGGCTGGCTCCTCACGGGAAGTGAGCGCGGTAACGTGCCGCGTCCGGCGGAGGTGCCAGTTTCAATATTGTTGGATGCTCGATCACCCACGCCGCCATGGCGATTCGAGCCAACAATGTTGAGGCTGGCTCCTCACGGGAAGCGCGCCCTGAAAACCGGGCACTCTCGAAAGATGGAACCGGACACGGACGCCGGACAAAAAAAACGCTCCGCAAATGCGGAGCGTTTTCTCTCAAAGACTTCCCGGCGGCGACCTACTCTCCCACGCCTCTGGGACGTAGTACCATCGGCCCTGAGGGGCTTAGCTTCCGAGTTCGGAATGGGATCGGGCGTTTCCCCCACGGTATGGCCACCGGAAAAAACTACAACCTCCATCGAGTCTGACGTCGTGCGCACGCTTGCCAAGAAACAAATAAAATGTGGTCAAGCCTCACGACCGATTAGTACGGGTCAGCTCCACGTGTTGCCACGCTTCCACACCCCGCCTATCAACCAGGTGGTCTACCTGGGGTCTTCAGGGGCTTACGCCCGGGAGACCTTATCTTGGAGTGGGCTTCCCGCTTAGATGCTTTCAGCGGTTATCCTTTCCGAGCATAGCTACCCAGCTGTGCCGTTGGCACGACAACTGGTGCACCAGAGGCTCGTCCATCCCGGTCCTCTCGTACTAGGGACAGATCTCCTCAAGTCTCCTACGCCCACGGTAGATAGGGACCGAACTGTCTCGCGACGTTCTAAACCCAGCTCACGTACCGCTTTAATCGGCGAACAGCCGAACCCTTGGGACCTGCTTCAGCCCCAGGATGCGATGAGCCGACATCGAGGTGCCAAACCCTGCCGTCGATGTGAACTCTTGGGCAGGATAAGCCTGTTATCCCCGGAGTACCTTTTATCCGTTGAGCGACGGCCCTTCCACTCGGAACCGCCGGATCACTAAGTCCTA
>CAVQSQ010000028.1:292500-414582 GCA_963715955.1 Candidatus Sulfomarinibacteraceae bacterium
GCCTCGTTGAGAGGTCCTGAAACCCTTCCCCCGTGGAACCTGGTTTTCAAATTGAGTGATACCAGTCGGTATCACTCAGGGGTCCGGAAGCTTTTCCACCTTGCACTTCGATCATGGAACCTTTGCGATCGACCGACAATCCCTCATCTGGAGGGTTTTTACTATCTTATAGGAATCGTTCCTGATTTTAAGGCGGCCGTCGCGAAAATCATCCCACCACCACCCGCCTGTCTTCGAATCTCCAGCCTGCGCTCAGCACCAGCCGGAGGGCTTCCGGGTAGGCGATGTGCTCCTGTTCGAGAATCCGCCGGGCCAGGCTGTCCTCATCGTCATCCGGGAGAACCGGCACTGCACGCTGCACCACGATCGGTCCGTGGTCGAGCTCGAGATCCACGAAATGCACCGTGCAGCCCGCGACCTTGACTCCGTACGCCCACGCCTGGTGCTGGCCGTGCAGCCCGGGAAACGACGGCAACAGGGCCGGGTGGATGTTGAGGATCCGATCACGGAAGGTTTCGACGAAGACCGCCGACAACAACCGCATATATCCCGCAAGGCAGACCCACTCGACCGCCGCCTCACGCAGCCGTTCAACCACCGCGCGGTCGTGAGCCTCCCGGCTTGAGTAGTCACCGTGCGGAAGCAGCGCGGTCGTCAGTCCGTGCTCGTGGGCCCACGCGAGCCCCGGAGCATCCGCCCGGTTGGAGATCACCACCGCCACCTCGGCCGGAACGGTTCCCGCCTCGCAGGCCGCGACGATGCTCTTCATGTTGGAGCCGCCACCGGAGATCAAGATGCCGAGCCTGGGGAGTGCCATGGGGGGATGATAACCGAACGGTGTGGCGTAACCCGAAGGGCGGAGACGGATTTTGAATTTTGAATTTTGAATTTTGAATTTCCATCGCACTCCTACAAGTACGTTCGAGTCCTCAGGTCTGAAGAGCCTGCTGATCCGAGCCGCGTTCACCGGACGTGCCGTCTCAAACGATGTTGGGATGTTGGGATCTCGGAAGATTCCTGCGAGTGGTCCACATCGGGCCCAACCATCGTTTGAGGGGGCACTCACGGGCAAAAACGCCCTGAGCATCGGGATGATCACGCCGGAATGCAGCCTCTCGAAGTGATCGCGCGTCGTGAGCTGTGCGCTATGAGCTGTGGGCTGAGCCTCTTGCAAAAACCGACATGAGAGGGCGGGGATAAACCCCGCCCCTACGGTGTTCAGAATCGGTTGTGGGAACGGATGCCGTCCAAAAAAGACGTAGGGGAGGGGTTTATCCCCTCCCTATCGGGTCTCTCTGTGCCGTGATTCTTTTCATCTGCGGGTGTTTCTGCAAGAGGCTCAGCTCATGGCCCAGGCCCCAGCCCGTCAATCCGTCGCGGCGGTCCAGGTCGGGGAGTAGTTGGCGCCCTCGGTCGTGAGCTGGTGCGGCACCCCGTCGGCGTCGGTGATGAAGATCTGGGGAGTGCCGGTCCGGTCCGACGCAAAGGCGAGCATGGAACCATCGGGCGAGAAACAGGGCGACTCGTTGTTGCCGGGCCCCGGAATCACGGTCTGTTGGCCGGAAACGATATCGATGGTCGCAATCTGGAATCGAGCGCCGACCTTGGTCGTACAGGCGATTCGGGTGCCGTCCTCGGCCCAGGCTGCCTCGTCGTGAAACCCCCCGTCGAAAGTCAAACGACGGACATTGGAGCCGTCGGCATCCGCCAGGTAGATCTGCGGGCTGCCCGACCGGGCGGATGTGAACGCAATCTGGCGGCCGTTGGGCGCCCACGCCGGTTGGGTGTCGATCCCTCGCGCGCTGGTGAGGCGGCGCGGCGTTCCACCGTCGAGGTCGATCGCGTAGATATCGGTATTGCCGTCCACGCTCGAGGCAAAGGCGATCGTCTTGCCGTCGGGTGAAAAGGACGCGGAAGAGTTCACGCCGCCCTTGTCCCACAACGGACGGAGGTAGCCTTCCTGCGGCGTCAGGGCGAACAATGCCGGCGCCCCGCGGAGAAACGACGTGAAGACCATGCGGCTGCCGTCCGGCGACCACGCCGGAGCGAGCGCAATCGCGCCGTGTTTTGTCAACTGTTTGGGGTTGGCGCCATCCCAGTCCATGACCCACACCTCCGACCCGCCACCACGGGTCGAGATGAAACCGATCCGGGAAAGGAAGGGCCCGGGCCGCCCGGTGAAAACCTGAACGATGTCGTTGGCCAGGGTGTGGGCCACCACCTGGCTGGCGGTGATGCCGGCCCGGTACCTCTTGGCAAAGGCGAACTCGCCCGAAACCAGATCCACCAGGCGCGCCTCGACCACCAATTGACCGCCGGCTCGGACCAGGGTGCCGCTGAGCAGAAACTGGGCGCCGATCGACCGCCATCGCTGGTTGAGGACCTCCGGCCGCGGATCGTCCTCGACGAGGGTGTACAGTTTGGTGTCGACGACCGCAATCGGGGCGGCCGCCGCGAGGTCGTTGTCAAGGGTCTCCTGGAATACCTTCGACGCATCCACCGGCGTCCCGGGGAGGACCATCAACGGCGGCGCGGCGACCGCCACCCGTCGCAGACCCGGTTGGGTGATTTCCAGATAAAGCTCGTTCTGGGCGGCCGCCGGCAGGGTGTAGAGAAGGGCCGCGGCCGCAAATGTCATCAGCGAGAACCTGCAGTATTTCATTCATTACTCCGAAAAGCTCAAGTGGATCGTCAAACTCGGTTTGCCGTAGGCGGGCGGCAGGGGCGGCAGCGGATTGGCGGCGTAGATGGCTCTCAGCGCGGCGCGGTCGAATGTCGGCATGCCCGAGCTCTCCTCGAGCCGGATATCCTCGAGACGCCCGTTCTTGAGGATCGTGAAACCCACGCGGGCCCGGGTTCCGACCGGCACCACCGGTTTGTACCATCGGGACTCGATCAGGGCGAGCATGCGATCAACGTAATAGGTGAAGTGAAAATCGGACGGGATGCTCGATCCGCCACCGGAGGCCTCCCCGCCGACCGACAGCCCCCTGCCCACACCGCCACCGCCGCCGCCGGCGTCATCGTTCGCAGGCGGCGGGGTCGGAACCGGGGTGGTCTTGGAGTCGGCCGACCGCATGGCATCGGTGGTCGCCTTGGGCGCTTCGACCTCGACCGGAGGGGCGGTCGCCACCGCGGAGGGTTTCGGGACAGCCGTGGCGGGCGGTTTCGAGGGTTGGGGAACCGGAGTCGAGGGCCGCCGGGTGTCACGCGAAGGCGGCCGGCGGCTCGGCGCCTCTTGCCGGACAACTCTCACCGATACCGAGGGCAGCTGAATCGGACGGGAAGCCGCACGCTTCCCTACCAGGTAGGTGGCGGCGGCGGCGCCCGCATGCAGGAGTACCGCAATCACGACCCACGGCAACAGCCGCGGCCGCGAGCGCTCGCGTTCGACCAGGATCTGGGATACCGGATCCAACACAGTCCCTCACGACCCCTCGGGCTGGGTCACCATGCCCACCTGTTCGACACCGACCTGGTCGAGCACCGCCAAGACCCGGATCACGAAACCGTAGGGCAGGTTTTCATCCGCTTTGAGGTAGACCGGACGCGGGCTCCCCGCCAACAACGAGCCGAGGCGGTCGGGGAGGAGCTTGAGATGGACCGGCTCGTCGCCGAGGAGAATGATCTGGTCCGAGGTCAAGGTCAGAATGACGGGCTCGTCAGTCTTCGACGTGATGGCGGGTGCGTCCTGTTTCGGCAGATTGACCTTGAGGCCCTGCACCAGCATCGGCGCCGTGATGATGAAGATGATCAGCAGCACCAGCATCACGTCCACCAGGGGCGTGACGTTGATCTCGGCCATCTGGTCGAGGTCTTCTGAGACCTTGCCTGCCATCGCCTACACAAACCCAATTTTGAATTTTGAATTCTGAATTTTGAATTCCCATCCCCGCATCACGCCTACCGTCGCGTGGGTGAGTGGCAATTCCGAATTCCGAATTCCGAACTCCGAATTCATCATGTGAAATTCCGCTCGACGAGGTTGAGGAACTCGAGTTCGAAGTCCTCCATGCGGCGCCGCATGATGCGAACCTTGGCCAGAAGATGGTTGTAGGCCACCACCGCCGGGATCGCGGCCAGCAGCCCCGCGGCGGTGTTGACCAGCGCTTCGGCAATGCCGGGCGCCACCGTCGTGATCGAGGTGGAGCCGGTGGCACCGATCGCGTGAAAGGTGTTCATGATGCCCCACACAGTCCCGAAAAGACCGATGAAGGGCGTGGCGCTTGCTGTGGTCGCCAGCATCGGCAACGCGCGCTGCAAGCGTTCGAGCTCGGCGCCCATGGCCCGCTGCAACGCTCTCTGGACGCCGTCGAGGCTCTTCAGCTTGAGCGACGACTCGGGCTCAGCGGCCCGCCGCACCGATCGAATCTGGGCCTCGAGCTCAGTGTAGCCCGCCTGAAACATGGCGGCCAGCGGCGACGCCCGGTACTTGGGCGCGGACGCCGCCACCTCGTTGAGGCGGGAGGCCTCGCGAAAGACCTTGAGGAATCGGTCGGATGTCCGCCGCACGGCGCCGAGCTCGCGCCATTTGCCGAGGATCACGGACCACGAGGCGAGAGAAAAAACAATCAGAATGACGAGGACGACCTTCGCCACCCACCCGGTCTGCAAAAAGAATTTAACGATCTCCACGGCGGGCATTGTATGCGATCTTGCCAAACCTGCGCACCGACGCCGGCCGCGATCGTGATCCGGAACACATCCGCCGCCCCGGTCTCATTTGACACCCGATAGCCCCTGCGCTATAACGCTCCAACCTGGTGTGCCCAGGTAGCTCAGATGGTAGAGCAGCGGACTGAAAATCCGCGTGTCCGTGGTTCAATTCCGCGCCTGGGCACCACTTGAATATTTCATCCCCGCCTTTCGGCGGGGATTTTTTCTTTGGTGGCAGGATCCAGGATCCAGGATCCAGGATCCAACAATCCGTGGGGCAGCCGGGAGGGCTGCCCCACAATCGGACCGTCCCCAACCGGTGCGGAAACGGGCCGCGTTCACCGGACGTGCCGTCTCCGAATGATGTTGCGATTCCCCGCCCTTCACACGAGTGAATGCATCGGGCGCAATCATCTTCGGAGGGGGCACTCACGGGCAACAACGCCGTGAGAATCGGAAGGATCACTCCGGTGTGACGTCCAGGAAAGAGCCGCGTGCGGCGGAGGCACCCACGATCGCGTTGTGGTGCAGCCAGGACGCCTGCGCCACAACGAACCGAACGCAGGTACAATGAAGCAGCCCGGCATCCCTGCCCGGCGACGAACCCACGGAGACCCCCATGAGCGATCGCAAATACCGCCACCGCGGCTACCAGGACGACGACCGGGACCGGCAGCCACCGGAGAAGAGGGAACGCCCGAAGACCGACGGCGTGCGCCGCTACGACAGCGCGCCGCGGGGGCGCGGTCTGGGCGCGCCCACCCGGGTCGCCTTCAAGTGCGCCCGCTGCGGGCACGAGCTGGCGAACCCGGAGATCGCCGCCGACACCACCTGCTCATCCTGCGGCGACGCCCTCCACTCCTGCGCGAACTGCACCTTCTTCAACACCGGGTCGCAGTTTGAATGCCAGAAACCCATCACCGCGAGGGTCGAGAGCAAGACCAAGGGCAACGACTGCAAGTATTTCAGCCCGAAGGCGGTGCGCGACCTCAAGGTCGAGGCCCAGCAGGGCGGAGCGCAGGGCGGCACGCCGAATGATCCGCGCGCGGCGTTCAACGCGCTGTTCAAGAAATGATTTCGGCGCCGGGCGCCGAAATCATGAATGCCGACACCCCTGGCTGACGCGACGTCAGTCTGATTTCGAGCTGGCCGTGATGGTCTCCAGCCCGTGTGCGTTGGGGCCGGTCTCCTCGCGCCGCAGCATGATGGCGAAGAAGAGCGCGAGGAAGCCGAGCGTGCTGAACGCCCACATCCCAGGGATGTGGCCCGCCGGGTTCGACGCACTCGCCTGATAGTGATCGTTCAGGAACCCGATGAGGAGCGGCACCCCCATGACACCGAGCTGTTGGATCAAAGTCATGACCGCATACGCCGTTCCCAGCCGCTTTTCGTCCACGATGTAGGCCACCGAGGGCCACATGACCGCCGGGATCAGGGAAAATGCAATCCCCATCATGGCCACCGGAACCGCCAGCGGGGTGATCTGATACGCCATCATGAGAAAGACCGGCATCATCAGGAATGAACCGAAGACCATGAACAGCGCCCGCTTCCCGACCTTGTCCACCAGAAGCCCGAAGAGGGGCGTGGCGAACATGGCGGCCAGAGGGAGCACACTGTTGAATTGCCCCGCAGTCTCGCGAGTGACCTCCCAGGCTTCCATGAAGAACTTGATGGAGAAGCCGCGGAACGGAAAGATGGCCGAGTAGAAAGTCAGACAGAGCGCCACGACGTACCAGTATGACTTGGAAAATCTGAAGAGATCCGAGAGCACCAACTTGTCAGTCTCAGCCGCTTTGCCGAGACCGTAACGGCGATTCGCACTGGACTCGAGCGCGCCATACGCCAGGGCTGCGACCACGCACAGTGTTCCGATCCCAGCCGCGATGATCAGCGGACGTTGCCAACCATCAAATGCCGACGGAGCCCACGTCGGCATCCAGTCGGCGGAAAATGAACCGAGGCGAGCGATCGTCAGATTGATGCCGAAGGCAAAACCGAGTTCTCGGCCCTTGAACCACTTCGCCAGCGCGCAGGTGATGGCAACGATCAGGGGCTCGGAACCCAGCCCGAGAAGAAAACGGGCCGCCACCATGACCCAGTAGTTCGAGGTCGTGACCATCAGGATCCCGGCAAAGGTGCAGATGGCGCCAAAGACGATGGTGGATTTGACGGTGCCGTATTTGTCGATGATCACGCCGCCGAGCAACAGAACGATGACCGCGGCAAGGGAGTAGACCGAGAACAGCATGCCGTAGTTCGCGTCCGAAAACCCGAGATCGGATTTGAGGATGTCGGCGATGGGGGCGATCGAATCGTAGACGTAGTAGTTGGCGAACATGGCCAGGCTGATGACGATCAGCACCACCCAGCGGTACATGGGTGAGGGCTGCGGCGCCGCCACATCGGTCTGAACATCTGTCATTGGAACTCCCTCCGGCTTTCGACTCCGGATTGTAAACCAGGTCGGGAAGACTGTATCTCCGTTTGGTGTTACAATTGGCAGACTATCCGTGGCGCCCCGGCGACCGCGGCCGCCGGAGGATCCCGGGTTTGCTCACCCGAAGACGCTTCATCAAAACTGCAACCATGACCGCCGCCGGGTCGCTCGGCCTGACGGGCTATGGCTTCGCCAGCGCGCTCGATCTTCCCGACGTGCGCCGCAAGACGCTACGACTTCCTTCGTTGCCCCCCGAGTGGCACGGTCTGCGCGTGCTGCAGATCTCCGACATCCACGCCGGCCCCTACATGAGCGCCGACCGGATGGCCCGGATCCGGGACCTCGCGATGCAGCTGTCGCCGGACATGGTGCTCTTCACCGGCGACCAGATGGACCGCCGCGAGTCCGACGCCGAGCTCTTCGCCGAAGGCTTTGCCGGCATCTCCGCCCCGATGGGTGCGTGGGGAATTCTCGGCAACCACGATCACTTCATCGATCCCAAGATGTCCGAGTGGGCCCTGCGCGCCGCCGGTATCGAGCCGTTGGTCAACGACGGCGTCACCTTCGATCGCGGCGGTTCTCAGATCGCTCTGATCGGTCTCGAGGACCTCAACGCCGCCGGCGACCGCGCGCCCGACTTTTCGATCCTCGCCAGGTACCCGACCTCCTACCGCATCTGTCTCAGCCACCAGCCCCAGAGCTGGCACCGGGCGGCAGCTGCGGGCGCCCACCTCACCCTGTCCGGCCACACCCACGGCGGCCAGATCGCTCTCACCGGCAGGAACCTCAACGTCGCCCGGTTCAGCACCCGTTACATCGCCGGCCCATACCGCCGCGAAGAGTCGTTCCTCTACGTGTCACGTGGCGTCGGGGTGGGTGCGGTGCCGGTTCGGGTCGGCTCGCCGCCGGAGATCGACCTCCTGACGCTGGCAAGCGCAGCCGAAGGCGCGCGGGCGGCGGCGTAGGACTTTCAGCGCGTTCTTCCCGAGAGGATGCCAGGCACGCCGGCCCGTAGGACGGGCCGGGAGCCAGGCACCTCCGCCGCACGTTGACCTTCCGCACTCGCTTCCCGGGAGTTGCCACCTTCAACATTGTTGGCCCGGAGAATCTCGCCGACGTGTTTGGTGGGGAACCCAACAATATTGAAGATGGCACGCTCCGCCGCACGCGACTCTTTTCAGGACGTGCTTCCCGAGGGGAGCCACCTTTAGCATTGTGTGCCCAGGGGGCATCGGTTCACCCGGCTATCGCGATCACACAATGCAAAAGATGGCACCCCCGCCGCACGCGGACCTTTGTGGTGCGGGCGTCTCGCCCGCACAGTGCGGCCGAGACGGCCGCACCACAAAACCCCGGGTAGCTACGGCCGAGGTTTTGGGGCAGAATTCCGAATTCCGAATTCCGAATTCCGAATTCCGAATTCTCCGAGGTCTACATCGGGTAGAGGCCGCTGTCACGGGTGGGTGAGGCGCCTGAGAAACCGCCGCCGCCCTCCTCGCCCATCTCCTCCTCGATGGCGTCGCCCATCTCCTCCTCGACCTTTTCCGGGTCCTCTCCGGCCTCGAGGCGGCGGATCATCTCCTCCATCGCCGGCGTCACCGGTTCGCCCGCGATCTCGGTCATCTTGCGCACCGCGGCCGCCATGGCTCGGGGATCGTTCTCGTCCATGTTCTCGAGTTCGGCGGCAAAGCGCATCATCTCCCGCTCGACCCGGGGGTCGTCGAAGTCGCCGTCCTCGCCGCCGCCGGGCCCCGCGGCGCCGGTCTTGGCCGCCACTCCGAACCGCGACGGGACTCGAGAGAGGTTCCCCGCCCCGCATTTGGGGCAGACCGGGGTCTTTTCAGGCGCCACCTTGAACGAGTGAAAACTGAAGATCCTGTTACACGCTCGACAGAGAAATTCGTAAACCGGCATCACACTCCTCCATCATCACCGGCGGGTTCCCAGCGTTCGATCCTGTAGGTCTCGAGCCCGCGGTCGCTCAACGAGCCCGGCGCCGCCCGCATCGCCAGCTGCACCGTGCGCTCCTCGAAACGCTGCGCCAGCTGGTGGGGCAGGTCGACCGCGCGACGCACCATCTCGGTCTCTTCCAGCGGCACCCTCAGGATCGCCACATCGGGGGCAGACAACAACGCCGCACGCATATCATCTCTGAGATCTTCAATGCCCGCTCCGGTTGCGGCCGACACCGCCGCGAGTCCGATGTTGCGGACGCCTCCGCGAGGACGGCCCGGCCGGCCGAGGTCGATCTTGTTGAGAACGACCAGGATGCGTTCCGGCTCAACTCCGAGATCCCCGAGGACCTCTTCACCGACCTGGAGGTGTTCCTCCCACGCCGGGTGGACGGCGTCCACCACGTGCAGCACCAGATCTGCGACCGCCGCCTCCTCGAGCGTCGAGCGGAAGGGCGCCACCAGATCGTGGGGCAACTTGCGGATGAAACCCACCGTGTCGGTGAGCACAGCGGTCACATCCTCGCCGAGCCCGACCCGCCGCGCCCGCGGGTCGAGCGTCGCGAAGAGCCGGTCCTCCACCAGGACATCGGCGCCGGTGAGACGGCGGAACAGCGACGACTTGCCCGCGTTGGTGTAGCCCACCAGGGCCACGGAAGGCAAGGCGCTCCGCCGCTCGCGGCGCAGCCGCCGGTCGCGTTCGATCACCTCGAGCTTTTTCTTGAGCTGCGCCATGCGGCTGTTGATGAGCCGCTTGTCGATCTCGAGCTGGGTCTCGCCCACCCCCCGGGTCCCGATGCCGCCCGCCTGCCGCGACAGGTGTCGCCATCGTCGCGTCAGACGCGGCAGGAGATAGCTGAGCTGCGCCAGCTCGACCTGGGTCTGGGCCTCGCGGCTGCGGGCGTGCTGCGCGAAGATGTCGAGAATGACCGCCGACCGGTCGAGGACCTTGACGGTCTTCGGGACCTCGCCCTCGATATTCCGGATCTGCGAGCCCGTCAGGTCCTCGTCGAAGACGAGTGACTCGATCTCCTCCTCCTCACAGCGCTGCGCAAGCATGCTCAGGAACCCGCTCCCCACCAGGGTTGCCGCATCGAACCTGGCGCGTTCCTGGGAGGCCCTGCCGACCACGGTCCCGCCGGCGGTGTCGACAAGCCGCTCGAGCTCGTCGAGGTGTTCGTCGACGATGGCACGGGGAAGCCCCGGCAGCACCAGTCCGACGAGAAAGGTCCGTTCTCGCCGATCGCTGTCAGTTTCGTGTGCGGTTGGTGACGCCATCGATCAGGGTAGGTCCTCTTGGTGGATCCGCAGGAACACCCGCTCGCACGACGCCAACGTCTCTTCGATGTCCTTGGCGCCATGGGTGCTCGAAACGAAGGCGGCCCTGCCGGGATCGGGCGGAAACAGGATCCCCTCGCCGCGGAGGAGGGCCGCCAACTTGCGATAGGCCTCGTCGTCTGCGGCCTGAACGTCCTTGCCGGAGGTCACCGGGCCGGCGGTGAGATAGATGGCGAAGACCGAGCCCAGGCGGTTCACCGTCATCGGCCGGGAAAAACGCTCCGCCAATGCGAGCAGCCCGGAAACCAGTTGTTCGGTGCGCTCCTCGAGCCTCTCGTACACGGCATCGTTCTTGAGGATCGACAGGATGGCCTCGGACGCCGCCAACGACACCGGATGCGGCGTCGGCACCGAATCGTAGCCCACCAACGGCTCCTGTGAATCACGGAATGCCGCCACTCCGATCGGAAAACCGCCGCCCAGTGCGGCGCCGTACAGAGCCACATCGGGAGTGACGCCGAGTCGGGCCGCCATGCCGCCGCGGTGGACCCGGAAACCCGACACTCTTTCGTCCAGGATGAAGGGCACCCCGGTGTCGCGGCAGGCCTCCGCGATTTCCTGCAACACATCGCCGGGGGGCGGGACGACCCCGAACCGCCCCATCAAAGGATCGACGATCAATCCCGCCAGCTTGGTCGACCCGCTGGTCAGGGCCGCGATGATCTTGGTCGCGTCCCAACCCGGGACCTCGCGGATCGGGTTCGACGGGTCGATGCCGGACGAAACCGGCGCGCCGATCCGCAGCGGGGAACCGCCGTCGAGCACCAGAAATCTCCGTTGACCGGTGCGCTCCCGCGCCCAGTGGAGGACGTTGCGAAAGGCCTCATCCTGGCTGCGGCAGAACCACCAGCTGCCGACCCAGGGCAGGAACTGGCTCAAGGTCCTGGCCAGCTCCACCTCCTGGGGCACGTGAAAGCCCTCCGGAATGCCGCCCTGGAGGACCTTGCGCACCGCGTCGAGCACGAACTGGTTGGCGTAGCCGACGATGGTCGCTCCGCCGGCCCCGATGTAGTCGATGTAGCCGGCGTTGTCGATGTCGTAGACACGTGAGCCTTCGGCCTTCTGCGCAACCAGGAGGCGATCGGAACCGGACCTCAGAACCGGCACCGATTCCGCCCTCTTCATCAGTTCATCGTGTCGTCGACCCATCGTTGTCAGTAGTCCCTCTCATCGTTGTCGCCGTCGCCCCAGAAAAAGAACCCCCGGCAGCGCGCCGAGCAGAAGGTTCGGCCGTAATCGTGCATCGCACAATACTGGCAGAAGACAGCGTGACAGATGAAACACTCCTGGAGCTCGCTCTCCGGCACTTCGAGGCCGCACAACGGGCACTTCTTGAGTTCTTCCGGAGTCTCCAACGGCATACGGCTCAGTATAACGTGAACACGGGTTTCGTCGACGGTGCCGCGGTGGACTCACACAGCATCTTTGGGTATAGTCCTCGACCGGGCGGTGTAGCTCAGGGGTAGAGCAGGGGTCTCATAAGCCCTGTGCCGGTGGTTCAAGTCCACCCACCGCCACCAATTCCGGCCTCCGGATTCGCAACGAATCCGGAGGCCGGAATTGGTTACAGGGTTTAGTATGGGGCATGGATTCGGTCGAGCTTGTCGAGCATTTTCGAGCCACATTTCCCCACCTGATCGGCCGCAGGGTGTTGGTGGCCCTTTCCGGCGGTGCGGACTCGGTCGCGTTGCTTCACCTCCTCAGGCGCCCGGAACTCGCCCTCGATCTGGGAGCCGCCCATGTGCACCACGGCGTTCGGGGCGACGAGGCCGACGGGGACGCCGTTTTCTGCGAAGACCTCTGTGGCGGGTTGAGCATCCCGTATTACGGGTTGAAGATCGATCCGTTGGCGGCGACGGGGGCCGGACGCGAAGCGACGTGGAGGCAGCACAGATACAGGGTGTTGCTCGAGCTCGCCGCCTCCCATCGATTCGACGCCGTCGCGACCGGACACCACCGCGACGACGTGGCCGAAGGCGTTCTCGTCCAACTCCTGCGCGGCGGCGGGCCGAGGGCACTCTCGGGCATCGACGAGATCACCGACGACGGCGTCATCCGCCCCCTCCTCATCTGGTCGCGGGCCGAAATCACAAGTTGGCTCGAAGGGCGGGACCTGGAGTGGAGGGAGGACAGTTCGAATCGCGATCTTCACCACCTCCGCAACCGGGTCCGTCACCAGCTGCTGCCGGCACTCGAGGAGGCCAGTCCGTCCCTCCGGCACCACCTGGTCCACCTCGCCAAGAACCTGGCGCAAGACGACCGCTGTCTTTCCGACCAGCTTGCATCGACGGGCACCTGGATCGATCCCTGGGACCCCGAAGGGGGCGTGCCGATTTCGGCGGTTGCCGGCATGCCACCCGCGCTGCGGTCGCGTTGGCTCCACGCCCAGGCCGCCAGGATCGGTCTGACCAGGGTGACGCGACGGCAGGCCGAGCTCTTCGAGAGCCTGGTCGGCCGCGGCGAGCTTCGCGCCGTCACTCTCGGTGGTCGGTGGAGCATCCGCAGGGCCGGCGGCAAGCTGTGGTTGGAGCCTCCCGAAACGCCGCCGGTCTACACCTTCGAGCTGGTGGAGAACGTCGTGTTCGATCTGCCGCTTCCGGGCTGGTGCGTCCGTTTCGGGGCGGCCGCCGACCCGCCTCCCGGGCTGCGCTGGCACTTCCCCGCAGAGCGAGGCGCGCGGCTGTCCGTGCGAAGCCCACGAGGGGATGACCGGGTGGTGGTCGACGGCGATTCTGTCCGGGTTCCAAAACTGATTGCCGGAAAGCTGCCCCGCCACCTTCGCAGCACGTGGCCCGTATGCTGCGAAAGTGATAGAATTCAATGGATTCCAGGGGTGTGGCAGGGCCCGGAACAACCGCATCGGGCGAGCCATGTTGTGGAGGTGATACGCCGTGAGCGATCTTCGTGTGTTGTTCAGCGCCGACGAAATCCGTGAACGGGTCGCGGAGGTTGCCAAGTCCATCGCCAACGATTACAAGGATCGCGAACTGGTGCTGGTCGGCATGCTCAAGGGCGCGGCGTTCTTCCTCGCCGATCTTGCGCGTTGCCTCCCGCGTCCCGTGGACTACGAGTTCGTCAGCGTGTCGTCGTCCATCGGCGCTCACGGCGAGGTCGTCAGTCTGACCTTCGCTACGCAGGTCGACGTTTCCGGGCGGCACGTCGTGGTGCTGAAGGACGTGCTCCATTCCGGGGTCACCGAGAACTACCTCATCACCCATCTCAGTCAACAGAACCCCGCGACGATCGAAGTGGTGGCGCTGGTGGACAAACCGCAACTTCGCAGCGTCAATCTCAGCGCGAAGTATTCGGTCTTCAACGACGTCCCCGATGGGTTTCTCGTCGGTTACGGTCTTGGTCCGGGCCACGGAGAGCACACCAACCTCCCCGATCTTTGTATCGTCGAAGATTGATAGGACCGAGTCATCAGGGAACAATACCGGTGGTCATCCGGGTTTCCCAAAGGTCCCGTCCAACAGCGACGGGCGCCGGAGGATAACGAAGAGTGAATCAGACCGTTCGCACCGTACTCATGTGGATCGTGATCCTGGTCGGAGTTCTGCTGATCCTGCAGGTGCTTCGCGGCTATTCGACCACCAGCCAGGAGATCGCGTTTTCCGAGTTTCTCAACCGGGTCGATGACGGCCAGGTCTCGCGCGTCCTTATCAAAGGTGACGAGATCTTTGTCCGCACCACCGGCGCGGCCGAGGAATCCGCCACCGCTCCGCGGTACGATCTCCACACCTACAGCCCGGGCTACGACGATCTCGTCAGTGAACTGCGCACGAAGAAGGTCGAGATCAAGGTCGAGAAACCTTCCGACGGACGCATGCTCACGGCCCTTCTGTCGTGGGCGCCGCTGCTCATCCTGGTCGGTCTGTGGTTCGTCTTCTTCCGCCAGATGCAGGCGGGCGGGACCAAGGCGATGAGCTTCGGCAAATCGAAGGCAAGGCTCCTCACCGCCGACCAGAAGAAGGTCACCTTCGCCGATGTCGCGGGGGTCAACGAGGCCAAGGAGGAGCTCGAAGAGATCATCGACTTCCTCAAGGACCCGAAGAAGTTCACCCGCCTCGGCGGCAAGATCCCCAAGGGCGTGCTGCTCATGGGTTCGCCGGGAACCGGCAAGACCCTGCTCGCGAAGGCCGTGGCCGGCGAGGCGGGCGTGCCGTTCTTCTCCATCTCGGGGTCCGACTTCGTCGAAATGTTCGTCGGCGTCGGCGCCTCGAGGGTGCGAGACCTCTTCGAACAGGGCAAGAAGAACGCGCCGTGCATCGTCTTCATCGACGAGATCGACGCGGTGGGCCGCCACCGCGGCGCCGGCCTCGGCGGCGGCCACGACGAGCGCGAGCAGACCCTCAACCAGCTCCTGGTGGAGATGGACGGGTTCGAATCCAACGAAGGCGTCATCCTCATCTCGGCCACCAACCGCCCCGATGTGCTCGACCCCGCCCTGCTGCGGCCGGGGCGGTTCGATCGCCGCATCGTGGTCAACCCGCCCGACGTCAAGGGCCGCGAGGGCATCCTCAAGGTCCACACCGCCGAGATCCCGATGGCCTCGGATGTCGACATGGTGATCATCGCCCGCTCGACCCCCGGCTTTTCAGGCGCCGACATCGCCAACCTGGTCAACGAAGCGGCCCTCCGCGCCGCCCGCTTCAACAAGATGAAGGTCGACATGGCGGACTTCGAGTTCGCCAAGGACAAGGTGATGATGGGGTCGGAGCGCCGCTCCCTGGTCATGTCGGAGGCCGAAAAGCGTCTCACCGCCTACCACGAGGCCGGGCACGCGCTGGTGGCGGTGTTGGTTCCCGAAGCCGACCCGCTCCACAAGGTCACGATCATCCCCCGCGGCATGGCCCTGGGTCTGACCCAGCAGTTGCCGCTGGAGGATCGCTACACGTACTCGAAAGCCTACATCGAGGCCAACCTCAAGGTGCTGATGGGCGGCCGCCTGGCCGAAGAGCTCATCTTCGGCGCCGGCTACATGACCACCGGCGCCGGCAACGATCTCGAGCGCGCCACCGAGATGGCCCGCAAGATGGTCTGCGAGTGGGGCATGAGCGAGAAGATGGGCCCGCTCACCTTCGGCAAACGCGAGGAGTCGATCTTCCTCGGCAAGGAGTTCGCGCGCCACCAGGACTTTTCCGAAGCCACGGCCCAGCGCATCGACGAGGAGATCAGCAAGTTCATCACCGCCGCCTACGAGGGAGCGTACAAGTTGATCGGGAGCAACCGCGATGCTCTGGAAGCGATCGCCACGGCACTCCTCGAGGACGAGGTGCTCGACGGCGACAGGATCTACGACCTGATCGAAAAGAACTCGAACATCGACATCGAGAGCATCAAGCGCCAGAAGCGGCGGGCCGAAAGCGAGGTGGTGGGATCAGCGTGAGGGTGGATTCCGGGCGTCGCTCGCGCCGCCTCGATCAGCTCTGGCCGCGCCCACGGCCGGTCGTTATGGGCATCCTCAACTGCACGCCCGACTCCTTCTCCGACGGCGGCCGCCATTTCGAGCCCGCTGCAGCCATCCGCGGCGGCCTCGAGATGCTCGGCCACGGCGCCGACATCGTCGATGTGGGCGGAGAATCCACCCGCCCGGGGGCCTCGCCGGTGGATACGGCTGAAGAGTTGCGCCGGGTTGTTCCCGTCATCGGCGAAATCCGCAAAACCCTGCCGGACGCGGTGCTCTCGGTGGACACCTCGAAGATCGAGGTCGCCGCAGCCGCCCTCGAGGCCGGCGCCGACATCGTCAACGACGTCACCGCCGGCTCCGCACCCGGGATGTTCGACCTCGTCGCCGCACACGAAGCCGCCATCGTGCTCATGCACATGCGCGGCGAACCCCGCACCATGCAGACCGACCTCCACTACCGCCACGTCGTGGCCGAGGTCCACGGTCTCCTCGTCGATCGCGCCGCCGCGGCTTTGGCGGCCGGTATTCCGCGCCACCGGGTGTGGCTCGACCCCGGCATCGGTTTCGGCAAGAACGACGACGGCAACCTGGCCCTGCTCGCGGCGTTGCCGGACCTCGCGTCTCACGGCCACCCGGTGCTGGTGGGGCCGTCCAACAAGAGCTTCATCGGCCGCCTCACCGGCGCCCCGGTCGACGACCGCCTGCCCGGCACCCTGGGCGCGCTGATCGCGATTCTCGAGGTCCCGCACGGCGTCGTCCGGGTCCACGATCCGGCGGCCGCGGCGCAGTTCCTCGAAATTGCGGTGCGGGTCCGCGAGGTGTCGGCGTGAACTGGCTCCTCGGCGTGCTCCGCGATCTCACCGATCTCCAGGTGTCGCTTGCCGACCTCGCCGACATCCTTACCGTGGCGATCCTCATCTACGCCCTTCTGGTACTGCTCAAGGGCACCCGCGCCATGCAGATGCTGTGGGGCATCATCATCATCGCCGCCCTCTATCTCGCGGCCCTGTCGTTCAGGCTCATCACCCTCTCGACCATCCTCTCAAAGGTCCTGGTCTTCCTCCCGATCGCGATCATCGTGCTCTACCAGCAGGAGATCCGGCGCATGCTGACCTCTCTCGGATCGACCGCCTTTCTGCGCTGGGGGCGAGGGCCGGAAGAGGGCCCGACCATGCTCAACGAGCTCGCCCTCGCCGTTCAGGCCCTGGCCTCCCGGCGCATCGGCGCGCTGATCGCCGTCGAACGCCGGGACTCGCTGGCCGCCTGGGCCGATACCGGCATCCCGCTCCAGGCGCGTTTTTCCTACGACCTCATGCTCAACATCTTCATTCCCGGCACACCTCTGCACGACGGGGCGGTCATTCTCCGCGGTGAGCAGATCACGGCTGCGTCGTGCTTCCTGCCCCTGACCACCAGCCACGAGCTCTCGACCGAGCTCGGCACCCGCCACCGCGCCGCCATCGGCCTCACCGAAGAGACCGACGCCCTGGTGGTGGTGGTGTCGGAGGAGACCGGCACCATTTCGCTCGCGGTCGAAGGCCAGCTCCTGCGGCCGCTCGACGAGACGACCCTGCGCAATGCGCTCGCCGAATATCTCTTCCAGATGCACCCGTTCGAGGAGGCGAAATCGTGAGCCTGCGGCCGCAGCACCCGATCCTGTTTCTGGCAGCGCTGACCGCCGCCTTCCTCTTGTGGTACCTGCTTGCCGCGGATCGGATCGAGAACATCTCCGTCCGCAACCTCAAGGCTCCGCTCACCCTTGCCAACATCCCGCGCGATCTGGTGGTTGTCACCTCGAGCGTGCCCGACACGGTCTCGCTGCAGCTGCGTGGGCCCTTGACGCGGGCCCTCGACTCCGGCAACCCACCGGAGGTTTTGCTCGACCTTTCCGACGCCAGACCCGGGCTCAACTCCTACCCCATCAACGTCCGCGACATCGAACTGCCGAGAGAGGTCGAGGTGGTCAGCGTCGATCCACCGTCGATCAACCTCGAGCTCGAACAACAGAAGACCCGGGTGGTGGCCGTCCGACCCCTGATCGAGGGCACCCCCGCGCCGGGATTCATGGTCGCCGGATACCGGGTCGTCCCGGCCCAGTACACGGTCCAGGGGCCGGAGAGCCTGATCCTGGCGCTCGAGTTCGTCGACACCAGCGCGGTTTCGATCGAAGGGGCAACGGGCCCGGTCGAAGCCATGATCCAGCCGATCCTGCCCGATCCTCTGCTGCGGATGCTCGGCCTCGGGCCGCTCCAGGTCACCATCGACATCGCACCCGTTCCCGAGCCGGAAGAGGCCCCGGTTCAGAAGTAGGACATGAGAACCCTTTTCGGAACCGACGGCATCCGCGGCCGCGCCTACGAGCCGCCGCTGGACGAAGACACGGTCAGGCGGCTGGGCGCCGCGGTCGCGGCGGAACTCTCCGCCATCCGCAACGCACCTCGCGTACTGCTTGCCGGCGACACCCGATTCTCCACCACAGATCTCGCCGAGTGGATCGGATCGAGCATCCAGGCCGGCGGCGGCCGCGTCGTGTGGGGAGGCGTGCTGCCGACACCCGCGGTCTCCCAGTTGTGCCGGGAGAACGACTTCTCGGCCGGGATCGTCATCTCGGCCTCCCACAATCCGGCCGCCGACAACGGCATCAAGATCCTCGGTTCGAACGGAGAAAAGCTGGCCGACGACCTCGAGCGTCATCTCGAGCTGCAGATCGAGACGTCGCAGCCGCTGATCGGCCCGCATCTCCCGGAGATCGACCGGGCCCTCGCGCGGCGCTATGTGGACCTTCTGGTCGCGACCCACACGAAGCCTCGAGCCACTTGCCGGGATCCACGTGGTGGTCGATGCCGCCAACGGCGCGGCCTCCGGGATCGCACAGGACTTCCTTTCGCGTCTCGGGGCCAGGGTCACCGCCATCGCCTCCTCGCCCGACGGCAACAACATCAACGACGGGTGCGGCGCGACCGCGCCCTACCACCTTGCGACACAGGTCCTGGCGCTCGAGGCCGACGCCGGCATCGCCCTCGACGGGGACGCCGACCGCGTCGTGCTGGTGGACGAAAACGGCGCCGTGCTCGACGGCGACGACATCCTGCTCGTCTGGGCGCGCCACCTCCAGGCCGCGGACCGGCTCCCGGGCGGCCGCGTGGTGGCGACGGTGATGAGCAATTTCGGGCTCGAACAAACTCTCGCCGACGAAAGCCTGGAGCTCCTCAGGTGTCCGGTGGGCGACCGTTCGGTGTGGTTGGCGATGAACGAGCACGGCTCCGTTCTCGGCGGCGAGCAGTCGGGACACATCATCTGCTCCCACCACGGGGTCACCGGCGACGGCCTCCTCACCGGGTCGCACCTGCTGGCCATCGCCGTGGACCAGGGCAGGCCGGTCTCGACCCTCTCCAATCTCCACCGGCTGCCACAGATACTGCTCAACGTACCGGTGTCGCGGATGCTCCCATTCGACGATCTGCCCACGGTTTCACGACGACTTGCCGAAACCCACCACCTGCTCGCCCACCGGGGCCGTGTGTTGTTGCGGTATTCCGGCACCGAGCCCCTCGCCCGGGTCATGATCGAGGGCGAAGACGCCGCCGAGATCGAGGCGTTGGCCCAGGGGCTCGCGGACATCATCCGTCACGAGCTGGGGTGACGACGCGAGATCGTTGGAACGTTGTGAACGTTGAACGTTTGAACGTATTGGTTCTCCGGTATCACATGGACAGAGCGACTCACGAACGAGCCTCCTGCAAAATTCGAAATATATCGCAGAATTCGGACCTATCGCGCCTGATCGAGGCCGTGAGGGTGCCAGGCTTTAGGAACTTGGGAAGTTGGATCGAAGGTTGAGTGAAATTGATTTCTCAAGACAACTTCCCAAGTTCCTAAAGCCTGGCACACCCGAGCCGATCCCGCTGGGACGCTAGATTGTGGCCCGGGGCGTAGGCCCGGGCTATTCCCTTTTGCGCCTCCGGCGCTTCCCAATTGCCTCCACGAGCGCCCGCCTTCAAGGTCGAGACCCTCTTGACGCTGAGCTGCGGAGCAGCGGCAGGTTGGAGCCTGGGGCGTCAGCCCCAGGATTCGATTGCACAAAAGGTGCAAGCCCCGGAGGGGCGACAGATGGCCGCGATGAACAGCTGCGGCTCACGCCGCAGCCGGAACCTGCCGCCCCTCCGGGGCTGACCCACTTTGTTGACGTGGATGCCGGGGCTCACGCGCCGGCCTATTCTCTGCCGCCGCTCCGCGGCTCTTTCTGAGTCGATGCGATGACAATCGTGGCAAGCCGCTCCGGCGCCTCGAGCGGCAGCAGGTGCCCGCAGTCCTCGAAGACCTCGAGGCGCGCGCCGGGGATCCCGGTGGCGGCTTCCTCGGCATAGGCCTGGAATCCCGGCATCTCCTTTTCACCGACGGCGACCACCGTCGGCTGCGAGATCTCGCCCAACCGGTCGGGAAGGCTCCACGATCGTTCGACACGGTCCCGCTGGTGGCGAGATAGTCGGCGCCGGGGAAGTCCCTGGTGATGACGCATGCGGCGTGGCGGATCTCCGGCCGTCGGAAGGAGTGCTCGAACAACGGGCTCGACGCCCACGGCCCCGCCATCGCCGCCGGGACGCCTTCGGAACGAATCACCCCGGCGACCTCCCGGAGATTCTCCATGAATGCCGGTTCGAATTTTCGATCCGGCATGACGGGCGACACCAGGACCATGGCCGCCAGTCGTTGCGGCATGGTGACCGCGATCTCGAGGACGACGGCGCCGCCGATGGAATGGCCGACCCCGACCACCGGGCCGACCGCCGCTGCGTCCAGCACCGCCGCCACATCCCCGGCGTGGTGGCTCGGGTGATAGCCGAAGTCGGGGCGTGTACTCAGACCGTGACCGCGGAGGTCGATGCGCAGAACGCGGAGACCCGCGGCCAGCATCGACGGGACGACGGGGTCCCACAGGCGCCGATCGAGGGTGTGTCCGTGGATCAGCAACACCGGCGGCCCCGAACCCTCATCCTCGTAGTACAGAGTCACATCACCATTTACGGCCTCGGGCATGAGCACTCCTCCACGGCGTTGGAGATTGTATCGCCTCTCGAGGGGCAGAGGCGAGCAGAGGAGCAGAGGGGCGAAGGGCGGAAGGGCGGAGGGGCAATCTGAATAGGTCCACGTGCGGCGGAGGTGCCATTTTCAATATTGTTGGAACCTCCAACATCCCCGCCGGCGGGACGCCTCGGGCCAACAATGTTGAAGGTGGCTCCTCACGGGAAGCGAGCCCTGAAAGACAGGTTCATCCGAACGCACCAAAACGCCCCGCGTGCGGCGGAGGTGCCATTTTCAATATTGTTGGATCCCTACGCATGCACGCCGGCGGGACGCCTCGGGCCAACAATGTTGAAGGTGGCTCCTCACGGGAAGGGCGTACTCAACAGCGGGTGCACTCGAACCTACCCAACGGCAGGTCACTGAAATGCGGTAGACTCTTCGACCGTTGTCCATCCGACGGCGGCACACCCGGAGGTTTTCCATGGCGCTCACCCAGCAGCAGGTTCTCGAAACACTGAACGACATTTCGGCCCCCGGCGCTGCGGTCGGTCTCGTGGAAGCCGGCGCGATCCGCAACCTCGAGATCGACGGCGGGACGGTCCGGGTGGTGCTGGCGGTCCAGGCGCCGCAGCCGTCAACCGCCGGCGAGGTCCGCGCCGTGGTCGAGGCGGCGGTCGCCCGCCTCGAGGGCGTCGAGACGGTCGAGGTCACCGTCCACCCGCTGCTGACGACCATGGACTCCCGCCAACCCGCACCCGAGCCGCCCCCGACCTGGGCGGACAAGATCCCCGGCGTCCGCCACGTCATCGCGGTGGCGTCCGGCAAGGGCGGGGTCGGCAAGTCCACCGTCTCGGCCAACCTCGCGACGGCGATGGCCGGTCTCGACCAGAAGGTCGGTCTCCTCGACGGAGACATCTACGGCCCGTCGCAACAGCTCATGATGGGCACCACCGGCGAGCCCACGGGCGACCCCGAGGGCAAGATCCTCCCCGCCGACTCACCGCAGGGGGTCAAGGTCATGTCCTTCGGCTTCCTGGTCGATCCCGACCAACCGGTGATCTGGCGCGGACCGATGCTGCAAAAGGCTCTCGAACAGTTCGTCGGCGACGTCGCATGGGGCGATCTCGACTTTCTGATCATCGATCTCCCGCCCGGCACCGGCGATGTCGCGCTCACCCTGTGCCAGAACGTCCCGATGGCCGGAGCGGTCATCGTCACCACGCCGCAGGACGTGGCCCTGATCGACGCCCGCAAGAGCCTTCTGATGTTCCGCAAGCTCGAGGTGCCGGTGCTCGGTATCGTCGAGAACATGAGCGGCTACCACTGCCCCGAGTGCGGCCACGTCGACCACGTCTTCGGCTCCGGCGGGGGCAAGCGAACTTCGGAAGAGCTCGACGTGCCGCTGCTCGGCTCGATTCCGCTCGACCCCGCGATCGTGGTCGGCGGCGACAGCGGTCGGCCGGTCGTGGTCGACCGGCCCGACTCACCCGCCGCGCTCGCGTTTGCCGAATTGGCCCGGGCGCTGGTCGAAAGCGTGGAGGGTGCCAGGCTTTAGAAACTTAGAAAGTTTTCAATCGAGTCGATATTTCAGCCGGCTCCATAACTTTCTAAGTTTCTAAAGCCTGGCACCCACGAACTACGATCCCTCGTTGAAGCTGACGACGGCCCTGGTGTCCTCGCCCGCCTCGCGGCTGACGATCACCACCACCGAGCGCTGTTCGGCCTCGTTGTTGCCGTTGACCATCCCACCCTCGGTGTCGTCCTGGGTGTAGGTGTTGACGCTGATCGCGTAGCCGGCCGACTCGAGTTCCTCGCGGTAGAACTCCAGGACATCGGCTACCGGGTCTGGAGTCGTGATCTCGAAACCTCCGGACGCGGTGGTGTCGGTACGCATCGAGTGGCGGCTGGAGGGCTCGGTTTCGGGATACATCGGCACCCAGGAAGGAAGGTCCCCGGCCGAGGGTTTGCCGGTGGCAAACACCACCGATCCATCCTCGCTGGTGACGGTCATCGAACCGCTCTCCTCGAGTTCGGACGCGTCCACCGTCACGTCGCCCTTGTCGGTGGAGAAGACGAGCTTGCCGTCCTCGATGTCGTCGAAGTTGACGGTGACCACCTCGCCGGTCTTCTTGTTGCGCACCGTGATCGTGCCCGCCGCCTCGTCGGTCGAGACTTCTTCGAGTTCGGGGTTGAGCTTGACGATCATCCGCGCCGTCGCCATCGCCGGGTTGTCTTCGAAGTCGCCGGCCACGTCCTTGACCTTGTTGGCGACAAAGAACCCCGCCGCCATGACCACGATCAACACCAGAATCAAGAGACCGCCGCAACCGATGCCGATCCACGCCCAGATGGGGAGCCCCTTTTTCGCCGGAACCTGCTCGCCGTTGCTCATGATGACCTCCCGTGCGGTTTGCTGTCGTTGATGGCGATCAGGATAGCATTGTCGGCGCGCACGGAGTGAGTTGGATGTTGGATGTTGGATGTTGGATGGCACCAAATCTTAGTTCTTCCCGAAGAACCTGTCTACCGTAGGGTCTCCTGATCCAAACCAAATATCCAATATCCGTAATTGAATGCCAAAAACCAGCAACAGGGCTGACTCCACGGTGGCTCCACAGTTCAGCAGCTCTTTCCGCAGCCTCGATTTCGCATGACGTGTAGAACTTCGCGCTCGATCCAGATACGATGTTCCTCAATGGAGGAACCCGGGAGACCCAGTGGATCTTGAGATCATCGGGATCGTCCTGTGTCTGTTCGGCTCGGGTTTCTTTTCGGGCTCCGAAACCGCTCTGACGTCGTTGCCCGTGACCCGGCTCGAGTCCCTTCGGGTCTCCAGCGGCCGGCTCACCCGCGCCGGACTCAACCGGTGGGCCACCGATCCGCAGAACTTCCTGATCACGATCCTGGTCGGCAACAACCTGGTCAACGTGCTCGCCTCGGCCCTGGCGACCTCCATCGCCTACCGCCTCTCCGAGCACGGCAGTCTCGCGGTGGTTGTGGGTCTGATGACCCTCGGCATCCTGATCTTCGGCGAGATCACCCCAAAGACGCTGGCGCAGCGGCACGCCGAGTGGATCTCCCGCCGGGTGGCGCCGATCCTCTACGTTCTGGATTTCGTCCTCACGCCGGTCAATCTGGTGCTCGGTCTGCTCGCCCGGCTGCTCTCCCGCGGCAAAGGCCCCGGGCTGCCGGTGACCGAAGAGGATCTCGTCTTCATGCTCCGCCTCGCCCACCGCCACGCCCACCTGCCGCGGGACTCGAGATTGATGATCGAGTCCGTGCTGCGCTACCAGCGGGCGATCGCGCGCGAGGTCATGGTGCCCCGCCCCATGGTGTCCACCGTCGACATCTCGTGGGACCTGGCGGCACTCCAGCAGGCGATCATCAGCACCCCCCACAGCCGCTTTCCGGTGGTCAAGGGCTCACCGGACGACATCGTCGGCGTCCTTCACGCCAAACATCTCCTGCGCCTGCTCGCCCGGCGACCTCGTGGTCACAGCTCGTCGTGCCGCCCCTCTTCATCCCCGAGAGCCGCACCCTGCCCGATCTCATGCAGGATTTTCGCCGCTCAGGGCAGCACGTGGCCCTGGTGCTCGACGAGTTCGGCGGCCTCTCCGGTCTGGTGACCCTCGAGGACCTTCTCGAACTGGTGGTGGGCGAGATCGACGACGAGTTCGACCTCAAACACGATGCTGCGGTCGAGGCCGTCGAGGGCGGGTGGCGGGTCGCCGGCTTCCTCTCGCTGCGCCGGCTGGAGTCGATCCTCCACCGCAACATCGCCCAACTCGAGGACATCGACTCGGTTGGGGGTCTCGTCAATCACCTCGCAACCGGCGAGGCCCAACCGGGGTCGACCGTCGCCTGGGACGGCCTGCTGTTCGAGGTCGACACCGTCGCCGACGGCCGTGCCGACCGCATCCGCGTGACGAAGGCGCCCTCAAGGAACTGACGAAGACCAGAGCGACGGGTCCCCCGACTCGAAGCCGTCGCTGAAGATCACCGGTGCTGCGGGCAGCGGCCACATGACACCGTAGACGCCCTCACCCGAGCCGTCCTGCTGTTCGCTGGACCACACCGCCATGAACTGGCCCGCCGGCGAGCACGCCGCACGGGGAAGGTGCTGGTTCAGGTTGGTGTGGGTGTTGACACCGAATTCGCCCGAGGCGAAGGAGCCGTCACCGCGAAGCAGCCGGCCGAAGACCCCCATCCCGGAACCGTCCTGGCCGTCGCTCTCCCACACCACGACCGCTCGGCCGTCGGGTGTTGCGTCAACCGAAGGCAAGCCCTGGTTGCCTTCGGTGTGAACATTGATCGTGAAGCCCTCCGCAACCGGCGAGCCGTCCGCGGCAAACCACCGGCCCTGAACTCCGCTGCCGGATCCGTCGATCCCGGAACCGTCCTCCCATGCCACCAGGAAGGCGCCACCCTCGGTCACGGTCACGGTCGGAGTCGACTGGTCGCCCTCGGTGGTGCCGTTGGCAACGAATTCACCGCCCACCGACACACCCGTCGAACTGAACCGGCGCGCGACGACGCCGTCGCCCGAACCGTCCTGGCCGTAGCTCTCCCACGCGACCACGAAGCCGCCATCGGGCGACCCCGCCACTGCAGGTTGCGACTGGGCGGACGCGGTTGTCGTGTTGACCGCCACGTCGGCACCCGCGGGCGTGCGGTCGGCCGCAAAGGCGCGGCAGAAAACACCGGTGCCCGAGGTGTCGCGACCCGTCCAAACCACCAGATACCGCCCGCCGCCGTCGACTGCCACCTGGGGCTCGGTCTGGGTGCCTGCAGCCGCCGAGTTGACGACGAACTCGTCGCCGAAGGGAGTTCCCGAGGCGTTGTAGAAGCGCCCGAAGATCCCCGTCCCGGTAGCAGCCGGGGCCTGCCACACGACGAAGAAGCTGCCGTCGGAGGCCACCGCCACATCACCGGCCTGCTGGTCCTCCTCGGTCTCCTGATTGATCTGAAACTCTCCCCCAACCGCGCTGCCGTCGCTGCCGAGCCGCTGCCCCACCAGGGTCCAGCCCCAGCCGTCCTGCTTCCAGCTGTCCCACACCACCACCGTCTGGCCCGTCCCATTCATCGCCACCCGCGGCCGCGACTGGCTGAGCGAGGTCGTCGAATTGATGCGCGACTCCGTCGACTCGTCGTCGAGGATAGTGAGCGTCGCCGTCGCCGGATCACCGAGCGAAGCATTGCCGGTGGGGGACGACAGGCTCAAGGGCACCGTCTCGGTGAACTCGGTGAGGCCGTCGTCGAGCAAGATCACCGAGAACGTCTTATCGGCCCCGTCGCCGTCGGCCCAGTTGAGCGTTCCCGAGGCCGGCGAGTAGTCCGCCCCCGACGTCGCCGATCCACTGCCGGTCGCATAATCAACCGCCACCGCACCCGCAGTGTTTCCAAAACGCTGTACCGCGATCTGGACTGATCCACCCGTCTCCAGGGACTCATACGAAGTGTTCGAGAACCGGAAGACCGACCCGTCGTTGTCGGAGATCGTAAGCACTGCGCTGCCCGGCGACCCGATCGACGCAGGGCCGGTCGGATTCGTAAGCGTGATGTTCACGGTCTCATCGGATTCCGCCGACATGTCCTCGAGGATCGGGATCGAGAAGGTCTTCGGCGTGCTGTCACCGTCGGCCCAACTCAGGGTTCCGGAAGCGGTCGTGTAGTCCTGGCCGGCCGTCGCCGTGCCGCCGCCGGTACCGTAGTCCACTGTCACCGCTCCACTCGCATTCTCGGTCCGCAAAACCGTCACCGTGACCGATCCGTCGCGCTCGTTGGCCGAGATCGCATCGGTAGAGAGCGCGAACACGGCGGCATCATCGTCGACGATCGTCACCGTCGCCTCGATGATGCCGCCGAGAACGGCGTCGCCGACCGGGTTGCTCAGGGTCACGATGAAAGTCTCGTTGCCTTCGGCATCGTCGTCGTCGATGACCGGGATCTCGATCGTCTTCGGCTCGCTGTCTCCGGCCACCCAGGACAGCGTGTCCGACACCGCCGTGTAGTCGCCCGGTTCCTCGGCGCTGCCGTTCGAAGTCTGATAGTCCACGCTGACGGCACCATCGGTGTTGCTGACCCGGGTGACGATGATTTCGGCGAGACCGTCGGGTTCATCAACGCCGAGACCCGCTGAGGAGAACTGGAGGTAGGCGGCATCGTCATCGACGATCGTCACCGTGGCCTCGGGAACGTCGCCGAGTTCACCACCGACCACGTTCGACAATTCGACCGTGAAGGTCTCGTCACCTTCCACTTCCGTGTCCTGGAGAATCGGTACCGTGATGATTTGGGTGTGTGACTCTCCATCGAGCCAGGTAAGGGTATTGCTCGTGGTAGTGAAGTCCAAATTGGCATCAGCTGAGCCGGCAGACGTCTCGTAGTCGACACTCACCTCACCGGCATCGTCGCCGAATCGAACGACCTCAAGGTTCACATTGGCGGCGTCTTCGCTGACAGATACAGAGCCAATGGCGAACCCTGGCGCACTTTCCCCAGGCGGTAAAACAAACACATATCCATAGGTGAAATACGATAATCCGTCCGGGTTTGTCACCAGGAAGCCCGTGGTTTTCTTCCATGAAGGATTCGTATGCTCAACGGTGACAGTAGCGGTGATCGTCGACCAATCGACCCAGGTGAATTCATGAATCGTGAGATCGGGATTGTATAAGGCATCAATCGAAACATCCGGGTGAAAACTCTGTCCTTTGATTTCAATAACCGCCGTTTGTCCAACTGCGACCGCAGGATTGGCGCACACGCGCGATGGCCCTGGAAAATCTCCTACCCTTGTCAACACAACGTCACCTAGATCTGTCCAATTGCCCGGAGTGATCGTCACCGACGTTTCAAAGTCGACGTATCCGCTCGCACCAATTGTTATGTCGTAGTCGCCCGCCTCAAAGAGTGGCCGGGCGATGACGCCGTTCTTGACATCCACAAAATCGCTTGCCCCTTTGAAAACGTGATCTTCCTCCTCGGCGCCACCGACCGGTACATTTTCAAGGTTGTCTACTGGACGCGCTCGGATGCCGCCCCGGTTGGGCGGAAGGCTGCTGACATCTACAAACTCGATGAGTGATCTCGCCAAAAGGGAATTGTACTCAAATACGGCGATTTTCTGGTTGTCTGCAGAAAGCACGAGGGTGCCGGCAGAGTCCTGAACCGCTCGTACGTGGAACAAAAGCCAATCAGAGGTTCTCACCGCCGCAAACTCATCATCTCCCCACGAGACGAATGCCAGTTCGCCATTATCGGAAACCTCGATACTTCGAGGAAACGCGCCGGTGAGAATGTTGTGTATTCGGTTAAGCATGCCGGTGTCATGGCGCTGAAGAACCTGAATAAAGTACGGGGTAGCACCCGCTACATATATGAGCGAGCCGTCAGGGGAGATTTCTAGATCACGGCCTTGGCTCAGACAGCCGTGACAGCATTCTTCGCCAAGTTGTTGCATAGAATCGCCAGAAACGTCGAACATGAGAAGGTCCGTGGGAGTCGCGTTAGTCTGGAGGGCGAAAAGGGTCTGATAGTCAGGGCTCAGGCGGAGCTTGAAATCACGACCAGGTGTCGCATATACAAAGATCTCGGAATTGGTCGCTCGATCGACGATCGCAATTTTTTCATAACTGGAAACGTACAGCCGAGTATCACTCGCAACCATACTCTGAGTTAACTTGGTGGCGGATAGGTCTATGACCGCCAAGAACGAAAGGCCTGGTAGTTCATATACCGCGACATCAAAGGTGTCGCGGCGGCTCACGTAGAGGCGGCTCCCGTCGGGAGCTACTGTGATCGGGCCCGGGTCCCCAGCCGCCGTGATCCGAGTTGTGACAGACTCCGAACCAAAGGAAAGTCTGATGATCTCACCAGTGTCAAGGCTCATGTAAAGATCGTCCCGCACCGGATCGCCAACGATCCCCCTCGCAGCACCGCCGGGGTCTACAGGATCACCTGCGGACAGCGGGGTCGCCGCGACTACAGTTAACAAGAGGATCGCTGGAAAACGTAAGCGCGACCGGGACAAAAACTCCATCACACGCTCCCCTCGAGTCCTGCCACCGACGTCCACTACTCAGCCAAGGTTGTGGGTCGAGTCGATTTGCCGCCCTATGTTCAAGTATAGCGTCGAGGAGAGTCAAACCTCACAATACGCGCCCCTCCCTGGGATAGAATCTCAACATTTGTCCAGTTTTTGACCCAGTTTTGACATGTCGACCTCTCTTGCAGGCTTCAGTCGACTCCAGCGCCTCTTGCGGCGAACGTTCGATGAACTCGGGGAACCGCTAACTTTGCTTCAGTGACGGTGTTATCGCTATCGTCGACACGTGTTCCGCCGAATCTGATCTTCATGAGACAAGGCTGTTAAACGTCCAGAAATCACACGTTTAAAAAGCACAATCTCTACATCTCGGATAAAGAAGTGTACGAGCACTTGCCGGGGTGTTCACGAGGGGCATACCACGCCCTACAGCGGGTATTCTGGTTCCGTTCGGCGGGGTGCCTTCAGGGGCTGGACGCCGACCAGAGCGTTGGGTCCCCCGATTCGAAGCCATCCGTGAAGATCGTCTGCGAGGGCGGCAGCGGCCACGAGACGCCGTAGACGCCTTCGCCCGAGCCGTCCTGTTGTTCGCTGGACCACACGGCCATCAGGTTGCCGGCAGCCGAGCAGGCGACATCGGCCTGGTCCTGGGAGTCGCTGGTGTAGGTGTTGTACTGGATCTCGCCGGAGGCGAAGGTCCCGTCGTCGAACAGGACCCGGCCGAAGACGCCGATCTCGGACCCGTCCTGGTTGCTGCGGCCTTCCCACAAAACCACGACACGACCGAGGGTGTCGGCGGCCGCCGAAGGCCGCCCCTGGTCACCCGCTCCGTAACTGTTGATCTGGAACTCGCCGCCGACAGGATTCGAGGCGGCGTCGAACCACCGGCCCCGGACGCTGCCGAAGGCGCCGTCGAGGCTGCCCATGTCCTCCCACACCACGAGGAAAGCGCCGTTGCCCACCGCCGCCACCGACGGAGAGCTCTGGTTGTCCTCGGTGGTTGTGTTGACCCCGAACGCCTCGCCGACCGGAGTGCCGGTGGCATCGAAGCGACGGGCGTAGACGCCGTCGCTGTCGTGGTCCTCCTGACCGTAGCTCTCCCACACCGTCACGAACCCACCGGCCGGGAGACCGGCAACCGATGGTGAGTGCTGCGACAGATAGGTGTGGGTGTTGAGGGCCACCTCGTCACCGGCGGGGGCGCCGCCGGAGGCGAACACACGGCCGAAGGCGCCGAAGCTCGAGTCGTCGCGGCCGGTCCACACCACCATGAAATTGCCGGCGCCGTCCACCGCCACCCTGGGGTCGGTCTGGTTGCCGGACGTTGACGTGTTGACCACGAACTCGTCGCCGAGGGGAGTACCCGATGCGTCGAACCGGCGGGCGTGGATCCTGGGCCCGCCGGTGATGTCGGCCTCCCACACCACCACGAAACCGCCGTTGGCAGCGATCGCCACCGCACCGTCCATCTGGTTCTCGTCGGTCGATTGGTTGACGCGGAAGGGGCCACCCACCGGGTCGCCGTCACCGTCAAACCTCTGGCCGTAGACACCCCAGCCCCACCCGTCCTCTTTCCAGCTGTCCCATACCACGACGGTGCTACCGAAGGCATTCATGGCCACCCGCGGCTGCGTTTGCCCGAACTCGGTCTCGGTGGGGATCACGAACTCGGCCGCCTCGTCGTCGGCGATCGAGACCGTAGTCTGGAACGGCTGCCCGAGGGCGACGCCGCCGACCGGGGCTGAGAGGTCCACCCGGAAGCTCTCTCCGCCCTCGACATCGGCGTCGTCCAGCACGGTGAGGGTGATGACCCGGTCGCTGTCGTCGAGGTCCGCCCACTGGAGCGTCCCCGAGTCGGAGACGTAGTCCTCACCCGCGGTGGCGGTCCCGTTCTCGGTCGTCCAATCGACCGAAACAGCGCCCTCGGCACCGCCCATTCTCTTCACTGTCACATCGACGGTTCCACCTGTCTCGGGCGCCTGGTAGGAGGCCGAGGCAAACTGGAGTCGGGGGCCGTCGTCATCGACAATGGTCACGGTGAACACCGCCGGCGACCCTACAACAGCCGAACCCGAGGGCTCGCTCAGCGCCACCGAAAAGGTCTCGTCACTCTCTGCGAAGGCATCGTCAACGACCGTGACCGGAATCACTTTGGCGCTGGTGTCGCCGGCGTCCCAAACCAGCGTCCCCGATGTCGCGACATAGTCGGACCCTGCCGACGCCGTACCTCCACCCGTCGCGAAGTCGACCGTCACCTCGCCCGAGGTCGGTCCGTCGCGCACGACGTAGAGGGAAATTTCTCCACCATCTTCACCGACGGTGGTGCTTCCCGACGTGAAGTGCAAGACGTTGGTCTCGTCGTCAAGGATGTTCACGACTGCGCGCGACAGAACGCCCAGGGTCGTGGGGCCAGTGACGCTATGCAGCTCGAGGTTCATGCTCTCGAGCCCTTCGGTCTCCGTGTCATTCTGAATCACGACCTGGACGGTCTTGTCGTCGGTGTCGCCGTCGACCCAGGTCACGACCTGGTTGACCGCGGTGTAATCCGAACCTGCCGTGGCGGTTCCGTCCTCCGATGTGACGGTCACTCCGACCGTTCCCTCGCCCGGGCCGGCCCGTCGCAGCGTGACACTCGCCAGCCCTGCGGCCTCCGCAACCGAGTAGGCGGTTTCAGCGAACTGCACAACCGAAGACTGCTCGTAGGGGTTGAGGAGTTTGAACGCCGTCAGCACGCCGTCGATTCGAGCAAGATAGAGGCGGCCCTCGCTCCACGCCAGTTCTCCTCGGACCGGGGAGCCACCAGACAGCACCGATGAAAACGGGTGGGACCAGGCACTTTCGTGGGTCGTGAGATCGATGGCGTGAATCGCCGAGCTTCGTGCGGGCGTTTCCCTCGTTTCGTTGTCGACGGCCATCAGGAGAACGTGCGAATCGGTGACGATCATCGATCCCTCCACCTCAAATGGAAATGGAGGAACCCACGTCCACAGCAGCGCTCCGTCGAATTGCCCGCGCGCTTCGAGAGTGCCGTTGTTGATCACGTACACCACATCTTTGGCCACCGAAGGCTGCCCCGAGGAGGAGTGGTTGATCGTACCGCCGAAACCGTCGGTCAACTCGAACCGGATGTCTCTGGCCCCAATGTCGAAGGAGATCAGCCGGTCGTTGTGGACCACCAGCACGTCGTTCATGCCGCCGAGCACCGGCGCCAGATACATTCTCGCGCCGCTGCTCCAGTTCGGGTCGGGAATCGAGAACTCCTCCTCACCGTTCCACGACCTGACGACGGTCAGTTTCGCGGGAATGGAGTATTGGCCACCTGTGTAAGCGTAGGCGAAGACCCCGTCCGCCGCGGGAGTCCACTCGTCGTACTGTGTGAGATCGAGGAACCAACGTTGCGACGGCACTTCGTTGAAATTGAAAGCGTACATACCGCCGTAGTACCCACCGTTGATGTAGGCGGTTCCGCCAACGATGGTCGGTGCGTAGTAGGACTCCCACTGGGCCGAGTGAGGTCCGTCGTTGGTGATGGTGCCGCTCACGGCGTTGAAGGTGTAGAGGTGCGTGTCCGACCCGTGGTTTCCCACCTGGAGATAGACCTCGCCGGCGTCGTAGGCCGGGGGATTGACCGAGTAGACATCCCCGAAGTCCTTGGACCACAGAATCGTGCCGTCGGTGGCATCGAGGGTGAAGAAGTCGTCCTGCCCGTTTTCAAAATAGATGTTCAGGGTGGCGAACACACGGCCGCCGACCGCGGCTACCGGGTTCACGTCCAGACCACTCGGCGAGAGCGTGACTTCCCAGTCGAGGGTGAAATCGTTGGGGTCGAAGGACACCGGGATGTATCCCGTGTGAGCGGCGTTGGCCTGGTACATCGGCCAGCTCACCTGTGCGCAAACCGCCGCCGGCAGAAAAAGGGCCAGCAGGGTCGTTGCGATCAGCAGCCGTTTCATGATCGGCCTCCTCACCGTTCGCCGGCGCGCCGCAAACCGTCAACAGTGACTTCGAACCTGTTGGCCCGGCGGACGTCCGGTTGTCACCGCCCCCACCTTCCAGTATATCGTTTGACCTTGCCAACCAACGGCAAATACAGCCATTTATGAACGTCGATCTCGGTTTCACCGCAGGTTTGACAGACCGTTGACGAAGGCTGGGCTTCTACCCCGTCGGGTTTGGAGGTTCCGCGGCCGGTAGGTCGTCAGGAATCGCCGGAGGTCGGCGCTTCCGGTGCCTTTCCGGGCGGCTTCGGGACCTCATCCTTCGACCGGGGAGCGAGCGGCTCGACGCGACCGGAGAGCGCCCGCACCTCGCGGATCCGGTCGCCGACCCGGATCTCGGTCAACACCTCGCGCCCCTCCACGACCTCGCCGATATTGGTGTAGTGGCCGGTCAGATGATCGGCAGGGGTCAGGGTGACGAAGAACTGGCAGCCGCCGGTCTGAGGGCCCGAGGTGGCGATGCCGACCCGCCACGAATCGAACGGCACCAGCGAGGGTTCGTCGGGAAGGACGAAACCGGGCCCACCCCAGCCGTCGCCGCGGGGATCGCCGCCCTGAACGACGAAGTTGGGCACGACGCGGTGAAAATCGAGCCCGTCGTAAAAACCGTCCGCGGCGAGGTCCCAGATCTCGCGCGAGGTCAGGGGCGCGACGTCGAGATCGAGAGCGATGCGGAAGGTGCCGCGATCGGTGACGACATCGAGCCACCGTTCCTCGGCCGCCCAGTCATGGAGCCCCTGATACCAGAGGGCGCCGTGGCGGGGCTCGCGCGGCGGAAAAGCCACGCTCTCGCCGAGCCCGCGCGCGCCGTTGACCACCATCGCCACCGCGGCGGGATCGGCGTCCTCGAGACCGATCTCGAGGATCGCCTGGCGCTCGGGACCGGGCTCGGTGGCCGCCATCGCCGCGACCAGCGCTTCCACCCGGGCATCGGGCATGGTGTCGCGGCGCCACGCCGTGTGGAGAGCGATCAGCTCTTCCACTGAAGGCGCCGCGCCAGCCTCGCGCAGCAGCGAGAGGGTCTGGGTGCGGACCGCCGGATCGGGGTCGGTCTTCAGGAGGGCGAGCAGCTGCTCGCTGCGCGCCGCCGTCTGTTCGTCGTCGAGGCGTGACAGCCACGCCAGCCGGACGCCGGCGTCGGGATCGGCCGCCGCACGTTTCTCGGCCGCCCCTCCGAGATCGACCGCCACCTGCGCCGCCGCCCGGCGTTGCCAGATCGCGCTGGATGGCGCCGCCCACGCGCCGGCGGTCGCCGCGACCGTCTTTGCGTCCCGCGCGGCGAGGGCCGCCAGCGCCTGGGAAGCGAGCCAGGGTTCATCGCCCTCGACAACCGCCATGAGCTCGGCGGTCGATCCGATCGCCGGTTGAGCCGTGGCAGCAGCGAGTGCGGCCCACGCGAGCTGGGTGTGGGGAGAGGCGAAGAAGGACGCGACAGAGCGGGTCGCGGCCGCCGGGAGGGCAACCGGGCCGCTCGCCGCAAGGACGCTGCACGCCGCAGCCTGGACGCGCCAGTCAGCGTCGTCGAGCGCCGCCACCACCGTCTGCAGATCCGGGTCGGCCAGCTCACCGCGGGCAAATGCCCGCAGCACCGTTGCCCGGATCACGGCCTCGTCGTCGTCCGCCAACCTGCGTTGGGCGGCACGCGCAGCGGGGTCCCCGGTCCGCGACAGCGAGTAGGCGGCAGCCCGCCGGAGATAGGGGCTGGAGTGATCGGCGTAGGGGATGACGGCTGCTCTGCCAGGGCGCGCCCTCGAGACGCCACGCGTTGGCAAGCGCGGTTTCGAGGACCGCGGGGTCCTTTTCGGTGGAAAGAAGGAGCTTCAGCACGTCCCACCCGCCGTCACCGCCGTGGCAGACGGCCCAGGCCGCGGCCTGGCGCACCAGGGGCGACGGATCGCCCAGCCCCCCGGCCGCGAGCTCGAGACCGGCGGGCCCGAGCCGGCCGGCGGCCAGCATGACCTGGCGGCGAACGGCGGGATCGGAATCGGCGAGATACACCTTCAGGAGCGGAATCACAGCCGGGTCGATGGTCGAGGCCAGTACCCGGACGGCCCGCTCCCTGACCCGGGGGGAAGGGTCCTCGACCATGGTCACCGCAATCGGGAGATCGATCGACCAGCGATCGAGGGCGGTCGCGAGGTAGGCCGTCTGACCCGCCATCTGGCCCTGAGCCGTGGCAGCGACTCCCCACAGAATGAGAGACGGTCCGAGTGCAGAGAATCGCGCCATGGCTCAGGCCCCGTACAACAGTCGATCCCCGAGGACCGGTGGCAGACCGGCGGCCAGGATGCGACGCCGCGCCACCGAGGCGCGGTAGGTGACACGGTAGAAGTAGATCCGCCGTTGGTCGGTGTCGAGAATGGCGTAGGCGGCCCTGGGGTCGCGGTCGCGCGGTTGCCCCACCGAACCGGGGTTGATGAGATAGCGGCACTCCGGCTCGAGATCGAGCACCAGCCGGCGGCCGGTGACCAGCCGCACCTTGAGGGTCTGGGTTCCGTTGTGCTCCCGGAGGACGAACAGCGACGGCACGTGGGTGTGTCCGAAGAAGATCAGGTGGTGGGGCAGACCGCCGAAGGCGAGCTGTGCGTCATAGGCGGAAAAGACGTAGGCGTCCTCGTCGATGCTCGAGCCGTGGCAGACCGCGAGCTCATCGCTGATCTCGAGCGGGCCCTCCGGCAGAGTTCTCAGAAACTCGAGGTTGCGGTCGTCGAGGCGTTCGAGAGTCCACATCGCGGCCTGGCGCGCGTACCGGTTGAAGTAGTCGGCGCTGTCGATTCCGGAACACACCCGGTCGTGGTTGCCGCGCACTGCGTACAGGTCGGCGCCCAGCGACCGCATCCAGTCGAGAATGCGGTTGGGCGACGCACCGTACCCCACCGCATCGCCGAGAAAGATCACGCGGTCGTATCGCTTGCGCCGCACATGGGCGCGGATCGCCTGCAGCGCTTCCCAGTTGGAATGAACGTCGCTGAGGATCAGATACCGCACGGCGCCCCCCGCACGGCATCGGCGACGATTTCCGCCACCGCATCCGGCGTCTCGCCGCCGGAAAGAGCGATCGACACGGCCGCGCGGCGGTAGTCGGGCAGACGCTCCTCGAACAGCTTTCGGGCCTGTTCCGCACTTTCATACACGGGCCGGTCGTCGCTGTCGCTCGCGAGTCGGTCCTCGAGCACTTCCCACGGCACATCGAGAAAGACCGAGATGCCCCCCGACTCCGCCATCAGCTGCCGGTTGCTCTGACTCGAAAAGGCCCCGCCGCCGGTAGCCACGACCAACCCCTCTTCTCCGCACAGTTCCTTCAGGGCCCGGCTTTCGGCGTCGCGGAAGGAGGTCTCGCCGTGGTGGCGAAAGACCTCGGAAATCGAACACCCGAAGACCGAAATCAGCCGTTCGTCGAGGTCGAGAAAACGGGCGTCCAGGAGCCGTGCCAGATGCCTTCCCACCGAGGTCTTCCCGGCACCCATGAACCCGACCAGGTAGATATTGACCATCACTCTCAATTTTACCACTCGACGAAGGGGCGCATCACCGGCCGGCCGAAGCTGATTGGAGGAAGACCCCTGTGTCCGGATCACTCGGAGAGGAATCGTTCCATGAAGTGGGTGTCGAGGCGACCCGCTTTGAAGTCGTCGGAGTCGAGAATCCGCTCGTGGAGCGAAACCGAGGTCTTGATGCCTTCGATCTTGAGCATGGAAAGAGCGCGACGGCCCCGCGCGATCGCCTCTTCGCGATCCTTGCCGTAGACCAGCAGCTTGGCGACCAGGCTGTCATAGTAGGGTGGAACGGCATAACCGCCATAAATGTGGGTGTCCAAACGGACGCCGGGACCGCTGGGCAATGACAGGTGAGTGATCCGACCGGGCGAGGGCGCAAAGGTCTCGGGGTCCTCGGCGTTGATGCGGAACTCGATGGCGTGGCCTTTCGGTCGGACCTGTTTTCTTTTCGGGATCGAAATCGCATCGCCGGCCGCGATCCTGAGTTGTTCGATCACGAGATCAATGCCCGTGACGAGCTCGGTGACCGGGTGCTCCACCTGGATCCTGGTGTTCATCTCCATGAAGTAGAAGCTGCCGTCCTGGTCGAGCAGGAACTCCACCGTCCCGGCATTTTCATACTTTGCGGCGCGCGCCGCCGCCACCGCCGCACGGCCCATCTCGGCCCGCAATTCGGGGTTGAGCGCCACTGACGGTGCCTCTTCGATGATCTTCTGGTGGCGCCTCTGGATCGAGCACTCCCTCTCACCGAGGTGGATCACCCGCCCGTGCGAGTCGGCCAGGATCTGAAACTCGATGTGCCGCGGGCGCTGCAGATACTTCTCGAGATACAGGGTCGGGTCGCCGAACGCCCGTTCTGCTTCGTTCCATGCGGTGTCGTAGGCGCGTTTGAGATCTTCGGCATCCCAGGCCAGACGCATCCCGCGCCCGCCGCCCCCTGCCGACGCCTTCAAAATGACCGGGAAGCCGATTTCCTTGGCAAGCTTCAGCGCCTCGGAGGCCGATTTCAACGGCCCGTCGGAGCCGGGGAGGATCGGAACTTCGGAGGCGGCCATTGTGGTTCGGGCCTGTGATTTGTTGCCCATCAGGCGGATCGCTTCGGGGGAGGGCCCGATAAAGGTCAGACCGCACGCTCCGACGATCTCGGCAAAGTGGGCGTTTTCCGCCAGAAAACCGTAGCCGGGGTGGATCGCGTCGGCGCCGGTGAGCAACGCCGCCGACATCACGGATGTTGTGTTGAGGTAGGAACTGGAGGAATCGGCGGGGCCGATGCACATCGCCTGATCGGCGAGCTTGACGTGCAGACACTCGCGGTCGGCCTCCGAGTGGACGGCCACCGTCTGCACGCCGATTTCGCGGCAGGCGGCGATGATCCGCACCGCGATTTCTCCACGATTGGCGATCAGGACCTTCGAAAACATGTGGCTTACCGCGGTCACGCCGGACGGATCAGGAAGAGAGCTTCGCCATACTCCACCGGTTGAGCGTCTTCGGGCAGCACCTTGACGATGGTCCCGCTGATGTCGCACTCGATCTCGTTCATCAACTTCATCGCCTCGACGATACAGAGGGTCTGGCCGCGCTCGATAAAATCTCCCACCTTGGCGTAGGGATCCGCGTCGGGGTTCGGCGCCCGGTAGAAGGTGCCGACGATCGGGGAGTTGATCTCGTGCAGACCGGCCTCCTCCTCGAGCTTAGCGGAGGCAGCGCCGCCCGCAGGTGCCGCGCTCGGAGCAACGGGTTGGGCCGCCAAACCCGTTTCGGTTGTGGCGGCTGTCGGCGCGGCCATCACGACCGACGCCCGGCCCTCGATCCGAAGACGGGAACCGGCATGCTCGACCTCGACGCTCGACACCCCCGACGAGCCGACCAACTGGATCAGCTCACGAATTTCGTCAAACTTGAACATTGTGTCGTGTCACCTCAGATGAATTCGGAGTACAGGCGCGTGCGGACCAACCGGCTCAGGAATCTGCCCTTCCCCGTGAGACCACCCCGGCCCAGAACGAGAATCAGGAAGTACCCGGCCGCGATGGTTGTCAAGATGATAACCGCATCCTCGGCAAAAACCGCAAGCTGCTCGAGATCTCCGTGGCGAAATTCCCGGGTCGCCTCGGCAAGATCACGGACGATGGTCGCCAGTTCCGCACCCAGGGTCTCGAGCGTCGCGTCGTGGGGACTCACCACCACCGGGATACCGTCGGGGTCGACGATGGCGGCCCCGCGGGCGCCGGGGCAACTCTCCAGCAGTTGCTGGATCGGTTGTTGGAAGTTCACGGTTTCAGCCTCTCCGAAGCCAGTCTAACCGCCTCCAACCAGCGCCGCAATGCCCTGGCTCGTGCGTCGACAGTCCCTTCGTCAACCGGACCGGTCGCCACGTCGACCTCCGCCCCGGCCGTCAGACCCGCCAGCAGCCGGGCCGCCTCGCTATTCGAAGGGTCCCGTTCGAGGACGCCTCGCAGCGTTTTCTCGGCCAGCTCCAGATCCGCCTGATCCAGAGCCAGGCGGGCCAGGGTCATGGTCGGAAGGGGAAGTTCCTCGGATCGGGCGTCGAATTCGGCATCGTCAAGGAGATCAAAATCGATATCGTAATCGGCGTCAGCCGGGCCGTCGGCCACGGGCGCGGAAATCGGCACGGTGGCCGACTCGAGTGCCGAGGGGACGTCGAGCTCCACGGCAGAATCGTCGTCTGCCGAAGGTCCTTCTCCGATTTCGAAAGCCGGCTCGGGCTCGAAAGAGGACGGAGGCTCCGAAACACCCGGGGCCTCGTCGTCGACATCGAATGCGATGGCATCGGCTGCACGTTCAACAAAGGCGTCGCCGGTTTCGATGCCGGGCTCGGCTTCGATCTCGTCAAGACCTTCAAAAGTCTGAACGGGTTCGGGCTCGAACCGCTCTTCCGCCGGGAACGGGTCGGGGGCCGGCGGTATCGGCAAGTCGTCCAGCGGAACCGCCACGGTCCGGCGGCCGGCGTCTCCGAGATCAAGCTCCTCCGACGCCGTTTCCTCGACGGCTTCGACGACGAACACGTCACCGTCGTTTGAACCCTGCGATCTCTCGAAGTCGGCGTCGGCGAAGACCTGGTCCAGTGACCGTCCCGGCGACGGCGGCGCCACCCAACCGCTGCCGAGCTTCGCCGCCGGAGCCGGGGACTCGAGTTGTCCCAGTTCGGCAAGATGGCCCTCGACAAAGGCGATGCGTTCCTCGAGCCCCTCATCCGGGGCCGACAGCGCACGCGCGCGCTTGAGGGCCTTGATCGCCTCGACCCACTCGCCGTTGGCGATGGCGGCCTCGCCGGCGAAGCGTGAGGCCACCGCGTTTTCCGGGTCGAGTGCGAGCGCCCGTCCGAGAGCGTCGGCGGCCTGGCGGCTCGATCCCGCATCGAGCAGGGCGCGGCCGAGGCTGACCCACGCTGCGACGTACTTCGGGTGCTGTTCGAGACCGTTGCCGAGGACCGCTATCGCTTCCTGGAACTCCCCCTCGCGGCGCAGGTGCTCGCCGAGTTTGAAGAAGATCCGGGAGGACGGGTCCTCCCGGAGCTCAAAGCGGAACTGCTCGAGTCGGTAGTCCATGGTGCAAAGATACGGGCCGCCGCCCGGACTCGGGCGGCGGCTCGTTGCCTACAATCCGTTGCCGTTCAATGTAACCGGCGTCAACTTCGCGCCCTCAGAGGCGCTGTTGTACGTAATGTTGAGGACATCCTGTTTGGCGCCTGCGGTCGCCGGACAGAAACGTACCGTATAGGAACAGCTCGCACCGTACGCCAGAGACGGCGGGCAGTTGTCGGAGACATACTGAAACTCGGCACCACTCTGCAGTACGGGGTTGAGCACCGTGGCATCCTCGCCCCCGATATTTGCAATGGTGATTGACTGATCGATCGAACAGGTCAGTGCTGTGGTCGCCGGGAAGCTCCACGTCCCAGTGGGGTTGGTCGCGACGTTAGCAGGCGAGGCCACGCACACCGTCGAGCTTGGCTCGATGACGATCGCGCCGGGCAGGGTGTCCGCGCAGGTCCCCGGGAAATTCGTCACGGTGACTGCGACCGGTGTCGAAGACTGACGCACCCCGGGCTGGCCTCCAGGCAGGGTGCAGGCCGTCGGATTGAAAGTGATTCCGAGCTCATCGATGCCGGGAAGGTTCTGTACATCGATGGTGGAATCGCTTTCGACGGTTACGGAACTGCTGGGCGCGACGTAATTCCCCACCTGAACCAATACGTCCGGAGCGAAGAACTGGCCGTTGATCACGATGTCGGCGGACGGGGTCCCGAGGTCAGTCTCGGGGATGATGATCGGCGTCACTCCAAGAACCGTCGGCGAATTGCCGCGGATCGTGAAGTTGCCACCAGTCGCCTCGAGCCCGCTTTCGAGCAACACCACCTTGAAGGTGCCGCTGGTCTCGGTGCAGAGGACACCCAGATCATCAGGGATCCGCACCACGATCTCGGTGCCGGAAACGCTCAGGACCTGCATCTGTTCGTCGCCGAGGAACACCTGCAGCGGATCGATGAAGCCGGAACCGTAGATGATGACGAGATCGCCGAGACCGCCCTCCTGCGGGCTGTTACCGGTGATGTAGAGGTTGTCGCCGTAGGTGAAGCTGTTGTAGAACGAATCGGTTCCGGTGTTGATGTTGACCACCCGAACGGGCACCACCACCGGCGGCACCTGGTTCTGCTGGCTGTAGTTCGGGCTGAGGCAGGTGATGCGGTCCTGGTTGGCGGGCGAGGTGTCGTCGAAGATATTGACGTCGGTCGCCGTCAGATCGCCGAAAAACACCTGCATCGGCGCCTGGAACCCCCTGCCGAAGATGGTCACCAGACGTGCCGCCCTCGAGCGGGCCCGAGGTCGGAGAGATCGAGGCGATCTCCGGTACCGGGTTGTCGGCGAGAACGATAAATGCGTCTTCGAGCATGGTGCCGCCGTCGACGGTCGACACCGTCACATCCTGGGGTTGATCTTCGGTCAATGGCAGCGTGCTGAAGCGCGGGGTCTCGACCTGGATCTGGCTGCCGTCAGGAGCCACCGAAATGACCGAGGCGAGACGAACCATGGCGTCCGGGGCGGTGAAGCTGACGCTGAGGTCGGAGGCCACCGAACCGAAGTTCTGACCGAGGATGTTGACGACCTCGCCACCGGAGGAGCGGCCCGAATTGGGCGACAGGCCGTAGATCTGGGGGCCGCCGCCCGGCAGCAGGACAAATGCGTTCGACAGGGTGGCGGTCTGCTGGGCGCCGGTGCCGGCGTTGGCGATCACCCGGACATCGGCGGTCTGTTGAATGGTGTTGTTGGCGCCCGTGAAGGCCGGGGTCACGACCGTGATCGACCCGTCCTGATCGAGAGGAATGCTCTCGACCACACCGGCGACGATCGCCTGGTAGGCCACACCGTTGAGGTCGAAGAACACCTCGACCGGCGCCTGGATCCCCTTCCCGGTGATCTCGGCCTGGTCGCCGCCGGCGTATGCGCCGCGCCGCGGGTCGATGCCGTACAGCTGCAGCCCGTCGGTGGTCGCGGACGCCCGGTACTGGACGGTTATCTGTTTGACCACATTGTTGACGCGAACCTGGATGAGGTAGGACCCCGCGGGGTTGTCGGACTCGTTGGCTGCGATGACGGTGAAGTAGGTGGTTGCGTACCCGCCTTCGGTGAGAACGGTCACGTCCTCTTCGAGCACCAGATCACCCTTCGTGATCAGGCCTCCGGTGAATCCGAAGAAGGTCCCCGGGCCGGAGGACAGGAATTCCACGGAAGTTCCATTGGGAGCCGCCGATCCGTCTTTTGTGATCTGCGCATCGACCTGAATCACGGTCCCAACCAGGGGTGCCGTGCTGCTGGCACTCAACGTCGGAATTCCCCAGGCAGTCGGGACCACGGTCGGCACCGGGTCGGCGGAGGGGCTGCTCCCCGAGCATCCGACCATGACGACCAGCGCCAGGAGGGCGATGAACGGTGTAAATCTCTTCATGGCTTCAGACCCCCACTTACTGGCCGTTGCAGTAGAAATTGAATGCGATTGGAATCGGTGTGGTCGCAACACTCTTGCCGGACACCGTCCTGCCGTAAATCGTCAACTCGAGACTCTGCCGGATGTTGGTGTTGCCGGTCTCCGGGTCGAATCCGCCGTTTGCCGGAAACAGATGGGCGATCGGCACCTCCTGCAGGTACTCGAGCGGGTAGATCCGGTAGTTCTCGAGATCGGCGGAGCCGCCTGCGGGAACGAAGACCGCCTGGTCATACGACCACTCCGGGGAGTTGGAGTTGCCGCCGTCGGTCCGGTAGGGCTTGACCACCCATCGGGTGAGATTGACGTCCTGGTTGGCGCTCGTGGATCCACCGGGGTCTTTGGGCGTCGACGTGATCGCCATGTTTTCGATCGCGAGGTCGACCACCTGGAGGCAGATGTCGATGTCCGGGTTGTACGCACTGACGTCGACGGTCAGATAGACCGACGCCACGGTGTTGTCCAGCGAGCTGCTGCCGCCGCACGAACCGACCACAAGCCCGAGAGCGAGAACAACGCTGAGTTTCATCAATCGCTTCATCTCATCCTCCGCCTAATACTTGACGATTCTCGGGGTGATGAAGATCAAGAGTTCGTCGTGATCGAGACGAACCGTTTTGTTCTTGAACAACCATCCGAAGATCGGGATATTGCTGAGCCCGGGAATGCGATCCTCACCCTGACCGTCGGTGATCTCGTAAATTCCGCCGATCACCGTGGTCCCGCCGTCGCGAATCAGAAGTTGAGTTTCCGCGTCACGCGTGAAGATCGGTGCGTTGTTGCCGCCGGCAACCGCAAACTCGGGGGCCGGCCGCTGTTTCTTGATGTTGATGTCGAGGTTGACGGTGCCTTCCGCGGTGATCTGCGGCGTCACTTCGAGTCGCAAGGTCGCATCGACGTACTGCACGGTCACCGTGTTGTTGGCGACCGTCTGCACCGGGATCTGCAGACCTGAACGGATCGAGGCGCGCTGGAGATTCTGAGTCGTGACGCGGGGCGTCGAAACCACCCGTGCGACACCGCTCGATTCGGCCGCGGTGAGCTGGAAGTCGAGGTTGAAGGTGTTGAGAATGTCGCCGAAGGTCATGGCCAGCACCGTCTGACCTGCCGGCAGGTCGACGTTGCCAACGGCCTCGATCGAATTGGGGAAATTGAGTCCGGTGTCGTTGCCGTGCTCGGCGTCCATGACCCCGGTGAAGCCCCAGCTGACGCCGAGTTGGCGCGAGAACTGCTTGGTGGTTTCCACGATGCGGCCTTCGATCACCACCTGCGGCGTCGGCAGATCGAGCGAATCGATGAGCCGGAGGATGCCCTCCACCCGGTCGTTCACGTCGCGGATGATGAGCGTGTTCGTGCGCTGATCCACCGTCACCGAACCGCGGTCCGACAACAGGTAGCTGTCACTCGACAGGAGACCGGCCACGTAATCCGCCTTGGCGTAGGACAAGGGCTTGAGGTAGGTGCTCAGCGGTTTGGCCCGTTCTTTCTCCTTGTCGAACGCCGCTCTGGCCGACTTCTCGGCCGCCAACTTGCTGATCGGGGCCACCCTGAGGACGTTGTTTTCCAGGACATAGTCGAGGCCGTTGATCTTGAGGATCAGATCGAGGGCCTGGTCCCACGGCACCTCTCTCAGCTCGACCGTCACCGACCCGCTGACACCCGGGTCGAGCACGATGTTGAGTTCGGTGAGCACCGAGAAGGTCTTGAGGACGTCTTTGACGTCCGCATCCTTGAGGGTCAGCGTGATGGGCTCGCCGGTCCACTGCTCCTGCTGGTTGTCCACCTCGGTCGCGGCGTAGCTCTCACCGGCCATGGTCGGAGAGTCCAGCACCTTCGCGGCGGTGGCCTGCTCGATGAGCTGGTTGTCGTCCGCCACCCACGGGCTTCTCTTCGACTCCGTCGCCCTGTCCGTGGCCTGATCGGTCTTCGCCGGGTCTTCGGGAACGTCAAAAATTGCCGAGACGACCTCTTGCGCGGGCTCGGGCTCGGAAACGGTCCGCGGCTGCGAGCGGGTGATCTCGATGGTGCCCGATTGGGCGACCTGGACGGACTCGGTGGCAAAGGACTGGGCGGCGGCCGCCGTCGCCTGACGATTCACGCCCACCGAAACGATGGCGCCGTTGCTGGTGCCGTCGACCTGGTAGTCGGCATCCGACCGGAGGTCGATGACCACCCTGGTGATCGGTTCCGGCGTCGCCTGGAACTGCGCCACGCGGACCTGGCTGACGAGCGGGGCGTTGACCGGCATGAGGTGGCGATCGACGTGATTGACGACGCCGCTCAGATCGAGAACGAGCCGCCTCGGTTCGGGCAGGGTGAACGAGCTGACCTTGAGCGTGCGATCGGCCTTGAGTTCGACCACGACGCCGTCTCCGGTCCGCACCGGGACCACCTCGTAGAGGTTCGCTGGCCCCGAGAAGGACTGCGCCGGAGTCGTCGCGGGCCGCGATTGCTCGGCAACCACCACGTCCTCGCGAATCACGGGCGCCGGCGCGGCCGGCTGATCGGTGAAGGAGTAGAACTCGAGATCGAGCCCACCCGCTTTCGCGGTCAACGTCAGTTGTGCCGGTTCTGCCAGCCACACTGTGAGGCGTGAGACCCTTTTCCCGAACTCTTCGACATGGTCGAGTTCCGCACGTTCGATGCCGGTGCCGGTCCCGGTCAGGCGGCCCACACCATCGTCCCACCGGGCCTCGGGCAGCTCCACCACCCACACACCCGGCTGCGGCGAGTAATGGACGGTCTCCAGCTCCCCCGTCGCGCGGAGGTGGAGCACGGGGCCGGAAGGTCCCGCCTCCGCACCCATCCCCTGAATCGCAGGAGTGGACTCCTCGGCGAGGAGCGGCACACCAGCCCCCAGCAGGACAAATGCCGCTGTCGCCACCAGGATGCGGACGTTTTTCATCATCATGCCGTCCCCCATATTCCCCTCATATCAACGGCTAGTCCGTGAGTTCTCGTACAATTTCATCGTATGGTTTGAGCCGACCGGGATCGTTGACGAACTGTCTGAAGACCACCCTGTTGCGATGGATCTCAGCCACCTCGCCGTTGTACAGCTTGGTTCCCGGACGGATGATGTACGAAACGTTGTCGCGCCCGAGGACGAAGGCGAGGATGCCGCTCGGCATCTCGATGATCCCCTCGACCTTGAGTTCCTCCACCAACATTCCGGGGAGCCCGGGCGGCCGCGCCTTTGCCGGTCCCTCTTCCGTCTCCTCGAAGCCTCCGAGGAGAGACCGGAAGGGATCGCGACGTCCCGCCGGGTCGTAACCGAAGATGCCGCCCTGCAGGACCTCTTCCTCGCCCCGAAGGATCTCTTCGATGCCCGACACGTCGACGTCGCTCTCGATCAGCGGCGTCGGCTCCTCTGCCGCCGGCTCCTGTGCGCCGGCCGCTCCGATGCCCGTCAGCAAGAGGATCAGACCCCACGAAATCAGTAGTTTGCAGTTCATTCCTCTAGCTCCGCGCCCTCTTCCTTGAAGATGAAGGTCTGAAGAGTGAAATCGGAGTGAACGGTGAACCGGTCACCGGCCGTGCTCGAGCGCATGGGTGTGAACGTCAACGCGTTGACGTTGATGATCCTCGAAAACCTGCTCATCCGATCGAACAGCAAACCGAACTCGTGATACGTCCCGTCCAGCCCCACCTGGATCGGCCACGCCTGGTAGAAACCGCGATCCTCGAAGTTGCCGGGAGTGAAGCGGGTGAGGTTGAACCGCCCCTGTTCGGTGAGCTGCTTGAGCCTCTTGATCAGATTGTCGGTCTCGCGGCGGGTCGGCAGGATCCGGCGCAGACGGTCGAGCTCGATTTCGTAGTTCCGGATGTCTTCCTCGAGCCGTGGCAGGTCCGCCTTGGCGGCGCGCCCCTTCTCGATTTCACGCTCGAGATCGTTGATGTTGCTCTCGAGGCGCTCGATCTGGGTCTGGATGTCCTTGAAGACGTACAGGTGCATGACCACGAACAGGGACACGCCAAGCGCCAGTCCCACGAGCGCCGCCACGTACCAGGGCTTGGAGTTGAGATCAATAGCCACGCGTCAGCCCCCCGTCTTCACTGCCCGCCCGCCGCGGCCTGCGAGCCCTCCGCCGCCTGGATTTCCGGCGGCGAGATGTTGAAGATGCACCTCAGTGAGAAATTGAAGTTGTCGCCTCTCACCCGCGACAGGTTCTTCAGCTCCGGTTCCTCGAAGAACGGTGACGCATCGAGGTTGGCGATGTAGTTCGCGACTGCGTTTTCGTCCATCGCGGTTCCGTCGAGGACGAGTTCGTTGTCCTTCAGGTTGAGCTTCGTGAGCCACACCAGTTCCGGCAGCGCCCGCGAAACCTCGTCCATGATCTTGACCGGACCGCGCTGGTTCTTTTTCAACTCCTCGATGACTTCGATCTTCTGCCGCAGCGACTCGCGCTTCGCCTCGAGCTCTTCGACTTTCTTGATGTACTGCAGAAGCTCGTCGCGCTCGCGCCGTCTCTCCTGCTCGATCTGCCGGAGATCGGCGCGTTTGCTGGTCAGGAGGTACCACTGGGTGCCGACCACGACGCAGGCCAGCGCGAGAACGATCAACAGGACGATGTCACCCTGTTTCGCCCCCAACGAGAACTGGGGCCGCGAAGATTGTGTCGCCGCCGCCGCCGGAGTTTCAGCAACCAGATTGATCTTGATCATTGCGTCACTCTCCGACCTTGCGCACCGCGAGGCCCACCGCCACCGCCATCGCCGGAGCATGCCGGTTGATCCACTCGGGATCGAAGTCGGACTCGCTGTAGCGGATGTTCCGGAAAGGGTTCATGACCTCGACTGTGACCTGGAAACGCTCCCTGATGACCTCGTCGAGGTTGAGCACCTGCGCGCTCCCACCGGCCAGCACCACTCGATCCAGATGATCGACAGATGACGTGGCAACAAAGAAATCGATCGTCTTCTGGAGCTCCGCGGTCAGATCCTCCGACACGCTGTTGAGAACGCTCAACACCTGTTGCAATGTGTTTTCACCGACCCGCTCACCGAGCTTGAGCCGCTCGGCGTCGTCCCTCGACAGGCTCAGCTCGCGCTGGATCGCCTCGGTGTACTGATTGCCTCCGAATGCCACGTCCCGCCAGAAGATCGAGACCCCGTGGTAGAGCACGTTGATGTTCATCACCGATGCGCCCACGTTGACCAGCGCCACCGTCTCCTGTTCCAGATCGTAGTTCGCCTCGTAGGCGTTTTGCAGGGCGAAAACATCGACATCGACCAGCACCGGCTCCTTGCCGGCCTGGACGATCACCGAGGTGTAGTCGGCGATCCGGTCCTTCTTGACCGCGACCAGCAGCACGTCCATGGTGTCGCCGGCATCGGACTCGAGCACCACATAGTCGAGATTGACGTCGTTGATGTCAAAAGGAATGTACTGCTCGGCTTCCCACTGAATCGACTCCGCCAGCTCCGCGTCGGTCATCGCCGGGAGCTGGATCTTTTTGATGATCACCGAATGGCCCGACAATGAACCGCCGAAGTTGGAATTTTTGATGCTGTTTTCGGCAATCAAACGGGACAAAGCCTCGACAACGAGTGACGAATCCATGATCGCGCCGTCGACAATCGCCTCCGGCGAGAGATCGGCGATCGCGGCATGGAGAAGCTGAAATTCTCCGTTTTTCAGCGGCTTCAACTCGACGATCTTAATCGCCGAAGAACCGACATCACAGCCGACGACTTGCTTTTTGGGTTTTCCAAACACGGCTTACACCTTGATCGCAGAAGTTTTTCTGGACAGGACCATAAACCCCTCTACTTTGAGGCTACCAAAGGCCTCCTCTAAGGTCAAGAACAGGGATCACAACAACCAATCGACGCAGTAACTCGGGTCGCACAACTTTTTCTCATTTTTTTCAAATTCAGACTCCGGCGGCTTCTCGCGAATAGGCAAAACACTGTCCGGCCCATACCGTTCTTATTAGCGTATCATTTATCGTTGCAAACAGCGTGATTTTTTTCGAACCTTTTCTTCTTTCGTCGAAAAAATTATGTGTTCTTTTTGCACCCTGGTGCGTGTTTTGGGTCCGGATTGGTCGGAATATCGAATGGCAATCCTTTGCCGACACTTGATAATCGGGGCCGCCTGTGCTATTAAATTCCCCCCCTGTTCGGGGGATTCGAGAAGGAGTTCTGACATGGCGCAGCGATGTGAAATCTGCGGCAAGGGACCGATGGCCGGTAATAACATCTCCCACGCTCACAACGTAACGAAGCGGCGCTGGCTGCCCAACCTCCAGCGGGTGCGTGCGATGGTCGACGGACGGCCGAAATACGTCCGGGTGTGCACGCGGTGCATCCGCTCGGGCAAGGTCACCAAGGCCCCGCGAATCTGAGTTCAAAGCGGCGCTCATGGGCCGGCCCCCGCCGCGCCCCGCCGCTCGACCCGCACCATCCCCTTCAACGCCTGCAGCCGGGTCAGGATGCGCGACAGCTGTGCGGCGTCGCGCACCAGGATGGTGAGAGCCGCAGATCCCGTGTCGCCGGGCTCTGACCGCAGCTGGCAGGTGAGGATATCGCTGCCCTCCGACGAGATGACGTGCGAGATCGACGCCAGCATTCCGGAGCTGTCGGCGAAGGCCATGTCAACATCGACTTGTGAGGTGGGCGCCCCGGCACTCGCTCGGCTCGCCGCCCACCGGACCTCGATCTCTCTTTCAGGATGGTAGAGGAGATTGCGGACGTTCGGGCAGGCCCGAGCGTGCACTGCGACCCCTTTGCCGCGGGTCACGAAGCCGACGATCTCCTCGCCCGGCAGGGGCTTGCAGCACTTGGCCAGGTAGACCAGGAAATCCGAGTCTCCGGTGACCTCGAGAGCATGCCCTTCGACCGTCGGCGGTGCGACGCGGGTCCGCACGTCGGCGACCGCGTCTTCGCCTGCATTCACCTCCTGCCGCAACGGACCTGTCACGACGGACACCGGGGTTCTGCCGAAACCGATGGCGGCCAGCAGATCCTCTTCCTTCGACATGCCGCTGCCCTGCAATACGGAGGCGAGTTCGTCGCTGCCGCTGATCTGTTTCAACGAGGTGCCGACCTTGCGCAACTCCCGGTCCAGGAGTTTGCGGCCGACCTCGACCGCGCGTTCCTTCTCCTCCCGTTTGAGCCAGGCCCGGATCCTCGAGCGGGCGCGATTGGTGGCAACGATCGACAGCCAGTCGTGGTGGGGCTGCTGGCGGTTGGAAGTGGTGATCTCGACGATGTCACCATTTCTGATCTCGGTCTTCAGCGGCACCCACTTCCCGTTGATGCGCCCGCCGACACAGGTCTGTCCGACCTGGCTGTGGATGCGGTAGGCGAAGTCGAGGACCGTGGCCCCCCGAGGAAAGGAGAACACATCGCCGCGAGGCGTGAAGCAGTAGACGTCGTCGGGATAGAGATCGACCTTGAGCGAGTCGAGAAATTCACGCGGCGAGGTGCCTTCGGAATTGTCGAGCAGCGCGCGCAGCCAGGCCACCCGGGAATCCTCGGCCGGCGCATGGGAGCCCTTTTCCTTGTAGCTCCAGTGAGCGGCGATGCCGTACTCCGCGATCTTGTGCATGTCCGCGGTCCGGATCTGGATCTCGAACGGGTGCCCCTCCGGTCCGACCACCGTCGTGTGCAGCGACTGGTAGGCGTTGGGCTTGGGGATGGCGAGGTGGTCCTTGAGCCGGCCGGGAACCGGCGGCCACCGCTGGTGGATGAGGCCGAGCGTCGCATAACAGTCCGCAACCGACGTCACGATGATCCGAAATGCGAGGAAGTCGAAGACATTGGCGACATCCACGCCCTGGCGTTTGAGCTTTTCGAAGATGGAGTAGAGGTGTTTGATCCGGCCCTGGACGGTGCCCTCGATCCCGTTGTCATCGAGCAGGCCCTCGAGGATGCCCTGGATCTCGGCAAACCAGCGGTCGGCCGCCTCTTTTCGTTCCTCGATCTCGTGATCGAGTTTTTCGGCCTCCTTGGGATGGAGGTAGCGAAAGCACAGATCCTCCATCTCGGTCTTGATGCTGCCGATGCCCAACCGGTTGGCGATCGGAGCGAAGATCTCGAGGGTTTCCCGGGCGATCGCCACCTGCCGCTCGCGGCGCAGAAAGCCCAGCGTCCTCATGTTGTGAAGCCGATCGGCGAGCTTGACGAGGATGACCCTGACGTCGTCCATCGAGGCCAGCAGCAGGCGGCGGAAGTTCTCCGCCTCGTTCGCCTCGCGACTCGAGTACGAGCTCTCGAAATCGGCCATCTTCGTCAGCGCCGCGACCAACCGCGCCACCTCGGGCCCGAACTCCTCGTCGATCTCGTCGACGGTTGTCTCGGTGTCTTCCAGAAGGTCGTGGAGCAGGCCCGCCGACACCGTTTCCTCGTCGAGCTCCATGTCGGCGAGGATCCAGGCGACGGCCAGCGGATGGGTGAAGTAGGGCTCGCCGGAACGGCGGATCTGACCCTGGTGCCGGTTGGCGGCGAAGACGTAGGCGTGACGGATCAGGTCCTCGTCGAGATCCGGACGGTAGCGCTCCATCCGGTTGAGGATGTCCTCGATGCGTATCTTCGCCGAAACGGGTTCCGCGACCATCCATCTATTCTATCTGTCGGGGTCAAGGAAACGGCCCGACGACCACAGCCTTCGCCATCACAAACGGCAGGCGGCAGGAACAACTGAAGTCCAGCTCAGGGGAATTCGGAATTCGGAATTCGGAATTCGGAATGCCGGCATGTATCTGTTTTCCTGACGGTCGGCACCTCCGCCGCGCGACTCGTATCCGAACTCGCTTCCCGGGAGTTGCCACCTTCAACATTGTTGGCCCGTGAAATCCAAATGACGTCGACGGCAATGTATCCAACAATATTGAAGATGGCACGCTCCGCCGCGCGCGACTCGTATCAGCACGTTGGTCTCGGCGAGAGATAGAAAAACCGCCCGCCCCTTGAGTAGGGGCGGGCGGTAGTAATTCCGAATTCCTAATTCCTAATTCAGCATTCGTGTCAGCGTTTTCCCGCGAGGCGGCGGCGTTCGCGGCGGGCGACCAGCACCCTGTTCATTGCGAGGGCCACCGGCGAGGCGATGAAGATCGACGAGTAGGTCCCGACGACGATACCGATCAGGAGAACGAAGGCAAAGGTGTTGATGACGTCGCCGCCGAAGACGAAGAGGCTGATGACCACCAGCAGCGTCGTGCCGGAGGTGATGAAGGTCCGGGACAGGGTCTGGTTGATCGAGGTGTTCATGATCTTCTCGAGGTCCTCGCCGCGGTGCAGACGCAGGTTCTCACGCACCCGGTCGAAGACCACCACAGTGTCGTTGACCGAGTAGCCGACCAGGGTCAGGAGGGCCGCCACGGTGGGCAGGTTGAACTCCCGCTGGGTCACGGCGAGCGCCGTCAGTGTGATCAGAACGTCGTGGAAGATGGCGACCACCGCGCCCACGCCGTAGGGCAGCTGGAAGCGGATCCAGATGTAGACCAGCATCCCGAGGATCGAAAAAATGATCGCGAGCTGCGCCTTCTTCTGCAGGTCCTTGCCGACCGCGGGGCCCACGTTCTCAGCACCGAGCAGCGAAAAAGCTCCGACCGCCGCCGCGTCCTGGAGGTAGGCCCGGGCCTGGTCGCTCAGGGTGGTGACGGTATCGAGCTCGCCGAGAGACGAGAAGATCCCGTTCTCTTTGCGATAGTCGAGAACCGCCTCGGCCATGGGTTCGTAGTAGGCGTTTCGGCCTTCCACGTCGCCGCCGACGCCATCAGGATCGGCCGTGGCGATGAAGTCTGTCAGCTCGAGTGAACCCCTGGTATTGAGGTCGAACCGGTCGCCGAGATTCGAGTTGAACTTCGCGTGCAGGAGATCGAGGATCGGGCGGGTGAAATCGCCCTCCTCGCCACCCGGATTTTCCACCCGGATCAAGACCTCGTGCTTCTCGGCCTCGTCGAAGCGCTGGATCAGGGGCGAACCGGCGGTGAGTTGGGCGACCGCTGTCCGCAGGTCGCCGAGGTCCGGTTCTTCATTGAACTTGACGGTGACCTGGGTGCCGCCGACGAAGTCGATGCCGAGGTTGAGGCCGTGGCCGAGGAACTCGTAGGCCAGACCGGCAACGATGACCACGGCGGAGATCACAAGGGCGATCCGCCGGTACGAGAGAAACGGGATATTGGTGTCACCGATAATTCGCATGGTTGTTTCCAATCAGATACTCAGCGACTCGACCCGTTCACGGCCGGCGAGCGCGATCATGTACAGGGTTCGCGAGACGAAGACGGCGGTGAACACGCTCGCCAGAATGCCGATCGACAGCGTGACGGCAAATCCCTTGACCGGACCGGTCCCGAAGTTGAACAGGAAGAGGGCGGCGATGAGCGTGGTGAGGTTGGCGTCGAGAATGGTGCCGAAGGCGCGTGCAAACCCGGTGTCGATGGCGGCACGGACGGTCTTGCCGACCCCCAGCTCTTCGCGGATGCGCTCGAAGATGAGCACGTTCGCATCGACCGCCATGCCGATCGTGAGGATCACGCCCGCGATGCCGGGCAGGGTGAGGGTGGCGCCGAAATAGGCCATGGCGCCGAGCAGGATGACGATGTTCAGGATCAGCGCGACGTTCGCGTTGAGCCCCGACATGCGGTAGTAGACGAGCATGAACAGCATGACGACCAGCAGGCCGGACACCGCCGCCCGCACCCCGCGCACCACCGAGTCGCGGCCCAGCGACGGGCCCACGGTGCGTTCTTCGAGGTAGGTGATGGTCGCGGGCAGCGCGCCGGCCCGCAGTTTGAGCGCCAGATCCTCCGCCTCTTCGATCGAGAAACTGCCCGTGATGCGGCCTTCGCCGGGGATCCGCGACTCGATCACCGGCGCCGAGATGACCCGTTGGTCGAGGACGATCGCCATCCGGGTGCCGATGTGGGAGCCGGTGTACTGGCCGAACTTGTCGGCCGCGTGGGGCTGGGTGGCGAAGTTGACCACCGGTTGGCCGTACTCATCCTGGCTCCGGCGCGCCGAGCGCAGCTCCTGCCCCGAGATGATGGCCGACTTCTTCAGAAGATAGTAATCCGTCCCGATCACCGAACCGTCGAGCCCTTCACGATCGCCTGCGACGATCTCGGAGTCGGAGGGAATGATGCCGCCGATCGCCGAGAGCAGGCCCTGGCGATCCGGCATCGGGCCGCCGGCGACCTCCTGGAACTCGAGGAAGGCGGTCGAGGAAATAAGGTCCTTGACACGCGCCGGGTCGTCGACGCCGGGCAACTGGACGAGGATGCGATCGCTGTCGATGCCCTGTCGCTGGATCACCGGTTCGGCGACGCCGAACTGGTCGACGCGGTTCCAGATGGTCTCCAGCGACGAACGAACCGCCATGTCGCGCACGGTGCGGTCCATGTTGGGCGGCAGCTCGAACGTCCAGACCCCCGCTCCGGGCCGCACCGCGTAGCCGGGGACCCAGTTGTCGGCCAGCTCCCGCAGGGCCATGGAGTCGGTGGCGGCGGGGACCGAGACGGTGAAGTTCAGTCCTTCGATGTCCGACTCCATCTGGGCGATCTGAAGGCCCTCTTCGGCGGCGCGGCTGACCAGCCGCTGCGAGGAGTCGTCGAGCTCGGCCTTGATGGCGTCGTCGGTCTGCACCTGCAGCACCAGGTGGATACCGCCCGAAAGATCGAGCCCGTAGTGGATCTTTTCGCCGGGCGGGTACAGCGACCACAGGCTGAGCCCAACCACGATCACAATGAGAATGACGCGCCACAGGATCTTTTTGTCCACGCTCGCCTCCGCTTTACACCGGTTCGGACGGCGCGCCGTCCGTACCGACCGGTCCGCTGATCGCGCTCTTGGTGATCCTGATCTTGGTGTTCTCAGAGATCTTGAGCAACAGGGTGGTGTCCTCGACGGTGGCGATGGTGCCGAAGATCCCGCCCGAGGTCACGACCTTGTCGCCCTTTTTGAGGGCCCCGATCATCGCTTCTTTCTTCTTCTGCTGCTTCTTCGCCGGCATGATGACAAGGAAGTAAAAGACCCCGAAGATCAGGGCGAACATCACCATCATCGACAGGGGACCTCCCCCTCCAGCTGCACTTTCCATGAATCACCTCGCAGTTCCGTCTGTCTCGCTTTTCCGCGCGCTCTCAACGGCGCTGCGGAACCGCGAATAGCGGCCCGCCATGATAGCTTCCCGGGCCTGTCGCATCAAGCTTAAAAAGAAAGAGAGATTGTGAATGGTCAGCAGGACCACCGACGTGACCTCGTTGGCGACGAAGAGGTGGCGCAAAACGGCCCGCGAGTAGACCGTGCAGGTGGGGCAGCCGCAGCCGGGGTCGAGGGGCTCCGGGTCGTCGGCAAAACGCGCGTTCTTGATCGCGATATCGCCGATGGACGTGAAGACCTTTCCGGTTCTCGCCGAACGGGTGGGCAGCACGCAATCGAAGAGATCGACCCCACAGGCGATGGCGTGCAGCAGATCCTCGGGATAGCCCACCCCCATCAGATACCGCGGGCGCTCGCGCGGCAGCAGGGGCGCAGCCATCGCCACCCCGTCGTGCAGGGCCTCGCTCGGCTCGCCGACCGCCATTCCGCCGATCGCGTACCCGTCGAAGTCCAGCTCCGCCAGAGCGTCGCTCGATCGGTGCCGGAGTTCGCGGTCGAGTGAGCCCTGTTGAATGCCGAAGACCGCTCCCTGCCAGCCCTCGCCGCCCGACCTCAGCGTCATCGCCCGGGCGAGCCCGCGGCGGGCCCACGCCATACTCGTCATGGTGGATCGCTCGGCTTCGACCCGCTCCACCGGATAGGGCAGGCACTCGTCGAGGACCATCGCCACATCGACGCCGAACGCGGCCTGCGTCTCGATGACGTTTTCCGGCGTCAATCGGTGCTCACTGCCGTCGATATGCGAGCGAAAAGTCGCGCCGTCGGCATCCAGGCGGCGGCGGTTGGCAAGCGAAAACACCTGATAGCCGCCGGAGTCCGTGAGGATCGGCCCGTTCCAGCCCATGACGCGGTGCAGCCCGCCGAGCCGCGAAATGCGGTCGACGCCCGGCCGCAGCAGCAGATGGTAGGTGTTGGCGAGGATCATCTCCGGGGCGAGCCGCTCGAGCTCCCAGGCGGCCACGCCCTTGACGGTGCCGGCCGTGCCGACCGGCATGAAGGCGGGAGTCTGAACCACACCGTGGGGCGTGGTCAGTTCTGCGGCGCGCGCCGCGCTTGCGGGATCCGAGGAAACGAGCGAAAAGACTGACATCGTGTACGGCTGCGGGTCGGCGGGCCCGGATCAGTTCCCGCCGGCCGACGCGTCGATCGTCTGCAGCCGGACGTCGGCGCCGAGTTCGAGCCGGAAGGTGGAAGCGTCGATCTCGGGGTTGAGCACCATGTCCTTGAACTCGTATCGCGTGCTGTCGCCGTCCGCTTCGTTGTACTCGACCATCACCGGCAGAAACAGCGTACGGTCAATCTCGATCTCGACCGAGCGCAGCCTCTTCTTCACCATGGAGCCGACCGGCCGCAGTTTCAACCGGTATGGCTCCCGGCCGCCCGGGTCGGCAAGCGTGACGCTGAAGTTGGAGGTGAGGTCGTCCAGCGGCTGGGTGCCCGCGAGTACACGTACGAACCTCTGCTGTTTGTTGGACACCTTGACACGCTCCGCCCGCGCCTGCAGCGGGAGAAACGTCGTCATCGTGTCGTCGGTGAAGACCACCACCATGAGATCGGGCCGCCGATAGTCCCAGCGGACCTTGTCGGGGGCCTGGAAGAGGAACTCGCCCGACGACTCGACGACCTCGAGCAGCATCTCGCTCTTCTTGATCTGCACGAAGTCGGCGCTGAGCGAACGCAGGGCGCGCTGCTGCTCGACGACCCGGGCGATCAGGGCGTCGAGCTTGGCGCTTCCTTCGAGGGCGTCGATGGTGTCGCTCGGCGGCGGGCCGGCGACTGCGATCGACACGAAAACCGGCCAAGAGGAACAGACACAGGAGTTTCAGTTCTCGCACGGGACGCACTCTAGCACACCGGGAGGGCTCAATTCTCAATTTTGAATTTTGAATTTTGAATTCCCGTCACACCCGCCACAAAGCCCTTGCGCGCTTGCGTTCAGGGACGTACGGGTCAACCCGCGGCCCTGGTCCGATTGTGGGGCAGCCGTCCCGGCTGCCGTCGCCGGCGCCGGGCGCTGCAGCTTTGAGTTCGAACCCCATCGGTGCCCGTCTCATCGATTTCCGGAAGGGCCCGGGGTCTCATCGGAGACCCGCGCAGTCACCAATGCCAGGGGAATTGGCTCAAAGAGCGGCCACTCCCGTCCGGGGCCCTCCCGGTGCACGGGGAAATCCGCGGCCATGGCATCGATGGCCTCCTCCGTCACGTTCTTGCCCTGATCGGCGACCAGAATGGTCGTCACCCCGCGGACGGCAGCCAACTCGAGGAGCGCCCGGGTTCCGAGACAGTTGACGAAGCGCTCGGTTCCGACCGCATCCGCGCCCACCGCTACCAGCGTCCGAGGCTGGTCGAGCCAGCGTGGGGCGGCAGCATCCGGTTGCGACAGGGCACCGAGCAGGCGAGCCTGGTCGGCCCCACGGCCGGTTCCCGACCCGTCGAGAACCACGACCCGCCCTCCCCACCCGTGGCGCCACGCGCCCTCCACCGCCGCCGCCACGGCCGACGAACGAGAGATCGTCAGCACGCTCGTGACCGGTTCGATCCACGGCAGGGCGGCTGCGGCCAGGGTTTCGCGGGAGGCGGTCAGAACAGCCAACCGCCGCTCGAAGAACGGCTCCAGGTCGCCGGGGCTGCTCGCGGCGATGCAGCGGGCGAGCGCGATCAACGGCGCCATGGCGGCCTGGCCGCCGGCGAGCAGACCGGCCCCCACCTCGAGCGCGTGCGGCGTCCACCGGGACCGCAGTGAGAGCAGACTCCTCACGAGCTGTTCCTCGATCTCGGCGGCGCCGTGTTCGCGGTCTTCGGCCCAGCGGCGGAATACCGCTACAACGTCGTCATCCCTCACCTGACGATTCTGTCATGGACCGGCACCCACCGGGACCTGCGAAACCGCCGTGCTACAACTGGAGGGCCCGCCGAGACGCGGCGGGAGGGAGGCACCATGAGCGATGATTCCAGGAAGACCGTCAAGCCCCCCCGGCTGACCGTCAACGCCGAGGTCGGGATGGGCGAATACTCGAACTTCGTCAGTATCGCCCACAACTATTCCGAGGTCCTGCTCGACTTCGGGCGGACCCTGCCCGGCCGCGAGGACATTCCGGTGGTCGCGCGCATCATCATGAACCCCTTTCAGGCCAAGCAGCTCCTCCGCGCGCTGACCCACAACGTCCAGATGTACGAGAGATCGTTCGGACCGATCGCGGACCCGCCGCAGGCCGCCGCACCCGGGACCTCAGAGACGAACTGACGCCTCTTTCTGCGCCTCCACCTAACTGAACGAAACGTTGGAACGTTGCGAACGTTGAAACGTTAGAGCGTCTTTGTGGTCGAAAAAAGCGCACCCCGTGGGGTGCGCTGTGGTTCGCAATGTGAGATTTCGATCACTCCTCGAGCTTGAGGATCACGAAGCGGTAGGAGTCGGCGCGCGGGATATAGACGTAGAGCCGGAGGTAGCCACCCGCCTTGACGTCCTCGACCACCGACCGCAGTTCCGCCGGAGTGTCGACCGGCTGGCCGTTGGCCTCGGTGATCACCAGCCCGGGCGCCATGTTCTCCTCACTTGCCGGAGACAAGGGCCGTACCTGGGTCACGACCACGCCTTCGATCTCCCCTTCGATGCGGAAGTTCTGACGCGCTATCGGCGAAAGTTCCATCACCGTCACGCCGACCCGCTCGAAGACGTCGCCTTCGTCGCTCGGGCCTTCACCGGGCTCGACCGGGGTCGCGTCCGCCTCGCGCTCTTCAAGCGTCACGTCCACGGCGATTTTTTTGCCGTTGCGGATGACGCCGAGCTCGACCTCGGTGCCCGGCGGCATCGCCGAGATGGTGTCGATGAGCTCGCGGGTGTCGACGATCGCCGTGCCGTCGACCGAAACGATGATGTCCCCGTGCCGGATGCCGCCCTTGTCCGCGGCGTGGCCCTTCACGACCTCCTGGACGAGAGCACCGTCGGTGTTGTCGAGACCGAACGCGTCCGCATCATCGCGGTTGATGTTGCCGATCGAGACCCCGAGATAGCCGCGCACGACGCGGCCGTTCTCGCGCAACTGCTGAAGAATCCGCTTCGCCACGTCGATCGGCACCGCAAAACCGATGTTCTGGCCGGCGGCGTTGATCGCCGTGTTGATGCCGATCACGTTGCCCTTGAGGTTGACCAGCGGACCGCCGGAGTTGCCGAAGTTGATCGCGGCGTCGGTCTGGATGAAGTTTTCGAACGACGACGACGCAGCCGACAGACCGAGGGACCTGCCCTTGGCGGAGACCACGCCGACGGTGACGGAGTGGGCCATGTCGAGCGGGTTGCCGGCGGCCATCACCCACTCGCCTACGCGGAGAGCGGCGGAGTCGCCGAGCGCCAGAGCCGAGAACTCGCGGTCCGGGTCGACGACCTTCAGAAGCGCGATGTCCGTCGCCGGGTCGATACCGACGACCTCGGCGCGATACTCGGTGTCGTCGCTGAGGCGGACCTTGATGCTGTCCGCGTCCTCGATCACGTGGTTGTTGGTGAGAATCTCACCCGAGGAGCTGATAAAGAAACCGGAACCCGACGATCTCCGAACCTGGGGCTGACGCTCGGCGCCGTCGTCCTGGGGCCCGAAGAAGAAATGGAAGGGATCGTTGGGCATCCGCTGCCTCCGCTCGGACGGCTCCTGGACGTCGTCGGAATAGACCGAGACCACCGACGGCACGGCATGATCCGCCAGGGCGACGAAATCAGGGAGCACCATCTCGCCCATCGTCGCGGCCGCAGCCGGCTCCGGAAGATCGGCGGCGGCGCGCTGGGTGATGTTCAGGCCTCCCGAAAGCACCATGCCGAACAGAGTCGCGGCCACGATCACGGCCGCGAGAGAAAAAATCTTGTGCGCATCGCTCTTCATGTTGGAACCTCCAATACCGGCGCGTCTCGCGCGCCGGCTCTGCGCGACTGGTCAAGCAAGATGCCTGCCAACTTCCGGCAACCGCCATCGAGCACCATCTCGCCGCACCACCTCATGCAATCTCGTTTCAATCGAGTTTATTGCAGGTTTCTGCGAATCGCCGCCGCCCGTTGCTGCTGACGGTTGAAAACCGCTGCCATATTGGCACCATCGCCCAGACCCGGAATCAGTCGGCGATTCGAATCTGGTCCTTGCCGTTCTCCTTGCCGCGGTACATGGCCAGGTCGGCCGCCCGCAACAGGAGGTTCTTCTTCATGTCGGTCGTGCCCTGGCGCGGCAGGTGGTGGGGATAGACCGCGACCCCGATCGATGTCGTCAAAGGCTGACGCCAGTAGACCGGCCCTTCCGACCACGAGAAATTGCCCTGGAGGAACCTGGTTTCGGCCAGCCTCTTCTGGATCGCCGTGCCCACCGCACAGGCCATCTCGAGGTCGTGGTCGGGGAGGATGATGACGAACTCATCGCCTCCGTAGCGGGCCAGGGTCGCGCCCTCGGCGGTCACCGCGGTCGCCAGCAGGTAGCCGAACTCCTTGAGCACCTGCGAACCGGCGAGGTGGCCGTGGGTGTCGTTGACGCTCTTGAAGTTGTCGATGTCGAGAAAGAGAAGGGCCACCGTCGAACGGGTGACATCGGCGCGGATCAGGTCTTCGCTCAGCCGGTGGTGGAAGAAACGGTCGTTGTACAACCCGGTGAGGTCGTCGCGCCGCGCCATCTCGGTGGCGCGCTGCGCGTCGAGCAGGTTTTCAATCGAGATCGAGGTGTAGCGGGCGAAGATCTCGAGCATCTGCATGTTGCGTTCGGTATAGGGCTTGCCGTCGGAACGGTTGAGAAGCTCGAGCACGCCGCACACCGTGCGCTCGATCCGCACCGGCACCGCGACCACACCCGCGGTCCGGAACTCGTGGTCTTCGTCGAACTTCGGGTAGAAATTGGGGTCGGTTTCGGGATCGGCCATCAGATAGGGCTCGCCGGTCCGGTAGACGTGGCCGACGACGCCGCGGTCGGCGCGAAGGTTCTTGCCGAGCAGCGCCGACGCCGACGGACCGAAGGCGGCGACGAAGTAGAGGTTGGTGTCGGCCGGCGTGTCGCCGCGCTCCACCGGTCTGTCCATCAGGATCGAACCCGCCATCGAGGGGACGAAGTCGTTGGCCTTTCTCAAGACCTCGCCGAGAAAAGAAGGCAGCTGCAGCTGCGACATCGCAAACGCGGAGTAGCGCTTGCGATCGAGAAAGGGTTCGAGATCACCGACGGGCAGGCTGAAGACCTCTGGTGGGCCCATTCGATAATTTTATCACGCACGCCGCATCAGGCCCCTGACGCGCTCCTCGAGGCCGCTCACGGTTTCGGAGTGGTCGGCACGGCCAGGAGCGAAGCGCACCGCCTCGAGCTCCCGCCGCAGCGCCTGCATTTCGCCCTCGAGGGCCTCGCCCCTGGGTTTTGCCCGCGCGTCGAGCCACCACCTTTCCAGGGCGACCTGGAGTTGACGGGCGCGTTCGGCCGGGCTCTCCCCTTCCCGCCGCGGCGGCAGCGCCACGCGGCGGCGGCGCACCGCGAAGAACGACACCACACCACCCGCCAGAAGGCCCACCGCGAGTGCACCGAGGACCCACACCCACTGCGGAGATTCCCGGACCGGAGATTCCGCGGTCTCCTGCACCGGCTGCGACCGCGCCCCCCCGTCCGCCGTTCCGCCTTCCGCGACCGGAGTCGGCGTCGGCGGCGGGGCATCCACAGCCAACTGCAGCGGACCGAGAACCTGTTTGCGATAGGTGCCGGCAGCGGCGTCGAACACGGCGAGTTCCACCGGCGCGAGCTCGAGTTCACCCGAGCCGCTCGGCACCAGGGTCATGCGCCAAACCCGCGATCCGTGAATGCCGCGATCGTCCACGGTGATCGAGCTCTCCTGCTCGGGGGGATAGGTCTCGCAGTCGGAACAACCCGGCCACAGGGCCGGCGCCTCGACCAGAGGAAGATTGCCGCTCCCCTCGAGCACGATCGACAGCACGGCGGACTCTCCGAAGCCGATCCGCTGCGGCTCGAGTGAGGCCCGGTAGTGGAGATTGCCGACCGCCCCCGCAAAGCCCGCCGGCGCCGGTGGTCTCGCCGCCACTTCAACCGAACGGTCGGGGCTCGATCTTTCCACCACCTGCTGGGGAGCGAACAGGCTGCCGCTCCGAAAGCCGATCCTGGCCCCGACTCCGGGCACCACAAGCGAACCGTTCTTCAAGGGCACCAGCACGTGACGCGCCACCACGAAACGGTTGTAGCGGACCCCGTCGACCTCGACCACCTCGCCGGTGATTCGCTCCGGGGGCTCCACGCGCTGGGCCCACCAACCCGGATACGACGGCGCTTCGATCCACTCGAACCCGTCGATGCCACCCGCAGTGGTGTCCAACACCACCCGGGCGATGACGGGCTGGCCGAGGACCACCCGGTCGCGGTCCAGCAGCTGTCGCAGCTCGACCCGCGCCGATCGCGTCGGTTGCCGCCGCTGCATGAGGTCGCCGAACGGATCGACCGGAAAGACCGAGCGGCGGCCCGCCGGATGTTGCGGCGCGATGCTGCCGGGAACGATCTCGGCCGCGATCAGCTCGGAGCGCAACTCTCGTCCCTGCATGCGAATGGTCACCGGGCCGACGGCGGCGGCGCCCACCTCGACACCCTGCACCATGTAGGTGAAGGTGGTGGCCCGGGAGGCGGAGCCGTTGATCCACGACAGCTCGGTGCCCGTCGACGGCCCGCCGACGACCTGGAGGTTGGTGAGGGCACCGAGGTCGACGGCCGGGGTGCCGTCCGGCTCGATCACGCGAATTTCCAACCTGGCCGCATCCTCGATCCCGAACCGGCGCGGTTCGAGCGTCACCTGGAGGCCGGGATCGGCTGCCGACGCCACCGCAGCGGCAGCCGCCAGCGCCAACATCGCGAGGCAACGGAACGCCGACACTACCAGTCCTTCTCGACCTTGCCCGCCTGCGGCGTGGGTGAGCGCATGGCATCGCGGGCGTCGGCCTCGGCGCGGTCGAGAGCGGCGTACAGGGGCTGGTTGGGATTCGGCGTCGGGGTCGGTGCGGGCGCGGCGCCCTCCTGACCGGGAGACGGCGTCGGGGTCGGTTGTTGCCCCTGTTCCTGTTGCTGCTCCTGATCCTGTTGGTTCTCCCCGTCCTCTTGCTCCTGCTGCTCCTGATCCTGTTGGTCCTGTTGGTCCTGTTGGTCCTGTTGCTGGTTCTGCTGCTGCTCCAACATCTTCAACGCCAGCTCGAAGTTGTGTTTTGCCTCGACATCGTCCGGGTTCTCGATCATCGCCCGTTGGAGCCACTCCAGCGCCGCCTCCGCCTCGGCCTGCTCGAGCGCCGCCGTGCCCGAGTTGAAGGCAGCGTTGCGGGCACCGCCCTCGGCCGCACCCTCGAGCAGAGGTTTCGCGGTCTCGTACTGCCCGGTGGCGGCGAGCGCGGTGCCGAGGTCGTACAGCCTGTCCGGCGCCCCGGGCTCGAGATCGGCCGCACCGGCGAAGTCGACCGTTGCGCCCTCGAGATCACCGACGCTCCAGTGTGCGATGCCGCTGCGCGCCAGACGGCGGACTCCGCCCGGGACCAGACGCTGCCACCAGGAGGCGGTCGGCAGAGGGGCCGGGGCCGCGACAGCCGGCGGCGGTGGGGCTTGCGGCGGCGCTCCGGAGGAGGGGGCCGCCGATTGCGCGAAGCCCGCCGCCGGGATCATCATCGCCAGCACGACCACGGCAGCGGCGAGCCGCCGCCAGGGCGACAGGGCGAAACCGATCACGAGGAGGACCGCCGCGGCCGCGAGAAAGATCGGGAAGCGTTCGATGAGGCGGACGGTTCGGCTTTCGGTGACCTCGCGGGTCCGAACCTGTTGAATCGCGCCGGAGACCTCCTGGACCACATCCGTGTCCGACAGGCTGACAACTTCCCCGTCCAACTCGTCGGCGATCGCGGCGAGGACCTCCGGGTGGGCCCGTGTCACCACCGGCTGCCCACCGGCGTCTCGTTTGTAGTGCACCCCACCGTCCGCACCGGGCTCGGGGATCGGGCCACCGCGTTCGGTCCCGGCCACCACGCCCACCAGACCGACTCCCGCATCCCTGAGGGCGGCGGTTGCCGTTTTCACATCTCCCTGGAGGTTCTCACCATCGGTGAACAGCATCAGGACCCGTCCCTCGCCCTCGTCCGGCAGCAGCTCGAGCGATGCGTTGACCGCACGCTCCATGTTGGAGCCGGGCAGGGCCACCATCCCCGCCTCGACGCCCTCGAGGAAGACCCCGACAGCACTCAGGTCGGTGGTCAGGGGCAACAGAGGATAGGCATCACCGGCAAAGACCACGACCGCCAGGCGGTTGCCCTCCAGCTGCGGCAACAGCCGCTGGATGGTCTCGATACTCCGCGTCAGGCGTGAAGGCCGCACGTCCTCACATCGCATGGAGGCCGAGACATCCAGCGCCACCACCAGATCCCGCGTCCGCACCGATTCCTCGTGAGGCTGCTCGCCCCACTGCGGTCTGGCCAGGGCCAATGCAATCAACGCCGCTGCACCGCACCACGAGAGCAGGCGCGCCAATCCGGTCGCCGGGACGCCCCCGAGCAATCGGACCCAGACCCCCGGCGACGCCAACCGGCGCTGTTGCGCCCGCCGCCGGCGGTGTCGATAGAGGGCGAGCAGGACGGCCGCGGCGGGCAGCGCCAGAAGAGCCAGCCGGGTGGGTTCGGCAAACGTCACCACGGCATCCTCCCCGCCGCCCCTTCGAGCGCGGTCCCCACCAGCAGCAGGAAAAGGGCCGCATACGCCCACGGCTCGAACTCTTCGCTGTAACGCACCAGACGGGTCGATGTGAAGACCGTGGTTTCCATGCGGTCGATCTCGGCAAAGACCTCCTCGAGAGCCTCGGCGTCGCGCGCTCGAAAAGAGGTGCCGCCGGTGGCACGGGCGATCTCCGCCAGCAGCTCGGGGTTGATCTCGACCTCCACATTCTGGACCTGGGAGTACTCCCGGCCGCTCCGCGGGTCGCGGAGACGCACCGGGATCGGCACCTTGCCGCCCCGCCCGACCAGCACCGTGTGCACCGTGATGCCCTCGGCAGCGGCCAGTTCGGCGGCGGTGGCGGGGTCGAGTTGGCCGGCATTGTTGGAACCGTCGGTAACCAGAACCGCGACCTTGGAGTCCGCAGTCGAGGTCCGCAGCCGATTGACGGCCGTGCCGAGCCCGAGACCGATGGCAGTCCCGTCGGGCAGGGTGTGGAGCCGCACCTGATCGAGCAGGTGGCGGGCCACGTCGTGGTCGAGGGTCACGGGACAGATCGTCACCGCGGCGCCTGCAAAGACGACCAGGCCGATCCGGTCGTGGGGCCGGCCGGCGATGAACCGGCTGATCATCTCCTTGGCGACACCGAGGCGGTCGGTGGGTTGGAAGTCGAGCGCAGCCATCGAGCCCGATACGTCGAGCGCAACCACCATGTCGACGCCCTCGGCGTGCTCGAGGTTGCGCGCCAGGACCTCCTGCGGTCGCGCCAGGGAAACCGCGAGCGGCACGAAGACGAGCCCGGCGAGGACCCCGGCGATCGCGGTCGCCGACGGCAGCCGGCGTCGGGCATCGGACACCCGCGCGCCGACCGGAAAGGGGTAGCGCTGCCAGCGACGGCGCATCACCCACAGCGCCAGCGCGAGGACCCCGACGCCGATCAGGGCCAGCCACAGGGGAGCCGCGAGCCGGATCATACCGCCGCCTCCGCCGCCGCTTCTGCCTCGGCCCGGGCCCTCAACTGGGCATCGAGGTCACGGGCGGCATCGCGGGCCAGATCGACGGCGCGCCGCAACCGCGCCTCGTCGGCCGGGGTCCGGCCGAAACGCACGATGTCGGCGACTGCCATCACGTCCTGGAGGCCGCGCCGCACGCCTTCGGACCATCCGAGACGCCGCGCCATGAGACGCAGCTCGAACGAGGTCATGTCCCCGGCGGGCTCGCCGCTCTGCCGTTCCAGATATCGCCGCATCCCCGCGGCAAGACGATCACACACACCGTCTGCCGGCTCGCGCCCAATCCGTTCTGTAAGCCTTTCGAGCAGCGCCTCGATCTCCGCCAGAGGCGGCACCGCGGGGACCTCTCCCCGGACACCGGCGACGCGCCGTCGACGAAGCCACCAGGCGATTGCAGCGGCCACCGCCACGACCGGCACCAGCAGCGGCACCACCCATTCCCACGGAAAGCCGCTGACACCGACGGGGTCCCGCAGCGGTACCGGTTCCACTTCGTCGCCCTCCGGGAGGATCGACCCGACTTCGACGGTCGGCGGGTTGTCGGAGGTCACCTCACCGGCAGCTCCGTCCGTATCCCGCACCGTTGCCGTGATCAGCGGCAGGGCGAGGTCGTCGACCTTCAGCGGCGCCAGGACCAACTCCCACACCGGTGGCCGCGCACCTTCGACCTCGCGCGGCGCTTCGATCATCACCCACGCCCCGTCCGGTTCGACGGCGACCCTCAACTCGCCCCACAGGAGGTCTTCGCCGCCCCGGGCCGCCACCCGGACCGACACCCGGTCGCCGACGCGAACCGGCCCGTCGGGCACCACCACCTCGAGGGTCGCGGGGCCCGCCGCGGCGGCCAGACCAACCGTCAGGCTGAGTCCGACGACGGCCGCAAAAACCTCAGTGGAGCGCACGACGCCGCTCCCGTTTCTCGAGCATTGCCCGGACCTTCGGCAGATAGTCCTCACCGGTGTGAAGCTCCACGACATCGATGCCCGGGGCAACCGCATGCCGCCGCACCGCGCCCGGCCCGCGAATCAGCCCCCGGCCGCCGCCTTCCGGGTCCGCCACCGGAAGATCCGCCCCGGCGAGCCCCTGGTCGAGGAGGTCGTCACCGACCCGCACCAACACCACCTCGTGGCGCCCGGACAGGGCCACCAGCTCGCGCCGCGGCACGGCGCAGGTCTGGTCGACCAGCAGGATCACGACGCCCCGCCGCCGCAACAGACGCCCGGCGGCGCGAATCGCCTCGGCGATAGCGGTGCCGTCGCCGCCCGGTTCGGAGGCCAGCACTTCGCGCACCACCCGCAGCCCGTGCCGCCAACCGAGACGCGGCGGGATCACCTTGCGCAGGTCGTCGTCGAAGAGGATCGCTCCGATGCGGTCGCGGCGGGCGGCCGCGAGAGAGAACAGCCCCGCCACCTCGGTGATGAGATCGTGAACCGTCATCACCCCCGAACCGAAGCGGGTGGAGGCGGAGAGGTCGACGAGCAGCAACACGTTGAGGTCGCGCTCCTCGCGGTAGCGTTTGACGTGGAGGAAACCGGTGCGCGCGGTGACGTTCCAGTCGATGGTTCGGACGTCGTCGCCCGCCCGGTACTCGCGCACCTCCTCGAACTCGAGCCCGAGCCCCCGAAAGGCGCTCTGGTACTGGCCCGCGAGACCCGATTCCATGGCTTGCCGGGCGCGGATCTCGAGCCGGCGCACCTGAGCGCGCAGCTCCGCACCCGCCTCGCGCACCGGAGGCACGGGGCGCGGACGCCCGAAATAGGCGGCGAGTTTATGAAACGTCCGCATGGCTCACCGAATGCGAGCGATCGGGCAAGGTCGAATGCTCGCCCTTTTCAAGGGACTTCCACCGCCAGGAGGAGGCGATCGATGATCTCTTCGACCGTCGCCCCCTCGGCCTCCGCCTCGTAGGTCAGAACCAGACGGTGACGCAGCACCGCCGGCGCCAGCTCCTTGACGTCCTCGGGCGACACGTAGGAGCGGCCGCGGACCAGCGCCAGCGCCCGCGAGCCGACGGCGAGAGCGATCGAGGCGCGCGGCGACGCGCCGAAAGCCAGCAGCGGCACCAGATCACCCAGACCCACCTCGTCGGGTCGTCTGCTCGCGGTCACCAGGGCCACGATGTAGGACCGGATGCGTTCGTCGAGATAGACCTCCCGCACCACCGCCTCGAGTTCGCCGAGTTCCTCGACCGAGCTCAAGCGCTGCGGCGTCGGGAAGTGCTCGGCGAGGTGATACTCGAGGACCCGGCGTTCGTCCTCCGGCGCCGGGTAGCCCACCAGGACCTTGAACAGGAAGCGGTCGAGCTGCGCCTCCGGCAGCGGGTAGGTTCCCTCCTGCTCGATCGGGTTCTGGGTGGCCAGCACCACGAACGGGTCGGGCAGCGGATGGGTGGTGTCGCCGATCGTCACCTGCCGCTCCTCCATGGCCTCGAGGAGCGCCGACTGGACCTTGGCCGGCGCGCGGTTGATCTCGTCGGCCAACACCAGGTTGCAGAAAACCGGTCCGCGGTGGGGAACGAACTGGGAGGTCCGCGGATCGAAGATCTGGGTCCCCGTCACGTCCGCCGGCAACAGATCGGGTGTGAACTGGAGGCGCTGGAAGTCGCCGCCGATGACCCCGGCCAGGGTCCTCACCGTGAGGGTCTTGGCGAGACCCGGCACACCCTCGAGCAGGACGTGTCCCCGGCACAGCATCGCCACGAGCAGCGATTCCACCAGGCGGTCCTGTCCGACAACGACTTCGGACACCGCTCGCTGGATCTCACCGAGACGAGCCGCCGCGCGGTCGATTTGAACATCTGCAGGTCGTGATTCCATAATTCCCCCGGAGGCCGAATGGCCCAGGGATCACGAAGCAAGGATCGTGCCTACGCCGTACCGCCCCAACCGGCCCGTCAGCCGCGCCGATTCGGCCCGATGGCGCCAGATCGGCATGTCGAGACCGGTCTTCTGCTCTGAAGGTGGGCCGAGGCCCACCCTACTCGAGACCATCGTCCGAAGTAGGGTGGGCCTCGGCCCACCTTCAGACCCGCCGCGGTTGAGTGGAGCCTGATTTGGAACTCGGTCAGTCTCTCCCTCCTCGAATCCCGGATGCGCCGAAAAGACAGGGCTGTCCAGTCAAGGTCCGCTACAATATTGCAATGTCGGTGCAGCGGATCGGCCGCTATGAAATCGAGGAAACGCTGGGCCGCGGCGCCATGGGCGTGGTCTACCGGGCGCGGGACCCGATCATCGACCGCCGGGTGGCGCTGAAGACCATGCGCGTCGATCTCGATGCCGACCACACCGACGAGTTCAGAGAGCGCTTCGTCCGCGAGGCGCAGGCCGCGGGCCGCCTCAACCACCCCGGGATCGTCACGGTCCACGACGTCGGCGAGGACCCCGAGTCGGGGCTGGTCTACATCGCCATGGAGTACGTTGAGGGCCGGGACCTCAAGCAGATGCTCGCCTCCGGGCGTCGTTTCCGCCCCTCGGAGGCGGCCCGGATCGCCGCCGACGTCGCCACCGCGCTCGACTACGCCCACTCGCTCGGCGTCGTCCACCGCGACATCAAACCGGCCAACATCATCCTGACGAGCGACGGTACGGCCAAGATCACCGATTTCGGCATCGCCCGCCTCGAGACCTCCAATCTGACCGTGGACGGCCAGTTCATCGGCACGCCCAACTTCATGTCGCCCGAGCAGATCACCGGCAAGGCGGTCGACGGCCGCTCCGACATTTTTTCGCTCGGCGTGGTCCTGTTCAATCTCCTGACCAAGGAAAAGCCCTTCAACGGCGGCACGATGCACGAGGTCACGCTTCGCATCGTCCAGGAGCCGTGCCCCATCCCTTCGACCCTCAGCGATCAGATCCCGCCCGCTTTCAACCCGATCATCCTCAAGTGTCTCGAAAAGAGCCCCGACCGCCGCTTCCAGACCGGCGCCGAGGTGGCGCGGGTCCTCGCCGCCCTCGCCCGTTCATTGGTCGACCGCGAGCCGACGGACGACGCCAGCACCGGGGTCTTTCAACCCGACCTCGAGACCAGGATCCACGGCGGGTCCGGTCAGCCCGCGGCCGCACGACCGCCCTCGAGTCCGGCGACGCGCGCATGGTCGTGGATCACCGGGCGCGTGCCGGGCATCGGCGATATCAAATCGCCGGACTGGTTGCGGTGGGAGATCCAACCGCGGTGGGCCGCGGCGATCATCGCCGCGGTGCTCCTGGTGACGGCGGCAACCATTTTCGGTCTCAGGTCGCGGATCGACACCGGGCCCTTCTCGGCCCCGAGCCCGGGCGCCACCAGGAACCTCCACACCGTGGCGGCCTTGTTGCGCACGGCGGACACCCGTCTGCGACAGGGCGATCTGGCCGCGGCCGAAGACTCCATCCTCGCGGCTCTCGACCAGGCGCCGACCTCCCCCGCCGCGCGCCGCCTGGCGTCGGACATCCGGCGCGGTCTCGAGGCGGAACGCACGAGCGTGGAAAACCAGCGGCAGGTGCGACAGATGGTCGAAGACGGCCGCAGCCTGTACCGGCGCGGCGACTACGCGGCCGCGCGCGACCAGTTCCGACAGGCCCTCGAACTCGACCCCCAACAGGAGATTGCCGCCTCGTATCTCGAGCTCTCCGAAGAACGTCTGCGGTCGGCCCGCACGTCGCGGCCGGCCGCCTCGTCCTCCTCCTCGACGCCAACCCGAACGAACGCGGGCCGGGTGGCGCCGCCGGAGCCGGCCGTACCGAAATCCGGGGTCGCCCGCATCACCGTTTCCTTCGACTCACCGATCAGCGAGGGGTCGATCGCGGTGACCTTCGACGGCGAGTCGCTGGCCGACGTGCCGTTCGATTTCTCGAGCAGCGCCTTTCTCGGATTCAAGAAGAAGGGCCGCGGCACGGTCCGCAGGGTGATCCTCACCCCTTCCGGGAACCACACCATCGGCGTGGCACTGCGCGACGAACGCCGCGGCGTCGTCGGGTCGTCTGAGTTCGTGCGGCTGCTCGAGCCCGACAGCGAGTGGACGTTGCGAATCGACCTGCCGGGAGAAAAGGCCCAGCCGAACTTCTTCCTGGTGAAGTCCGCCCGGTGATCCGCCGACTCCAGCTCGAGACATCGTGGGGGCCGCTGATCCTCGCCGGCGGTTCGCGGGCCGGCGAGGGCACCTTGATTCTCCTGCCCCAGTTCCACCTCGCCCTCGACGCCGGCCGCCCCCACCGCGCCCTCCCCGCGATGAAGACGGTCCTGGTGAGCCACGGCCACATGGACCACATCGGCGGCATCGGCTACTGGGCCAGCCAACGGCAACTCCAGAACATGGGGCCGGCACGGCTCGCGGTTCCCGAACAGATCGCCGCAGACGTCGCGGATCTGCTCGCGACCCACGCGCGGCTCGAGGGCGGTTCACCCTACGACGTCGGAATCGCGGCCGTGGCGGCACGGCAGTCGCTGTCGCTGCGCAAAGACATGAGAGTGGAGTTCTTCGCGACCGACCACTGGGTTCCCACCCTGGGTTCACGGCTGGTGTGGCGGCGCCACCACCTCCTGCCGAAATTCTCGGGTCTTTCGGGTGAGGAGATCGCCGCTCTCCGTCGCAGCGGAGAGCAGGTCACCGAAGAAATCGCGACCGATCTTCTGGCCTACTGCGCCGATTCCGGGCCCGGAGTTCTCGAGCCAGGCTCGCCGGCCCTCGGCTCTGAAGTCATGCTCCTGGAGTGCTCGTTCTTTCGTCCCGCCGACCGCGAACGGGCGGTCCGTTTCGGTCACCTTCACCTCGACGACATCCTCGAGCGGGTCGACCGCCTGCAGTGCCGCCACCTGGTTCTGCTCCACGCCTCACGACGCCACCGTCTGCGTGAGGTCGAGGAGATCCTCGCCGAACGGCTCGCTCCCACCCTTTCGTGCTCGCTCCACCACCTCATGATCGACTGGGAGTGACACCGTTCGAACGGTCAACTCAACCTGAAAACGGCAGGGTGCTCGTCGGCTTCTCACTTTCTTCAGACCGCCTTCAAGGCTGTCATCCCGACCGAGGGGAGCGGAGCGACCGAGCGGAGGGATCTGCGCGGAGCTCGCAAGCGATGGTGACAGGGTCGCGGCACCACAGATTCCTCCGCTCGCTCACTCCGTTCGCTCGGTCGGAATGACAGGGTTGAGAGCGTCACTCCGTTAGGTCAGTCGGAATGACAGGGTTGAGAGCGTCACTCCGTTCGGTCGGTCGGAATGACAGGGTTGAGAGCGTCACTCCGTTCGGTCAGTCGGAATGACAGGGTTGAGTAGGGTGGGCCTTGGCCCACCTTCAGAGCCGTGTCGATCCGGAATGCTCATCAATTTCCAGACGAAACCAACATTCAACCTTCCTGGCCGAAGTCTCCGGCGGCGGTGACGACCAGCCGCTCGGGGTGGAGGTAGCGGGCGATGGCGTCCATGACCTGGTCGCGGGTGACCGCCAGCAGTTCCTCGGGGTAGCGGTCGAGGCGGCCCACGTCCTCACCGGCAGCGAGCGTGGTCACCACCTCGCGCGCGACACCGGCGTTGGTGGCGAGCCCCACCCGGTAGGAACCGGCCAGCGCGGTCCGCTCGTCGGCCAGTTCCTCCGCGGTCGGGCCTTCGTTGGTGTAGCGGGAGATCACCGACCGGCTGAGCTCGACTGCGCGGTCGAGGTTGGCCGCCGAAACCCCGAGCGCGGTCGCCCACGGGCCCGGCAGCTGGAGGGTGCCGAAGAACCGGCTGTAGATCCCGTAGGTCAGACCGGCGTCGTCGCGCACCGCCAGACCGAGCCTCGAGGTCAGGGTGGACTGCCCGAGGCACGAGTTGGCGATCACCGCCGCCGCATAGTCCTCCGAACCGCGGCACAATTCGCCGCGATGGCCGAGAAACACATCGAGATTGGGTCGGTCCGCGATCTCGAACCTCTCCTGCGAAGGCGGCGGCTCGTCTCCCAGGTCCGCGGTCGGGGTCTCGACCTCGCTGCCGCCGGCCCACCCCCGCATCGCATTCTCGAGCAGGACCTTCACCGGCTCTTGTTCCACCTGACCGACGACCGCGACCACCATCCCGGCGGGGCCGTAGGTCTGTTCGTGAAACGCCGCGAGGTCCGCGCTGGTCAACTCTGCCACCTCGCGTTCCCGTTCGGCGATCGGCCGCCTCCTCAGGGCGTAGCCCTCGGGATAGAGCGCCCGGGTGAGGGCCGCAAAGGCCACCGCATGCGTGTCCTCCCGTTCTCGCACGAGGCTGCCGAGCACCTGCTCCCGCAGCCGGTCGAGCTCGCGGTCGGGGAACACGGGGGTCCGCAGGACCTCCATCAGCAACGCCACCATCCGCTCGAGTTCCTCGACCAGACCCTGCGCGGAAAAAGAGATCACCGCCGGCATCGCCGCCGAGGCGCGGACATTGAGCTGCAGACCGTGGTCCTCGAGCTCGCGGGCGAGTGCCATGCGATCGTGGGCGGCGGTCCCCCGATCCAGCATCACCGCGGTGATTCCGGGCACCGAGAACCGTCCGTCGAGGGCCAGGGCCTGACCGGCGCGCAAGGTCCCGGCGATGGTCACCGTGGGGGCGTGGGGATTGCCGAGCACCGCCAACTTCGCGCCGCCGGGAAGGTCGGTCGTGGTGACCCTCTCGGCAAAGGGCTGCCGCAGGAAACACGGTCTGGGTGCGGGGGCGCCCGCCGGCCGCCCGCCACCCGGCCGTCCCTCCCCGTTTTCGGGGATGAACCAGCCCACCGTCAGGTTGCGGCTGTGGAGGTAGGTGGTCGCGACCCGGCTCAGATCGCCGGCGGTCACCCCCTCCACCAGCTCCAGTTCGCGCACGAAGCGCCGCCAGTCTCCCATCGCCACGGCCTCGGTCAGCCCACCCAGGATCTGTCCCGGCGACTCGTGGTGAAAGGCGAGATCGGTCCGGGTCTGCGCCAGCGCCCGCGCCATTTCTTCGGGGGACGGCGGCTCGGCCGCCAGCGCCTCGATCTCGGACCGGATGGTCTCCTCGACGGAGGCCCGGTCGACGCCGGGGGCCACCGTGGCGAAGATCTGGAAGACGCCGGGATCGTGCAGTTCCATGGCATAGGCGTGAACGCCGAGACAGAGGTTGGTCTCGACCAGTTTCTGATAGAGACGCGATGTCACGCCGTCGCCGAGGATCTGGGTCAGGACCGACAGGGCGGGGAGATCGGCGTGGAGGCCACGCGGCGTGTGCCAGGTCAAGGCCAGGCACGCCAGCTCGCCCGCGCGGTGGATGTCGAACCGGCGTTCACCGCGTTGGGCGGCCTCCCGGGCCGAGACCACGGGAAACGGCCGCGCCGCCGGCGGCACGCCGCCGAAGCCCCGCTCCACTTCGGCGAGGGCGGTCGCCTCGTCGACGTCGCCGACCACGATGACCGTGGCGTTGTCGGGGTGGTAGAAGGTGTCGTAGAAATGGCGCAGCACCTCACCCGTCATGTTTTCGACATCACTGCGCCAGCCGATGGTGGGGTGGTGATAGGGGTGTTCGAGATAGGCCTGGGCGAACGACGATTTCATGAGCAGATCGAAGGGTTCGTTCTCACCCGAATCGAGCTCGTTGAGGACGACGGTGCGTTCGCTCTCGAGATCCGAATCGCGGACCAGGGCGCCGCGCATCCGGTCCGATTCGATGTCGACGGCCAATGCCAGCTGCTCCGGCGGCAGCACCTCGTAGTAGTTGGTGCGGTCGAGCCAGGTCGAAGCGTTGAACATCGCGCCGACCCGGTGCAACTCGCGCGCGATCTCGCTCCCGCGGTCGCGGTTGTAGCGGTCGGTCCCCTTGAACATCAGGTGTTCGAGGATGTGGGTCGCGCCGGTGTGGCCGGATACCTCGTGACGCGACCCGACCCGGTAGACCACCCCGAAGCCCACCACCGGCGCCACCGGGGTCGGGCACACCAGCACCCTCAGACCGTTGCCGCGGTGCCGCCATTCGCCGACACCTCCACGACGCTCCACCGCATCGAAGTTCGAGTTCATTTGTTCTCCACCGGCAGACGGTAGCACGTCACGCGGTCCCGCCGGGTGGGCGTTCGCCGCATCACTCACGGCATACCGGCAGTCGACCGCGCACCGCCGTGATACGACCGGGACCGACGGTCGTCACACCATGGGAGTGGGGGTCGGGGCATCGCTGCGGAAGGCCGCGACAACCTGGACCGTGACCTGCTCGACGCGATCCACCGTCACCGAGGGGCGTTGCGCCCTGCCGATGCGGACGGTCTCTCCGAAGGCCGCGTCGAGGCGGCCGCCGAGAGTCAGTCGTTGTTGCCTGCCCGCCGAAACGTAGTTCACCACGAGCTGAACTTCGGCGTGGCAACCGTCACGTTCGCGGCACTCGACGAGGCAGGTCCAGTCGGTGTAGTCCGGGTGGTTGGTCCATTTCACGGTGCCCACAAGGATGCGGAGATCGGGCGAATCGACCGGCACGCCGCTCGCGGTGTGGGTTCCCTCCAAGACCGGGTCGGCGACGGGAGATTCGGGCCGCTGCCCGCGTCGGACGACCACGGTCACCACGGCCGCTGCAAGGGCGACCGCGAGCACCAACAGCAACCAGCGGTAGCGTCTGAACATGTTGTCTACTGTAGCAGTTCTGCGTGTTGAGGCGATTCGCTCAGTATTGTCTCCAGTTGGTCACGATGTGGTTCGCGGGGTGTTCCCACTCGTCCTCTTGGGGTTCCTCGTCGGGATCGATCGTCGGAAAGAACGCCTTGGTCGTGTTGCCTTCGGTCCAGGTCGTCACGCCCGTGATCGGAGTGTTGCTCTCGGTGTAGTCTCCCATGCCGCACTGGTACCACAGCTTGTAGGTCCGGCCGAGCCCGGAAGTCGTGCAGATGACCGGCGGTGATGCACTGCCGTCATCACCGTCTCCGGCAATCGGGGTCGGGGTCGGGAGGGGGTCGGGAGGGGTTTCGGGAACGCACTGGTTGGGCGGGTTGTGCGTGGCGACCTGCCCTTTGGTCGAATCAAAGGTCGGGAAGACGATGTAGCCGTCGATCACCGGGGCCTCCCACATGACCTTTTCGTTGGGTCTCAGGTTGAGATACCACCCGAAACTCTTCGCGTCGCCATCGGGGTTGTCCGGATCGAGGGCGCTCCCTTCTTCGCCGCAGCTGAAGGAACCGTCGAGGTCGGTGTATTGGACGGGCCTGAGGTTCGTGGCGTCCCGTTTGACGTCGTCGACATCGAGCAGGAAGAAGAAGCGGCTCACCTTACCGTTGTCCACGCCGTCGACCACCTCGCCGGTTTCACCGAGGTTGGCGCGGTTGCCGCTGCCCAATGCCAACGCCCACACCTTCGCGCCGCCTTCGACCACCGTCGAAACCGCAACGGGGCGGTGGAAGAACATCTGGCGATCCGCGAAATCGTCGCGGAAATCCCAGATCCTGGTGATTTTGCCCGGCTCTGAACCATCTTCTTTGGCATTCGCTGAGGTGGCGGTGGCGAGGTTTGGCTTCGGGTACTGAATCCGCCACACGCTGCCGTCCGAGTCGGCGAAATAGACCCGGTCGTGAAAACCGTCGTCGTCGGTGTCGAGCACCGTCGGGCCCGCCGGCACGGGGACGCCGACGGGGTGCTTGAATATCACGTCACCGGTCTCGACGTTGACACCGTAGAAATGCCTGCCGGTCTTGTCGGTCCCTCCGACCACGCTCTCGTCCCAGCCGCCGCCGAAGAAGGCGATGAATGTGTCGTCAGGCTGATTTTCGGTGCTCGAGTTGTAGATCCCGATACGGGCGATCACCGGTTTCGACCAGGTCCAGCCGAGATCCCACCACGGTTCACATTCATCACCGGAGAATCCGGAACCGCAATTGTTGTCGTCGTCGTGGTGTCGGTGAACTCCCACAGCACCTTCGGGTACTCGTCGCCCTCACAACCCGAAGTGGTCCCGTCGAGACACCCCGGCAGGTCGAATTTCTCGGGGATGAAATCAGTCGTATCGAGAATCGGATCCGGCTGGGTGATGTCGAGAGCCACGAGGCCGCGACCGCCGCGGCGCATGGTGGCGATCGCAACCGTTCGCCACTCGCGGTTCGTGTCGCCGTCGTGGTCGATGAAGGCATCCCCGACCTCGATCAGGCCATCCACCATGTACTGTTGCTCCTCACCGTTGGTCAGACCGTAGAGCCTCGGCATCACCGCCTGCGGCACGTAGGCAAAGAGCTCGGAGCCGTCGCCGAGGTCGTGAATCTCGTTGTAGGTCTCATCGCCGTCGGTACGGTTGCGGTCCCATACGCCGCCGTCAAATGCGTGCAACATGCCGTCGTTGGCGCCGGCGAGGACCACCCTGCGCCGCTTGGCGTGTTTGCGCATGAAGACCGCATAGTCGTGTGCACCCTCTTCGTCCGAGGCGCCGAAGCCGTAATCGAAGAAGTACATCGACCTGCTGGGGGGATTCACGATCACCGGCTGCGAGTGGTAGATGTCGCCGAGCGCGGATGAGCTGGCCGGGCGCGCGAGCTGTGACCCTTCCGTGCCCGCGGTCGGGTCGGGTGTGGCTGCGGGGTCGTCGTCCATCCAGATGCCGCGAACGAAGTTGACGATATTCTGGGTCTCGAGATTGGATATTCCGCTCTGGCCGAGCAGCGTCTTGAACTCACCCCGCAGGGTGTCGTTGGTGGGGATGGTCGCCAGATCATGGCGCGCCCAGGTTCCAGTGATGTTGCTGCCCATGAAGACGTGACGGGTCGGGTTGGCCTCGGCCAACTGCGCCGCCAGACGCGCGTTGGCGTCCCAGACGTTGCCGCTGACCGCCTCCACCACCACCTGGCTGTAGTCGATCTCGCAGTCGCCGGTCGTCGGGATCGAATCGTATTCCTTGTTGAAACGGAAACCGTACAGATTCCCGTTCCACAGGGTCTTCTTCGGCGCGGCCCGAAAGATGGGATAGACCACCAGCGAGTCCTGAGGACTGCTGTTCGAGCCGGCGCCCGAGGGCGGCGGCGCGATCTTGAAGGGGGTGAAGGACCGGGCGGCGGTCTCCAGAGTGTAGAAGACCTCGTACAGGGCCTTGCTGAGCTCCGAGGCGTTTCGAGCACCGTAGTACACACCCTCGGTGTCCTCTGAGATACACGTCAGCTGTTCCGGTGCGTCGGCCACTGTTTCTGAAAAGCCGATCGTAAAGACCTTGACCGGGTCAACGCCGTCCGTGGTGGGGTCGGCGAACAGGGAGGCCGCCTGTCCCGGATCGCAGGCGAACTCGCCCGGCCCGGCACAGCTTTCGGCGCCGTCCGTGATCAACACCACATACCACTCGCGGCACTCCCGGAGCGGGTCGGTGGCCCAATCGCCGGTCGTCACCTGCTCCACGTACCAGTAATAGGCATCGAGGAGGGAGTTGTTGATTGGGGTCGAACCGTCGGCGATCATCGGCACCGGGTCGTAGGTCGCACTCTCCGGATCGTTGTCGAAGTGGTCCTGCCAACTGAAACCGCCGCTGCCGTCGGAGACATAGTCGACGGCGGTTGCCATGGGCTGGAGAAAGGCCCTGATATCTTCGGTGTCAGTGCTCAGGCCCGGCGCCGGCAGGTCGACCAGCAGGTTCCAGCCGTTGCAGTAATTGGTGGTGGTCGAGTTGCTGGACGAGGTCGAGGTGGGGGCCGAGGTGTTGACGTCGATCTTGCGGCCGACCACGTTGCGGGCGGCCGAATAGTCCAGGAGGCCGCTCTCGTAGAGGAATTTCAGGGGGATCAGTTGCGTCGAGGTCTCGGACCATGGGGTCCAATCCTGGCATTCCGCTCCACAGGCGGGGCTCCAGGCCGACACGTTGAAGTTGTCCCAAAGGGTCTCCTTGTTTCTGTTGCTCTGAATGCTGTGGTAGAGACCGGTCACACCGGGGGCCAGGTTGGTGCCGGTGTCGGTCCACTCGGCGAGGGTGCACCAGCAGGCCTCGGGGTCGGTGGCCGGGTTGGTGCACGCGCTGCCGCAGCCGTAGAACTCCTGGCTCGACCAGTTCGGGTTGTAGGCCCGCAGCACGCGCACGCGCAGGTTGCTGCAGTACCACTCGAGCCGCAGGCGGAAGGCCTTGTAGTCGACCATGAACCTGGTGTAGTCGTCGGATGAGGGCAGGTTGACGGTCCCGGTGTCGATCACGGTCGAGCTGAGCTCGGCGTCGATGCGCCGCAGCGTCCAAAACGCCCTGATGCCCCGTCGAGCCTGGCCTTCCGTCGGGAAGCCCTCGATCGTGAACAGGTAGCCGGTGTCGGGAATGCCGTCGTTGTCGGGGTCGTGGACGCCCCATGCGATGCCGGGAATGCCGTTGCGGGTCACCGTCACATCGACGTCGAGGCGGAAGTTGGTCCAGTCGGCCGGGTCCCAGCCGGGGTTGCCCGGTATCGACTGCTTGGCCATCAGATAGCCTTCACGCCGCCGGGTGGAGGATCCCTCCCAGATGCACCGCTCGCCCCAGATGCCGTACCTGACCTGGGGCGGCACCAGCCCCGGGTAGTACTCGAAGTTGGGCGCATCGCCGCTGGCAGCGGCGATGATCCACTCGTCCCAGATCACTCCGCTGCCGTCGAGCGGATCGTCGGGCGGGCGCGGAAGGGTGTCCGTCTCGAAGTCGTCGAACATCACCAGCGCCGGCGCCGACGTGGGGAAGTTCTGCGCCCACGCCGCCGGCGAGCCGATCGCGACGAGGAGAAGTCCCATGACCGCGAGCGTCGATCCGCGTGGTCGGGTGGGTGAGGGATGACGAGTCATGGCGTCCTCCTGCCGGCGCATCACTGGATCTCCGTGGCCGTCGGCACCGGGGTCTTGGTCAACGTCGGCACCGAGGTCGGGCTCAGAGTCGGGGTCCTGGTCGGCGTCCTCGACGGGGTCTGCGTGATGGTCGGCGTCCTGGTCCTGGTCGGCGTCGGTGTGATGGTCCGCGTCGCGGTCCTCGTCGGAGTGTTGGTGATCGTCCGCGTCGGTGTGATGGTCGGCGTCCTGGTCCGGGTCGGCGTCCTGGTGGGGGTGCCGGCGTACGGTGTGTTCGTAATTGTCCGGGTCGGAGTCCTCGTCAGGGTCGGAGTCCTGGTCGGGGTGCGGGAGGGAGTCAGCGTGGGCGTGTTGGTGCGGGTCGGCGTCCCGGCGTACGGAGTGTTGGTGGGGCTCGGCGTCCGGGTGGGCGTCGGCGGCTGGATGACTTCGGTGTTGTCACAGATTCCCGGGCACGAGGTTGCGGTTGTCAACACGTCGACGTCGATGCAGACCTCGTGGAAGGCGTTGTGAGTGAAGTTCGAGTCGATGTCGGCATACCACCCGTATGTGGCCCCGGCCGGAATCCGCGCCAATGTCGGCTCATCGGTGTCCCGTTCGCTGACCGGCCCGTAGTCCCGGTGATTCGGCGCACTGCCGTCACCCCAGTAGTGGGTCCCGACGTTGTGGGAGTAGTTTCCTGCGAACACACCGAACCAGTCCAGGTAATAACTCGAGGACGGCGGGTCCCAACTCACCACCGTGCGCGTGATCTCGATCTCGTAGGCGGTGTCGTTTTCGATCCAGGCCCGCAGGAGACCGGAGACGGGATCCCGCATCTGCAGCGTGATGTCGTCGCAGTTTGCTTGCGGCACCGGCGTCGGGGTCTCGGTGGGGGTCACCGTCGGGGTCGCGGTCGGGGTGGACGTGATCGTCGGTGTGGCGGTCGCGGTGGGAGTGTCGGTTGGCAGCGGCGTCGGTGTGATCTCATAATTGCAGGTCTGGCTGCGCTGCTCCTCCACGACTTCGACGTAAAGCAGCCAGTCGTAGGTTTCCGAACCGTCGTAATCGGGTTCATTGACATCCTCGGAATCATCGTTTCCATCGAGGTTGTAGTCCTCATCGACGGTGTCCGCCTTCTGTTCGTTGCCGACGTAGGCGCCCGCCCCGTCGATGGCCCGAAAATGGTTGGGTTCGTTGTCGGGGCCCGTGGGGGGGATCCGCACCTGGATCCGGCGCCGGTTGTCGATCGACTGACCCCCGCCGACGATCCACCACTTGGAGAAGCAGCCGTCGTCCGGGTCGGTCCCGTCCGGCGTCCGGCTGGGTATGCAGCCCGGGAACCGTCCCGACCCCGGGTCGCCGTAGTAGTACTCTTCTGTCATCATGTCGCCGTCGATGTCGCGCTCGCCGGTCGCGTAGAAGGGAAAGACGTTGTCTTTGCAGATGGTCTCGTCATCGGTGGTTTCGACCGTGCCCTTGTCGTCCTCGATACAGGTGCCGAAGTACACCGGCAGGAGGTCGTAGGGCAGCGGCAATTCCGAAGCGCCCTCAACGATTCCCGTGCTCCAGGCGTTGGTCGGGCCGTAGCGGTCGAGGATCGGGGCGGTGGGGTCGAAGTACGGGGTGTAGCCGATCATCCTGCCCTTGAGAATATCTGCGGGGTTGTCGATAAGGACGCCGGCAAAGGTCTCGGCATAACCCAGACGATAGGCGAAGCCGGGCTCGATGAGCCTGAAATTGTCGCCCTCCATGGCCTCGTAGACCCAGTGTTTCTGGGGCACGGGGTTGGAACCGTCGGCCGGCTGGGCCTGGGCGTAACCGGCCAGCGCGTAGGTGGCATCCGTCACGTTGGTCAGGAACTCCCGCAGGACCCTCTTCGCGATGCCCATCCGCGAGTAGGGATCGTCACCGCCGCCCGGCACCATGCCGAAACCGACCCGCGAGCCGCGCTGAATCCCCGGCTCCTCCGGCGAGCCGACCATCGACCCCGAGGTGTCGAGGATGAAGACCAACATCGGCGCCGCGGCTCGCTCGCGGAGAAAGTCCTTGTCATCCGCCGCCGCCAGACCCGCGACCAGAATTGCCGTGACCACCGCGGGCCATCTCGAGAATCTGTATAATTTCATCTTCAGTTCCCCCACGCGGCCCCACGACATTGGGTCATCGGCACCAGCTGGTCTTCGACAAACGGCCACGACGAGACATCCGCCGCGACCCCCGCCCGGCTCAGGCCCCCGAGACCACCGATGGTTCTCTCCGCAGTGCTGCGAAAGTGAAAGTGGCGCACCTTGAATTCGGACGACCACGCCGTGTCTTCAGACCACACCGTGGTCATCGGACGGGTCTCGCAGAATCCTTCGATATCGACCACGTATTGACCCTTGAGAAAACCGTCGATGGCGGGGGAGTCCTCGAACACGAAGCTGCCGGCGGAGCCGATGGCCCCGTTCTGGATCATCTGGATCTGCATCATCACGCCCGCATCGGCGGCGTACATCGCCTTGGCCACCCAGCGATCGGTCCCCGCGGCCTGGAGACCGAGGGAGGTCTGCAACAGGAGACCCATGCCGAGAAACACCAGGATCACCGACACCAGGAGGGCCATGATCAGCGCCGCTCCGCGCTCGCTGTCGCGGTTGCCGCCGTGCATCGTGCATGTGGGCTCGATCATCGTCATCCCCCGTCAGAACATGTAGTTGCGCAGCGTCGACACGACCTCGACCCGGCGCCACTTGGCGCGACGTCCCGCCGCATCGACCGATTGGCTGTCTCCACTCACGCCGAAAGTCGCCATCGGCTCCTCCCAGCCCGGGAGCTCGATCGGCGTGCGGCCGAGCACCGTGATGCGCATCGAGATGACGCGGTTGGCGGAGATGCCGGCGGCCGTCGGCGCCGTCTGCCAGACATCGACCTGACCGTCATTGTCGTTGTCGACCCCGAGGGCCACCTGGAGGCCGCCGATATTGACGGCAACCGGCTGCGCCGTCGCGCCGCCGGCCGAATCATCGGCGCGCAGCCGCATCAGGCGGAACTGCGGGTCCACGTAATAGGTGTAGGAATCGAGAATGCCGACCTGGTAGACCTCGAAGTCGGGCGCGACGTAGGTGCCGTCGCGATTGAGCTTTGCCAACCATTCCGCAGGTGCGCCGCTGATCTTAACCGTGAGTGTGCGGTCGGGCTCGGCGTCTTCCATCGTCGACTCGTCTCCGACCTGGCCCACGGCGTACTCGCCGCGGTCCAGTTCCCCCATGAACACCAGCCCACGCCCTTCCAGGTGATCCTTGTCCGTGACATCCACTCCGGGGTTGATCAGACGGCCGCCGACGGACTCGACGACCTCGATCGTGCCGAGGGACAGGTCGACCGCGGTCTTGTCGACGAAGTACGGCGGAATCTCGAAAAAGCCCCGCACCGTCACGACGTCGGTGCCGTCGAGCACGTCGATCGAGCCATAGGGGGTCGTGACACTCCCGGACTGGTTCGACAGCAGTTCTCCCGCGACCCAGTTGCCCGCGCCGCCCACCGTGACCGCGAACGGCATGCCGGCGCCGCCGGTCATCCGGGTCGTCCGCATCAGGTGGTAGGCGGCGAAGCGGACATTCTCCTGGGTGTCGGCGAGCGCCTTCTCCACCTCGGAGATCCTGGTCGACGTGTCGAGGAGGTTGAGGATGCCGATCATGAAGATGGCAAAGACGGCCAACGCCACCACGACCTCGATCAGGGTGAAGCCCTTGCGACCGCCGGAAGTCGGGCGTGCGTGGTGGAACATCAATACCTCCAGAATCTCATCTCGTTGGACCACGTTGCCGAATCCGGGTCCCACATCTCCTCGCGCACCGTGCCGGCGCCGGCGGCGATCACCAGTCGGATCCGATTGTCTTTCAGATCCGAGAGGACCACCGAACCGAAGCCGATCCCGATCTCGGTTCCGTGCGCGATGGCGGTTCCACCGGGAAGGAAGATGACTCCGGCCGGGTCTCCGTCGAGCCCCGCCAGCGACCAGTCCTCTGCCGTGGTGTCCGGGCCGATCAGGGTCTTGACGCCCATGTACCACCGGCCGATCACCTCGTCGCCGGCGTCGAGCTTCCCGTCCTCGACGTCGTCGACCCAGGCGACCACGGTATGACCGGGTTGGGCGGTTTCGCCGGGAACCAGCGCAACCGCCACCCGTTGGCCCCGCTTGATGGCCTGCATTCGAGCCACCGCCAACGCCTGTCGGACCGCTTTCACCTCTTCGCAGGAGATCGGCGCGGATGCCGGCGCGGTGGAGGTTCGGCATGCCGATCACGGCGATGATGCCGACGATCGCCACCACCACCATCAGCTCGTTGAAGGTGAAACCCCGCTGCCGAGCCCAGCCGCCGGCGGCGGCTTGCAGGTTGTGGTCCGTGTGGCATCTCATGACGGCATGACTCCGATCCCATCTAATAGGTCAGTACTATCATGTTGCACGCCCACAGGGACCGTCAACCTTTCGCCCTCCTAATTCAAAAACCTTTGACAAAAGAGGGTTTATCGAATTGTGAATTCGGGTGACATCTGTCCTATACGGTGATGAACGTCACAGTGTTCCGGGTTGACATCCGGTTGCGCGGTCACCGCCAGGACCGGCTCGTCCCGGCAGCGACAGGCTCACTGCATCGGGGTGGGTCGCGGCGCACCGGGGATGAACGTCGCCCGCACCTTCACGATCACCTGCTCGACCCGATCCACCGGAGAGGACGGACGCTCAACTCGTCCGATGCGCATGCTCTGACCTCGCTCGGCATCAAGGCGCCCCGCCAAAGAAAGGACCCGTTCTTCGCCCTGCGATACATAGATGACTTTCACTGCAACATCCGCCCGGCAGCCCGCAGCTTCCCGGCACTCGAGAATGCACGCCCAGTCGGTATAGCCCGGATTGACCGCAGCCCGCACGGAAAGCAATTCCACGGCGATATCGGGCGAAACCAGGGAGATATCCCCGTCGAGGGACTTCTGTTGGTCGGCGCCATTGCGAGGCGCGCCACAGCCCCTCCACAAGAGAAAGACCCCCGCCACGGCGACGACGCCCACGATGACGACGAACCAGGGGCGGGGAATCGACATCAAAAACTACTGCATGGGGGTGGGACGCACGTCGGCGCCGGTGACCCCGCCGTGCTGCAACGGCAGATTGCTGGGGTGGGGGACACCGCCGGCCTTGGTGTAGTCGGGCTCCCGCCGGGTCTCCTGCTGCATCCACATCACGGTCGCCCGGAGTTCGGGTTGCGACTTGCCCTCCGCCACTTCGGCCGCAAAGCTGTGGTTGAACGTAGCCTTTTCGTCCGGGCCGAGCTGCGACGAGACCTGAACCTGGCCCGACCACGGCTCACCACCAGCCGCCGCCGGGGTCTCCATCTTCACCAGGACGTTGAGCACCGGTTGCGGATTGCGATTGATCACCTCGCCCGACACCTCCCAGCGTCCTTCGCCGGCGGGGTCGATCGAGATGTTGTTGAGCACCACGCCGCCGCCCACCTGGTAGCCATCACCGGGCCCGTCAGGGCCTGCAATATCGGCCGTCTCCTGCTCCTCTTCGCCGCGGACGCCGCTGCCGCGGACGTGCTTGACGTCACGGTCGGTGATCGTCAACCCGGAGTCCTTTTCCTCCGTTGCCTCATCGGCCGATTTCAACCCCCGACCACTCGAGATGGCATCGTCGGGGCGGCCCTGGGCCTCCTCGGTTTGGGTCCCGTTCTCGGCGGCTCGTGCCGCTTCGTCGGCGCGCAGCGCATCCACATCGACATCCGCCACGTCGTACGCCACCTGGGACCCGTTCGGCAGACGGACTATGACAAAGGAACCGGTCACCTTGTAGCTCTCGGCCGAGACGACGGTGCCGTCTTTGAGTTGGACGTCCACGGCCACCGCCGCAGCGGCCGCCGCAAGCGCGAGGCCGAGAACCATGAGGGTTTTCTTCACGAGGTCACTCCTGTCGCCAATTGGTCACCGTGTGTTCGCGGGTGAAACCGGGGTCCAACCCGGTGAGCGGGGGTGGCGGTCCACCGTTGCCTCCGCCGCCCGAACCCGTGATCTCCACTTCCGGACTTCCATCGACGTTGTTCACCTCCATGCCGGTGACAATATCATTGTACTCTTTGTAGTCGCCGAGGCCGCACTCGTACCACAGCTGGTAGGTACGGCCGATGCCGGATGCCCGACAGACAACGCTCAGCTCGACCGGCGTTCCACCCCCGCTCCCGCTCCCACACTGAGAGGGCACCTCGTGAGTCGCGGTCTCGGTGCTCGGGTCGAAGGTGGGGAAGAAGACGTAGCCGTTGAGGACGGTGGCGTCGAACACCACCTTTTCGGTTTCGCGAAGGCTGAGATACCACCCATAGGAACCATTTCCGGGGTCGAGGGCGCTCCCTCCCTTGGTCGTACAGTCGAAACTGCCATCGAGTTCGCTGTAGTCGATCTCGAGCAGGTCGCCCGGGTAGCGGGTGGTTTGGTCCCCGACATCGAGCACGAAGAAGAAATGGTCGAAACCGGAGTCCTCACGGTCGAGTTCGGCGCGGTCGCCGCTGCCGAAGGCCAGGGCCCAGGTGTAGTTCGAACCGTCAAACAGGGCCGGAACCGGGACCGGGCGGGTGAAGATCTCCTGACGATCGGGGAATCCCCGGAAATCGAAGATCCGGGTAAAGAGGCCCGGCAGATTCGCCGCAGCGTCCCCGGCTCTGGCATCGGTCGCTTCCGCGGCGGTCGGCGCCGGGTACTGAATCCTCCACAGGCTGCCGTCGGTATCGGCAAAGTAGATGCGGTCGTGGAAACCGTCCGAGTCGGAATCGAGGGCGGTCACGCCGCCCGGGAGGTCGACGGCGATGAGATGTTTGACCAGCACGGTGCCGGTTTCCAGCTCCACCCCGTAGAAGTAGGTGCCGGTCTGGTCGGCGTTGGAACTGTCCCAGCCACCGCCGAAGAAGGCGACAAAGACGTCGTCCGGTGGGTCGGTGCCCTGGCTGATCGCGATCCGGGCGATGGCGGGTTTGGACCAGGTCCACCCGAGATCGGGCGCGCCGTTCCCATTCAGATCGGCGGTGTCTGAAAACTCCCACATGAGCCGGGGGTATTCGCCGCTGCAGTCCGGATCCATGCCGTCCATGCAGCCCGGAAACGTCGATATCGCCGGCTGGTAGTCGAGTGCGGAGTCGATGGGGTCGGGTTGGGTGATGTCGAGGGCGAGGATCCCGCGCCCGCCGCGGCGCATCGAGGCCAGGGCGACGGTGCGCCATTCGCGATCACTGTCGCCAACCGCATCGATGAAGGCATCGCCCTTGACGATCGGTCCGTCGACCATGTCCAACGGTTCGACGTGGTTCAGACTCCCGCCCGCGGTGATGTTGTAAAGCCGGTCCATCACTGCGCGCGGCACCCACGCGAAGAGCTCGGTGCCGTTGCCGAGGTCGTGGATCCCGTCGTAGGTCTCGTCGGTGCCGGGGCGTATGCGGTCCCAGAAACCGCCGTCGAAGGCGTGCAGCATGCCGTCATTGGCGCCCGCCAGAACGATCCGCCGGCGTTTGGACTGTTCCTCGATGAAGGTGCGGTAGTCGTGCGCACCCCGTTCGGTGCTGACGTTGTAGCCGTAGTTGAAGAAGTACATCGAGTTGTTGGGCGGGTTGACGATCACCGGTTGGGAATGGAAGGTATCACCCAATACCGGGTATCCCGAGGGCCGCGCCAGGGCCGGAGGACCGGGGTTGGAGGGGTCCGTGTCGTTGTCGACCCGGATGCCGCGCACGAAGTTGACGACCTGCTGCGCCAACACGTCGTCGCCGGGATCCAAACCGGTCAGGACCTTGAACTCGTCGCGCAGCGTGCTGTCGGTCGGGATGGTGGCGAGGTCGTGCCGGACCCACGATCCACTCGCATCGCTGCCCATGAAGACGAACCGTTGCGGGTTGCCTTCGGTGTGGGCGTCGAGCTGGGCTTCCAGTGCATCATAGGCGTTCCACACCATCTTCGAGGTGTCGACCTCGCAGTCGCCGATGGTCGGCAGGGTGGGTTGTTCTTTGTTCAAGGGAAAGGCCCACAGGTTGCCGCTCCACAGGGTCTGGCTTTCCTGAGGCTGGAAGAACGGGTAGACCACCAGATAGTCCCGGGTCGCGTTGCCGCCGACGCCCGAGGGCGGCGGTGCGATCTTGAACGGTGTGAAGCTTCGCGCCTCTCCCTCCAACCGGTAGAACACGTCGTACAGGGCTTCCGACAACTCGGACGCGTTCTCCGCGGTCAGGAAGAGCCCACCGGTGTCTTCGGCGATGCACTTGAGCGGCGAATCCTCGGCCACCGCTTCGGAGAAGCCGATGGTGTAGACCGGCAGTGGATCGATGCCGACCGCACCGGTGCTGCTCGGGTCGGCGAACTTCTCGGCCGCGCCGCCGGAATCGCACACCGCGTTCGGGTTGCCCGGTTCGCACGCCTCTTCACCGTCGGTGATGAGAATCACGTACCACTGGCGGCAGCCCTCGTAGGGGTCGGTCTCCCACGCGCCGCCGCTGGAACGCTGCGCGACGTACCAGTCGAAGGCCTCGAGGAGCGAACTGTTGATCGGGGTGGAGCCGTCGGCGACGATCGGCAGCGGGTTGTAGCCGGCGCTCGCGGGGTCGTTGTCGACGTCGTCGACCCAGCTGAAGGTGCCGGCGTCGTTCTCGTACTTGACGGCGGAGGTCATCGGTTCGAGGAACTTCTTGATGTCTTCGATGTTGCTGGTGCCGGTGGGATCGGGGAGGTCCTGGTGCAGGTTCCAGCCGTTGCAGTAGGGGTTGGAGTCGGCGGAGTGGTTGTAGCCGGAGACCGAGGCCGGGGCCTCGGTCTTGACGTCGATCTTGCCGAGGTCGGGGGCCGGCGTGACGTGGCGGCCGGCCGAGAAATCGAAGAGCGCGCCCTCGTAGAGCCGCTTGAACGGGATGATGTCGGTGGCTTCGTGCTGCCACCCCGACCACGGACCGCAGACCAGACCGCAGTCGCCGGCAAAGGCTGGAGACCCTGATGTTGTCGTAGCCCTGTCGAAGGTGGTGGTTGTTGAAGGACGAGCACGCCCGCTGCGGTAGATGCCGACCATGCCCGGGTCGGTGATCGGCGACGGGTCGATGCCGTCGATCGGGCCCTGGAACGATCTCACACCAGCAGTCGTCGATGTTGGCACGTCGGTGCAGATCCCGGTCGGCGCGGCGGCCGAGGCGCAGCCGTAGATAGACGGTGTCGACGCCGGGGGGGTCGCCCCACGGCATCAGGTACTGGACGCGGAGGTTGCCGCAGAAGACGTCGAGCCGGATACGGAACGCCCGCCCGGTCCTCATACACTGGAGTGAGGTCGTCGACAGGGTGGCCGGAGTTCTCGGTGCCCGGCTCCTTCGGCACAACGGTCCCCGAAGCCGACTTCGACCCAGTCCTGCTGGCCCGAGATGTTGCCGATCCGGTCCCAGCCCTTGATCCGCGCCAGGTGCCAGATGGATTGGTAGGCCGGGAGGACGCCAGTTGGTGCTGCTGCCGTGAAGCCAGTCGACTCATTGCCGGGCGTTAGGTAGAAGATGTAGCCGTCGGACGGTTCGCGGTCTGCCGGACTGAAGTCTGGTGTTGACCGGTCGAACTGAGCCCCACACCAACCCGGACAGCGCGAGTTGGTCGCATGCAGAAGTCGACCTCGAGGCGGATGTTGGTCCAGTCCGTGGGGTCGTAGTTGCCGGGGGTCGGGTTCTCCGCGCCGTCAGTCGGGGTCGCTCGGCGGGATCGAGTCGCGGATCACGTGGAGAACGCTGTTGCGATCTGCGCAAGGTAGAGGCGTCTGCGCATGTTGCTGCGCCCCACATGAAGTAGGGGTCGTTGTCGCGCCCAGGTTTCAAGACTGGCTTCGACACCGACCTTGGCGATCGAGTAGGAACCGGCCTCCCACTGCTGCCACTGCCACCACGGTCTGGCGGTGCTCCAGGGGATGCGTCTGAGAGGGGGTGTAGCTTTCGAAGTCCTCACAGAAGATCGGGGTCGCGTTGGTCGGAAAGACCTGGGCCACCGCGGCGGGCGCCACCGCCAGCGTGAACAAGACGCCACAGAACACGATCCGCCAGGCGCGGGACAGGCGCGGCCTCAACGAGGAACCGCGGGTGGGCCCTTGCGTCGGGAGCGTGCGTCGATGATGCTGCATGGCTTTCTCCTGTCCTTCTCAGCTGATCGGGGTCGGGGTCGGCGCCGGAGGCGGCGTGTTCGTCGGCGGCGGCGGCAACGTCGGCGTCGCCGTCGGCCACGGGGTCGGGGTCGACGTGGACAGCGGCCGCGGGGTGTTGGTCGGGCCGAACGGAGTCGGCGTACTGGTCGCACCGCCCGGTGTGGTCGGCGTTCTCGTCGGCGTGTCCGGCCACACGATGGCGGTCGAAGTCGGGGTCGGGGTGATCGTCGGCGTCGGCGTCGGCGAGGCGAGACTGCCTTCGAAGGTCTCGGCGCAGACGTTGGGGCACGAAAGACCACCTTCACTCGGGAACACGAAGTCGAAGCAGACCTGGTAGTAGCCGTCCCAGATGACGTAGGCCGCGCTGTCCCTCAGGTAGGCCCACCAGTGAGTGGTGACCCCGGCGCCGATATTCTGGGTCCCGGCAACCCCCCCGACGGCCGGTAAGGTGGTCAGGTCGACCGGGCGCACGTAGCGGCCGGTGTAGGGCACCACGCTGTAACTGCCGGTCGAGTCGTCCCAGATCTCTTCACTGGTCGAACCACAGTAGTTGGTGGCGCCGTCGGTGCAGATCCGCATCCAGTCGTGGTAGGCCCACTTCCGCATGTTGTCGTCCCAGTCCGAGTAGATGCGGGTGATGGTGGCGGTGGTGGTGTGGTTGTTGGTGATGGTAGCGCCCATGGCCCCTGAATAGCCGGAGCCCGTGACCCGCATGTTATCGACCGTGATCCGGCAGATCGGGGTCTCCGTCGGCGTCGGGGTGAAGGTCTCGGTCGGGGTCGGGGTCACGGTCGGGGTCGGGGTCCAGGTCGGCAGGGCGGCGGCTGGCACGCACACCCGGGTGTCGCGCTCCTCGACCGAGTTGACGTAGAGCATCCAGTCGTAGGTCTCGTCGCCGTCGTAATCGGGGTCGGCAAAACCGTCGAGGTCGTAGTCCTCGGCGCCGCCGTCCGCGACCTGGGTGTTGCCCACCGGGTTGTCGCCGGTGTCGACGCCGTAGAAGTGGTTGGGGTTGCCGAGGTAGGTGGTGGGGATCTCGAGCCGCACCCGCCGCCGGTACTGGATCAGATTCGAGCCCGATGTCTCCTCCCACTCGTTCTCGACAGGCGCCGCGGATCAGGGTTGCCGTGCCGTCGAGTCCCAGGTCGCGTCGGTCGGGTCGCAGCCCGGGTAGTCCTCGTCGGCCGGATCGAGCCTGTCCGTAGTACCAGGTTTCCGGGATCAGCTGACACGGGAACGGCATCGCGAACACCGCAGTCGTAGAACGGGAAGACGCCGTGTCGTCGCACAGGGTCATGTCGTCGGTGTCGTCGCCCGGCGTCTGCATGTTGTCGACAAAGCAGTTGCCGAAATAGATCGGCATCAGATCGAAGGGCGGCGGAACGTCGATCACGATGTTTCCGTCAGCCCCGGGTCGGAGTAGCTGTAGTCGACCCAGCCCGGTGTCGAAGGCGTTGAGCGGGCCGAAGCGGTCGGTGATGTCGGAACCGGGTGCGAAATAGGGCTTGTAGCCGATGAGCCGGTTCTTGCAGGATATCCGCCGGGACGTCGAGGAAGATGCCCGCGTGGGTCTCCGAGTACCCCAGGCGGTAGGCGTAGGTGGCCTCGACCATGTGGAATCGATCCTGGGCCCGCGCCTCGTAGACCCAGTGCTTCTGCGGCACGCCATTGGAGCCGTCCGACGGCTGCGCCTGGGCGTAGCCGGCCAGCGCGATGTTGGCCTCGCCGACGTCGTCGAGAAACTCTCTGAGCACGCGTTTGGCGATCCCCATGCGCGAGTTGGGGTCGTCGCCCCCGGCCGGGACCATGGCGGCGGCCACCAGCGCGCCCTCGAGGGGCGTCGGCACCGCCGGGTCGCCGGAGGTGGTGACCTCGGGGCTGGCCACCATCGAGCTCGAGGTATCGAGGATGAAGATCAGGTTGGGCGCCGCCGCCACCTCGCGCAGGAAGTCGCGGTCGTTGGCGGACGCGAGCCCGGCCACCGCCAGCGCGGCGACCACGACGACCCATCTGGTGAATAGCTGCTTGCTCATGGCTGCTCCCTCGATACGCATCAGTAGCACTGGCCGACGAGTGGGTTGAACTCTTCGGTTGGATAGGGCTGGGTCTGCACGTCGGCTTCAACCGTGGCCCGGGTCAGCCCGGCCAGGTCGCCCACGTTGCGCGTGGCCGCGGACCGGAAATGGAAGAACTTCTGGACAAAGCCGTCGTCCTCTTCGGACTGGGTTCCCTGGATCGGCTGGTCGGGCTCGGTGAAGCAGAACATGTCGACCGTGACGGTGAACTCGGTCTTGAGCAGCCCCGCGAGGTCGGGATCGTCGGTGAGGAGGAACGTGCCCGGCGCTCCCATGACGCCCTGCTGGATCATCTCGATCTGCATCATCGCCCCGGCGTCCGCGGCGTACAGGGCCTTGGTCACCCAGCGGTCGGTGCCCGATGCCTGCAGACCCAGCGAGGTCTGCAGCAGGAGCCCCATGCCGAGAAAGACCAGCACCAGCGAAACCATCAGCGCCAGGATCAACGCCGCACCTCGTTCACCGGAACCGGATCCGGCTTCATCCATGGTCGGCAGGTTTCTGGTCTCCATCACGTCTCCCTCAGAACTTGTAGTTGCGCAGGTTGACCTCGACCACGATGCGCCGCCACTTGGCCGACGTGTTCTTGTTGGCCGTCGTGCCGTCGAAGATCTCGAACGTTGAATCCGGTTCAACCCAGTACGGAACCTCGAACGGTGTCCGTCCGAGCACGGCGATCCGCATGGTGTTGACGACGTTGCCGGCGATGTCGCCGGCACCGGTCGGATTGTCCTCCCAGGTGTCGGCCTGACCGTCGTTGTCGGTATCGAGGCCGAGCCGGACCTGGAGGCCGCCGATGTTGATCGCGACCGGTTCCGCTTCGATGGAACCGCCGGACAGACGCACCCGCCTCAGGACGTTGTTGGGATCGACGAAGTAGGTGTAGGAGTCGAGGATGCCGACCCGGTAGACCTTGAAGGACGGAGGATACGACCACTCGGTGTTGAGGTCGGTCCACGGGGTGGAGCCCTCCGTGTGTTCGATGACGAGTGCACGATCCTCGTCCTCGCCCGTTATTTCGGAGCCCGAGTTGATCCTGCCGACGCAGTACTTGCCCTCGCCCATGAACACGATCCCGCGCCCCTCGAGCCCGGTCGTGGTGAAACTGGCGAAGTTGTTGAGGCGCTGGTTGAGCGAGTTGTACTCGGGGACGGTGGTGGTCGTCAGCCCGCTCAACACCGTCCCGGGGTCGGTGAAGAACGGCGAGATCTCGAAGAAACCACGCAGGGTGAGGACGTCGGAATCGGGGAGCACGGTCACCCCGCCAAAACCCGGGATCTGAATGGTGCCGCTGGCATTGGAGATGAGCTCGCCGGACACCCATGCCGAATTCCCGGCAAAGGGCATGGCCGCCCCACCCATCATCCTGGCGGTGCGCATGATGTGGTACGCGGCGAAACGGACGTTCTCCTGAGTGACCGCGAGATCGGTTTCGATCTGCGCAACCTTGGTTGAGGAGTCGAGAAGGTTGAGCATGGCCACCATGAAGATGGTGAGGACCGCCGTCGCCACGATCAACTCGACGATCGAAAAACCCCGTTCGCTTCTTCGCATCGTCTTATCCCGGGATCTTCAGGCTCGAGACGGTGAAGACCCGCCGGCCCTCGAGAACCTGGTTGGTCGAGGCCACTGTCATGGTGATGCGTTTGACATTGGCGTCGATGGTCGCGGTCGGCGTCGGCCAGGCGCCTGCCGACGCCTGCGCCCAGCTCGTGACCTCGTAGTCGTCGACGGTGTAGGTGATGGTGAAGTCCGGATTGACCGGCGCCATCGTGTGAGGAGAGTCGGCCTCGGTCAGCATGTCGTGAGTGAAGGGCAGGGCCTGCAGGGTCTCCAGTGCGAACCGGGCCTCGGTGGCGAGGAGAGCGTAGTCGTGCCCCGAAGCGTTGGTCTTGATGGAGTGGGTGAACAGCCCGGCGATGCCGAGGGCGACAAAGGAGAGAATGACCAGGGACACCAGGATCTCGACCAGGGTGAAGCCCTCTGTGTTCTTAACAGATCGTCCTTCAATGCCTGTCATCAGTACCTCCAGAACTTGAGCTGCTCTGAATATGTCGCGTTCTCCGGATCCCACATCTCGACCAGGGCAGTGCCGGCGCCACCCACGATGGTCACGCGGAGCCGATTCCCGTCGGTGTCTTGGAGAACCATCGAACCCTGCCCGGTCCCGACCTGGTTTTCATGAGCGATCGATGTTCCGTTCGGCAGAAAGACCACTCCGAGGGCTGAATCCGCAAGGGAATGAAGGGACCGGTTGCCGACCGATTCGTCGATGCCGACGGTGGTCGTGGTCTGCAGCGGCCACCGTCCCACCTCATCTTCGCCGGGGTCTAGAGCGTCGTTGGCGTTCGCATCCACCCAAGCGAAGATCTCCTGATCGTTCACCGGTCCCTCGTTCGGAAGCAGCTGCAAGACGACACGGGTACTGTTCTTGAGGGAGTGGATGCGGGAAACCCCGACCGCCTGTTGGATCATCTTGACCTGGGAGAGCATTTCCGCCCTCTTGATGGATCGATGCAGGTTCGGGAGGACGATAAAGGACAACACGATGCCGATCATGAAAACGACCACGATCGCCTCGATGATTGTGAATCCACCCTGCCGTCGGCTGCCCCCGCGCACGGTCAATGGTTCATTCCTTGAACATTTCATCATTCCTAGCATGCGTCCCACCCCTCGTTGCCGTCAAGATGCTCGAGGCAACGTTAAAAAACCTTTGACACTCAGTAGGTTATGCCGGTTGTTCACTTCGGGAGCGCAAGCGCCCAGACACGGCCTTCGAGATCCGAAACATAGAGTCTGCCTTCGCTCACCGCGAGGCCCGAGGGCGTGATCCCGTCGGCAGTGAGATCCACCTGGCGCACCTCGCCCCCCTCGACCAACCACAGCGACTGCGCCGGCACATCGGTCGCCAGCCAACGATCTTCATCCAGCGCCACGGCCTGCGGGCGCGAGTAGAAATCGCTCCAGGCGCCGGGCAGCGAGACCACGGCGAGAGGCCTTCCCTCCCGGTCCACCACCTGGAGACGGCGGTTGCCGGTATCGCACACCAGCAGGCGTTGATTGTCGAGCCAGGCCAGACCCACCGGTTCGACGAACGCACCCGGCGCCGACCCCTCGCGGCCGATCGTGGCAATCGCCGGCGCACCGCCGGCAAAGGTGATCAGGGCCACCCGCTTGTGGCCGGTGTCGCTCACCGCCACCGTCCCGTCCGGCGCCACCGCCACCGAACGCGGCCCGTACCAGCCGTCCTCCGGAGCGGGCAGCGGCCGCGCGGCGCCCGAGACAGGGTTGTAGGCCAGGACGCGGTGGTTCCAGGTATCGGCCACCACCAGCACTCCATCCGGGGTCCACGCCAGGGACTCGGGCTGGTTCATCGCCTCCGGGATCCTGGTTTTGAGAACAGTGCCGTCCGCAGAGTAGAAACTCACCTCGTTGGCCGCTGTATCAGCCACCGCCAGGACTCCGTCCGATCCCACCGCGAGCCCTCGCGGCTCCATCAGCCACCCGTCACCGGTGACGGAGGCGGATTCGACGCCGAAGGCCTTTGCAAGGGTGCCGGGGACCGTGGCGCCACGGGTGCTCTCCACCTCCTCGCCGGTGTCGCGAAACATGATGGTGTCGGTGGAACCGATCACGCCCCACGGGCGGCGGGTGACGACATACCGCAGGATCTCGCCGAGAGACGGCTTGAGGTCTTCCATCACCCACCACCCGCGCAGCGGCAGCCGCTCGGAGGTGTAGCCCGGGCCGAGAATTCGGCGGACCTCGCGTTCCTTTTCCACGTCGCAGAAGACCAGCGGCGGCCGCATCCCGCGCGTGGGTTCGGCCCACCAGGTCGGCGTCTCGCGGAAGTACCAGGTGTAGGGCCACGCCAATTCGCCGCCCACCGCCGAAACCGGGTCCTCGCCTGCGGCGGCCAATGCATAGGCTTCGGCGACCGGCGGCAGCAGTTCTGGGCAGGTCTGAACGTAGATCAGGGCCTCGACCCGGTCACCGTTGGGCGTGATCTCGTCGAGCACGAAATTGGCCACGAGCGTGGTGGCGAGGGTCGCCGCGAGACCGATGCCGGCCAGGGCCCGGCTCCACCACACGCCGTGGGGGCCGAAGGTCCGCGCGAGCTGGAAACCGGCCAACGGCAGGAAGGCCCACACCTGGTGGACACCGAGCCATGGAACCTTCTCGCCGAGGTAGGCATACATGGCAACCGAGGCCACGGCGAAGGCCACCAGCGACCGTTCGAGGACTCCCATGCGGCGCCCGCGGCGGACGGCCCACGCCAGACCGGCCACGATCGGCAGGAACTCGTACAGCGCCAGACGAGGCAGGTGGTACCACGGCGGGCCCGCCACCCGCTCCACGGTGTGTTGGCCCCACCAGTAGGAGATCGCCTTGTAGGGGAAGAACCAGTCGCCGTTGTGGCGGAAACCGACGGTAAAGAGCGGGACCGTCACCACCACGGCGGCCGCGATGCTCGCGAGGATTCCCCACCGGTGGCGGACGATCCAGTCGATGGTCGACCGCCACGCCCTTGAAAACCCGGTCGTCAGCAACAACAGACCGGCCACCGCGCCGACCAGGGCGGCGGTGACGAAGGCGTTTTCTTTGGTGGCAAAGGCAAGACCCGTCCACACCCCGATCCAGACCCAGGCGCGCCGGCTTCCGTGAATCGCCCGCCACAGGGCGACGAAGGCGCACGTGGCCACCAGCACCTCGAGAATATCCATCCGGAGAAAGCGGCCGTAGAAGAGCCAGATCGGCGAGATGGTGGCCAGAAGCGCAGCCCACCAGGCCGGACGGGCACCGAGAATCCGGCGCGAAGCCCAGGCCACCGCGATGATCAGGATGCCGGAGACGGCGATCGGCAACCGCGCGGTGAAGTCCGAGTCGCCGGCGAGGGCGAAGGTGGCGGCGGTGAGATAGTAGAGCAGCGGTCCGTGGTAGGTCGGGTCGTACCGGTAGGTGCCGTTCTTCAACAGCAGGTAGGAGGCGTGGGCGTGGATCGCCTCATCGTGGTGAAATGCCCGTTCGTCGAGGTTCCAGAGGTGGAGGGTCAACGAAACCACCACCAGGAGCAACCACGGGGCGCACCGCCGGACCCAGCCCACACCAAACACCATGTTCGAAGCTTAGCAGAGGCTGCGACCGGGATCCCCGGTCGCAGCCTCTGTCAATTTTGAATTTTGAATTTTGAATTTTGAATCGAGCCGGCGTCCCGAACCTTCGGGGAGCGCTTCGCGCAGCCGGGACGGCGGTACCGCTAGCGGGCCGAAGGATTGTGGTGCGGGCGTTCCGCCCGCACTCACAATTCAAAATTCAAAATTCAAAATTAATCCGTGAGGATCCCGAGATCGCGGAGGGCGGCGAGGATGGCGTCGGGCCCGATCAGAGATTGCAGCCGCACCACTCTCGGCCCCCAGGTCCCGACGGCGTCGCTGTCGGCGTCGGTGAGAACGACGACCGGCAGGCGCAGCGCCCGCAGACGAGCGCCGGCACCCGCCGGTTCGGGTCTCCCGGATATCACGACCACCTGGGCCGGCCAGCTCTCGACGATCTCGTCCGCAACCCCCACCGTCGGTGCGTGGCGCACCTCGAACCCCCCGGCGGCCAGGCTTTCGACGATCCGGGTGGCTGCGCGTCCGTCTGCCTCGACCAGCAGCACGCGCGGCGCTGCAGCTGCAGCAGTGCGCCGGACGTCCACCGACTCCATTTCTTGCATATCGCCGAGGGGCAGGCGGACGATGAACCGGGTTCCCTCTCCAGGTTGCGACCGGACATCGACCTCGCCGTCGTGGGCGGTCACGATGCTGTAGACCACCGCCAGCCCGAGCCCCGAGCCGCGGCCCTGCCGCCGGAGGGTGAAAAACGGTTCAAAGAGACGGGCCCGGACCTCGGGGGCGATCCCCGGTCCGTCGTCCTCGACCTCGAGCACGGCCCGCCCGGCGGCGTGCACGACGCGCACGGTGATCCGGCCGCCGGTCTCGCCGACCGCGTCCCGGGCATTGAGAACCAGATTGAGCAGGAGACGACGGAGACCGATGACGTCTCCCCGAACCGGGACCGTCTCACGGTCGAGTTCCAGCACGAGCTCGACATTGCCCGCCAGGAGGTGCCTGAGGACCCCTTCCTGCTGGCGCACCAGCTCCCCGAGATCGAAGGTGGATGGCGGCGAACTCTCCCGTTGCGCGAAAAAGAGCAGCTCGCGCACCACCTCGCTGCCCTCCTCCGCGAGAACGCGAATCGCCGAGGCGGCGTCGGCGACGGCATCGGGCTGCCGTTGCAGCAACCTCGCGTGCAGCAGGATCGCGGCCAGCAGGTTGTTGAAGTCGTGCGCCACCCCACTGGCAAGGGTCCCGACCGCCTGCATCTTCTCGGCTGCTCGCAGACGCTGTTCGGCGTCGACATTTTCGGTCACATCGCGAACCACCAGGATGGCGTGACCGAGACCCTCCGGCCGGCTCAAGGTGCAGTCGAGCAAACGTCCCACGTGGTCGACCCGCCACTGTTTCGGCGCGTCCTCCCGCAACCTCGTTTCGAGGTCCCGCCCGACCTCCGCCTCGTGGGGTTGCAGCGCGCGATTGGCCAGAGTGATCCGGCCGTCGTCGTCCACCAGGGCGACCCCGTCCACCATGGCGTCGAAGGTGCGCCGCCAGTGTTCACCCATCCGCCGCAGGCGCTCGGTCAGATCGTGAATCGCCACCAGATACCCGGGTCCCTGGTCGTCGCTGGCGCCGGCCACCCGAAGCTCGACCTCGGCGACAGAGTCGGGATCGATCCTCCAGTGGGCCTCGAGGACCGCTTCGTCACCGCTTGCGAGGCGCTGGAGCGAGCTCTCGAGTTGGTCGGTTTCCGGACGATCCAGAAAAGCCGCGAGGGTCCTTCCCACGGCGCGCACGGTCCGGCCGTGCAGGAAAGGCTCCGTCGCCGGATTGGCTTCACGGATTCTCAAGTCGCGATCGAGCCGGATCAACGGCGTCGGCGACGCCGAGAACAATTCGCGAAAACGGTGCTCGCTGGCTACCAGGGAGGCGCGCTGATCCGCCAGACGCCGGGCCATGTCTCCGAATGCGGTCGCGAGATCGCGGACCTCGGCCGGGGCGCCGGATTCCATCGGCGGCTCGACGACCCGCTCCGGGTCAAATGTCGTCGCCCACTGGGCAAGTTGGTGGAGCGGCCGAACCACCCGTCCGACCAGGGCCATACCGACCACCAGTGCGAGCGCCAATGCCAGACCGAGCCCTGCGAGCAGGCGCACGGCGGCCGCCGCGAGGTGGGCGCCGACGCTCGACTGTGAAACCAGAAGAACTACGTCGACGACCTGCGGTCGCCCTTCGGGCGGGTCGTCGACTTCGACCCGGTGCTCGACCCGCAGCAGCCCCGCATCGAAGCCGTCGAGTTCCGCAAGCGAGAGCCCGTACCGCCACAACACCCGCCCGTCGGCGCTGCGAACCTCGCCGGCCCTGACATCGCTCGCCGGGAGGATCGCATCGTAATCGCGGGAACTGCCGTCGACAGTCGCGAGCCCGAGCACGTGCGCGAGCAACTCCGATCGGGACCGCAGCTGCTCCTCGAGGATCCGTTGTTCGTGCCACAGGACGAGCGCGCTGACCAGAATCAGGGTGATGACGAGGACGCCGAGGAGCCACACCAGGAAGCTCCGCCCGAGGGTCATGGCGCCGGTTCCTGGACGTACGGACCCCACGGTCATCGGCTCTCTCGACCGGTCGCTTCAGCTATCCCGGCCGGCATGACTCACCGAAAGCCCCGATGAGACCGGACAGGGGGTGCATCAGAAATCGAAGAAGTCTCCCTCGAACACATCCGACAGCTGACGCATGATGCCCGAAGAAAGGCCCGCCGTGATGCCTGCCATGATGGAAGCGCCCTTGGTCCGCCCCACCAGGTAGCCCACCAGCCCCACACACGCAACCGATCCGAACGGGTGCCGGCGAACGGTCTCCCGCCAGTCGATCGACTGCGGCACGAGGGAATCGAGAATCGAATCTGCGTCGATGCGCCGCGAGCCGTTGGCGTCGGTCATCAGGTCTTCGCCGTCGATATCATCGAGGTCGTCCTGCATCTGGTCATCCATGGTTCAAGCTCCGATCGTCAGTCGCGCGGACGGGTCGCGTAGCCGACCACGAAGCCGACGGCGAGAGCGATCAACACCGCCTTGCCGGGATTCGCCCGGACGTACTCCACGACCTCGTCGCCCTTGCCCTTGAAATCGACTTCGGAGACCCGGGTCTTGGCCTTGCCGTAGAGTTCCTTGGCCTTCACCGACAGCGCCTCGTACTGATCCTTGGCGTTGCCGTAGAGGATTTCAGCCTGTTCGCGCGACTTCGCGGCCAGGGCGCCCATTTTTTCGCGGGCGTCGCCGAGATATTTTTTGGCCTCGTCGAGGGAGTCCTTGGCGTGCGCGGCGGCAACGCCGCTCTTCTCTTTTGCTTTGCCATAGGCGTCCTGCATGGTGACCTTGGCATTTTCCATGGATTGTTGCGCCTTTGCCAGCGACTCCTTGACGCCGCTCAGACCGCCCGATGTTTCCTCCGCCACCTCGTCGATGGCCTCGTCAACGCTCTTCTTCTTTTCCACCATCTTCGACCTCCTGTCGGGAACGCGACCATTCTACTGCAATTCGGGACCTCGCGCAGGGTGCGCGAGGTCGCGAATTGCGGTGGTCGGATCGCGGCACTCTGTTCGCCTCTCCCTTTCGCTTGCGGCCGGCTGCGAGTACCCTCGCAAGAGGGTTTTTGCAGCAGGCTCGGTTCTTTCTCCTCTTCCCACTAACAGCGCGCCCTCACTCACACCGGCTGTCGATCACGGCCCACAATGCACCCCGAAATTTATGTCTCTACGTTTCAGAACAATTCTGAAGGTGGGCCAAGGCCCACCCTACGTCGGGCCTATATCCCGGGCGGGTTCGTAGGGTGGGCCTTGGCCCACCTTCAGAGCTGTAACACCCGTCTCACCTGATTCCGGATGTGTTGCTGTTGAGTGGAATCTGTGGAAGAGTCGTGATTGGAGGCGTCAGGTGGGATGAGGCGGACAGTCGACGGTGCGCACACAAGGAGATCTCCCGGAATTCTGGCGAAGATCGCTGTCGCCGTGGTCTCCCTTGGAGCGACGTTGCTTCTGGCGGAGGGCGCCGCGCGGCTCTTCCTACCCGCACAACAGGTCGTGGAGGTCGAATCTGTCACAACCCGGAGCAGCCACCCGGGAGCGGTGGAGGAGAAGGAGCAGGAGCGCGGCATCGACGTCCTCCTCGACTGGTCGGGGCAACACGGTATTCGTCTCCATCCGGGGGTTCGAGCCACGGTCCACAACCATACTCTCAGCCACAATGACGTGGTCATCCAAACCAACTCTCTCGGCCTGCGCCATCCCGAACTCGGTCCGAAATCCGCCGATGAGTTCCGAGTCCTGGTGCTCGGCGACTCGATCACGTTCGGCGATTACCTTGCGTTCGAAGAAACCTACCCCGCCCTGCTCGCGCGCCGACTCGAGGGCCGGCAACAGCGGATGACCATCATCAACGGCGGGCTCCCCGGAGCCAGTACATCGAACGAGCTCTACCTCTATCTCGAGATTGCCGACGCCGTGGATCCGGACCTCGTCCTGGTGGGCATGTACCTCAACGATTCTCAGAACAGCAACCGCTTCTACGCCCGTTCGCTGCGAGAGCCCTACGCTTCGAGCCGTTTGCTGACGTTTCTCGCCAATCGGGTGGAGGTGCTCCGCCTCGAAATGTGGTCTGAAGAGGCCGCCCCCGAGATCGACCCCGAATGGCGCGAGCAGTTCCAGGGCGGACGACGGCTCCGAACCGGGGACATGTGGAACGATCGGGACAGTTTCGATTTCGAGATATTCAACGCCCACAAGGACTTCGGACTCGCCTGGAACCCCGACACGTGGACGATTCTGGAGCGCATCGTCCGCGTATTCTCCGCGGTGGCCCGGCAGAACGGGGACGAATTCGCCCTCTTTCTGCTTCCGGTTCACATCCAGGTCAAGGGAACCGTCGAGAATTTTCTGCCGCAGCAGAATTTCGTGACGATGTGCGAGTTCCTCGATCTCACCTGCCTCGACCTCGTGCCCGCGCTCCGTGCGGACTGGCAGGCCCGCGAGACGGAACTCTACTTCGACCACTGCCACATGACCGCGCACGGCAACCGCGTTGTCGCCGACGCCCTGGTCGAGTGGTTGGACGAGGTGCACCTGGTTCCCCATTGAGGGCCGACAGGATCGGAAAGCGGAGGCGGGCCCGCTCGTCTCCAAGTTGACAGCGAACAGGGTCACCACGGTAGGATCACGGCGGAGGTCCGATGGAAATCACCGTGCTCGGCGCCGGACGCTGTGTGACTGGGTCGAAATACCTGATGTCGTGGGACAAGTTCAACGCCCTGCTCGACTGCGGTCTGTTCCAGGGGCCGGCGGCCTACCGCCAGCTCAACTGGAAGCCTCTGCCGCACCCGCCGCACGATCTCGACGCGGTCGTCCTGACCCACGCCCATATCGACCACTCGGGCTATCTGCCGCGGCTGTGCCGCCAGGGGTTCAACGGTCCGATCTACTGCACCCCGCCCACCAAGGCTCTGCTGGCGGTCCTGCTTCCGGACGCGGCGCACATCAACGAGGAGGAGGCGCGGTACGCCAACAAGGAGGGCTACTCCAAGCACAAACCCGCCCTGCCGTTGTTCCAGATGGCCGACGCGCGCGCCGCGCTCAAGCTTCTGGAACCGGTGCCGTTCGACCACTGGCACGAGCTTCGCCCCGGCATCCGATTTCGCTACCACCGCCAGGGTCATATTCTCGGCGCAGCGGCCGTCGAGCTCGAGACCAAGGTCTCCGGGGGCAGGAAAAAGACCGTGTACTTCTCCGGCGACGTCGGCCGCTACGGCGTTCCGATTCTCCGCGAGCCCGAGTCCTATCCCGGGTCCGACGTCCTCTTCCTCGAATCGACCTACGGCGATCGCTTTCACGGCGACGAAGACCCGCGGGTGGTGCTCGGCGAGGAGATCCGCGCCGGTCTCAAGAGGGGCGGCGTGATCATCGTTCCGGCCTTCGCGATCGACCGCACGCAGGAGATTCTCTACATGCTCCACGAGCTGGTGGTCGACGGCGATCTGCCCGAGATCCCGATCTTTCTCGACAGCCCCATGGGGATCGAGGCGACCGCTCTCTACACCAGGTTTTTAGCCGAGCACGACACCGAAATGCGTCAGTTCTTCGCCGACCAGGAAAACCCGATCTTCCCACCCAACCTCCAGGTGACGCCGAAGTCTGCGGATTCCCGAAAGCTCAACTCGATGCGCGGCCCGGCCATCATCATCTCGGCCTCGGGGATGGCGACCGGCGGACGGATCCTCCACCACCTCAAGCTCCGTCTCCCGGACCCGCGAAATACGGTGTTGTTCACGGGCTACCAGGCCGTGGGCACCAAGGGACGGCGGCTGGTCGACGGCGACGAGGAAGTCAAGATCCACGGCCAGTGGATCCCGGTGAAGGCCCACATCTCCAGGGTCACCGGCCTGTCGGCGCACGCCGATGCCGGAGAGCTCATGGTGTGGCTGGGGCGCCGCGAGCGGGACCCGGAAAAGGTGGTCCTGGTGCACGGTGAATTCCCGGCTCAGGAAGCCCTGGCCGAGCGGCTGAGCGATGAGTTCGGATGGCAGGCTTCGATCCCGGAACTCGGAGACACCATTAAGATCTGAAGGCTGGATTGCCGGGAACCGAAGAAGGGCGATCGTGATCTACAATCGGAGACTCTGAATTCGGCTGGGAGGTGGCCATGCGACGTGTCCGTACATACCTGCTTATCGCGTTGATTTCGGCGAGCGGCATCATCGCCGGCGGCTGTGGCGGCCCGCAAGGTCAGCCGGCTTCGACAGCCTATCGTGCGCGCCCGACCTCAGCACCAGTCCCGACGCGACCGGCGGTGGGGGCCTGGGGCCGTGGTTTCGACGCCGAAGAGAATTTTCCGGACTACAACCTCACCCTGGTCGGGGTCTCCTGGGTGCAGCTGGACCACCGTGAGATAGAGGACATCTCCATGGTGGTCGGGTTCGAGCCCGAGACGCCAGGCAGCGCTATGCAGGCGGCGCTTGACGAGCACCTCCAGCAATTCGAGGGCCCCAAAGGATCGAATCCCCCGCAAACGGGATCGATCGATTCCGAGATTCTCGGGACCGTGCTGTGGGCCCGTTCATACGTCGACATGGAGGACGTGGAAGTGACGCTTTTGGCACTGTTCGCCCGCCATCCCGAATCCGACTTGTTGCTGCTCGCCCGCTCCGAGTTTCCATCTGAAAGCCAAGACGCGGATGCCGGTTTTCAAGAACTCGTCCGCGCCGCCGAGATCATCGGTCCAGGTCTCTAGCCTCGCGCAAAATTCGTAATCGAGAGGGCGGGGATAAACCCCGCCCCTACGGAAATATCTGTAGGGGCAGGTTTATCTTCTCCCTTCCATTTGCAATCGTCCGCGAATTCACTCACGGGCGGGTTTTTGCAGGAGGTTGAGCTGTCAACTGCGACCGGCTCTGTGGAGGCACAAAAAAACGCCGCAGTGGGCTGCGGCGTCGAATCAGCGAATTGAATCGGATCAGGTCTCTTTCGGCTCGTCCTCGACGGTGTCTGCGGTCGCCTCTTGCACCTCGTCGGTCGCGGCGGTCTCCGCATCCTCGACGGCAGAGGCGTCGGCCGCGTCCGCCGCCTCCTCCTCCGCGACAGGTTCGTCAGCCTCGGCAGCCTTCGCGCCGCCGCCGAACATTCCTTTGGCGCGGTCCATGAGCGACTTTTTGCCCCTGGACGGCGTCTCGCCATCCTCGTGTTCGGAGAGATCGTAATCGACGAACTCGATGATCGCCAACTCGGCGCCGTCGCCGCGCCGGCGGCCGAGCCGCATGATCCTGGTGTAGCCGCCCGGGCGCTCGAGGAAGCGCGGCGCGATGTCGTCAAAGAGGTGGCGAACCACGTCCTTGTCCGACACCATCGTGAGAATCTGGCGCCGTGCCGGCAGCGTGCCGGTGCCCGCAAGGGTCACCATGCGTTCGGCCAGCGGCCGCAGTTCCTTGGCCTTGGCCAGGGTGGTGACGATCCGTTCATGGGTGAACAGCGCCGTCAGCTGGTTGCGGAACATTGCCTTGCGGTGGGCCGAGGTCCGGCCGAGTTTGCGGTGTCGCATTCCGTGTCGCATCAGAAACTCCCGCCCCTAGAGATCGAGGTTCATGCCGAAACCGAGGCCCAGGACCTCGAGCTTCGAGCGCACCTCTTTGAGGGACTTTTCGCCGAAATTGCGGATCTCCACCATGTCCTTTTCGGATCGGCTGACGAGATCGCGCAAGGTCCGGATGTTGGCGTTCTTGAGGCAGTTCATCGACCGGATCGAGAGTTCGAGAGTCTCGATGGAGGCGTCGAGGATGCTGTCCTCTTCTTCGGGTTCTGCCTCGGCGGCGGGCGGCAGAACCGCCTCTTCCACATCGGCCAGTCGAGTGTAGATGTCGAGGTGGCCCTGCACCAGCTGTGCGGCCTGACTGAGGGCCTCTTCGGGTGTGATGGTGCCGTTGGTCCAGACTTCGAGGACCAGACGCTCGTAGTTGGTCATGCGACCGAGCCGCGCCATCTCGACCCGGAAGTTGGCCTTGCGCACCGGCGAGTGGGCGGAATCCACCGGAATGAACCCGACATCGAGATCTTCGGTCTGGTTCTCCTCGGCCGGGATGTAGCCGCGGCCGGGAGCCACGCGAACCATCATCTTGAGCTTGCCGCCGGCCGACAGTGTCGCCACGTGGACGTCGGGGTCGATCACCTCGACCTGGCTCGAACCCGCGAACTGCCCCGCCGTGATCTCTCCCGGCCCCTTGGCTTCCAGGGTCAGGAAGGTGGGCTCGTTGCCGTGGATCTTGAGCGGGATCTTCTTGAGGTTGAGGATGATGTCCGTGACGTCTTCGACGACGCCCGGTACCGCCGAGAACTCGTGGTCGGCGCCTTCGATCTTGACCGCCGTGATCGCGGCGGACGGTATGGACGAGAGGAGCGCCCGTCGCAGTGCGTTGCCGACGGTGGTTCCCCACCCCCGTTCAAAGGGTTGCGCCAGAAAGCGCGCGAACGTGCTGCTGTGTTCTTCTTTGCCCGGCTCCACCTGGGCCGGACGCTGGAAATCGTGCCAGATCATGCGGCCTCCAAATTAGCGGGAGTAGAGCTCGACGATGAGCTGCTCCTGGATCGGGAAACGGATATCTTCTCGTGTCGGATTTTCCAAGACCTTGCCCTTGAGGGCGCTCGCATCGAGTTCGAGCCATGCGGGAACGCCGCGCCCCTGTGCGAAATCGACGGCCTCGATGATGTGGGGGTTCTTCAGGCTCTTTTCGCGCACCCCGATCTCCATCGCCGGTCCCACCCTGAATGACGGGATGTCGACACGGCGGCCGTTGACCTCGATGTGCCCGTGCCGCACCAACTGGCGCGCCTGGGTGCGAGAGGTCGCAAATCCGAGCGAATACACCACGTTGTCGAGCCGGGTCTCGAGGAGTTGCAGCAGGTTGTCGCCGGTCACGCCCTTGCGGCGGTTGGCCTCGTCAAACGTGCCCCGGAACTGGGCCTCGAGCAGACCATAGATACGGCGCAGCTTCTGCTTCTCTCGCAGCTGCAGGCCATAAGCGCGAACCTTGCGGCGGCGACCCATGCCGTGCTGGCCGGGAGGTGCGTTGCGCCGTTCGATCGCGCACTTTTCCTTGTAGCAGCGCTCGCCCTTCAAGAACAACTTCATGCCCTCGCGGCGACACAACCGACAGACCGGTCCTCTGTATCGAGCCATTGAATCTCCCCTGCCCTACACTCTGCGCCGTTTCGGCGGGCGGCATCCGTTGTGCGGAATCGGTGTGACGTCGCGGATGCTCCTGATGTCGAGCCCGCTTGCGGCGACCGCACGGATGGCGGACTCGCGGCCGGGGCCGGGGCCTTTGACCCGGACGTCACAGCTGCGAACGCCATATTCCTGCGCCTGGTCGGCGGCGTTCTTGGCCGCCAGTTGGGCCGCGTAGGGCGTGCCCTTGCGGGACCCCTTGTAGCCGATCTGGCCGCCCGAGGACCAGCACAGGGTTCCCCCGCTCGGGTCCACGAACGTCACGATGGTGTTGTTGAAGGTGGCGTGAATATGGGCCACGGCGTGCGGTACGATCTTGCGTTCCCGCCGCGGTTTGCGCGCAACCTTGCGTTCCTTTGCCATAAAGCTCTCCCGCCTGCTGTCTACTTCTTGGCCGTTTTCTTCTTACCGGCGACTGCCTGGCGACGCGGACCCTTGCGACCACGCGCATTGGTGTGCGTCCGTTGCCCGCGAACGGGCAGACCGCGACGATGCCGCATCCCTCGGTAGCTTCCGATTTCGATGAGGCGCTTGATGTTCATCGCGACCTCGCGACGGAGATCGCCCTCGACCATGCCCTCGTTCTGGATGACCTGTTGGATTCGCAGCACCTCGTCTTCGGAGAGGTCTTTGACCTTGATCCCCTCTTCGACCTTGGCCTTGGCAAGAATCGTCATCGCTCGAGTGCGGCCGATCCCGTAAATATAGGTCAGACCGATCTCGACTCTTTTGCCGGACGGCAGATCAACGCCTGCTATGCGTGCCACCACATACCTCCAGGATCACCCTTGCCGCTGCTTGTGCTTCGGGTTTTCACAGATCACCCGAACCACGCCCTTGCGGCGAATGATTTTGCACTTCGTACACATTTTCTTGACCGACGGACGAACTTTCATCGCCGTCCCTCCTATTTGTAGCGGTAAACGATGCGCCCTCTCTTCAAATCGTAGGGAGAGAGCTCCACCAGAACCTTGTCGCCCGGAAGAATGCGAATGAAATGTTTTCGCATCTTGCCGGAGATATGGGCCAGCACTTCGTGGCCGTTTTCCAACTCGACACGAAACATCGCGTTGGGCAGTGGCTCCACAACTGTCGCCACAACTTCGATCGCCTCTTCCTTAGGCATTCATTGACTCCTCGAGACCAAGCACACGTCGACCGTCGGCGGTGACGGCCACCGACCATTCAAAATGGGCGGCGAGTTTACCGTCTTCGGTCCTTGCTGTCCAGCCGTCATCGTCGATGGACACGCGCCAGCTTCCTCCAGTGATCATGGGCTCGATCGCGATCACGAGGCCCGGCTTGAGACGTTGGCCGTGTCCGGCCCGTCCGTAATTCGGGACCTGCGGCTCCTCGTGCAGCGCGCGGCCGATGCCGTGGCCCACGAATTCGCGCACGACTCCGAATCCGGCGGCCTCCGCACGGGCCTGAACCGCCGCTCCCACATCGCCGAGACGAGCGTCCGGGCTCACCGCGGACACCGCGTCTTCGAGACAACGGCGGGTGACCTCGAGAAGCTGTCTCGCCTCCTTGCTGATGGCGCCGACGCCGAACGTCACGGCGGCATCGCCGTAATAGCCGTCGAGCAGCACACCGCAGTCGATGCTGACCAGATCACCGTCCCGCAGCGGGTTCCTTCCGTTCGGGATGCCGTGCACGATCACGTCGTTGACCGACGTGCAGAGGGTGGCGGGGAAGCCGCGGTAGCCCTTGAACGCAGGCTTGCCGCCGCCCGCCATGATCATCTCCTCGGCGAGCGCGTCGAGCTCACCGGTGGTGATCCCGGGCGCCGCGGCGCTTTCGACCGCACGGAGCACCTTGTGGACCAGGGCATTCGCCCTGTCCATGGTCTCCAGCTCGCGTTCGGACTTCAGGGAGATCATCGTGTCAACTGCGCCTTCCGCGAATGCGGCCCTTGCGCATGAAACCGTCGTAGTGGCGCATCACCAGCTGCGATTCGATCTGCTGCACCGTGTCCATCGCCACGCCGACCACGATCAGCAACGAGGTCCCGCCGAAGAAGAACTTCACTCCGAGGCCCTGGGTGAACCAGACCGGCAGAAAGGCGTCCAGCGTCGGTCCGATGAACGGGATCGTCGCCACCTTGAAGCCGGCGATCAAAATCTCCGGCAGGATCGCCACCAGCGCGAGGTAGATCGCACCCACCAGGGTGATCCGGGTGAGAATCTTGTCGATGAACTCCGCGGTCCTCTTTCCGGGGCGGATGCCGGGGATGAAACCGCCGTACTTGCGCATGTTCTCGGCGGTGTCCTCGGGATTGAAGATGATCGAGGTGTAGAAGTAGCAGAAGAACACGATCGAGAGGAAATACACGAGGTTGTAGAGGGGCTCGCCCCAGGCCAGCGCCTCGGTGATCTTCTGCAGCCACCGGTTTTCGATCATCTGTCCGAGGGTCTGCGGGAAAGACATGATGGAGGCCGCGAAGATCACCGGAATCACACCGCCGGTGTTGACTCTGAGCGGCAGGTAGGTGCTCTGCCCGCCGTAGACGCGCCGGCCGACGACCCGCTTGGCGTACTGGATGGGGATGCGCCGCTGCGCTCGCTCCATATAGACGATCGCGGCCACCACCACCACCATGAACACGATCAGAACGACCACGGTGATGATGTTGAGCGCCCCGGTCTGAATGTCGGTCAGAGTGTTGAAAATCGCCGCGGGCAGACCGACCACGATCCCGGCAAAAATGATCAGGGAGATGCCGTTGCCGATGCCCCGCTCCGAGATCTGCTCACCGAGCCACATGACGAATGCCGTGCCGGTGGTCAATGTCAGAACCGTCAGCAGACGGAAACCCCAACCCTGAAAATGCTCGGGCACCAGCGGAGCACCGCCGGGGGCCGAGGTCCGTTCGAGGAAGAACGAGATTCCCATGCCCTGAATCACCGACAGAACGATGGTTCCGTAACGGGTGTACTGGGTGATTTTACGTCGGCCCAACTCGCCCTCTTTGGAGAGCTTCTCGAGGTACGGCCACACCACTGTCAGCAACTGCAGGATAATCGAAGAGGAAATGTACGGCATGATGCCGAGCGCAAACACCGTCATCCGCCCGAGCGCCCCACCCGAAAACAGATTGAGGAACCCGAGCACGGTGCCCTCGGCCGCCTTCGTGAACTCGGCGATGGCGACCGGGTCGATCCCCGGAATCGGGATGAACGCACCCAACCGGTACACCGCCAACAGCGCAAAGGTGAAGAACACCCGCTTGCGCAGATCGGGAATGGCGAAGATGTTGCGGAAACTGTCGATCACGACGCCACCACCTCGCAGGTGCCGCCTGCTTTCTCAATCCCCTCACGGGCGGAAGCGGAGAACTTGTGCACCTGCACGACGAGTTTCTTGGAGATCTCACCATCACCGAGCACCTTGACCGGACGTTTGCCGCCCCGCGCGAGGCCCTTTGCGACCAGGGTCTCGGCGGTCACCGTGTCCCCGTCGCTGAAGACCCGCTCCAGGTCGCGCAGATTGACGACCTGAAACTCGACTCGGAATATGTTGGTGAAGCCCCGCTTGGGGATTCTCCGGACGAGCGGCATCTGGCCGCCCTCGAACCCGAAACGGCGCGAGTAGCCGCTGCGTGACTTCTGGCCCTTGTGTCCCTTGCCCGCGGTCTTGCCGTTGCCCGAACCGGGTCCACGACCGACCCGCTTGCGCGCGCGCTTGGCTCCCGGCGCGGGATGCAGATCATGCAGTTCCATGACTCAGCCCTCCACTTTCTCGACCGTGACCAGGTGCGTGACCTTGGACACCATGCCGCGGATGCATGCATCGTCGACGCGGGTCACGGTGCGGCCGACCCGTCCAAGCCCGAGACCGGCGAGGACCTTTTTCTGTTTCCCGGCGAACCCGATCTGGCTCTTGACCTGGGTGATCTTGAGCATTCCGGATCCGCTCTCGGTTTTCTTCGCCGGGCGCTTGGCCGGTTCGGCTTCGGCTGCAGCCTTCTTGGGGGCAGCCTTCTTTGCCGGCGCCTTCTTCGGCGCCGCCTTTTTTGCAGCCGCCTTGGCCGGAGCTGACTTCGTCGCCGCGTCCTTCTTGGGAGCGGCCTTCTTCGCCGGCGCCTTCTTGGCTGCCGGTTTCTCGGCGGCGGCCTTCTTGGGAGCAGCCTTCTTGGCGGTCTCCTTCTTCGGGGCCGCCTTCTTCACCGCTGGTTTCGCGGGCGCCTTCTCCTCGGCGGTCTTCGGGTCTTTCTTTTCTGCGGTCATCACTTCTCACCCTTCTCGGGCACCACAGCCTCAGCGGCCTCCGCGGCCTCCGCGGCCTCGGACTCCACTGCGGGCTGCACGTTTTCTGCATCGGCCTCCACATCAACCCCGCGCAGACGCTGGACCTGGCTCTTGGTCATCAACCGGTCGATCGCGTCGAAGGTCGCGCGGACCACGTTGAAGGGATTCCGGCTCCCGACGATCTTGGTCAAGACATCGGCCACACCGGCCGACTCCATCACCGCACGCACGCCGCCGCCGGCGATCACACCGGTACCGGGCGACGCGGGACGCAGCAGGACCCTGGTGGCTCCCCAACGACCCCACACCAGATGGGGAACGGTGCCGCCCACCAGTGGGATGCTGACCATCTCCTTGCGCGCCTGCTCGCTCGCCTTCTGAATCGCGGGCGGCACTTCACGGGCCTTGCCGGTGCCGTAGCCGACCTTGCCCGAGCCGTCGCCGGCGACCACGACCGCGGAGAAGGAGAAGTTCTTGCCGCCCTTCACAACCTTGGCGACCCGGTTGATGTGAACGACTGATTCTGCAAACTCGGACTCTCGGTTCATCATATTCATCAACCCCTAGAACTTCAGTCCCGCTTCGCGGGCGCCATTGGCGATGGATTGGACCACACCGTGGTAACGGAAACCGCTGCGGTCGAAAACCACCGACTCCACTCCCGCTTCCCTGGCTCTCTCTGCGATGAGCTTGCCGAGAAACTCTCCCGCATCGCAGTTGCCGGTCGTCTTGAGACCGCCGGCCGCCGACTTTTCCAGGGTCGAGGCCGACACCAGGGTGACACCCTTGTCGTCGTCGATGACCTGGGCATAGACGTGGCGGAGACTGCGATACACGGACAAGCGAGGACGGTCCGCGGTGCCGCGCACGGCGGCGCGGAAGCGGCGCTTGATCTTGACCCGACGTTGCTTGCGATCTTTGACCCGGCTCATGCTGAGGCCCCCTGTTTCCCGGCCTTGGTGCGAATCCGCTCGTTGGCGTAACGGATGCCCTTGCCCTTGTAGGGCTCAGGCGGCCGCAACGCACGGATGTTCGCGGCAATCTGGCCCACCTGCTGACGATCAAAACCCGTGACCTTGACCTTGTTGGCCTTGGCGTCAACCTCGATTTCGATGCCCGGAGGAACGGCAAAATCGATCGGGTGCGAGTAGCCGAGGTTGAAGATCACACTCGAGCCCTTGCTTTCGGCCCGGTAGCCGATACCGACGATTTCGAGTTCCTTCGACCAGCCTTCGGACACGCCGGTCGCGGCGTTTGCCACCAGCGAACGAACCAGACCGTGGAACGAACGGGTCTGGGCCTCTTCGTTGGCGCGGCTGATGTTCAGCGTTTGATCCTCAACCGAGGCGGTGATCCCGGGCAGCAGCCCGACCTCGAGCTGGCCCTTCGGGCCTTTGATATGAACCACGCCGTCGGCGACCTTGATCTGGACCCCGTTCGGCACCGGAATCGGCATTTTCCCTATCCGTGACATTTCGTCCCCCTACCAGATCTCGCACAGGACTTCGCCGCCGACGCTCAGGCCGCGCGCCTGTTCGTCGGTGAGGACGCCCCGGTTGGTCGAGATCACCGCAACTCCGAGCCCGTTGCGAACCCTCGGCAGCTCGCCGACACCCCGGTAGATCCTGCAGCCGGGCCGCGAAACCCGCTTGATGCCGTGGATCACGGGTTCGCCGTCGTCCGCGTACTTCAGATAGATCCGGATGATTCCCTGCGGACCCTCCTCCAACACCTTGAAGGTGCGGATGAAGCCTTCCTGCTTGAGGATCTTCGCGACCTCGAGCTTCATCTTCGAAGCCGGAACGTCGGTCCGGTCGTGGCGCACCGTCGTGGCGTTCCGGATATGCGTCAACAAATCGGCAATCGGGTCTGTCATGCTCATGTTCTCATCCTCACCAACTCGCCTTGGTGACCCCGGGGAGAAAACCCTCGAGGGCCAGCTTGCGAAAGCAGATCCGGCACAACCGGAACTTGCGCATGAAGCCCCGGGGACGACCGCACACCTGGCAGCGGTTGCGTTGACGGACCTTGAACTTCGGCTTCTTCAGGCTTTTTGCGATCATCGCCTTGCGTGCCACGGTGCCTCCTATCGACTCTTGAACGGCATCCCCATACCGGCCAGCAGCGCACGCGCCTGGTCATCGGTCGGGGCCGTTGTGGTAATGGTGATGTTCATGCCCATCGTGGTCTCGAGCTTCTGATAGTCGACCTCGGGGAACACCAGGATGTCGCGAATGCCAAGGGTGTAGTTGCCGCGGCCGTCGAAGGCCTTTGTGGAGATCCCACGGAAGTCGCGCACCCGAGGCAGTCCGATCGAGATCAGCCGATCCAGGAACTCATACATGCGTTCCCTGCGGAGAGTCACGCGAGCCCCCACCGGCATGCCTTCGCGAAGCTTGAACGCCGCAATGGATTTTCGCGCCCGCCGCATCTCCGGCTGCTGGCCGGTGATTTTGACGAGCTGCTCCATCGCAACGTCGAGCAGCTTGGCGTTGCGGCTGGCTTCGCCGACGCCGATATTGCAGGTGATCTTGGTGATCTTCGGCACCTGCATGGGGTTGGTCAACCCGAAGTCCTTCTGGAGCTGCGGGAAGACCTCATCACGGTATTTCTTCATCAAGCGCGCCATCGTCCCTCCTAACGGTCGAGAATCGCGCCGTCGACCTTGGCGACGCGGACCTTTCGTCCGTCGTCGAGAATTCGATAACCGATCTTGGAACGCTGGCCGCTGTCCGGGGACAGCACCATCACGTTGGACACGTGAATCGGGGCCTCGCGCTCCACGATCCCACCTTTGACGTTCTTTTGCGGGTTGGGCCGGGTGTGGCGTTTGATCATGTTGACGCCTTCGATCACCAGCCGCTCGCGGTCTCTGTCGACGACCAGCACGCGGCCTCGTTTGCCGCTGTCCTTGCCGGCCACGACCTCGACGGTGTCACCTTTTTTGATCTTCATCATTCGCTCCTAGAGGACTTCAGGCGCCAGGGAAACGATCTTCATGAAACGCCGTTCACGAAGCTCCCGGGCAACCGGGCCGAAGACGCGGGTGCCGATCGGGTCCTTTTCGGCATTGACCAGCACCGCCGCGTTCTCGTCGAACTTGATGTATGTGCCGTCGCGGCGGCGGGCGCGCGAACGGGTGCGAACGATCACCGCCTTGACGACCGTGCCCTTTTTGACGTCGGACTCCGGCGCCGCTTCCTTCACGGAACAGACGATGATGTCGCCGAGCCCCGCGTAGCGCGGAGCGGACGACCCGCCGAGCTGGCGGATCGCAAACAACTTGCGGGCGCCCGAATTATCGGCGACCGTCAGCAGGGTACCCATCTGAATCATTGCAAGCCTCCCCGCTACTGCGCCCGCTCGATGACCTTGCGGACACGCCAGCGTTTGCGCTTGGACAGCGGCCGGCACTCTTCGATGAGCACGCGATCGCCCTCGTTACAGGTGTTTTCCTCGTCGTGCGCCATGAACTTGGAGGTCGTGCGAATGAACTTCTGGTACAGCGGATGCATGACCAGGTTCTCGACCTTCACCACCACCGACTTGTCGGCGCCGTTGGAAGTCACCAACCCGACCTTGGTGGTCTTGTTCGAAGCCTTTTCACTGCTGCTCATCATGCACCCCCCTCGGTCTGACGCTCGTTGATGACCGTCAGCACCCGAGCGATGTCCTTGCGGACCTCTCGAATCTTGATGGGGTTCTCGATCTGCCCCGTCGACTTCTGGAAGCGAAGTTTGAAGAGCTGCTCTTCGAGATCGCCCAGGGTCTTGCGGAGCTCGTCGTCCGACCGGTCACGGATTTCCTTGGCCTTCATAGCTGTTCTTTCCTGGTCACGAAACGCGTCTTGATCGGCAGCTTGTGGGCCGCCAGACGCATCGCCTCGCGGGCGACGGTTTCGTTGACGCCTTCCATTTCATAGAGAATTCTCGCCGGCCTGATCACGGCCACCCATTCCTCCGGCGGCCCCTTGCCCTTACCCATCCGGGTTTCGAGGGGCTTCTTGGTGACGGGCTTGTCCGGAAAAATGCGAATCCAGATCTTGCCGCCGCGTTTGACGTGACGGGTCATCGCGATACGGGCGGCCTCGATCTGCCGTGCCGTGAGCCAACCCCGCTCGACAGCCTGCAAGGCGTAGTCGCCGAACGACACCTTCGCACCGCGAGTGGCGATGCCGCGGTTCTTGCCCCGCTGCTGCTTTCTGTATTTGACCTTCTTCGGCATCAACATGGCGTAACTCCTTACAGACGAGGACGCGGGCCGCGGGCCCGGTGGCGCTCACCGCGATAGACCCACACCTTGACCCCGATCACGCCGTAGGTGGTGAACGAGGTCTTGAACCCGTAATCGATATCCGCCTTGAGGGTGTGCAGCGGCAATCGCCCCTGCTGGTACCACTCGGAACGCGCGATTTCGGCGCCGTTGAGACGACCCGCGCAGCGGATCTTGATCCCCTGGGCGCCGAAGCGAAGAGCGTTTTCGATCGCTCTGCGCATGGCGCGGCGGAACGCGATCCTCCGCTCGAGCTGGCGCGCGACGTTGGCGGCGATCAGATGCGCATCGATCTCCGGCCGTTGGATCTCCTGAATGTTGATGTGGATGTCCTGGCCGTAACGACGCATCAGATCGTCGCGCAGCTTGTCCACCTCGGCGCCCTTGCGGCCGATGATGATACCGGGGCGTCCGGACAGGATGTTGACGCGCAGCTTCGATGCGGTGCGCTCGATGTCGATGGCGCTGACCGCCGCGTTCTCGAGCCGGTCCATCAGCTCCTGGCGGAGCTGCAGGTCCTCGTGCAGGAGATTCGCGTAGTTCTTGCCATCGGCGTACCAACGAGACCGCCAGGTGTTGTTGTATCCGAGGCGGAAACCGTACGGGTGCGTTTTCTGTCCCATAATCCTCCCTACGATCCCCGCACCGACAACTCGACGGTGACGTGGCACATCCGTTTGTAGATCCGGTGCATCCGAACCCACTTGGAGGCCGGCCGACCACGGCGCAAACGCGGACCGTCGTCAACGGTGATCTTGCTGATAAAAACCCGATCGACATCGACTCCTGGCTGTGCCTGCTCGAGGTTTGCAAGCGCCGATTTCACCAGTTTGGCGACATCTTTCGCCGCGTACTTGGGGCTGAGCTGGAGGGACGTGAGGGCCGGCTCGACAGCCTGACCGCGCACCATGTCCACCACCAGCCGCACCTTCTGCGGCGACGAGCGATAATACCGGAGTTGAGCTCGTGAATCCATCATCTCCCCCTACCGTGCGCCCTTTTCCTTGCGGCCCGAGTGGCCGCGGAAGGTCCGGGTCGGGGCGAATTCGCCGAGCTTGTGTCCGACCATGTTCTCGGTGATGAACACCGGGACGAATTTGTGGCCGTTGTGGACTGCGATCGTCATCCCGACCATGAGCGGCGTGACGGTGGATCGACGCGACCAGGTCTTGACGACCCGGCGATCGCCGGCACCGGTGACACCCTCGACCTTCTTGGCCAGGTGCTCGTCCACGAAAGGTCCCTTGCGGATTGAACGTGACATCTCGCCCCCCTACTTCTTCTTCCGGCGCGCCACGATGAGTCGATTCGACGCCGCCTTCTTGCTGCGGGTCTTGGCGCCCTTGGTGGGCCAACCCCACGGCGACACGGGGTGCCGGCCCTTGTTGCGGCCCTCACCACCGCCGTGCGGGTGGTCGACCGGGTTCATCGCGGTGCCGCGGGTCTGGGGCCTGACGCCCAGCCAACGCTTGCGGCCGGCCTTGCCGAGCGAAATATTCGAGTGGTCGCTGTTGCCGACCTGGCCGATGGTGGCCATGCACGACGACAACACCATGCGCATCTCGCCCGACGGCATGCGCAAGGTCGTGTACTTGCCCTCTTTCGCCATGATCTGCGCCGAGGTGCCCGCCGACCGCACCATCTGGCCTCCCTTGCCGGGCTTGAGTTCGACGTTGTGGACCAGGGTACCGAGCGGGATGTTGCCGATCGGCATGGCGTTGGCCGGTCGGACGTCGACCTTGGTGCCGGCAATCACCGAGTCGCCCACCATGAGTCCGATGGGCGCCAGGATGTAGCGCTTTTCGCCGTCGGCATAGTGCAGCAGAGCGATATTGGCGGTGCGGTTGGGGTCGTACTCGATGGTCGCCACCCGCGCCGGCACATCGACCTTTTCGCGCCGGAAGTCGATGATGCGGTACAGCCGTTTGTGGCCGCGGCCGCGATGGCGGGAGGTGATGTGGCCCTGGCTGTTGCGCCCGGACGAGCGTTTCTTGCCCTCGGTGAGTTTCTTCTCGGGGCGCGTCGCCGTCAGCTCCTTGAAATCGGAACTGGTGACGAAGCGTCGTCCCGGAGACGTCGGTTTATACGACCGGATCGCCATAACAGACTCCTCAGATTCCTTCGAAGAACTCGAGCGTCTTCGAGCCCTTCGCCAGTTGTACGTACGCCTTGCGAACCGCCGGCCGGTGGCTGACGGTGCGTCCGTAGCGCATGGTCGGTTTGCCCTTGCGGTTGACCATGTGGACGCCCGTCACCTTGACGTCGAAGAGTTCCTCGACCGCCTTGCGGACCTGGATCTTGTTGGCCCTTCGATCGACCTCGAAACACACCGTGTTTTCACGCTCCTGCATGAAGGTCGTCTTCTCGGTGATGATCGGCCGCAGAATGATCTCTCGCGCTTTCATGACAGCACCTCGGCAATCGATCGCAACGCCGGCTCGGTGGCGACGATCCACCGGTGGTTGAGCACCTCGTAGGCGTTCAGCGATCCGGCATCGAGCATCTTGACCTCGGGGCGGTTGCGGCTTGCGAGGTGCAGGTTGAGGTTCTCGAGACCATCGACGAGGAGCACCTTCTCGCCCTTCACACCGAGCCCGTCGAGGCGCTTGAGGAAGTCCTTGGTCTTCGGCGCATCGAGCTCGAGCGAGCGCAGAACCAACAACCGGCCTTCCGCGAGACGCTGTGAAAGCACGCCGCTGAGGGCCGCTTTGCGGGCCTTCTTGTTGACCTTCTGCACGTACGAACGCGGGCGCGGTCCGAACACGGTCCCACCGGATCTCCACAACGGAGACTGCCGGGTGCCGGAGCGGGCGCGACCCGTGTGTTTCTGCTTCCAGGGTTTGGCGCGGGTGCCCGCAACCTCGGAGCGCTCCTTGGTCTTGGCCGTTCCGCGACGACGGCTGGCGAGGTAGGCGCGCACCACCTCCCACACGAGGTGCTGGTTGACCTCGCGGGCAAAGACCTCATCGGGGAGGTCGATCGAACCGACCACCTCGTTGTCCCAGTTTTTGACTTCGATCTTCATGACAGCACCCATCCCCTCACGAGGCCTTGACGATTCGGATGTAGCTGTTACGGGCCCCCGGCACTCCACCTCTGAGGAAGATCAGGTTCCGTTCAGCATCCACTTTGACCACCGTGGCGTTTTTCACCGTGATGCGCTTGTTGCCGGTCTGTCCGGGCATCTTCTGTCCCGGGAACACCCGCGACGGCCACGCCGAACGACCGATCGAACCCGGCGCGCGGTGGAACATCGAGCCGTGGCTGGCGCGTCCACCGCCGAAGCCGTGGCGCTTGATCACGCCCTGAAAACCACGCCCCTTGGACTTTCCGACGACATGCACCGTGTCGTCGGCCGAAAAGATGTCAGCCAGCACGGCGTCGCCGGGCTTGGCCTCGTCTCCGGTGTCCACCGGGACCTCCGCCACGAAGCGGGTCGGGGGAACGCCGGCCGCGGCAAAGTGGCCGGTCACCGGCTTGGGAACGTTGCGCCGTGGGCTTTTTTCAACCAGCCCGATCTGCACCGCCTCGTAGCCGTCTTTCCCCAACGATTTCCGTTGCACTATCACGCACGGCCCGGCCTCGATGACGGTCACCGGGACCACGCGTCCCTCGTCGTCGAAGATCTGGGTCATGCCGACCTTTTTGCCGAGAATGCCGCGTACCATTTCTCACCTCGCCCCGTACGCCTTGATTTCCACATCGACGCCCGCAGGCAGCTCGAGCTTCATCAAAGCGTCAATGGTCTGCTGGGTCGGCTCGAGGATGTCCAGCAACCTCTTGTGGGTGCGGATCTCGAACTGCTCACGCGATTTCTTGTCGACGTGAGGTGACCGCAGAACCGTGAATCGTTGGATGTGGGTCGGCAACGGGATCGGGCCCGCAATGCGCGCCCCGGTCCGCTGCGCCGTGTCCACGATCTCGGTTGCGGATTGGTCCAGCAGGCGGTAGTCGTACGCCTTCAGACGGATGCGGATCTTGTCGCTCGCCATCTTCTACTCCAGGATGTCCGTAATGGAACCGGCACCGACGGTGCGGCCGCCCTCTCGGATGGCGAAGCGCAGGCCCTTCTCCATCGCGATCGGCTGGATCAGCTCCACTTCCAGGTTCGTGTTGTCGCCCGGCATCACCATCTCGACGCCCTCGTCCAGGTTCGACCGATCCGGTGATGTCCGTCGTGCGGAAGTAAAACTGCGGCCGGTAACCGCGGAAGAACGGCGTGTGCCGGCCGCCCTCTTCCTTCGTCAAGACGTACACCTCGGCGTGGAACTTGTTGTGCGGCGTGATCGAACCGGGCTTCGCCAACCACCTGCCCGCGCTCCACGTCCTTGCGCTCCGTGCCGCGACCAGAAGACCGACGTTGTCGCCCGCCTCGCCGCTGTCCAGCAGCTTGCGGAACATCTCCACGCCGGTCGACCACCTTCTTCATCGTCGGCCGGATCCCGACGATCTCCATCTCCTCGCCGACATTCACCTTGCCGCGCTCGACCCGGCCCGTCACCACCGTGCCGCGGCCCGTGATCGTGAACACGTCCTCGATCGGCATCAGGAACGGCTTGTCGATGTCGCGCTCCGGCTCGGGAATGTACGTGTCCATCGCCGTCAAAAGCTCCCAGATCGACTTGCACTCGTCTCGAATCGGCGCCGTCGCTCTCGCCGGCCTTCAAAGCGCGAACCGCGGATCACCGGAATGTCGTCGCCCGGGAAGTCGTACTTCGACAAGCAGCTCCCGCACTTCGAGCTCAACCAGGTCGCAAGAGCTCTTCGTCGTCGACCATGTCCACTTGTTGATGTACACGACCATCGCGGCACCCCGACCTGGCGCGCCAGCAGGATGTGCTCGCGGGTCTGCGGCATCGGGCCGTCCGCCGCCGACACCACCAGGATCGCCCCGTCCATCTGCGCCGCGCCCGTGATCATGTTCTTCACGTAGTCGGCGTGCCCGGGACAGTCGACGTGCGCGTAGTGCCGCGCTTCGGCTCTCGTACTCCACGTGCGCCATCGCAGATCGTGATCCCCCGCGCCTTCTCTTCCGGCGCCTTGTCAATACTCGTCAAACGGCGTGAAGTCCGCCAGCCCCTTGCTCGCCAATCTTCGTGATCGCCGCCGTCAACGTCGTCTTCCCGTGGTCGATGTGACCGATCGTTCCGATGTTCACGTGCGGCTTCGTCCGCTCGAACTTCTGCCTTGGCCATGTCTGCCTCCGTTCCCGTCATGCTCCGGTCGGCGCGCGTGACGATCTTTTCGGCTCTTGCTGGGCACCGGTTCGTAATCGTCGAAATGCATGGTGTAGGTGGCCCGTCCCTGGGTCATGCGACCGCAGGTCCGGTGGCGTAACCGAACATCTCGGGCAAGCGGCACCTGCACCGTAACCACCTGGTGCTGCCCGCGCGATCCATGCCGAGGACCCAGCCCCGCCGCCGATTGAGGTCGCCGATGACGTCGCCGAGGTACTCCTCGGGAGTCGACCGACCTCGACCTCCATGACGGGCTCCAGAATCACCGGCCCGGCTTTACGGACCGCGTCCAACAGGCCATCGAGCCGGCCATCTTGAAGGCCAGCTCCGATGAATCGACCTCGTGGTACGAACCGTCGTAGGAGCGTCACCTTGACGTCCATCAGGGATATCCGGCGAGCACACCGCGCTCCATCGCCTCACGATTCCCACCTCGATCGGCTGGATGAACTCGCGTGGGATCGACCTCGCCCTTGATCTCGTTGACGAAGTCGAAATCCTTGCCGTCGGCGAGCGGTCAATCCGGATCTTGACGTGCCCGTATTGTCCCCGGCCGCCGGTCTGACGGACAGAAGGCCTTCGTCCTCGGCTTCCCTGCTGAACCGCTTCCTTGTAGGCGACCTGCGGCCGGCCGACATTGGCGCCGACCTTGAACTCACGGATCAGGCGGTCGACGATGATCTCGAGGTGCAGTTCGCCCATCCCGGCGATGATCGTCTGGCCGGTTTCCTCGTCCACGTGCGACCTGGAACGTCGGATCCTCCTGCAGCTTCTCGAGGGCCGGCCCAGCTTTGTCCTGGTCGACCTTCGTCTTCGGCTCGATGGCGACCGCGATCACCGGCTCCGGGAAGTCCATCGCCTCGAGCACGATCGGGTGTTCGGTCGCAGAGCGTGTCGCCGGTAACGGCGTTTCGCAGACCGACCACGGCCAGATGTCGCCTGCAAGGACCTCGGCGATCTCCTCGCGCTTGTTGGCGTGCATCTTCAAGAGCCGCCCGATTCGCTCGGATTTCCGAGCACCGCGTTGACGACCGAGCTTCCGGTCGCCAGGTGGCCGGAGTAAATTCGGATGAACGCCAGGCGGCCGACGAAGGGGTCGGGCTCATCTTGAAGACCAGCGCCGCAAACGGCTCGTCGTCGTCGGCGCGGCGGCGCGTGCTGCCCTTGACGCCCTCGGGCAGGAATCCTTCGATCGGCGGAACATCGAGCGGCGACGGCAGAAAGTCCACCACCGCGTCGAGCAGCGGTTGCACACCCTTGTTCTTGAACGCCGAACCGCAGAGGACGGGGACGATCGATCCGCCGATGGTGCCGGCCCTCAGCCCCCGGAGGATCTGCTCCTCGTCGAGCGTACCGTTGGCCAGATACAGGTCGAGAAACTCTTCCGAGGTCTCGGCCGCCGCCTCGATCGAGGCGCTCGCGGTACTCTTCGACCTCGGCGCGGTATTCTTCCGGAACGCCTTCCTCGTGGGTTGCCCGCCCGAGCGTTTCGTCGTGATAGTGGTAGGTCTTGAGACGAACCAGATCGATCACCCCGGCAAATCCGTCTTCAACAACCGAGAGGGAGTTGGACCGGGACCGCGTTGGCCTTCAACTTGTTGCGGATCTGATCGACGACTCCCGCGAAGTTGGCGCCGACGCGATCCATCTTGTTGATGAACGCGACCCGCGGGACGCCATAGCGGTCGGCCTGGCGCCACACCGTCTCCGATTGCGGTTCGACTCCGCCCACGGCGCAGAACACGGCGACGGCGCCGTCGAGCACGCGCAGGCTGCGCTCCACCTCGGCCGTGAAGTCCACGTGACCCGGGGTGTCGATGATATTGACGCGATGATCGCGCCAGAAGCAGGTGGTGGCGGCGGAGGTGATGGTGATGCCGCGTTCCTGTTCCTGCGGCATCCAGTCCATGGTGGCGGTCCCGTCGTGGACCTCACCGATCTTGTAGTTGATGCCCGTGTAATAGAGCACACGCTTGGTAGTCGTCGCTTACCGGCATCAATGTGGGCCATGATGCCGATATTCCGGACCTGAGCAAGAGGGATGACACGGGACATGTTTTCAAAGATCTCCTACGAACAGCTGTCTCGAACTGGGGCTCTCCGTTACCAGCGATAGTGGGCAAAGGCCTTGTTGGCGTCTGCCATGCGATGGGTGTCATCGCGTTTCTTGACGGTGCCGCCCCGATTCGAGGCCGCATCCAGGAACTCACCTGCGAGCTTCTGCATCATGGTCTTTTCGTGGCGCGCCTTGGCGTAGCCGATCAGCCACCGGATGGCCAGCGCCGGCTCCTCGCCGATCCGACTCCACCTCGATCGGCACCTGATAGGTGGATCCGCCGACGCGACGGGACTTGACTTCGACCTG
>CAVQSQ010000029.1:0-76240 GCA_963715955.1 Candidatus Sulfomarinibacteraceae bacterium
AAAGACGTGCGATCGCAGGATTGCCAAACACGAGCTCCGTAGGAGCGACAGGCTGTAGCCTGGGGCGTGAGCCCCAGGAACGCGGGGGCAAATAATCCTCCAAGCCGCGGAGCGGCGACAGTTGTTCAACATCGACAAGGAAAACCCCGTCGCGGCCTGGATCTGTCGCCCCCTCCGGGGCTTTCCTTTTTGTGGTCGAGGTTGCCGGGGCTCACGCCCCGGCCTATATTCTGCCGCCGCTTCGCGGCTCTCTCGTTCGGCTCGACCGGGATTCGATGAGACGGGCAACGCCCGAGTTCGAATACAGGAGTGCAGCGACCAGCAGCGGCGACCGGGGCAGCGACTGATGACAGGGACAGGTACAGCACCCGCGACGGCCTCTGGCGACAGCGGCCGGACGGACCGGGCGCGGCATCGTAATCATTCAGGACTTCGGATTGATGAGTCGCCAGGTCATGCCGCGGTCGCTGCACCCGAACGCAGCCGTCCGTCGCTGCGACAGGCGCTGTCGCTGCCGCTGCCGCGGTCGCTGAGACCTGGCCCGGCCCCAGATCACTGCCGCTGACGCCGACAGCGACGCGATGATCTCATCCGCTCGAATCTCTACCTCATGCAATTCCGGATGAACCGCCCGTCTTAGCGATCCGCCGCATCCCCCTGGGTCTGCCGATCGAACCAGTCGATCTCGGTCACGCTGATCGGGTCGTCGGTCAGCACCATGACCGCCCGGTCGCCGTCGGTGAACCACGGATCGCCGGTCAGGTTGCCGCGCGGCTCCTCAGGCGAGACAAAGCCCACGCCTCCGCACCTGGGCGAAGGCCTTCAGCGCCTGGGCGTAGATGAAATCCTGAACCAGCGGTCGCGCGGGTGTCGTCGACGTTGGGATCGATCCGATGGGTGGTCAGGGTCTTGCTCTTGGTGGTGAAGCGGCTGCCGATGTCACGGCTGATCTGACCGATCAGCACCGGCAGCGCCCTTGACGGTCACCGGAGCCAGCCAAAGCCGCAGGTGGTTTCGGTAGTGGATATTCGAGCGCACCTTCTGCAGCGCGATGTCCTGCGCCCTGCCGTAGACATAGAGATTACTGATGGGAGCGTAGCGGTAGGCGCCGCCGAAGATGCCGAAGACTCCGGTCTTGACGACAGAGCCGGTTCCCATCGCCGCCGTCGGGTCCCAACCGGAACGGAGAAAGGCCGGCCAGACCGCCTCGGCGTCACCGATGATCACGAGATTGAGCGGGTCTCCGGTTTTGGTGCCGTCGGCGTTGGTGACCGTCGCCGGTTGTTCCTCGACCCACTTCTTGAGATCTGCCTTCGTTCGGTGAAATCGATGATCTCCTGGTCCGGGTAGAGACTTCTCGTAGAGATCGTCCTCGTCGAGCTTGTGGAAGTCGGCGTTGAAGCCGGGGATCTCGGTGACGAACTCGACGTGGACCGCGTCGTGCTCCGACTGAAGACCTCGACCAGCACCCAGCGGACGCCCCTGCTTCGATTGGCGAAGACGAATCCCGAGACCGTCTTCGCCGGGCGGGATCAAAAACGGCATCTGGTGTTCGTAGTAGAACCACTTCTTCTCGTGGATTGGCCTTTTTCGACCATCTCCAGGTGGTCTTCTGCGCCACCTCGAGGGGGGCGAAGTACTCGGGGTCGATGCTCCGAGGCATGAACAGCATCTCGTCGTCGGTGTCGTTGGTGATCTCGATCCACACCGGCTGGATCTTCTTCTTGTAGAGCTTGCAGTCGAAGGCCGCCTTGGCCTCTTCAGCGGTCAGGACGACGATCGAAGCCGTGACGCCATCCTCGGTCTGAGTTTCGGCCCGTTGCTTGAAACCGACCTCGTCCATCGGCGTCGGGCTGAAGGTCCGGCAACCCGACGATGCACATCAGCACCACGCACGAAATCGTTGCTCGTTGCGCACACCTCATGGACGGGAACCTCCCAGATTCTGTTGACGCGAGGATATCACTCTCAAACAAGGAACCCCCCGTTGTCGATTCCGATCGAGACGGGGGCAGGAGGCGCGACGCAACCGCAGGGCGCGATCATTGCCGTCGAAGACCCGTCACGGACCCTTGCGAACGATCCAGGGATGGCTGAACCAGTGGAAGGCGGTTCCAAACGCCGCGGGCGCGGTGCAGTTGACCCGGTTGCGGCCGGGTTGAAGGTCTGATGTGGGTGAGACCGCAAACCGGCGGCCCGGCTCGATCCACTCGATCGCGACCTCGCCCTGGCCGCCGACAAAACAGGCCAACCGCTCGAGGTCGGCGTCGGTGTCCCCGAGAGTGACCTCGATGCCGGGCCGAACAGACGCGGTGACCGGGTCCCACGGCTGAATTGCCACCACCGGGAGGGGCCGAGTCGCCACTTTGACGGCGAAATCCTCGATGTTCGCGAAGGCCTCCGCCATCGGAAACCTGGGCAGGGCGCGCAGATCACCGGTCGTGCCGACGGCGCCGGACTGCTGGCCGAAGGCCACATAGCCGAGGTTCGTCACCAACTCAGCCACGCTGGTGTCGTACTCCCCGTAGGGGTAGGCGAGAATCCCGGGGAGAGGCTGCAGTTCTTCCGCCAACCGCCGTTCGGCGTGTTCGATGTCCGCTCGCACCCGGGCCAGGCGATCGATCTCGCTCACGACCCCCGGCCACTCGACGTAGGAACGGTGACTCGAACCGTGGTTGGCGAAAGTCGCGCCGCCCTCCGCCATTGCACTCATCTGGCTCCACGTCATGTAGGTTTTGCTTCCGGCGTCGACGGGATCGGTGGCAACGAAGACGGTAAAGGGCCAACCGCGTGCCTTGAGACGCGGGTACGCCACTTCGTACACCGACAGATAGGCATCATCGACGGTGATCGCCACCGCCCGTTCGGGCAGTTCGGTCTCACCACGGATGGCTGCCACCACATCGCCCAGGGGAACCACGGTGTAACCCGCGTCTTCGAGGTACTCGAGGTGGGCCTCGAACTGCTGGACCCGAACACTCGTCGAGGGGTACCGGTCCTCCCCGAAACGGTGGTACATGAACACGACGGCCTCGTCCCCCGCGAACGCCGACCCGCCCGACAGGACGAGGCCGACGGCGATCGCAGCGGCCCTCACGAGCTCACTGTGCGCCTTCACCTACCGGAACCAGAAAGATCGTCGGACCGTCACCCAGGAAGGCGTCGTCCGCCGGGTCGAGCTTGTTGACCCGCATGATGCCGTGCAGCGAGTCCACATAGGCCGCACCCCGCTCGGAGTACTTGTCGAGGGTCTCGGCCAGATCCCAGCCGCTGATCCGTTTGCCGTCCGCCCGCATCTGGGCGCGCCGCGCACGCAAAGCGGCGTAGGCCGCGTGGGTGTTGAGGTTCATCATGTACGCCATGACCGATCCCAAGGGACTTTCAAATGCCGCGATCCGGTAGTCCCCCATACCCTCCCGCTGCTGCTCCGGCTTGATGCCCTTGCCGCCCCATGACCACTGACCGAAGAGTGCGTTGCCCTCGGCGGCGAACCGCGAAGTGCCCCAACCACTCTCCTCCGCACACTGGCTCAGAACCAGCGACACCGGGACCACATCGACTCTCACCATCAGCTCGTCAAGGGCCTTGCTGTCGATGACGGCGCCCTCGTCCTTCACCACCCCGTAGGTCACTGCGAGCTTCGCGAGCCACTCGTTGTCGTCGCCACTGAGCTCCCCGTCTGCAACGAGCTTTTGCGTCAGTTCAGCCACCCGGTTGCGGTCGCGCAGGATCAGCTCATTCGATCTCAGGGCGAGCGGCGCCAGGGCTCGGAAGAAGATCCGCTTCTTTGTCAGCACCGTGACTTCCTTGGAGACGGTGTCCCGCCACCGCGAAGCGATTTCAGTGAGGTAGACGCGAGGCACTTCGCGGATTCCAGCCTGCCACACTTCCGGTGTGTAATCGAGCTTTTCGAACAGGGCCTGGACCTCTTCGTATGACGTGAACTCGAAACGTTCCTCGGGCCGGCTCCCGGGCTCGGCCGAAAACGGAGTTGACGGTATCCCACAGACAGCCATCAGGACCACCAACCACCAGGCGTATCGTCGTTCGCGCATTGTTTGAACTCCTTCTTGAGATCAAGATCATAGCAGGCTACCGGCTCTTCGGTGAGCGCGATTTTCGCCGCCCAATCCATCCCGGTTGGCGAGCGCCGATCAGACCACGTATGATCGACTCAAGCGAGGAGAAGCTGTTCACAGATGCCGCACACATCTCCTGACATCGAACGACTTCTGGGTGGAATCCGCGACCGCGACCGGGCGGCGCTCGGACGTGCGCTCACCCTGGTCGAGTCGAACCTGGCGACCGACCGGCGTCTTGCACAGGAACTCCTGACGGCCCTGTTGCCTCTGACCGGCGGCGCTCAGCGCATCGGCATCTCCGGCGTTCCCGGTGTCGGCAAGAGCACATTCATCGAGACCTTCGGCTGCAGCCTCGTGGACGGGGGACACCGTGTCGCCGTGCTGGCTGTCGACCCCTCCTCATCGGTCTCGAAGGGCTCGATCCTCGGCGACAAAACCCGGATGGAGAAGCTCGCGGTGTCCGACGAGGCCTTTATCCGACCCTCCCCTACCGCCGGGTCGTTGGGCGGCGTCGCCCGCAAGACCCGCGAGTCGATCCTGGTGTGCGAGGCGGCGGGCTATGACGTCGTGCTCGTGGAAACGGTCGGCGTCGGCCAGTCGGAAACGGCAGTTGCGGAGATGGTCGATTGTTTCCTGCTGCTGATGCTCACCGGCGCCGGCGACGAGCTGCAGGGCATCAAACGCGGCATCCTCGAGCTCGCCGACGTCATCGCCATCAACAAGGCCGACGGCGCCAACGCCGAAGCCGCGGAACACGCCCGTTCAGAGCTCGAACGCGCCCTCGCCATTCTGCGACCGGCGGGCGATGACGGGTGGACTCCAAAGGTGGTGACGTCATCGGGAAGCACCGGCGCCGGTCTCGATGACGTCTGGCGGCTTATCGAGGAACACCGTGCGGTGATGGATGCTGACGGAGGGCTCGAGCGACGACGCCGAAATCAACTCCTGGGCTGGATGTGGGAGATGGTGGACGAGGGGCTGCGACACGCGGTCCGCGACCATCCGCGAGTCGCGGAGACATTGAACTCCATCGAAACCGCCGTCCTCGAAGGCCGAACGACCCCGTCCGCGGCAGCAGAGAACATTCTCGAGATCTTCGGCGTCTAGACAAACAGGTCAGGCCGGAAAAGAAAGGGTCGGAACATGACGTCACAGGAAAGGATCAAGAAAGACCTGTTGGACGCGATCAAAGCGAAGGACGTCGAAAAACGAGAGGCGCTGCGCGTGGTCCTCGGCGAGTTCGACCGCCAGGGCACGAAGGCGTTGACCGACGAAGAGGTCGCCGGAGTCCTTCGAAAACTGGCGAAATCCGAAAGGGAGACCCTCGAACTGAAGGGGGAGCCCGACTCGGCGTTCATCCGGACGGTGGAGGCCTACCTGCCGAAGATGGTGACCGACGAGGAAATCGCCGCCTTCATCCGTGAGAACATCGACCTTTCAGCTTTCAAAAACACCATGCAGGCCATGGGGCCGATCATGAAACACTTCGGCGAGACGGCGGACGGCCACGCCGTCAAACGCGTCCTCCAGTCGATCGATGACCCGAAAGGTGAAGCCTGATTGCCGGGCCCTGGGGTGGGCTTCAGCCCACCATCAGAGTCGCTCACGTACGTCACGCAACCGCGAATCCCGAAACGATCCTGAAGGTGGGCCAAGGCCCACCCTACTCGGAACGCTCCCTCATGGTCTTTTTGTAGGGTGGGCTTCAGCCCACCATCAGAGTCGCTCACGTACGTCACGCAACCGCGAATCCCGAAACGATCCTGAAGGTGGGCCAAGGCCCACCCTACTCGGAACGCTCCCTCATGGTCTTTTTGTAGGGTGGGCTTCAGCCCACCATCAGAGTCGCTCACGTACGTCACGCAACCGCGAATCCCGAAACGATCCTGAAGGTGGGCCAAGGCCCACCCTACTCGGAACGCTCCCTCATGGTCTTTTTGTAGGGTGGGCCTTGGCCCACCTTCAGAAGCGCTGGTCGGCTACCACGGCGAATACTGCAACCGCATGAGGAAGATGTGGGACGCGCCGCGGTCCCTCGGGTTCGCGTAGACGTAGTTGAACTCGACCCGCGAGGTGGGGTTGATGTACCAATTCAACGAGGCGCTGTAATCGGTGAGCTCGCCGCCCTCGATCAGCCCGTCGGTGAGGTCGATGGTGGATATCCGGCCGACCACCTCCCAGGCGCCGCCGTTCTTCTTCTTGAACGGGTTTCCCCTGGTGTACTTCCGGTCCGGCCGCAGACGGTCGAAGGTCCCGCTGTTGGTTCGATAGGGCCGGTTTTCCCCGGTCAGGAACCACCCGACCTGAATATAGGAACCGCCGAATTTCGGGTCGCCGAAGGACTGGGCCGAGACGTTGCTCTGGATGTACTCGGCCGCCGCCCACAGCGGCCCCTGGACCGTCGCGAACTCGAGGCCCCACAGCGTGACCTTGCCGGCCTCGAAGTTTCCGGTGTCCGCGAGGAAGTCGACGAAACGCGCCTCCGGCCGCGACCGGTATTGGAGGTCGCCGCCGGTCGGCGATCTCGAGCTCAAGGACACCCCGAGGTGCACGAGCTTGCGGCCCTCATCCCTGTAGGTCAGCAGGTGGGTGAATCGACCGGTCAACGAGAGGGCGGAGGTGGTTGCGTTCTGCTCGTTCTTCTGGCCGAAGGAGAACATCCCGAAGGCCCAGCTGAACCGTCCGTTCCGGCCGGAGTTGTGGACCATCCAGCCGAGGTTGGCGCCCGGCGCCACGGTCTGCACCGGCAACGACCGCTCCATGAAGCCGATATTGTAGGAGCTGGTCTGCCGCTCGAGGCTGAACGGCTCGTCCATGAAACCCAGTCTGAGCTTGCCGAGGTAAGCCCCCCACACTTCGAGACCGCCTTCGGCACCCTCGACCCATGCATCGATCAGCCCCCCATCGGGGCCCACGTCGATCGTGAGGTTGAAGTTGAACTTCCGGTATCGCCCTGCCGCATACAGCCCGAGACGGCGCAGACTGAAATCAGTCTCGATCGGCCCGTAGGTCTCGTCAAACGTCGCGTCGCCGCTGCCGGAGGTAGCGTCGAACTGCGCCCGCCCGCCGATCCGGAACTTGAGCTTGTCGTCGAACAGGCTGTAGCGGGTGAGGCCCCGCACCGAAGCCACGAAATTCCCCCACTTCGTCGTGATCGGCTCCTGCTCGATCTCGTCGAGATCGAAGGGTTGATAGTCGGTGAACGCCACCGCACCCGGGTTGGTCACCTGCTTACCCTTGGGCGCCTCAGCATTCTCGACGGGTGGGACCTCCGCCGCGGGCCTCTCCTGTTCGCCGCCCGCGGCGTCCGGCGCCGGGGTCGGCGCCACAGGCTCGGGCTTGGATGTGGTCATCGGCGTCGGCGACGCGGTCGGAAAGACCTCGGTCGGGACCGGCGTTGGTGACGGTGTGGAGGTCGCGACGGGAGTCGAAACCGGCGTCGGAGTCCTGACTGCCGTCGGCCAGGGCGGCGGGCTCTGGCCGCTCGCCCCCTGGGGAAAAAACAGCAGGACCGCCAGTGCCGTGAGCAGGACTCTCTTCAGCAACCCGGAGATACGTTGTTTGTGCACGGAGACATCCTATCTCAAATCGTTCGGGCGTTCCCGCCGTCGGCGGCCCGGCGCACCAGAAGCCAGAGAAAGAACGGTGCGCCGAGGAAGGCGGTGATCACCCCGACCGGCAGCTCGGCCGGAGCAAGTACGACCCGGGCGGCGGTGTCGCACACAGCGAGGAAGGCGCCCCCGAACAGAAGGGACGCGGGGAGAAGGACGCGGTGGTTGGGGCCCACCAGCAACCGACAGATGTGGGGCGCCATCATGCCCACGAAACCGATGGGGCCACATCCCGCCACGACCCCTCCGACCATGATCGAAGTGGCGAGAAAGAGGATGGTCCGGGTACGCGCCACGGCGACCCCGCGGCTGGCCGCGATCTCCGGGCCGGTGGCCAGGAGGTCGAGTTCGCGCGCGCGCCACGAAATCACGAGAGCGCCCACCAGGACCACAGGGGCCATGTGGATGACCGTGCGGAGGTCAACCGCTCCCAACCCGCCCATCAACCAGCGAATGATGCGGTAGGAGTCGCCGAGCGATGCCGTGTACTGGACGAAGAGAATGACGCTCGAAAAGAAGAAGTTCATGGCCACGCCCGCGAGCAGGAGAACGGTCGACGACAGACCGGGCCGCAGCCAGGTGAGGACCCACACCACGCCCACCGCCAGCAGGGCGCCGGCGAAGGCCGCCAACACGTTCGTGGAGAGTCCGAACACCACCAGCGAGAGACCCAGCCTGCTCGCCAGCGCGACACCGAGCGACGCCCCGCTCGCGACGCCGAGGGTGTAGGGGGTCGCCAGGGGATTGCGAAACACCGCCTGAAACACCGCCCCGCCCATGGCCAGACCGGCGCCGCCGACAAACGCCGCCAGAACCCTGGGCACGCGGATCTGCCAGAAGATGACGGCCGCCGGGTCGGTTCCGCGCGGGTCGAAGAGGACCGAGAGCGGCAGCGGCTGTATGCCCACCAGCGGCAAAACCGCCACCACGGCCACCGCAGCGGCTCCGAGCAGCGCGAGCCGCGTCGCCGGCCTCACGATCCGCTCCTCGCCGGAAGCACAAACGGCAAGCCGTGGCGACCGCCCTCCACCAGACGGAACTCGGCGTCGAAGATCTCGGCCAGTACCCGCTCGTCCAGGAAGTCGGCAGGGGGACCGATCCGCTCGACCCCGCCCTCCTTGAGGGCGAGGACCGTATCGGCCGTCGCCACTGCGCTGTTGAGATCGTGGGTGACGGCCACCACCGTCAGCCCCTTCTCCCGATGGAGCCGATCGAGGAGATCGAGGATCTGTGCCTGATGGCGGTAGTCGAGAAAACTGGTCGGCTCGTCGAGGAGCAGGATCGAGCCCCCCTGGGCGAGGGCGGCCGCGATCGAGGCGCGCTGGCGCTCTCCGCCGGAGAGCGAAACCATGGTGCGGTCCGCGAGCTCCCTTACCTCCGTCAGGTCCATCGCCTCGTTCACCGCGGCTCGATCGGTCTCGGTGAGTGCAGCCCACGCCGTGAGGTGGGGGAAACGCCCCATCTCCACAAACGTCCGCACGGTGAAGTCGAGCGACCCGCCATCGGGTTGCGGCACATAGCTGACTGTCCGCGCGAGCTCGCGCCTGGTGTGACTCCTGAGGGCTTTTCCGCAGATTTCGATCCGACCGGCAGCCGGCACGACGATGCCGTCGAGGCACCGCAGCAGGGTCGACTTCCCCGCCCCGTTGGGCCCGATGACGGCCAGGAACCCGCCGCTTTCCACCCGGAAGTCGATCGCGCGAAGGATTTCCGCGCTTCCGAGACGCACGCCGAGACCCTCGACGAGAATCGCCGGGACGTTCACCGAGCCGCCCAGTCGAGCTCGGGGTGCAACGACATGGCGACCTCGCGCACCATTTCCGGCAGACGCGGTCCGGGCACCACCATCAGATCGCCCTCGAGGACCCGGACCCGGTCCTCCCGCACAGCCCGAAGTTCCGTCAGCCGACGCCAACCTGCGATGATCTCCTCGATTTCAGGGCCCCGCTCCTCGACACCCGCCACGACATCGAGCACCACATCGGGGTCGAGAGCGGCGAGCCCTTCGCGGGAGAACTCCGGATATCGGACGAGGCCGTCTTTGACCGCATTGACCCCGCCCGCGATTTCGAGAACCCCGGTGTAGAACGTGTCAGGCCCCGCAGCCCACACCGAGCGCACCGCGCCGCCGCCGATGTCGTGACCGACCGCAATCACGGTCCGAGGGCGCGGTGCGCCCTTGACGACGGCGGAAACCGCCGCCAACCGTCGTTCGACTTCGGTGCGGAGCCGGTGCCCGGCGGCCTCGACTCCGCAGGCGGCGGCCACGATCGAAACCGATTCCAACAGCGAATCGACGTCGTGCTGGTCGATCTGCAGGACCGGCACCCCGAGCGCCTCCAAACGGCGCGCGTTCGCTTCGCCGGATGGAATCAGGACCACGAGGTCGGGCGCGAGAGACACGATGGCTTCGAAATTCGGGTCGAGGTGGCCGCCGATGAGCGGCAGGTCGCGGACCTCGGGAGGATAGGCACAGTAGCGAGTGACCCCGACCACGCGATCGCCGACCCCCAGCGCAAACAAGGTTTCGGTCAGGCTCGGCGCCAGAGACACGATGCGTTGCGGCGGCGTTGCAGCAGCGCCGCGGCCCCGGATCGGAGCCCCGGCCCTTTCGCCTTCAGAGCATCCGCTGAGAACCGCCAGGGCTCCGGCGAGGACTGCGGCATGTCGGCTTCGGGCCATCACTCCTCCGAAAAAAATCCCGGACCCACTCGGGCCCGGGATGCCGTTTTTCATCCACGGTTGTCGAACGTGACTGCCACCCCATCCGCGAGGGTCAGCACCACCTGTCTTCGGGCAGGGTCTTCTGACTTCCGGATCTACCTACCAGCCGACCCTTCCCACGATGGCACATCGCAGTGGTCATGTCGGCTTTCGTCCCCGGTCACAGCGGCGGGACCGCGACGGACTCGCACCGTCTTCCCCACACCCGAAGCAGGCCGAGTCTACCGCTCCGGCGCCGGGATCACAACGTTCCAACGTTCCAACGTTCTAACGTCCTACCGTGAGCCTCTTGCAAAAACACCCGCGGCGCAACGAACCTCGCCGAGAAGACACCGAAAAGGGAGGGGATAAACCCCTCCCCTACGGCGTTTAGAAAGCTATGCATCTGAAACGGAAGGGTTTGCTTGAGTCCCGTGCGCGTTCCTGAAAACCGTAGGGGCGGGGTTTATCCCCGCCCATGTTGAATTCAGAAAGAGGCTCACGTTCGAACGACCTACCGTACCCAGCGGGCCGGCACCCAGACCTTGCGGCTTTCCCAGGGACCCGAGATGACCCGAACGTGCGCCACCCTTCCCCGGGCTGCGGTCCCGAGCACGCGGACGGTGGTGCCATGCGCCACCTCGACCGCGCGTCCCTGTTCGATCAGGAAGGCGAGTTCGGACCCTTCGGCGACGTCGCCCGCTTTGACCAGAACCGTTGCCGAGTCCGGGTCCAGCGCCGCCACCACCGGACCACCGTGGTCGTTTTCCAGAACGCCGATCTCACCCGTCGCACGCTGGTGTGAAATCATCCTGCCGCTGGAATCCTGACCCAACCACCACACCAGCAGCGCGAGCGGTATCAGTGCCAGGAGCCAGCGCAGGTGACGCGTCCAACTGCGTCCTGCCCGAGGGGGCGCGACTTCGACCGGCGCGGCTTCCTCGATCCCAGGGTCGGCCGGCAGCATCGCCAGAAACTCCGTCCGGCAGGAGGTGCAGCGGAGCGAACGGCCGAGATACCGCTCGTGCACCTGCATGTGCGAACCGCATTTCTCACAGGTGTGGATGTAGCCAGGCATGTACCTTTTTCCAGTCCCTACCAGCTTAGCAAAAGGACCCGGGATGCAGGGTGCAGGATGCAGGATGCAGGATGCAGGATACAAATGGAAAGAACCGGATTGCATCCTGAATCCTGGATCCTGTATCCGACCGCTAGCGGGTCGACAGGTCGACCCGATAGCGGACCTTCCCCCCGACAATCGTGTAGAGCACGGTCGTGGCGGCGATCTCGTCGTCCGGGATTGTGAGGATGTCGTTCGACAAAACCGTGATGTCGGCCAGCTTGCCGACCTCGAGGGAGCCCTTGATGTCCTCCTCGAACGCGGCATAGGCAGCATCGAGGGTTCTCGACCGCAGCGCTTCTTCCCGGGTCATGCTCTGTTCGGGATAGAAGGCGACGCCGTTGTTCATCACCCTGGTGACGGCGGCGCTGTAGTCCGGGATCGGGTCGACGTTCTCCACCGGCACATCGGTGCCGCCGGCGATCACCGCGCCGGAGTCGAGCAGGCTGCGCCACACGTAGGCCCCCGTCTCGGAGCGCTCATCGCCGATCCGCAGCGGGACCCACGGCCCGTCGGAGGTGCAGTGGACGGCCTGCATCGCGGCGATCACGCCCAGTTCCTCGAAGCGGGGGATGTCGTCGGGGTGCAGATGCTGGGCGTGCTCCACCCGCCAGCGCAGGTCGCGTCCATCGGGCCTCGCGTCGATGGTCTCCTGGTAGATATCCAGAGTGACCCGGTTGGCACGGTCGCCGATGGCGTGGGAGCAGAGCTGAAGCCCGTACTCGGCCGCCAACCGCGCGGACTCGCGCAGCTCGTCCGGCGTGACGATGTTGAGACCGATGCTGTCCGGCAGATCGGTGTAGGGCTCCAGCATCCACGCACCGTGGGAGCCGAGCGCGCCGTCGACCCAGCGCTTGATTCCGCCGACGGTCAGAAAACCGTCGCCGACGCGGTAGACCCTGTAATCCGGCAGACCCGCGGCCAGGGCCTCGTTGTCCTCGGACAGCATCACCCACAGACGGATCGGCAGCTCACCTTCCCCGGCCATCCGCTGCAACAGTTCGACCTGGCGAAAGGACGAGCCTGCATCCTGGAACGAGGTAATCCCCTTGGCAAGGCTCTCCTCGCTCGCAAGCTCCGCCATCCGTCGCACAGTCGCCTCGTCCCACCCGAGGTCGAGTTGCGCCGCCACCAGTTCGTCGGCTGTTTCGCGAAGCGTGCCGATCGCACGACCCGAGGCGTCGCGCACGATCTCGCCTCCGGGCGGGTCCGGGGTTGCGTCGTCGATCCCGGCCATCTCCATCGCGAGCTGATTGACCATCGATGCGTGACCGCTGGCGTGGGTCAACATCACCGGGTTGTCGGGCGATACCGCGCTCAAGGCGTCGTGGTACGGCAGACCGGAAACGTTGGGCTCCGGCGTCGCGGCCCACTTCTCCTGATGCCAGCCTCGACCGAGAATCCACTGCCCGGGCTCGGCCTCGGCTGCCGCCGCGCCCACCATCGCGACGATCTCGTCGAAATCAACCACCGTTCGCAGATCGAGCTGCATGGAAGCCCGCCCGAGGCTGAGGAAGTGGCCGTGGCCCTCGATCAGCCCCGGTACCGCCAACGCTCCGGCGAGGTCGATGACCTCGGTCTCGGGACCGATCAAACCCTCGATGTCCGCGTTCAAGCCGATCGCGACCAATTCCTGTCCGCGCGCCGCCACCGCCTCCACGACCGGGTTGGCAGCGTCCATGGTCACGATTCGACCGTTCATCAGCACCAGGTCGGCGGGCTCTTCAGCAGGCGCACAGGCCAACACCGACATCGCGAGCAGGAGCAAAGCAAAACGTCTCATACGAACCTCCGGCGCAAGAGTACACCGGACAGAATTCTCAATTTTGATTTTGAATTTTGAATTTTGAATTTCAGCACAACGCTCCTCCGATCTTGAAATCCTGAGTGTTCAGGGCGGGTGGGGCGTCCTCCGGCGGAGGTGCCCTCGTGGTCGGGTTTCAAGGCTGCTCAACGACTATCATTTCAAGCGAGCGAGTTCTCTTTCCTGTCATCCCGACCGAAGGCCCGGAGGGCCGAAGCGGAGGGATCCCTCCACTCGCTCGCTCCGCTCCCTCGGTCGGGATGACATGAGAAGGAGGTGGTCCGCTCCCTCGGTCGGGATGACATGAGAAGGAGGTGGTCCGCTCCCTCGGTCGGGATGACATGAGAAGGAGGTGGTCCGCTCTCTCCGTCGGGATGACCTCCTGAAGATAATTGGGTTTTCCACGGGTGGTTGCGTGGAATTCAAAATTCAAAATTCAAAATTCAAAATTTCGTCAGAGCCTTCCGCGCAGAACGAGCTGAATCGATCGTCCCGGAGCGGGCACAGCGTCCTCGTCCGTTGAAGCGAGGTAGCTCCGGTTCAGGAGGTTGCGGGCGAGCAGCGAGATATCGAGCCATTCGGAGACCGTCAGGCCGGCGCCGGCATCGAGCACCGCATAACCAGGCACGTCCTGTTCGGTGGGGCCCGGCCGGTCGTCCGCGCTGTAGACGGCTCCGCGCGCCATCCACCACCATCTCGTCGACGGCGTCCCCCGCACGACCGCGAACACCCCCGGCGCGGGCACCCCGTCGGTGGGTGTCCCGTCCTCGAGAGTCTCGCCCCGGAGCGCCTGGGCGCCGAGCTGAAGCTCCAGAGAGGACCCGATCACCAGGCTGGCCTCCAGTTCGAGTCCGGTGATCTCCGCCTCTCCGTGGTTGCGGAACGAAAAGTCGTCGCCTACTCGGAACCGCTCGATGAGATCGTCGATGCGATAGCTGTAGGCGTAGAGCCCGACCGCGGTCCGTCGGCCCGTGAAGCGGAGAGCGAGATCGAACTGCAGGCTGGTTTCGGGATCGAGATTCGGATTGCCGGTGATGAACCCGCGTCCGGTGACTCCTCGATAGTAGCGGTCGGAGAGCAGCGGGTCGCGGAAGCCGCGCGCCACCTGGCCGGTGATCTCCAGCCCGCTTCCGAGGTCGAAGCCGACCGCGGCGAATCCGGAAAGAGCCGAATTCGAGGTCGTGAGATCACCGAAGTAGCCGCCCTGATTGCGGCTCGTCGCCTGGTCGCCGCGAACGCCGAGGTTGAGGTTCATTTTCCCGATCCGGCGGCCGAGCGTCGCGAAGGCGCCGTAGTTGCTGCCCCGCGCCGACTCGATGCTGACCTCGCTCACCGTGTCGACGGGTTGCCCGTCGTGATCGAAGGTCGTGGTTTCATTCACCGCCTGAAGGTCGTAGCGGCCGCTGACGTCGAGTCCCACCACCAGCCGCCACGCCCCGAGCGGACGTTCGGCGTCGGCGCGGACCGAGAAATCGTTGGCGTCGACCCGTGACGTTGCAAGTTGGCGGGGGATCGATCCGGTGTCGAAGCGGTCCTTGTCGAGATCCACACGGTAATCATCCCAGGCGAGGCTGATTCCGATCCGGCTCCACGAGCCCGGGCCGGGTCGTTCGAAACCGAGGCCGAGCCGGTTCGACCGTTCGATCGGATAGAAAACACTCTGAAGTGTCGAATCGGGGGCCGGTTTGCCGATGTCGCGGGCTTCGTCGGTGCGCCACAGAACGTGCGCGACGCCACCGAAAACCGCCGATTGCCACCCGACGCGAAAGCCCGCCATCTCCGATCCGGAATCCAGGACCGGTCCTTCGGGGCTCTCGTAGTCGCCGTAATCGCGGTAGTGGGCGCCCACCATCACCCCGCCACCGAGCAGCCCGGTGGTGAACTCCGCCGCGGCCCCGACCTCGTCGACCCCGGAGCCGCCGGCCAGAGTCCACCGCAGGGATCGGGTGCCCTGCGGGTCCGGCAGTCGGGTTCGCGACCTGATGATGCCTCCAAAGGCGTCGGAGCCGTAGGCCACCGAGCCCGGGCCCCGGACCACCTCGACTTCCTCGATGGTCTCCGGGTCGAGGTAGGTCGCAGACGGCCCTGCGCGGCGCTCGGAGCTGACGCGCCCGTCGTCGAGCAGCAACAGCGTGCGGTGCTGCGGCAATCCGCGCAAGCTCGGCACCGCCGCGTGGCCGTCGCCGCTGACTTCCGACCCCGGGAGGTTTTCGAGGGTCTGGAAGAGTTGGGCGGGCAGGCGCTGCCCGAGATCGCCGCGGCCCATCACGGTGGTCGCCACCGCGGGCGGCAGTTCGAGGTCGGGCACGACCCCACTGACAACGGTGATGGTCTCCCCCGCCGGAGCCACCGTCACGGTGAGGAGGCCAACCTCCGGGACGGCCACCACCGGCACCGGCCGCAGCGCCACCCCGTCCGGACGGGCGACGAAGAGCACGAATGGGACTTCAGGCAGAGGTTCGAGTTTGAACCGTCCATCCTGGTCGGCCAATATGGAGTCACCGCGGCCCACGACCGTGATCCGGGCCCCCACCAACGGCGATCCATCGGGCGTCACCACCCGGCACTCCAGCGCGGCCGCAGTTGCCGCCGCCCACAGGACGGCCGTGAATGTCAGTAGACGGGATAGTTTCATACCGGTGAGAATTCCTCGCTTCACCTTGTTGCGAGACGCAACAGATCGTCCGCCATGCCCAGGGTCAGGCCCCAGATGAGATGGCCGTCGTAACGATAGCAGGGAAGATCCACGGACAACCCGTAGCGCCGGTAGGGCATCGTTCCACGATTGCCGTGATCGGCAAGGAACGCCACCGGGACCCATACGACCGCTGCCACCTCGTGGTTGGTCGTGAGTTCCGGAGTGGTCTGCAGTTCGAAGACATAGGGGCTGATCACCATCGACAGCGGGCGGCCCCGGCCCACCGCGCGAACATCCGACAGCCGGCCCACCGGCGCCGCATCTCTCTCGAGGTCGAGTCCCACCTCCTCACGGGTCTCACGCAAGGCGGCCGCCAACAGGCCGTTGTCGGACGCCTCGACCTTACCGCCAGGGAAGGCCATGTGACCGGACCACGGGTCTCGAGGGTCCTCGGCGCGGTGGATGAAGAGCAGTTCCGGGCCGGCCGTCGCCGATCGGAGGATCGCGGCGACCGCCGCCCTCGTCAGACCATCGAAGTCCGGGATCTCCTGCGGTGTGTGGCCCGCAAAGGCCGCGCGGAAGTCGTCGATCGTCACCACCGGGCTATTGTGGCAGAACCCGTGCATCGGCGGTTGAGGGCGCCAGCCTGACGGCCGTGCGGACGAAGTTGAGCCGAGAAAACTGTCGGCTGGTCAGAAATTCGAAAAACCGGTCCTTGAATCGCCCCTTCGGAAACACCCTGCGCACGATCCGGCGCGGTGCAACGCCTTCGGCGGCCAACTCCACCGAGGACCGCGCGGCGGTTTCGATCCGGTCGGCCTTGCGTTCCAGGAGTTGGGCGGGGTCGTCGATGATCAGACCGTGCCCTGTCATCATACGGCGCGGCCGCAACGCCGCCACCCGGCGCAACGATCGCGCCTCCTTCCAGGGGTCGGCCCAGGTCAATACGGCCGTGGCCCCGGGCGAGACGAAGAGATCGCCGGTGAAGACGTCGCCGGTGGCCTCCTCGAAAAGGGCGACCTGGGTCGAGGAGTGGCCGGGTGCGGCCACCGCCCGCAGGCGCCGGCCTCCCGATTCGACCACCTCCGGCATTTCCAGAGGGCCGAATGGCGTCACGTGCCCCCACCACGTGCGGCGGTACGGCGCCAGCGTCTTCACGCCCTCGTCCCACAGCCGATCGGCGTGGCGGAGGTATACGGGGCAACGGTGCGCATCCGACAGCACGGCGGCGTTGCCGGTGTGGTCCTCGTGGCTGTGGGTGCAGCAGATCATCGAAATCGATCGCCCATCCAGCGCCCGCAGCAGCGGCTCTCTCACGTAGGCGAAACCGGTGTCGACCAGGATGTCGCCCACCAGATAGGCGCTGACGTCCATCCCGAGGGCCCGCGATCCCAAGGTCCGCATCCGAATGTGCGACACCTGACCGCCGACGTCGTGCACCGAAACCCGCGCCCCCTGCAGCGCCCCCCACATCCTTTGCAACGTCTTTTGCCGCACCTTGTCATTCTAGCCCAGCCCACGCTCCCCTCCCCATCCCATTTTGCCCGCAGATCACGCGGATGACGCAGATACATCGCAAAGGGCAAACCACAGAGGCACAGAGACACAGAGGGAACCCGATGCACCGTGATCTTCCGGCGAGCTATCCCTCATCGTCGTTCGTGCGGGTAGGGTGGGCCTTGGCCCACCTTCAGGATCGCATCGGGTCCCTCGAGTTTGCCACGTAGCTGTACGACTCTGAAGGTGGGCTGAAGCCCACCCTACGGACCCACACCACGAGAGGAAGCCAGGCGGGACCGACGCGCTTCTGGCGCGTCGGCCGGGACGAAGTCGGCCGGTGAGGGATGCTTGCATCCGGATCCGGCCGGCTTCGTTCCGGGAGACGGTGATCGCGAGATCACCGGCCTTCCGCCGGACCACTCTTGGCAACCTCGTGCACGCTGGTACCGTGCCTTTGCGTTGAATCCCTCAGCCAGGGCTTGGTGGCCCCTTTGAGTCTTTGTGTCTTTGTGGTTGCGACGGTGCGATGGATCTGCGTCAATCTGCGTCATCTGCGGGCAAGGTCTGCGATGGTTTTGGCTGACCGTTTCGAATGACGACTGTCCTGTTGGCCGTCTGCTAGAGTTTGGGAAAGCAACAAGGAGATTTTCATGGCAAAGGTCCTGGGTGTCGGTGGAGTGTTTTTCAAGGCGGACGATCCGAAGAAACTGGGTGCGTGGTACAAGAAATGGCTCGGCGTCCCCGCCCACCCGGAATGGGGAGCGAGCTTCACCCCCGACACCGTGCCGCCCGGCGGGTTCACGGTGTGGGCGCCCTTCACGTCGGACACCACCTACTTCGAGCCCTCGACGAACTCGTTCATGATCAACCTGATGGTGGACGACCTCGACGGTGCGCTGGCGCAGGTGGTCGAGGGCGGCGCCGAAGTCGCGGGCGAGATCATGGACGAACCCTACGGCCGTTTCGGCTGGTTCGTCGACCCCGAAGGCAACAAGGTGGAGCTGTGGGAGCCGAAGGAAGAGGAGAGTTGAATTAGGAATTCGGAATTAGGAATTCGGAATTTCCATCGCACCCCTGTTTGAACGTCCGAGTGCTCGAAGTGGGTCGGCAAATGTGCGGCGGATGTGCCATTCGAGCCTCTTGCACTCTTCAACATGGGCGGGGATAAACCCCGCCCCTACGGTGCTCCGAACATCTCTGAAAGCCGTAGGGGAGGGGTTTATCCCCTCCCTTTTCAGCAAATATCGTGACGGGTGGCTCCTCGCGGGAAGGGCCTTCAGCTACGGTTTTGCTACCGTGCCTTCGTGGAGGGACGCTATGGAGAATCCCAATTACTTCCTGATGGTGCTCTGTGGCCTCCTGGTCGGAGTCGGGGCTTCATTCACGGGGCTGGGTGGCGGCTTTCTCATCGTGCCGCTGCTGCTCGTCCTCGGCTATTCGGCGCAGAAGGCCGTGGGAACTTCGTTTCTGGCCATCCTCGTGATTTCAGCCTCGGCCCTGCTCGCCCACAACAAGCTCGCCAACGTGGATTTCAAGGTCGGTATCCTGCTCGGCCTCGGCGGCATCCTCGGCGCCCAGATCGGACCGCGGCTGCTCGAGCACGTGTCGACCGGCAGCTTCAAGAAGATCTTCGCCGGCGTCCTCGTCGGTCTGGCGGGGTATCTCTTCTTCCAGAAATAGCTGAACCCCGGAACGACCCCCAACGTTTCAACGCGAGCCTCATGCAAAATTCAACCCGGGCGGGGATAAACCCCGCCCCTACGGCTTTCAGAAACTCGGACGGGATTCAGGCAAAACATTTCTTTTAAGATACTTCGCTCTCTAATCGTCGTAGGGGAGGGGTTTATCCCCTCCCATTTCGGTGTCTTTTTGGTGCGATTCTCTTCACTGCGGTTGTTTTTGCACGAGGCTCACGTTTTCGTGTCCGACGTGTCCGGCGGCCGTTGGTCGCCGTACCAGAAGCGTTCGGCGAACTCGGTGGTGGCGTCCGGTGAGTGCAAGAGCAAAGGCAGCAGACGGCGGAGCTCGGTGAAATAGTGCCAGTCGCCGAAGGTGTCGAATTTCCGGGTCGAAGCGACCGCCTTGACCCCACGCAGCCGGGTGAGTTTTTTCGCGCGCTCCCGACCCACCCTCTTGAGGTCGAACAGTAGCTGCACGTCCTCACCGAACGAACGCCGTTCGTCATAACCGCCGATCGCCTCGAAATCCTCGCGGCGACAGAACACCACACCCGTGTCCATGCGCATCACCCAGACGAAAGGTATCAAGAGCACGTAGGTGACGGCGATTCCGGGCGACATGCGGTCGAGCCGCACACCCGTGGCGCCCGCAACCACCCTGCCGGTGTCCAGAGCTGCCTCGATGGCGTTGAAGGTCTCCGGGTGGATCAACGAGTCGGCGTCGACGAAGGCGAGGATCTCGCCCAATGCGGAGCGCGCTCCACAGTTGCGGACAGTCGCGATACGCCGTTCCTCCACCCTGACGACCTCACAGCCGTGGCTCTCGGCGATCGCCGCCGTCGAGTCGGTCGAGACGTTGTCGGCGACGATCACCTGCACGGCATCCGCCCCATACCGGTAGCGCCCCCGGGCGACAGCGATCGTCTGCAGCAGCGCGGGCAACAGCCGCTCTTCGTTGTAGGCGGGAATGACGAGAGAAGTCCTGCACGTGGGGGGATTGGCGAAACGCATCGTCCCGTCTATCGTATCGGAAGAACCGGATCGGCGCGCCGGCTCCGAATTCATGAGAGACTCGTGACCGAAAAAAAGGACCGTGCAATCGAAGGAGCGACCGATGATCGACCACATCATCATGAGCGTCAGTGATATCGAAAAGGGCAAGAAGTTCTACGAGCAGGCACTCGCGCCTCTCGAGTACAGGATCGTGATGGATTTCGAGGGGGGGTGCGGTTTCGGCATCCTCCAGAAGCCGGATTTCTTCATCCGCCAGGGCGACGCCACGACGCCCCCGATCCACGTCGCCTTCGCATCCCGCGACCGGGCCTCGGTCGACGCGTTCTACGAGGCCGCGATGGCTGCCGGCGGAACCGACAACGGCAAACCCGGGCTCCGCGAGGACTACCACCCCAACTACTACGGTGCCTTTGTCCTCGACGCCGACGGCAACAATATCGAAGCGGTATGCCACCGCCCCGAATAACCCACTCGTTGCTGACCCGGCAGCAGGCGCGGTCGCACTATGACAAGAGCGGCCGGTCGGAAGACGACCAGTCGTTCTACCGCCGTAAAGCGATCGCCCGGCTGCTCGACGCCGGCGACTTCGGGACCGCTTCGGAGGTGGTTGAATTCGGTTGCGGGGCGGGCGGACTGGCGCGGAATCTGATGGAGAAACACCTCCCGATCTATGCCAGGTACTCGGGTTTCGACCTCTCGGAGACGATGGTCCAGCTGACCCGCCAACGACTGATCCAGTTCGGTTCGCGGGTCTCGGTCACCAGGACCGACGGCCGCGCCCGGGTCCCGCTTCCACCCGGGTCGTGCGACCGGTTCGTCAGCACCTATGTGCTCGACCTGCTGCCGAGCCAGGAGATCGCCAAGCTCCTGTCACAGGCGTGGACCCTCCTTCGCCCCGGCGGCCTCCTGTGTCTGACGAGCCTCACCGAGGGCACGACGCTCATCTCCAGGACCGTGGTCAAGGTCTGGAAGAAGCTCCACGAAAGAAATCCTGCGCTGTTGGGAGGATGCCGGCCGATAACGATCACGTCGTTTCTCGGCCCGGCATCGTGGAAGATCCTGTACTCGACGACAGTGGTGGAGCGCGGAGTCCCTTCCGAAGTGCTGGTCGCCCGCCCGCGGGCCCACGCCAAGGACAGCCACGCCAAGGCGCCGTAAGCAAGAGAATCGAGGACCGACCCCATGAAGCTCGAAGACCTCAAACCGCGTGTACTGATTCCCGGAACCTCGGTGCGTTTCGTCCACGGCGACCGCATGACCGTCGCCCACTGGCATTTCGACCCCGGGATTCCGCTGCCCGAGCACTCGCACCCCCACGAACAGATCACCAACATCCTGTCGGGTGAGTTCGAACTCACGGTGAACGGCGAACCGATCCGTCTCCATGCCGGCGACTACCTGGTCATCGCGCCGGACGCCGTCCACTCCGGGCGCTCCATCACCGACTGCCGCATCCTCGACGTCTTCTGTCCCGTCCGCGACGACTACCGGTAGAGTTCTTAGTTTTGAGTTCTTAGTTTTGAGTTCTCATCACGCCCCACACGCTCAGACACGACTCTGAAGGTGGGCCAAGGCCCACCCTACTTTGGACCCGCATCCCGAGCCGACCGGTAGGGTGGGCTTCAGCCCACCTTCAGAGCTCACCCTGAGCACTGGGACCTTTCCCGTCGGTAGGACGTCGCGCCGAAAATCCGAAATTCTTCTGGGTTAGACTGTCGCCCTCATGAAACGGTTGTTCGCGTGAAGGGCGTTGTCGACGTGCCGTGGGTCGGGCTCGGGGGTTTTGTGGGCTCGAGCCTGCGCTTCGTGGTCTCGGGGTGGGTCCACCGTTGGTACCGCAACGGCGAGGAAGACGGAACGTGATCACGCACCGCGGCGGCTGCCACTGCGGCAAGGTGCGTTTCGAAGTCGACGCGCCCGCCGAACTCGAGGTCCAGCTGTGCAACTGTTCGATCTGCGCGATGACGGCCTATCTCCACCTGATCGTGCCGAAAGCGCGCTTCCGCCTCCTCGCGGGAGAAGACGAACTCACCACCTACACCTTCAACACCGGCGTTGCGCAGCACCACTTCTGTGCCACCTGCGGCATCAAGTCCTTCTACGTGCCCCGGTCGAACCCCGACGGCATCAGCGTCAACGCCCGTTGCCTCGAGCCCGCCACGATCTCGCGAGTTCACATCACCGATTTCGACGGTCGCAACTGGGAAGACCACGCCCACCTCCTCGAACATCTCTGCCGGGATGACGTATAATCCAGCAATCCTGGGAGGCGAGACATGAAGATCCGTTTGTCGATCCTTCTCGTCGGAATAGCGATCTCGGCCGTCACCGCATGCGGTGACGGGGGCCCGGGCCTCCTCAAGCACGACGCGGACAATCTGGTGCTCTTCAAGCGCGTGACTGTTGCTTCCAACGCCCGCGACCTCGCGGAGATCGAGATTGAAGTCCGCACCGGATCGGACTTTTCCAGGATGGCGCCGGATGGAACCCTCGTCGTCCTGGAGACGTCGTTCGGCACTTTTGAGAACGGGTCCCACCTGATCGAGACCAGGACCATCGGCGGCCACGCCGTGGAGAATCTCCGCCTTCCCGGACCGACGCGTCTGACCGTCACCGCCCGGTCCCACGATGCCGAGTCGCGTCTCGTGATCGACGTCAGGGAGGACGGATCGATCACGCTCGACCCGTGCTGATGCTGTGAAAACGGTCAGCTTCGGCTCGAGTCCTCGCTCGCCGCTGCTCGCAGATCCCGTCACCAACCTGGTAGGAAATACGTGCTAGGGTCGGCACGATGACGTTCATTTCGTCCATTGCCCTGCAGGCACCACCGGCCGCCTCCCCGCCAGGACCACCCGAAGACTTCTCTCAGTTGTTGGTGTGGGTGGCGGTGCCGGCGGCGATTCTGGGAGCGCTGGCCGCCGCCGCGATCAAACGCGCAGTGCTCTCGCGCCCGCGTTTTCGGGAGCACCGTCCGGGTCTCCGGGCCTTTGTCTGGGTCGGGCTCGCCGACCTGGTGGTGTGGGCCGTCCTGTGGCCGGCGCTTCTCGCCGTCAGACTGCAGGGCATCTCGTCGAATCGGGGGCTGTGGGTTCTCGCCCTGCTGATGGTGGTGGCCCTCGGCTATATCGCCAACCGCTACGGTTTCGGCCGTGCCTTCGACCCCTCGGTCGCCGGCGGCGTCCGGGGCACGATACTGGCCGAGCTTTTCACCATCCTCATGCCCGTCCTGGCCGTCGGCTTCGGGATCGCGATCTTCGTCGCGCTCGGATTCTGGGGGAACCCATGATCACGGAGGCCAGGCCGAGTGGTCGGGCCATCGATCTCGGGTGGGTGCTGGAATAGATCGATCCCTTATATTGTCTCAAGTCGTAACGCTCAGCGGCGAGTGACATGAACCGTGCTCGGGCGGAACGGGAGAACAGACTCAGTGCCCAGAAAACCAGAATTCGGAACCGGCGTCGACCGCCGGGACTTCATGCGCATGCTGGCTGGAACCGCCGCCACGGCCGGGATGTCGCTGCCCCTTGCGTCGTGCGGCGGCTCGTCGACCGACAAGAAGGTCATCGTCCTCGGTCTCGACGGGCTCGACCCGAAGATCCTCGGCGCGTTGATGGAGATGGGGCGCCTCCCCAACTTCAAGAAGCTCGCGGAGATGGGGTCGCTGCAGCCCCTCGGCACCACCATGCCGGCGCTGAGCCCGGTGGCGTGGTCGAGCTTCATCACCGGCATGACGCCGGGCGGCCACGGGATCGCCGACTTCGTCGCCCGCGATCCCGAGAGCTACACGCCGGTCTTCGCGATCTACGAAAACACCGAGCCCGATATGACGATTTCGATCGGCGACGTCCACCTGCCGATCAAGGGCGGCGGACCGGTCAACAACCGCCAGGGCAAGCCGTTCTGGGCCTACCTCACGGAGCGGGACATCCCGGCCTGGATCTCGAAGATCCCCACCAACTTCCCGGTGGAAGAGACGGCGACCAAGGCGATCGCGGGTATGGGCACGCCGGATCTGGTCGATTCCTACGGCGTCTTCTCGTACTACACCTCCGATCCCTTCGAGGACTACCCGAACCTCGAAGGCGGCGAGATCCTCTACGTGGACGTCAACAAAGACGTCGTCCGCTCGAACCTCCTCGGCCCGGTCAACTCTCTGAGAACGGCCAAGGACACCGGCACCGACCCCTACGCCAACACCACCAAGATCCCGTTCACCGTCTACCTCGATCCCGAGGCCGACGGCGCCAGGCTCGACATCCAGGGCCAGACGATCCTGCTCAAACGCGGCGAGTACTCGCCGTGGGTCACGGTCACCTTCGATCTCCTGCCGGTTGTCGGATCGGTGCAGGGCATCGCCCGCTTCCTGCTCAAGGGAGTGGCGCCCCATTTTCAGCTCTACGTCACACCCATCAACATCGACCCCAGGGCCCAGGCGGCGCCGGTCACCTACCCCGCCGACTTCGGGGCCGAGATCGCGCGCGATATCGGCGCCTTCTGGACCAAGGGCCTGCCGGCGGACGTCAAGGCCTTCGACCACAAGGTCATCAACGACGAGGAGTACGTCGGGCAGGCCGAGTTGATCCTCAAGGAGCGGATGGCGCTGTTTGACCACCAGTGGTCGCGGTTCGAGAGCGGGCTCTTCTACTTCTACGTCTCCTCAACCGACCAGGACGCCCACATGCTGTGGCGCAACATGGACCCGACCCACCCCATGCACGCCGAGTCCGACATCCGTTTCGCCGGCTGGATCCCCCACCTCTACGAGGAGATGGACAAGCTGGTGGGCAAGGTCCTGCCCGCGGTCGACGACAAGACCCTGGTCCTGGTCTGCTCCGACCACGGTTTCGCCCAGTTCGCGCGCCAGTTCCACCTCAACACCTGGCTCCGCGACAACGGCTACCTGGTGCTCAAGGACGGTGCCGAGAAGAAGGAGGAGACCTCCATCTTCGATGTCGACTGGACCCGGACCGTGGCCTACGGCGTCGGTTTCAACGGTCTCTACATGAACCTCAAGGGCCGCGAACGCGACGGCATCGTCACCCCCGACAAGGTCGAAGAGATCAGCGCCCGCCTCATCCGCGAGCTCGAGGCCGTCGTCGACCTCGAGACCGGCCAGCGCCCCGATCGCCAAGGTCTACCGGCGCGAAGACATGTACACGGGACCTGCGACGCCGATGATGCCCGAGCTGCTGGTCGGCTACACCCCCGGCTACCGCAACGCATCGGCCTCGGTCCTCGGATCCACCGGCAAACCCACCATCAACCTCAACCCGTGGGCGTGGTCGGGTGACCACTCCATGGCCCGCGACCTGGTGCCCGGCACCTTGCTGTCGTCGCAGAAGGTCGCCAAGGGCAGCGCCAATATCCTCGATCTGCCGGTCTCCATCCTCGAGTTCTTCGGGGTCTCCAAACCGCCGCAGATGGTCGGCAGCTCGATCTTCCGCGCCGTATGACGGCGCGGAAGATCGAGCTGAATTTTGAATTTTGAATTCTCAATTTTGAATTCGGAATGGCTCTTCCAAGGACACACCGTCCAGAATCGCGAAAGACACGAGTACGACTCTGAAGGTGGGCCAAGGCCCACCCTACGCTGGATCCCCAAAAATGTTCATCTCATTCCCTAGCCGCAGATAGGCGCGGGCCCGCCTTCATTCAAAATTCATAATTCATAATTCAAAATTTTTCCTGCCGTTGCACATCCCACCGGGATCCACTTACTCTCGTCACTGTGAATAAAGCGCCACTCCCTCCCCTCCTGATCATTGCCGGGCCGACGGCGTCGGGGAAGTCGCGGTTGGCGATGGCGGTGGCTGAACGGTTGGACGGCGAGATCGTGTCGGCGGACGCATTTGCCGTCTACCGCGGGCTGGACATCGGCACCGACAAACCCTCTCTCGAGGACCGGCAACGGATTCGACACCACCTCATCGATGTCGCCGATCCGGTCGAGGCCTTTTCCGCCGGTGCCTTCTCCGACGCCGCGCGGGCCGCGATCTCCGAGATCGAGGGCCGCGGCAAGCTGCCGGTGGTGGCCGGCGGCACCCATTTCTGGATCCGCGCACTGGTGGTCGGGCTGTTTCCGGCGCCGCCCCGCGACGCGGTGATCGGCGCGCGGCTGGCGGAGCAATGGACGGCCGATCCGGACTCGATCTTCGACCGCCTGGCCGCGATCGACCCTGAAGCCGCACAGCGGATCGGCCGCAACGATCGACAGCGGATTCTGCGCGCCCTCGAGGTCTGGGAGCTCACCGGCGAACCCTTGACGAGCCACTGGCGACGACACCGGATCAGCCCTCGGTTCGACCCTCTGTTCGTCGTACCGAACCTCAATCGACACGAGCTTTATGCTAAAATCGACGCGCGCGCGGATCATCTTTTTTCGTCCGGACTCGTGAAGGAGGTTGAGCGGATTCTGGCCTCCGGTGTTCCTCATGACGCCCATGCTCTCAAGGCCATCGGCTACCGGGAGGTGGTCGAAATGCTGAGGGGGCGGTGCGACCTGACAACAGCCATCGAAAACACCAAGCAATCGAGCCGCAATCTGGCGAAACGCCAGCTCACGTGGTTAAGGAGGCTGCGTGAGGGCACGGTCCACCGGGTGGCGCCGGCCGGTGAAGGTGGAGCGCCGGCAGCCATCGGATTATGGCATCAACACACCAAGGGAAGACACGACCAATGAACAAACCTGCGAGCGGTACCATCAACATCCAGGATCCATTCTTCTATCAGCTCCGCAAGGACTCCAAAACGGTTCACGTGTATCTGGTCAGTGGCAAGCGGCTCACCGGCATCATCCGGAGATTCGACCGCTACTCCGTCGTGCTCGAAAACCACGGTCAGGAGCAGCTGGTCTACAAACACGCGGTCGCCAGCATCGCCCCGCTGAGCGGTTTCGAGGGCAAAGCGCCACCGAATGATGAATAGCCTGCGCCAGCGCCGGCTCCCGGCACGCAGAGGATGGGTCGAAGCAGCGGCGGCGTCGACGGCAGCGATCATCGTCGTGCTGGGCCTCGGCGGTTGCGCTACGGCGCCGGCCGACGTGGCAACGGTGGAGCTTGAATTCCCGTCGCCGGACTCCGGGCCCGGGCGACCGGTCCTGGACAAGGGGGCGCAACGTCACATCGACGACGGCTGGCAGGCCCTTCGCCGCTCTGATCCTGCCGCCGCCAAAACCAGCGCGGCCCAGGCCGGCCAGAGCACGGCGTCCCAACTGCTCGAGCTTCAAGCCGGGATCGTGGGTGGTCAACAACCGCTTGCGGATCTCGAGGTGCTCACCGACACCGCTCCGGAGTACGCTGCCGCCTGGCTGACGTTGTCGGTCGCGGCCGAAGGGGCCGACGACGAGGCGCTTGCGCTGCAGGCCGCCGAGCGTGGGGCCTCGCTGTGGGACGACAAGCGATGGGTCGAAAGGGCGCAGTCCCTGCGCCGCCGGTGGGTCGACGATCGCATCGAGGCAGCCGACACCCTCTTCGGACAGGGCGATCCGCAAGCCTCGCTCACGGCCCTGGAACCGGCTCTGGCCCTGGACCCGGGCAATCGCGAGGCGGTCCTGCTCCAGGCTCGTTCTTTGATCGCCACCGACAGGCTCGACACCGCGGAGGCGGTGCTTGCCGGTCTTCCGCGAGACCGCGACGTGGTGCTCCTTTCCGGCAGCATCGCCGAGAGCCGCGGCGACGCTGACGCTGCCATCCGCATCTACTCCTCCCTCCCCGCCGATCCCGAGGCCACCTTGCTGGCGATCACTCTCGCCGAGGCGGAGGAGAATTGGCAAACGGCGATGGAGCTCTTCTCATCGCTGCCGGACGACCACCCCGAAAAGGCGAGCGGTCTGCGTGCGGCGAAGCTCCGTTGGCGGATCTCGGTGATGCCTGACTATGTCCGCGAGGCATTGTCCGCCGGCGACATGAATCGTTCTGATCTGGCGGTGATCATCGTGACTTTGGCGCCGAGAGTGGAAACTTTGCCATCCAAACAGGTACCATTGTTGTCAGACATTGTAGATATGCCATCACAACGCGAGATCATCACTGCGGCCCGACTCGGGCTGATCGACATCGATCGGCTGGAGCACCGATTCCAGCCCCTACGGCGGGTGACCGCTGCGGAAGTGCGTTCCGCCATCACGGTGCTCGGGAATCTGTTGCAGATTCCTGCGCCGCCCTGGTGCGAAGAAAACACCACCGCGCCATGTGTCGGGTTCACTCCACCGATTGCCGGAGACCAGGTTGCTGACGTCATCATCGGCATGGTGTCCGAGGAAGTCGGATGAGCGGCAAGGCACCGCGGCTGCTGTCTGAGATCGAGCTCTTTTCGGAGCTGAACGAGGGCGAGTTGCAGGAAGTCGCCGCCCACGCCCAGATCCGGAAAACCCCCACCGACACCACCATCTTTTACGAGGGCGACCCGGCGGACGCGGTGTTCGTGGTGGTCAACGGGCGGGTCAAGGTCGTCACCACGTCGTCCGACGGCAAGGAATTCATACTCACCGTGCTCGGCGCAGGACAGGTCTTCGGCGAGATGGGGCTGCTCGAGGCCGCGCCCCGTTCGGCGGCGGTGATCACCATCACCGAGGTCGAGTTGATGGTCATCAAACGCGACGATTTCGATCGCCTGATCGAATCCAGCCCGACCATTTCCCGCAAACTGATGGCCATCCTGTCGCGCCGTTTGCGGCGCGCCAACTCGAAGATGGAGTCGCTCGCCTACATGGATGTGGCGGGCCGGCTGGCCCGCTATCTTCTCGACATGGCGCTCGATCACGGGCAACGGCTCGGCAACGGCTGGGTCGTCGTCAAACGGCCCACCCACTCCGACATCGCCCACTCCATCGGCACCAGCCGCGAAACCGTCTCCCGGCTCATCAACGAGTTCGAGGAAGGCTTCGGGCTGGTCAACAAGGGCAAGTTCACCTATATACGGGAGAACTTGTTGGAGTAGAGGGAGACAGATTTCGAATTTCGAATTTCGAATTTCGAATTTAACGGCGCGGTGTGAGGCGATTCGAGTATTGAAGCGGTTTACCCGCGATTGGGCGGTATGACCCTCAACCCCCAGCTCCAAGCTATTTCCGTCCAATCGCGGGCAAACTCGCCCAATCCCCAACGACCTATCCCCGCGTTATCAAATTCGAAATTCGAAATTCGAAATCCGAAATTCAAGATTCGAAATTCGAAATCCTCGTTACGAGTTACAATCCCCCTTCCGGAGGACCGATGCCCGACCATCCCCTGCGCCTGTACAACACGCTGACGCGCCGGCTCGAGGACTTCGAACCGATCGAGCCGGACCACGTGCGTCTCTACACCTGCGGTCCCACCGTCTATGACTACTCCCACATCGGCAATCTCCGCACCTTTCTCTTCGAGGATGTCCTGCGGCGGACCCTCGAGCTCGGCGGGTTCAGAGTCACCCAGGTCATGAACCTCACCGATGTCGACGACAAGACGATCCGCGAATCCTCGGCCGCCGGTCTCGCCCTTCGCGACTACACCGAACGGTTCATCGAGGCCTTTTTCGAGGATCTGGACACCCTGCGGGTGGAACGCGCCGAACACTATCCCCGCGCCACCGACTACATCCCGGAAATGGTGGAACTGGTCGAACGGCTCGAGGCCGCCGGCCACGCCTACCGCAGCGACGGCTCGATCTACTACCGCATCTCGACCTTCCCGGGCTACGGCAAGCTGTCGGGCGTTCGCCCGGAGGAAAACCTGGCCGGCGCCAGGGTCGACAACGAGGAGTACGAAAAGGACGACGCCCGCGACTTCGTCCTGTGGAAGGGCGCGCGTGAGGGCGAACCGGTGTGGGAGACGGCGGTGGGCCCCGGGCGACCCGGCTGGCACCTCGAGTGCTCCGCGATGTCCATGGCCCTGCTCGGCGAACGCTTCGACATCCACACCGGAGGGGTCGACAACATCTTTCCCCACCACGAGAACGAAATCGCGCAGTCCGAGGGCGCGACCGGCGAGCCGTTTGCACGCTACTGGCTGCACGCCGAGCACCTCGTGGTCGAGGGCGAAAAGATGGCCAAGTCCAAGGGCAACTTCTTCACCCTTCGCGACCTCCTGGATCAGGGCCACGACCCGCTGGCGATCCGTTACCTCCTGATCTCGGTGCCCTACCGCCAGAAGCTCAACTTCACGATGGACGGCCTTCACGCGGCGGCCCAGGCGATCGACCGCATCACCAACACCCTGCGGCGCCTCGCCAACACCCCGCCGGCCGACGGTCCCGGCGATCTGGCGCTCGAAACGGTCGGCGAGTTCGTCCGCGAATACCGGGATGCGCTCGCCGACGACCTCAACACCGCCCGCGCCCTCGGCGCTCTTCACACCCTGCTGCGGCAGATCAACACCGCCCTCGACGGCGACGGAATCGCCGACGGCGTCCGATCCGCTCTCGATGACGCCTTCGCGCAGGTCGCGGCGGTGCTCGACATCATCCCAACCGGCGATGACACCGGTGGTGCGGACGACGAGATCCAGCGTCTGGTCGAAGCGCGCACTACCGCTCGAGCTGAACGCGACTTCGCCCGCGCCGACGAGATCCGCGACCGGCTGACCGCCCTGGGCATCGTCGTCGAGGACACCCCGCACGGGGTGGTGTGGCACAGGAAGAGCTGAAAATTTTGAATTCTTAATTTTGAATTTTGAATTTCGGACAACACTGCCCCAAATCCAAGACTTGTCATCCCGACCGAGAGAGCGAAGCGACCGAGCGGAGGGATCCCTCCGCTACGGCCCTTTGGGCCTTCGGTCGGGATGACAGAGGGTGAAGAGCCTTCGCTCTCTTGGTCGGGATGACAAAAGGGGGGACGTCTACGGCCCCACACACACGGCAGCCGGGACGGCTGCCCCACAATCGCTTCACCGCCGATCAGAACCTTGTGGTGCGGCCGTCCCGGCTGCACAGCGCGGGCAGGACGGCTGCCCCACAATCGCCTCACCGCCGAACAGAACCTTGTGGTGCGGCCGTCCCGGCTGCACAGCGCGGGCGGGACGCCCGCACCACAATCTCGTTCAACCCACCAAGCGCACCAGTGAAGGCGGACCGTGGACGACCCGCCCACAGATCCTTCCGATAATTCAAAATTCAAAATTCAAAATTAAGAATTGTCACCTGACAAGGTCACTCGGCTTGACGAGGTCCGCGCCCCTTGCCGCAAGGCCCGGTAGCTCCTCGCTCAGCACCTTCACCGTCACCGGGTCGAGGTGGCCGATGGCGATCGCTTCGCCATCGATCCGGCACCGGTAGACCGCCTCGTCGAGCTGTCGTCGGATCGCCGCAGCGTTGCGGTCGTTGTCGAGAAAGACGTGGCGGCGGTTGGTGGGCACACCCTGGGCGCTGGCCGCCTTCTCCGCCACCGTCGCTGATCGTGGTGCGGGAATCGATAAACGCCATCCCGCGCGCCGAAAGCTCTTGCATGATCCAGGTCATGGTCTTGAGGTCGGCGGTCGCTTTCGACCCCATGTGATTGTTGACGCCGACCGCGTGGGGAACGTTGTTGAGGGCTGAGTGAACGGTGGTCCGCAGCTCGTCGGTCGTCATCCCGACCAGAACAGCCCCCGGGCCCGGTTTGTTGGCGGGGTAGTCCTCCGGTTCCATGGGCAGGTGCAACCACACCTCGTGACCGGCAGCGTGCACAGCATTTGCGGTCTCGGCCGATCTCGGCAGGAACGGCAGGATCGCGATACCGACCTGGGTGGGCAGGGCGCTGGCCGCAGGCACCAGATCCTCGTTCTGGCCCGCATCGTCGAGCAGGATCGCCAACCTGCCGCGGGCATCAGGTCTCGGCTGCGGCCGCGGCGTGGCGGTGGGCATTCGGGTGGGAACGGGCGTCGGCTCTACCGCAGCTGTCTTCGGCTCGGCCACAGTCAGTATGAGGTCGAAGGCCTCCGGCCCGAAATCCATCAGCAGACTGATTTCTTCGGCCGCGAGGTCGGGCGGCACCACGACTCTCGCGTGGCGGGCAGCCCCCTCGATCTCGAGATCGCCGACATAACCGTCGCGGGCGACGCGGTCGCCGAACTCGAGCCGCCAGGTGCGGACAAAGACGGCGTCGATCTTGGTGATCGGATCGTCGACGACGACCGAATCGGGGACAACCCCTCTCGCCGCCGCCAATTCCAACAGACGCACTTCGATCGGGGAATCCTCGATCTCGGCTCCCTGACGGAGAATGAACACGAGGATGACCACTATCGCCGCCAGCGCGACCACGATCCAGGGAACCATCTCCCGACGGACCGGGAAGGAACCGCGTTTTTTCCTGCCGGTTGCCCGAGACGGCATCGTTCAGGCCGCCTTGGGGAGTTCTCGGATGACGAGCTCGAGCGCGCGCGCGAGCACGGGATCGTCGTCGGCCTCGGGATCGACGACTTCGACCGCTTCGTCCGGTTCGACGCCGTTGCCGTTGATCGGCTTCTCGTCGCTCCGCATCCATTGCCCGACCGGCATCCACACCGCCACATCACCGTCGCGGACCAGGTTCATGTAGGAGGCGTGACCTACTGTCTTTTCACCCACGACCACCGCGCCGTTGCGCTGAAGGGCCACGGCCAGGATCTCGGCGATGCCCTGGGTGGATCGATCGACGAGGACAACCGGGGCCGAGTTGACCACGCTGCCCGCGGTGGCCTCATAGATCTTCGACCCTGCGCGGCGCCCCTGCCAACCGCCGAGGACCCCCGCCTCGACAAAGGCATCCGCCAACGCGATGGCCTCGCTTTCGACCCCCCACCGCAGCTCCCGCAGATCGAGAATCAGAGGTCCTTCGGTAGGCACGAGCGCGGTGACCGAGGCAACACTGTTCTCCGGAAGGGCCTCGATCCGGATCACCGTCGCCTCGCTGCGCACCTCGACGGTCGCCGGGCGCACCTTCCACGGCGCCGGTTCGAGAACGACCTCGCGCCGTTCGTCAACCTCGCGGTCGAAAACCGTCAACCGTATCGGTTCGCCCAGATTCTCGTGCTCCATCAGGTCCAACCGGATCTGCCACAACGGCCGCCCACGGCTGTTGACGCCTTCGACGAGCTCGATGACTTCCCACCTGTCGAGCCCCGCAGTCTCCGCGGGCGATCCCTGGAGGACGAAATACACCGAGGCCGAGCCCAGTCGAGTGGCCAGACCGAGACCGAAGGGCGGCGGCGAATCGACGAATTCCAGATACTGATCGACGCGATCGCCGGGGAGCACCGCCGCCGACCGGTCGAGAGGCTCCACCAGTCCGGCGTCGAGCGACATCGACAACGCCTCCTGGTTGAGCTCGTCGACGTATTCGGTCTCCACCAGGTGCACCACCTCGGCCAGGTTGCCCAGAGCGCGAAACAGCACGTCCTGGTTGCTGCGGTTCGCCATCAGGACACCGGAAAAGAGCAAGACCACGGCGACTGAGACCGACAAGAACACCGTTCGGGTGACTTTCATTGTGACGACGACTCCCCTTTCAACTGCAGCCAGTGGCGCGGGTCTTGCGGCTTCTCACCGACCCGAAGCTCCAAATAGACGTTGCCGCCTTCTGCGGGCGGCGACGCCAGCCCCAGGCGCATTCCCATGGTGACGCTTTGATCGACCCGAACGTGAATTGTACCAAGCCCGGCAACCAGCGAGTAGACATTGTTTCCGTGATCCAGAACCACCATATTTCCATAACCCTTGAAGTGGCGCGCGTATGCCACCATTCCGGGGAAAACCGCGGTGACCGGCGACGAGCCGGGCGCGTCGAAGCGAAGACCGTTGCACACGGTATAGGTGTTGTACTTGGCAAGCCGCTGGCGGCCGAAGCCCTGCACCACCCTTCCCTCCACCGGCCACGGCAACGCTCCTCGATAGCCGCGAATGTCCTCCCGGCCGGTGAAACGCTCCTTCGACGCCAACACGTTCACCAATCGCTGGAGCGCCGCCTCGCGCACCCGGAGGTCCTCGAGAGTCGCGCCCGTGGTCTTGCGGCTGTTCTCGAGACTCGCCTGTCGAGTCGCAACCTGATTGCGGACTCCCTCGAGTTCGGCCTTTCGCACTTCGAGTTGCTGTGCTTCCTCGCGCGCCTGCGCCAGGGTACGGCTGAGCTCCGCAAGCCGCAGGCTGTGCAGCCGGCTGACATCGTGGTATTCCTCAACCAATCGCATCTGGCCCCCGGCAAGCACCGAAACCGTGCCCACCGCCTCCTCCAGATCACCGCCCTCGTAGGCGTCGAAGAAGAGCTGCAACGGGCCGGGTCTTCCCAGGAGGGCCATGATCTCGAGGTGCCGGTCGAGCAACTGCCGCCGCTCGTCGAGCCGGGTCGCCAGGTCGGCTGATTCCTCGCGCAGACGATCGACCTCTTCGGAACTCTGGATCAGGAGCAACTCGGTTTCCCGGACCCGCGCATCCGCGAGTTCGAGCTGTGCGTCGAGCTCCAGCCGCTCCCGCTGGACGCTCTCGGCCTCGCGAGACAGCTGATCGAGCCGTTGTTCGAGCTGGCCGATACGGCTCTGGACCGCGTACAACTGATCGTCATTCGGCGACGTGGCCCCCGCCGCCGAACCGGTCGACAGCAGCAGGCCAAAAACCGTCGCCAGGCAAATGCGCTCCGTATATCTCATCGGGGTTTATTGTACCGCAAACAAAGAATTTACGCGCTGAGATTTCGACACCGCCCGGATCTCGTCAATTCTCGACGCCGCGCCCGCATCCACCAGCACATCCGAATTCCAAAATTCTCTGAGCAATTGACCGGCATTCCCAATTCCTAATTCCAATTCCCAATTCCCAATTCCGATGGGTGAATGGCCGGAAATTCCGAACTCCGAATTCCGAATTCCGAATTCCCCTTCCGCCACCTCGGATATACTTGTCGGGAAGCGAGGTGTGGGATGAACGAGTACCTTTCTTACAACATCCATGTTCTCGGTCTCAAGGACGCCTCGAAGAGCGGGCGCCAGAAATTCGTGGGAACGCTGGAACGCCTGACCGGCCGGCCCCGGAGCGAGTTTGATGAGGAGTTCCCGTCGCCCCACATTCCAGTGTTTCAATCGCTCGATCTCGATCGGACCAAGAAGATCCTCGATTCCCTCGACAGCAGCGGGATCCTGGTCGAGATTCGCCCCAGCGATTCGCCGCCGATCAACGCCGAAGAAGAACTCGAGGCCGGAAAGCGCGCCTGTCCGGCGTGCAACGCCCATCAGTCGGCATCCAACATCGAATGCCAGCGCTGCGGCATCGTCTTCTCGAAGTACGAGCGCGAACAACTTCTCAAGATGCAGAAGGACCACACGCTCGAGCAGGCCATGATCAAGGCCATGCAGATCCGCGAAGAGTGGTTGCAACGCGCGCAGAAGTTCCTCGAGACCAAGCCTCTGACGAACGATGCGTCCAAGGTCTTTGCCTCGATTTTGCTTCAGGACGAGCTCCCGTTCCTGAGGCTCGATTCCGCGGAGGGCCCGCTCCTTCTCACCTCCCGCCGCCTTCTGACAAAGAACGAAGACGGCAAGTTCTTCTCGATTCCCTACGAGATGATCAGCGAGGTCGATTTCGGCGGCGGCGCCATCCAGACCAAGAAGAGCAAATTCAAGGTCAACGTCAAATTCCACTCGCCGCTGCCGGTGGGCCCTGAAGAGAACATCTCCAAGATGTCGTGGGTCCTCGACAAGGAGTCGTCGTTCAACAAGGAAGTCGTGATGGATTGGGGCTATGCCCGCAACTTCATCTGCGGGTCCTGCGGCGAACGCGACCTCGACTTTCGCACCGACGGCCCCAAGGTTCACTGCCGCTGCATGCACTGCGCAACCGACCACGAAGTCGATCTCGGCGAAAGCGTCGCGGTACCGCTGATTTCGGAGTGACGGCGATGTACCGGCGCCTCGCTGTTACCGTTGCCGCCGCCGTTCTCGCGTTGTCCTGTGCGGGGCCGGCGCCTCCTCCGGAGCCGACCGAAATCCAGAACATCGATCTCGGGATCACACTTTCCGGGCTGCCCGAAGGCCTGGTTCTGGCCTCCAACCAGGGCACCAGCTTCGAGCTGCAGCCGTCCGACCCGCTGGTGGGCGGCATCCTGTGGTTTGCCGTCGGCCCCGAGCAGGAGGGCGTCAACCTGGTGACCGCCGTCCAGGCCCACCAGACCCACATGGAAGGCATGGTCGATGCCGACTACAAGGGCGGCCAGGAACTTCAGGGCGACTTCGGCACCGCCTTCTACTCCCGCGGTCAATACAGGGACGGCGAGGAAGTGGTGGAAGAGACGGCGATCTTCATGATCCACCCCGTCGGCAACCGGCTGCTCGGAATCCACTACCGCTACCCCGCCGGCGACGATTCCGCCGCCAGGGTCGAGCAGCTCATCGACGTGATCAGCTACCTCAACTGAATTTTGAATTCTTAATTTTGAATTTTGAATTTGGCACGCGGGACGCGTGCCCCACAACCATCACAGTCTTTGATGAACGGTTTGTGGGGCAGCCGTCCCGGCTGCCATGTGGCGGGACGCGTGCCCCACAACCATCACAGTCTTTGATGAACGGTTTGTGGGGCAGCCGTCCCGGCTGCCATGTGGCGAGAACTCAAAACTCAAAACTCAGAACTCGGACTCAGATGGTTCGGCTCCGACCTTGGCGAGGACCTGGTCGAAACGGTCGTCAAAGCCCTGCCGGAACGCCGCGTGGAAGGGCGACACCCTCTCGCCGCTGAGGACGGCCCGGAAGCCGTCGCCTCGGGGCTCGAGTCGGTAACGGAGTTCGGTCGTTCCCATCCAGCGAAAGCTGACCACCAAATCCTGCTCAGTGCCGTCAAGACTCACGTATTGGTTCAAACCGCGATCGGCGAGTTCCCGCCGGACGCGATCGATGAACTCCGACGGAGCCCCGTGATCCACATCGAACGATTTCACAACCGGTCGATCTTACGCCGCCCCAACGGATAAAAAAAGTCCGCGAGACCACAACGGTCTCGCGGCTCTCGACGTCGGACCCGCCTGGAGGGCGGATTCTGGCGAACCCGACATCACATCGCTTGTTCCAACTCCTCGTGGAGTGTCACTTGTCCGGTCATCTCTGCCTGGTTTTCGAGCGAGCACATCGTCGCGATCAGCTTCTTGATCTCCGGGCTCCCCGCGAGCTTCGCGTCGAAGGCGAGTCCGGCGTGGAAAACCACGGCGGCGCCTCCCGTTGCTGTCTTGACCATGTTGGCGCGACACCGCGCGACCCTGGCCTTGATCGTCATCTCACCGGTCGGGAGGTTGAGGGTCAACTCGCAGATCCCTGCGGGCGGCAGACCGAACGGCGCCTCGACCATGAGGCCGCCTTCCGAGATGTTGACCACCCGGATTTCCATCCTCGGTTTGACGCTGCCCTTGATGGGCCGCTTGACGTCGTACCGTTGATGTTGTCTGCGTTCGTCCATTGCCGCCTCCGGCACAGGACAGTGCAAGTGGGATGCCAACTCCGGCGCAAGGTACGCGCCGCGGCCGGTGTCAGATGCTGGGACAGGGTGTGTCGGGATGAGGCAGGAAACGAATTTTGAATTGTGAATTTTGAATTATGAATTATGGCGGCGCGGTTCCTGCTGTGGCGTTTTCACGTACCGGATCTTTGTGGTGCGGGCGTCCCGCCTGCACACGCCGCAGGAAGGTCAACCCCACTGAAAAGGGAGGGGATAAACCCCTCCCCTACGGCTTTGAGAAAGCTATGCATCTGAAAGGGAGGGGTTTACTCTAGTCCCACCCGCCTTCCTGAAAATCGTAGGGGCGGGGTTTATCCCCGCCCACGTTGAATATTGCAAGAGGCTCGGATGGCAGCTCTTTGTGGTGCGGGCGTCCCGCCTGCACACGCCGGAGGCGTTATCCGCGGCAGCCCTTTGTGGTGCGGGCGTCCCGCCTGCACACGCCGGAGGCGTTATCCGATGGCGGCGCGGCGCGCAGCGCCCAACAGCGCCGCACGATCGTCGAGCACCACACGCACCGGCATCGACTCGAGCAGGGGCTTCATCCGGCCTTTCGCCAGAAACCCATCCATGAAGGCGCCGCCCTGGAGCACCGGCAGGATCTTCGGGGCGATCCCGCCTCCGACCCACACCCCACCGGTGGCCATCAGCTTGAGCGCGAGATTGCCCGCCTCCTCGCCGTACAGCCTGGCGAAAACGTCCAGGGTCCTTGCACTCACCTCGCACTCGCCCGAAAGCCCCGCCGCCGAGACCGCCGGGGTCGGATCGCCGCGACGCTGCGCCTCGACAAACCACTCCGGCTCCGATTGGCCCGCCTCGGCCAGCATGAAGCGGTAGAGATCTGCCAACCCCGGGCCTGACAGCACTCTCTCCCAACTCACCGTTTCGTAGCGATCGCGCAGAAAACCAAGCAGGCGGTCGCCCAGCTCGGTCGGTGGGTGAAAAGCTGGTGTGTCCCCCCTCACAGCCGAACGGGACCATCTCGCGACCATTCCAGAACATCCCTGCCTCACCGAGCCCGGTCCCGGCGGCGATCACGGCGCCGTTGCCAACCGCCCCCGGCCGGCCCGGGTTGAGAGTCAGGAGGGCGTCCTCGCCCATCGCCGAAACACCCCACGCCGTGGCCTCGAGGTCGTTGATCAGCACGACGGATGGGATCCCGGTCGCGCCCTCGAGCGCATCCGCATCCACCACCCACGGCAGATTGGTGATGCGGACCCGGCGACCGGTCACCGGTCCCGCCAGCCCGAAACACGCGCCTCGGCAGTCCACGTCGCGACCGGCCAGAAATCGGGCGACGATCTCGTCCAGACCCCCAAACTCCGCGCTCGCAAAGCTCTGCTCGGCGATCGCGCGCGTCCCATCCGGTCCGATTTCGAAAAGGCCCAGGCGGGTCTTCGTCCCACCGACGTCCCCCGCGAGAAAGTGTCTGGGTGATTCAGCCATCGGGGGCAAGTGTAGCAGCCGAGTGGACCCTCATTTCCCACCCAACCAGCCGGCAGCCGGGACGGCTGCCCCACAACCCGTTCATCGACAATTGCGATGGTTGTGGGGCACGCGTCTCGCGTGCCAAATCCGAAACCCGAAGTGTAACGATGCGACGTTGCTGATGAAGAATTCGAAATTCGAAATCCGAAATCCGAAATCCGATGCATGCGACTGGGATCGAAATTCGAAATCCGAAATCCGAAATTCGTCACTTGCGATGCAATTCCGAATTCCGAATTCCGAATTCCGAATTCATTTCGTGTATCATCCCCCCGCCCCTTCCCGGGCAAACGACCATCTGGAGGAACCATGATTCAACGCACCCTGACCATCATCAAACCCGACTCCGTCGAGAACGGCAACGCCGGCAAGATCATCGCCCACCTCGAAAACGAAGGCTTCCGCATCGTCGCCGGCCGCATGATGCACCTCAGCCAGGCCCAGGCCCGCGCGTTCTACGCGGTCCACAAGGAGCGCCCCTTCTACAACGACCTCGTGGCCTACATGACCTCGGGCCCGGTGTGGCCGCTGGCCCTCGAGCGCGAGGACGCCGTGACCACCCTGCGCAAGGTCATGGGCGCCACCAACCCCGCCGACGCCGACGCCGGCACCATCCGCAAGCTCTACGGCGAGTCCATCGAGCGCAACGCCATCCACGGTTCCGACTCGCCCGAGAACGCCGCCATCGAGGTCAGCTTCTTCTTCCCCGCCTGCGACCTCGCGTAAAAACAAGAGGGAGGGGATGAACCCCTCCCCTACGGCGTTAAGGCACATGTCGTTTCTGAACATCGTAGGGGCGGGGTTTATCCCCGCCCTTTTCCAGCCCGCCATCGTGCGCCTGACATCGAAATCGTCGACGCGACCGAGATAATGGTAGCCTCCCGAAGATGAACGGCCCCTACACCCCCAACCCCGACGTGGTCTTCAAACGCCTCGAGGACCGCATGGTGCTGGTCCACCTGGCCACCAACCAGATCTTCGAACTCAACCACACCGGCGCGCGGGTGTGGGAGCTGCTCCGGGAAGGCATCACCGGCGACGCGCTCGTCGACCGTCTGGCTGCCGAATTCGAGGTGGACGCCTCGACCCTGAGGACCGAGATAGAAGCTCTGCTTTCCGAACTCGCCGATCAGAACCTGGTCGCGATCTGAACTGCAATTTCCCGTCCGCGGGAAATTGCCACTTGACACTGTCGCAAGATTGGACATACTCGAATCCTCATGGTTCCGTTGGAAGACACAACTGAGGTTCGGCGCAGGCTCTCGGCCAAAGGCCAGGTCTCGCTCCCCGGTGAGGTCCGCAAAGCCCTCGGTCTTCGCCCCGGCGACTCGGTGGTCTTCGAGATCATCGACGGCACCGTCATCATCCGCCGCGCCGACCCCCTCGATCCCTTCTTCCACCTGCCGCTCTTCCAGGCCCTCGAAGAGTGGTCCCAGGATCAGAAGGCCACCGTCTTCCGCTACCCCTGATCCCCTTGTGGGGCAGGCGTCCCGCCTGCCAATCCGATTTTCAGTCACCTCGACACCGCAATCCGGCCCGGCCCTCCAGTTTTCAGACGCGATCTTCGGACACGTGCGCTGGGAGGGGATAAACCCCTCCCCTACGGCTTTGATTCGCACGTAATTTCTAAACATCGTAGGGGCGGGGTTTATCCCCGCCCGGCCCTCTTGTGGGGCAGGCGTCCCGCCTGCCATTCCGGAGTTCAGGCCGCGACAGAGCACTCTCCCGGCAATGAAACCTCACGTCGGAATGTGCCGGCGAGACGCCGGCACCACAATCCCTTGACATATTCACACCTTTTCTTTACATTCAAGAGGTAAAGAATCAAAGGGACTTCATGCACAGCAAACTCTCATCCAAAGGCCAGGTCACCATTCCGAAGGAGGTTCGGGAGAGCCTGGGCCTCCAACCTGGCGACTTCGTCACCTACGAGATAGCCGGCAACGACTCCGCAATCCTCCGCAGGGTCGAGCCTTTCGATGCTGCGTTTCACCTCGCCGCGTCCGAGACCCTCGAGGAGTGGGGCTCACAGGAGGATGAAGAGGCCTTCCGTGACCTGTGATCGATTCGACGTCGTCGTTGTCCCTTTTCCCTTTTCGGAAAAAGCCGAAAGCAAGCGACGACCTGCGTTGGTGATCAGTAATCGGAGATTCAACGGCTCGGGAAACACCGTGCTTGCGATGATCACGACCAGCGACCACCACCCGTGGGCCGGCGACCACCCGATCCACGACCTCGAAGAAGCCGGTCTGCCCCCACGCTGCATTGTCCGGCTGAAGCTCTTCACCCTGGACAACCGCCTCATCCTCCGCCAACTCGGAAAACTCGGAGACAGCGACAGGAAACAGGTCGCAAGCAGCCTCTACCACCACCTCGCCTGAGGGATAGATTCAACGGCGCAGGCCTGTCACGACGGAGCACGAAGGCCAAAGCCGGATCTCAACCGCACGTGGACGAAGGTGTCAACGTGCCGGCGGGACGCCGGCACCACAATTCAGCCCTGTTCTCTTGTGGGGCAGCCGTCCCGGCTGCCATTGATCATGAGATGTGCACGCGACACAAAACCCACCCTGTCATTTCGACCGAGCGAGTCCGACGAGCGAGCGGAGAAATCTCGGCGTTCTCCGCCTCCGATCGGGATCGCTCCCCGGCACGATACGCGGGCGCGGAGATTTCTCCGCTCGGCCTATTCGGCCTCGGTCGAAATGACCGGAGGGGGATAGGCCTCTCGTGCCCCGGTCGAAATGGCAGGCGGGAGGGCGTGGCCCCGTGGGATCTCGGTCGAAAAGAGTCGTTTGGGAGAAGCGACCGCTTGTCGTGTGATGCGAATTTCGAATTTCGAAACCCGAAATCGTCCATCCGCGGGCAACCAGGCTTCACTCACCAGAAAAGTCGCCTCGCGCCGAAAAATTCGAAATCCGAAATCCGAAATTCGAAATTCCTACCCTCTCCGCACCCGGTGCCGCACCGCCGCCAGGCCGTACCGCCACGCCCTCCCGACCAGATCAAACGGCCGCCACAACCGCCAACCCCAGTAGCCGAGCTCCGACTTCGGCGCACCGTACAGCTTGTCCACCTGGGGCCGCGTCAACCACACCGTCCTCCACCCGTCGACCGCGAGCCGGCGCCATCGCGGCTGATCGCTGAGGTGCTGCGTCCGCCGGGCGAGACGCATCGACTGGACGTAGTCATCGTCAAAGGCCCCGGCCACGAGGTGGCGGAGGAGCGTGGCAGGGCGATCTTCGCCGGCTGCCAATTCCAACGGGTCCTCTCCACTACCAAGCCGATCGACGAGTTCGAGAACCGCCCCGACCTCTTCGGTCCTGGCGTCCCGCTCGATCCACGGCATGACGGCATCCAGAATCTCGCTCCCCCCGGCAGCACCAAGCTGCAGATCCTGAACATCTGCCAGAAACCGGGACCACGGGTAGTTATCGGGCGACAAGCCGTGTTGGGCGATACCGTGAACCAACACGTGAGCTGCCAGAACCTGCTGTTCCGGTGCATAGCTCTCGCCGGGTAACGCTTCGAGCTTCCGGCACAAGCCGCGCTCGATCACCTGCTCTGCCGTCGCCGAACTTCCCCCGTCCAGCCGCACTCCAGGAATCAGCCGATGCACCTCGATGCCCAGACCCGTAGGGTGCGTCAAGAGCTGCAACTGGTGTTCCGCCTCCGGCGCCTCGGGAGAATCGCAGCCGCCTCGATCAGCGCATCTTCAAACCGCCTCGCAGAACCACCGGGCACCAACACATCCACGTCGCCCATCGACCGCGACCCCGGTTCGATCCAGCCGCCCAGCTGCAAGGCAGCCCCTTTCAGAAAGACCACCGGTACGCCGAGAGCTGCCCCGACACCGGCCATCTCCCCACACACCCGCTCCACCACCAGCGCCCGCGCCACACACCCCGTGTGGGCGCGTTGAAACCCAGCCGCGGCGATCTCTCCCGCCTCGGCAGCAATCACCGCTGCCGAAGTCCGCGCCGCAATCCGTTCCGCCAGATCGAGCCTCTCCGCGATCTCGAGGGCCGCCTCTCCTCGCAGCCCTCTCACCGTTTCCGGCGACACCACCACCGGCCCAAACGCCCGCGTCAAAACCCATCCCAACTCGCAGCTCAGCCGCACCCGCGGCGGATCAAATCGAAATCCCGAGACCATAAACCGAGCCTAGCACGCAAGACCTCGATGCACGCCCGATGTCACGCTCTCCTCCTGAAAGCCGTAGGGGAGGGGTTCATCGCCCTCCTTGCATCCGTGATGGGATGGCGCGTCTGAGAAGCCGGGAGGCCGGGCGGGCGATCAAACCCCGCCCCTCACGGGTTCTCATCGACACCGATCTCTGAGGGCGATGTCGAAAGAAAAACCCGGGCAAGCCCGGGTTCAACTGTCATCCACGACCACCTCTGCTAAGGGGAATCGTGGGCTGGAAATCCGAAATTCGAAATCCGAAATTCGAAATCCAATTTCACTCCGTGATCCTCGCCTCCGGCAGAAACTCGTTGAAGTACCGCCGCAGCTCGGCCTCCCGCCCCAGCTCCCCCAGTTCCTCGAACCGCTCCAGCGCCGCCTCGACCCTGGCGCTGTCATAGGTGTTGATCTTGCCGATGAAGATCTTCGGGTGCCGGGTCTTGGTGATGTGCTCGCCCTCGGTCTCCAGCTCCTCGAAGAGCTTCTCGCCCGGCCGCATGCCGGTGAAGACGATGTCGATGTCCTCGAACGGCTTGAGCCCGAACAGCGCGATCATGTCCTTGGCCAGGTCGAGGATCCGCACCGGCTCGCCCATGTCGAGGATGAAGATCTCGCCGCCCTCGCCCATCGCCCCCGCCTGCAGCACCAGCTGCGCCGCCTCGGGGATGGTCATGAAGTAGCGCACCATGTCCGGGTGGGTCACCGTCACCGGCCCGCCCGCCAGGATCTGCTCGCGGAAGATCGGGATCACCGAGCCCGCCGAACCCAGCACGTTGCCGAAGCGCACCGACACGAAGCGCGTCGCGATAGCGGCGCGTTGAGGTCCTGCACCACCAGCTCGGCGACCCGCTTCGAGGCCCCCATCACCGAGGTCGGCCGCACCGCCTTGTCGGTGGAGATCAGGACGAAGGCCTCGACCCCGGCCTCGCCCGCCAGCTCGCCGAGCGTCCGGGTGCCGAGGATGTTGTTCTTGACCGCCTCGGCCGGGTTCGACTCCATCATCGGCACGTGCTTGTGGGCCGCGGCGTGGAGCACCACCGACGGCGCGATACCGCTCGAGCAAGGCCCCGCATCTGCTCGCGGTCGCAGACGTCGGCCACCAGCGGCACGATCGGCGATCTCCGGAAACAGCCCCCGCAGCTCGCGGTCGATGTCGAAGAGCGCGAACTCCGCCCGCTCGACCAGCAGCAGCCGTGCCCGACCGGAACCGCGCCACCTGCCGCGCCAGCTCCGAGCCGATCGACCCGCCGGCCCCGGTCACCATCACCGTCTTGCCGGCGAGGAAGACCTCGAGCTGCTCCTCGTCGAGGTGCACCGGCTCGCGCCCGAGCAGGTCCTCGATCTCGACGTCGCGGATCCGGCTGATCTCGACCGTGCCGCTGAGGATCTCGTACAGCCCCGGGATGATCCGCGCCTTGACCGGCACGCTCTCGCAGATCTCGACGATCCGCCGGATGTCGTTGCGCGAGGCCTGGGCGATGGTGATGACCACGTGGTCGATCTCGAGCTCCTTGACCAGCCGCGGCAGGTCCCGCGTCGTGCCGAGGACCTTGACGCCCTGGATCACCGTCCCCTGCTTCATCGGGTCGTCGTCGACAAAACCGAGGATCTCGAGATCCATGTCGCCGCGATTCAGGATCTCCCGCGCCGCCAGCACCCCGGCCCGCCCGGCACCGACCAGCAGCACCGTCTTGTGGCGCCCGTTCCTCCCCCTCGAGGCCTCCGACCGCGTCTTCTTTTCGTAGCCCTCGAAGACCGCACGCCGCAGGACCCGCAGCGCCAGCACCCCACCAAGCCCGAACACGGTCGTCATCAGACAGATCGACAGCGGCACCCGCCACTGACCGAACCCGTCCGGCAGCCCCAGCCGCAGCAGCACCAACGGCAGAAAGGACCACCACGCCGCCTTGACGAAGGCGCCGATCTCGGCCATCCCGATGTAGCGCCACATGAAGGTGTAGATGCCGAAGATCTGCATCGCCCCGAACTGCAGGAGCAGCACCAGCGGCAGCTGCACGGCCATGCTGTGGAGTTCGTGGCCGGGAATTTCGAAATCGAAACGCAGCAGATACGACAGCACGAAGGCGGCGGTCAGCACGCCGAGATCGAGCACGAACTGGCCGGGCCGGTTCATCAGGCGCTGCCACGGCGGCGCCGACGAGACCTTGTCCTCGGCCCTGCGGCCGTACGGGACCACCTCGCGACCCGTCACCGACACAATGGGTTTGTCAGTCATGCCTTCCGTCACCGCCGCCCGCTGGCGGCCCGAACCTCGTCGAGGCTGACCGGAGGATACCAGCGCCAACCGACCATCGCCGCGGCCGTTGCTGCGAGGACCTTCAGGTCCGTCCAGATGGTCCGCACATCCTGGTAGTCGATGTAGCCCCTCAGTTTGAACGGCAGCAACTCCCTGGTGTAGAACTCTTCGGCTTCCCCACCGGCCTCAGCGATCAGCCCCTCCTCGTCGGCCAGCCTCAAAGTCACCGGGTGGGTGATCCCAGGCCGCTCCTCGAGCACCCGGTGCCACCTCGGGTCGTCGATGTCGACGTACCGCGGGACCTCGGGCCGGTGGCCGACCAGCGACAGATCGCCGCGGATGACGTTCCACAGCTCCGGCAGCTCGTCGAGTTTGAGCCGCCGCAGAACCCGCCCCACCGCCGTCACGCGGTCATCACCCGACGCCGTGACCTGGAGGCTCTCGTCGTTGACCCGCATGGTGCGAAACTTCAGCATCTCGAATTCGCGGCCGAGCCGGCCGACCCGTTTCTGTCGAAAGACGACAGGCCCGCGCGATGTCAACCCGACCACCGCAGCGACCAACGCCAGCACCGGCGCCAACAGCACCAGACCGGCAGCGGCCATCGTCACCTCGAGAACGCGTGGCATGCCGACTGACCGGGTTCCTTCGTAGGGGCGGGGTTTATCCCCGCCCGCGCCAGACTCAATAAACGGTGGGGCCTAATAATTGTGAAGACCTGGTGACCCTCAACGAACAAACCACGGGGTTCAAATGGCGTAGGAATTCGCCACGTCCTCTACAGCCTCGATGACGTCGTCCACGTCGTCGATCCGTCAGCCGCGGATGCAACGGCAGGCTGACGATCCGCTGATAGGCGGCATAGGCCACCGGGAAGTCCTCCGGCGCGAAACCCGTACCTGTCCCGATAGTACGGGTGGAGGTGAACCGGAATGAAGTGCACCGAGGTGCCGATGTTGCGCGCCGCCAGCTCCTCGATGAAGCGGTTGCGGTCGATCGACAGCTGATCGAGGTGGAGTCGGATCACGTACAGGTGCCAGGCCGATTCCACATCCGCGCGCTCGACCGGGATCTCGATCTCCGGCATCTCCGCAAACGCGGCGGAGTAGCGGGCCACGATCTCCCGCCGTCGCTCCTGGAAGCCGGGCAGCTTTTCGAGCTGGCGCAGACCCAGCGCCGCCTGGAGGTCGGTCATGTTGCACTTGAAGCCCGGCAACACGACCTCGTAGTACCAGGAGCCCCCGGACTGATAGCGGTCGTGGGCATCGCGGCTCATCCCGTGGAGCGCCCACGGGCGCGCCCGGTCCACCAGCTCCTTCGAACCGGTCAGCATCCCACCCTCGGCGGTGGTGAGGTTCTTGGTCGCGTAGAAGCTGAAGGCGGTGAAGTCGCCGATCGAACCGATGGGACGATCGCTCCAAGCCGCCGGCACCGAGTGGGCGGCATCCTCGACGATGCGAAGGTCGTGCTCAGCCGCGATCTCCAGCAGCGCACCCATGTCGCACGGGTGGCCGTAGAGGTGAACCGGCAGAATCGCCTTCGTCCTCGCACTGACCGCGGCCGCCACCTTTTCGGGATCGATGCACAGCGTGTCCGGCTCCACATCCACCAGCACCGGCGTCGCGCCCACGTGCTCGATCGACGTGCACCGTCGAGCAGAAGGTCATCGGCGTCGTGATGACCTCGTCGCCCGGCCCCACACCGAGCGCCGCCAGCGCCACCTGCATGGCATCGGTGCCCGACGAGACCCCGAGCGCGGCCTCGGCGCCGACCATCTCGGCAAACTCGCGCTCGAAACGAGCCACCCGCGGCCCGGTGGTGATCCACCCCGAGCGCAGCGCCTCCGCGACCTCGGCCACCTCCTCCTCGCCGACGGCAGGAGGCGAAAAACTCAAAAATTCGTCACGCATCGTTAGGTTTCACCAGATACTCCGAGGATGTGGGTTCGAAGAAACGGCAGACACTCGAGCAGAGTCGCCGCCGTCCAGCTCACGGGCACCACCCGCCGCGCCAACGGCGGTGCCAGTGTCACCTTCCGAATGCGACACGAAAACCCAGGGAAGAGCTGCTTCAGCTCTCCGTGCGGGATACCACGCACATTCGGGTTTGAGGGATTGTCCACCCGGAAGTCGTACCACAGAACCGCGCCGCCCGGACGCAGGACGCGCGCCACCTCGTCGGCCACCGCCCGACGGACGACAGGGTCGAGGATCGACGTGAAAACAGTCGAGGTCACCACCAGCTTGAACATATCGTCGGCCCACGGCATCTCGGCCGCATCACCGACGCGAAGGTCGGCGCTCGGAAATGCGGCCTTCGCCACCTCGGCACGGCTCGCATCCAACTCGATCCCGTGGAGATCGAAACACCGCAGACCGAGACCCATGAGATCGGCCAACCACCCGAGACGACCGTAACCCACCTCGAGCACCCGATCCCCGGCGCCGGGCAGAACGCCGCATCGATGGAGCAGCCGCCACGCTGTCCGCCGGCGGCCCTCTCGCATGAAGAGCTCGGCGGGCTGCCAGGACGCGTACCGGTTCGGCATCGACCTCGCGCGCGCGGCGCTCGTTCTCCGCGAGGACGCGCTTGGCTTCAGCGGCAACGGGATCGGACCGCTCGCTCACTTCGTCGCTCCCACCATCACCCGTTCGCCGTTCACCAGCGTCGTCCGATCGCCCCAACGACCTGCAAATCGTAGGAGCCCCCACAGAAAGCCCGTGCCGTAGCCGAGATGCAGCGCCGCAAACACGACCGGTAGAACAGGCAACATCGACCAGCCGCGGCGTGCAGCCACGGCGATCGACGCCGCCAGGTTGGTCACCAGATACGTCCCGGCGACCAGAACGAACGCGATCCAGAAGATCGGCAGGACGAGCGCGGCCACCAGGCTGCCCAGCAGCGCCACCACGAACAGCGCCGGCACGAACTGCCGCGGCTGCATCTGCCGCGGGTGCTTCTGCATCACCCGCACCTTCCACATCCCGTACTGGAAGTACTGGCGCCACAACGAACGGATGGTGCCGCGGCTGTGGTACACGGATCGAATCTCCGGGCACAGGACGACCCGACCACCCATCTCCCGCAAGCGGAAGTTGTACTCGTCGTCCTGGTTGCGAACCAGCTCTTCGTCGAAGGGACCGACCGCATCGAGAGTCGCCCGCGGATAGGCCGGGAACGCCACCGTGTCGACATCCCGCTCTCGCGCCGTACCGACCCGAAACGCCGAACCGCCGACACCGAAGATCGACGACATCGCCACCGCAATCGCCCGCGCCATCCAGGTCTCACCAATGGTCTCGATGGGGCCGCCGACGCCGAGCAAGGCACCCTCGCCCGCTCCGTTGCGTTCGAGCGCCTCGACGCAGCGAGCCACGTAGTCCGGCGCCACCTCGCAGTGACCATCCACCCGGATCACGACCTCGCCGCGCGCCTCCGCGATCGCCCGGTTCAGACCCGGAGCGACGATGCCGGCCGGGTTGTCGATGATCCGCAGGTTCGGGTGCGCCTCGGCCATCTTCTCCAACGCCTGCTCTCGTCCCGTCCGTCGACATCCCGTCGGCCACGATCACCTCGAGCCGCTCCGCCGGCCAGTCCTGCGCCAGCACCGCGCCGACCGAGCGCTCGATGAAGTCGCGCCTCGTTGCGGACGGGCATGAGGATGGAGACCAGTCGCTCAGTCATTCCGTCTTCCACGAATTTCCGCGAAATCACGGTACAGGTTCACGAGCTGTGCCGTCACCGACCCGTGACCGAGACCGGCCACGGCTTTCGTTCCCGCCGACGCGCGCCGCGAATCTCGCAGGACCTCCGCGACCGCCGCCGCGATCTCATCGGCATCGTCCGTCCGGCACACACGACACTCAGCGATTCCGCGCACGCGCTCGACGACATCCCCGACCGGCACGCTCACGATCGGCAGCCCGCAGGCCAGGGCCTCCTTCACCACCGTCGGCGAGCCTTCGTGGAACGAGGTGAGCACGAGGACGTCGCAGGCGTTCATGAACAGCGGCACCTGAGAGTGCGGTTTGCCGTGCAGGGTGATGAGCTGTGCCTCGATCTCGGGGCCCAGCTTCGAAACCGCCTCCGCCGCGAGGCCGTGACGTTTGATCGGGTTGGCCGGGTCGCCGGCGAAGAGCACGAGCCGCCCGTCGCCCGGGAGACCGAGCGCGGCCCGTGCCTCGGCCATCGGCCGCGGGGCGAACGCCTCGAGGTCGATGCCGCACGGAATGACCTCTGCGGCGACCCCGGCGGGCAGAATGGCCTGCAGGTGCTCCGAAACGACGACGACCTTCGCAGCCCGCCGTGCGACGAAGCGGCTGACCGCCCTCAGCAGTCGCCCCACCGGCGTGGCTCGCCCATCGGCCCGCCGCAGCCCCTCGAGGTCGCTGCCGTGAAAGGTCACGACCAGCGGCACCGGACACGGCAGCGCGACCAGGCCACTCTGCCCGAAGTGCGCGTGCACGAGGTCGAAGCTGCGCAGCTGGTGCCGCGCGCGCAGGCGAATCCACGCCGCCGCGTAGCGCAGTGGGTTGGCCCTGCCCCGAAACGAAAAGACCTCGATCTCCACCCCGGCCGCGCGCAGGTGCTCCACCTGCTCGACGAGGAAGGGCACGTCGTGCGGGCGCTCCGACGACGGCCACTCGCTGGTGACGACCAGGACCTTCAACGTCGTCCCGCTCTCGGCAGCGGCGACCCGGTACTGGGCACCCTGCTCCATCTGCCGGGCAGCTCGACCGTTCCGATCACCAACACCGCGCAACCCAGCCCGAACATCAGCGCCGGGGCCGAGAGGCGCATCGCCGAGTGCCCCATGTAGAGCAGCGCCCAGGCCATGCACGCGAGCCCGATGCCTTTCTCCGGCAGCGGCTCCTTCCGCCTCCATCGGCCCCACGCCATCCAGGCCAGCAGCACGATGGCGACAACACCGAAGGAACCGTGCTCCGCCAACAGCCTGGTGTACTCGGTGTGGGCAGAGGACTCCCTGAAGGTCAAGGCGTGAGCTTTGTAGGACTGGCCGGGGCCGATCCCCAAGAGCGGGTTTTCGAGGAAGACGATCCAGTCCGCCTTCATGATCTTGTCGCGGCCAGTGAGGTTTGTGTCGACGATCCGCCGGGTCGCGATGCCGCCGCTGAGCTGGTCGGTGGCCGGGAACACGACGAATCGGAACAGCACGAAACCGAGAACGGCGATCGTCAGAAGGGTACCGCGCCGCCTTCGGTCCCGCACCAGAAACCAAGCGGCGACGAGGATGGCGCCGGCCGCCGTCCACAGCCCCCCGCGCGAAAAGCTGAGCACCGTCTGCGCGCCCAGCCACACCCCGAGCGCACCGAGGCCGAGTCGAACAGCGCGCCTCTGCGGGCCGATCAGGAACAGCAGGAACACCAGGAAGAGCCCCAACCCGAGCACCGAGGACACCTGGTTGGAGCCGATGCCGGCCGTCGTCGCCTTGCCGCCGATGGCGAATCGTGCGCGGGTCCGCCCGCAGCGTGCCGAAGGTGGCGAGAAAGGCGAGCCCGACGATGGGCCCCAGCGCCACCACCGACAGCCGCACGAGCAGGCGCCGGTCGACGGTCATGCCCGAGAAGAACACCACCGCCAGGCCGAGGGCCACCGGGCCGCTCAGGTTGAAGGCCACCTCCTGCCGGTCGAAGTACGGCAGCACCGCAAGCGACGGCGCCATGCAGGCGATGAAGACGAGCCCGCGCCACTCGATGCGTCCTCTGACCCGCTGCAGCACCGCGAGGCCGAGGAGCAGGATCAGCACGTACTTGCCGTACTCCCAGAAGACGCGGGCATTCGTGCCCCGCCACACCAGCTCGGCGCCGACCACGTAGGCGGCGACGATCACAAGCCGCTCGACGGCCCGGCGCCGCGTCAACGCCAGAAAACCGGCGACCAGCGTCGCGAGCGCCCAGACCGTCGCCACCGGCCAGAACCGCTGCGCGGCCGCGGCGAGCACGATATGGGCGCCGAAGTACAGGGCCATCCATTGCGGCGTCGCTTCGAGCGGCACGACTCCGGAACGACCCGATGCAACGGCGGCGTGCCCAGGCGGCCACGGCGCAGCAGCGTGCCTGATCTCAGGGCTCATCGTTGTCGCTGTCCCCGAGCACGAGGTGATGATCCGCGCTGCCGATCGTCGCCTGCACGCCGCCGTCGGATGCGCTCCAGCAGAAGCGCGCCCGGCCCCCGACGGAGAATCCGGCCGTGCGAAGGAGGCGCGCAATCTCCGGGCGGGCGCTCATGGCGGTGACCTGGCAGGCGCCCAGCGAGTGGGCGTGCTTCGCCGCCGACATCAGGGCGTCGTGCACCAGCTCTCCGTCGCCGAGATCGCCGAACAGATCCAGGATCCTGGCCACGGTCTTTCCCCCGCGCTCGAGCACGCGGATCACCACGACGACCCGAAGCGCGTCTCCGGCGCCGCCACCGACCACGAAGAGCTCGTCACGATAGGGGGCGTCGAGGTAGCGCCATCGCAGATAGCCGGCGTCGCGATCGGTCGTAACCGCGGACGAGGGCCGAGCGCTCGCGAACACGGCGGCCAGCTCGTCCGCGTCCCACCGGTCCAGCACCCGGCAGAACCGGGGTTCGTACGCCTCCAAACGCCGGCGGAGCTTGGTTCCGACCGGGGCTGCGGCCACCGCCGCCAGCCGCAGAACAGCCCGATACCCGGCCGTCCCTGCCCGGCCCCTGGCGATCTGGCGAGGGCGCAGCGGCATCATCCGGATCTCGAGATCCTCGCGCACCCCCCAGCCGTGCCGGCGGTGGATCTTCGCCGCGAGTGCATTTGGAAAACCGACGATGAGTGGCGCGGCAGCCCGCACCTTGCTCGTCGAAAGCCGACTGCAGCCCCCGGCCGCGGTATTTCTCGCCGACGACGAGATCGACCCACCACGCGGCCTCGACACGCTCGCCGCCGACCCGCATGGCGGTCGGGATCACCGCGCAGTAGGCCGCCACCTCGCCACCGTCCTCGATCACCCACCGGTTGTGCTCGTCCCCGGTGCCACCACTCGCCGTGCCGCTCGAGAAAGGCCGCCTTCTCGGGCCGGTAGTGCTCGCGCAGGAAGCGGCCCAGCGAGCGACGGGTCCACCTCGTCCGCGGGGCGCACGACCGGGCCGCTCATGCCGCGCCCCCGGCCCGCAGTGCCTCCTCGTAGGCCGCCTCGAGCCGCCGCGCCATCGCCGCGCACGACCGCTCCCGCTCGACGAACCCGCGTGCGGCCGCGGCCATGCGGGCGGCCTCGTCCGGCGCGTCGAGCACCCGCGTCATCGCATCCGCCAGGCCCTGCTCGTCGCCCCGCCGCCACCAGGTACCCGGTGACACCGTCCTGCACCACCTCGGGCACCCCACCGACGGCCGTCGCCACCACCGGGACCCCCAAGGCCATGGCCTCGAGCACCACGTTCGGCATGCCCTCGCTGTCCGACGTCATGCACAGCGCCGCCATCCCGGCCATCAGCTCCCGCACGTCGGCCCGGAACCCGGCCAGCACGACCTTGCCCTGCAGGCCGAGCCGTTGGATCTCCTGCTCGAGCTCAGCCCGCGTCGCCTCTTCCCCATCGAGGGTCTCGCCGATGATCACGCCGCGGGCCTCCGGGTGCGCCGCCATCACCCGGGCCAGCGCGCGCACGAAGAGCGCCTGGTTCTTCGCCCGCCGGATGTTGCCCACGCTGCCGAAGACCCGGTGGGCGCGGTCGAACCCGAGCGCCTCGAGACCTCTCCCGGCTTCCCCCCTGAATCTGCAATGGCCCGGGCTCGACGCAGTTGGGAAGCACCAGGATCCGTCCTTCCGGAATGCCGAAATCCCGCAGCTCATCCGACAGCGCCTGCGAGTTCACCACCAGGCGCTGCACCGAGCGCAGCGCGTGGCGACGGTACCAGCCCGGCAGCGACCGGAAGCCGGGCAGTGAGGTCGAGCCGCGCAGCGAGCCCCAGCGCAGCCGGGCCCCGCTCAGCCGGCCCGCCCACGCGGCATATGGGTTGTCGTGCACCGTCCACGAGTGGACCACCTGCGCCTGCACCCGGCGCGCGATCCGGGTGGCGAACGCGAGCTTGCCGAGCGGCCCCGCGGCTGTCGCGCGGCATGACCGAGACCCCGACGCCGGCCTCGCGCAGCTCGTGCCACGTGGTCGGCGTTCGGGCTGGGGTGGAAGACGAGCACGTGCGGCTCGAATGCCGTCCGGTCGAGGTTCTTCACCAGCAGCCGAAGCTGCCCCTCGCTGCCCCCGAAGCCGAGCTGGCCCACGAGATACAGCACGCTACAGCGCCGCCCCGCAGCATCGCCATCCCCGCCATGGCCCTCGATGCCGGAAGGGTCACGCCGGAATCACCCTGCCGCGCAACGGGCGATCGTGGAGGCCGCTGAGCTTGGCGGCCAGGTACGGCGGTCCCGGCCGGTGAATACCGACCCTGGGGATGGCCAGGTGTGCCTGCGAGATCGGCAGCGGCTGCTCGACGAAGGCGGCCCGGAAGCCCGCGCTCGCGACCGCGCCCGCAACCCGCTCGTCCGCGTCGCCGTAGGGATAGGCGAAGAGGTCGACCCGCTTCCCTGTCACGGCCTCGAGCGTCGCCCTGGACTCAACGATCTCGGTCTCGAGGGCTTCGTCAGCAAGCGTCGTCAACCGGGGGTGGGACACCGAGTGGGCGCCGATGGTCACGAGGCCGCTGGCCGCGCAGGCCCGCAGCTGATCCTCGCTCATGCCGTCGAAGAGGTCATAGGCGATGTCGGGGGGTGCCTCCTCGGCATTCGCCCAGGCCGAGCGCACTGCGGTGTCGACGAAAGCCAGGCGGCGGCCCTGCTCGCCCGATGTGCCGGGTCGCCACGAAGAACACCGCCGGCGCCCGGTACCGCATCAGCAGTGGCAGCACCACGTCGTGGTTGTTGGCGAAGCCGTCATCGAACGTGAGCAGCACCCCGGGCGCATCCGACCCCAGAAGCTCCTCGGCGCTCAGGAACCGGAAGCGTCCCGCAAGCCACCGCAGGATCCGCTCGAGATCGGACGCCGCCAGCGATGGCCTGACGGGCGCCGGCAGCTCCGGGTAGGGCCGCGAGGGCACGCCGTGAAGCTCGAGGACGAAGCGCCCGCGGGCGGCGAGCAGCCACCGCGCGAGCGCGCTCAGGCCGGTCAGCCAGAGCGCAGAGCGCTGTCACATCGCGCGGTCTCGGTGCTCACTGCGCCGCCCCTGCTCGACTTCCGGCATCGCGGGCTCCGTCCTTCAGCGGCCGGCCCCACGCGGCCTCCAGGCGCTCGCCGATGAGATCGCGCCATCGCTCGAGGGTGTAGCCGCGGGCCCTCTCGCGCGCCGCGCGGCCCATCGCCGCCATCCGCTCCGGGTCGCGGGCGAGCCGGATCACCGCCTCGGCCACATCCTCCGCGGTGGTGCCGGCAAGCAGCTCGCCGCAGCCGTCGGCCAGAAGGTGGGGCAGCACCGAGACCCGCGACGCCACCACCGGCAGCCCGCAGGCCATCGCCTCGAGCACGGCCTTGGGAAAACCCTCGGCAGCACTTGGAAAAACAAAAATGTGGCTCGATGCCAAGTCCTTGAAGACCTCATCTCGAGGCAGGCTGCCGGCGAACTCGACAACATCGCCGACCCCCACATTCGAGGCGACCGCCTCGAGCGACGCGCGTCGATCCCCCTCGCCCACCAGGGTCAACCGGGCATCGAGGCCCTTCTCCCGGATCAGAGGCACGGCGCGAATGCAGGCGTCGAAGTTCTTGCCGGCGCTCAAACGACCGACGCCGACCAGTCTCAACGGCGACTCCGGCGTCCACGCCACTGCTCCTGGGAGGTGCTCGAAATCCTGCGCACGCAGCGACGTGGCGAAGATCCACTGGATCGATGGGTTGCATGGTTCGGGGCTGCACCTGCCACCGCCGGTTGCCATGACGACTCGCCGCCCGCCCGCGCGAGCGACCAGCAGCCTCTTCGTCAGTCGAGCTGCCAGCGTGTCGGAGTACGTCCACATGCCGCAGTGACGGGCGAACAGTGGTTTGTCGAGCGCGAGCGCCGCCATCAGCCCCAGGGTCCCGATGTCGCCGAGAAGCACAGCGTGGACAGCGTCACTACCCCGCGCGGCCCGCCAAAGGCGCGGCGCCGTTCCTCGACCAGCCACAGCGGCAGCAGCAGCTTGCGCAGCTGCCCTTTGCCGGCAGGCACCGGGAGAGGCCGAACCCTCATCCCTGGCCCGTCGAGACTGCGGTGGCCGGGCGGCGGGCTGCCGGGGTAGAGCAGGCAGACGATCTCCGTCTCGTCGAAGAGCTCCGAGATGGCGTGCATCTGGTCCGGGAACCCACCCACAGTCACATACCCCGGGTTCCCGGACGGATCGCGCCACACTTCTTTGTGGGAAAAGACAGCGAGCCTCACCGGGCGACGATCCCTCCACAGTTTCGTGTCTCGTCATGACCGGTGCTCTTTGACGTGGGCGTTTTTTCGACCGACGAGGCCAAGGACCGCGCCAGTTTTGAATAGGTTGAATCGTAGGAGTACAGATCCTCAACCCGCCGCCTCGCAGATCTGCTCAGCCGGACTCCCAGGTCGGGGTCTCCAAGGAGCCGCAGGATCGCCTTCGCCATCCCTAGCGGAGAGTCGGCGATCAGCAGGTCCTCATCAGGCCTCAATTCCATGCCATGCACCGCGTCGTGCGAAGCAATAACAGGGGCCCCAATCGCAGAAACCTCGACCACACGGCTCCGAAACCCGAATCTCCCCTTCCAAGGGCAGAGCACAGCCGACACCGTCGCGAGGACTTCGGACACGTCTTCCAGGTAACCGGTGACATGCACTTGCCGACTGGCGCTGGCGAGTTGGAGCATCGATGGCGGGGGGTTGGATCCTACGATCCAGAACTCGGCCTCTGGCACGTGCCGCCAGACCTCGGGCATCACCTCTTCGAAGCAGAACATCGCATCGCGGAGGTTATGCGTGCTGCCAAGGCTGCCGTAATAGGCAACACGCGGTGGCGCGGCAGCGGCCCAGGAGTATGGCCAACTCCGAAGGTCGATGCCCATCGGGGCGTAGATCAGTTCAACGGAGTCACCAAGAACCCGCCCAACGTAACCATGCTCCTCGCGGTTGATCGTAATCAGCGCGTCGAATCCGCGCCACGCGCTCTCTTCCCTGGCCCGGTAGCGAGCAACCGTCAGGTCACGGATCAACGACGGAATCCAGGCTCTGTCCTGAAGCTGCCGTTCATACGAAAGCCACAGCACGTCGTGCATGTCGAGCACACACCGCGCCCCGGCAGCCTGCATGAACGGCACGGCGCCTACCGCGTGCCAGTACTCGAATACTGCTACGTCGAATCGGCGATCACCTATCGCGGACCGGGTACGTTCCGGCGCCAACTCCACCCGTCCCATGATGTAGTTCGACCGTTTGAGGCCGGTCGCGGCTGCGTAAAGCACCGACGCAACTCGGTGCACGAGGCGGTGGATCCGCGACCTGCGATACCGCGACGGCAGTACGATTGATTCCTCACAGAGGGGCTTCAACTCGTCCGCCACCCAATCGACCTCGGCCAGTGCCGCAACCGTCAAAAAGGTCGTGTGGAAGTGTTCGCGGAAGGCGAGGAGCTTGTGCCGTACCCGCTGCTGCTGCCCAGAAGACCCGGGGAAGGGATGGACGGCGGAGATGACGATCAGTCGTGGCTTCTCACCAGACTGGTCGGCGTTCTCGAATTCCCTCCGGCTCATAGCATCTTGATCGGTGGGAGCCCTGGTTCAGCAGGTTCCGACGACGCAAGGAGGCTCAAAATCGGCCCCTGAACAATTCGCATAATTGATTACAATTTTCGACCATGAGCGATCAGGAATATGCCGTTCTCGCGTCCGTGTGATCTCTCGTCTTCTATCATGATTTTCGAGTACGTTTTGTATCTCCAAAGCGCCCCGCCGCCGTAGTTATTGCCGCCAACTACTCTCCTGCAGAACTCTCTCGCGAGCGAAGTTCCCCGTAAAGATCGGCTTCACGGTAACGTCGTAGAAATCTACTGATTTGAGAGTTTCTGATAGTTCTTGGGCGGTGAAGTACTTCTTGACGCCAAATCCAAGCCTGTGCATTTCCACTATATCCTCGTCATGAATATTCCCCAGAGAATCGACGGAAATGTGGATCCAACCTCCAGGTTTGAGCAGTTCATTCGCCTTAGCAAGGAGTCGTGAATATTCATCGACATGTTCGATCACACTGATACTAAATATGTGATCGAAATTGACACAAAAATCTGCACCATCCTCTGCAATATCAGCGACCCGAAAGCTCACACGGCCGCCCATGTTCGACAGGCTCAATACCTCCTCCGCGGCTTTGATGGCGAAGCTGCTGGTATCGACGCCAACCGCAGACTGAGCCCGCCGCGCCAACACCTGGGTCTGGATGCCCTTTCCACACCCGATATCCAGAATGCGGTGGTGCGGTTCGATCACCGTATCGCGAAGGAAGTGAGTGAGCTCGGCAATCTTGAATGGGTTCCCCAGTTGCCAGCGGGAAGGGAAAATCCCTGCCCGATAGAGCAGAGCCCAGGTGAACCTCTTGACAGCGTGCCGAAGGCTCATCAGTCCTCTTCGGCCGAGGCCAGACTGCTCAACCTGGCCGCCACATGCAGGCCTGCGGAGCCCGGCGCGGCGCCGGAAAAGAACTCCCGGATGAAGCGCCGGCGGTCCGCGGAACCTGTTGACGGGTCCGCAATGGCGCTTCGGACCATCGCAGCCATTTCGGACTCCGAACGAGCCACCATCACCGCCCCACTCTCGGCCACCGGGCGGTAGTGGTCGAAGCGGATGTGGCGCTCGTATCCCAGGCACCACGGAAGGTTCGAGCCCGGCGGGTCGAAGTCGAGGTTGATGACCGGCTTGTCGAGCATCAGCAGCTCGAGGCTGACGGTCGAGGCGGCGTTGATGCCGAGGGCGCAGTGGCGCAGCAGGCTGCTGTAGAGGGCGAGGTCGTCCTGCCGCGGCGTCAGCGACTGCGGGTCCCACGAGGCGCGCGGGAAGACCACGTCTTCGATGCCGCGCGCGGCGAGGGCCTCCATCTCCGGGCTGGTGTCCTTGATGTTGCAGCGGACCACGAGCTGCGGTCGCCGCTCGGGATCCATCTCCCTCAGGAGGTCGATCACCAGCTCGACGTGGCGGTGCTCCTCGAAGAAGTGGTGGGCGATGCCGGCCGTGTAGAGCACGTAGGGCCGCGCGGGATCGATGCCGATGTCGACGGCAGAGCGCCTCGCGCCCGAGGTCGAACTCCGGCTTGAAGTGGTAGTCGAACTGCGGCGTGCCGGTGACGTGCACGCGCTCGGGCGGGATCTCGGGGTAGATCTCGAGCAGCTGCCGCTTCATGCCCTCGTGCCAGACCAGCCAGTGGTCGTAGGGCACGAAGATGCGGCTGCGCGAGGTCAGGTTGTCCCAGGAGAAGATGAAGCCCGCGGTGGTGATCCCCATGCGGTGCGCCACCTTGAGCGGCAGCTCGCCGGCGATGCCGTGGATGTGCGAGCAGTTGAAGACCAGGTCGGGTTGGATGCGATCGAAAAGCGCCTCGAACTCCGGGTGTCCGAGGTGCGAAGCGAGGCCCGCTGCTCGAGACGCGTCAAGGCCCGCAGCGCCGGCCGCCAGGCCAGCGCCCGCGCCGAGGCCTTGACGAGCGCCGCTGCAGGCGCTTGCCCTGCTCCGCCGCACGCCGGTCGCGCAGCTCCCAGTTGTTCTTCGCCACCTCGGACCACAGCCAACGGTCGTGGGCGTTCTCGGTCAGCACCCGCAGCCGCGACACCCACGGCGCGGGCGGATAGTGGCGCAGCGGGATGATCTCCTCGACGTGCTCGCGCACACCCGCCAGCAGCGCCTCGTCGTCCACCACCGACAGCACGGTCACCCGCGCGCGCGCGGCGAGCGTCGGGCAGCGTGTCCGAGTAGAGGAAGTTGCGGACCGCCTCGCCGCGCGGCACGACCAGGACCACGCTCGGTTGAAGTCTCCGGGGCTCCGGAGGTTCAACACGCGGGCACGGCAAATTCAAATCCAGCTTTCATTGGCCGAATCCTGATCATGACCGCGTGCCCGCTGATCGAGCCCATTACGATCGCATCCTCGCGGGCAACTTGCTCTTCGACAATGCTCGTTATTCCCTCGCAGCTTCTGAACCCGTAGTCGTCGAAAACGACAAGGCCTCCGAGAACGATTCTCGGCCAAACCCACTCGAAGACATCGCGCGCAGACCGATACACATCGACGTCGATGTGAACAGAATCGGCACCGTTCATCGGGAATCGACGAACCCGGTTTCATCGGGGAAGACCCTGCAAGAACCACGGTCATGCGGAGGCCCATGTCGGCCGCCAGGTACTCCTCGACTGCTGCAGCAGAGGCGTCGGCATGCTCGCGTCCGCGGTACCACGGGTCTCGTTCGCCGGCCTTGACCACTCCGGCAAAGGTGTCGCAGAGGTAGACCGTGTCTTCGACGCCGCACTCCGCCGCTCGTCGCGCAATCAGCGCGCCGGTTCCTCCACGCCACACGCCCACTTCGAGAAGACAGCCTTCCCCCAACTTGGCGCTCTGCGCGACCAGACGCCAAAGCTCGAAGCATCGCACCTTGTCAACCATCGTGGCGTGTTTCACACGGTCGTACAGCCGCTCGAACTCTTCTTCGCTGTTCCAGGGAGCAAACCTGATGTTCGGCTTCAGGCGTTCGTAAATCAAGGTGGATTCTCCGAGTACTTCCCTCGTGACACTCGTCGGCACGATTTCGTATCCGAGCTTCTTGAAAAGGCGCCGTAGAAGACCCATCAAAGGACCCAGAATTTAACGGAACTCGGAATCATCGATACCCACTCTCACCTGAGATGTTCGCTTGAATCGTGTGCAGCTATCGGGCCTACTGGACTCGCCGCAGTTTCTCCAGGATCGCCTGTTCGCTCTCGAACACGCGCTTGACGCCGTCGCCCATCGCTTCCTCGATCGCACGGATGTCCCTGACCAGCCTCGAAAACCCGTGCGGTTCCACCGAGGCCGCCTGGTCGCTGCCCCACATGGCGCGGTCGAGGGTGATGTGGCGCTCGACCATGCAGGCCCCGAGGGTTGCCGCCGCCACGGTGGTGGCCAGACCGACCTCGTGCCCCGAGTAGCCCACTGGGACGTCGTACCTTTCTCTGAGGGTGGCGATGGCTCTCAGGTTCAGTTCAACGTCCTTCGCCGGATACGTGCTGGTGCAATGCAGAAGCACGAGATCATCGGTGCCCACAACATCCACCGCTGCGTCGATCTCCTCGAGGGTGCTCATGCCGGTGGAGAGGATGAGTGGCCGCCCAGTCGCGCGGTGATGGCGAAGGAGTTGATGATCGGTCAGGCTCGCAGATGCGATCTTGTAGCACGGGGGCTCGAACTGCTCGATGAAGTCCACGGAGGCCTCGTCCCAGCACGATGCGAACCAGAGGATGTCGTGGTTCCGGCAGTAGTCGTCGATCTGCCGGTACGCCGCGTCGCCGAACTCCAGGCCGCGCTTGAGGTCGCCATTGGTGGCCCCGAACGGGTTCTCCCTCGGCCGTGCGAGCTCTTCAGCGCTGTACACGACATCCACCGTGCGCTTCTGGAATTTGACCGCATCACATCCGGCCAGCACTGCTGCCGACACCAGCTTCTGTGCAAGCTGGAGGTCACCGTTGTGGTTGATTCCGATCTCGGCGGTGATGAAACACGGCTGGCCGTCACCGACCCGCCGCTCCCCGATCTTGACCGTCTTCTCCATCAGGAATTGCCTCTCATTTCCTCGATCTCCAAACAGATCTGGTGGAGCAGCGCGGTGTGAATCTCCTGCACCCGCTGCGGATTCGTGGCCGGCACGTGAATCGCCTGGTCGCAGCCTTCGAGAACAGGATCACCGCCCTGGCCGAGCAGGGCGGCGGTTCGCATCCCGAGACGTCGAGCGACCGCGGCGGCGTTCACGATGTTCGGAGATCGGCCGCTTGTGGAGATCACCAACAGAACATCTCCAGGGCGCCCGAGGGCCTCGACCTGCCTGGCGAACAACTGCTCGAACCCGTAATCGTTGGCCACCGCCGTCGTGACCGACGGGTCTGATGACAGCGACACCGCAGCCAGAGCCGACCCGTCTCGCTCCAGACGGCCGACCATTTCCGCCACGAAATGCTGCGCATCCGCAGCGCTCCCGCCGTTGCCGCAGGCCAGGACCTTTCCCCTGACCGGAGGCTCGCAGCAATGACCTCGGCAACATCGTGGATCTTCGGTCCGAGCTCGCGAGCGCACCGCCGCGCCAGCTCCGAGAGCTCCAGCAGGCCTGCGATGGGTTCGAGGTCGCTTCGTTGTTCAGCCATTTTCGACCCCCTTCGCGGCCAGGATGAGGTCGCAGACCTCGCGAACGGCACCGTCGCCGCCTCGCCTCGTCGTCACCCAGTCGGCCGCGACCAGGAGCTCGTGGCGGGCGTCTGCCACCGCAACGCCCACGCCGGCCCACCGCACGCACTCGAGATCGTTGACGTCGTTGCCGACGTAGGCGACCTGTTCCGCTGCGAGGCCGCGATGCGCCGCCAGCAACTGCAGCTCGGGCAGCTTGTCGTCGTAACCCTGATGACACTCGATGCCGAGCTTGGCGCACCGGGCCGCGACCACCGGGTTGGTCTCCTTCGACAGTACGACTACCTCGACCCCGGCGGCTTCGAGCCGCTCGATGCCGAGGCCGTCGCCCCGGTGGCAGATCACCGACTCGATGCCGTTCTGATCGGTGATCACCCGGTCGTCGGTCATCACGCCGTCGAAATCGAGCACCAGCAGCTCGACGTCGCGAAGGTCGGGCGGCTCGACCCGCGGCCGGCTCGAGGCTGCAGGATGCGCTCCATCAGCTCGAGGTCTCCAGGCTCGTCGACCTGGAACGAGTGCAGCGGGTCCATCTCGTAGACCGCGATCTGGCCGCCGAGGCGGTTCCCGTGCTCGCGAAGGACCCACGGTTTGAAGACGTAGATCGAGCCGTTCTCGAGGAGGTCCTCGCCGATGTCCTGGCGACGCGGCCGGTGCTCGTGGTCGTAGGTCAGCGAGCGCAGCCCGTCGCCCGAACGCCGCCACACGAAGCCGTGCACGGCGCACGCCGAGAACAGCGAGTCGGCCTCTGCTTCGAGGAGCGCGGCGACGGCGTCGTCGATGTCCGTGGGCCGGCGGATCGGCGAGGTCGCCTGCAGGAAGACCACCAGCTCGGGCTCGTAGCCTTCCGTGTCGCGAAGGTGGTCGAGCACGTGCGCGAGGGCGGACTCGGAGCTCGCCGTGTCGCCGGAGATCTCCGCCGGACGGCGGACGACCTCGGCGCCCAGGGCTCTCGCGACCTCGGCGATCTCGTCGTCGTCGGTCGAGACCACGACCCGCGTCACCGCCGACGCCGCCAGCGCCGCCTCGACCGTGTGCGCGAGCAGCGGCCGGCCGGCCAGCGGCTGCAGGTTCTTGCGCGGGATGCCCTTGGAGCCGCCGCGGGCGGGGATGATGGCGAGGATCTCAGAGCTCATGAATCACCTCGGACAACGGGCGGGGCATGGGTTGCGAAGAGGGCGGCTTGCCGAGGACTCTCCGCACTGGCTCAGCCAGCCCCAAGCGCCTCGAGCCATCGGACGACGTAGGTCCTGTTGAACACGAGGGCCGGGCACACCAGCGGCACGGCACCAAGCGCGAGGACCGACCGCAAGCCCGGCGCGGTGGCCCGCGCGAGCTTCAGGTGTCCGGCTCCGAGCTGGCGCCGGGCCAGCGCGCGGCGCCGGCGCCGGAGGCCGGGCGGCTCGCCGGGTGGCGCGTCACGCAGGTGGAGCGCGGCGAGCTCGCGGCTGAACGGCAGGATCTCCGAGGTGCTCTTGCTCGACGGGTGGTGACGGAAGGCCGCGTAGACGCTCGGCGAGGTCACGACGCGGAAACGGCGGCACACGCGGTTGAGCAGTTCACGGTCGAGGACGTAACGCAGATTCTCGTCCACATGCCGTCCCACCTCGTCGAGCGCCCGCCGCGAGTAGAAGGTCGAGACCTGGTGCAGCCGCCAGGATCCCGGCGGCGCCACCGCAAGGTCCGTTGGCCCGGGCCAGGGGTACGTCGCCGGCACCGGATCGGAGATCACTCGAGAGCCCTCGTCGATGCGGATGAACCCTCCGACGACCGCGCCGCAGTCGGGGTTCGCCTCGAAGGTCCGCGCTGCATCCTGAAAGGCCCCCGGCAGGTACACGTCATCGGCACCGATGAATGCCACGAGGTCGCCGGTGCATCGTTCGAGCCCCTTGTTGACTGCGTGACCCTGTCCGCGGTCGGGCTCGCTGCACCACCATGCGAGGCGGTTGGCCTGCGCCTCGATCAGCTCACGCGTACTGTCGCGTGCTGCCGCCGTCGACAACGATCAGTTCTGGCTTCACTGTCGATGTACTCAAAACGAGAGATGTCTCATCCAGATATTGCCCTTCGTTAAAGGACGGAATAATGACGCTGATACCAGGTAATCGTCCGGCTCGCCGTCGACGAGATAAACTGGAGGACGAACGACGTCAATCGAGGGGCCCACTATCCAGCTCTTTTCGCTTGAACTCCGAAATCCGCAATCCTCGCGGCCCGAACTTCTAGGCCTTGTCTTCTGCACCGCAAGTGATTTCGGGTCAACCGGTACCAACGGATGCTCAGGAGATGTTGGTCGAGGCCGCTTCGCCGGTGGCGCGTAAAATGCCCCTGATTCGGTTCATCTTGTCATCCGCATCGAGATCCAAGAGCCGCCGTCGTCCCCGCTCGACAACTGGTTCGAGGCTGATCCGCCCGGTCGAGCGAGGCCGACCATATGCGATCGTTTCCGGCTGCTGGTGTGGGCGCCATGTCCGTCAGATGCCGGGCAGACGTATGGCTTGGACGGCCTTTTCCTCCCGCTCCGGGAAGCCTTCCACGTAATTGTCAATCACGCCGCGGTGCTCCAGGATACGCAAGATCCATGAGCTGACCCCGTCAAAACCAATTATATGTGCACGAACACCTGGGTGCGACTGCTATCTGACGACCGCGCTCCAGCAGCCTGAGCGTTCGCCATGTCGCCGTCGTCCAAATACCAGTCCAATCCTAGCCCCGGATCCGGCTGAACCACCTTGAAAGACAGCCCTTCACTCTTCCACAAGCTCTGCCGGATCATCACACACGATGAACCCATAGGCTGGTCAGTGACCCCTGAGAGGACGCTCGACACTCTCTTTCTTGGGACCAGGGCCACAGCCGCCACTCGGGAGTCGACGGCCATCAATTCAAGCGCCCACTTGATGAGGCTGAGGATCGAGCAACATGATATCGTCGTCGCAAATCAAGACAAACTCTGCCGAGACAAACACGCCGGAGAAAAGAGTCCAACTTCCGACCGTGATGGAAGTTCAAATACGGGTATATTTCTCGGAGCGGCGGACGGACAGGGCAGATGGAGCGCGCCCGAGCAGTCGCCGACGATCACACGAGAAGCTGTGTGGACTGCTGCGGCCGGAAATCACTTGAATCCACACGTTCGTGAGCCTTGCACAACCGAGAATGTGAGAATCTCAAGGGCGTTCAGCCCATGATTCCGGCCCCCGTCGCAGCCGAGGGTAACGGTCCCGAAAAGGCACTTCGCCAGCGAACTCATGCCGCCGTTTACCCCGTAGTTCCTCCTCCATTCGCAGATGCCACGTCTTAACCCCGCGCCGAGCAGCGAAGAAACCCGCCGACCCTGAAACGTTAGCCTATTGGTCAATGCGCCCATTCAACCGGCCACAGTTTGATCACTGCATCGGATCGAGAGTGGCCTCAAGCCAGACCAAGATCCCGGTACGCTCCGCGCCAGCGCGTCCACAGTACGGTCCCAACTGAAATTCGCCGCCCTGGCCACGCGTTCCTGGACTGCCTGAGGCTGCCTCCCGCAGGCTATTGCCGATTCCATGGCAGCGAGAATATGAATCCGGTTGAGCTGGATCGAAGAAGAAGGCGCAGTCCCCCGCTACCTCGGTCGACGACGGGATCTTCGACGCCGCAATCGGGCAGCCGCAGGCCATCGCTTCGACGAGCGGGATACCGAATCCCTCGTACAGCGACGGGTACACAAACGTGGGTGGCGTTGTAAAGGGCGCAGAGTTGGTGATCAGTTACGCCGGTGCGAAGCACGATCTCTTTCGAGTTCGATCCCGAATGAGGGCATGCTCAGCCACGTCCAGTTCGGACCGACGACCCGAAGGGGGTATTTGTCATTCCTGGACCACATCGCGTACGCGCGGAGAAGTTCGGTGAAGCCCTTGAATCGATCTCGGCGACCGACGTAGAGCACGAACGGACGACCCAGGTCATCCGGAACTCCGATCTCCGTCCACACACGAAAGTCCGGGTCAGCCGCGAGCGGTGCCACGATGATCTTTGACGGTTTAATACCGAGACATTCCGAAAGGTCACGCCTCGTCGTATCGGATATCGCCAGACATGTCAGAACGCTCGATAGCTTCTCGCTTCTGCTTCACGAAGCCGGGCTTCCCACGCGACATTTCAGGGAAGAGCTCTTCTTTCAGATCGTAGACGTTCGCAATCACTGCCTCCGCCACTCCTTGGGTACCAGTACATCGTCGCATGCCAGAGCCTTGCTCGCGACTGGATGACTCTGGGTTCGCGGGCATCGTTGACACGACCTAAGAACCCACTCAAAAGGCGATACACACGTTCGGGTCGATCCGCACAACGGACAGACGGGGCACTACGATTGCAGAATCGCCAGGCTCGGCAGATCCTCCGGTACGGGCTCCAGCACCAGACCTCCGCGTGACAACTCCGTCCATTTTGTCGAGCACCCGGGGAACAACAGCCCGGAGGATGCGCGTTACGCCACCGTTCCGCTGATAGTTGAAGATGACACCGTCGTATGCGACGAGTGCTCGATACCCCCTGTATTCCAATTCCACTTCGGTCTGACCAATCCACCATTAAATCTCGCCCTGAGTCCACCGCGCCAGCACCAGCAATGGAGTATTACAGGTCTTTTCGGGGAATCGCACCGACCTCTGCCAAAATTTGCGGTCGTACTTCGCCCAGGCGTGGCAGCCGAAGGGCAGCCGTTGGCCGTTGAGCTCGTAGCAGTAGCGCGGATAGCACTCAAACGAGAATTCCAGGGCCCGCGCGACCGGCGCGATTCGAACGACTGGTCGAATAGCCGTGCTCGAAAGCTCCAGAACTTGTCTTCGTTCAGGGTGTAGTGGGCCGTGTACCAGTCGACGCCGCCTCCTCCCCGCGGATTACCCTCACCGCCTTCGGGAGGCTCTTCAGTGGCGGCCCAGAGCTCCGGCATCATCGGGAAGGGGTGAAAGCAAAGTGGTATCTCGGTACCGCGAAGAGTTGAGCACAGTGAGCACCGCGCGACCCTTCGCAAGATAGGCCCCCATTTCCTGCTCCTCAGTATCCCCTCGTCGCTTCTGCTCCTCGTTCTAAAGAGCGGCGCACCGATATAGTCGAACTCCATCGATGCGAACCGCTCAACTGCTTCGTCGAATATCCAACAGTCCAATTGAAGGATGAGGATGTAATCGTAGGGCTGCGAACCTTCCGTAGAAATCCTTCGACATCAACAGTCGACTGTACGATGAACGATCGCGAAAGAAATCGGCTTCGAATCTGACGATGTCGGACCAGCCCATCGCCCGCTTTCAGATCTGGAGGCGTCACGCAAATGAAGGGCAACGAACTCAGCGGTCCCGCGCGCGATCCAACGCTAGGCGTTCGTCGCGATCTCGATCCTCTCTGTACAACGGGGACCACGACCGCCAGACTTCGGTTGCGCGTTCCGACCCACCGGCTTGCGCCTCTCGCCGACGCGCCAACAACCTTTCGAGGGCCCACAACAGATGCGATCGAATCAGTACGGACCGGATCCGATCGGTTCTTGAGAGCACGCCGGACCCCTCCTGCCTGAACACGTCGCGCGCAGCGAGGAAACCCCGGCTGTCTCGAATCCGGAAGCATTCATTCATCAACTCTCTCGCGAGCTGGCGCTTGGCCCGTCGAACAATCGGATCCGGTGCACCATAACGCTCGATGTAATCCGTCTTTACTCGAAAATACGACACTCGGTGCTCATGGAGGCGTCCGGGATCTCGCGAGTGTGACGCTGATTCTCTTCTGACCAGATAACACGAAAGTGACTTGGCGATGTATCCGAATTCACAAGCCCGGGCCAGGTCGAGAAACATCGGGTAGTCACCGAGCTTATAACCTCTCCGTTCATACCTCCCGAAATCCACGTGTTCCTTGAGAGCCCATCCGGCACCCGAACGAACAGGTCATGATGAAATTGTCATGCAACAGCTGATTGTAAACATCACCCCTGAGCACGCTTCGGTCAACATCCGGCCACTCCTGTTTCTTCAAGGAATCATCTGACAGAAAGTCGACGTCGGTGTGGAGTGCGCCAATACCCGGACAAGCACAAAGAAATCAACCGATTGGGACAGTTTTTCTGGATAGTAAGTAAGTCATCACACTCGAGAAAAAAGACATACTCTCCTTCAATGCTGGGAACGAGTCTTTGTATAGAATTATCGAGCACCTATATTCTCGTGAGAATCGATATATATTTTTGCAAATTTATCCCGAACAAAAGGTTCGTATTTTTGAATCATTTCTAACGATCGATCTGTTGATCCGTCGTTAGAAATTATGAGGTTCACGTTCGTGTAATTCTGGCTCAAAAGGCCACCAAAATAGGACGCCAGGAATCGATCGTGGTTGTAGCAGAGGCTGAGAACGGTCACCAACGGGGCACCCATCTTCAAACGTGCACCCTGCCCCGATCGACAGGCCACCGGCATCGGGTATCCTGCCGGGTGATCATTGACCGACGATCTCCTTGATGACTTCGCAAACGCGGTCGACTTCGACCGGACGCATTTGTGCGCCCCCGGGCAGAATGATCAGGCGATCACACAGCTCCTCGGTCTGCCGCAGGGGAGATCTCGACGACTGCAACCGCATGCTTGAATACGGCTTCATCCGGTGGCATCCGGGAAAGAAGTACCGTCGTGCGAGAGATGCCTCGAGAGTGGAGCGCTTCGACCAGGTCGTTCCGCGAGATGGAGGCGACCTCCGGGTCAACCCTGACCACGACATACTGGAAATTGGGTTCGTGAGATTCGTCGAATGGCACGGTTTCGAGGCCGCGAATTCCAGCCAGTGCCCTCTGGTAAAGCAGATGTGTCGATCGGTTGGCCGCGATCAAGTCGTCGATGTGTTCGAGGTTCGTCAGCCCCATCGCGGCACAGATTTCGGTCATCTTACCGTTCACACCGGGGTGAACCACCCGATCGTACCCGTCGAATCCGAAAGTTCCGCATGAGCTTCAGACGGTTCGCCAGCTCGTTGTCGTTCGTGGTGATGCACCACCTTCGAAGGAGTGCATGAACTTCGTGGCGTGGAAGCTAAATACCTCGCAGCGGCCGAAATTGCCGATTTTTGTACCTCCATACGAGCAGGCGAACGCGTGAGCCACGTCGAAAACTAGCTGTAGGCCGTGTCTGTCTGCGATCGCCTGCAGCCGCTCGATCGCGCACGGCCTCCCCCAGACGTGAACGCCGACGATGCCCGTCGTTCTTTCGGTTATCAGCGATTTCACTAGGTCCGGGTCGATGTTGTGCGTTTCGGGGTCGATGTCGCAGAAGACCGGTGTAATGCCTTGCCAGTGCAGCGCGTGGACGGTTGCAACGAATGTGAAGGAAGGAACGATGACCTCGCCCGACAGCCCCACCGCGCGGTAGGCCAATTCGAGGGCCACCGTGCCATTGCATGTGGCCACGCAATTTCGGACACCCAAGAATTCAGCGATTTTCTGCTCGAACTCACGAACCATTGGGCCGTCGTTGGTGAACCACTGGCTGTCCAGGATTCGATTCACACGCTGCAGGAACTCCTTACGGTTGGCAATCGTTGGGCGGCCGACGTGGAGAACCCGTTTGCCGGCCTCCGTGACACGTCCAGATTTGATTCTCTTCTTACTCAAGGTGCCATCCTGAGGGCCTGGTTTTGATGACTGTGGCTGGAACGCCGACAGCAGTAGAGTTGGCCGGCACATTTCTCACCACGGTGCTCCCTGCACCAACAACGGACCATTCGCCGATGTCGATGCTCTCGATGACGTTTGCACCGATTCCCAGGTGGGCGCCATCGGACACATTCACCCTTCCAGCAAGGTGGACGCCTGGCGCGAGCGTCGAGAATCCCCCAATAAAGGTATCGTGACTGACGGTGAGGTGAGATTCAGATGAACATGGTCACTAAGGGTTACCCGATTGGTGACTGCGCGACCCGCCATAATCACGACACCAGCACCTATTCCTCGGTCCATCGGGTGAGAATTGCCGAAGGGTGAACCAGGCTGCAGAACTAGCGCGCCTCTGGCGCTTGCTCCCACAAGACGAAATCGTAGTCGCCAGGGGAGCGCAACTGCGCCCAATGAACTTGATCTCACTCGATCGCTCAGAAATCCATTCGAAATGACGACTATGAGTCTTCCGTTAACGTCGTCTCCTATTTTGCCATATCCCTCCTCCACGATGAACCCGACGACTTCGTAGAGATTCGATTGTTCATTGATCGACTCGATCACGTCGAGAATTTCCCGCCCGTGCCCCCCAGCACCGATGATTGCCACCTTCCGCGGGGCGCTTTGATTTTCCATGCCGTTCACTCCGACCTGACGGTGACGCTGTCCACTGCTAAACCTCATTCGCGGTTGTGGGGTCATGCTCTGCAGCGCGAATTGACCAATCGAATACCGGTCTCACGACCCCTTCCTTTCTCCTGCCGATCCAGCCCAGCCGATTCTCGCCGGGGTTTGTCACCTCGAAGCTAAGGAGGTCGCGATGCTCGAAAATTATGGACGCTTTCTCGCGGAGAACCAAGAACCTCGACAGGGTGTAGACGCCTTCGTTCATCAGGTTAGCCGGAACGCGAGCCGTCGCACGACACACGCCTCAAATAGAGGATTGCCGCATTTGTACACAGTCGACCCCACGAAGACGAGAATCCCCATTTCGTCCACAAGATGGAAGGTGACATCGATGCCGCTTTGCCCGGACGTCAGCTTTTCGAACTCGAACTCGAGCTCGAACGACTCTCCCGATAAAAATCCGGTCACCGTTGAGAGGTCTGACTTGCGCGCCGAGCAATCGAATCTCATCACTTGCCGGCGCTTCGTCGGGCCGCCAAGACCTTTGGGTTACCCGGCTCAACCCACCCTCGAGATAAGCGCTTACGACATCGAAGGGTGCTCCAATCTCAAGGATGCGGCCCTCCTCGAACCTCACCGCGGAGGTGCACAGAGTTTTAACCGCCAACATGTTGTGAGCTGACGAACAGAACCGTTCGCCCCTCGCCTGCCACGTCACCCATCTTCCCCAGGCACTTCTGCTGAAACGCCGCATCCCCCACCGCGAGCACCTCGTCCACCAGCAGGATCTCCGGCTCGAGGTGCGCGGCGACCGCGAAGGCCAGCCGCACGTACATCCCGCTCGAGTAGTGCTTGACCGGGGTGTCGAGGAACTTCTCGATCTCGGCGAAGGCGACGATCTCGTCGAGCTTGCGGTCGATCTCGGCGCGGCGCATGCCGAGGATGGCGCCGTTGAGGTAGATGTTCTCGCGGCCGGTGAGCTCGGGGTGGAAGCCGGTGCCGACCTCGAGCAGGGAGCCGACGCGGCCGTAGATGTCGGCCGCGCCCTCGGTGGGCTCGGTGATGCGGGAGAGGATCTTGAGCAGGGTCGACTTGCCGGCGCCGTTGCGGCCGATGATGCCCACCACCTCGCCGCGCTTGACCTCGAAGCTGACGTCCTTGAGGGCCCAGATGGTCTGGTCGAGGTCGGCGGCCGAGCCCTGGCCGCGGAGCAGGCGGCCGGCGCGGCGGAAGGGCGCGGCGAAGGCGTCCGTCAGGGTCTCGCGGAAGGTGCTGTAGCGGGCCTGGGGACCGCCGATGCGGTACATCTTGCCCAGGTTCTCGACGCGGATGGCAACGTCAGACGACATCGGCGAAGGTCTTTTCCATGCGGCGGAAGTAGAAGGCGCCGGTCACCAGCAGGGTGACGGCGGCGACGGTGGAGACCAGGATCATCGGGCCCGGGCTGGGTGTCGGTGCCGAGCAGGGCCCAGCGGAAGCCCTCGACCACGCCGACCATCGGGTTGAGGCCGTAGAGGGTGCGCCAGGGCTCGGGCAGCAGGCTCGAGGGGTAGGCGATCGGCGTGGCGAAGAGCCAGAACTGGGTCAGGAAGGGCACGGTGTAGCGGATGTCGCGGAACTGGACGTTGAGGGCCGACAGCCAGAGGCTGACGCCGAGGGAGGTGACCAGGGCGAGCAGGAGGAGCAGCGGCAGCCAGAGGACGTTGAGGGTGGGGACGATGCCGTAGAAGAGCATCATGCCGAGCAGCACCAGGAAGGCGAGGGCGAAGTCGACCACGCCCGAGAGCACGCTGGCGATGGGGATCACGAGGCGCGGGAAGTAGACCTTCTTGATCAGGTTCTGGCTGCCCACCAGGCTGTTGGCGCCCTGGCCGAGGCCGGTGGCGAAGAAGGTCCACGGCACCAGGGCGGCGAAGCTGAAGATCGGGTACGGCACGCCCTCGGAGGGGATCTTGCCGAGCTTGCCGAAGAAGAGGCTGAAGACCACCATGGTCATGAAGGGCTGGAGGATGGCCCAGGCGGCGCCGAGCACGGTCTGCTTGTAGCGCACCTTGATGTCGCGCCAGACCAGGAAGTAGAGGAGCTCGCGGTACTCCCACAGCTCGTCGAGCTTGAGGGAGACCCAGCCGCGGGACGGGCGGATGCGCGTCACTTGGAGGGCGGGCGTTTCAGGGGTGGTGGTGAGGGATTGTGGGGTTGGGGTGTTCATTGGCAACTGTTGATCTAATTTTGAGTTTTTAGTTTTTAATTTTTGAATTGTCGGGCAGGGTTCTGCGCCTGTCGGACAGGTTGGTGGTATGCAACGGGCATTTCCCCCGAGTTCACGTCGGTATGCGCATGGACGGACGGGCTGACGATTATCAGGCGGGATCGCCTGCAACCGGACGGCAGACGGGCGGCCTGCCCCACAATTCGGAATTCGAGTAATTTCGAATTTGGAGTTGATCGGGCGATCCGGTGAGCGCCGGCAGCGAACTAATTCGCCAACGTCCGAACGTCACCGGATTTCGGCGCTGGATGGTCGTGCGCGTGCGGGGTCGGCGCCTGACGGAGGAGGTTGGTGGTATTCAATTGACGTCTGCCACACCCGGATGGCAGGCGGGACGCCTGCCCCACAAAACCATTTCAGGCGGGACGTCTGGGCTACAAGGCTGCGTTGCGGTTTCATTTGGAGGCTTCGTTTTCGAGGTACCAGTTGTAGGTGGAGCGGATGCCGTCTTCGAGGTCGATGGTGTGGTGCCAGCCGAGGCGGTGGAGCCAGTCGACGTTGAGTTGTTTGAAGGGGGTGCCGTCGGGTTTGGTGGTGTCGAAGACGAGGCGCGCTTCGGGGTGGACGATGGAGCCCACGAGATCGGCGAGCTCGCGGATGGCGAGGTCTTCGCCGGTGCCGACGTTGATGTGGGACTCGTCGTCGAAGTTCTGCATGAGGAAGAGGCAGGCGTCGGCGAGGTCGTCGACGTGGAGGAACTCGCGGCGCGGGCTGCCGGAGCCCCAGATCACGACCTCGTCGCGGCCCGCGACCTTGGCGTCGTGGAACTTCCGGATCAGGGCCGGCAGCACGTGCGAGCTCTCGAGGTCGAAGTTGTCGTGGGGGCCGTAGAGGTTGGTCGGCATGGCGGAGATGAAGTTGGAGCCGTACTGGCGGCGGTAGGACTGGCAGAGCTTGATGCCGGCGATCTTGGCGATGGCGTAGGACTCGTTGGTCGGCTCGAGCGCCGAGGTCAGCAGGTGCTCCTCGCGCATCGGCTGCGGGCAGGCGCGCGGGTAGATGCACGAGCTGCCGAGGTAGAGCAGCTTGGTCACCTCGAACTGGTGCGCGGCGTGGACCACGGTGGCGTGGATCATCATGTTGTCGTAGATGAACTCGGCCGGCCGGGTCGAGTTGGCGAGGATGCCGCCGACGGTGCCCGCCACCAGGAAGACGTACTCGGGGCGGTTGGCGCGGAACCAGTAGTTGACGGCGGCCTGGTCGCGCAGGTCGAGCTGCTCGCGGGTGGCGGTGAGGACGTCGGTGAAGCCCTCGCGCTCGAGCCGGCGGAGGACGGCGGAGCCGACGAGACCGGTGTGGCCGGCGACGAAGATTTTTGAGTCGGGGGGGAGGGAGGTCATTTTTTAGTTCTCAGTTTTGAGTTTTTAGTTTTGAGTTATCGGGCGGGCTCCACGCCTGACGGAGGAGGTTGGTGGTATCAACGGGTTTCTCCGCCACCCGGCAGGCGGGACGCCTGCCCCACAAGGTGCCGGTCGGGCGATCTGAGGGTCATGGGCGGAGGCTTGAAATTGTCTCATCGACGTCGGATAAGAGGCTGATCAGCTCGTCAACTGTTTCGAGGTAAGGTCGGAGATCGATTTCGGGTGCGACGTCTGATTGTTCGAGGAGACGAAGCCAGTAGCTCGTTTGCCTCGCTTCTTGCGATGCTCGGGCGATTTTCAAGGCAGCGGCCCGCCGACTCCCTGCGCTGGCTGCCTCCTCGAGGTTGAGGCCGATGCGCGTACCGGCGTGCAACAAACTGCGAGAAAGCTCGATCGCCGTAGCCCCCTCCAGTGCGCGGCAAAGTGTGACGACCGAAATTGCAAATTCGAACGCCTTTTCCCTCGCAGCTTCCGGGGCGTACTCACTGACTCGGGATTCGCCGTCACTTTCTGGAGCGCTCGGATACGTATCGCCGGTCGTTCGGATGAGCTCCATGAACCGCCGCGGCGTGACGATCGGTAGCGTCGTTCGATCCATCGAGCACAACAACTCGCGGTCGCCAGTTACGAAGATATCGACTTCTCCACCGACGGCCGCTGTGAGAATCGCGGCATCGGCGTTATCAAGGGTGGGATCCATGGGCATGGTTGGGGGATCCGCAACGACTTCAATATGGTCAAAAACCATCATCGCTTGTTTGAGGTCAGGTTCCGAGGCACACATCTTGTCCCTGAGGACGCGCTCGAACTCAACCAACACCAGCTGTGAGACAACAAGATTGTGATCGCGAAGAACGATCTTGAGTAGGTCGGCACAAAGACCACGGCTGACAAAAGCGCTGACAAGGACGTTGGTGTCGAGAAAGACCCTCACGACAGTTCGCGGAACACGTCCTCGTCGGTAAGCCAGCCGAGTTTCTCGGCCAACGGCACCAACCGCTCTCTCGCTTCGTCGAGGGCTGAGATCGCGAGTTGACGGCGCAGGGCTTCGCGAACGACCTCGCTTCTATTTTTTCCGGTGCGGGCGGATGCCTCATCGAGGGATTGCGAAAGCTCGTCATCAAGTCGAATGGTGAGTGTCATGCTCATGTAAGACAATGTAGTGCATTGAGTGGAAATTCGCAAGACATTTGCGATTTTTCACCAACAGCGACCCTGAAGGTGGGCCAAGGCCCACCCTACGTCGGGCCCGCGGTAGGCGTGGGCTGCAGCCCACCTGGCAGAGGCGTTCACGGTTGGCTATTCACGCTGGGTGGACCTTGTCGTTCTTGTTCCGGTAGACGCCGCGGTGTCACGGGTAGTTTTGAGTGTTGAGTTTTGAGTTTTGAGTTCCCACCCACCCGTGCCAGAGTTCGAGGAATTCACGCTGGATGAACCCTTCCGTTGTGATGCGATATACACCGCGGGTGTCGATGATCAACGGGGCGTGTTTGGCGACGAGGTCGTAGTCGACGGCTTTGTGGTTGGTGACGAGGATGGCGGCGTCGATGGCTTGCAGGGTCTCTGCGGTCAGCGGCTTCGACTCCATCGCCGGGAGGTTCGGCCAGCTGCGCATCTTGGGGGCCACGGGGATGTGCGGGTCGTGGTAGCTGACCTCGGCACCGAGCTTGAGGAGCCGTTCGATGATCTCGAAGGCCGGGCTTTCGCGGGGGTCATCGATATCGGGCTTGTAGGCCAGACCGAGGACGAGGATCTTTGCGCCCTTGACCGCCTTGCCGTTTTCGTTGAGGGCGGCCTGCAGTTTTTCGATGACGTAGCCGGGCATGGAGGTGTTGATCTCACCGGCCAGTTCGATGAACCGGGTCGGCACGCCGGCCTCGCGCGCACGCCATGCGAGGTAGAAGGGGTCTAGCGGGATGCAGTGGCCGCCAAGTCCCGGACCCGGGTTGAAGCGCATGAAACCGAAGGGCTTGGTTTCGGCGGCGTCGAGGACTTCCCAGATGTCGATGCCGAGGCGGTCGTAGATGATCTTGAGCTCGTTGACGAGGGCGATGTTGACCGAGCGGAAGATGTTCTCGGTGAGCTTGGAGGCCTCGGCGACGCGGGCCGAGGCGACGCGGATGGTCGAGTCGATGATCTGGTCGTAGAGGGCCTGGGCGAGGTCGCCGGAAATCGGGTCGACGCCGCCGACGACCTTGGGGACGTTGGTGGTGCCGAAGGTGGGGTTTCCCGGATCCTCTCGTTCGGGCGAGAAAGCGAGGAAGAAGTGGATTGCAGGAATTCGGAATTCGGAATTCGGAATTTGGAATTTTCGGCCATCTCCCTTTTCGATTTCGGATTTCGGATTTCGGAATTCGGAATTTTCGGCGCGCCCGGCTTCTCGTGGCTTGTTTCGCTGTTCCCGCGATTGGAGGTTTGGTCGTTGGTCTCGCGCGGAGTCTTCGAGGTGGGA
>CAVQSQ010000030.1:0-203520 GCA_963715955.1 Candidatus Sulfomarinibacteraceae bacterium
GACGGCTGATGCCAAGCACCTCTGCAGCATGGGCGACCACACCGTCCGATTGTTCGAGGGCGTCCAGGACGTTGCGGATCTGGCTATCGTCAGCAGGCGACAGGGGTTCGAGGTGGGCTCCGTCAAAACCGAGATCTTCGACCTCGATTTCGGGTCGGGAGCTCAAGACAGTGGCTCGCTGCATTCGGTTTTCGAGCTCTCGCACATTGCCTGGCCAGGTATGGTCGAGCAATGCCTGTTCAGCGCGTGAACTGAGAATCTGCTCTCGGTCGCTGAATTTCTCGAGAAAAAAGCGGGCCAGGGGAAGGATGTCATCACGGCGTTGTCTGAGCGAAGGTATCTTCAATTCGACGACGTTGAGCCGATAATAGAGATCTTCCCTGAATCGCATGGTGCTGATCGCTTCGTCGAGATCGGCGTTGGTCGCGCTGATGATCCGCACATCCGCTTTGTAGCTTCGGCTCGAACCGAGGCGACGGAATTCGCCGCTTTGTAAAACGCGCAGAAGTTTGACCTGACCCGACAGTGAGAGCGCGTCGATTTCATCAAGAAAGAGAGTGCCTTTGTCAGCGCTCTCGAAATGGCCGATACGGCGTGATGAGGCGCCGGTGAAAGCACCGGATTCTGCGCCGAAGAGTTCACTTTCCATAAGTTCGGCCGGGATGGCGCCGACGTTGACGCGTAAGAAGGCTTCGCCCGAACGCCGCGAGTTTGCCTGAATGATCTCGGCAAGACGTTCTTTCCCCGAGCCCGACGGGCCGGTGATGAGCACCGGTGCATCGGATTGGGCGACGTTGACGGCGAGGGCGACCGTGTTGTGCATCGCGGGCGAGGCATAGACCAGACCACAGAGGTTGTGGTCTTCGGCGAGCGCTTCTCTAGATTTTTCGGTCATCAGGCGCAAGCGCCCGTTCTCGACCTCGAGTTCCCTCATTTTCAACAGATCACGCAGACGATTGATGATGGCATCATCGTCCCAGGGTTTTCGCAGATAATCGTTGGCGCCTTCTTGAACCAGTTCGACAGCGGCTTCGAGTGATGCCCATGCGGTGACGAGGAGAATCGGAAGTGATGGATCGTGAAGGCGCAGCGCTCGAAAGAGCTCGACTCCTTCTCGACCAGACGTCTCGTTCGGGCTGAAGTTCATGTCTTGGATCACTGCTCCGAGGGTCTCGGACGAAGCAATCTTCAATGCTTGTGATGGCGTCGAAGCTGAAACGTGGCTGATGCCGTGGATGTCGCACAATACCTGTAACGCGGTCACGACACCGGGCTGGTCGTCAACGATGAGCACTTTGAGATCTTGCGTGTCTCCATCGAAATTCTTCACCTCGTCAGTGTATCGCCTCATACCGTGCGAGTCGCGATCTCCGGCGCAACTGTTGTTGCACGTAGTGCCGGAATCAGGGCTGCAAGAAGACCTGCTGCCCACAAGACGGTGGCGCCGCCGGCCATCAGAATCCAGTCAATCTTCGGAGCTTCCGCATACTGAGCGAGTACATAGTTGAGCAAAATGGTCAGTATTATTCCAATTGTCAATCCCAGAGTCGTGATGAGCCAGTTTTCGAGAAGGAAATAGCGCAGGATGGCTGCTCTGGTCGCGCCGAGGGCGCGTCGGGTGCCGATTTCTCGGATGCGTTGAGTTACTGAAAATGACGTCAATCCGACGATACCAAGTGAGGTGACGATGATCATGAGCACGACCACTGCTGCCCAGATCTTCATCGCCATCAGGGTGCGTCTGAAGTATCGGAGTTTGATCTCAGAGAGTGTTCGCACCGTGACGATTCGATCGTTCTCGAGCGAAACCAACAACTCGTCGAGTTCGGTGTAGAGAGAGTCGATGGCGCCGGGTTCGGCGCGTACGAGATAGTTCATTTCGCGGTTGTCACGCGGCTTGCCCGGCAGCAGCATCGTTTGACCACCCATACCTGCCCTCGGCCACGAATTGCTCATGCTGTCGATCACTCCGATGATAGTTCCAGTATGTTCGTTGTCCCGGTTGGAGAGCCGGCTGCCTATGACGTTCCCGTCGGGGAAGACTCGATCTGCGAAGGCCTTGGTGATGATGATGTTTTGTGGAGCGTCGTCGTCACTGCTGAGTTCGATATCGGATGAATTGAAGTTACGTCCTTCGATGAGGTTGGTGCCGAGAGTATCGATCCCGTGTTCATCGACCATGAAATATCCAACCGCCACGGTATCGATTTCAGAACCGGCGGCTTTTTGACCGATTGATGAGCCACTGCCGGACAACGGAAAGAAGTGAATTGGGGTTGCATCGATGATCGAGGGGTGGCTGCGGAGTTGCCGGAGATCTGCTTCGCCGACGCTCTCGACAAATTCCTCGTCTGCGAAGTTCTCACCAAATGGCTCGGTGGTGATGGCAAGAATGTTGTCGGTGTCCATGCCCGTAGGAGCGAGAAATGACTGACGTTTTTCAAGGAAGATCGAGGTGCAGTTGACCACGATGGCGAGTGTCAGCGCGACTTCCACGAGAATCAGCCAGAACCTCGTGCGGTTGTTGAGGAGGGCGCGAAAAATTGGACCAAATTCCATCACAATCTCCAGTCACTGCATTTTGAGGTGAACGGCGGGCGCGACGTGGCAGATGCGCCAGGATGGATAGATTCCGGCGATCAGGCCGGCCACGAGGGAGAGCAGGAGACCGGCGCCGACCATGGTGAGATCGAGGTGGAGGTGCTCGCCGGTCGACAACATGCGGTTGATCAGGTTGAGGACAAGTACAGATATCACAAGTCCAAAGCCGCCACCAAGCAACCCGATAACCTCGCACTCGAGCACGTGTTGTATGAAGACCGAAGAACGGCTCGCGCCGAGGGCTCTGCGTACGCCGATCTCGGGGGCCCTGCTCAAGAACTTGCCGAGCAGAATGCCGATGAGGTTGATCGCACAGACGACCAGAAAGAGCAGCGATACGACGAGCTGACTCTTTGTCGAATCAGGCACGACTTCATATTCCTCGAGCGTGGTCATGACGTTGAGCAATCGGTTGTTCAGAGGTCGGGCAAAACGGCCAAGACTCTTTTGTTCGAGAACATAGGCGTCCAGGTAATCCTGATATGCCTGCTTTTGTGTTGCAGAGTCGAGTTGAACCCACATCTGGATCCAGAGCATTTCGGACTGCAGGTATCCCTCGTGGTTGTTGATCGATTCGGACGTCCAACCCCATGTGTTGCCGCTGGAAAAAACCTCGAGGACCGGAGTGAAGTTGAACGGCATGAAGATCCCTTCGGGCTTTCCGAACGGGTCGCCTGTCGGGTCGTAATACTTGGGTGTTGGACGCCAGGGTGCGAGTACGCCGATGATGGTGAAGTAGCGATCTTCGATCTTGAGTGATCGTCCGACGCTATTGACGCCCCCGAAGAGTTTCTGATTCATCTCTGAACCGATGACGATGACCGATTCGGGCGCCAGATCGGCAGCTTCGTCCCAGCCGTTGCCGTACTGAAAAGGCACATCAAACATCTTGAAAAAGTCGCCAAAGCACATTCGTATGTGCTCTCGAAACGGGCGTTGCTGATCGTCGTCGGGGAAGACTATGAACTCTCCACGGAAGGCCGCGGTCTGGTAGGTCGGAACGTCGGATTGCATGATCGCCGTCGCGTCACGGTAGGTGAGCTGAAAAGGAGCTCTTTCAGGATGATCACTGTCAAACGGTTTGTCTGGATGCCAGTTATCAAGTTCGACATGGAAGAGCACGTCGCTTTTGTGTGGTACCGGATTGCCGGAATAGATGTAATAGATCGTCACCGAGGCCGTCGACACGGCGATGCCGAGGCCGATTGCCACGACCATCAGGGCCGAGAGAACAGGGTTGCGGCGCAGACTCTCGAAAGCCAGGCGAAGCAGATAACCAAACACCGTCATTCTCCTTTCACATCAGAATTCTGCGTTCGCGAGCCCGGCCGGCACGGCGTGGATGAGCGGGACGTGAGAATCCTCAGTCTTGAGGTCGATCAGCGAACCATCGAGCAGATGGATCTGGCGTGAAGCGCGTCGCGCGAGATCGGGATCGTGGGTCACCATGACGAGGGTGGTACCGCTCTCGTTGACCTTTTCCAAGAGATCCATGATGTCGTTGGCCATTGCCGTATCGAGATTTCCCGTCGGCTCGTCGGCGAGAATGAGCTTGGGCCGGCCGACGATTGCCCGCGCCACGGCAACACGTTGTTGCTGCCCGCCCGAGAGCTGGGTCGGCAGGTGTTTCATGCGTGACACCAGACCAACGGTCGAAAGCGCCTCTTCGATCGCAGTGCGTCTTTCCCTTGCGGGCAGGCCGCGGTATCTCAGTGGGACGTCGATGTTGTCGAAGACATTGAGGTCGGGAATGAGGTTGAAGGTTTGAAAGATGAAGCCGATTTTCATGTTGCGGATCCGCGACATCTGCCGGTCGGACAACTTCGTGACGTCATCACCGTCGAGCACATACGACCCGTTGTCGAAGGTGTCGAGCAGCCCGATGAGATTGAGCAGGGTCGTTTTTCCGGAGCCTGAGGGCCCCATGATTGAAATGAATTCACCGGGTTTCACTTCGAGGTCGAAGCTGTCCAGGGCGTGGGTTTCGACGTGTTCGGTACGGTAGATTTTGCGGATTTCCTGCATCTTGATCATCTTGACTCCTTGAGGTTTGGTTAGCGGAGAAGGACATTTTCGGCATCCTCGAATCGAGCGATGTCGGAAATGATGATGCGATCGCCAATTTCGAGACCGGAGACAATTTCGACTTCCGAAATGCTGGTGCTTCCTGTGATGATCGGCCGTTTGTAGGCGATATCATCGTCAATGACGAAAGCGACACGGCCCGCGCCGTCTTCGAGAAAAGGCCCGCGTGCCACCTTGATCACGTTGGGGCGGGTTTCGAGAATCAATCGTGCGGTGACCCGCTGGTTCTGCCTCAAACCATCGGGTGCTGTTCCCGTGAATGCAATTCTGCCTTTGACGCGGCTTCCTTCAACTTCAGGGGATATGCTGAGCACGTGTGCCGGGTATTCGATGCCGTCCATAGAGATGACAGCTTCGGTTCCGTGATCAATTTCGTTCGAATAGGATTCAGCGATCGCGACTTCGACTTCATACGCAGAAAGGTCAACGACCGTGACGAGCGGATCATTGGTATTGACGGCTTGACGATCGTCAACATGTAGGCGCGATACGAGGCCCGCGACTGGCGCTCGGATTGTCAAGGCTTCGACTCTGCGTTCGAGTTCGTCGACGACAAGTTGCTGGCGTTCGAGCTGCTGACGAGCGCTTTCGAGTTCGAACCTGAGGATTTCTGAACCGTACTCAACGCGTTGTTCGGCCTGTTTGAGCTTGAGGGAAGCGACAACAACAGCATCGCGGGCAGCTTCGAGATCAATTTCGTTTGTCAGACCGAGTTTGTTGAGCTCGCCGGCCCGTTCCAGGGAGCGGTTGGCCGCCGCGAGTTCGACGCGCCCGAGATCAACCTGTTGCTCGTTCACCAATCGATTCTGGCGGGCTTCGAGTCGTAGGCGTTCATCTGTCGATCTCAGGCTGTTTAACGTCGTTTCTTCCTGAGCCACAAGACTGCCGAGTTCGGGGCTGGATACACTGGCGAGAACATCTCCCTCGGCGACGACCTGGCCTGCAGTGACGTCGATCGAAACGATGCCGCGCGCTGGGCTGAATGAGGTCGGGTGAAATGCAGCGACGATGCGTCCTTCAACCGAGAATTCTCGGACGAGGTCACCACGAACGACCTCAGCGATTCGCACGCGAGAGGCATCAATCGAAGCTTCTGATCGGGACCAGCGTGAGAACGAGGGCAAGAAAGCCGCAACGGCAAGTATCCCTACGATCGTTGCAGGACCAATGAAACGCACCCGATGCAAAAACCGTCGTTGAGCAACCGGCCGGTCCATGACAGAAGCGTCTTTGATCATATTCGTCTCCTCGAGACGTAACAAAGCAAAGACCGTGCCCGGTTGTCCTAATTCTCTAAGTCACTATTAATCAATCATATGACGACTGTTCTCGAAACGCCGGGTTGACAGGTGTCAACCGGGCTGCGGACAGGTGACCGGTGTCAACGATCAGAATCGATGAGGCGTGCTTCGATCGTTCTCGACCCGGTTTCATGTTGTATTCGGGGTCTGTTGGCGTCATCTCATGCATTGTCTGACCCTTGAATTCCGAAGCAGCCATGACGCATCGAACAGACAATGCAACGGGTGGCTCCTCCCGGGAAGCACATGCTGATACGGCCCGCCGCGCGGCGGATGTCCCGCGTTCCTGTGCAGGCGGGACGCCTGCACCACAAGGATTCGTGCCCCGGATTGTGGGGCGGCCGTCCCGGCTGCCAGAGCGAGCGTGCGCGGCGGATGTGTTCGGCGGAGGTGCCATTTTCAACATTGTTGGACACTCGAACACTCCCGTCGGCAGGATGCGACGGGCCAACAATGTTGAAGGTGGCTCCTCTCGGGAAGCGAGTGTGGAAGGTCAAGCCCCAAACGTGCTTCGATTCAGCCAGGGAGCTACAGTGCCGACCCTATCGCGGATCGCCACATACTCGCGGACACCGTTTCGCAGGACGAAGGCGTGTTCTATCGAGAACCCACCGAGGAGCGCCTGGACGGCGGCGGGGGTCATCTGTGGGGCCCCCATCATCTCGGTGGTCGACCGCTCGTAGGTCAGGTGGCTCTCGTCCACGATCCGGTATCGGGTCGGAGCAGCCGGCATGGTGTCGGAGGTCGCCACCATGGCGAGGCAGCGGGCATCCGGGCGGCACAGCGGGAGGACGGATTCGACGAGCGCCGCCCCTTCAGCCGGTGACAGATAGTTGAGGCAATCCCACAACAATACGAGGTGAAACCCGCCCTCGGATCCCGGACCAAGGCCGCTCAACACTGCGGAGGCGGGACAGGCCGCGTCAGACTCCCTCAGTGCATCGACGATCTGGATTCTGGCGGCAAAGGCGGCGAAGAAATCGACATTGTCAGAAATCGCCGGCCCGAGGTCCAGGATCTGGACCGCCCCCCCACGGGCAAGGCCTTTCAGGACCGCCTCGAGGCCCGGTGAGCGATGGACCTCCGAACGCGGGAGAGCCTCGGGCTGGCTGGTTTCCAGTTCGGGTTCCGATATCCGGGCGCGGTTCGTCCACGGCAGCTTCATCTGACCCGCATTATGCGCTACCAACGCAGAGTCGAGGACTCAGGCTGTAGAGGTCCTTGCCGGGCGCACCCGAAGGCGGCGCCTTCGGGCTCTCCGCCGCTTTTTCCCGACCGTTGACACCGCCGGTCGCGGTCCGGGCAGGCTGGTTCTCCTTGCCCATCTTCGAAGCCGAGTCCATCTCGATCGCGCCTCGGAACACGGCGCCGTCCTCGAGTGCGACCCGAGGGGCGCTGATGCTGCCCTCGACCTTAGCCGTATGGCGAAGGATGATCTGTTCACCGGCCTTGAGGTCTCCGTCGACCTCGCCCTCCACGATCACCATCCTGCCACGAACATCGGCCTTGACCCTTCCGCTCGGACCGATCGTCACGTTGTGCTGGGCCAGATTGACCGTTCCCTGGACCTTGCCGAGGATGGTCAGATCCTCATCGCCCGTCACATCGCCCTTGATGGTTATCGACGGTCCGATCACCGCCGGACCGCCGCCGTGCGGAGGCGTCTGTCTCCTGCCGGCGGCCGCAGGCGCTGCAGGCGTCGGAGCCGACGGTGTGTGATCGCTCTGGTCTTTCTTGAACATCGGAAACCTCCCGGTCGATGAGCGCTGCTGGACCTTCAGTCTAATGGAGAACCGGGTCCGGTTCCGTGCCCGGGATCACGCCGGTCGCGGCTTCCTCCGACCGAAACGTAAGATTCTCCGTGATATTCTGCGCCCAGAAACCACAAGAGCCCACCGATACTGCTGTTCGACACTCACGGTGCGGCTGGGGGGATTCCAGTGAAAGTGCTCAAGAGGCTCCTGATCGCAGTCGTCGCCATCCTCGTGATCGTGATCGTGATCGGCCTGTTGTTGCCGCGAACCCGCCACGTCGAACGATCCGTCGAGATCAACGCCCCCGCCTGCGTCGTCTTTTCACAGGTCAACGGCTTCCGCACCTTCAACGACTGGTCACCGTTCGTGGCGGTCATGCCCGACGCTTCGTATGATTTCGAGGGGCCCGATTTCGGCGTCGGTTCCAAGATCACCTGGGACGTGCCCGGGCCGAAACCAGAAGTGGGAAGCCAGACGATCGTCGCCAGCACCCCTTACGAGCGGGTGGATGTTGAGCTCGATCTCGGACCGCAGGGCGAGGCCCAGTCCGCCTTCCTGCTGCACGAGATCGACGGAGGAACGCGGCTGACCTGGGCGTTTGACACCGATTTCGGCCTCGACCTTCCGGGACGGTATTGGGGGATCCTTCTCGACCGCCAACTCGGCCCCCTCTATGCGCAAGGTCTCGCCAATCTCAAGCGGATCGAGCGAGTCGCTGCCCAAGGTCGACTGGTCGGACATCGAGATCGGAATCGCCGTCGTTCCGTCCACCACCATCGCTTATGCCACCGGGAACAGCAGCACAGATCCAACCGAGATCTCGGCCGCGCTCGCGGCGACCTACGGCCGGGTGTTGGGCTTTGTATCCACAAACGGTCTCCAGCTGGCCGGTCAGCCCCTCGCGATCACCAACTACTGGGACGACCGCGGCTGGGGTTTCGACGCCGGTATCCCGGTCAGCGGCACGCCGACCCGCGGGGCCGGTCCCGATTCTCCGGTGCGGATGGGTGAGACCTACGGGGGGCGCGTGGTGCGAGCGGTTCACGTGGGAACCTATGAGGACCTCGCGAACACATACGAAAAGGTCGACGCCTTCATCGTCGCCCACCAGCTGGAACGCAACGGCCGGCCCTGGGACGTTTTCGTGAGCGACCCCGGCAACGTGCCGGAAGACGAACTCGTCACCGAGGTCTTCTACCCGGTCAAGTAGGTGAGGAGCCAAGCTTCCTGAAAAACCTGCGTGTCAACAAAAACGAAAGCGGCAACAAACGAAAGGGAGGGGATAAACCCCTCCCCTACGGTGTTCAGAACCGGTTGTGGGAACGGATGCCGTCCATAAAAGCCGTAGGGGAGGGGTTTATCCCCTCCCGATCATGTCGAGTGTTACAAGAAGCTGAGCTCATAGCTGAAGGCTACCCGCTACCGGCTCCCGTGGATCGTGTCGAACAGCTCTTCGAACTGCACCGCGAGCTTGTGCGACGGCGCCAGATAGGGCAGCGGCTTCGCCGCCTGGTGGGACTCGCGCACCTTGACCGATGACGAGATGAAGGGTTCGAGGACCGGCAGCCCCTCCGCCTGGAGTTCGTCGACGAGCTGCCGCGGCAACCGCGCGCGGGCCTGGAACTGGTTGACCACCACCCCGCCCACTCGAAGTCCGGAGTTGTGGTCCTCGCGAACCTCCTCGACGCTCTCGAGCAGGCTGTAGAGGGCGCGCCGGGAAAAATCGTCGCAATCGAACGGGATCAGACAGCTCTGTCCGGCGATCAGGGCCGACAGCGTATAAAAGCCGAAGGCGGGCGGAGTGTCGAGGAAGATCTCGTCATAGCCTTCGAGCTCATCGAGTGCGTCGCGCAGTTTGTAGATCTTGTACTTGGCCTCGAGTTTGCCCTGAAGATCCTCGAGTTCGGCGGCCGCCGGCATCACGTGGAGATCGTCGAACCGCGTGTGGTGAATGAAATCCCGCGGCCCTTCCCGAAAGAGCTTGAACCCGAGGGTCTGTTCGAAGAACTGAACCAGGGTCGGCGTCGCGGCTTCGAGATCGGTCCCGAGCAGGTAGCGGCTCGAGTTCGCCTGAGGGTCGAGGTCGACCACCAGGGTTCGGAGACCGCGCTTCGCACTCACCGCCGCGAGGTTGCAGACGATCGTCGATTTCCCGACGCCACCCTTCTGGTTGAAGACTACCCTGCGCATCGTCGACCTCCCGAGCGGCCGGGGCGAGCATAATCGTGATGCCGCAGTGCGTCAAGAAACACCGGACGAAGGTTGCTGCGGTATCGTCGAATCGTGACAGAAGAACTGCCGGGCTATCGCACGTCCAGTGCGCGCCGCGGGCGAGGTGGGCCGTCGCTGCTGACCGCCGCGGTAGTGGCTGTGGTTGCGATCTTCGCGGTGCTGGCGATCCTCCAGCGCAATCGGCGACCGCCTGCACAATCTGCGCAGACAACGCCGTCCCCAACGTCAACCGCTTCCCCATCTCCCACGGTTACCCCGACCGTTCTCGTCGAGCTCAGCTCCGAGTGGGTCGTGGTCACCGGCCCCACGACGACACCGAGCCCATGGCCCACCGTCGCCCCCCCGGCCACCGTCACCCCGCGACCGCAGCCCAGCCCGACCCCCCGCCTTTCCGACTGCGTCACCTACCGCTGGAGTTCCGGCCAGGTCTTTCGTCCGTCCGCCCAGGTCCTGGTGGAGATCGATGCCGTCAACGGATGCAAACGCGACCTCGGGCCCCTCGACCTGTGGTTCGAGATCACCGGGTGGCGCCAGGGAAACTGGATCCAATCGGTTCGAGGCCATCCCTTCGACCGCATTCGCCCCGGCAGCTCCGGGATCATCGCCATCGGTCTCCCCGGTTCGATCGACTGGTACGACGAGATCACGGTCGAGATCGTGGAGTGAAGGATTCGAATTCGGAATTCGGAATTTCGGAATTCGGAATGGCAGCCCACCTGGCAGCCGGGACGGCTGCCCCACAATCGGGCTTGAGGCAGTGAGGCGGTGAGGCACGTGGGGCACTGGGGCGGTGAGGCGGCCCGAACCTGCCGTGCAGGGCGTGACGGCCTGCCCATGGCCACGTTCAGTTACCAGGTGGCGCCCGCGCAGCGCTGACGGAACGAGTCGCGTGCGGCGGAGGTGCCATTTTCAATATTGTTGGACACACGAACATTCACGTCGGCGAAACAACCTGGGCCAACAATGTTGAAGGTGGCTCCTCCCGGGAAGCGCGCACGGAATTGGCCCCGTGCGGCGGAGGTGCCATTTTCAACATTGTTGGGCACACGAACATTGACGTCGGCACGATGACACGGGCCAACAATGTTGAGAGTGGCTCCTCTCGGGAAGGACGCCCGTAAAGGCGGCCTGCCTCCGCACCTCCGGAAACGGTAGGATGGCACGCGGAGGAACCACATGGCCGACGATCGACTGACCGGCGAAGAGCTTACCAACCTGGTGCGGCGGGTTTTTGAACCGAAAGATGCGGATCGCGCGCTGGCGGTGATCGTCGATCTTCCCGACGATCAGACTCCCGACACCGACGCGTGGAAGACCCGCCGGCGGTTGGCGGCGGGGTGGGTCGAAGAACTTGCGAGCGCGAAGGAAGACCACGGTCTCGAGGTCGCGCTCTTCCTCTACCCCAATGTCCACTCAAACAACGCCGATCTCCCGGCGAACGCGTGGCGGTGGACCGGTGCGGAGACTCCCCGATCACGTGGACTCCATGGTTGGTCACCTGTCCGAACCGATGGAGGGCGTCCTCGCCTCGCACCAGATCGTGATCGCTCCGACCCGGTTTTCCACCACGGCTCCCTTGAAGGTCATGGCCCCTCGGCTCGGGTTCCGAGGCGCTACGATGCCGGGGTTCTCACCGGAAATGGTCCCGGCCCTGCGGTTGGACTACACCGAGGTCAACCGTCGCGTCATGCTCCTCAAGAGGCTTCTCGACCGCAGTACCGGCGCCGACTTCCTCTTTGTCGTCGATGGTTCGCAGGAGCACCGGCTCCACCTCGATCTCCGCCACCGCTCGGCGCACGCTTCGGGAGGCCTGCTGCCGAAGGCCGGGACAGCGGGCAACCTCCCGTCGGGCGAAGCCTACATCGTTCCCTACGAGGGTGAACTCGAAGGAGACCCCACCGCCAGCGCGGGGCAGCTCCCGGTCCAGTTCGGCGACGAGGTTGTGGTGTTCGCGATCGAGAACAACGTCGCGGTCGACATCATCAGCACCGGACCCGAGTCCGACGCCGAACGCCTCCGCCTCCGGGCCGAACCGGCCCGCGGCAATATCGCCGAGCTCGGGTTGGGCGTGCTTTCCGACTTCGGCGTCAAACCCATCGGTGTCGTGCTGTTGGACGAGAAGCTCGGGCTCCACCTCGCCTTCGGCCGCAGCGAACATTTCGGAGGTCAGGTCGGCCCATCGCAGTTTTCACGACCGGAAGCGGTGATGCACCAGGACCACGTCTACCTGCCGGAACTCCAGCCACGGGTGCTCGCGGCGGAGTTGGTTCTGGAGTTGGAGGACGGGTCGAAACTGGAATTGATGCGCGACGGGCTCTACGTCATCGAGTTCTAACCGAGAAGCGCTCCGACCACCAGGAACGCGAGAAAGAGGGCGCCGACCGCCATCGGAAAGAGAACGTAGTTCGCGGATTCTTCGATGTCCCGGCCCTTGCTCACTGTCGCCCCCCTGCCCTGCCGGTGCCGCGTGATCGCAGGCACGGTGGGCATCGTAACCCAGGAGTCCGGGATCGCCAAGCCATCGCGGGCGATCTCCGTCTGGGGACCATTAGAGGGCCCGAATCCGACCGCCCGATGGACGATCGAGGCAATTTCAAGGCACATTGTGGCAGAAAGAAGGCAAAGCAATTCTCCGCCCCGGGCCTCGGAGACCCAGGACGAAGAATTGCAAAACTCAGTTGGCGGCGACCGTACCTTCGGCAATCACGATCTCGACCCGGCGGTTTTTGGCGCGGCCTTGAGAGGTCGCATTGTCGCCGACCGGTCGCGTCATCCCGTAACCGACCGACATCATCCGCTGCGAATTGATGCCCTGGCCAGCCAGAAAATCTCGAACCGACGCCGCGCGCTTTTCGGACAGCGTCTGGTTGTAGTCCGCGCTTCCGGTGGAATCGGTGTGGCCTTCGATCCTGAGGTTGAGCTCGGGCATGATGAGCAGAATGCCGGCGAGCTTGGCGATCACGATCTTGGCGTCGTTCTTGAGGGTCGCCTCGTTGGTGTCGAACAGGATGTCGGGCAGGCTGACCACCATGCCGCGGGCCGTGTTCTGGGTGTCGGCGACTTCCGACAACGCTCCCTGGAGACGCGTCGACAGGTCGGCCTTCTCGCGCGCGAGGCTCGCCGCCTGTTCCTGCAAGGCTGTGACCGAGCCCTGGAGCTCGAGTCGTTCTGCGTCGATGGCCGAAAGCTCGCGTTGCGCCGTCGCAACCGCTGTTTCAGCCTCCTGGCGCTGGCGCAGGGCCTCGGCGGATGCGGTCTCTGCCTCGGCAGCTCTTGCGGACAGGGCGTTCATTTCCGCCGTGCGGCGCGCGATCTCGGCTTCGACGGCCTCGGCTTCCTTGGTCCGCGCCGTCACCTGCAACGCCTCAGCACTGAGGGCCACGGAACGTCCGCAGTAGTCCGTCGCCGCCTTGGTCTGATTACCGGCGGTGAGATTGCGGCCCTGCACCAAGGTCAGATAGGCTCTCCGAAGAACGCTCGGGGCGTACTGCTCGGCGCCGGCCTCGATCGCCAACTGGTAGATCTTCTCCGCCTGGGCAAGGTCGAGCGATTGCTTGTGATCCCAGATCACGCGGGCCACCGACGGGTACTCGATCGCGGGCGCGGGCCCGAAATCCGAAAAGGTGAAGGGGGCGGAATTCGCCTTCTTCGCCTTGGGGGCTTCGTTCCAGAACAACACCACCTCGGACGGCTCCGACACCTGAGGATTGGACTCGGCGGTCACCATCATCGCGAACGACTTCAGCCCGGTCGAAAAATCCACCGAATCGTTCTCACTCCGCACCCAGAGCTCGCCGAGGTTGTCGGCAGTGCCGTCGCGGGTCACCGCCCACACGACGTAGCACGTGACATCTCCGCCGAACAGAATCGCCGGTTTCATGTCCCGGTACTTCAGGCTGACGCTCGCCTGGCCCTCGCGAAAGTCGACGTCGGCAGTCAGGGTCGCCTCCGGCGCCCTCGAATCGCGGGCAAAGGGCACCTCGATCTGGTTCCGTTCCGGGAAGATGACCTGCTCGAGGGTCATATCGGTGGCGCCGGCCACCCCTGTCATCGCCAAGACGACCGCGAACCCGAGTCTCGCAAATAATTGAATTCTCATGATTTCTTCCTTTCAACGGCTGCCAGTCACAAACCACTTTCGGGCGTCGGCACACCGCACTGTCCACGCGATCGGAGGGTATCACCGGCGCAGATTCCCACAAGCCGGATCCTGTAAAAATCCGGTCGACCCAGGTCAGTCGCCGCGGCGCAAAGGCAGGAGCAAACCCGTGATCATGAGCACGGCGGCGAGGAACCACGGCCCGCCGAGACCGACCAGGATGGCGCCCGACACCAGGCAGGCGCCTCCGAACAAGGTCGCCCGCACGCCGGCCAACGGACGCTGCGGTCGCCTGCGGGTCCGCTCTTCGAGGGTGCTCAAACCCTCGGACACCAGCCGCGGCGTCTTGAGCAGAGCGTCCACGATGTCAGGGGCCACGCGCAGCACCTCGATCCACAGACGTTTCGGCGAGTACTCTTGACGGAAGATCCTGCCCACGTGTCGCACTGAAACCTCGGCCACGTTGAACTTCGGATCGAGGATGTAGCCGACGCCCTCGTAGGTCACCAGGGCCTTGACCATCAGCACCATGTCGACCGGAAAATACAGACGGTAACGGGCGCCAAGCTGAATGCACTCGAGAATCAGGAGGGCGAGTGAGAATTCCTCGAACCGGGCCTGCCGGCGCCACCTTCTCGCGACCTCTCGAACCGCGGTGCGAAAACCGGCCACGTCCGAACGGGGCTCGGTCTGCGACACCGAGGCGAGGTGGCGCGCCGCACCGTCGAAGTCCTCCATCACCATCGAGTAGAAGAGCTCGAGCAGGTTGTGGCGGAGGACCGGATCGAAGTGTCCGACCATCCCGAGGTCGAGAAAGCCGATCTTGACATCGGGAAGAATCAGCAGGTTGGCAGGGTGGAGGTCGGCGTGGAAGAAGCCGTCCTGGTAGAGCATCCGGAGGATCGCTTCCGCTCCGAGATCTATCAGCCGTTGTCGTTCCTCCTCCGGCAGCAACCGCACGCGCTCGTCGTCCGGGCGCATGCCGTCGAGGAACTCCATGCACAAGACGCGGTCGCCCGAGTACTGCCGGTAGATGCGCGGGAAGACGACATCGGGTGCATCGGCGAAGTTCTCGGCAAAGGTCTCGCCGTTCTCCGCTTCCAACGTCATCTCGACTTCACGGAGGGTGTACTCGCAGAACTCGTCGATCACCCGCGTGGGTTGATAGCGGGGGATGATCAACTGGAGAAACCGGGCGGTCGTCCGCAGCAGAGTGGCGTCGCGGTAGAGCAGGTCGCGGATGCCGGGCTTGACCACCTTGAGGATCACCTGTTCGCCGGTGGCGAGCCTCGCCCAGTGGCTCTGGGCGATCGACGCCGAACCCAGAGGCACCGGGTTGACCTCGGCGAAGATCTCGTCGAGCGGGTGTCCGAGTTCGCTTTCGATGATCTCCCGAATCTGATCGAACTCTACCGGCGGCAGATCCGAAAGCAGGTTGCGAAGCTCGTCGGTCACCATTTCCGGCAGGATGTCCTGGCGCAGGCTCAGAATCTGTCCGAGTTTGACGTAGGTCGGCCCGAGCATTTCCAGCCGCACCCGAAGTTGGACCGGAAACGGCAGGTTCGCGATCTCCGGATCGAGAAACCGTCGGAAGACCCAGGCGACCATCGCGCGAACGCGGAACAACAGACCGCGGCCGCCCCGGCGGCGACTCGATTCGACCGACGCCACGTAACCACCGAAAAGCAGCGAGACGACCTGGCGGATGGTGGCGCGCCCGCGGCGCGCGAGACCCGGAATATTGATATAGGCCCGGCGGTCCACACGTCGTCGCGAATCCGGCTTCCGGCCGGGTTCGGCGGCGGGTTGCGGCGACGGCATCTCCTCCATTACACGGGTCCGGGGTTCGTCAACGGTTGCGGCCGTACTTCTCGTGGCTCGAGACCCAGTCGAGCGAGGAAATCGCCGATCCCAGGGAGATCTCACCGGCGAGAGCCACGCCGGCGATGATCTCGGCCAACTTCTTGACCTTGCCGCGGCCGACACACCCCATCATGCGCCAGACATTCGCGCTGGGTCGGCAGGGCGGTGCCGCCGCCGAAAGGTGGCGACGATGAGCGACGGGATGGTGAGCGACATGTAGAGGTCGCCCTCCGAGTTCAGCTCGGAGTAGAGGATGCCGGCCGACGACTCGGCGACGTTGGCCACGTCCTGCCCGGTGGCAATGAACATCGCGGTGATGCCGTTGGGCGAATGGGCGCCGTTGTTGTTGGCGCCCGACAGAAAGGCTCCGACGTTGGAGATCTGCGAATGATACTGAAGGCTTTCCGGCTCGACCCGCATGTGCTGCACCAGCACGTCCCGTTTGACGACCGCCTCCGCGATCACCCGCTTGCCGCGGGTGCGCATGATGTTGATCTGCGAGTGTTTCTTGTCGGTGGCGAGGTTCGACTCGAGATAGAAGGCGCGGACGTTGTCGACATTGTCGAGCATCCAGGAACAGGCGGCAAAGGTCGCCCTGCCGACCATGTTCTGACCCGCCGCATCGCCGGTCGAATAGTTGAATCGAAGGTAGGCAAAACGGCTGGCGAGAAACATGTCGATATCGAGCAGCTTGGCGACGCTCGAGGTGGCCTCGGCGGCCTGGGCGATCTCGGTCAGATGCTGGTTGACCCAGTCGCGGAAACCGCGCGCTTCGCGGGCCGAGTCGAAAACGAAGACCGGCGCCCGCTGCATGCGGTCGTCGGACACGGTGCAGGTGACTCCGCCGGAGAGGTTGAGGACCTTGATGCCCCGGTTGTAGGAGGCCACCAGCGTGCCCTCGGTGGTGGCCAGCGGAACCAGAAACTCGCCGACTGCGTGCTCGCCGTTGATCCTGATCGGGCCCGCCAGCCCGATCGGGTACCTGCGCCACACCGATGAAGTTCTCGATGTTGCCCTTGGTCTCCGGCGGATCGAACGAGCACCTGGCCACGTGCTCGAGATCGGCGCCGCTGAACGACCGGGCGAAGTCCAACCGTTTGCCGATGATGTCGACGCTGTAGTCGTCTTCCTTGTCGTATGGAACCGTGACCCGCGTCTCCTTCTCCTCGCGGATGGCATCCTTGACCGAGAACGCGAGTTTTCCGAAGGGAGTGCTGTCGAAGCCCAGGGCGACCGTGTGTTTACCGATCTCGAGCTCGTCGCCCCGCGACAGCACGGTCATGGTCTTGCCGAGCGGAAGGTCGATCGGGTTGTCGGCACTCACATCGGCTGCCGCAAACGTCTGGTCACCGATGGTGAACACAACGTCTTCGAGCGACAGCTTCCGACCGTCGATGGAGATCTCGCGAATCCCGGTCACGACGGCATCGCTGAGCCGATTCTTGAGCCCGAACACCACGCCGTCGGGGGTGTTTTCCAGGCTTCCGTGGTTGAACAGTTGTTTGAGAACCAGCGACGGGATTTTCACCGCGTACCTCCACGAGGTCGTCAGCACCAGAACATATCTCGCATGCAGCCGAAACGCCCCGGCATTGTAACAGCTTCACGACTCCGCGAGCGGGCCGTTGCGGAGGCCTCTCACTCGCCTTTCAGGCGGGCTACCAGCTGCTTCATCGCCGTCTGCAACTCGGGCTCGAACCAGGCCTCGGACAATCGTCGCGCATCCCGCTTGCCGTGGTGCTCGACCAACTCGACGAGGTCGCTGCGCATCCGGGCCCTGGTCTCGGCCAGGGCCGAAGCCGGCACCGAGATCACACCTTCGCACCAGTTCAAGGCGGCCTCGACCACCTGGTCGGGAGGCACGACTTCGTCGACGAGACCCGTCTCGAACGCGCCGGCCGGATCGAGCAGCCTTCCCGTGACGCACAGATCCTCGCCCCGGCGGGCGCCGACCGCACGCCGTACCAGCGAGGCCACGATCTCCGGGATGGGGATCCCGATCCGCACCTCGTTGAGACCGATCTTGAACTCTCCTTCGGCCATGACCCGCCAGTCGCAGGCAAGCGCCAGCACCGCGCCCCCCGCCGGGCTGTGACCCGTGATCGCGGCCGCCACCGGCACCGGAGATGCGGCCAGGCTCCCGATGGTGTCAAAAAAAACCTCGAGCGCGGCCGAAAGGTCCCGGCGGTCCAGGGCGAGAAGGCAGGGAACATCGAGCCCACCCGAGAACATCCCCGGGCTTCCCGAGAGCACGACGGCCCGGGCCCCACCCTTCGGCGCCTGCCGAACGCCGGAACCGATCGCGGCCAACAGTTCGGGCGACAGGGCGTTCACCGGCGGTCTGTTCAACCGCAGTTCGAGAATCTCGCCGTGCTCGATGACGTCAATCATGCAGGCCTCCGCGAGCATCCTACCGGAACGTCGCAGTCGGCGGCAGCGGCCGTCGCATCAATTGCGTGACTGAAGGTGGGCCGAGGCCCACCTACTTCGGACCCGCAACCCGAGCCGACCCGTAGGGCGGGCTTCAGCCCAGCTTCAGAGCCTCCGCCGAACACGGGGATCTTCTAGTCGCGTTGCACCTTCGGCCGGGATCCGAAGTCCGACATCTGGGGCACAGCCTCGCACAACTGCGTGACTGAAGGTGGGCCGAGGCCCACCCTACGTTCGGACCCGCAACCCGAGCCGATCCCGTAGGGTGGCGCTTCAGCCGCACGCTTCCGAGCTCTCCCTGAGCACTGGGATCTTCCAGTCGGTTGGACGTTCGGCCGAAAATCCGAAATCCGAAATCCGAAATCTCGACGGCACCTCCACCGCACGCGATCCCACCCTTTCTGAGCACTGGAACCTTTCCCGTCGGTAGGTCGTCGCGCCGAAAATTCGAAATCCGAAATTCGAAATTCGAAATCTCGGCGGCGCAGCCGCCGAGCAAGTGTCTCCTCCAGAGGTCACCCTCGAGCTCTCCCAGGACGGAGAAGGATCCGGATTGCCTCGAAATCGACGGTTTCCCGGGTGGCATCGATGTTGCTATTGCTGCCGGCAACGACGGGCGAAAGACGTTGCCCGATCGGAAGGGGGTCTCATGCGCCGCTCGACAATCCTCAGGGTCCTCATCGCAACAGTGGTCTTCTCAGGCGCCGGTATCGACGCCCAGGCGCAGGGCAATTGGCAGCCGGGCGATTTCGGCGCCGTGCGGGGATATCTCGGGATCTTCAGCCCTCAAGGAAGCTCGGAGTACTGGGACGACACATTCGAGGTCTTTACCGGTTCGCCCTCGGGCTTTGAAGATGTGGTCTTCGGCTTCGACTATCTGTGGCGAACATCCAACCAGTCCGGGCTTCTGTTCGGCACCAGCTTTTACAGCGGGGCAACCACCCAGGCCTACCAGGACTGGGTCGACGGCGACGGGCAGGACATCAACCACACGACCACGCTCGACCTGACGGAACTCACCGCCGCCTATGTCTGGCGCTTCGGGGCCCGCGGAGCGCGGCCCTACGTCGGCGGCGGGGGCGGGCTCGTGTGGTGGGACCTCCGCGAGGAGGGCTATTTCATCGACTTCGGGGACCCCGGCCTCCCGGTCGTCTTTGCTTCCTACAACGCGGGTGGAACCACCTGGGAGCTTTTCGCCCTCGGCGGGCTGGATGTTCCGATCGGCTACCGGTGGAGCTTCTTCGTTGAAGGCCGCTACCGCTGGGCCGAGGCCGAACTCGAAGACGACTTCTCGGGCTTCGGCACGATCGATCTTTCGGGGTTCCAACTCGCCGGCGGATTCTCCTGGAATTTCTGAGTGCGAGGAATGATTTCATCGCCCCATCCGGCTATCGACGAGGTGGACACCGATCGGGTTTGAAATCAGGATTACAGCGACCAGCGCCAGCGACCGGGGCAGCGACTGGAGACAGGGTCGGGTACAGCATCAGTGGCGGCCTCCGGCAACAGCACCCGAGCGCCGCCGCGGGTTCCTGTGGCTGTCGCGGTCGCTGAAACCCGCCCCTGAACCCGATAACTGCCGCTGACGCCGACGCTGCGAACTCGTGCAATTCCGGATGAACCAACAAATAGCGAGGCCCCGCTTCGGCGGGGCCTTGTTGAACTCTGAAGATGAACCGCCGCCTACCAGCGCTCTCCGAAGTCCGAACGACGCTGCACTTCGTTCTTCGGCTGGGCCTCGCTGACCCGAATGCGGCGGCCTTCGAACTCGAACCCGTCCATGGCCCCCTGCGCGGCCTCCGCCATTTCGTCGGTCTCCATTTCAATGAAACCGAAGCCGCGCGAACGCCCGGTCTCGCGATCGCGGATCACCACCGCACCAACCACCGTGCCGTGGTCCCCGAAGGCGGCTTCGAGATCGCTCTCGCCGACACTGTAGGGAAGGTTGCCTACGAACAGCTTCTTCTCCATCTTGGCTCCCTTGCACCCGCGAACCCGCTGCGCGCAGCGGCGAACCGGACTCATAGAAAAAATTACCACGCAAAGGCCCAAGACGCAACAGTTTCCGGCGTTTACCGGGAATTTCGCGGCGGCTCGCCCCCTTGTACGGGAAGCACGTATAATGCACTGGCGAATCGACGCGGCGGCGACAACGAGGAGGCGGCATGCGGCAACCGGACGGGAGTTCCGCGGTGCTCACCACGCGGATAGAAACGATGCTGGCGTGGGCGCGCAAGAACAGCCTGTGGCCGCTGCCGTTCGGGACCGCGTGTTGCGCGATCGAGTTCATGTCGACCGTCTCCTCCCACTACGACCTGGCGCGTTTCGGCGCCGAGGTCGTCCGCTTCTCGCCCCGCCAATCGGACATGATGATCGTCGCCGGGACGATCACCGACAAAATGGCCCCGGTGGTGAAACGCGTCTACGACCAGATGGCCGAGCCGAAATACGTGATCTCGATGGGCGCCTGCGCATGCACCGGCGGCTTCTATCGCGCCTACCACGTCGTTCAGGGCGTCGACGAGTTCATTCCCGTGGATGTCTACGTGCCGGGGTGCCCGCCGACCCCCGAGGCACTGATCGAAGGAGTCCTCAAGCTCCAGGACCTGATCCAGCGCGGAGAGACCCAATATGACCGACTCGCTTCGAAAGGCCGGCATGTCACAGACAGCTCTGCTTGAGCTCTTTCCGGGCGGCGACACCTTCGACGCGCACACCGCGAGCGACGGATTCGTCGAGATGCGGGTCGATCGAAGCCGGCTCGTGGAAGTGCTCAAGACCCTCCGCAACCACCCCGATCTGGCCTGCGATCTGCTCCTCGACATTTGCGGTGTCGATCACCCCGAACGCGATCAGCGTTTCGAGGTTGTCTACCACGTGACGAGTCTCGACAAGGGGCATCGTTTCAGAGTCAAGGTCCCGGTCGCCATGGACGAGCCCAGCGTGCCGTCCGCCTACGGCATCTGGAAAGCCGCCGATTGGTTCGAACGCGAGGCCTGGGACATGATGGGGATCGTCTTCGACGGCCACCCCAATCTGCGGCGCATTTTGACCCACGAGGCGTTCCAGGGCCATCCGTTGCGCAAGGACTACGATCCGGCGCAACGGTGGATCCTGACGGAGTCGGAGACCATGGTCCCGGACTGGGTGACGGAGACGCCCGAGGGCGACGACCATTTCGAAAGCCAGATCCTCAACCTCGGCCCCTCCCACCCCGCGACCCACGGCACTTTGCGAATCGTCGTTCGTCTGGACGGCGAGGTCATCACGCGGGCGGAGACCGAGATCGGCTACCTCCACCGGTGCTTCGAGAAGATGTCCGAGACTCACGGTTGGAACGAGGTGATCCCGTACGCCGACCGCCTCAACTACTGCTCCGCCATGAACAACGGGGTCGGGTACGCCCTCGGGGTCGAGAGCATGTTCGGTATCGAAGCGCCGCCGCGGGCGCAGGCAGTGCGGCTGATCCTGTGCGAATTTTCCCGCCTGATGGACCACGCGGTGTGTCTCGGCGCCAACCTGGTCGACCTCGGGGCCCTCACCAACTTCTGGTATTTCTTCCAGCCCCGGGAGGAGATCTACTCGCTGCTCGAGGCCTGCGCGGGGGGCCGTCTCACGGTTTCGTACGCCCGCATCGGCGGCCTCGTCCACGATGTCCCCGCCGATTTCGAGGCGCGGGTGCGGGAGTTGCTGCGCACGATCCCGAAGTTCATCGACGACGTCGACCGTCTGGTGACCTCGAACCGCATCTTCCGCGACCGCACCGAGGGCGTCGGGGTCATGTCCGCTGCCGAAGCGGTGGCGTGGGGCTGGACGGGGCCCTGTCTCCGTGCGTCAGGGGTGCCGTTCGATCTGCGCCGGGAAAGGCCCTACCTCGGCTACGACGAGTACGAGTTCGACATTCCGGTTGCCACCACAGGCGACTGCTACGCCCGGTACCTGGTGCGCCTCGAGGAGATGCGCCAGAGCCTCCGCATCATCGAGCAGGCCATCGACCGACTCCCCGCGGGGCCGGTCATCACCGACAACCACCACGTGGCGCTGCCCCCGAAAGAGAAGGTCTATTCGGAGATGGAGGCGCTGATCTGGCACTTCAAACTGGTGTATGACGGCATCAAGGTGCCGGCAGGCGCGGCCTACACAGCGACCGAGGGCTCCAATGGAGAACTCGGTTTCTACATCATCGCCGACGGTTCGGGCCACCCCTACAGGATCAAGGTCCGGCCGCCGTGCTTCGCCATCTTCCAGGCCTACTCCCACATGCTGGAGGGGCACCTCGTGTCGGATGCCATCGCCATCCTCGGCAGCCTCAACATCATCGCCGGGGAGCTCGATCGATGAAGACCGCGTCCACCGTCAACGTCGAGCGCTCGCGTCCCGGGCTCTTGAGCAGGCTCTACGTCCCGGCGATCCTGGGCGGGCTGGCCGTCACCATGCGCCATTTTCTGCGCAATCTGTTCGGTCAGAAGGACGTGGCCACCATTCAATACCCCGAAGAGCGGCGCGAATACTCCGACCGGACCCGGGGCCGCCACATCCTGACCACCAGGGACGACGGGTCGCTGCGGTGCGTGGCCTGCTACATGTGCGAGACAGCGTGTCCGGCCGACTGCATCACCATCGTCGCCGAAGAAGACCCCGAGGCCACAGTGGAATGGGAAAAGCGGCCCGTGACCTTCGAAATCGACCTTCTGAGGTGCGTCTTCTGCGGTTACTGCGTCGACGCCTGCCCGAAACAGGCCCTGGTCATGAGCCGCCACCACGAGATGGCCTTCACCACCCGCGCCGAGGCGGTGGTCGGGATCGAGGACCTCAGGCAGAAGGGCCCGATCGAGGACGAAGACCTCGGTTATCGACCGTACTACTGATGGTTGAGCCGCGAACCTCGAGCCGCCGTTGAGCGTCGATCCGGCGGGTGTTACGATAGATCATGAATCACTCAACAAGGAGGATCGGAATGACCCCAAGTCCCGAGCCGGTTGAGACGCCTCAGACGATCGACGAACTGCAACAACAACACCGTGGCTACGAGCGCCGACTCGAAGAGTTGAAACAGCGCCCCTGGCTGTCTCCCGAGGAAGAGATCGAAGAGAAACGTCTCAAGAAGCTCAAACTTCACCTCAAGGACCAGATCGCGCAGATGCAGCGTTCATAGAACAGCCTCGCCCACGCTCGTAGTACACTCCCGTCCATGATTGCACCGGAGGGATGGCCCTTCGTCCTGGTTCCCGCGCTCGCCGGCGCCCTGGTGTGGCGCGCCGGTTGGCCGTGGATCGGCGGAATCCTGATCGTTGTCGGGCTTTTCGCCCTGCTGTTCTTCCGCAACCCGTCTCGAACATGCGCCGCGGACCCGATGGTGGCCTGTTCCCCGGCCGACGGCAAGGTCATCAAGATCGGCGACTCCCCTCAGGACCTCGCCGAACGCGGACTGCCCCTGCAGGTCAGCATCTTCATGTCGGTCTTCAACGTCCACGTCAACCGCGCCGCCATCGCCGGGTCGCTCGTCGACTACAGCTACAACCCGGGGCGCAAGATCTCGGCGTTCAAGGAAAAGGCCTCGCTTGAAAACGAACAGAACCTCTCGATCTGGGAAGGCCCGGCAGGCCGCGTGGGGCTCAAACAGATCGCAGGCCTGGTGGCGCGCAGGATCGTCTTCGACCACGCGACGGGAGACACCGTTGAACGGGGCGAACGCATCGGTCTGATTCGCTACGGTTCGCGCGTCGACGTGTTTCTGCCGGAGGACGCCGCGATCCTGGTCTCACTCGGAGACGCCGTGCGCGCCGGCGAATCGCCGATCGCCCGCCTGACCGGCTCCACGCCATGAGCGATCCTCGCATCAAACGAAAAAAACGGCGCGACACCATGCGCCGGGGCTACTATGTGATCCCCTCGTTGTTCACGGTCGCCAACATGTTCTGCGGCTTCTTGTCGATCGTCGAGTCGACGCGGGGACACTTCGAGAGATCGGCCGTTCTCCTCCTGGTGGCGATCTTCGCCGACGTCCTCGACGGTCGGATCGCCCGGCTCACCGGCACCACGACCGCCTTCGGCGAGGCCTACGACTCGCTGGCCGATGTCGTCTCGTTCGGGGTGGCGCCCGCCCTGCTCTCGTACCAGTGGGGTCTGTCCGAGGTCCACCGGGTGGGGATGGCCGTGGCCTTTCTCTTCCTGGTTGCGGGCTCCATCCGGCTCGCCCGATTCAACGTCAACCACCACAACTCGACCGACTTCGTCGGTCTGCCGATTCCGGCCGGGGCCGGCGCCATCGCGATGCTGGTCCTGATGTCACCGACGCCGGTCACGCACCCGGCCTTCATTCCCGTGGTTGCAGCGTTCGTGCTCGCGGTGTCGCTGCTCATGGTGTCCAACCTCCCCTACAAATCGTTCAAGGGCGTCAACCTCCGCAGAAAATGGCCGGCGCCGACCCTGTTCCTGATTGCGCTGGTGTTTTCGCTGGTCACCCTGACCCCGCACGTTCTCTCGATCCTGGCCGCGATCTACATCCTGTCCGCACCGGTGGCGGTCCTCACCCGCCGCGCACGCCGTCGTTCGGAAGACAAAGCGCCACAAGAAAACCGCGAAGAGGCAACCGATGTCGCCCAGACTCCTGCTCCTTGACCCCCTCACTCTGGCCGGACGCGAGTTCCTCAACTCCGGCGACGTCCTCGATCCCCTCGCCCTGGACATCGACTTCCGCCACACCGCCGTCGACGACGAAGTCCAGATCGCCGAACTGGCCGGCGGACCCGCGCTGGTCCCGGCCCTGGACTCGACCGGCGATCTCGAGGGGTACGACGTCATTGTCGTGGCCTCGGATGCTCAGGGTTCACGTCACGATCACCTGCTCGACTTTCTCGACCGCAATCCCGATGCGGCGGTCATCGACCTCGCCCGACTTCCGGTGCTCATGGAACGCACAACGCCCTCGTTGGGCGAGGCCGTCGAAAGCTCGCGGCACCTGCGCGTCGCCCACCCGGCCCTTGTCGCCACCTCGCGACTGGCCGGCGTGCTCGCCCACTTCGGCGAACTGAGAGGCACTCTGGCGGTCGTCGATCCGGTGTCGACACACGGCCGCGAGGCCGTCGAACTGCTCGCTCGCCAGACCGCCAGCCGCCTTCAAGGCGAGCCGGTTGCCGAGTTGATCTACGGCCACGCACGCTCGTTCAACGTGATCGCCGTCGATAGTTTCGAACTCCAGGAAGAGGCCGCACAGGTCATGCCGAACGTTCCCCTGGCGGTGACCCACTGTCTGTCCGGCGTGTTTCACGGCCACCTCGCGCACCTCGGTCTGGTGTTTTCGGATCGGGTCGATCCCGACGACATTCGCGATGCCCTGTCGCAGACCGAAGGCATCGAGATCTCGGATCTCCCCGTCAGTCTCGACGCGGTCCCCGACCGGGACTTCGCCATCATTTCGCCACCGGTGATGTCGCCCGACGGCCGCCAACTCGCCGTGACCATCATGGCGGACGGGCTGCGCATCGGTGGCGCCCTGACCGCCATCGACATCCTCAATTCCCTGGTGTGACCCCGACCTCCATCGGAGGTTGGGCCGCACGCATGGAGGAGATCCGGTATCATATCGGGGCTGGTCCGCCAGCTCCAAGGAGGTCCCAAGATGAGCAGTCCCCTCGAGTCTCTCGAACCCGCACTTCTGTGGCAGCACTTTGACACCATTCGCAAGACCCCGCGACCCTCGAAACACGAGGAGAAGATCGTCGCGGAAGTCAAGAAGTGGGCGGCCGACCGCGGCTTCGAGGTCCTCCAGGACTCGGCCGGAAGTCTGACGATCAAGGTCCCCGCAACGCCGGGCCACGAAAAGGCCCCGACCGTGATCCTCCAGGGACACCTCGACATGGTGTGCGAGAAGAACTCGGATGTGGACCACGATTTCATGACCCAGGGCATCGAGGTCGAGGTCGTCGGCGACTGGGTTCAGGCGAAGGGAACCACTCTCGGGGCCGACAACGGCATCGGAGTCGCCGCCGGAATGGCAGTGGCTGACGACCCCAACGTGGTTCACGGGCCGCTCGAACTGTTGTGCACGATCGACGAGGAGACCGGCCTCACCGGCGCCAAGGACCTCGACCCGTCCATCGTCAGCGGCCGGATCATGCTCAACCTCGACACGGAAGAGGATGGTGCGGTCTATATCGGGTGTGCCGGAGGAGCGGACTCCATCGCCACGCTCAAAACCGCGCGCCGCGCGGCCTCGTTGGGCTCGGTTCCGGTCAAGGTCTCGGTGACCGGTCTTCGCGGCGGCCACTCGGGCCTCAACATCATCGAAAACCGCGGCAACGCCATCAAGCTGGTGACCCGTGTTCTCCTGGCCGCCATCGAAGACGGCATCGAGATCGACCTCGTCTCGATCGACGGCGGGGACAAACACAACGCCATCCCCCGCGAGGCATTTGCCGTCTGCCGGGTCGACAAGACCGGGATCGAAAAGCTCCGGGCCGTGGCCCGAACCTGCTCAGAAGACTTCCTCGAGGAATTCCAGGCGTCGGACCCCGATCTCGCTGTGAAGGTGGACGAACTCGACGACGACGACACCCGCCGTTCGGTGCTCAATGTCCACGCCCGGGACCGCCTGCTTCGGGTCCTCGACGGGATGGCCCACGGGGTCCTCTCCATGTCGCGCGACGTGCCCGGACTCGTGGAAACCTCCAACAACCTCGCGGTGGTGAGAAACCACGGCGACCATGCCGAGATCAACGTTTCCTACCGCTCGTCGGTCATGCCGGCCCTGTACGCGGTGCGGCGCCAGGTGGACTCCATCTTCAGGCAGGCCGGTGCCGAAGTCCGTGTCAAAGACGCGTATCCCGGCTGGAAGCCGAACCCCAGCTCGCCGATCGTGCAGAAGACGAGCGAGGTCTACGAAAAGCTCTTCGGTGAAAAACCCGCGCTCAAAGCGATCCACGCGGGTCTCGAGTGCGGCCTGCTGATCGAAAAGGTCCCCGGGATGGACGTCGTGTCCATCGGACCACAGATCGAGAACGCCCACTCGCCCGAGGAGAAGGTCCAGATCTCGTCGGTGCAGAAGTTCTACAAACACCTCGCCGCGGTGCTCGAAGAACTCGCATAGCGAGTTCTAAATTTTGAATTTTGAATTTTGAATCAGTGCTGTCCAAAACGGATCCCCATCTGACGTTGCCACACTGAAAACACTGGAGTTGAGGATCGGTCAAAGCAATTTTCGGAAAGAGGTCCTCAACAACCGTTAACGGCTGTCCAGGTCTCGTACCGAGACACGGGTGATCCGAGACGCAGGAAACAGCTCTGAAGGTGGGCCAAGGCCCACCCTACCTCGGACCCAGTTTCGAGCCGGTTCGTAGGGTGGGCCTTGGCCCACCTTCAGATGCGCCGCGGTTTGGTGGAGCCTGAGTTTGAACTTGAGATGTCCTGAATGCCATCTTGGTGAAATCCTTCGTGGCTTCGTGTCTTTGTGGTTGCGGTTCATGCGAACCCGTGGGGCGACATCCCATGTGTTGCGGCAAGAAGACCAGCCCAGAGCCCACTGCCCATAGCTCAAAGCTCATCGCTCAGCCTCTTGCAAAAACACCTGCAGTGAATAGAACCGCGCCTCGATGACACCGAGAAGGGAGGGGATAAACCCCTCCCCTACGGTTTTTATGGACGGCATCCGTTCTCACAACCGATTCTGAACACCGTAGCGGTCGCGGTCGCTGAAACCTGCCCCTGAACCTGTCAACCGCCGCTGTCGCCGACGCTGTGAACTCGTCGCTTCAATTCTCGGCCTCGCGATATTTCGGATGGGCCCAACGTTTCAACGTTTCGATGTTGTCGTCATAATGGGCGGGTGAGCTTCCCGGAACCCCGCAGCGATCCGCGCGTCACGGTCGCGCTTCTGGGCTTCGCGACCGTGGTCGCGCAGGCGCTGTTGGTGCGCGAGGCCATGGCCGCGATGGGGGGGTCCGAAATGTCCTGGGGCGTGGTCATGGCCCTGTGGCTGGCGGGCATGGCCGCGGGCGCCGGGTGCGGGGCGCGTTTCGGCTCCCGCGACCTCACGGCGTGGCTGCCGATGGTGGTCCTGGCGCTTGCTGGGCTGGGAGTTCTCGCGTTCCGGATCGCCCCGGCTGTCATCGGGGCCGCGCCCGGCGAGGCGATCACGACCGGCTCGGCCCTGTGGCTGTGGGCACTAGCGATCGTCCCGGCAGCCCTCGCGGGTGGCTTCGCATTCCCGGTCCTTGCCGGTCGACTCGGTTCGGCCGGCGGCGGCCGGGCCTACGGGTTCGAAGCGTTGGGAGCGCTGACCGGCGGCGTTTTGCTCAGTTTCGCCCTGGTCCACTTCGGAGCTGCCGCAGCCGCGTGCGGCGGGCTCGGGATTGTCGCTGCCGGAGCGGCCTGGCAACGCCGATCGGTGACCGCTGCGGCGTTGGCGATCGCAGCGATCGCACTGGCGATCCCGGCCGGCGGCGTACTCGCACGGGCGGAGTGGAGTTCTTCAGGCCGTCCGGGCGCCCTCCGGTCGTGGCTCGAAACCCGCTCTCAGCAGATTGCGGTCTCGGACGGCCCGCCAACCTCGGTCTATGGTGACGGGCGGCTGATCGCCTCCTACCCGGACCCGTGGACGGTCCTGCCGCGCGCCCACCTCGTGATGCTCATGCACCCCGCGCCGTCAAACGTGTTCGCCCTGGGTTGCGTGGTCGACGGCTCGGTCGAAGCCATGGCCATCCACCCGGTCGATCGTCTGACGGTGGTGGAAGAAGATCCGGATCTCCTGCGAGCCCTCCCCGGCCTTTACGGAAGCGGGATGGAATCCACCCTTCAGGACCCTCCCGTGCAGGCGGTCGCCGCCGATCCGCTGCGTGCCCTGGCCGCGAGGGATGACTGGGATCTGATCGTTCTCCTCGACGGCGACCCTCTGACGCTGCGCCGCAACCGGACCAGGACTCTCGAGTTCCTTCGTGGTTGCAGAGCCCACATGCGGCCGGACGGCGTGTTGGTGATGCGGGTCGGCGTTTCAGACACCTATCTCGGCGGCGCCGCCGGCAGGCTGTTGTCGGTCCTCGCGAGCACGGTCCGCGAGGTCTTCGAGCAGCTTCGGGTCGTTGCGGGTGAGACAACCCTGTTGGTGGCAGGCGGCCCGGAGGCGGAGATCACTCTCGAGCCTGACGAACTGGTTCGGCGGCTGGCGGCAAGCGCAGTGGCCCCGGCGCGGATGTCCCCGGAAATGCTCTCCCTGTTGGTGGACCGCAACCGGTCCTCGGATCTGGCGTCTCGGTTGCGCATCGACTGGGAACCGAACACGATCCGCCATCCGCGCGCGGTTCTGCTCGCCGGAGGTCTGCACGAGGCCCGCGCCCTGCCGGGCCTCCTGCCGGCGGTCGCCGCCCTCGAGGGAATGGACCCACTGCCAGTGGCAGCGGCGTTCGGGATCGTCATCGCGGTTCTTTTTACCGCCGCGGCCGTCAGCAGGCGCGCGGCCGGCGTCACCGCGGCGGTCGTCGGTTTCTGCTCCATGGGTTGGTGGCTGCTCCTGATCGCCGCATGGCAGTCCACACGCGGCTCGGTCTACTCCGAGATCGGCGCCCTGACTGCGGTCTTCATGGCCGGCCTGGCGGTCGGATCGCTCGCAGTCACGCGGATTCCAAGCCCCGAGCGGCTGGTTCCCGCGGTGCTGGTCGCAGGCTCGGTGTTGTCGGGGGTTCTCGCTGCCGGGTGGGCTCTCTCCGCCCCGCTCCTGACGATCCCGCCGTTGTTGGCCGCCGGCGGGCTGCTCACCGGCGCGGCGTTCCCCGGTCTGACCCGACTCGGCCCACCCGATACCCGCCGGGCCGCCGGAGTGGCCTTTTCCGCCGACCAGGCGGGCGCTGCGGCAGCGGCCCTGGTGATCGGGATCCTCATGGTTCCCTGGGCGGGAATGACCGCCACTGCGCTGGGGCTCGGTCTTCTCCAGTCCGCCGCGGTCCCGCTCGTCTTCGCCGCGCTGCGCCGGGGTTGATCTATTCTCAGAACAAGGAGGCCGGAAGGTGGGAGCCCCAGTTTGGAAGGTCTACAACCCCTCGGGCACGCGTCGTGTGGTGGTGACAAAAGAGCTGCCGGGCGAGCGGTGGCTGAAGATTCTGGCCGGGGCCGGGGCCAGAGTTGAATACGGGACCGAGACCCGGATCCTGAAAACGAGCGAGATCAAGGCCGCCATCGGCGACCGCTGCGACGGCGCGATCGGGCAGTTGACCGAGACCTGGGGAGATGGGCTGTTTGCAGCCTTGAAAAGGGCGGGAGGCAAGGCCTACAGCAATTACGCCGTGGGCTACAACAACGTCGACGTCGCCGCGGCCACCGCGAGAGGCATCCCGGTCGGCAACACGCCCGGGGTCCTCACCGAGGCGACTGCGGAGATGGCGGTCGCGCTCACGCTTGCTGCGGCCAGACGGGTGCCCGAGGCCGACGCCTATATGCGCAGCGGCAACTACGAGGGTTGGCTCCCGGCGCTGTTCCTGGGGGATCAACTCTCCCGCAAGACGGTCGGCGTGATCGGCGCCGGACGCATCGGGGCCGCGTACGCGAAGATGATGGTCGAAGGCTTCAAGATGGACTGTGTCTACTACGACCTTCACCGGAACCGAGGACTTGAAAAGTACGTCAGTGACTACTCGAGATTTCTCGAGAGTCACGGCGAGGCGCCGGTGAAGGTGACGCGTGCGCGGGCCGTGGAAGGGGTGTTGACGCGGGCCGACGTCGTCAGCCTCCACCCGCCGTTGGACGATTCGACCCACCACCTGATTGACGCCGAGAAGTTGCGCCTGATGAAGCCCGGCGCGATCCTGATCAACGCTTCCCGCGGGCCGGTGATCGACGAGGCGGCACTGGTGGCGCACTGCCGGCGGAACCCGGCGTTCAAGGCCGGGCTGGACGTGTTCGAAAACGAGCCGAAGATGAAACCGGGGCTGAAGAAACTGAAGAACGTCGTGATCGTGCCGCACATCGCCTCTGCCACGCGATGGGCGCGGGAAGGAATGGCCATCCTTGCGGCAGCGAACGTCGCGGCCATGTTACAGGGGTGGCCGGTCTCGAACGATCCCGGCCGACTCCTGGAATTCGTCGATGGCAAGGCGCCGAAGGCCGCTCCGAGCATCGTCAACGCCAGAGAACTCGGCCTCGACCATCGCAAGTTCTGAGTTTTGAGTTTTGAGTTTTGAGTTGAGTGCTCAGCCATCGGCCACCCGCCCCGGAACGACAACTCAAAACTCAAAACTAAAAACTCAACACTATGAGGATCGCCACCCACGTCACGAAGAGGAAGTGCCAGTACATGGCCACGAAGTGGACTCCGTCGTGGTCGGCCGCGGTGTAGCGTCCGCGGAGGGCGCGGACGGTCACCAGGATCAAGGGCACGAGTCCGGCGAGAACGTGCACGGCGTGGAGAAATGTCAGGGTGTAGAAGCCCCAGACCAGGAGATTCTGCTGCGGGAGCACGTTGTCGGCGGCCATCCGCATCCAGCATCCCACCTGGGATGCCAGGAACGCGACCGCCAGCAGGTCTGACACCATGAGCATCCGCGACAAAGCCCCCTCCCGCCCTTGGCGAACGGAGCGCTCGGCCAGGATGAGGACGGCACTGAGGGCCGCCAACAGCGCGGTGCTGATCCACACGCTCCCCGGCAACGACGGAGACCCCGGAGGCGGCCACTCCGGCGCGCGCAACCGGATCACCAGATAGCCCACCAGCGCCGCGCCGAACAGCATGCCGAGCGACGCGATGAGAAGCCACGTTCCCAGCCTGCCGACGCCCTCCGCCCCGGGGGCCTTCGTTGTCGCCTTTTCGATGTCAGGCATGAGGGTGTTCTCAACCACCCATCCCCGGCGAATAGCCCGGGATCAGGTCGACCTGGTACTGGCCCGTGTCCATCATGGCAAAACCGATGAAGAGGAACAGGAAGAAGAACGCGGCCAGGAAGACAAACGTGTTGAACGGTTTGTCCCACCGCAGGTGCATGTAGTAGAGCGCCACCAACGTCGCCTTGGCGGTGGCGATGCCGAGACCGATCCAGATGTTGAGCGGGCCCAGGTCGATATTCGATGCCGACACGGTGATCCAGGTGCCGAACATGAGGGCGATCCACACCCCCACCAGCAACTTCACCGACGCGATGTGCACAAAGGCGTTTTCGTGATCACTCATGCCCAATCCCTATTCGACGAGGTACAGCAGCAGGAAGAGGTAGATCCAGATCAGGTCCACCACGTGCCAGTAGAGCGCCACCATGTCGACGCGGGTGAAGTGTCCGGTGGCGAAATCGCCGCGGTGGGCGCACCACAGGAGCCACAGAAAAGCGCCGATTCCGCCCAGGACGTGGATCCCGTGCAGACCCGTCATCAGAAAATAGATCGAGAAAAAGGTCTGTGCGTTGGCCGGCTCGATGTCGACCGCGTGTTCGTCGAGGATCGCTCCTCCGGACCCGGCGAGACCGGCCGGTCCCTCGGCGGCGGGAGCGATGATCGAACGGTCCGCCGCGACATCGACGGCAACGCTCTCGGAGACCACGTCGCCTACCACGAGGTCGGCATCTCCCACCAGCTGCGCCTCCGACACCACCTCCGCGTCGACGTCCGCTCCCGGAACGCGAAGTTCCTCTTCGGTGGTGTTCTCGGTGAGCGGCTCTTCGTGGTCGAGGTGCGGGTCGTAACTGCCGGCCCACAACAGCCCGTGCTTCCACTTCGCGTTGTACTCCACCGCCTTGATGCCCATGAAGCCGAATGCGCAGAGCATGGTGAGGACCAGCATCAGTTTGAGGAGGCCGATCTGTCTGAGCTGCGCGGCGCGCACCGCCCACGCGGCAGTCAGCGAGCTGCAGATCAGAATGACGGTGTTGAGGGCCCCGAGGTTCTTATCGAGAAAGTGGTGGCCGAAGATGAAGACCTCGGGGTGGTTGGCGCGGTAGACGGTGTAGGCGACGAACAAACCGCCGAAGAACAGGATCTCGGTGGCGAGGAAGACCCACATCCCGAGCTTGGCCGACTGGTACTGCTGGTCGGCGTTTTCAAAATGGTGGTCGACCCGAAGCCCCTCCTGTGGCGTCGTCGCATGGCCCGCCATCAGCCGGCCTCGCCGGACGATGCCAGCACCGAACTCGGGTCTTTGCGGACATACCCGCCGGTCGCGGGGTCCCAACGCATGGCGTCGAGGTCGTAAGGGTCGCCCGCGCGCATTTCATGGGCGAAGTTGTAGTACGCGGGCGGAGAACTGGTCTCCCACTCCAGGGTAGCGGCGCCCCAGGGGTTCGCCGGCGCCTTTTCTCCGGCAACGAGTGAGTGCAGGAGGTAGCCGGCCATGATCAGGAAGCCGACTGCGAGGATGAACGAGCCGACCGTCGATGCCTGGTGGTAGGCCGTGAACCGCTCGAGGTAGTTGTAATAGCGTCGCGGCATGCCGTGGCTGCCCATGACGAACTGGGTGAAGAACGTGAGATTGAAACCGACGAAGACGAGCAGGGCCGACAGCTGCGCCCAGCGCTCGGAGTACATGCGGCCGAACATCTTCGGCCACCAGTAGTGGATGCCGCCGAGGAAGGCGATCACCGTGCCGCCGAACATCACGTAGTGGAAGTGAGCGACCACGAAGTAGGTGTCGTGGAGGTGGATGTCGGTGGAGAGCGACCCGAGGAAGAGACCTGTCAAGCCGCCGATGGCGAACAAGAACAGGAAGGACAGGGCGTACAGCATCGGCGCTGCGAGCCGGATCGAGCCCTTGTACATGGTGGCCAGCCAGTTGAAGACCTTGACCGCCGACGGGATCGCCACCGAAAAGGTCAGGGCGGAGAAGATCATGTTGGTCAGACCCGACTGACCGCTGGTGAACATGTGGTGGCCCCACACCAGGAAGCTGAGCAGGGCGATCGCGATCGACGACCAGGCGATGAAGCGGTAGCCGAAGATGTGCTTGCCCGAGAAGGTCGAGATCAACTCGCTCATGATGGCCATCGCCGGCAGGATCATGATGTAGACCGCCGGGTGCGAGTAGAACCAGAAGAAGTGCTGGTAGAGCACCGGGTCGCCGCCGAGGGAGGGATCGAAGATCCCGACCCCGAGGGTCCGCTCGGCGACCAGAAGCAGCAGCGTGATCCCGAGCACCGGGGTCGCCAGCACCTGGATGATCGCGGTCGAATAGATCCCCCAGAGGAAGAGCGGCATCCGGAACCAGGTCATGCCCTCGGGCCGCATCTTGTGGATGGTGACGATGAAGTTGAGGCCGGTGAAGATCGACGAAAACCCGAGGATGAACGCTCCCAGCGTCATCGCCGTCACGGCCGTGGTCGTGGTGGTGGAGTACGGCGTATAGAAGGTCCAGCCGGTGTCGACCGCGCCGATGATGATCGAAGCCACGGCGACGGTGGCGCCGGTGAGCCACAGCCAGAAGCTGGCCAGATTGAGCCTCGGCAGCGCCACATCCTTGGCGCCCAGCATCAGCGGCAGCACGAAGTTGCCGAGGGTCGCGGGGATACCGGGGATGATGAAGAGGAAGATCATCACCGCGCCGTGGAGGGTGAACATCTTGTTGTAGGTGTCGGCGGTTATGATGGTGGTTCCTGGCGTCCACAGCTCGGTGCGAAGGACCAGGGCGAAGACGCCACCGAGGAAGAAGGACGCCAGAATCGCCACCAGATACATGACCCCGATGCGTTTGTGGTCGAGGGTGAAGATCCACGAAAGGACGCCCTTACCGTGCGTGAGGTAGTTGTCGGCATCCGGAGCGTGGTCGACGGGCGCCGCGCCTGCCGGTGCTTCGATCGCTTCAGCCATCAGCTGTTGTCCTCCTGCGCGGCCCCCTCGGGGGCCTTCAAGTACTCGATGATCGCCAGGATCTCCGCATCCTTGAGCCGGCCCTGATAGGTCGGCATCACCGGTTCGAAACCCGCCACGACGCGGGCGTTGGGTTCGAGGATCGACTCGCGAATGTAATTCTCGTCGACCGTGATGGTGCTTCCGTCGGCCATGTTTTCGACCCGTCCGAAGACTCCGAGCAACGTGGGGCCGGTCTTGGCGGAACCATCCATACTGTGGCACTGCATACAGCCGCGGACCTGAAAGAGTTTGCGTCCGGCATCGACCGGGCTCATGGTTTCGAGGAAGTTCGATGCCTGCTCGAGCCACGCCTCGAATTCTCCCGGCGGGTGGACGACGACGTGGGCCAGCATGTCGGAGTGGCTGGTGCCGCAGTACTCGGCGCAGAAGAGGTCGTACTCTCCGGGTTCGGTGGCCTCGAACCAGACCTTCGAATAGCGTCCGGGGACCACGTCCTGTTTGATCCGAAAGACGGGCACATAGAGGCTGTGGATCACGTCCGCCGAGGACATGACCAGCTGTATCGGGCGATCCACCGGCACGTGGAGATTGGCGTCGACATAACCGTTGGGATAGGTGAAGCTCCAATTCCACTTCTGGCCCTCGACCATGATTTCGTAGGCGTTGGCAGGCGGCGTCGCCATGTCCAGATAGCCCTTGAAGCCAAAGAAGAAGATGACGATCACGATCGCAACCGGAATCCCGGTCCAGGTGAGCTCCAACGGCAGGTTGTGGTTGGGCGACGGTTCCGCACCCTCGCCCGCCCGGCGGCGGTACTTGAGAACGAACACCACCATCACCACGACGATCAGGACAAAGAAAAAGACCGAAATGGCGAGGATGAAGTTGAACAGCCAGTCGACGTGGCTCGCGACCGTGGAGACCTGAGGCGGCATCCAGAACGAGCCGTCCTCGGGGTCGGGCGCCGCGGCCAGAAGTGCTCCGAAATTCCGAATCAAATGAGATGCCGTCATGCAGCCTGTCCCTTAACGTCCGTCTTCTTTTTGCGCCGCCACTCGCGAATCCAGAAGATCCCCAGCGAGATCCCCAGTACGAGCGCGGTGGCCCCTCCCCCGAGTCGCATGATGTTCATTGCCACCGGTGAGTAACGGCGATTTGTCGGATCGTAGTGATAGCAGTAGAGGATCAGTTGGTCAAGCGTCGAACCGACAGTTCCTTCGGCAGCCTCGAGCAGGGCGAACTTGAGCCGCTTGGCCGGGTACTCGATGCCGTAGAGGTATCGCGCGACCCGCCCGTCGGGCGTGCACACCATGATGGCCGCAGCGTGGGCGTACTCCTGGGTCTCGGGATCGTAGGAGTATCCGAATCCCACCGTTTCCGCAAGGCGGTTGATTTCGAGTTCTCGCCCGGTGAGAAAGTGCCAGCCCTCCGCAACCGCCGGCCGGTCGAGCCGTTTCAGGTAGTTCTGCTTCTTCGCGGTTGCGAGTTCGGGGGTCTCCAACGGGTTGATGCTGACGGTGACGATCTCGAACTCGTCGCCGGGCGACCACTGCATGGCTTCGAGACCGTCGACGACACCGTTCAACATCAGGCCGCACAGCATCGGACATTTGTAATAGTTGAGGGTCAGAATCACCGGGCGGTCACCGTCGAAAAAACTCCCCAGGGTCACCGGCCGGCCGTTCTCGTCGCGGAACTCGAGATCGAGAGGCAACCGGGCGTCGAGGTGCTCGGTGATGCCGACCTCTTCGAGGGCCGCAGGGACCGGCTCCACGAGTTGGGCCGCGACTTCCGCACCAGGAGAGACCAGGAACACGGCTGCTGCCGCGGTTGAAAGGGAAAATCGTCTCAATCTCATAAAAACGTCCAACATTCTCCGTCTCGCTCGCATAGTCAACCCACGGACACAACCCGAGATTCCCGACTCGGAGTAGGTTTTGCGCCGGAGATCGCCGATCCGGCGGCCTGCTGCGAGTCGAGAGCACAATCCTCGACTCACATCACATCGAGGTCACTGCTCAGGCGTCGGTTTCGACGACCGCTGCGCCGCCGGCGTTTTTCTTGATGGACTCGATGCCCTTCAAACAGGCGTCCTTGGACTTGTAGCCCTGACCCTGGCAGATCACCTTGCCGTTGGCAGCCTTCAACCGGAACCTGAAGTCGCCCGTCTTGCCCTTGAACATTTCAAACTTCGCCGCCATCTCCACCTCCTTGAATCTGATGGAAACCGATCCTAGCAGATCATGAATCAACGCAGACTCACCTATACTCGACCCGACGTTCGACTGGAGAACAGACACATGATGCACAAGACCCTTCATGCACCGGCGGCGGGATCGGCCCGGAACCTGGAATCACTCCAAACATGGGCGCGGCGTCGCCGCCAACGCCTCGTGCCCGGCCTGCCGCTCCTGGCCGGCTTGATCGTCGTGCTGTCGACCGGCTGCGCGTCGATGTCGAGCATCGAACCGCTCCAGGTCACGCTCTCGAACCTGAGGATCACCGAGGTCACGGTCTTCGAAACCACCCTGGTCGCCAAGCTCAGGATCACCAACCCGAACCCCGAAGCCTTCACCATCGACGGCGGGTCGTTCAAGTTGACCCTCGACGAGAAGAAGGTCGGGACGGGGACCGCTTCCGAGACCTTCACGGTGGAACGTCTCGATTCGGCCGTCATCGACGCGGTGTTCCACATCAACAATGCTTCGGCGCTGCTGCGCCTGCAGGGCATCCTCCAGGAAAAAGAGGTGACCTACGGCATCCAGGGGTCCCTTTTCACCCAGGGCTCGTTCGGGACCAAGAAGATCAGGATCGAGAAAACGGGCCGCCTCGATCTGTCGAAAGGCAATCCGACCGAAATCGAGGGGCCCGAAATCAACGATCTCGCACCGAACGGTTGACTGGGATCAGGACTTGAAGAGACCGCCGAGCAACCCGGATCCCATTTTCACGATGTCGTCCATGGGATCGCCGTCTCCGTCGCTGTCAAGCAGTCGGGAGAACATATCGACGGCCGATGGGGAGACCTCGCGCGCTTTCCGCTCCTGTTGCCCGAGGGCCGCAGCGAGCCCCGAAGCGTCCAGGCCCTGTTGGCGTTTCGCTTTGCCGAGCGCCCCCATGAGCAGCGGGGCCACCATGGCCAGGATCTTTCCCACCGAAGCCATGTCGACTCCGCTCGATCTGCTGATTGCCTGTTCGACGTTGGCCTGGCGGCCGCCCAGAACGTGACCCAGGATGCCTGCGCCGGCGCCGAGATCTCCGCCGCCGCCGAGGTACCCCATCACGTCATCGAGAATGCTGCCGTCGTGGTCTCTGTCGAGCGCGCCCAGGAGACCGGCGGCACCGGAACCCGTTGAGGTGTTGCGGGTCAAGCCCGTCAATATTGCCGGCATCGCACCTGCGAGCACCTTGGACACGTCACCGCTGTCGAGACCGACCGAACGGCCGATCTCTTCGATGCCGCCGCTGCCGAGCTGGCCCATCAGGGAGCCGAGAAGGTCTGAAGAATCCATATCCACCTCAGCCCTTGAGGACGAAGGTGACTTTCATGTTCACCCGGTAGGCGCTCACCTTGCCGTCTTCGACCTCGACCTTCATCTCGTTGACCCAGGCACCCTTGACCTTGTCGAGGGTCTTGTCGGCACGCTCCACGCCCTTCTGGATGGCATCTTCGAAACTGGTCTTCGACGACGAACTGATTTCGGTGACTTTTGCGACTGACATTTCAGACTCCTTTAGTGACAGTGGTTGCACGCAACCGAGTTGAACATGGAGGGACGGGCCGTTGCCGTCTCCTCTTTGCCTGAGGATACAGGCGGATCGTACCACACGACCGCCCTGCAAATCCCGCGGAAAAGAGAACAGAACTACCGAGGCAACGTTCATGACCTCGCGTCTGCGCTGCGGTTGTGAGAACATTTCCCCCGGCCCTTCGCGACCTGATTCAAAGACGGGGCCGTTCAACGGCGCCTGTGCCCGTCATCGGCCGGGCCCCATAACACGAGGAGGAAGAACATGAAAAAGGGATGGACGAGTTTCGTGATCGTGACTGCGGTGGTGCTTCTGGTCGCTGCGAACACGGCCTGCCAGAAAGCAGCCGACACCGCCAAGGAGACGACAGCCGAGATGACCGAGGCCGCCGGCGAGGCAGCTGAGCAGGCCGCCGAAGCGGTGGGGCAGGCCGTCGAGGACGGTGCCGAGGCCGTCGGCGACATGGTCGAGGACGGCAAGGAGGCTGTTGCGGACGGTGCCGAGGCAGTTGGTGAGATCGTCGAGGATGGCAAGCAAGCCGCCGGGGAAGCCACCGAGGCGACCGGCAAGGCGATCCAGGAGGCCGGCCAGGCGGTCGAGAAAAAGGGCAAGGAACTGCAGAAGAAAGAAGGCGGCGACCACTAACGGATTTGGCAGAAGAGGCTGATCGCCGGCGAGGAGACCTCAGGTCTCCTCGTTTTTCTTACCAGCCGCCGCTGGCGCCGCCGCCTCCGAAGCTGCCGCCTCCGCCCGAGAACCCGCCTCCCGAAAATCCGCCGCCTCCGCCTCCGCCGATGAAGGGCCCCCAGAAGGCGCCGCCTCCCCTGCCCCCGGTCTTGCGGGTGGAGGCCTTCGGCCAGATCAGGCGAAGCAGCGGGAAACCGATCAGCCACGCGAGAACCGCGATCACTCCGACCCGTACGCCGAAGGCGGCCGCCGGCACCGCGAGAAAGAAGGGCGCCAGAAAGATGTAGAGGACCCAACCCGCCACACCGCGCGACGAAAGCGCCGCGTTGATGAACGGCAGACCGAAGATGAAGAAGACCGCGAAGGTCGCAAAGTCGGGCATCACCCGGTTGCCACTGGACTCGGGCAAATCGAGGGCCTCGCCCCGAACTGCCGCCGAGATCGCATCCACCGCAGCATTGACCCCACCTTCGAAATCGCCCTCGCGAAACCTCGGTGCCATGAGCCGGTCGATGATCCGCCCGGCCTGTGCGTCGGTGAGAGCGCCCTCGAGACCGTAGCCGACCTCGATCCGCATCCTGCGGTCGTCGCGGGCGATGAGCAGCAGCACACCGTCGTCAACTCCCTCGCGCCCGAGCTTCCAGGTCTGAACAACCCGGAACGAATAGTCCTCGACGGGATCACCTTCCAGGCTGGAAATCGTCAGCACCGCAACCTGGGCGCCGGTCTCCTCCTCGAGCACCCGCAACCGATCTTCCAGCTGCTCTTCGAAGACGTCGTCGAGCATCGCCGCCTGGTCGTTGACCCTGCCGGAGAGGTAGGGCACCTCGAGCGCGCCCGCAGTGGCCGCCATTGCAGAGATCGCCAGAAGGACGGCGCACGAATTCAAGCGGCGGACTGACCCGTTGCCCATCTCAACGCTCTCGAATGCGTGGCGCATCGGGCAGTTCGTCGGTGTCGTCCGGCCGCAGCACGACCTCGTGCTCGGCCAGAATCTCCCCACAACGGGTGACCGCCTGTCGCATCGCGTCGGCAGCCCGACCGGCACGGATGCCGGCGACCAACTCGTCGACCACGACATTCCACGTGTTCTTCGGTACCGACCGGTTGATGCCGGCGTCGGCGAGAATCACCGCGCGGTGTTCGAAGAGTGACAGAAAGACCAGAATCCCGGATCGATCCCGGGTGTCGAAGACCTCTTCCTCGACAAAGGCGGCCTCCGCTCTCATGGTCACGGCCCGCTCCAGATGATCCTCCGGAATCAGTCTGCGGCCCACGGGGTCGAGACCTGCCGCCAGGAACCCGAGTCCGGCGCCGGTCACCGCGGGCAGGGTGATCCACCACACTCCGAAACCGCCCCAGAAGGGACCGAGAAGGTGCACGACTCCGGCGACCAGCGCGGCCGCAAGCGCTCCGAGGGTGGCACCGCGCCACCTCGCTTCATCTCGCTCGACCACCCGCTCGACGATGTACGGCACGATCTCGCCGCCGGTCCGGAGCTCGGCGGCAGTCGTGGCTTCCTTGATCGCCGCCAGATCGTCTTCGGAGAAGAGCCTTTCGATCCTCATTGGTGTCGCTTGACCTCGGACCGGCGATCAGAACTCGACCACCGGTGGTTCGTCGGCGCCCGGTTTCGATTCGAAGTAGCCCTTGTCTCCGAAGCCGAGCATATTGGCGATCATGACCGCAGGAAACTGCCGGCGGGCCGTGTTGAACGCCCGGGCTGCCTCGTTGTATCGGTTGCGTTCGACTGCAATCCGATTCTCGGTGCCCTCCAGCTGGACCTGGAGATCGCGAAACGCGTCGACCGCCTTCAGCTCGGGGTAGCGTTCGACGACAACCAGCAGGCGCGAAAGGGCCGAGGACAGCGCATCCTGATTGGCCTGGAACGACGCCATCTGCTCCGGGGTCGGAGCCCCTTCGATGTTCATCTGGCCGATCTTCGATCGGGCCTCGATGACGTTCTGCAGGGTCTCCTGTTCGAAATCGGCGGCTCCCTTGACCGTGGCCACCAGATTCGGGATCAGGTCGGCGCGCCGCTGGTAAACGTTCTCCACCTGCCCCCACGCAGCATCCACGCCCTCTTCCAGGCCGACGAGATTGTTGTAGATACCGCCGACCATCAGGGCCAGCAGAAGGATCAAACCCACGACCGCCACACCGCAACCGATCAGTGTCTTGCTCATTGTGTGCGCTCCGTTTCTCCACAGAGATTTCGGTGCGGCATATTGTACAGGTATCGGGATGCAGGATGCAGGATGCAGGATGCAGGATGCTGGATGCTGGATGCTGGATGTTGGATGCTGCTGTCCAAAACAGATCGTGATTTGACCTTGCCGTACTGAAAACGCTGAGGTTGAGGATCGGTCAATGCCATTTTCAGAACGAGGTCCTCAACAACCGAATACGGCTGTCCAGGTCTCGTACTGAGACACGGGTGATCCGAAATGCAGGAAACATCTCTGAAGGTGGGCCAAGGCCCACCCTACAAACCCGCTCGAAACCTGGGTCCGAAGTAGGGTGGGCCTTGGCCCACCTTCAGATTCGCCGCGGTCGGGGTGGGGCTTGAATGTGATTTCGAGCAGTCCACGATGCCGTGCTGGAGAAGAGTGATGTTGGATGTTGGATAGATGGGGCGACGAGTGCACGTCACCACAGGAAGAACTGACGGACTGGCTGATCCAAGATCCAAGATCCAATATCCAATATCCAATATCCAATCAGATCCAATATCCAACATCCAACATCCCGTCGACCGCGCGTCACGGTACACTGATGGCATGAGCGATCACGACCTCCCGATCATCGACGACTACCGCGCCATCGGCCGGCGCGACCTCCTCCGACAGTGGGGGCCACACCGCGATTGCCGGCGTCACGCTGGCAGGTCTGGGCCTCGGTTTTTCGGGCCGCCCGGGCCGCCACCAGGTTCCGGATGTGGAGTCTCTTCCCCACCCGAAGGACTGGCGGACGCAGCCCGACGCAGCGGGCCGACTGGCCACGGCTGAGGGACGGGGACCGGTCGAAAACGTTCGAGCGGCGCTTGCCGCCATGGGCGGGATCGAGGCCTTTGTCAAACCGGGTGAAAGGGTGGCCATCAAACCCAACTGCGCCTGGGACCGGACCGCCGAACAGGCCGCCAACACCAACCCTGAACTGATCGCTGAACTGACCCGCCTCTGCCTCGCAGCCGGCGCGGCGTCGGTGATCGTGGTCGACAACTCGTGCCACGATCCCGGACGTTCGTTCGTGCGTTCCGGAATCGACGCCGCATCCCGCAAGGCCGGTGGTGCGATTGCTCACCAGCGAAGCGCCGGCACCGTGAGAATGGATCTCGGCGGGACCGTTCTCGGTATGTGGGAGGTGCTCGAGCCCGTCGCCTCGGCCGACCGTGTCATCAACGTTCCCGTGGTCAAGCACCACTCTCTGTCCCGCGCCACGCTCGGCATGAAGAACTGGTTCGGCGCGGTTGTCGGGAATCGATCCAACCTCCACCAGCGCATCGCACAGGTCTGTGCCGAGCTCGGTGCCGCGTTCCGCCCCACCCTGACGGTGATCGACGCCACCCGCGTCCTCACCGGCGGCGGGCCCACCGGCGGCTCGCTGGCATTGGTGCGGCCAGATGACCGCATCGCCGTTGCCACCGATCCGGTAGCCGCCGACGCCTGGGGCGCATCGCTGCTCGATCTGACACCTCAGGACCTGCCTCACATCGCCATCGCCGAACGGCTCGGTCTCGGCACGGCGGACTGGACGGCGGTGGAGGTGCGAGGCTGAAATGATTTCGAATTTCGAATTTCGGATTTCGAATTTTCCGCCCACGTTCTCCCTGAGTGAAGGATTCCGCGTTCAGGAATCGAGCGAGGACTTTCTGAAAACCACAAGCGTGTCGTTGACGGCCCGCCTCGCACACGCGACAGTGGTCGCGGGCCGTGAACGACCCTCACGAAGGTCCTGGCCGGGAATTCAAAATTCAAAATTCAAAATTCAAAATTCGAGGCGAATCCAGAGGATTCGGCTTCATGAAGCGCCCCCGCGCCCGCCATCTTCGGGTCGCCACTCAAGGGCTTTTCCTGCTCGCCTTCCTCGCCCTCTTCTGGGGCCTCGCCGAGCCGCGGGTTCCGGCGGCCGTCGCGTCGATCCTGCTCGCCCTCGATCCCCTGACGGCGATCGGCACCGCGCTGTCGGACTGGACCATCGTCGGTTGGACGTGGCTGGGTCTGGTGGTGCTCGGTCTGACGGCGATCTTCGGACGGTTCTTCTGCGGTTGGATCTGCCCGCTGGGAACGCTGCAACAGCTGGTTTCCTGGATCGGCGGCCCCGAACGCCGCAAACGCCCCAAGATCAACCGCTATCACACGTGGTTCAACGTCAAGTACATCATCCTCACGATCCTTCTGGTGTGGGCCGCTCTGGGCGTCAACCACATCGGCTGGCTCGATCCCATTCCGCTGCTCCACCGCGCCTTTGCCGCCGGCATCCGGCCGCTGTGGCACGGCGGACTGTCGCCTGGAGGTTGGGTGAGTTTCGGGCTGTTGGCGGCGATCCTGCTGCTGTCGGCGATGATCCCGCGCTTCTTCTGCCGCGCGATCTGCCCTCTGGGCGCCATGATGGGGGTCTTCGCCCGTCTGGCGCCGCTGCGGATCCGACGCGACGAATCCGGGTCATGCACCGGTTGCACACTCTGCGTCTTCGCCTGCCAGGGCGCCGACGAGCCCCTCGAAAAGCACCGGGTGAGCGAGTGCCACGTCTGCCTCAACTGCCTCGGAACCTGCGCCGAGGAGAGCCTGCACTACGGGCTCGCCGCGTCGGACGCACCGGCACCGATGCCGTCCCTCGATGTCGGCCGGCGGCGCTTCCTCCTGACCGTCGCCGGTTCGGCGGCCTTCGCGCCGGTCCTGCGGGCGGCCGGCGGCGGTATGGACGGACGAGCCCACGACGCCATCCGCCCTCCGGGAGCGTTCGACGAAGAGTCGTTCCTCGCGCGCTGCATCACCTGCGGCGCCTGTTCGGCCTCCTGCCCCACCGGCGTGATCCGGGCCGACCTCGGCAAGACCGGGGTCGAGGGTCTCTTCACCCCGGTTCTCGACATGCGCCGTGGTTGGTGCGAGCCGTCGTGCATCCGTTGCGGCGAGGTCTGCCCCACCGAAGCGATCGCAACCCTCGACCCCGACGCCAAACAGGCGATCGGCGGCCCCGCCGAGGTCACCATCGGCACCGCCTTCTTCGACCGCGGCCGCTGCCTCCCGTGGGCCATGGAAACCCCATGCATCGTCTGCGAGGAGATGTGCCCCACGTCACCCAAGGCGATCTTCTTCGAGGACGTCGAGATCACCAACCGCGCCGGGAAGAGCATCACCCTCCAGCAGCCCCTCGTCGAACCGGAACTGTGCACCGGTTGCGGCCTCTGCGAAAACCGCTGCCCGGTCGGCGAGCAGGCGGCGATCCGGGTCTCCTCGGTCGGCGAGACCCGCGATCCGCGAAACCGGATGCTTCAGCACGTTGAACGTTAAGGTCCTGAAGGGTTGCGCGGTTGCGAACGTTCAAACGTTGAACGTTCTAACGTTCCAACGTCTGTCGCTCCCTGGGTCCGCTGCCACCAGATGACGCGGGGGCCGGTGAGAAGGGAGACCCGGGCGGTGATGGTCGAGTGCCAGTCGCCGCGCACGCCGGTTGCGACCACCTCGACCTCCCACTCGCCCAGCAGTCGCACGGTGCTCGAGATGGTGCCGCCGGCGACCGGGCGCTCGGTGATGCCGCGAAAGGAGTGACCTCTTTCGGCGAGCTCGGCCAGGGTCTCGGCCATCGCCCAGTCCGAGAGGGCGGTGGTGCGAATCGAGCGTTCCTCGAGCACCACCCCGGCGCCGCGCGAGGCGATCTCGGCCGCGACCGCGGCGATCGTCAGCCCGACCAGGGTCAGGGCGGCGAGGGCGAAGACGAGGGCGACGCCGCGTTCCGTCTTCCTCCCGGCTACCACCGCTGTCCTCCCCAGCCGCCCCGCATCGCGAAACGGAGGTTTTCGATGCGGCGCTCCTTTTTGTACCCGACGACCCGGGACGAGATGCTCTCGGGCGGCGGGTGCACCAGGTGGCCGATGTTGATGTCGATCACCGCCGGGGCTGTGGATCGCCACCACCACGAGGTCACACCGCGCAGAAGAACCCGTGCGTCGGGCGAAACGCCGGACGGCGCGAATTCTTCGCGCACCAGATTGCCGTCGAGCAACGAGTAGCGGACGGTCGCGCCGGTGCGGGTGCGGATCTCGAGCGGTTCCTCGCTCCAGATCAACTCGACCGAGCCCAGCCCCGCCGCCTCCTGGACGTCGCGGCGGATGCGCTCGTTGACGTGCACCATGACCGGATTGCGAACCGCCTGGCCGGTCGCCCCCAGGAGGCCGATCGAGTGGGTGATGAGCTGAGCCCCCGCGACCACCATGATGCTGACGAGGGCGAGCACGACCAGCAGCTCGACCAGGGTGGTCCCCTGCCGGGATGTCATGGCCGCCACACCTGGGTGGTGATGGACACGTCCATTTCCCGGCCTCGCACCATGGCCCGAGCCACCACCCGAACCTGATACAGACCCGGCAGGTCGCTGCGTTTTGCGACCTCCACGCGGGTCGTCACGGTGATGTGAGAGAGCGGCTGAAACTCCTCGCCGAAGTCGACGTCGGCGGTTTGCAGGGGCAGCACTCCCGCCGCGCACGCTCTCGAGCAGGATCTCGGCGGCTCGCACCAGGTCGGCCCGAGCCTCCATCCTGCGCGCGGCGCTCATCTGGGCGTCGAGGAAACCGGCGGCAACCAGAATCGCCAGCCCGAAGATGGTCAGGGCGGCGAGGGCTTCGACGAGGCTGTAGCCGGTCTCCCGGCCCGTTGATCGGAAGCGGGTTGCTCCGCGATCCCTAGATGGAAAAACCGAGCAACTCCCTGAGCTTTGCCTGAGAGTGCTCCTCGACCTGGTCGTGCAATGAGCCGCCATGAGAGTCCATAGTAACCATGACCGGGAATCGTTCGACCTCGATGACCCACAGAGCCTCGGGAACGCCGAACTCCTCGAGCATGAAAACCCGCTCGACCCGCGGTATGGCGCGCGCCAGCACCTGGGCGGCCCCGCCCACCGCGTGCAGGTAGACTGCGCCGTGCTCGGCGAGCCCGGCCAGCGTCTTCGCACCCATCCCGCCCTTGCCGATGACACCACGCAGACCGTAGCGGCCGATGACGTCGGCCTGGTAGGGCTCCTCGCGAATCGAGGTGGTCGGGCCGGCGGCCACGAAGTCGTACGATCCGTCGTCGTTGGTGGCCACGACGGGGCCGCAGTGGTAGATGACCGAGTCCTTCATGAAGGGCGCCACATCCTCGCGGAACTCCTTCATCAACCAGGTGTGGGCGGCGTCGCGGCCGGTGATCATGCGGCCCGTGAGCTCGACGAAATCGCCGACCTTGAGATCGCGAACTCTTTCCTCGCCGACGGGAAGTTTCAGCTCAGCCATGTCACCTCTCCTCCCTCGGCGATGCTCACGCCGGCCTTGCGGTCCGCCCAGCACATGTAGGTGACCGTGACGAAGTAGCACGCCGGCAATCGGTCGAGCACGCCGATCTTGACGCCCAGCAGGGTGGTCTTGCCGCCGAAACCCATCGGACCGACCCCGAGCTCGTTGCCCTCCCGGAGCAGCCGATCCTCGAGCTCCGCCAGTTCCGGCACCGGGTTGGTGTCCTTGAGCGGACGCAACAGCTGGCGCTTCGAGTGCTCGAAGGCCGACACCCGGTCGCCGCCGACACACACGCCGAGAACTCCCGGCGCGCAGCCCTTGCCCTGACCCTGAAAAACAGCGTCGAGCACCACCCGGCGGACCCCCTCGAGGTCGCGTCCGGCGCCGAGCTTGCTGTCGGGCAGCTTGTACTGGGTGCCGACGTTCTCGCTGCCACCGCCTTTGAGGATCATGCGGACCTCGATCCTCGGCTCGTCCCACTCCTCGAAGTGGACAAAGGGGATGCCCCGCCCGGCGCCGTCGCCGGTGTTCGAGCCGGTCAAGGTATTGACCGCGTTGGGACGCAGGAACTTGCGTTTGGTGGCTTCACGCACGGCGCTTTCGAACTCGGCCTTGAGCGCCCGGGTGCTGACGCCGACGGGGTGGTGGATCCACACCACCGGCGTGCCCGTGTCCTGACAGATGGGCGCCGAGATGTCGCGCGCGAGCGCGACGTTTTCCAGAATCGTGTTGAGGGCGATGCCGGCGAGACCGCCATCCTCCTCGGCCTTCCGGCCCTCCTCGAGGGCCTCCGCGACATCGGCGGGCAGCTCGGTCGAGGCTCGTCGAATCAACTCGACGAAGGTCTCGGTGTTGGTTCCTGTCGCACCCATTGACACCTCCCCACGGCCCGCCTTCAGCCGACCGTCCGGCGGACATTATACGCCGCCGCAACGACGATTGTGAAAAAAATTACGAGCCGAATCGGTCTCAGGTGGAAATGGGCTCGGCGGCGGCCGAACCGGGGGGTCACATCGACGGCGGGCTCAGAAACTTCTTCTTCATCACCAGGATCTCGAGCGCGACACCGGCCTTCTTCACCGCCGTCGCGAGATCCTCGAGGCAGTCGCGGGACACCGCGGAGTCCGGCACGTCGCCGACAAGATAGGCGACCACCCGGCCCTTGATGGCCATCGGGACGATCACCATCTCGACGGGTGCGGGGTCTCCCAACATCTCGATCAGGAGCTGGTTGATCACGCCGTCCGGGAGCTTGCCGCAGAACGTCTCCCCGCCGGCGATGGACGCCAGGGCCGATGGTTCGTCGAAGTCGGCGGTAAAGGACTCGACATCGTCGAGCACCACCCCGCGGCCGCGGGCCGACCAGCCGACGATCTTTCCGGAATGAACGGCCAGCAGATAACACCGATCGAGCATCCCGGCAACCCTGCGCAGCAACAGTTCACCAACCTCGTCGCGGTGCCGCGCGTCACGCACCATGACCGAAAACGCGGTGTCGTCAAGCGCTCCTCGCGGATCTCCCGAGGCCGAGGAGGGCACCGGGGACAATCCGGGGAATGTGGCCGCCATCGGGATCTCGTCCTGAGCCGAGACCCTTCGCGGCTGCAGCAGGTCGAGGGCTTCCAGGGCAGGCGGCGTCCACAGTCTCTGCCACTGATCCGCGGGACCACCGGATTCGATCCCGACCTTCGGGACCGGGGCCTCCTCGATCTGCTCTTCCAGTCTCATCTCCCGAAGCGCCGCCATGATTCCGACCTCGGTGGCGACGTGGGGCTTGATGTCGAGACCCACATAACTGATGACTTCTTCGATGGCCGCCGGGTTTCTCGGGGCGGTCATCGCCACGCTCAGCACACCGTCCTTGCGGTCGAAGACCATGGCCTGCAGACGCAAACCGACATTCAGTGGAATCATCCGCCGCAGGGGGTCCGGGGCCCGCCGGAGCACGCTGGTCATCACCGGCGGCACGCCGAGCTGTTCGGAGAGCGCCTCGAGCAGGGCGTGTTCGTCGACGAACCCGAACCTGAGGAGCTGCGTCCCCAGACGCCCGCCCCGGTAGTGGCACGCCTCGAGGCCGGTGTGGAGCTCCGCGATGGCGATGGCGCCGCGATCGAGAAGGATCTCTCCCAGACGCTTCATCGGCCCATCTTATACCGAGATCAGGTGCGGCCCCGCAAAATGACCGCCAGCGCGTTGCCCGCCGCGCGACCGGCGGGGACCAGAGTCTCCCGCACCGACTGGGGCACGCTGCGCCCCGGAATGTCTCCCATCAAGTAGCCTTTGACCCGACCGTTCATGGCCAACGGCACGACCAGGACCTCCGACGGGCTCGGAGGTCCGAAGATCTCCATCAACCGGTCGTTCACCGGGCCAGCCGGGACCGGGCCGAGATAACTGTCCCTCCCCTCCTGCTCCCGGAACAGGGACGGTTCGGAGGCGGCCACCGAGAACGAACGGAGATCGGCGGCATCGAGCGGCAGACCGCGGCCGATCCACCCGGAGATCTTGCCGTGGTGAACGGCGAAGACGCAGATACGATCGAGCATCTGCGACGAGTAGAGGATCAGGACCTCCCCGACCTCTGCCGCAGTCGCTGCGGACCCCAGAAGCCGGACGAATTCCTTGTCGTCCGTGATCGCCGCCGCCACCTTCCGTTCGGTGGTCCCGACCGGCTCGAGAGTCGGGTACCTCGCGACCAGAACCACCTTGGCCGCTTTCGGTCGACTGTGGACCTTGAGGAGACTCGATGGTTCGATCCGGGCCGTCCACAGCTGGTCCCACCCCTCATCCCGAGCGTCATCCTGGACCATCTCGGTCAAGAGTTCTTCCTCGTCGGCCTTGGGAACCTCCCGAATCTTGGGGACGAGATCCATGGCGATCTCGATCGTCCGATCCGACGCAACGAAGGGCTCGACGTGGAACTGGGTGAAGTTCGAGATGCGATCGATGATCCTGGCATCACCCGGGTTGCTCATCGCCACCTGGACACGGTCGCGAACAGTCCGGAACGGCACCGCCCGCAAACGCCTGACCATCGGTTCGGGGAGGAGGCCCGCGTCGAGGGACTGCAGAAATTCCACCAGCATCGCCTCGGTCACGAACGGCACGCCGTGCTGCTCGGCGAGGGTCTCGAGCAGGGATCTCTCGTCGATGAACCCGAGATTCACCAGTTGAGTGCCCAATCTCTGACCAACTTGCCGGCTCGAAGCGAGGCCTTTGTGGAGCTGGTCCACGGAGATAGCCCCACGTTCGACGAGCATCTCGCCTAACAGTCCCATACCGCTATTCTACAACCTTTGACCGTTTCTACGCCTCTCGGCCCCGATCGGTCCGCGACCCGCGCCGGCGACGGGGTTGAAAGATACGGGAACGGACGGAGCGGGTCCGCGGTTATCCTGAAAAGACAGACGGCGGAGGTGACACTGTGACGACTCGAACGGAACGCGACACCCTCGGCGACGTGGAAGTGCCCGGCGATCGCTACTGGGGGGCCCAGACCGCACGCTCGCTGGCGAATTTCCCGATCGGCACCGAGCGTATGCCCCGAGAGATCATCCAGGCTCTCGGCACCCTCAAGCTCGCCGCCGCCCGCACCAACGCCGCCCTCGGCCTGTTGTCCGCGGAACGGGCGGATCTGATCGTTCGCGCCGCGTCCGAGGTCGCAAACGGCACCCTCGACGACCACTTCCCGCTGGTGGTGTGGCAGACCGGCAGCGGCACCCAGACCAACATGAACGCCAACGAGGTGATCGCCAACCGCGCCATCGAGCTCGCCGGCGGAGCGCTCGGGTCCAAAGACCCGATCCACCCCAACGACCACGTCAATCTCGGTCAATCTTCCAACGACACCTTTCCGACCGCCATGCACCTCGCGGCCGCCCAACAGATCGTCCACCACCTCCTGCCGTCGCTCGAACACCTTCGAGACGTTCTGGCGGCCAAAGCCGCCGAGTTCGTCGACATCGTCAAGATCGGCCGGACTCACATGATGGATGCGGTGCCCCTCACCCTCGGTCAGGAGTTTTCGGGCTACACCGAGCAGATGAACAAGAACCTCGCCAGGGTGCGCGAGGCGTTGCCCGATCTGTACGAACTCGCCCTCGGCGGCACCGCAGTGGGGACCGGACTCAACAGCCACCCGGAGTTCGCCAAGCGGGCGTGCGCCGATCTGGCCGATATCACCGGGTTGCCGTTCGTCCCGGCCACCAACTATTTTGAAGCCCTTGCAGCACACGACGCGATCGTCGCCGCCAGCGGGGCCCTGAAGACCACCGCCGCCTCGGTGAACAAGATCGCCAACGACATCCGGTTGCTCGGTTCGGGCCCCCGCAGCGGGATCGGCGAAATCATCCTGCCCGCCAACGAGCCCGGTTCGTCGATCATGCCGGGCAAGGTCAACCCGACCCAGGTCGAGGCGCTGACGATGGTGGCCGCTCAGGTCATCGGCAACGACGTGGCGATCACCACCGGCGGCGCCAACGGTCACCTCGAACTCAACGTCTTCAAACCGATGATGATCTTCAACCTCCTGCAGTCGATTCGATTGCTCGGGGACGCCGGCCGCAGCTTCGCGGACCGCTGCGTGGCCGGCATCCGCGCCGACCGCCATCGGATCGCGGAACTGGTCGATCGCAGCTTGATGCTGGTGACCGCCCTCAACCCGAGAATCGGCTACGACAACGCGGCCAGGGTGGCGAAGAAAGCCCACGCCGAAGGCACGACCCTCAAACAGGCCGCAGTCGAACTCGGCCTTCTCAGCGAGGAGGAGTTCGACGAGCTGGTGCGGCCGGAGGAAATGGTCTGAGGGCTCAGCCTCCTGCAAAAACATCCGCAGGTGAAATTATCGCGGCACAGAACGACCCGAAAGGGAGGGGATAAACCCCTCCCCTACGACTTTGAGGACGGCATGTGCCTGCAAGGGCTGGGTTTGTCTCAACCCCGTCCGCGTGTCTGAAACCCGTAGGGGCGGGGTTTATCCCCGCCCGCATTGAATATTGCAAGAGGCTGAGCTAACAGCTCACCATCTTCGTCATGATCAGGGCGTCGTCGCCGTTCGGGTAGTAGCGCGCCCGGACTCCCTGCCTCGCATAGCCCAGGTCTTCATACAGGCTGATCGCGGAGAAGTTGTCCCGCCGCACCTCGAGAGTCAGGCTCTCTCCGCTCATCTCCACGGCGTGTTTCTCGGCAAGCTGCATGAGACGGCGGCCGAGGCCGGATCGGCGGAATTCGGGCAGTGTCGCCACCTTGAGGACGTGCAGGTCGAGGTACTGCCATGCGCAGAAGAGGTAGGCGGCCATGCCGCCGGCCGGGTCCACCATGAGTCGGTTGAACCGCCCGTCGGCGAGGATCTCGGAGACGAAGAACTGACCCGGCCAGGGATCGGGGAAGCAGACGCGATCGGCGTTCTCGAGATCTCTCGCGTCGCCCAGTTGGGGCGGACGGACCGAGAACCTGCACTCCAACTCAGGCTCCGCGCGTACGGCCGTGAATCGGAGGGTCTTCCACGTACAAAGGCTCCACCGGGTCCGACCGGACTCCGAGGCGCCACAGCCACAAGAGCGCTTCCGCCGACCCTCGCACGACTGCGGCGCCGTGCGCACCGCCGAGATCGAGGGTTTCCGCCGCGACCCACGGGCCACGATCACCAAGAGCATCGACGGCGAGGATCTCGGTCGCGCCGCCGACCGGGGGCTCGTCGATTCGCACTTCGAACCGACGCGCGTAGACCTCGCCGCGGCGCCCCGGCTGAGCGGTCCAGACGACCTGTTCCGTGCCGCAGCGCGCCGCCAACATCGTCAACGAGTCGTAGGCGACGCACGCGGCGCCGGTCGCTGCGGCGAGCCCCATCGCAGTCGCGAGACCGGCGCGAATACCGGTGAACGACCCCGGCCCCCTCGACACCACGATCGTACCGAGAGCCGAGGGCTCGATACCGGCGTCCTCCACCAGAAGATCCACCGCCGCCAGAACCAGGGTCGATCTCGGAGACACCCCGCCCAGGCGGACCACCGAGTCCGCGACCAGAAACGGGGCGCCGAGCGCGATCTCCATTTGCGGCCCGCACGTCACCAGCGCGAGGCACGGTCTCCGCTCGATGGCGACGCTGTCCACCACCTCGGCGCTCACTGTTGCACCGCCGACAAAGGGATCCGAGCGTGTTCCGGAATCAGGCGGAGCCTCGCGGTGGCCTTCGCCTCGACCGCGCCACGACTGAACGGAAAGACCGCAGGCTCGACCCTCAGCCAGTCTCCGATCTGGTCGGCATACCAGCCGGACCACGGCCGGCCCGACTGCCCGGTGGGCAGTCCGAGGACGGTCGCATCCCAATCGCCGACCTCGGTCACAAACCGCATCGCTGAAACGGCCGTCACCGCAAACGGCTGGTGACGGTTCCAGCTCTCCGCATCGATTGTCACATCGTCTCCACCAACGGCAAAAGGCCCGCGGTTCCAGGTGGCTGCGAGCGACGAACCGACGCCGGGCAGCCACGCCAGCGGGTGGGTGAACATGACCTGATGCACCTCCCCCCAGGTTTGCGCATCGGCCTCACGGTCGAGGCGATCGAGCACACGCGCCAGAATGTCGGACCTCGACTGGCGGCCGGGAAGGCTGACATCGTCCCACCACGACTCGTCGACGCCTCCGGCCAGCAGGCGGAGTATTTCTTCCCGGGCCAACGGAGATCGATCCAGCGACAGGCGTGCGGCTTCATCTCCACCGATGGCATCTGCGAGTTCGAGCATGAAGCGGGAGTAGAGGGTCGCCGACCTCGAGTCCACCGCCATTCTCGCGTCCCACTCCATCAGCTCCCGGGCGGCGGCGCCGCCGTGTTCCTCGAGTTCCGGCCGAAGCTGTCGCAGCACCGCGATGGCTTCGAGGGAGACCACATCGCCCTGCAACTCGAGGCACTTCGCGACCGTCCAGTCGTCGCCCAGCGCCAGAGCGCTGCGGATCCGCCGCATTCTCCAGGGCGAGTCGAATTCGGCCGGAAAGGCGCGCGACACGGGGTAGTCGCCTTCCGCGAAGAGATCGTGGCCGGCAACCGCGAGGAATCCCTCGACCGGGTCGGCGCGGCCCGGATTCGCCGACATCGGAAGAAGGCCTTTCCACGCCCAGTTGGAGTCCGAACCCGGAGCCGGCAGCCGTCCCGCTCCGCGAGCCCTTTCCGGGGCCCGTCCGACCACCTGGTGGAGGATCGTGCCGTTGGTGTCCGCTGCGACCAGGTCCAGAGACGGCCCGACGACCGGTTTCCACGAGGCGGCGACGGCCGCGGCCGTCCGCGCCCGATTCATGTCCAGGATGGCCGGCACCATGCTCGGCCCGCTGAGTCCCGACCAGGCGAGCGCCAGGGAAGCAGAGCGCTGTTCGCGGACCACCGGGCCGTGCACCGAAAGCCGCACCTTGACCAGAACGGGCTCCGCCTGCCAGCGAACCGCGATGTTCTCGGTCACGGTGCGCAGAGGACGCCACCGGCCATCGATCAACTCGCGACCGCCACCGTCGTCAAGAGTGAGCAGGAAGACGTCTTGATTGTCCATCGCGGACGGGGTCAGACCCCAGGCCACGTGTTGGGTATGGCCGATGATCACCCCCGGAATGCCCGCGATCGACGCTCCCGCGACTTCGAGGCCGGGGCCTTTGAGATGCATCGGATAAAAGCTCGCAGGGATCTGCACACCGAGATGCGGGTCGTTCGCCAACAGCGCACGACCGGAAGCGCTGCGCTGCGGGCCGATGACCCAGGCGTTGGACCCGGAACCTCCCTTGGGCAACGTCATCGGATCGTACTCTCGGGTGGTCAGCATCGTCAGATCCCCGGGCGGAATCCACGCCCTCGCCTCGGCCGGGGTCCACCCCCACAGATCCACCGCCCGGTCACGACCGAGCCGGGAGATTTCGATCGCGCGCCGCAGCTCTTCACCCATCGCCCGGCTCAGATCGAACTGCAAGAGGACAGCGCTCACCAGGGAGTCCTCCACCGACCACGGTTCCGGTTCGATGCCGAGCAGCCAGATTTCAGGAGCGATCCGGGAACCGTAGCGTTCAATCGCCGCATTGACACCGGCGGTGTAGAGTTCGAGGACCTTTCGCTCGGAGGCCGTCAGCAGCGCCGACTGACGGCGAGCCGACGCCGCGAGCCTGAAAACCCTCATCGTGCGGTCGTTGTCGAGAGCCCGCTTGCCGAAAAGCTCGGCGAGCCGCCCGTTCGCCGTTCTGCGCGCGAGGTCCATCTGAAAGAAGCGATCCCGCGCATGCAGATAACCTTGAGCGAACCACACGGCCGAATCGCTCCCCGAAAAGATGTGCGGCGCCCCGTGCCCATCGAACACGACCTCGACCAGAGCGGGGCATCCGTCAACCGTCAGCACGGAGAGGCCGCGTTCGGGAAGACGGCTCGAAGCCACTCGGGCGCGGAGGTACGCCAGACCGGACACCACCACCAACAGCACCGCCAACCCGAGCGCCAGCGCCACAAACCAAACTCGACGGATCATCCAGCCCTCCGTTGGCCCGCCGACCGCGCCGAATGGGGAATCGTCAGCACCCGGCGGGCCGTTCGGCCACCATCATTCTAACCGCGGCGGATCGACGACAACGAGCATCGCGCATTCGGGAAGGGCCGAGGTATGAGTGACAGGTGAGCCTATTGCAATATTCACATCAAAGGCGGAGCAGGCCCCGCCACTCCACTGGAATGTCCTTTGCGGGTGGGGGCGGCACCTGTGCCGACCGGCCTCGACCAGGCGCGATGTGTTCGATTTCGGCGAGGTTTTTCGGATACTGCGGGAGGCTCGGGTATATACTCCCCCGCTGGAGCGTGGTTTGAGCGATCTGACATGGGCCTTCCCGGCCGACAGTGGAATCCAGTTCTGATGGGCAGGGCCATCACTCCGGCGGTCCGCCTCAAACGGCTGTCCAAGGTACTCGACGGCGCGCGAAGCATGCTCATCATCGTCCAGAACACGCCCGACCCCGACGCCATCGCCGCCGCTGCCGCACTGCGCGAGATCGCCAACGTGCGCCACGACATCGCGTGTTCCATAGGACACTCGGGGGCGGTGTGGCGCGCCGAGAACCTCGCCCTGCTCAAGTACCTCGGGCTCAACACCCGGGCGCTCAGCGATCTCGATCTTTCGCGTTTCGATCGCCTCTGCATGGTGGATGCCCAACCTGGCGCCGGCAATGTCAACTTCGACGCCTCGTTGCGGCTCGACGTGGTCATCGACCACCACCCCATCCGCCCCGAAACCCGTTCGGCGAAATTCACCGACATCCGCAGCCGCTACGGCGCGACATCGACGATTCTCTACGAGTACCTGGTGGCTGCGAAGATCGAGGTTCCCACCCCGGTCGCGACAGCGATGGTCTACGGAATTCGATCCGACACCCAGGACCTCGGGCGCGAGAGCACGAAGGCCGACCTCGAGGCCTTTCTCGATCTGTATCCGCTGGCCAACGCCCGGGCCCTCGGACGGATCGTCCAGGCGCCGCTGCCGAGGAGCTACTTCTCGAAGCTCCGGATCGCCCTCGACAAGGCGACGGTGTACGGCGACCGGATCGTCTCCTTCCTCGGCCATCTCGACTCGCAGGAAATGGTGGCCGAAGCCGCCGATCTCCTGCTGCGTGCGGAAGACGTCAACTGGGCGATGTGTCTGGCCGTCATCGACGGCTGGCTGCATCTCAGCCTCCGCACGACCGATCGAGAACGCCACGCCGGCCGTGTTGCCCGCAATCTGGGCGGTAGAACAGGCTTCGGCGGCGGCCACCAGGCGCTGGCCGCAGCTCAGATCCCGCTGCCCGCGAAGACCAACGGCAACCGCCAGATCAAGGTCCTGGTTCGCGGGATCACCAAGCGGTTCTTGAAGGCCACCGGCAACCCCAACGAGCCGGGCGAACCCCTCTGTCAGTAATTTTGAATTTTAAATTTTGAATTATGAATTTTGGCCGGTCCACGAGAATCGAGAGCGGAGGGTCCTGAATTCAAAATTAAAAATTAAGAATTGAAAATTTGTTTCTCGTAGATCCGGTAGATCTTGTAGAGTTCGCCGTCCATCAGCCGCACCGTGCGTTTGGTGACTTCGTTGTCCTCGAGGATCCACGAGTATTCGCACCAGTCGTAGCCGATTTCCAGGCTCTTCTGGAGCCCTTCGCCGATCAGGATGCCCTCGATCCCGCGTTTCCGATGCTCCGCCTTGACTCCGAGCGTGAACAGCCGGATCCCCTCCATCGTCTCGGGTTTGCTCTTGAGCACGTGGTGAAGGGTCTTGAAAGGGTGGCGCCACGGAGAGCCGTCGAGATCAGCCAACACCGGGTTCCAATCGGGCATGACGAGGAGGAAACCCACCGGCTGTCCGTCGTCGAGGGCGAAGCGCAGCAGATCCCTCTGCACCAGCGGCTTGAGCTCCTTGGCCAGCCACGTGATCTCGGTATCGGACATGGGGACGAAGCCCCAGTTCTTCTCCCACGCCGAGTTGTAGATCTCCTGAACGAGCTTGACCTCACCTTCAAAGTCCGAAAGGTCGGCCCCACGGGTGGTCAGCGTCGGATTGCGATCGCGGGTGCGATCCGCCAGCCGTTGCAGCCGTTTGAGGCTCGCGCCGTGCACCGGAGAGATATATGCATGGAGGTCTTTGGCCTTGGTATAGCCGGCACCCTCGATCAGCCTCGGGTAGGACGGCGGATTGTAGGGCATCATCAGTGCGGGAGGCCGACCGAAGCCCTCGATCAAGAGACCGCACTCATAGTTGGTGGATGGGTTCATGGGTCCCCGGACCGCGGCCCCGCCACGCTCACCCGCCCACTTTTCCACCGCTCCGAGAAGCTCCCGCGCCACGTCCGGTCGGTCGATGGCCTCGAAAAAGCCGAAGAACACCACCTTTTCTTCGTGAACCCTGTTGTGGGTGTGGTTGAGAATCGCGGCCACCCGGCCCACCGCATCGGGCCCGTCCCACGCCAGAAAGAGCTCCAACTCGGCTTCGCGGCCGCCGGCATAGAAAGGATGCCGATTGACATCGAGCAGTTCGCGAACCGACGCCTTGAGCGGCGGCACCCAATTGCCGTCGCTGCGGTAGATCTTCCAGGGCAGGTCGATGAACCGCTTGCGGTCCGCCCTCCCGGTGACGGGTTTCACCGTCACGAAATCACTCCCATTTCGCGCCCGACGACGCGAAAGGCCTCGAGCGACCGGTCGAGGTGCTCGCGGGTGTGGGTCGCCATGTAGGAGGTCCGGATCATCGCCCGTCCTTCAGGGACGGCCGGCGAGACCACGGTGTTGGCAAAGACACCTTCCTCCTGCAGGCGCATGGTCATCCTGAAGGCCGTCATGTCGTCGCCAACAACCAATGGGATGACGGGCGACGCAGACTCTCCCGTGTCGAAGCCCAAGGCGGTGAACTCACGCTTCATGTAAGCGGTGTTCTCCCACAGACGCTGCCGTCTCTCGGGTTCGCGCTCGATGATCTCCAGCGCCTTGATGACCGATGCCACCGATGCCGGCGGCGGCGATGCGGAAAACATCAGGGACCGTGCCGTGTGCTTGACGTAATCGATGATCCTGCTGTCGCCGACGACAAAACCGCCGACAGTGGCCAATGACTTGGAAAACGTCCCCATGACCACGTCTGCATCGGCCTCGAGCCCGAAGTGCTCTGCGGTCCCGCGACCGTGTTCGCCGAGCACTCCGATGCCGTGCGCATCGTCGATCATCAAGCGAGCGCCGAACTTGCGTTTCAGCTCGACGATGCGCGGGATGTCGGCGAGATCGCCCTCCATGGAAAAGACGCCGTCAACGACAATCATCGCCGCCCGGTCCTTTTCGACCGAACGCAGGCGTTCCTCGAGGGCCTCCATGTCGTTGTGGGCATATTTGAGGACCCGACCATAGGAGAGGCGCGCTCCGTCGAGGATGCAGGCGTGATCGAGGCTATCGAGAACGACCACGTCGTTGCGGCCGATGATGGTCGAAATCACCCCGAGATTGACCTGGAAACCGGTCGAAAACGTGAGGGCCGCCTCGCGATTCATGAACTTGGCGAGTTTTTCCTCCAGCTCGACGTGGATCTCCAGGGTGCCGTTGAGAAAGCGCGAACCCGCGGTTCCGGTCCCGTACTGCTCGAGCGCCTGGGCAGCCGCCGCCTTGATTTCGGGGTGGTTGGTGAGGCCCAGATAGTTGTTCGATCCGAGCATGATCACCCGGTGGCCATTCATGCTCACCACGGGGTCCTGGCCGGACGAAATAACTCTGAAATAGGGGTAGAGACCCTGGTCGCGGATCACATCCGCGCTTTTGAAGGCCCAACATTTATCGAAGACGTCCATGTCACTCCGTTGAAAGGATCGCCGATCTCCGCGACGGATTCAGCGACCCGTAGAACTCTTGCAGCGCGGTAATCATAGCAGGATATGCCGATTCCTCAGCCCAGCCAGCCCTGATCTCGATACCAGACCCAGCTGCGGGATGCGCCTTCTGCAAACCCGGTCAGCCGGTCGATACCGAGTTCCAACCTCGAGTCCGCGGTCCGCGCCGTCCAGTGACGGGCGAGAAGCTCACGCGCCTTGTCCCGCGTCAACGGTAATCGATGCCAGCCGACACGGTGCAGGGCGCTGCCGATCCCGCCGGCTCCAGTCACCACGAACGGCGGAATGGCAAGAATTCGGCAGTCGACGCCGCCGGCGGCGCACAAGTCTGCGATCAAAGTCGAGAGAAGTATCGGTTCGGGCTCACCGAGGTGGAAAACCCTTCGCGGCCGCCCGGCCGCCGCTGCGACAACGGCTCGCACGACGTCGCCAACCCAGGCAACCGTCAGCCAGCGCTCGCCCGCCGGGACGGCCACCAAACCACGACCGGCCATGCGAAAAAACTCGAAAACGTCGGTGTCGCGCGGGCCGTAGACGGCCGGCGGGCGCACGATCGTCCACCAGAAACCCTCACCGAGACCGCGAACCTCCGACTCTGCAGCCAGCTTGGAGCGTCCGTACGACGAGATCGGTGCCGGCACGGCTTCTGGGCCGACACCGGCTGGTTCCGCCGAGGGTCCAACCGCCGCCAGCGACGACACGTTGACCAACTTCGCTTCCGGCGCCGACTCCCGCAGGGCGCCGACCAGTGCTGCGGTGCCGCCTCGGTTGCCGCGATCGAACTCGACCTCGCTGCTTGCCCTCACAACCCCGGCCAGGTGGATCACGGTCCCCGCTCCGGACACCAGGCGTTGCAATGCTTCTGATTGCTCGAGCGACCCGGAGACCCACTCGACCGGTGTGCCGCCGATCCACCTCGGTGATCCGGGATCGCGGACCAGGACCCGCGGCGTGATCCCCGCTGCGCAAAGGGTGTCGACGAGGTGCGAGCCGACAAAGCCGGTCCCGCCGGTCACCGCGATCGGTTGCGGCAGGACATCGAGCCACCGGGACACGGTCTCTGGTGCGACGAGTGGGTTGGTGTGGGAGTAGTCCGTCATGTCTGAAGGGTCATTGTAGCGGTGCGTGGGGCGAACGAATGCGCGATTGAAAGTGGCGGCCGGACGACATCACTGTCCCAACAGATCACCGCGAGAGGAGCCACGCCGATTCGTCGGACGAATCGGGATGCCAGGCACCTCCGCCGCAGACCACTTCGGGAGGCGGTTATCCGACGTGAGCATCCCGATTCTCCGAAAGGGCATAGCCCGTGAGTGCCCCCTCAGACAATGATTGGGCCCTTGGTGTGGGCTCGCTACTCGCTCTCGAGTTCCCAACATTGTCTGAGACGGCACGTCCGGTGTACGCGGACCGTTTCATGGCCGGTGTGAGCCCTCGAACGTACATGTCGGGCGAGGCGTGGCGATGAAAAATTCGAAATCCGAAATTCGAAATCCGAAATTCCTAATTCCTCATTCCGAATTCCTCATTCGATCCCGACGTACTCCCCCCACGACGACGAGGTCTCCCACACCCTGACTTTTTCGAGCTCGAGGCCCTTGGGGATCTCGTACGCGGTGCCGCTCGGGGACGTCACAGCTCCGTCCGCCGCCAGACGCTCGGCGATCTGCCGGTAAAGCCAGCGCGCCAGGACCTCGGTGGTGGGGTCGGTGTCGTCGAACAGGATGACGCGATCGCCGATGGCCATCAGGCCTTCGAGCTTGGGGTCGGCCGAGTTGAGCGCCATGGCGTGGTCGAGGCGCTCGACGATATCGACCACCAGCATCTTCAATGCCTTGTAGTCGCACACCATGTCGTTGCCGTCGAGTTCCCGGCCCCGCGCCACAACCTCGATCCGGAGGCTGTGCCCATGCGGGAACCGGCACTTTTCGGGGTGCTTGCTCAGGCGATGGCCGTATTCGACCTCGAAAGTTTTCGCGATTCTGAAAAAACCCATTCACACTCCCCGGCCGCCTCCGAAGAGGTCGAGATGCAGTCGGGGAGTGTAGCGAAAGCCGTGGTCCAGACACAAGGCCGCGACCGCGGGGGCGCGTTGGGCCACCTCTTCGGCGGATCGCCCCTCGGCCATGAGGAGGACCCGGGACGAATCGGCGCCGCCAATCTCTTCTATGACCGAAAGCACCTCCCGCAGGTCGTCGGCGTCGTCGATCACAAACTTCAGCTGATGCTCCGGAAAACGCTGCACGAGGCGCCGCAGCGGAGCACGGTCGTTACGGAGAAGGCGGTGGCGGTCGCGCACCGCCCCCGGCGGGTCGGAGTTGGAGGTTTTCGGGGACACCGACAGCAGATCGCATTCGAAGATCGGATCCACCGTGCCCGCGGTTTCGACGGTGATGTGGAACCCCTCTCGTCTCAAACCTGCGGTGAGGTTGCCGATCTCACGCTGCAGCAGAGGTTCGCCTCCGGTCACCACCACGTGGCGCACGCCGGACTCGACGGCCGCGGACACCAGGTCCCCAACCGTTCTCCGGTCGCCCTCCGGCAGCCACGAGGTGTAGGGGGTGTCGCACCACCGGCAACGAAGATTGCACCCCGACGTCCGGATGAAGAACGACGGCACGCCGGTCAGAATCCCCTCGCCCTGGAGGCTGGTGAAGGTCTCGGAGATGAACATGCGGCGTCAGACTAGCATTTTCGAAATGGGGTCAATTTCGGATTTCGGATTTCGAATTTCGAATTTTCGGACCGCGGCAACTGGCTTCAGGCCTTGCATCAGGATCAAGACATCAGGAGCTGCCGAGTTTTCGACACAGCTGACTGTCAAATATGGATGACAAAAGACTGACAACTGGTGAACTTCGTAAATATCTGCATTCAGACAATAACCGTCATCGCAGCTGAACCGGTATGGGGTTGGGCTGGAAATCCGAAATTCGAAATCCGAAATTCGAAATCGCGAGTCGTCAGTCCTCGACTGACGACTCGCCGGCGTGCAGGTGGTGCCAGACGTGACGGCCGAGACGCGGGCCGAGAGCGCGCTGCAGCTCCTCGACAGTGGCGTTTTGAACTCCCCGGACCGAACCGAAACGATGGAGCAGGGACCGCGTCCGTCCAGGGCCCACCCCGGGGACCGACAGCAATTGAGACGACAGGGTCTTCTTGCTGCGGCGCGCGCGGTGGCGGCTGACGGCGAACCGGTGCGCCTCGTCCCGGGTTTCGCGCAACACCAGGTGGGCGGGGTCCGACCGATCCATCCGCAGGGGCTCTGATGCGGCCGGCAGCCACAACTCCTCTTCGCGTTTGGCGAGAGCAGCGATCGGCAGATCAAGCCCCAGGGAGTCGAGGGCAGCCATCGCCGCATTGAGCTGCCCGACGCCGCCGTCGATCAGCACCAGATCCGGGAACGGCCGCTGCTCGTCCCGCAGCCGCCGGTAACGACGACCCACCGCCTCGGCGATGGCTGCGAAATCGTCGACGCCCTCGACCTCTCGGATGTGGAAACTCCGATACTGGCGTTTGTTCATGCGCCCGTCCTGCCACACGACACACGAGGCGGTGGTCTCCTTGCCGCTCGAATGCGAGATGTCGAAACACTCGATGTGGCTCACCGGGCCGGGCAGACCGAGTGCCTCGCCGAGCCGCCGCGACAGGTGTTGCGCCTGTGAACGCGGCGCTCGAAACCGCAGGTCGAAGGCCGCCCTGGCGTTCTTCATCGCCAGCTCCACCCGGCGGGCGCGCGGTCCCCGCACCGGATTGTCGATAACGACGGCTCGTCCGACGACGTGGCGGAGGTAGGCCTGCAGCAAGCTGCGGTCGTCTTCGTCGAGCTCGTCAGCTGTCTCCACCCGGCGCGGCACCGCCGGGTTGGCCTCGTAGTACTGGGCGGCAAAGGTCACCAAGAGGTCGGACAGCGCCACCTCGCCGACGCCCTCGAAATGGAACTCGCGCTTGTCCACCAGCCGTCCGGCCCGATAGGGCAGAACGCATACCGACGCGTGTTCGCCGTCGCTCCACACCGCTATGGCATCGGCATCGCCCCGGCCCGGCCTTTCGACGTCCTGACGCTCGCCGAGACGTCTGACCACCGCCATCAGATCCCGGTAGCGCGCCGCCATTTCGAAATCCTCGTTCTCCGACGCCCGCCACATGCTGCGTTCCAGACGCGGCAGAAGTTGCCGATGTTTGCCGTCGAGAAAGAGCCGCAGCTCTTCGACCACCTCGGCGTAGGCTTCGGGAGTCGTCAAGCCCTCGACACAGGGGCCGAGACAGGCGCGCATGTGATAGTAGAGACAGGGCCGCGGGAGCTTGCCGTTGATCTCGATCTGGCAGGTGCGGACCTGGAAGTGGGTCCGCGAAAGGTCCATCAGCCTGCGCGCCATCCGCTGCCCCATGAACGGACCGAAATAGGCGTGGCCGTCATCCCGGACCCGCCGCGTGAGCTCCACCCGGGGCCAGGCCTCGCCGGTCGTCAATTTGAGGTACGGGTAGGTCTTGTCGTCCCGGAGCATCACGTTGAATCGCGGCCGCTGGCTCTTGATGAGCGTGTTTTCGAGGATGAAGGCCTCGGCCTCGCTCGCCGTCACCGTGAAATCGAGGCGCCGAGCCCTCGCGAGCATCGACCGCGTGCGCTCCGGCAGGTCGCTGCGACCGAAATACGAGAGGACCCGCCTCCGGAGATCGAGAGCCTTGCCGACGTAGATGTCCTTCCCCGACCGATCCTGGAAACGATAGACGCCCGGCTTTTCCGGGGCCTCTTTCGCGCGTTCGAACAGGGGATGCGGATTCGTCACCGCGTCATCCTAACCCGGCACGGAATTTTGAATTTTGAATTTTGAATTTTGAATTTTGAATTCTCCATCACAACGCCCCACCCAACATCTCCGATCGCGGACTCACACCTGCCATACCTTTTCGGAAACTCGGGATGCTCGCGCGGAGACGTGCCACGTGCGGCGGAGGTGCCATTTTCAACATTGTTGGAGGCACGAACATCCAGGGAGGCAGAGCGACACAGGCCAACAATGTTGAAGGTGGCTCCTCCCGGGGACGACGCTCTGAGAAGCGGCCTACAAACGAAGCGTCTGATCCGCCCCTACTCCTCCGGAACCAGTCCCAGACGCACCAGGGCCCTCCGCGCAGCCTGCTGTTGGGCCTCCCGTTTGCTCGCGCCTTCGCCGTGGGCGATGTCGTCGCCGTCGAACACCACCTCGTAGGCCCACCGCCGGCTGTGGTCCGGTCCCGTGACCGCCACCTTGCGGTACTCGGGCAACGGGAGGCCGCGCGCCTGTGCGGCCTCCTGAAGGGAGGACTTCGGGTCCGCGAGTGCCAGCGTGCGCTCGTCGAGCGCGCCGAGATCCTCGGCAAACTGATCGCCGACAAAGGAATACGCAACATCCCACCCGCCGTCGAGCGCGATCGCACCGACCACGGCTTCGAAGAGATCTTCGAGCATTGCCGAACGCTCGCGGCCGCGGCTCTTCTCCTCGCTCGGGCCCACCTCGACCCAACCGTCGAGCCCCAACAGCGCGGCGCGCTCCGCCAGTCTTTCCGAACGCACCAGGTGGACCCGCTTCCGGGTCAGCAGGCCCTGATCGTCTTCGGGGAAGGCCTCGAAGAGCAGTCGCGCCACGGCGTGGCCGATCACGGCGTCGCCCAGGAATTCCAGACGTTGGTACGAACCTCGCCGTTGAGCGGCGGCTGCCGATCCGTGTCGAAGCGCCATCCTCAGGAGTTCCGGATCGTGAAAACGGTGGCCCAGGATCTTTTCGAGCTTTTCGAGCTTTTCGAGCGCCTCGTCGGAATTCACCATAATGAGCGCATTGTAGCGCGTCGACGACATAACGTTAAATCGTTCAAACGTTTAAACGTTCAACGATCGTCTGCATCCTGGCCAGGATCCGCGCGCCATGGGTTCCCGGCCAGTAGACCCGGCCGCACCCGATGCAGCGGCGGAAACGGGGGGCGGTGGCGAGCACGAAGGGCGGCAGTACCCCAGCCACCTCTTCCCGTTCGACATCCTGGAGGACGCCGTTGCACTCACCGCAGCGCGATTGCCCGAGGTGGGCAGCCGGGCGGAGTGCGAGCCGCGACAACACCTCCACCAACTGGTCATCGAGCCTTTCGCTGCGCACCAGCAGCGTCCGGGGCCCAACGGTCGAGAGCTCACGATCACGGGTCAGCAGCCAGCGGTCCTCGGAAGACGCCGTATCCGCGAGCACCGGGTCCGGCACACCGGGCTCCAGGTAGGTCGTGTCGAAACCGAAAAACCGCAACCACCGCGCCAGCGAGCCGAGCATGGCGTCGCACAGAAATTTCGGGCGGTCCCGCCGACCATTCCATCCTTCACTCATCATCCGCGAGAATAGCCCCGCACCCCGTCGCAGTTCACGCGACCGCCCGAAATTTCGGGTGTAGAATACGTGACGCACCGCGGCGTTCGTCTCGCAACGCCGGGTGCCCAAGCCCACGCCAAGGAGACGCCCAGTGCCTACCATCGAGTCAACCCCCGAGTTCGTCCAATCGGTCTACGACACCACCCGCCAGCGCCTCGACGTGATCCGGAAGCGCCTCGACAGACCACTGACGCTCGCAGAAAAGGTGCTGTTCGGGCACATGGCCGACCCCGAAGACGAGCTCGACCGGGGGCGGGCCTACCTCCAGCTGCGGCCGGACAGGGTCGCGATGCAGGACGCCACCGCGCAGATGGCTCTCCTCCAGTTCATGCTCTCCGGCCGCGACACGACGGCCGTGCCGTCCACCGTCCACTGCGACCATCTGATCCTCGCCCAGTCGGGCGCGATCGAGGACGTGGAAGCCGCCATCGATCGCAACCGCGAGGTCTACGACTTCCTGCAGTCGACCTCGGCCCGTTATGGGCTTGGCTTTTGGAAGCCAGGCTCCGGCATCATCCACCAGGTGGTGCTCGAGAACTACGCCTTTCCGGGCGGTATGATGATCGGCACCGACTCACACACCCCCAACGCCGGCGGCCTCGGGATGATCGCCGTCGGGGTCGGCGGTGCCGACGCGGTCGATGTCATGGCCGGCTTCAACTGGGAGGTTCTGCAGCCCGAGATCGTCGGCGTCAAACTCACCGGCAGCCTCAAGGGCTGGGCATCGCCCAAGGACGTGATACTCAAACTGCTCGGCATTCTCACCGTCAAGGGCGGAACCAATCGCATCATCGAGTACTTCGGGCCCGGTACGTCGTCGATTTCGACCACCGGCAAGGGCACCATCACCAACATGGGCGCCGAGCTCGGGGCCACGACCTCGATCTTCCCCTACGACAAACGGGCCAAGACCTATCTCGACGCCACCCAGCGGGCACGGATCGCCACCCTCGCCGAGGCCAACAGAGACCTCTTGACTGCCGACCCCGAGGTGGCGATCGACCCGGAGAGCTACTTCGACCTCGTCATCGAAATCGATCTTGACTCCCTGGAACCGCACGTGGTCGGGCCCTTCACACCCGATCTCGCGCGCCCGGTCTCGCAGATGGCGGCCGACGCCAGAGAAAACGGATATCCCACCAACTTGACGGCGAGCCTTATCGGTTCCTGCACCAACTCATCCTATGAAGATTTAACGCGGGCCGCCGACGTCGCCGAACAGGCCATCGCTCACGGCGCGACCACGAAGTCCACCCTCTGGGTGACGCCGGGTTCGGAACAGATCGAGGCCACGATCGAACGCGACGGGCAACTCGAAAGCTTCAACCGCCTCGGCGGGACGGTGCTCGCCAACGCCTGCGGCCCGTGCATCGGCCAGTGGCACCGCAAGGACATCACCGAGGGCGAGGTCAACTCCATCATCAGTTCCTTCAACCGGAACTTCGCGAAACGCAACGACGGCAACCCGCAGACCAACTCCTTCATCTCGAGCCCCGAGGTCGTCATCGCCTATGCTCTCGCAGGCACTCTCGATATCAACCCGCTCGCCGACGAACTCACCGCCGACGACGGCTCAACCTACCGCCTCGAGGCGCCAGAGCCCGCACCCGAGGTGCCCGAGAAGGGCTTCATCTTCAAGGCAGACGGCTACCTCGCGCCCCCCGAGGACCGCGGTTCAGTCGAAGTCAAGGTCAAGGACGGCTCCGAACGGCTGCAGCTGCTGCAGCCCTTCGCCGCCTGGAACGGCAAGGACTATGAACGGATGCCTGTGCTGCTCAAGGCGCGCGGCAAGTGCACCACCGATCACATCTCGCAGGCCGGTCCGTGGCTCCGCTTCCGCGGCCACCTCGACAACATCTCGGACAACCTCTTCCTCGGCGCCGTCAACGCCTTTGCCGAAGACCCCGGCTTCGGAGTCGACAGCGAGACCGGCGACGTGGTGTCGCTACCGAAGCTGGCCCGTTCCTACAAGGACCGCGGAATCCAGTGGGTGGCGGTCGCCGACGAAAACTACGGCGAAGGGTCCTCTCGCGAACACGCGGCAATGGAGCCCCGTCACATGGCGGGCACGGCTGTGATCGCACGGTCCTTCGCTCGCATCGCGGAAACCAACCTGAAAAAGCAGGGCATGTTGCCGCTGCACTTCGTCGCGCCCGGCGACTACGACAAGATCCGCGTCGACGACCGGATTTCGCTCACCGGACTTGCGGAGATCGCGCCCGGTCAAAAGATCACCGCGATTATTCACCGCGCCGACGGCTCTGAAGAGACGATCCAACTCGGCCACAGCCTCAACGCCGAACAGGTGGAGTGGTTCAAGGCCGGTTCGGCCCTCAACGTGCTGCGCGAAAAGGACTGACGGGGATTCGGGACGGGCAGCGGGAAAGGGAGAAAGGGCGAAAGGGAGAAGGGAGAAAGGGAAGGGAGACATCGCAGATTCTGAATTTTGAATTTTGAATTTTGAATTTCGGATCTGGATCCAGGCTTCGTGATAGGGGGCGCGTCTCCCCTGCTCAATCCGGGTGTGGGCGGGTGAAAATTCCGAATTCCGAATTCCGAATTCCGACCTGCTCCCCTGCTCCCTTCGAAGGCAGCGCGTTCCATTGTCAGATATAACCTGTACCGTTTTCGCTCGTTGACTGACGAGGCATCTTCTGCGAACATCGTTCGATGAGCGAGCACCCCGCCGACCCTGCAGACATCCCAGTTGCCGGCCGAGATTTCCTCAAGATATTTCTGCCTTACGAGCTCCGTCTCGCGCAACGGCGCGCGATGGTCACCAGTTCGAGGTCGCCCGATCGTTCGCCGGGGACCTGCCTCGGTCTCTACTGTGTCCGCCTCGAGCCGATCAAGGGTGACTGGTTCCCGGCCCCGCTGGAGGGCGGCTCGCAGATCAGCGATCACGTGCAGGCCCTCCTGCGCGATGTCATCCGTGATTCCGACATCCCGGTGCGGCTCTCCGACCAGGAACACCTCGCGGTCCTGCGCGATCTCGATCCGGAGCACACCTACGTTGTCAGCCAGCGTTTTCTCGCGATGGCGGCCGACTCCGACCTCCTGCTCGCGGCGAACCTGCGCACCCGGGTCGGCTACGTTGTGTACCCGCTGTCAAGCCAGCCGAACTTCCCGAGCGAGAACTGGGAGGCACTGGTCGATCTTGCGCGAAAGATGAGCGACCGCGCCCAAGCCACCGGCAGGGCCTGCGGCCACGGCCTCCTGCGGGGGCCGGCGATGGTCGAGTCGGGCATCCCCGAAAGCGATCTCATCCCGCTCGCCCTCCGCGACCCCGACGCCCTGGTCAAAGTCGGTCTGCTGCAGATCCAGCGTATTCACCTGATGCCGAACGTTTAAGGCTTGGGGCTTGAGGCTTGAGGCCTGGGGCTTGAGAGCCGGGTAGACCGGAGGAAAGGCGTACGCCTATCTTCAGTGCCTGCCACCACACACGCCTATTTCAGCTTCGCGCGGGCGGGCCGCAAACGACGCGCCTACGCCTTTCATTTACCTCAAAGCACCAGGGTCTCGGGCCTTTGTGATGCGGGCGTCCCGCCCGCACACCCCATTCCCGGGCAGCCGTTTCGGCTGCCCGGGAATGGGCGGGGTATGATCGCTGCATGGCGTTTGATCTCGGCGAGTGGCTTCCCCAGTTCCCGATCAGGGAGCACGTGCTCTACCTCGACCACGCCGCGGTGTGCCCGCTTCCCACCCCGGTGGCCGAGGCGATGCGCAAGCGGATCACGGAGCAGGAGGAGACCGGCCACGAGAAGTACCGCGAGTGGCACAACAACCTGCTCTCCTGCCGTCACCTCGGAAGCCAGCTCATCGGGTGTGCCCCCGATGACGTTTCGATCGTCCACAGCACATCCGAGGGCCTGTCACTGATCGCAGAGGGTCTCGACTGGAAGAGCGGCGACGAGGTCCTGGTCGGCAACGAGGAATTTGCCGCCAACGTCGCACCCTGGCTGGCCCTCGCCCGCCACGGCGTTCAGATCACCCGTTTCCCGCAACCCGACGGACGCATCAACCCGGCGACGATCGAGCAGCACATCGGCGACCGCACCCGGCTGCTGGCGGTGTCGTGGGTCGCGTTCCACAGCGGTTGGATCGCCCCGCTCGCGCAACTGGGGGGTCTCTGCAAGGAGCGGAACATCCTCCTGGTGGTCGATGCGATCCAGGGGCTCGGCGTGCTGCCGATGCACATGGGGACCTTCGGCATCGACGCAGTCGTGGCCGACGGTCACAAGTGGCTTCTGGGCCCGGAAGGCGCGGGCCTCTTCGCGACGACCCCCAAAATCAGAGAGCAGATGCACCCGGTGGTCTCGGGCTGGCGCAACATCGCGCTGGCGCCGCGGGACTTCTTTCTTCACCGCCTCGAATACCACGCCGACGGCCGCAGATTCGAACCCGGGGCGAGCAACGATGTCGGGGTCGCCGGTCTCGCCGCCGCCCTCGACCTGGTGGCCGCGGTTGACCGGGAGAACATCCAGGCGCGGATCGAAACGCTGGCCCGCCTGCTGACCAGGGTCCTGTTGGCCCACGGGTGGGACGTGTTCTCACCCGGCTCGGGACACCCCATTGCGGGCATCGTGGCGGCCCGGCACTCTTCCGTCAGTCCTGAGGACGCCCGCCGTCGGTTGCTCGAAAGGCGGGTGGCGGTTTCGGTCCGGCAGGGCTCCGTGCGCTTTTCGCCGCACTTCTACACCACCCGCGGTGAGATCGAAGCGCTCGACAGGATCCTCGAAAAGACCGGGCTCTGACCTTCGGATAATCCGGAATTCGATGAGATGGAAACCGACCGAGTTGATGATCAGGAGTACAGCGACTGGGGCAGCGACTGGTGACGGTCGCTGTCGCCGACGCTTCGAACTCATCCGCCCAATCCTCGACCTCATGCAATTCCGGGTGAACCTCACCTCCACATCTCACCAGGTGTCGCCTGCGGCCGAAACCGGGTGAGATTTGCAGGTCGATCGCCCGGCTGAATCAGTTGGACGCGCAGCGGAAGCCGGTTTCGCGGTGCGGATCTTCCGGGCGGCGGGCCACTCGATCGGAGACGCGCAGCTTGGAGCCCGGGTCCGCAAACGACCCCCCGCGAACGACGCGTTTGCGTTCTGAAATCGGCCCCGCCTCCTGTTCCCAGGGGCGGCCGTCCCTGGGGGCGCCGTGGTATCCGGGGTGGTAGACATCCTGGACCCACTCGGCCGCATTGCCGATGAGGTCGTACGCCCCCCACGCGTTGGGCGGGAAGCTGCCGACCGGCGCCTCGGCTCCCCAGTGATCCTCGCCTTCAGCGCCGATGCCGTTGGCCCTCGTCGGGTCCCACCGCTCGCCCCAGGGAAATCTCTCCGAAGAACCGGCACGCGCCGCATATTCCCACTCGACCTCGGTGGGCAGTCTCTTGCCGGCCCAGGCCGCATAGCCCCGGGCCTGGAACCAGCTGACGGCAAGCACTGGTTGGGCGGCCCGGTTCGGGTCGTCGTAGGCCTCGAGCTGACTCGGAGGCTCACAGGCTCCGGCCTCGACGCAGCGCCGGTAGTCGGCATTCGTCACCTCATAACGGTCGATCCAGAACCCCTGGACGAGAAAATCGCCGGCCGGGAACTCGTCGAGATCCGCCTGACCGTCCCCCTCGCTGGCGCCGAAACGGAAGCCGCCAGCGGGGATCCACACCATTTCTCTGCCGTCCTTCGGTGAGAAGCTGATTCCGCCCGGCGGCGGCGTCAGCTTTTCCATCCCGCGCAGGAGGGTGGTGTCATTGACCGCGATCTCGAGCCCCTTTTCGAAACACGCTCGCGCGAGGTCGCGCTGCCCCGATCGGGCCGCCGCCTCGCCGCAGGCCCGCAGAGAGGCGACAATCTGCGGTTCGAGTTCGCGGCGCCGCCGTTCGAACCTGGAATTCCCGGCTGCGGCGAGGGCGAGAACGCCCCGGAGATCATCCACCTGGTCGAGATCGCCCGCCCGTGCCGCGCGGTCGAGTTTTTCGTCGATCCCGTTGAGCACGTCGAGGGCCACTGGGTCCTTCGGATCCCTCTGCAGCAGCGAGACCGCCATCTGCAGGGCGTTGGCCACCCGCTCTTCGAGCAGCAGCCAGGTCAGGGCGCGGCGGTCGAGATAGCGTCGGTCCTCGGTCGAAAGGTCGGCGCCGGCGAGGTCGTGGCCGAGCCGGACCCGGAGCGCGAACGTGCGGTTCGCGGTGGCCAGCACGACTGCGTCAGAAACATCTTCGGACCGCGGCAGGACACAACGGAAACCGAGGTCGTCGGCGCGGTACCACTCTTCGAACCAGCTCCTGGTCGAGACCCTCGCAAGATCGATGCTGCGCCTCCACGACCCGCCGCGCACCGTCCTGCCGATACCGTCGCGAACCGGCGAGCCGTCGTCGGGCAGCTGTTTCAATCCCTCCTGATATCGATCGGCACACCATTCCCAGACATTACCGCCGAGATCGAAGATGCCCGGACCGGTCGCCGCAAAGGAGCCAACGGGTCGGATCCCGGCGACGCTTTCCGGCGCCTCCGTCCAGACGTTGGCGTGCTCCGGCCGCCGGCTGTTGCCCCACGGGAACCGCCACCGCTGGTCGCCGGCCCTCGCCGCCCTCTCCCACTCGGCCTCCGACGGGAGACGTCTTCCGGTCCAAGAGGCGTAGTCGCGAGCCTGATACCAGGTCACACCCACCACAGGTTCGAGACCGCGGGAACGATCGTTGTAGCGAAAGTCATCAAGCGGCGGCTTGCACGCGCCCGCCTCCACGCAGAGCCGGTACCTCGCATTGCTGACCTCCTGCTTTTCGATCCAGAAACCGGGCAACTCGAACCAGCGGAAGTACACCTCGTTGTCCCGGCACCTGCGATCCGAATCGGAGCACCCCACCCTGGTCCGGGTCGGAGGGAGGTAGACAAGCTCCGCCCCGTCGAGACCGGACCTCCACGAGGCACCGTCCGCGGGGTCGGCCGGAGGCAGGAGGATTTCGCGAATCAGGTCCATTCCCCGGCCCGACGGGTCGTAGGTCGCGGCCATCGTCCAGGCGGTGGCAGCGGTTTCCATGTCATCGGCTCGCCGCCCCATTCCGTAGACAACCAACGCGGCCGACACCTCCTGCTCGACCGCTTGCATCCGCCGCTCACCGTCGGGCAGCCGGGTGACCAGGCTCGAGTAGACCTCCATCAGCGTCGCGACCGCACTCAACCGACCGGCTGCGGCCTCCAGTTGAATCGAAGCTCCCGTCTGCCGAACCACCTCGGAGGCCGACGGGTTGCGCGGATCCAGCTGCAGCTGGGCCACGGCGTCAGGGAGTTGGGCCCACGAACCCGCCCCGGCCGAGACGGCCGGAAGCAACGCCCAGCACACGAGGATCAGTCGGTTGATGTACTGCATCTCAACCTTGGCATTGTACCTATTCGAGCCACTCTGCCTCCCGGTCCGGATCGACAACCCCGGTGAAAATGCCGGCATCCGGCCCCCGGAGCTCGGGTCGAGCCGCCACGAGAGTCGAATTCGTGCCGCCCCGTGGGGCGCGCTACACTCACCACATGGTTGCGGAGAACACGCCAGAACTCGACTACTACCGGGCGGTCGAAGACCTCTTTTCTTCCCTCCGCGGGGTGCCTCACCTGCTGTCGCCAAAGGACTTTCAGCTGTTGCGTTCATGGTGGAAGGACGAGGTTCCATTGTCCGCGGTGCGCACCGGGGTGGCGGAGGTCTTCGCCCGCCGTCGGGAACGCGGTGAGGTGGAACCCGTGGTCAGCCTGTCCTACTGCCGCCATGCCGTCGCAGCCCACGCCAAACGCGTCGCCGAGATGAGGGTCGGCGCCGGCGCCGACTCAACCAACGACATGGCTTCCGCTCGAGAAGCGATCGATCACCTGGCCGAACGTCTGGACGAGGCCGCAGCCAGGGTCAGAGATGGACGACCGAGAGCGGCCGCGGTGATCGATCGGTTCAACCACGAAGTGCGTGCCGCCACTGAGATCGACAGCCGACTTGTCGGAGAGCACCTCTACGCTCTCGAGACATCCCTCCTCGTGGACTGTCTCGATGCCCTCGAAGAAGAAGACCGTCTCCGACTCAACGACCGCGCTCGTGCCGAGTCCGAGAGCGTTGCGGTCGACCCCGAGGCCCGCGAACGCACCTTTCGCGCCCTGCGCGACCGCCTGCTCCGCAACCTGCTCGATCTGCCGCGGTTGGAGATCGACAATTGACTCCCGACAGGGTCCCCGCGACCGGTTCGGGCGATGAGATCGCAGCGGTCCGTGCCGAAAAGCTGATCGGCGGCGGGCGCGCGCTGGCCCATCACGATGGCGAGACATGGATGGTCGCGGGCGCGCTGCCCGGCGAGGTCGTTTCGGCCCTGGTGACGCGGCGCCGGGCGGGGATCGTCGAGGCCGAAACGATCGGTGTTGCGAGCTCGGGCCACGGCGATCGAGACCCCGATCCCTGCCCACACTCCGACCGCTGCGGTGGTTGCGACTGGCCTCACATCCTCCCCGGGGCGGCCCCCCGACTCAAAGCTCTGGCGGCTGCCGACGCGGCACGCGGCCAACCTCTCCTTGCCGGGCTGCTGGCCGACGCCCCAGTCACCAACTCGCCCCTGGCCTATCGACTCCGCGCGAGATTGCATTGGGACCCTTCCAACCGAACGCTCGGTTTCTTCGAGGTCAGATCACAGACCGTCACCGCCATCTCCGCCTGTCGCATTCTCTCGCCCGACCTCATGGCCGCCCTGCCATCGCTGATCGAAAGCCTGTCTCGGCGCTGTCCGCAACCGGTCGATCTCGAGTGGCTGCAGGGCTCCGGTTCCGGGGACGCGGTGGCCGGCCTGAGGGCGGCGAAGGCCGGACCGCCGCGGATCGACCCCTCGTGGATCCCCAACCGCGATGAGCTCGACGGCAACATCTCCGGCTTTCACAGTCTCGACCGGGCCGGGGAGATCCGCGGTGGTTGGGGCGCGACCGCGGTGAAATTCGATCTTCCGATCCCGTTGACCGTGCCCCTCGGTTCGTTCTTCCAGGGCAACCGGCACCTCATCGGCGCCCTCTTCAACCGGGTTGCCGAACTTGCCGGAGACGACGGCAAACCGATCTACGACCTCCACGCCGGGGTCGGTTTTCTGGCGGCCGCGGCCCTGTCGGCCGGACCGCGGGCGGCCTTTCTGGTGGAACCGCACCGGGTTGCCGGCCGCGCGGCCGCGTCAAACCTTCCGCAGGCAAGAGTCGCGGTCGGACAGACGGCCGAACAGGTTGTGGAGGCCGCAGCCGACTTGTCCGAGGATGCCCTGGTGATCACCGACCCGCCGAGGACCGGTCTGACGCGGTCACTGCGCCGGGACCTCGCCACCTGGCACCCCCACCGGATCTTGATGCTCGGTTGCGACCCTTCAACCTGGGCGCGCGACGCCGGCTTCCTCCTCGACAGCGGCTACCCGTTCAATCCGTCGAGTTTTTCGATCTCTTCCCCTCGACCCACCACGTCGAGATCCTCGCGGTGCTGGAGCGTAGGTGACGGACGAGAGCGCGCAGGGCCGCGCCCTGCAGCCCCTGTGGTCAATGTCCGGAGGGGCCGCCGTCGCCGCTACCGCCACGTGGTGGGTGAAGGTTCCCGGCCCCGGCTGGATGCAGACAGTCCTCGTCTTTCTCGGGGCCGCCGCCCTGGTCGCCGCCCTCGTCCGCATCTCGCACCATCGCGGTTCTTCGTCGGTCGTGCTCTGGTTCGCCGCGGGCCTCGCAATCGTCGGCGGCCGGGGACTCGAGTCGGCGGTCGATCGCCTGAGCTGGGAGGTCCTGGCCTCGAGTCCGGGCACTTCCGTTCGCGCCCGGGTCGTGGTGAGCGAGGGCTGGACCGCATCGAGGTGGGGCCGGCGCTCGAGGATCACCGTCCTCGCCGCCGAGATCCGCGACCGCCCGATCCGACTCCCCCGAAACGGCCGCATCGAGATCCGCGGCGCCACCGAACTCAGCGATCTTCCCGTTCCCGGAGCAGTCGTCGAGATCCTCGCCCACCCTGCCGGCGAATCCGATCAGGCACTGCTGATCGTGCCGTCCGCCCGCCTTGTCCGGCGCGACCGACGACTTCCGGCTGTTGCCCCGAATCCGCAACCGGATGGCTCTCTCCCTCCTCTCGGCTGCGGACACCGACGCTGCCAGAATCCGCTCGGCCGAACTGGCGGCCGCCCTGGCTCTGGGACGGCGGGACCTGGTCCCGGAGGCGCAGCGCGACCGCTGGCGGCGTTCGGGTTTCGCCCACGTGCTGGCGGTCAGCGGGCTGCACGTCGGGCTGGTCGGCGGCACGGTGTGGTTGCTGGCCGCGTTGCTCGGCGCAGGACCGAGGACCGCCCGTCTCGTCGCGTTGGTTGTGATCCCCACGTACGCGGTTCTGGCGGGCGGATCGCCGTCGGCCCTGCGCGCCGCCCTCATGGGTGTCATCTACCTCGGAGCACGCTTCCTCGGCCGGGCGGTACTGCCGATGGCGGCTGTCCTGCTGGCCGCCATCGTCCTTCTGATCAAAGACCCGGCGACAATCGCCGAACCAGGGTTCCAGTTGACGGTCGTCATCACCGCCGCCCTGATCCGTTGGGTCCCACCGGTGGCGGCCGCCCTGCGCGGACCCACCTGGCTGAGCGGCGCCGTCGCCGTGCCGCTGGTGGCGCAGACGGCAGCCGCCCCGCTGGTGGCCTGGCATTTTCGAAGCCTGATTCCCGGTGCGCTGGTCGCCAACCTCCTCGCGCTGCCGCTGCTTGCACCGACCGTGCTGTCCTCCGTTCTCGCGACCGTCGTCGCTCCCCTCTGGCCCGGTGGTGCGGCCCTGGTGTTGAGCGCGCTGCACCCCCTGATATCCCTCCTCGACATCCTTGGCGGGCCGGCGCGAGCTGTCGAGATGATTGCTCCGCGACACCCCACCGCGGCGGTCGTCCTGCTGGTGGCGTTGGGTTGGTGGGCCTTGCAGAACGGTCGGCACGCTTCGCGGGCGGCTGCCATCTGGGTCGGGGTGCTGCTGCTCGTCAACCTCCGCCTCGTGATCCCGCCGCCCCTCGCGGGTCCCCGGGTCACCGTGCTTCCGGTCAGCGACGGCGCGGCGGTGGTCGTGGCGACCGGCCGCGACGCCGTCCTCGCCGACGCCGGCCGCTACCTCCGCCAGGCTGCCGTCCTTGCCGTCGACACCGATCACCGCCGGTTCACAGCCGTGATGCTCTCGCACACCGACGAGGATCACATCGGCGGGGCCGTCCACGTTCTACGGACCCTCCAGGTCGAGCAGCTCATCCTCCCGAGCTGGATGGTGTCGGCGGTGGAGACCGTGCCGTTGTTGCGCGCCGCCCGTTCAGCCGGGACCCGGGTGGTTCCGGTCGCCAGGGGTTCGGCGGTGTCGGCGGGTGAGCTGAGGGTCGAGGTGGTGTGGCCGCCGGCGCTTCACCCACCCCGGGAAGAGAACGAGCGGTCGTTGGTGGCCCGCATCGAGCTCGGACAGGGCACCGCAGTCGTCACGGCCGACATCGGCAGGGCCACCGAACGCCGTCTCGTCTCGTCGTCGCGGTTGCAGTGCGACGTGCTCGTCATCCCCCACCACGGCAGCCGCAACGGCAGTTCGTCCTCCCTGCTCGACGCCGCGGCCCCGACCATCGCCCTGGTGCCGGCGGCACCGGGAAACACCCACGGCCACCCCCACAGCGAGGTCCTCGAACGCCTCGCCGCGCGCGGGATCGTGGTCCGCAAGCCGATGCGGGACGAGCCCGCCGGCGCACGGTGGAACGGCCGTCGATGGCAGGCGTTCCCATGAGGGCAATGGGCTGTGGGCTATGAGCTATGGGCTGTGGTAAAAGCTGAGCTTCTGGAGGTGCCAGGAATCGCATGAACCGACAGACCACAAAGACACGAAGCCACGAAGGATTTCACCAAGACGATTTTCTTTGTGTACCGCTTTGTGTCTTCGTGCCTTCGTGGTTGCGACGTCTGGACGGCTGCAATATCGCCGATACGAAACCCGCACATGTCCAGGAGAGATTCTGACTGGCGCAGACGGGTCGTTCAGGCCGCGCGGGCGGCTATATGCCGCCCCTACCCCGAAATCGGTGAACAGCTGTCATCCTACTGGATGTAGCCGAGGCTCTTGAGCTGCTTGAGAGTGTCCTCGTCGAGCTCTTCCTCCGCTCTCAGCTGGGGATCGAGGGACGCCACGGCCACCATCTTCTCCCACGCCTGGAGGTGGCGGACCATCACCTCGACCTTGTCGCTCTCGCCGGCGGCGAGGTCGTCAGCCGCCGCCGGGTCGAGTGCGAGGTCGTAGAGCTCCGCGTTCTCGCCCGAGATCCCGCTGATCATGGCGAGGCCACCGAGGGCCACGAATCTCTGACCGCCGCCCTGCGGCGACTCCGCAAACGCCACGTAGGGTGGTTGTCCCGCGCCATCGAGGATCGGCAACAGGCTGGCGCCCTGAACGCCGGCCGGTACCGGCTGGCCGGTAAGTTCGAGGAAGGTCGGCATCAGATCCACCACCTCGACCACTTTGGTGACGGTCTGGACGTCGCGGGCGCCGGGCAGACGGATCATCAACGGGACGTGGGTGACCGCCGGGTAGAGCGACTCGCCGAACAGATCCCCATGGCCTTGAAGCGCGAACCCGTTGCTCCCGAGCACCACAACGATCGCCCGGCGGTCGAGACCGAGAGCCTTCACCTCGGCCATGAACTCGCCGAAGAGCGAGTCGATCACCTGCACCCGGGCCGCGTACCACGCACGCACCCACTCGAGGTCGGCGTCGTCGAACGCGGCGGCGTTCCCCGCCGCCCTCGACGCCAGAACCTCTTGCACGCGCGCGCTCATTCCGTCGGGCTGGCCGCTGCCCTCGAGGAGGGCGTTGACCCGTTCGAGGGCCACTTTCGACCACCCTCCGACGACCGCGAGGAAGTTCTCATCGGCGTGAGTCGCCATCCAGTCGGCTGCAGCCACCCCGGGAGTTCCCGAAGTCTGGTACGAGTCGAAACCCTGGGCGAGACCGTAGTCGCTGTCGCTGGGGTTGCCCTCGACAAAAGCCGCGGTCGTGTAGCCCGCTGCACCGAGCACCTCGGCGAGCGTCGAGGCGTCGTCCGCCATGTAGTCTCCCGGAACCCGCAGCCCGTTGGTCGTCGGGTACATCCCACTCACCAACGTCGCCAGCGAGGGCTGGAGTTGCGGCGCCTGGGCAAAGGCCCACTCGAACACGACCGATTCGGCCGCCATCGCATCGAAAGCCGGGGTCGCGACAGGCGCGCCGTAGCACCCGAGCGCATCGGCCCGCAGGCCGTCGATCGCGACAACGATGACCGGCACCCGTTCCGTCTTCACCCCCTGGTTGCCACCGCCGTCGCCACCGCACGACGTCAGGAGAATCAGTGCAATACACGTCATCGCCGCCGCTCTGAGAAAAGTCATTTGTTTCATCTTTGGAACACCCTCCCGGGTCCCGCGAGTCTAGCACGCGGTAACGCTGGGAAAGGGAAAACGGGAGCAGGGAACGGCGGTGGCGAAGCAGGTCTATCAGTCTGTCATCCCGACCGAAGGACCGCAGGGCCGGAATGGAGGGATCCCTCCACTCGGTCGCTTCGCTCCATCGGTCGGGATGACAGCAATTGAGGCAGAGGGGCTCGGGTGCAAAGCAACAAAAGTGAAGAGCCCCCGTGACGTGCTCCCCATCTTTGTACCACGGGTGATGTGAGGAATCAGCATGCTGGAAGGCCACTCATATCGGTATGGCGGGCGGCGGGTGACTCGTGGGACTTTATATAATGGCTGCCGGGGGAATTGCGGCACCTCAATGATTGACCAATCGACAGGCTCCCGTGCACCTCGCCTCTCCTGGAGCCTCCTGTTGGCGGCCGGGTTGGCGGCAATCGGAGTGGCCAGGCTTTTCAGCGATTTTCTCACCGACATCGACCCGACCTGGGCGTTGTGCCTCGGCGACTCGCCCCTCCGTTTCCTGGCACGAATCTCCGACGGCTCTCTCGCAGGTGACCTCAATGTCCAGTACTTCAAGGTGATGGCGATACCCTGCGGAATGGCCGTCATCTTTCTTGTCAACGGCGGATTGACCGGCGGCATCGCCGCCGCGGAACGGCGCTGGGCAAGTCCTCGGTTCCGCTTGACCTGCATAGCCGCCCTGGCGGCGGTATGCGCGTTGTGCGAAATCGAAAAGGCCACGCACCTCCTGGGTCTCCCAACCGGACTTGTACAGGGCGAGCGAGCGTGGCTCAATCACGTGGTTCATACCGTCGGTGGTGTCCTGTCGTATCCGTTGTCATCCCTATTCCGGTATCGCGCGTGAACACATGCGGATGGGCCGGCAGGAATCCGGCCCTCCGCCGCACTTCGCTGCCGGCGGTGGGTTGCGGTACCATACCGGCTGCCCGCCCCCGGGCGTCGGCCCTTCAAAATTCGAGATCGGAGATTGTCATGCGACGTTCCATCGCTTCCTTCGTGCTCATCGGTCTGGTTCTCGTCCTCGGCGGCTGCGCCGGGGCGCCGGAGGTGGAGCCCCTTCCGAACGGTCTACTGCTCGGCCTCGCGGTGCTCGAGAGTGGTCCCTCGGGGCCGGTGCCCCAGCCCGCCCAACTCGGGATCCTCACCAACGACGGGACCGCCTGGAGCTACCGCTTCATCGAGGACACCGACAGCAATGTCTTTCACAAGGCGATGGTCTACCAGCCTCTGACCGGCGAGGCGGGCATCCTCACCGCGGGTGGTTCGCAGGCCATGGTCAAGCTGTGGGCGCCCGACGGTACCAGCACGACCCTGTGGGAGAAGGACTTCGGCGGCAAGTTCAGCCGCATGCGAGACCTCGAAGTCGCCGACATCAACGGCGACGGTTTCTCCGACATCGCGGTCGCCACTCACGACCAGGGCGTGGTGGCGGTCCTCTGGGGCGACGGCGCCGGCGGCTTCACGGCCGAGGAGCTCGATGCCGACCCCAATACCTTTGTCCACGAGGTGGAAGTGGGCGATCTCGACGGCGACGGGGCGCTCGAGATTTACGCCACGCCGAGCCTGCCCAACAAGCTCGACGGCACCCCGCAACCCGGCTTCGTCACCCGCTACACTCCGGGCGCCGACGAGCCGCGGGTGGTGGTGGCCGACCTCGGCGACCGCCACGCCAAGGAAATTCTGGTCGATGACGTCGACGGCGACGGCACCGACGAGCTCTACGTCTCGGTGGAGGCGGTGGCCGGAGGACGGGTCGAGATCCTGCGCTTCGACGCCGACACCGACCCGACGGCCGGCATGCTCATCACCAGCCTCGACGACAACCTGACGCGCTTCCTGACCGCCGGCGACATCGACGACGACGGCATCAAGGAGATGGTGGCGGCCGCCAACAAGAGCGGTCTGTGGTTGCTGCGGCCAGGGTCGGATCCGCGCGCCGAGTGGTCGATCGAATCGATCGACCGCAACTCGGGTGGTTTCGAACACGCCGCCATCCTCACCGACCTCGACGGTGACGGCATCGACGAGCTCTACGTCGCCAACGACGACGAGGGTGAGGTCAACCGCTATGTGTGGGTGAACGGAACGCCCCAGCGCGAGCTGCTCTACACCCACCCCGAGGGACTGTCTGGCTTTACCTGGAATATCATGCCGGCACCTACGGCGCTGATTCCAGCGCCGTAGGAGTTTTGAGTTCTCAGTTTTGAGTTTTGACCAAGCGGGGACCGACCAAAAGAACGACGCTTTGATCATGCATGCAATCGTGAGATGCGCTATCGATTGGTGCGTTCAACTTCCCATGATCTTCTAAGCGTTCTTAGTTGTCATCTCAGTTTTTCCGTCTATATTGGAATCCGAGAAGATTCGCCAAATCAGACTGTCTGAAGTTGTCGACCCACAATGTCGATGTTCCCTCGTCATCGACGAAACGGCGCCTTGAGAAGGGACGGCGGCATGAAGGCGACACGTCAGCACTACCCGGGTTCCTTGGAGCGTTTGCAGAATCTCGCGACGAGGATGGTGATCGTCGCGAGCCTGCTTTCCCTGCCCTTCGCGCATGCCGCGGAACGGGAGGAAGGAATCACCACGACGGTTCGCCCGGGAGTTCCTACCAGCTTGGTTGTGTTCGCTTCAGCTGGTGGTGCGCCGGGTGCCGACAGTGCCTGGCCAGAGCCGCCTCCCAACCGGACGAAGGCCGACCCACCTGTTGAGCCTCTCGACCGCGACGAGTTCCTCGGTCAGGTCGAGGCGAGTCGTTCGACTCGCGGCTTCTCAGAGCATGTCGACCCGTTCTCGGGTTCGCTCCATCTCAATATGGTGGACTTCGTTCTTCCTGGAAACGGCGGTTTGGACATTGTCGTCGAGCACTACTACTCGTCGCAGGTATGGAATCGAGTGGACGACCCCCTTCTGGCGCGCCACTCCGCCTCCGCAGATCAGAGCGGCCGACTGGGGGAAAATGGATGGCAGTTGCACATGGGCAAGCTCATGAATCCCTACCCGGGACTCGACCAATACACGACTCTCATCATGCCCGACGGCTCGACGCACCCGCTGTACAACCGCGACGGCCACGAGGGGGAGAAGATAACCCCTGAAGGTTGGGTGTACAGCGTGAGTGGTTCGGTGCACACCGTCCAAACGACGACAGGCCTCAAATACCTGTTCGACGCGGCGGCACCGGGCGCCGATTACACGTACTTGGGGATGAAGGACACTGTCAATCCGATCACGATCATCCAGTGCACGCGCATCGAAGACCTGATTGGTAACGCCATCGTGATCGAGTACTCGGACCTACCGAACTTCCCGGCATACATGAGCAAACTCGACAGGATTTCCTTCGACGACCCCAACGACCTTCGCGAGGTCGTATTCAGCTATTACACCGACAGAAATATCATCAAAGACGTGCAGCTCAGGAATAACGGCACAGCCATCGAAACCGTGACGTTCACCTACCGCGGATATTTCCAGGCGTATCATCCGCAATTTCCCTTTATCGAGTGGTTGTACGTCAACGTTCTAGGCAACGTGACCTACACGACGACCGGGGACTGGCCAGCCGAAGAAATCATCAACCCCTGGACATTCACGTACTACGACGAAGAACCACCCGGAACCCCACTCACCGAAGGTCTGCGTTTAATCAAGGAAGTGATCTCGCCAAGAATTGGCAAGCTCACCTATACGTGGGGAGCGGAAGTGATGGAGACGGGTAGTCAGTCCTGCGGCGGCGTATCGTTCCTCACCCTTGAGATGAGGCAGTCCGCCGTTGCCATCGATCAGCTGCCAGGTGGTGAGATCATCTACGAGGACGAGGCCACAACCAACTACACGTACACGAACCCGGGCGAGGAGGACGCGACGACCAATGTCGTGACGACCGACAGCCAGACGAGCGCGGTCTTGTTTACCGAGGAACATGTTTTTCATGGCTGGGGTCCCTACGTCTCTTTTGACCCCACTCTGTGGAAGGTCGGCCGACCAAAGTCGAGCACGACAGTGATCAAAGACGATGCCGGGGAAGACCTTGAAACCGTCACGACCTCGACCGTGTGGGAGCAGGGAAGCCAAATCTCAGCCGATTCGCGATGGTCCAGCCTGTGGTTCGGGTGCGGCAGCTCCAGGAATTTCGGGCCGCAGACCTACGTCAAGCCAACAACGGTGACGAGAGTTGTCGAGCGTCACGACAGCATTCCCGACCCGCCGCCTGATCCTCCTCCTAACCCAGACGGCTACACTACAACGTCGTCGCTGTTCGACGACTGGGGCAACGTCGGCCGCATTGACGAGTCGAGCTCCGACGGTCTCCTTCGCGAAACCTACTTCACATATTGGCAGGAACCGACGAACAACATCAGAGTCGGTCACGTCCAGGGTCTGGACGCCGATCCCGGTGGAACGCAGTGCTACCAGTACGACGCACTGGGTCGCGTCGAGCACTCATTCTCAAACCCGCAAACTGACGCCGTTGCCGCATGCACGCCAGCCGACGTGATCGTCGGCGCCCGCCAGATTGACTATGTATACGGTCCGGACGGCAACCTCCAGACCCAGACCGAACAAAGCGTACCGAACAATCGGGTTACTACCCACCTAAATTACGTTTTCGGCAGCCCCACAGAGACAACGGTTGCCACCGGCACGGGGACGGACATCCATTACTGCCGAGACTACAGGCCGAGGGGCATGCTGTCGTGGGAGACCGACGGGCGGGGCTGCAGCGATGACTTCAAGACCGTGTACGACTATGACTTTCTGGGCCGTCGGACCTCGGTGGATCCTCCACTGTCAGATCCGATAATCTACTCCTACCCTCTGCGCGACTCGCACGTGGCGTATGTCACGCGGGGTGATCGCCGGTTCGAATACCGGTACGATCGGATCGGCAGCGGCCACCTCACCGACATTTACAAACACATCGGTGCAACCCCCGTCATCACACACCTCTTTGCGGTCACAAACGATGCGCTCGGGCGTCGGCGGCATGTACAGCAACGGTGGAACGCGCGTCTGGGTGACACGTTCTTGTACGACCCGTTGGGGCGGCCCACGACCATCACCCATCCCGACACGCCGACCACCCAGGTGACCATCGACTACGCGGGCAGCACCGTGACCGCCACGGACGAAAAACTCCACACCACGGTTTACGACTATGAGGCCTTTGGCGATCCGCGCGATCGCCGCCTCGCCTCACTCGTCGACGCGGGCTCGAACACCACCACGTACGGGTACGATTCGGTATTCGGCAACCTGGAAACCGTGACAGCACCAATCGCTCAGGGCGACCGGAGCTTTACCTACTACTCGGGGACCACCGACTGCAACAACGGCTTCCTCTCTGGAGAAATACATCCCGAGTCCGGCACGACGAGCTACGAGTACAACTGTCTGGGCAACATCACCTCCCGCACCAGGCCGGGGCCGGAAACAACCACGTACGACTTCGACTACGCCGGCCGACTCACGGACATCAACTATCCAGGCACGGCGAGCGATGTTGATATCGGTTACGACGGAGCGAGCCGGCGCACCACGCTCTCAAACGATCACGCGAGCTCAACGATTGGCTACGACGATGCCGGACGGCTCGAGACCGTGACGCAGAGCATTGTCGGCGGGCCGCAAGGCCAGGTAACGTGGTACACGTATGACACGCTCGATCGGCTCCACACCATGACGTACCCTACCGCTCGCGTGGTCACGTACGGGTGGAACGACGACAACTGGCTCCAAAGCCTTTCCGGCGAGGAAGGGTCGGAGGTCGAATACCTGCCGAGCATCAGCTATCACACGACCGGTGCGCCCGACCTGGTGACCTTCGCCAACGGCATCGCCACCGACCACTGGATCGACGATCGCAACCGCCTCGTCGGTATCACCGCGACCGGGCTGATGCACATCGGCATCGGCTACGACGGCGCCTCCAACCTTGAAACCTGGACGGACTCGTATTATCCGGGCAAGAATCGATCGTTCGGCTATGACGAGCTCGACCGTCTGACCTCGGCGACCGCGCCGGGTCTCTGGGGCAGCCTCGGTTTTACCTACGACGATCTCGGCAACCGCGAGACCCGCACCCTCAACGACGACACCACCGACTACGTCTACGACCATTCCACCAACCGGCTCGGCATGCTTTCCGGCGCCGAGGACGCCGAATTCCTCTACGACGACATCGGGCGTCTGGCAATAGAGGTCCGCGGACCGGGCGACGAGATCTTCGCGGACGGGTTCGAGAGCGGCGACACCAGCGCCTGGGGTGGCGGTACGGCGAAGAGGGCCAAGGCGTCGTCGCCCATTCTCGCCTACACCTTCGACTCGGCCGACCAGCTCACCCGGGTCGAGCGCGGCGCCCAGACGCTGGGGGAATACGCCTACGACGGCGACGGGCTCAGGGTCAGCAAGACTGTCGAAGGCGAGACCGTCTACTACCTCCGCGACCCGAACGGCAACACACTCGCCGAGTACAACCAGGACTCCAACCTCGTCGCCGAGTACATCTATGCCGGAAGCCGACAGGTGGCCAAGGTCGAGCCCGACGGGCAGGGCGGCGACGATGTCAGCTTCTTCCACCCCGACCCCCTCGGCACAGCTCTCTACATCACCGACGAGGCCGGCAGCGTCACCTGGAGCGGCGACTACTACCCCTTCGGCGCCGAGTACTCCTCCGTCGGGACCGCCGACCGCTACCGATTCACCCAGCACGAGCTCGACACCAACACCGTCCTCGTCTACGCCAAGGCGCGCTACTACCACCCCGCCATCGGGCGGTTCATCTCCACCGATCCGGTGGGTGGGGATCAGAGCTCATCCCAGAGCTGGAATCGGTATGCGTATGTGGAGAACAACCCTCTGAACATGGTCGACCCAGATGGACAATTGGCCAACTGGGCGGTGGGGGCCTTGATCGGCGCAGCCATCGGTGGTGGCGGGGAACTGATTAGACAGGCGGTCGCAGGCGAGGACATCAACATCCGCAACATAGGAGCCGCTGCGGCTGGAGGACTCGTATCCGGAGCAATCGCGGGGGGAACTTTTGGTGCCAGTTTGATTGCGCAGGCCGGTGTGAGGGGTGCCGTAATCGCTGGGAGCGTCTCTAATGTTGCAGGAGGTGCTGTTCAGCGTGAGTTAGACTCAAGCCAAGACACTGTGGCTCTTTCTGACGCGATGTTCATTGACGCCGCTGTAGGCGGTGTCGGTGGCGGCCTCGGGCACACTGTCGAAACGGCGGCCCGGACAGCCCAATCAGGCCAGATCAACTCACTGCAACAGAGTATCCAGAGAAGATCCGGAATAGTGGAAGGTCGCTTATCGAGAGGCTCACCTGCAATGTCAGCAGGTCAAAAACTCGCCCGCGACCAAGCCCGGCTCGCCGCCGTCGAAACAACAACCGAAACAGCTGGGACCGTTGCAGGAACTGTCAGTACCAACGCCGCAGCTCCCATCGTAATCCAATCGACAAATCGACAGTTGGAGGACGTTCCGTGAATCAACTAGGAACTCCAAATGGTTCAGAGACAGAATTTGATCAAGTCACAGCGCACGATTCTCAGCGGCCAATTCGGCTGGCGCGCAACTCGTGCGCCGCACTTTTTGTTCTGTGCGTAGTGCTGATCATTGTGATGCGTGTGGCTGACCTTCTCCCCTCTGCAATTGGGTCAACCTTGGGAGCTTGTGCGGTTTTCCTGTTGGGTGGATGTGTCCTTTTCGCGGTTCTCCTCGGTCGATCCTAAGCATCGCATACAGCGGTATACAGCGGTACCAGGTCCTTCGGTGACAGGTCAGACGATTCCGACGATTCTTGAATGAGTGAGAAGCCCGGGAGCAACGACGCTCTGGCAACCAACGAGGTAAATTGATGCGGTGCCCGCGATGAGAACCTCAACTGAAAGCGCCGGGTCTTCGGAGATTCTGAATGTGACACATCTTCGATTTGCATTTCTGATTCTCTTCGTTATAGCGTGTCTTCTCTTCCCAGCATGCGGTCGTCGGGTACCAACCCGCGCGGACCTCGGGGGGGGGCATGCTTCTGGACAGAGGGCCAGCGGCGTACTACCCAAGATATCGAATCGAAATGCCGGGTTTTCCGATGTCAGCGCCTACCTCCAGAGAATACCGGCTCGAAGATTGCCCAGCATCCGAATATTCGTTTCGCCTCGTGGTTTGGGACGGAGAACATGCTGAAATCGAGCCGCCAAAATGGCGAAACATCTGGCAAGACACCCGCAATTCCGACGTGGTGTTGGAGGTTGAGCTGAGGACACTTGAGGGTGATGAGACGGTCATATCGTCTTCCGGGCCCCTTTTTGGAATCTGGTCACCTGGAGCAGACACAGGAAGGCGGTTTTTCCAAGTACAAAGGCTCCAGGACGTGGACTTGGACGGAAATGTCGTGATGCGCGTTTCGATTTCAGGCAGAGGTTTGTCGCAACTGCCCTCGGATCTGTCTGCTCATCCGGTGCTCGTAGGCGGTGGGATAAGGAAGTAGTATTCCGAATCCATCCGCACCAGGTCAGACGATTCCGACGATTCTTGAGTGGCCGGCCCCGCCGGTCTTGAGCACCGTATCCATCATCAGGTCTGGGGGCTGCTTTCCCCGGCGAGGCCCTTGCTCTCGAGGAGCGCATCGAGGAACTTCAGCACTGTCCGCCGGTCAGCGGGTGGAAGACGCTCGATTCTCTGCAGTCGTTTGACGAGTCGGGCGGCCTTGGGGTCGGGCTTGTCTTTGAGCGTCTTCACGCCGAGGAGTTCGTCCGTGGTCACGCCGAGCGCATTGGCCAAGTCAACCAGCATGGCGCCGGGTGGCTGTGAGTCGTCCTGCTCGTAGTACGCGATCACCCGATTCGACACGCCGCCATCCTCACCGACCTCGACGGCGACGGCATCGACGAGCTCTACGTCGCCAACGACGACGAGGGCGAGGTCAATCGCTATATGTGGGTCGATGGAACGCCCCAGCGCGAGCTGCTCTACACCCACCCAGAGGGGCTGTCGGGCTTCACCTGGAACATCATGCCGGCTCCTACGGCGCTGATTCCAGCGCCCTAGGAATTTTGAATTTTAAATTTTGAATTTTGAATGACATCGCAACGTCCCGGTCCCCTTGGCTGGTGAGGATGGGATATTCAAAATTCATAATTCAAAATTAAGAACATTGTTCTCCTCGAGGGTGACGGTGATGGCGAAGCGCTCGCCCTCCGGTGCCTCGCCGTCGGAAAGCGTCAAACCTCCGTCGACAACATTGCCGGCGCGGAGGATGTCGTCCATGACCGGTGCGAGGGCGGCGCGGGCGGCTGCGGGGCCGGTGATCTCGAGTGACGCCACCGGCCACTTCAGGCTCTTCTGCGCCACCGTCTTGGCCCCGCGGATGGCGGTCATGATCTCGACCGCCGCCTCGAATCCGCCTTCGGCCTCGGGGCTCGGAACGGCATCGAACTCGGCCGCGGTCGGCCACGGCGCGGTGTGGACGCTCTGCATCCGGCCCTTCCCGGCGAACCGCCACGACCAGGCCTCGTCGGTGACGAAGGGCAGGAAGGGCGCCAGGAGGCGGAGGTAGGTGTTGAGGCCGAGCCCCAGGGCGGCGAGGGCGGAGCGCCGCGCCGGCGTGTCGTCGTCGGAGTAGGAGCGCAGCTTGACCAGCTCGAGATAGTGGTCGCAGAAGTGCCAGAAGCTCTCCTCGATCACCTTGAGGGCGGCCGCGTAGTCGAAGGCCTCGAAGGCCTTCGTCGCCTGGGCGATGACGACCCGCAACCGCGCCACCAAAGCCAGGTCGAGGGGTTCGGAAATATTCTCCGCGCCCGGCACCTCCGCTTCGTCGCGTTCGAGCTGCATGAGCACGAACCGGCTCGCGTTGAAGACCTTCATGGCGAGCCGCTTGCCGACCTTGAAGACACCGGGTTCGAAAGCGGTGTCGGTGCCGAGGCGGGCGCGCGCCGCCCAGTAACGGACCGCGTCCGAAGACCACTCCACCAAAAGGTCGTCGGGGGTCACCACGTTGCCCTTGGACTTCGACATCTTCTTGCGGTCCGGATCGAGGATCCACCCGGACAGAATCACGTGGCGCCAGGGGATCTCGTCCTCGTGCATCCACGCCTTGACGATGGTGTAGAAGGCCCAGGTCCGGATGATGTCGTGCGCCTGCGGCCGGATGTCCATCGGGAAGAGGCTCGCATGGCGCTCGGGATCGATGTCCCAGTAGGACTGGATCTGCGGGGTCAGGGACGAGGTCGCCCAGGTGTCCATGACGTCGGGCTCGGCCGAGAATCCGCCCGGCTGATTCCGCTGCTTCTCGGAGAAGCCCTGCGGGGTGTCCGTCAAGGGATCAACGGGGAGAGAGCTCTCATCTGCATAGATCGGGCGCGAGAAATCGGGCTCGCCGGCTGCATCGACCGGATACCAGACCGGGAAGGGGACGCCGAAGTAACGCTGTCTGGAGATGCACCAGTCCTGGTTCAGACCCTCCACCCAGTGGGTGTAGCGGGTCTTCATGTGGGCCGGGTGCCACTGGATCTTGTCGCCCTGTTCCAACAGGGCCTGCCGGTGCTCGAGCACGCGGATGAACCACTGCCGGGTCGGCACGAACTCCAACGGACGGTCGCCCTTTTCGTAGAACTTGACGATCTGGTCGGTGGGCCGCGGCTCGCCGACGAGGGCCGGGCCCTGCCAGCCGGGAAGGCTCCCCTCCTCCGCGAGCATTTCGGCAACCCTATTCTTCGCCTTGCTGATGTAGAGGCCTGCCAGTTCGTCGTGGCTCTTCTGTGCCAGGGCGTTGTCGACGCTCGAAAACGGCGCCTCGCCGAAGGTCGCCGGAACGATGCGTCCGTCGCGGCCGATCAGCTGTTTCAGGGGCAGGCCCGACGCCTTCCACCACTCCACGTCCATGGCGTCGCCGAAGGTGCAGACCATGAGGATGCCGGTGCCCTTTTCGGGGTCGGCGTGCTCGGCGGCCAGAATCGGGACCCGCGCTCCGTACAGCGGCGTGATGGCATGTTTGCCGAAGACGTCTTGATAGCGTTCATCGTCGGGATGGGCAACCACCGCGATGCAGGCGCCGAGAAGCTCCGGTCGGGTGGTGGAGATCTTGAGTTCCCCACCGCCGTCGACCCCGAAACGCAGATCGTAGAACAGGCCCTGCCGCGGACGGTCCTCGACCTCGGCCTGGGCGACCGCGGTCTTGAAATCGATGTCCCACATGGTCGGCGATTCGACGTTGTAGACCTGGCCCTTGGCCACCAGGTCGAGGAAGCTCAATTGCGAGATGCGCCGGCAGTGGTCGTCGATCGTCGCGTACTGCTCCGACCAATCGATCGACAGCCCGAGGTGGCGCCACAGGTGCTCGAAGGCCTTTTCATCTTCGGCGGTGACCACACCGCAGGCCTCGATGAAGTTGCGCCGGGAGACCTCCTCGATCTCCTTGCGTTTGCCGCCGGCCGGGTCCGGTTTCCAGCCCGGGTCATAGGCGAGGTGGGGGTTGCAGCGTATTCCCAGGAGATTCTGCACCCGGCGTTCGGTGGGCAGCCCGTTGTCGTCCCACCCCATCGGGAAGGCGATGTTCTTGCCGGTCATGCGCTGGTACCGCACCAGCAGGTCCTGGTGGGTGTAGCTGAACACGTGTCCGACGTGCAGCGACCCCGACACGGTGGGCGGCGGCGTATCCACCACGAAGGTCTGTTGACGCGGCACTGCCGGGTCCCAACGATAAATGCCCCACTCGTTCCACAGGCGCCGCCACTTATCCTCGATATCGAGGTGCACGTACTTTTCGGGTATCTCAGACATTGGCACTTTCAACTTTCTTGACGGTTTCAGCTTCGGTGAAGGCGAAGGCGGCGTCCTCCACCCCGACACGATCGCTGGTCACCCAGGCGGAGGCCCTGCCATCAGCTCCGAGCACGACGGCGAGGCACCAGCTGCCGTCTCCAAACAGCTCGCCAGAGCGGGAGGCATCGAGGACGGCGGGATTGCGAATCCACACCACCACCCGCCGCGGATCGATCTTGGCGGCGTCGAGGGCGTTGGGCAGAAAGGCCCGCACGTCCGGCCCGTCGTCCCGCACCACCATCACCGTCGAGCCTGCCCGCTCCGGCGGTCCGCCTGCGAGCCACGGCTCGAGTTCAAGAGCTGTCCTGACCTCAACCAACCAGGGTCCCACGCCGACTCCCCCCCGCTCCCGATCCACTCCGCCAGAAGCGCAGCGTCGGCAGATCATACCACCCGAGGCGAACCGCGCTTTCCGACCTTTTGCTTGACAAGCGCAGCGCACTCCGCTCTCCTATGGGCCCTATGGCCGATAAGAAACCGCTCATCATCGTCGAGTCACCAGCCAAGGCGCGGACCATCGCGCGCTTTCTCGGACCGGACTATGTCGTGGAATCCTCCATTGGCCATATCCGTGATTTACCGCCCTCCGCCGCCGAGATACCGAAACAACACAAGGGCAAACCATGGGCCCGGCTCGGCATCGATGTCGAAAACGATTTTTCGCCCCTCTATATCGTGCCCCTGCAGAAAAAGAAACAGGTCACGACGCTCAGGAAAAAGCTCGCCGACGCCTCCGAACTCTACCTCGCCACTGACGAGGACCGCGAAGGAGAGGCCATCGCCTGGCACCTCGTCGAGGTCCTGAAACCCAAGGTTCCGGTCAAGCGCATGGTGTTCCACGAGATCACCGATTCGGCCATCGCCAACGCTCTCGAGAACCCGCGCGATATCGACGGCCGCCTGGTGGCGGCACAGGAGACCCGGCGCATCCTCGACCGGCTCGTCGGCTACGAGGTCTCGCCGGTGCTGTGGAAGAAGCTGCGCCCGAAGCTCTCCGCAGGGCGGGTGCAGTCGGTGGCGACGCGCCTCATCGTCGCTCGCGAGGAAGACCGGATGCGCTTTGTCGAGTCGGCCTTCTGCGGCCTCGATGCGACCCTCAAGAAGATCGACAGCGGACCGCCATTCACCGCGCGGCTGGCCGAGCTCGACGGCGCCAAGGTGGCGATCGGCAAGGACTTCGACCCCGAAACCGGCGAACTCAAGACCCGGGCCCTGGTTCTCGACCGCGATCGCGCCCGGTCCCTCGCCGACGAGCTGGGGTCCGCGGAATTCACGATCGCCGAGGTCAACGAAAAGCCCTTCACCAATCGGCCCTACCCTCCTTTCATGACCTCGACCCTGCAACAGGAGGCGGGGCGCAAGCTGCGTTTCAACGCCCGCCGGACCATGCGGGTGGCCCAGAGCTTGTACGAAAACGGTTACATCACCTACATGCGGACCGATTCGTTGACGCTTTCGCGAGAGGCACTCAGCGCCGCCCGCCACCAGGTGCGGGAGCTCTACGGTGACGACTACCTGCCCGAGCAGCCCCGCGTCTATCGCTCCAAATCAAAAAGCGCACAGGAGGCCCACGAGGCCATCCGCCCCGCCGGCGATCGCTTCCGCACTCCGGCCAGTCTGCGATCGACGCTCGAAACCGACCAGTTCAAGCTCTACGATCTGATCTGGAAACGCACCATGGCGTCGCAGATGAAGGACGCGATCGGCCTGCGCACTCAGGTGCGCATCGAGGCCCCGACCGCCGAACAGGGAACCGCGGCCTTTGCGACCTCGGGCAAGGTCATCACCTTTGCCGGCTTCCTGCGCGCCTACGTCGCCGGTTCCGACGACCCCGAGGCCGAGCTCGCCGACCAGGAGAAGATCCTGCCGCCCCTCGTGCCGGGCGAAGCCCTCGACGTGGAGGGGATCGAACCCTCCGATCACACGACCCAACCCCCGGCGCGCTACACCGAGGCCAGTCTGGTCAAGGAGCTCGAAGCGCGGGGCATCGGTCGGCCCTCGACCTACGCCTCGATCATCCAGACCATTCAGGACCGGGGCTACGTCTGGAACAAGGCCCAGGCCCTGGTGCCGACCTTTACGGCGTTCGCCGTCACCCGGTTGCTCGAACGCAACCTTCCCGACCTGGTGGACTACGACTTCACCGCCCGGATGGAGGACGAACTCGACGCCATCGCCCGCGGCGAGAACGAGGCCGCCCCGTGGCTCCACGATTTCTATTTCGGCGCGGCCGACGCCGACAACGGCCGGCGCCAGATCATGCGGATGGGTCTGCACGGGCTGGTGGCGACCGGAGAGAACATCGAGCCCCGTGAAGCTTCGCGCATCACGATCGGCCAGACCCCCGAAGGCGAACGGGTCGCGGTGCGGGTCGGCCGCTACGGCCCCTATATCCAGATCGGCGATTCCGAGGTGCGCGCGTCGGTCCCCGACGACATGCCGCCCGACGAGTTGACCCTCGAGCGGGCGTTGGAGATGGTGGCCAGGGCCGCCGAGGGCGACAAGGTTCTGGGCAACGACCCGGCGAGCGGTAAGGCCATCTCCGTCAAAAACGGCCGTTTCGGGCCCTACGTCCAGCTTGGCGATCGCGAGGAAGGCGCCGACAAACCCCGGATGGCGAGCCTGTGGAAGAGCATGGACCCCGAGACCGTCACTCTCGAGGAGGCGGTCATGCTGCTGTCGTTTCCTCGCGAGGTGGGCGCCCATCCGGAGACCGGCGAAAGCATCACGGTCCAGGACGGCCGCTACGGCCCGTACGTCAAGATGGGCGCGGAAACCCGCAGCCTCGATTCACAGGAACAACTCGCCATCATCACCCTCGACGAGGCGGTGGCAAAGCTCAAGGAACCGAAACGCGGCCGCAGATCTGGCGCCGCCTCGGTGATTGCAGATCTCGGGGCCCACCCGGAATCCGGGGAGAACATCCAGGTCAAAAACGGCCGCTTCGGTCCTTACGTCACCGACGGTACGGTCAACGCAACTGTCCCCAAGGGCACCGATCCGGAAAAGGTCGAAATCGACCAGGCGGTGGAACTGCTTGCCCGCCGGGAAGAAAAGCTGCGCGCGCAGGGCAAGGACCCGAGGGCGAAGAAGGCCAGGAAGCCAGCGGCCAGGAAAACCGCCACGAAAAAAACGGCCAAGAAGAAGTAGATCAGCGGCGCCGGGCGAGCGCCACGTCGATCTTCTTCGCAGCGATCACTCGCCCTTGAGTCTCTCCCGAGCCTCGTCCTCAGAGACGCTGACGTGCAGGATCTCCTTCAACAGAACGATATCGAACACGTCGCAGATGTGGTTGTTGCAGCCGAACACGGCCAGGGTGCCCCCCTGCCCTCTGAGCCGGATCAGAAGACGAACGAGCATGCCGATCCCGGCACTGGTCAAAATGGTGACCCCCGAGAAGTCGAACAGGAAATATCGGGCGTCCGCGCCTGCTCTCTCCGAGGCAAGCTCCCACAATCGATCGGACGTCACGACGTCGACGGCTCCCTGAAGCCTCACCATCAGGGCATTGTCGATCTCACGATCAGGCTCGAATATCACCTGCATCTCAAGCCTCCCCCCGGGTCCCAACCGCACTCCGCGCGGTTCTGTTGTCGATCGGATGGCTGCAGGAAGTCTACCACCGACCGGATTGAGAACACATCTCCTGTGCTAGAGTGACGGACAGTAACAGTTCCGGAAAGCTGGGGAACGGTCTGGCGGCGACGGGGGATCTGTTGGTTGCGCCACACCGACGGAGGAGTTTCCATGGCGGGTGCGCGAAGGGAGTTTCCACGCAAGATCGAGTCGTTGGACGAGATTTTTGCGTTCTTGGAAGTGTTCGCGGACGAGCACGATTTCGACGCCCGCACCGTCTTCTGCATCAACCTCGTGGTTGAAGAGCTGTTCACCAACATGGTGCGCCACAATCTCGGCGGCGCCGACACCGTCACCCTCGGTCTCGATCACGACGACGAGCAGGTCTTTCTCGAACTCATCGACATCGACGTCGAACCGTTCGACGAAACCAGCGTGGCCGCGGTGCCGGTCGAAGCGGGAATCGAGGCCAGGCGGCCCGGCGGCCTCGGCGTTCATCTCGTGCGGACCATGGTCGACGACCTGGAGTACGAGTACGAGATCGAGGACAGGCGGATGAGGATCTCAGTCAGAAAAGCACTGGAGAAGTGAGATGTTCGAGATCAAACACAGCCCCGATGGGGCCCTCTTGTTGCACGGGCGGTTCGATGCTTCGCAGATCGAAACGGCCAAGGCCGTTTTCGAAGGCATCACCGCGTCCTGCACCATGGATTTCCAGGATCTGAGCTACATCTCCAGCGCCGGTCTCGGGCTTCTCTTCGCGACTCAAAAGCGCCTGGTCGACCGCGGCGAGGCCATCACGCTGACCAACCTCAACCCCCACATTCGCGAAATCTTCAGCATTGCAGGATTCGACAACATATTTGAAATCAGATAGATGCTACTGACTTTCGACAGTCTTCCAACTTTCGGGCGTGTGGCCGGTACTTATGACTGATGCACGAGATGTCATGTTGGTTACCGCCTGCCTCCGTGGGGACCGCGAGTCGTTCGACGAAATCGTCGATCGATACGAACGGCCTCTCTACAACGCCGCCTACCGCATCACCGGGTCGGTGGAAGACGCCATGGACGCCACCCAGACGGCGTTTGTCAACGCCTATGAAAAGCTCCACACCTTCGACCCGAACTACCGCTTTTTCAGCTGGATCTACCGCATCGTCGTCAACCAGTCGCTCAACATGGTCGACCGACGGCGAGACGAATCCGAACTCGACGGTGACTTCCCGGCGGCAACCGCCAACCCCGAGACCGCGTACCGCAGAACCGAGGCCGCCGAGAAACTCGAGGCGGCAATGAGGGAGCTCACCCCGGATCTGCGGACCGTGATCGTGCTCAAACACATCGAGGGTTTTTCCTATAACGAAATCGGTGAGCTGCTCGGCATTCCCGAGAAGACCGTCAAATCACGGCTCTTCACGGCCCGCCGGCGCCTCCGTTCGATCCTGACAGATCGGGGAGCCACCCCATGAAAACAGAACGTCTCGAATCACTGATGTGGGAGTCTCTCGACGGGACCATCACCGCCGAGGAACGGGCCGAGCTCGAAGACCCATGTCGAACGGCACCCGGAAGCGAGAGATGCTCCAACGCGAGATCGAGCAACTCGCGGAACGACTCGACGGGACTGGGCCGTGCGCACGCCACCGGAGAATCTGAGACCGCGCATCAAGGCGGCCCTGCAGGAGATCCCGACACCGACCCTCGAGACCAGGCCGGAGTCGTCCGCCGCCATTCCGCTGGCGCCGCGGCGGCGCCCGGTCGCGTGGTTGCCGATGGCGGCCAGCCTCCTGGTCGGCGTCACCGTCGGTTATCTGCTGCAGCCGGGCGCGGACATGTCGGTCGACAGCTCCAGGGCGGCCGGCGTGATGACCACGACGTCTCCCGGACCGGCCAGTCGAGAGATGGCGATCGATCTCGGAGAGCAGGTGGGTACGATGGCGGTCGGCCGACGGGACGGCAGCACCACGATCCGCATCGATCTGGCAACGGCCACGGACCTCGAGATCGTCCTCGAAGTGGCGACCGGCCTTCTCCTGCCGGCCGGTATCGACACTCTCTCGAGCGCCGGATTCGAGGTGGTGGCCGGGGCGTCGAAGACCGTCGTCCGAACCCGCGGTCCGGCGTCCCACCAGCTGCAGTTCACCGCAACCGAAGACGCGGTTCCAGTGCACGTGATCGTTCGTTCGAACGGGTCTGTGGTGGCCGACGACTGGTTGGCCGACGAGACGACAAAAAATCGGGGGTGATTCGTACCAACTTTTTTCCGCCTGCCCTGTATTTGGGACAGTGACATCGAAATGAACTCTGAAACAGGAATCAACTTCAGGAGGTGAATGATGGCGAACAAGAATGGAATCATCGCGGGTATCGCAGCAGTCGCAGTGATCGGCGCAGGAGCGATCATCTACGTCTCTCAGCAGTCTCCGCCCGTGCTCACCGAAGACGCGACCGGGGCGATCACCGCTGCCGATCGCTATCACGCTGAGCAGCTCACCGACGCGGACGTCGAGCTTGCCGACGGGGTGTCCGGAAACGTCGCGAGCGCCGAGGCTGCATTCGACGTGAGCGGCGAGGAACTGGCCGAACTGCTCGGCAAGGCCTCGGTGCAGGAGAAGGCCGCGTTCTTCGAGCGCGCGTCGCTGGATGAGAGGGCGGCCATGGTCGCCCGCCTGTCGGTCGAGGAGCGGGCCGCCGGCCTCGAGCGCGCGACGGAAGCCGAAAAGGCAGCCGCTCTGGAGCGCGCGAGCGAGGTCGAAAAATCCGCCGCCCTCGAGCGCCTGAGCGCCGGCGAGAAGGCCGCGGTGCTGGAGCGGGCCGTCGACGCCGAGAAGTCGCAGGTGCTGGAGCGGTTGTCGCTCGAGCGCGCGGCATTCGAGAAGATGACGGACATGGAGAAGGGAGCGCTGCTGGATCGGATGAGCCAGAACGAGAGGCTGGCGGCGCTGGAGAGGGCTTCGCTGGCGGAGAAGGCGGCCGTGCTCGACCGCTTCACCGCGCAGGAGAAGGCGGCAGTCCTCGACCGCTTCACCGCCCAGGAGAAGGCGGCCGTCCTCGACCGCTTCTCGATGCAGCAGAAGGCCGCAGCCCTCGACCGCGCGAGCCAGGCCGAGAAGGCAGCGTGCCTGGAGCGCGCGGCAGCCGCCGAAAAGGCGAGCCTGCTCGCCCGCGCCTCGCTCGACCGCCAGGCGCAGACTCTCGGTCGCTTCTCGATGCAGGAGAAGGCTGCCATGTTCGACCGCGCCTCTGACGTGGAGAAGTCCGCGGCATTGGAGCGCGCCTCCGACGCCGAGAAGGCAGCGTGCCTGGAGCGCGCCACGGCCGCCGAGAAGGCCGCGGTGCTCGACCGTGCAGTGGCCGCGGAACGCGCGAGCATGATGGCGAGGCTGAGCATGGAGCGCGCAGCTTACGAGAAGATGAGCGTTCAGGAGAAGGCCGCGGCCCTCGACCGCTTCACGGCTCAGGAGAAGGCCGCCGCGCTGCAAAGGGCCTCGATGCAGGAGAAAGCGGCCATCCTGGCCCGCGCCAACGCGGCCGAGAAGTCGGCCTTCCTCGAGCGGATGACCGCGCAGGAGAAGATGGCCGTGTTGGAGCGCACGTCGCTGCAGGAGAAGACCGCCATGTTCGAACGGGCTTTCGCGCAGTAGTTCCGACACACCGAGGCAAACCGGGGATGCCACGGGACACCGTGGCATCCCCTTTTTTCGATCCCGCATCTGCCGTGAGTCCCCCGCTGCGAGACGCCGCGGATGTTCGGCTTGAACGGGAACCACGTTAAGATACAAACACTATCGCACGACAAAGGAGTCCGAATGAGACGCACCGCGGTCGTGATCACCGTCGCCCTGTCTCTTCTCGCCGCCGCGGAGGCCTCGGCGCAGCTCGAGTTCCGGCTGTTCAAGACGGACGACATGCTGGTGGTCTACATGGACGAGGACAACGAGTACATCCTCCCCCACCTCACCAACTGCTTCACCAACTCGTTCAGCTTCCACAAGGATCTCTTCGACTACACCCCCAGCGAGCCGGTCACCGTTCTCCTCCAGGACTTCGACGACTACGGCTACGCCGGCGCGTCGACCATGCCCACCAACTACCTGACCATCGGCATCGAGCCCTTCGAGTACGTCTACGAGACCTCGCCCACCAACGAGCGCATCAACTGGGTCATGAGCCACGAGCTGCTGCACATCGTCGCCACGGACAAACCGGGCCCCTCCGACCGGCGGTGGCGGCGGCTCTTCTTCGGCAAGGTCTCGCCGATCCCCGAGCAGCCGCTGTCCATGGTCTACAGCTACCTGACGACGCCCCGGATGTACGCGCCGCGCTGGTACCACGAGGGCATGGCGGTGTTCATGGAGACCTGGATGGCGGGCGGCTACGGCCGCGCGCTGGGCGGCTACGACGAGATGGTCTTCCGGACGATGGTTCACGACGGCGCCTACTTCTACGACACCGTCGGCCTCGAGTCGGAGGGCAAGGCGATCGACTTCCAGGTCGGTCAGGTCTCCTACCTGTACGGCACCCGTTTCATCAGCTACCTCGCCGATCACTACGGCCCCGAGACGGTCGTGAAATGGCTCGACCGCAGCCCCGACAGCAGGGCGTCCTATCGGGCCCAGTTCGAGCAGGTGTACGGCAGCGATCTCGACAGCGAGTGGCAGGCGTGGATCGAGTGGGAGCACGGGTGGCAGCAGGCCGAGATCGAGGCCATCCGGCAGAACCCCGAAACCGGGTTCGAGCCGCTGTCGGAACGGCCCCTGGGCTCGGTGTCGCGGGCATTCTTCGACCCCGAGCGGCGGCAGCTGATCACCGCCGTCAACTACCCGGGCGAGTTCGCCCACATCGTCACCATCGACACCGACAGCTGGGACATGGAGACGATCGCCGAGGTCGCCACCCCGGCCCTCTACTACGTCACCTCGCTGGCCTACGACGCCGAGTCGCGGACGGCGTTCTTCACCACCGACAACAGCCGTCAGTGGCGGGACATCAACGCCGTCGACCTGGCGACCGGCGAGGTCAGGGTGCTGGGGAGGAACCTCCGCATCGGCGACCTTGCGTTCAACCGCAAGGACCGCTCGCTGTGGGGCGTCCAGCACCACAACGGCCTTTCGACGGTGGTCCGGCTTGCCCACCCCTACCGCGGTTGGGACGACCTTCAGCAGGTGCTCGCCCTGCCCTACGGCAAGGACGTCTTCGACATCGACATCTCGCCCGACGGCGCCTGGGTGACGGCGTCGATGATCGAGGTCAGCGGACGGCAGCGGCTGATCCGCATGGCGATCGACGACCTGATGGCCGGCGACAGCGGCTACCAGGTGCTCTACGAGTTCGCGGACAACTCGCCCGCCAATTTCGTCTACTCGCCGGACGGCCGCTACCTCTACGGCACCTCCTACTACACCGGGGTCTCGAACATCTTCCGCTACGACTTCGAGCGCGAGGAGATGGAGGCGTTGACCAACACCGTCACCGGTTTCTTCCGCCCGCTGCCGATCTCCGACGACGAGCTGATCGCCTTTCACTACACCACCAAGGGCTTCGTGCCGGTGATGCTCGAGCCGCGGCCGATCGAGGACATCAACCCGATCCGTTTTCTCGGCCAGCAGATCGTCGAGAAGTACCCCGTGGTCAAGGAGTGGATGCTGCCGCCGCCGTCGGCTGTGGACCTCGAGGCGCTGGCTCCGGAGAGCGGGCCCTACCGTCCTCTGTCGGAACTCGAGCTCACCTCGGCGTACCCGATCGTCGAGTCCTACCTGGGCCACACGGCGTTCGGCATGCGCTTGAACTTCATGGACCCCGTGGGCCTCGCCGGACTCGACCTCACCGCCTCGGTGACGCCGACCGGCTCGCTTCCCGGCAGCGAGAGACTGCACTTCATCGGCAACTTCAGGCGCTGGCCGTGGCGGCTGTCCGCGTTCTACAACCCGGCCTACTTCTACGATTTCTTCGGGCCCACGGAACGGGCCCGCAAGGGGTACGGCGCGATCGGCGAGTACACCGGAATTCTCATCAACGACCGGCCCCGGTCGCTCGACTACTCGATCTCGCTCGCGGGTTTCGGCGGCCTCGACACGCTGCCCGAGTACCAGAACGTGATCGCGACGATCTCGAGCTATTTCGCCCTCAACGCCAAGCTCGAGTACGAGGCCTTCCGCAGGACCATCGGCGGTCTGAGCCCAGAAAAGGGTCTCGGCTGGGGCCTCTACCTGAACGACAAGTACGCCGAGTCGACCAACTTCCTGCGCGTCTGGGGCGAGCTCGATTTCGGCATCCCGCTGCCCATCACCCACTCGTCACTGTGGCTGAGACCATCCGCCGGCTACTCGTGGGGCGACCGGGACAACACGCTCTCGAACTTCTACTTCGGCGCCTTCGGCAACAACTGGGTGGACTACCAGGAGGCGCGGCGCTTCCGCGACTTCGACAGCTTTCCCGGCCTCGAGATCAACGAGCTCGAGGGCAACAACTTCGCCAAGCTGCTGCTCGAGTGGGAGCTCCCGACGCTGCGCTTCAAGCGCGCAGGGGTGCCGAACTTCTATGCGACCTGGCTGAGTCCGAGCCTGTTCGGCAGCGCCATCACGACCGATTTCGACGACAGCGGCCTGCGCCGCGAACTCTACAGCCTCGGCGCCCAGATCGACCTCAAGCTGGTGATCTTCACCAACCTCTCGAGCACCCTGTCGTTCGGTTGTGCCCGCGCCTTCGAAAGCGGGCGCCCGAGCTCCAACGAGTACATGATCTCGCTCAAGATCCTGTAAATTGTCTGCGATGTCCATCGTCCACGCCGGTCTTCGCATTGCCCTCGGCCTGCTGCCGGTCTTTTCGTTTTTGATCGCACTGATGCTGCTCGACAGCTTCAAGCTGGTGCGGTTGCGGACGGTGGCCCTGGTGATCGTGGTGGGCGGGCTGGCGGCTGTGGCCAGTCTGTTCGTCAACCAGTTCGTCGCCGCCGCCACCGGGGTTGGCGACGTCACACTCGCCCGCTACATCGCCCCTCTGGTGGAGGAACTCCTGAAGGGCACGGTGATCGTGGTGCTCATCGCACGGCACCGGATCGCGTTTCTGGTCGATGCAGCGATTCTGGGGTTCTCGGTGGGCGCGGGGTTTGCGGCGGTCGAGAACCTCCACTACTTCGTCATTCTCGACGATCCGAATATCGCGCTGTGGATCGTTCGCGGTTTCGGAACCGCCTTGATGCACGGAAGCGTCACCGCCATCATGGCCATCATCTCCAAACAACTGGCGGACACCCGCGACGGGTTTCACGTCGCCTTGTACGTTCCCGGGCTCGGCTTGGCCGTCGTCCTGCACTCGCTCTTCAACCACTTCTTTCTCGCCCCGACCGTAACCACGGCCCTCCTCCTGGTGGCGCTGCCGGTCTTCTTCGTCGCCGTCTTCCACATCAGCGAGCGTCGCACCCGGGAGTGGCTCGGGACCGGTTTCGACACCGACGCCGAACTGCTGACCGTCATCGCTTCTGGAGATGTATCGGACAGCAGGATCGGTGTTTATCTCCAGGACCTGCGGGAGAGGTTCCCGCCGACAACGGTGGTCGACATGGTCTGCCTCCTGAGGCTCCGACTCGAGTTGTCGATTCGCGCCAAGGGCATTCTGCTGGCGCGTCAATCGGGTTTCGAGGTTCCCGCCGACCCCGACATGGAGGGGCGTTTCAACGAGCTTCATTTTCTCGAAGACACCATCGGCAGGACCGGGCTTCTGGCGCTTTCCCCGCTGTTCCACTTTTCCGACCGCGACCTCTGGCAGTACCACATGATCGGCAGGAAATGACCCTTCGACCGGCCCTGCCGGTCGAAGGGTCATCCCGAGCGAGCCCTGCGAGCCGAGGGATCTGTGAGGGTGCCTCCAACTGACGCCGATCCACGACCCGTCCCGCGAAACCTGGGCTGAGTGAGCGCTGCGATGCGAAGAGATCCCTCCACTCGGTCGCGTCGCTCCCTCGGTCGGGATGACAGGATGTGAGAGTCCACCCGGGTTGAAAGACCTGTTCACACATACCAACCAGAGATTGGGTATGATCGTTCAATCATGATGACAATCCACATCGCTCCCGCAGAAGGGCAGCCGTTCGAGCACGAAATCGACACCGATTCTGTTGTCATCGGGCGCTCCACCAAATGTGATCTCACGATCTCCGACAGAAGCCTCTCGCGAAAGCACGCGCGTTTGTACAAAGACGGCGACCGTTGGATGTTGGAAGACTTCGGGTCGAGAAACGGAACCCGGGTCAACGGGATGCAGATCACGGAGCCACACGCCATTCGCCCGGGCGACGTTATTTCCGTGTCGGCATCGGTCGTCACCATCGGCGGCGCCCGGAGCATCAACCACAACGCCCCGATGCTGAGCACCGAGGGCACCATCCTCCGCGCCGCCAGCGACCTCATCGCCGAATCGGAGCGGGAGTTCTCCCGGCCGATGGACGTCGCTCAGGGCGAGCTCCAGCATGCTGCCGATCAACTGCGGGTCTTGTACGACATCCACCACGCACTCGACGCCTCCTCGACCGCCGAGGACCTGATCGACGGCGTGCTCGAACGGCTGTTCGTCCACATGACGCCGCGCCACGGCGCCGTCTTCCTCAAGGACGGCGACAAGCTGGTGCGCGCCGCCAGCCGGTCGCGGGACGCCGGCACCGACGCGTTTCCGGAGTCGCAGAGCCTGGCCCGCGAGGTCATCGACAACGGCCAGGTGGCGGTGGTCCACGACACCGCCACCGACCAGAGGTTCGCGGCGGCCGAGAGCCTTCTCGACGCCGGAGTCAGGACTCTCGTCGCGGCGCCTCTGCTGACGCCGGCCGGCGCGATCGGCATGATCGTCTTGAGCTCCACCCTCGCCACCCGCCAGTTCACCGAGGCCGACATGGAGCTGCTCGCAGTCGTTTCGTCGGCGACCGGATTGCGGCTGCGCAACCTCGCGCTCGCCGAGGAGGCCGCCGAGCGGCGACGTTTCGAACAGGAGGTCGCCCTGGCCCGCCGCATCCAGGTGGCCCTGCTCCCCGCCGCAATGCCGGAGGTGCGCGGATTCGAAATTCACGGCGGCAACACGCCCTCTCGGGGCGTGTCCGGCGACTACTACCAGATCGTGGACCGGGCTGATCAAGGCGAGGTCGCAGTCGTCATCGCAGATGTCTCGGGCAAGGGCATTGCGGCGTCGCTCCTCACGGGCTACGTCGACGCCCTGGTCAACGCATTCCTGGGCGAGAACATGGAGCCCGCCGACATCTTCAATCGCGTCTCTCCGCAGATGAACGCCAAGACCCCCGTCGAGTCATTCGCCACCGCTTTTCTGGGCATCCTCTCATCCGAGACCGGCGCCTTGCGTTTCGCGAGCGCCGGCCACGACCCGAGCATCCTGGTTCGCGCCTCCGGTGAGGTCGAGCTCTTGATGCCCACCGGGATGCCCCTCGGTTTGATGCCTGACGCGACCTACTCCGTCTCGGAGACCGCAATGGGAGCCGGCGACACCCTGGTCCTCTACACCGATGGCATCACCGAGGCCGCGAAAGCTGACGAGGAGATGTTCGAGCGCGAACGGCTGGTCGAGGTCTGCCGTGAACACCGCAGTGAGCCCCCCGAGGAACTCGCCGCGTCGATCCACTCCGCGGTCGATGCCTTCGTCGCCGGCCAGCCCTATCACGACGACCGGACCTTGATCATTCTGCGCCGGATCGAGTGAGTGCCTCGAGCGACCTCAGTGGATCTCCTGGTCCTGGAAGCGATCCCAGATCTCCGCCAGTCCGCGGTGGTTCTTGCCGACGATTTCCAGCAGCCGCGGGTCGAGGTGGTCGCCCGGGGTGAAGCGGTCATCGCCTTCGAGCAGCACCTTGACCGTCTGATCGTGAGTGAAACCCGATTTGTAGGGGCGCGGTGACCGGATTGCGTCGTAGATGTCGGCGACCGCGGCGATGCGGGCCGAAATCGGGATCTCTTCCCCCGTGCGGCCTACCGGGTACCCGCCGCCGTTCCACTGTTCGTGGTGGTTGAGCGCGATCTCGGCCGCCATCTTGAGCCGGTCGGAGGCCGACAGAATCTGGAAACCGTACTCGGGGTGGCGCATCATCTCGGCACGCTCCTCGTCGTCGAGAGGCCCCTGTTTGCGGAGAATGGCGACGTTGACGCTCATCTTGCCGACATCGTGGAGCTGCGCCGAGTACCGGATCTCATCGCAGAAGGCGCGCGGCATCTCGAGCTCTTTGGCGAGGAAGTAGGAATATTCGTTGACCCGAAGGACGTGCCTGGCGGTGTTTTCGTCGTGCAGTTCCGCCGCCCGCGAAAGAAGATTGATCGACAGTTGGAAGGCCTCTTCGGTCTCGTCCTGAAGGGCGGCGATTCTCGCCCTCTGTTCGCGGAGCTGGCGGTTGCGGTCGCGCAGGCGGACGTTCTGGGCCGAGATTCGATCAAGCATATCGGCGCGCTCGATGGCGCCGCCGACGATGTGGTTGAAAGGCACGATCAGGTCCGCCTGTTCGCGCTCGAAGGGAACGGGCCCGTTTCCGGACTGGTCGAGGCGGTTGATCAGCTGCACCACGCCGATGACGTTGCGGTCGTGGTTGAGCAGTGGAAAACTGAGCATCGAACGGCTCCGGTAGCCGTGTTCGTGGTCGAAGCTGGGATCGAATTTGAAGGGCAGCCGCGCGGGAATGTTGTAGAGGTCGGCCACGAACACCGTCTCGCCGGTCTCCGCCGTGTAGCCCGCGATGGACTCCTTGTTGAGTGGAACGACGAAATTCGCAGGCTCGAGCTCGATGCGGTCGTTCTGGGTGTCGGCCGCTTCGAGCCGCCGGTTGTTTCGGGTGCCCCGGGCAATGAAAACGCTTCCCGCCTCCGCATCGGTCAGACGCCGGCTCTTCAACAACACCCGGCGCAACAGATCCGACACCGGTTGCGGCTTTGAATACTCGATGAACTCGAGGAACTCTCTGAGGACGTCCATGTGCAACCTCGAACACGTGAGTGAATCGGCGCCCATCATAGCTCAACCGACAAAAAATCCCGGCGGCCTGTGTGGGCCTGCCGGGTTTTGTCAGCGCACCCCAACGGGCGCTGGCGCGCCCCCCGCGTTCGTTAACGGGATTCCTTGAAGATGACGTGTTTGCGCACGACCGGATCGTATTTCTTGAGTTCGAGCCGTTCGGTCGTGTTCTGCTTGTTCTTTTTGACGCTGTACATGTACGCACTCTCGGTGCTCTTGAGCTTGACGGTGACGCGATGTCCTTTGCCTGCCATAAAATCCTCCACTGACTCGGGCCGGGGGATGATACCCATGGAGCCATGCCGTGTCAAGGGCGCACACGGTTAAACGTCTGAACATTCAGACCTTTCAGGTCCCTCCCGTTCACAGCAATACTGAAGGTGGGCCAAGGCCCACCCTACCTCGGACCCACATACCGGGTGGTTTCGTAGGGTGGGCTTCAGCCCACCATCAGAGCTTCAACACCCGTCTCGCCTGATGACGGATGAACCGCATTTGCACGTCAGAACGTCAGATACGCCGTGATCACCTCGGCGAGCTCGCCCTCCATGTCGACCCACAGTCCGGCGAAGTCCGGGTCGTTGCGGTCGAAGGCGGCGGCGCCTCTCGGGTTGGAGGCTATCTCCAAACCAGCCGCCACCAGCTGGATGCGATACAACAGCTTGAAACCGGCGCCGGGTTCGAGAGCATCCGAGTGCTGCTCCATCCGCTCCCCGACCACCGACATGCGGTCGCTCCGCCAGCGCTGGAAGCGGAAGACATCCATGGCATCGATGTCCTGCTCCAGAACCACCGGAAGGAGGCTCAAAAACCTCGTCAATTCAGGCCGCTCGGCCACGCTGTGAGCGAGCATGGAGGCCAGAACGTCCCGGGCCCATCGCCCGTCCGCATCCGCGAGCCGCCGTTCGACCGAGTCGTACCACTCCGCCAGACAGTCTTTGAAGACGATGAGGAAAAGCGCTTCCTTCGTGTGGAAGTACATGGACGCCACGCCACGCTCGACGTCGGCACGTTGGCCGATGGTGTCGAGGGTCACCTCCGAATACGCCATGCGCATGAAGATCGAGCCAGCGACGCCCAGGATTCGCTGTTTACGCACCTCGCGCTGTTCCTTGGCACGTGCGAGCTTGTCGCGGTTGATCAGCCGGCCCACGTCAACTCCTCACTGGCGCCGCGTCCGCCCCGGCGCCGGATTCGCGGCAGCGCCGCCGGGGCAGAACCTCGACGACAAGCGGAACGCATCGTGATGCCCCGGGGGAGGTCACTCGTCGCCCGTGAAACTGATGTGGTTTGCCTTGGCCAGCTTCCAGAACACCAGGAGCGCGTCGAGTTCCGACAGCGGCGAGATCTTGGCCATCGACCTGATGTCGGAGCGCCCGTTGATCCGCGAAAGGATGAAACCCTCGCCCGGAGTGAACCTCAGGCTCTTCATCTCCTCGAGGCTGCTTTCCAGAACAGGCACGCAGTCCGGGCGCACGCCGGCCTCGGCGATGGCCTTGCGAATCGCCGTCTCCTTCTGTTCGATGACGAGACGGAGGTCCCGGTTGTCGGGTTCAAGACTGGCGGCGGCGCGCAGGTGTCGCACGGCGGACTCGTAGTCCTCCGAGATGAGCTGGTTCATGGCTTCGCCGATCAGGGCCTCGGCCTTCGGCGCCACTCTCGAACCGGAGGCCTTCTCGGTGACGATCTGCGGCTCGGCCTCAATGACCCGGGGCCGTACCATCTTCAGCTTGCCCTCGAGGATCTTCCGGTGCAACACCTGGCAGACGAAGAACTCGCTCGAGTGGGTGTGGAGGCAGATGTCCTCGATGCTGCGATCGTCGTCGACGGCCTCGAGCACGCCGCGCCACCCTGGATCCAGTTTCTCGTCGTCCACCAGAGGCGAAACCGCCACCGGAACACACTCCATTGATGGAATGTCGTCCTTCATGGCCTCCGTGTGGTCGATCCGCCGCATGCCTTCCATGATCAGACCGGTGACGTTGACCGACAGGGACACCAAGTCGTGGTCCGGCAGTTCGTCGTCGTGAAACTCGAAACTGCCGTCCTCCCAGGCGAACAGATCGCAGATATTCTCCTCCGCGTTGAGCCGGAGCATCCGATCGAGCGTGGGTTGGTCGATCGCCCCCCCCTCGATCAGAATCTCGCCGAGGAGCTTGCCCTGCTGCTCCTGCACCGTCATCGCCTGAGCGAGAATTTCTTCGGAGATGACGCCCTTGCTGACCAGAAAATGACCCAGCAGTCGCCTCGGATCCGAGCTGGAAGATGAAAGGATGGTCCCTTCTTTCAAGTAGATACGTTTTTCGATGGTGCCGTCGGAAATGATCAGGGTCCCGGTCTGGCGGTTGTTGGCCAGCCATTGCAGCAACTCGGCCAGACTCATCGTTTCCAGGTTGCCCGTAATCGACATATGGGTGGTGATTCCTATCAGTTCTGACGAAATGCGACGCGCTGACTGCGCACCCGGGCATCAGTCTTTGCAGAGTGTGGGGCCGTTTGCCCGAAGCTGCGTATCAATCGAAACGGAACTCTCTTCATCTCCATTCTGAAAATAGCCCACCGCGGGTGCGCTGTCTACGATCCCGGGTGGATTCTCCCGGGTGACGACCTCAGGCCGAGATGTTGCGGCCGCGGCCGGGACCCTCTTTCAAACCGCTACGGGGACGTCGACAAAAAAGGTCGTGCCCTTCCCGGCGGTGGTCTCGAAGTGAATCGCCCCTCCCAGCTCCTCCATGATCGCCTTCGAAATGCTCATTCCCAGCCCGGTCCCGCTGCGGTGGCGCCACGAACCGTCGTCGGCCCGAGCGAACTTCTCGAACACCCGGTCCCTGAAGTCCTCCGCGATCCCCGGTCCGTGGTCCTCGACGGAAATCCTCACGATCGCGTCGATGCGGCGTGCGACCACCCGGACCTGGTCACCGGGCGACGAATAGCGCACGGCGTTCGAAAGGACGTTCGTCAGCACCTGAATGAAGCGGTCGGGATCGACCCGGATCGTGATGTCTCCGAGGTCGGCGGCATGCTCGAACCCCACCTCGAACTTCTCTGCATAGGCGGAGGTCGCCTCGATCGCCTGCTCCACAAGGGCGCTCGGAGAAACCTCTTCGAGCTGGAAGTCCATGTGACCTGAATCGAGCTTGCGCGAGGCCAGGATGTCGCCCACCAGACGTTCCATCCGCTCGCTGTTCCGCAACGCGATGTCGACGAGTTCGCGAGCGCTCTCGCCGAGCTCCCCTGCCACGCCGCCGCTGAGCAGACCGATGGCGCCGCGCACCGCTGTCAGCGGCGCGCGGACCTCGTGGTGGACCATGGTGACGAACTCGTCCTTCTGTTCCTCGACCCGCAGACGTTCCCTGAGATCGACCGCAAGCACCACGTAGCCCTTTGATTTCGCTGACGATCCCGCGAGGGGTGCGACCGACACCAGCACCGGCACCGAGTCCCCCGATGCCGTCATCAGGTCCGTTTCGAGCCCCTGCACCGACTCGCCCGAGGTCGCCACCTGGAGCAGTGACGGAAACCCGCTGGGGGCCCGGAACAGCCGGCGGATGTTCTGGCCGATCAGATCCGAATCGGCCGCCCCGGACAGACGGCAGGTCGCCCTGTTGACCCGGACGATACTGCCGTCGATCGCGGTCACGACCAGGCCCTCGCCCATTTTCTCGAGGATCAGGTCCAGCTCGTCACGAGAAACCGTGGTTTCTCGGAGCCGCTGCGTCATGACGTTGAACGCCTCGGCGAGTTCTCCGACCTCATCGGACGTTCGCACCTCGAGGTCGGGGACGCGATCTCCGGCCGACAGCGCCCGGGTCGCCGCGATGACCTCCTTCAGCGGTCGGGTCACCGCCCCGGCAAGCAGGGTGGCAAACAACACTCCCGCCAGCGCAAAGACGGTTCCGATCAGGGTCGTCCTTCGCGCGAAGGCGGCCTGGTCCTCGGCGAGGGCGGCCAGTGAGTACTTCAGATTCACACCACCGAGTCGCCTGCCGCCGAGCACCACGGCTTTGGTGACGGTCATGACGTCGCCCGAAAAATCGACCAACAGCGCCTCTGAGGAATCCAGATGGCGGCGGATCGCCTCGGCGGCGAAAGTGTGGCGGCGGGTATTTTCCACCGAGCCGTCTGTCAGGACCCGTCCCTCATCATCGAAGACCACCGCGTCGATAACGTTCTCCTGGCTTCGCGACTCGGCCACCAGCTGCCGCAGTTCGCTGACCTCGAGGTGGGCAAGGGCGTCCGTCGCGTTCGCGGCGACCACCGTTGCCAGGAGCTTTCCGCGCTCCTCCAGCTCGTGGCGCAGCCGGTCATTCTGGACCCGGACCGCCAGGGCGGTCAGGGCGAGACCGAAGGCGATCACGATCGCCGACATGCCGGCGATGAAACGACCCTTCAGCCCGAGACTCACGAACCCCCCCAGGTCCGCCGTAGCCGGAGGAGGGGTCCCACGGTCACCGGCCCAGGTCTTCCGCGACGAACGGCAAGAGTTCGACGACCCCGGCGAGAGCCTGTTCTCCACCTAGCGGGAAGATCTCGAATCCGGAGGTCTGTTCGAACGAATCCAGCACCGCCCGACCCGCAGCGTCGTCGTCCATCCCGAGGAGGACGCCGACCACCGCACGCACGATTTCGGGGTCGAGGCCCCCGCGCGCGCACACGATATTGCGTGGCACCGCCTCGGACCGGTAGAGAACTTTCAGCTCGGCGATACGGCTGCCGGCGAGGGACTCGAAATAGTCCTCGTTCACCGCCCCTGCGGCGACCTTGCCCTTGAGAACCCAGACCATGGTGTTTTCAGCGTCGTTGGAAAAGACGTACCCGATCTCGTCACCGGGGACCGTTGCCGCCGGGTCCTCGAAGTTCACCAGCTTGAAACCGGCCGACACCAGGGCAGCTTTGGGAAGAAGGTAGCCCGTGGTCGAAAAAGGCTCGCCGAAGGCGATCACCCGGCCGCGGAGGTCCGCCAGCGTTTCGATGCCCTTATCCGCGCGGGAGAACAACACGCTCCGATAGTCCCTGGCACCGCGTTTGAAGCGCCGCAGGAGGACCTTGGTGTCCGAATGCTGCACGACGAATCCGACCGGGAACGGACTGTCGATGTAGAGATCCACTCTGCCCGCGGCGAGTTCGTCGACCATCGTGCCGAGGGAGTCCACCACGACCACCCGGCCGCGCCCGATGCCGACCGAACCGAGACGCTCGCCGAGATAGTCGGCGAGCGGCCGAAACACATCATGTTCGGCCGCCGGATTCAGGGAGACCGACCCGACAGTGAGAATCCCCGGCGGGCGAGAATCGGAACCGGCTTCCGGTACGGACACGACCGCTTCGCGGCCGCAGCTCACGACCACGGTCGCGATGGCGATCAGATACGTCCAGCGCGGCACCCCTCGTCGCCCCGTCATTCATCCTCGCTTTCGGCTCGAAACACGCAGTTCCGGCCCGCTCGTTTGGCACGATACAGGGCCCCGTCCGCAGCAGCTATCAGTTGGTGGCTGGTTGCGGCCTCGGGGTACTCCGCCACGCCACCGCTCAGGGTGACCGTGAAACTGGCGTGTCCGGTGTCGTGCTCGACCGCCGCAAAATTGCGCCGGATGTCGTCCATCGCGTGCCGGGCGGCTTCGGCGTCGGTCTCGGGAAGGACAACGAGGTATTCGTCGCCTCCGAAACGGCCGATCGAATCGCTGAGCCTGAGCCGCTGCCGAAGCAGATACGCGAGGGCCTTCAGGACCTGGTCTCCGGCCAGGTGTCCATAGGTGTCGTTGATGGTCTTGAATCCATCGATGTCGAGCATCGCGACGGCGAGCCGGTCGCCGTGCCGATCGGCCCTGCGAATCGCCGATTCGAGCTGCTCGACGATCCGGCTGTGGGTCGAAAGGCCTGTCAGACCGTCCCGCTCCATGAAATGGCGCAACGTTCGTCCGCGTTGCGCCCGCGCCGTGACCGCGGCCACCAACTGGTCGGGGGGAACCGGTTTGGGAAAGAAATCGTCGCCGCCCTCGCCGAGAGCCGCAATCTGCTTCATGCGGTCGGTCTCCTGGGACAGGAACACGATGGGAATCCCGACAAAGGCCTCCTCCTGCCGGATGACCGCCGCCAACTCCATGCCGCTGCAGTCGGGCATGTAGACGTCCACCAGAATGACGTCGGGGTGGAATTCGACCAGCTGGGCCATGACACCGAGCGGGTCGGTCACCGTGACGGTCGCCATCCCCGCCGCCTCGAGGCTGGTTGCGTGGTAGGCGGCGGCCTCCGCTTCGTCGTCGACGATGAGGATTCTGTAGACCTCGGGTTCGCTGCGGGTGATCCGGTCGAGGGTGGTCACGATCTCCGAGAAATCCACCGGCTTGACGAAATAGCCGCTGCACCCGGCCCGAACGGCCTCCAGGCGCGATTCGACATCGGAGCGGTTGGAGACGATCACGACCGGCACGTCGGGTCTGAAGACCTCCCTGACCCTGGCGGCCGCCTTCGAACCGATCTTCTCTCCGACCGGGGCGGACAGATCGAGGATGACCGCAGCCGGACGACGGCCTCCCGCATCCTTCGCCAGCTCCTCCATCCGTTCGTACATCTGCAGCTCGAACCCGAAATGACCGAGTTGGACCGCCAGTTCCCGGGCAAACTCGCCCTCGATTTCGACGATGACGATCAGGTTGCGCGGTTCGAAGACCGTCGGCCGGCCGACCTTGTCGAAATCTCGGATCAGGCCCCCGGGACCACGTTCCTCGTCGGCGATCGACGCCTCCGAAATCCGGCCGATCAGGGCTGACACCTCGGCGTCGACGTCCGGCGTCGGCGGCTCGTCGCGGTCGAGAAGGTCCACGAACAGCCGTTCGAGCTGATGGGCAACCCCGGCGACCGAGGTGAAACCCAGGCTGCCCGCCGTGCCCATGAGGCCGTGCGCCGACCGGCGCAGCGCTCGCAGGTCGTCGTGCGACCACCCGCCCTTCCGCGCCTGTCTCCACTGCCCGGTCAGGTCTTCGACCCGTTCCGGAAGCCGATCGGCAAAGCCCTCGCGGAGCTTGGCCAGCCCCATCTCGAGCCGCTCGGCGGGCGAACGGGAGTCGCCGTCACTCGCCATCGATCGCCTTCCAGATGCCGTCGATTCGCTGCGGCAGCTTCATCGGGTCGAAGGGCTTGGTGATGATGTCGACCGCGCCCGAAGCCCACAGGTCGCGCAGGTCACGCTCGAGAACGAGCCCGGTGAGAAAAACCGCCGGAACGTCCTCGAAACCATCCATGCGCCGCATTTCGGCGAGAACCTCGAGCCCGTTCATATCCGGCATCAGGGCATCGATGATCACGAGATCGGGTCGGAACTCCGGCAACAATTCGAGAAAGGCCGAGCCTGATTCGCAGACGATGACCTCGTAACCGCCCAGGGTTTCGAGGGCGATCCGGGAAATCTCGAGGATGTCCGGCTCGTCATCCGCGAGCAGGATCCGCTGCAACGAGATCATTCCCACTGTCGCCACCTCCCGAACCACTCCGGGGGCCGGCCGACCGCGCGCCGGGCGCCCGCTTCACGTTCCTTCACTCTCCCTTTTCCACTCTCGTCCACACTTCAGTCCGTCCGAGCATCGAAAAGCCGATGAAACCCCGAACCTTGAGTTCGCCGTCGTCGCCGATACGGACCTTGCACTTGTAGGTCTTGCCGTTGTCCGGATCGTAGATGGTGCCTTTGTGCCAGGTGTCTCTACCGTCAAAAACGAAGCCTTCCATGATGACCAGACCGATGATCGGACGTGAACGAAGGGCGGGGTCCGGGTTGTTGTGGTCCTCCTTCGGGACCCCTGCGGTCTCTCCTGCATCCGCGGCGGTGTAGAGGGGCTCTTCGAGCCAGATGATCTTGCCGACGTAACGATCTCCAGATGCTGAGATCTCGACGTGCGCCGGTCCGCCGCCCCCCTCGGGATCAGTCGCCCACACCCCGAGGATGGCGTCGGCGTCGGTCGCGAGGACCGGCGCGGCGCCGAGGACGAGCAACAGCGCGAGAACGAGCAGCGCGTGCCTCATGGTTGCGACCCCCAAATGATGAATTCGCCACCGCGATCATACCTCGGAATGTCGAAGTCGGGCGGCACAGGTGCCGCCCCTGCCCACAAAGGACATTCCCCTGCAGTGGCGGGGCCTGCCCCGCCTTTGAATGGGAATTTTGCAGGAGACTCAAGTGGCACCTCCGCCGCATGCTGTCCTTCCTACCCTGAGCACTCGGGAACCTCATGTCGGTGGGACGTTGTGATGGAAAATTCGAAATCCGAAATTCGAAATCCGAAATTCCTCATTCCGAATTCCTAATTCCGAATTCATTCTTGCTATCCTACGTCGCCATGATAACGGTGACCGACCTCAGCAAGTCCTACGGCAGCCAGACCCTTTTCGGCCAGGCCAACTTCCAGCTCAACCCGGGCCGGCGGTACGGTCTGGTGGGCGCGAACGGCTGCGGCAAGAGCACGCTCCTGAGGATTCTCACAGGCAAGGAGGAATCCAGCACGGGCGCGGTGTCGGTGCCCAAACGCCTCCGTCTGGGGACGCTCTCCCAGGATCACTTTCAGTACGAAGACACCCCGATTCTCGACGTGACGATGATGGGCCACCAGGAATTGTGGTCCGCCCTCACCGAGAAGGACCGAATCCTCGAGGCCGCCGCCGACCATTTCGAAGGCGAACGCTACGCCGAGGTGGAGGACATCATCGTCAGCCTCGACGGCTACGGTTTCGAGGCCCGCGCCGGAGAAATTCTCGAAGGCCTCGGGATACCGACCGCCGTCCACCGGCAGCCGTTGTCGACCCTGTCCGGCGGGTTCAAGCTCCGGGTCCTGCTCGCCCAGGTCCTGGCCGCCGACCCCGGTTGCCTGCTCCTCGACGAGCCGACCAACCACCTCGACATCCTGTCGATTCGCTGGATGGAGAGGTTTCTGACCGCCTACTCCGGCTGTGCGGTGGTGATCTCGCACGACCACCGTTTTCTCGACAATGTGTGCACCAATATTCTCGACATCGACTATGAAACGGTGACGCTGTATACCGGCAACTACGGGGCGTTCACCGAAGCCAAGCGCAATGAACGGGACCGCAAGGAGACCGAGATCGAGCGCCAGGAGAAAAAGATCGCCGAGCACCGGGCCTTCGCCGACCGCTTCCGGGCCAAGGCCACCAAGGCGCGCCAGGCCCAGAGCAAGCTCAAACAGATCGACCGCATCGTCATCGAGCCCCTGCCGAGATCCTCCCGCCGCTACCCGCACTTCAGGTTCAGCCAGATCCGGCCCAGCGGCAAGGAAGTGCTCAAGATCGAGAGCCTGAGCAAGGCCTACGGCGACAAACACGTCCTCGACGACGTCTCCATCAACGTGCGGCGGGGAGACCGGGTCGCCGTTATCGGTCCCAACGGGATCGGCAAGTCGACCCTGCTCAAGATCGCGATCGGCGAACTCGAGCCGGACGGCGGCAAGCTGCGCTGGGGCCACGAGGTGCGAACCGGCTACTTCGCCCAGGACCACCGCCAGGCCCTCACCAGCCGCGATGCCACGGTCGAGAGCTGGCTGTCCGCGGCGTGCATCGGTGAGAGCACAGGCGCGGTTCGCAACCGTCTCGCCCAGGTACTGTTCTCCGGCGACGAGGTGGAAAAGAAGCTCTCCAGCCTGTCGGGCGGCGAGGCGGCGCGGTTGGTGTTCGCACGTCTCTCGGTCGAGCAGCCGAACGTGCTCGTCCTCGACGAGCCGACCAACCACCTCGACCTCGAGGCCATCGAAGCCCTGGTGGCCGGTCTCGACGCCTACGACGGCACCCTCATCTTCGTTTCCCACGACCGGTGGTTCGTCTCCCAACTCGCGACGCGGGTGTTCGAAATCACCGAAAACGGCATTACCGACTACCCGGGGTCCTACGACGAGTACCTCGAGAGCTGCGGTGACGACCACCTCGACGCCGATGCCGCCACCCTCCGCGCCAAACGGCAGAAGAAGGCATCGAGCACCCGGGCTGCGGCAACTCCCCCCTCGAAATCGTCAAGCGACACCCGCCAACGCAAGAACCTCGAGCTCCGGCGCGACATCGTGACGGCGGCCATCGAAAAGACGGAAGGCCGGGTGGCCGAAATCGATGCCGCCTTCTGCGAGCCGGGCTTCTTCGAGAACACGGAATCACTCAAGGTCCGGTCGCTGCAGGGCGAACGGGAGAAGCTCAATTCCGAACTCGAAGGCCTCGTCGCCGAGTGGGAAGAAATCGAATCAAAACTCGAACAGAATTAGGAATTCGGAATTCGGAATTCGGAATTTCGGCCCAACACCCCACAGACAACAAACGCATGAGCCTTCAGGATGTGCGGGACCGCGTGCGGCGGAGGTGCCCGCGTGCGGCGGAGGTGCTCGCGTGCGGCGGAGGTGCCATTTTCAATATTGTTGGATGCACGAACTTCACACGTCGGCAAGCAGATACGGGCCAACAATGTTGAAGGTGGCTCCTCCCGGGAATGCCGTTCAGAAAGGCGTGCCCGGCAACGACGTTCGGAAAGGCGTGCCCACCATGCCGTTCAGAAAGGCGTGCCCGCCAAGCCGTTCAGTTAGGCCAACCCTGAAAAGCGGCCTCGCGAATTGTGGTGCGGCCGTCCCGGCCGCACGTGCAGGCGGGACGCCTGCGCCACAACGGGCCTCACCCCACCCGCCGGATCGCGTGCATCGTGAAGCCGTCGCCGTCCGGGTTCGGCAGGATGCGCGCCCCGCCGGCCGCGGTCGGCCGCCACGGCGCGCCCTCGGGTATCGCTTTCGCCAGATCGACAGCCTCGAATCCCCCTGCGAGCTCTGCCACGACGCCCTCGTTCTCCTCCGGTTCCACCGAACAGGTCGCGTACAACAGAACCCCACCCGGAACGACGAGATCGAGCGCCGAGCGAAGGAGCCCGCGCTGCAGATCCGCCATCTCGGCCACCGACGAGGGCCGCAGCTTCCACTTGAGTTCCGGGTGACGGCGGAACGTCCCGGTGCCCGTGCACGGCGCATCCAGCAGCACCAGGTCCCAGCGACCCGGTGCGAACGGCGGACGACCGGCGTCCGCAACCACCACCGACGCCGCTCCCGCGCGATCGAGAAGGCCGCGGGCCAGCCCCGCCCGAGTCGGGTGAAGATCGGCGGCGACCGCGAGCCGCCACGATCCCAACTGCACCAGCAGGGCGGTCTTGCCCCCCGGGGCCGCGCACAGATCCAGGAACACCCCCTGGCCCCCCGCCAGTTCATGAGCCGTTCGCGCCACCAGCTGCGAACTCGGATCCTGCGCATAGGCGGTACCCGCGACAACCTCTTGAACCAGTGTTCCGGGGGCTCCCGGTGCGGACCACGCGCCGGGGCACCACGGGTGGGCGGAGAGGCCCAGACCACCGGCCGCGAGCCGTTCCCGAACAGAATCGTCCAGAAACCACACCCAGGTCGAGGCGCGCTCCTGAGCCGACGCCATGCTCGCCACCGCTTCAGGCTCTCCGAAGTTTTTCAACCACCGGTCGTAGATCCACCACGGATGGGAGAATGTGACATCGACGGACGACCGTTCGAGGGTGTCCGGCCACTTCTGGACCGCTTTCCTGAGCACCGCGTTGACCATGCCCGAGGCCGAAGAACACCCGAGCCGCCTCACAAGCCGCACCGAGGCATCGGTCGCCAGCGCCGGCGGCACGCCCAGACGCATGGCCTCCGCCAAACCCAGTCGCAGCACCACCCTGACCTCGGGGTCGAGATCGGCGATCGGGCGCCTGCACAGCGGTTGCAGGACGGCGTCGAGGGCGCGCAGCCAGCGCAGGACCTCGAGCACCCGGACCCGAACCGCCGTCGGCGTCTCGCCAGTCAACACGCGGGACGAAAAGGCGCCTCGCTCGACGCGGAGAAGGAGGTGAGCCGCCGTCAGGCGGTCAGCCGAGAGATTCACCCCGCGACACCCGTTCACCGATCAGGAACGCATCCACCGGCATCCGCCGCCGGCCCTCGCGCTGCACTTCGGTGATCCTCACCGCGGTCGTCTTGCCCGCCCGTACGACGATGCCCTCGGGAGTCGCCGTGATCACCGTGCCCGGTTTCTCGCTGCCGGGCGGCGAGGGCCTCACCTCCTCGAGACCGAAGATTTTCAAGCGGCCGCCGCGAAACTTGGTGTAGAGACCCGGCCACGGCGTGAAGCCGCGCAAGCGGTTGATCAGTTGTCGCGCCGGCATCGACCAGTCAACCTTGGCGAAGTTCCGCCGCAGCATGGGTGAGGTGTTGACGCCGTCGGTCGGCTGCGGTCGCTCCGTCACCGACCCGTCCTCGAGCCCGTCCAGGGTTCTGACCACCAACCCCGCCCCGATATCTGCGAGACGCGGCGCCAGAAGCTCCGCGGTTTCCCGCTCATCGATGTCGACCCTCTCCTGAAGCAGGATCGGGCCGGTATCCATGCCCTCGTCCAGCCGCATGGTCGAGACGCCGGTCACCCGATCGCCGCACACCAGGGCCCACTGAATCGGTGACGGTCCGCGGTGACGCGGCAACAGACTCGGGTGCAAGTTGATGAAACCGTGGTGCGGGATCCCCAGGAGACTTTCGGGGATCAGCTTGCCGAAAGCAACGACCACGGCGGCATCGGCGCCGCAACGGGCCAGCGTTTCAGTCATCTCCTCCCCCTTGAGATTCGCAGGCTGGAAGACCTCGATGCCTCGCTCGAGGGCCACCGTCACGACCGGAGGAGGCGTCACGACCTGGTGCCGACCCACCGCCTTGTCCGGGCGCGACACCACCAGCGCCACTTCATGGGAGCTCTCGAGCAGCCGCCGGAGGGTCGGCACGGCGAAATCGGGGGTTCCGAAGAAAACGACTTTCATGGCCGAGGAGTGTACATGAAGTCTCTGTCTCAAGGAGGATGCAGGATGCAGGATGCAGGATTCGTCGCATACCGCCGTTGAATATTCGTAAGTTGGTTTTTCGATCTCGCTGTGTCCTGCATCTTGCGTCCTGCGACCTGTATCCTGCGACCTGCATCCGAGAGGACAGTTGGAAATAACTGAGAACTCGTATACATTTGCCCTTTTGAGCGGCGCAGTTGGAGTGTATTCATGAACCATCCCCCGCCGGACAGCATTCGCACGGCGCTTGACGACATCCTGCCTCGAGTCCAGAAACCGACACGATACCTGGGTCTCGAGCGCAATCTCATCAGAAAACCCTGGGCGTCGACCGAGGTGCGGGTCGCCCTCGCCTTCCCCGACGCCTACGAGATCGGCATGTCGCATCAGGGCACGCGGATTCTCTACCACCTCATCAACCGCCGTCCGGACGCCCTCGCCGAACGCACCTTCGCGCCGATGCCGGATATGGCAGCAGCAATGCGGCAGGCGGGACTGCCCCTGTTCACTCTCGAAAGCTATCGGAGCGTGGCTGAATTCGACGCCGTCGGCATCTCCCTGCAGTCCGAACTCAATTACATCAACGTCCCCTATCTGCTCGATCTCGCGGGGATCCCGCGCCGGGCCGCGGATCGCACCGACGGGGATCCGATCGTGCTCGGTGGGGGCCCCTGCACCGCCAACCCCGAGCCGGTGGCCGACTTTTTCGACGCCATCCTGATCGGCGACGGCGAGGCGGCTCTCGACCGGATCCTCGATGTCATCCGCGACGGCCGCGCCGGCGGCGACTCCAGGTCCGAAACTCTGGAACGTCTCGCTGCCGTCCCCGGCGTCTACGTGCCCGTTTTCTACAAATGGCACCCCCCGAACGAGAACGAGCCCGCTCGGTGGGAGACCACCAACGAGAACGCAGTCTTCCCCGTAAAAAGGGTCTGGGTCGACGAACTCGATCCGGCGGACCAACCCGAGTCGGTGATCGTGCCCTTTGCCGATGTCATTCAGGACCGGCTCGGGATGGAGATCATGCGCGGCTGCACCCAGGGCTGCCGTTTCTGCCAGGCCGGTTACTGGTACCGGCCGGTTCGCGAACACGACCCCGCGGTCGTCGCCGACCGCATCGAACGTCAGATCGGCGAAACAGGATTCGGCGAAGTCGGTCTCCTGAGCCTCTCCACGGCCGACTATTCACAGGTCGAACCCCTGGTCTACAACCTCGCCGAGAGGCTGCAGGACCAGCGGGTCTCCGTCAGTCTGCCGTCGCTGCGGGCCGACTCCTTCTCGGTCGGGTTGGCGGAAGCCGTGTCGCGGGTCCGGAAATCGGGCTTCACCTTCGCCCCGGAGACCGGTTCGGATCGCCTGCGCCGCGTCATCAACAAGACCTTCACCAACGCCGACATGGTGCGCGCCGCCGAGTCCGCCTTCGCCAAAGGCTGGCAGCTGATCAAGGTCTACGCGATGATCGGGCTTCCCACCGAGACCGACGACGATCTCGAGGAACTGGCGCGTCTGGCGGAGGACATCGTCGCCGCCGGCCGCCGTGCCACCGGCGGTCGCAAGGTCCAGGTCAAGGTATCAGTGGGTTGTTTCATCCCCAAAGCGTGGACACCCTTCCAGTGGCAGCCGTTCGCCGGCGTCAACGAGCTCCACCGCCGCATCAGTCTGCTCAAACACCGTTTCAAACGGATCCGCGGCGCCAAACTCACCTGGTCGGATCCGGAGGAATCGGCGCTGGAGTCGCTGCTGTCCCGCGGCGGTCGCGATCTTGCCGCCGCGATCGAACGGGCGCACGACCTGGGCTCGGTGTTTGACGGATGGTCCGACCACCTCGACCTCGGGGCCTGGCGGCAGGCGCTCGCGGACTGCGAGATCGACGTCACCCGCGAATTGAACGGCCGCGAGCTCTCAGACACGCTCCCCTGGGACCTGATCGACGCCGGGTTGAAGAAGGGCTATCTCAAGGCCGAGTGGCGCCGCGCCCTGCGCGAGACCGAGACCGAGGACTGCAAGTGGGGACACTGCTACCACTGCGGCATCCCCGGCGACGGCACCGACACCCAGCTCGCGCCGGAGTCTCTGCCGGTGCTCGGCGAACCGCTGCCCGAAGCAGAACGCCCCAAGGTCGCGGCCTACCGCCTTCGGCCCGAACCCCGGCTGCCCGCGGCTCGCCGAGACCGGCCCCAGGCACCGGTCCACCGCCGCTACCGCTTCACCTTTTCGAAGACCGGAGACGCCAGGTTTCTCTCGCACCGGCAGGTCATGGATGCCTTCGAGCGGGTGCTGCGCGCGGCTGCCCTCCCGGTGCACTACACCGAAGGCTTCAACCCCCACATCCGGCTCTCCATGGGCCCGGCACTCGCCCTCGGACACGAGGCCGCGGCCGAGATCTTCGACGTCGACTGTACGGCGCCCATCACGGACGCTCACCGCGAACGCGCCAACTCGCTGCTGCCGGACGGAGTCAAGATCCTCGACGCTCGGCCGCTGTTGCCGGGCGCACCGTCGCTCGGAAGATTGCTGGACGCCATCGCCTACCGCATCGCTCCTCCGGTCAACGGCGCGAAATGGCCCGGTTCTCCCGACCGGCTCGAAGACGGTCTTCGCGAGGCCGTGAACAGCTGGCACCTGCTCGACGACGGAGGTCTTCAAGTCGAGATCAATGCCCGACAGGACGCGGGGCCCACCGCGTCGGTGAAAAAACTCCTGGTGGGTCTCGGTTTGGATGAGGCTGAAGCGGCGAGGGCGCGGGTGATCCGCGAGAAGCTCGTGCTGCGGCCGAAGAAAAAGACCCCAAGCGAGCCCGCGTTGGCTGCGAAGACGGTGGCGCCATGAGCCGCTGGGTCATCCACTCGCGGGGAGCGTTCGAAGCCCGCCACGCGCTCGTGATCTACAAGGGGAAACAGGAATCACCCCACCACCACCGTTGGGACGTGGCCATCAGGGTGGGGGTCGACCAACTCAACGCCGAGCATTACGCCATCGACTTTCACGCCGTCCACGAAATCCTTTCCGCTGCGCTCAACGCCCTCGACGGCACATCCCTGAACGACCACCCCACCATCGGCAAACCCTCGCCCACTGCAGAACGGGTGGCCGAGGTTCTCGCCGATCTTCTCGCGCCGCAGTACCTGGCCCTCGGCGGCACGCTGCTCAGAGTGAGCGTCTGGGAAGGCCCGGACAATCGGGTGGACTTGAATCTCGAGTGAAAGGCACTGCGCCTTGAGCAATGGGCTATGGGCTATGCGCGGCTTGGGCTATGGGGCGGAGCAGAAGCTTTCAGCGGAATGAACTTCAGGGTAGTCAGTAGGTTTCTCGAGTTTGAATGAAGGCCCCGCAGGGCGGCAGCGCCGCGACTCTGGACTTCCTGAGAATCTGCGCGCCTTTTCGGTCGAGGTAGCCGAGGCGGGCGGACAAGTCGATCAGGTATCCGACTTCCCGAATCGATCCAAATGCAATGTCGAGAAAACGGTTGAATTCGGTTTCAGTGCTGCGACCACATCCCTCGACAATATTTGTCGCCACAGACACTGCGCTCCGCCGCATCTGACTCACCAGTCCGTAAAGCTCTTCCTTCGGGAAGCTCTTCGTTTCCTTATACACCCGGATCACTAGGTCATCCGCCATCTGAAAAACCTCGAGTTTCCGTGATCCCTCATCCCATTCCGCGACACATGACCACCGCACATCTGTTGAACGACCTGTCTCACGCCCCACGAATCGCCCATAGCCTCACTGGCCCATAGCCTCACAGCCGCAAGTCCTCAAGCCCTGCCATCGATTTCGCCACCAACTCGATAACGTCGTAGGTCGCGGCCTGCTCGCTTCCCGAGTTCGTTCTGCGCGTCGGAGAGCATCGAGAAACAGTAGGGGCAGGCCACCGCCACGTCGGAGGTGCCGCTGGCCTCGAGCTGGGCGAAGCGGGTCTGGTTGATGCGCTCGCCGAGGTTCTCCTCGAGCCACATCCGGCCGCCGCCCGCCCCGCAGCACATCGAGGTCTCGCGGTGGAGTTCGGCCTCGCGCACCTTCATCCCCGGGATCGCCTTGAGGAGAAAGCGCGGCGCGTCGTACTCGCCGTTGGTGCGGCCCAGATAGCAGGGATCGTGGTAGGCGAGATCCATGTCCACGCTGCCGGTCAGCTTGACCTTGCCCTTGCGCACCAACTGGGCCACCAGCTGGGTCCCGTGCACGACCTCGTAGTTGCCGCCGAACTCGGGGTACTCGTGGGCCAGGGCGTTGAAGGCGTGCGGACAGTTGGTGACGATCTTCTTCACGCCGTAGCCGTTCATGGTCTCGATATTCTGCTGCGCCAGCATCTGGAAGAGGTATTCGTTGCCCAGTCGCCTGGCGGCGTCGCCGGTGGAGAGTTCCTCGGGGCCGAGGATGGCGATCCTGACTCCGGCCGTCTGGAGGATCTTGACCAGGGCCTGCGACACCTTTTTGCCGTGGTCGTCGTAGCTGCCGGGCGAACCCACGAAGAACAGATACTCGAAATCGCCACCGGCCTCCGCCGCCAGAGGCACCCCGAGATCCGACGCCCATTTGCCGCGTTCCTCCGCCGGAAGCTGCCACGGGTTGCCATTGACTTCGTAGCCGCGGAAGGCGCCTTGCGCCTCCTCCGGAAATTCGGCCTTCTCGAGCACGAGGTTGCGCCGCATCTCCACCAGCTTGTCGACGTAGCTGATGTCCAGGGGGCAGGCCTGCTCGCACCAACGACAGGTCGTACACGCCCAGATCACGTCGGGGTCGACAATCGCGGGCACCAGCTCGTTTTCAGACGCATGCTGACCGTCGCCCGGCGAGCCCAGGATCTCGGACTGCTCGCTGTAGAGCTGATTGCGGACGCTTTTGAGGAAGAGCACGGGTTGCAGCGGTTTGTGGGTGATGGTGGTAGGACAGAATTCGCGGCACCGTCCGCACTCGGTGCAGGTGTACATGTCGAGCATCTGTTTCCACGTGAAATCAGTGATCTTCGAGACGCCGAAGGTCGAATCTTCGTCGATGTTCTCGAGGTCCATGCTCGGCAACTTGCCGGGGGCATCGAGGTTGGCGAAGAACACGTTGAAGATCGAAGTGTAGACGTGGAAGTGCTTGGAGTACGGCAGCTCGTTGGCAAAGGCGTAGAGGGTGATGAGGTGGACCCACCAGCTGAAGCCGTAGGTGAACTGGAGAGTTGCCGGCGCGAAACCGCCGAACGCGCCCGCGACGAGGCTCGAGATCGGGAGATAGGAGCCCTCGATCTCACCGGCCGCGATCCGCGCGCCCTCCGACGTCAGGTCGGTGATCATGAGGATGGCGATGAATCCGATCACCAACCACGCGCCCCAGCTCTGAATGACCCTTTCCTTCTTCTGAATCCCGCGCCGCCAGATCGCGAAACCCAGCCCCACCAGCACCAGCAGCTCGAAGATGTCCTTGGAGAAGAGGTAGGCGTGGCCCAGCGGCGTATCGAGCAGCGGCAGTTCCCAACCCGCAAAGAGGCCCTCGAGGACCATGGTCACGGTGCGCAGGCTGACCACCAGAAATCCGTAGAAGATCAGGAGGTGATAGAAGCCGGCCACCTTGTCATCGAACATCTTCTTCTGACCGAAGGCGTAGACCATCATGTGTTTGAAGCGCTCGCCCAATCGGTCGAAACGGTTGTCCGCACGCCCGCTCCTGAGCAGCTGGAACCGGCGGCTCAAGGAAAAGACGACGGCGCCGATACCGACAATCGTGAGAACCCAGAACCAGACGACCCCCGAGATCCCGAGAAACGTTCCAGCCGTGGCGTGATGCATGACCCCTCCTTCGCCGATTGCCGGTGTACTGACGCGGTGCGGCAATCCGGTGTGGCGAGTATAGCGAGTTGAATTCGGAATTCGGAATTCGGAGTTCGGAATTTCCGCCGAACGCCTCACCGACCCGGAGCAACCGAAGGCTCGGAGCGGGCGGGACACGTACGGCGGAGGTGCCTATCGGCTGATAGCTGCGACCAGTTTCTTGAACAACGACGAGGTGGGCACACCCGGATCATCGGGGTCGACCCACCGCCACGCATCCGATGGTGGATCGATGGGCTGAATCTCGAAGCGGCACGGGCTGACGTCGATCTTGCGGTGGGTGATGTTGTGGCGGACGGCGGGTCGGAGCGAAGGTGCTGTTACCGGACGTGACGGCACGAGACCGGCCGCCGCCTGCACCGGGTCAGCCCCGTCCTCGAGCGCGGTAATCGGCGGCAGCCATAAACCCCGGAGGATGGCCCCCTCGTCAATTCTCGTCACCAGCCACCGGCCGTCCGTTCCGACGATGCACGCGGCGACCCAGCGCAACGACACCGTTTCCCGCCGCCGGCGCGGTGGCGGGAAATCCTCTTGTCTTCCCAACCTGTTCGCGGCGCAATCCGAGGTGAAAGGGCACCCTTGGCACCCCGGTTCGGCCGGGGTGCACACCGTGGCGCCGAGTTCCATCAGGGCTTCGTTGACCTCGCCGGGAGACCGATTCTCCATCAGGGCGAGGATCCAGGCCTCGATTCGACGACGCCCTTCCGCAGACCGGGGGTCCTGTTCGAGGGCCAGCACGCGGGCGCCGACCCGCATCGTGTTGCCGTCGAGGACCGGGACCGCCTCACCCCACGCGAGTGACGCCACCGCCGCCGCAGTGTAGGGCCCGATACCCGGCAATCCTTCGAGCCCCGCCGCCGAGGCCGGGAGGTCGCCCCCGGAGTCGACAACAGCCGTAGCCAGTTGATGGAGCATTCGCGCGCGGCGGTAATAACCGAGCCCGGACCACTCCTCGACGACGTCGTCCTCGGCCGCAGCGGCCAGGGAGGCGAAGGTCGGAAACCTGTCGACAAAGGATTCGAACCGCGGCACCACCCGGTCCACCTGGGTCTGCTGGAGCATGAACTCGCTGACCACGACGTGGTAAGGGTCCCGGCTGTCGCCGCGCCACGGCAGTGCCCTGGCGTTGTCGCGAAACCAGTCGACCAAGGCTCGACCCTTCATCCGAACCATCCTAGCGTGATCGCCGCCTCGCTATACTGTGCGCGGAACCCGACACACGACGTAACGAAATGAGGAGGCAGGGCAAACCCCATGATGGCGGTCGATCGAAAGCCCGAGGACGAGCGCCTGACCGCTCTCATGATCGGCTACCAGAACGGGAGCATGGATGACTTTGAAGGGTTGTACGCCGCCCTCAAACAGCCCCTTCTTCGCTACCTCTGGACCTTTGTACGCAACGCCACCGTCGCCGAGGACCTCCTCCAGGAGACTTTTCTGCAGATTCATCGAGCCCGCCAGACCTACACGCCCCCGCGGCCCGTCCGACCGTGGATCTATGCCATCACGCGCCACGTGGCGCTGATGCATCTGCGTTCGGGCCGCAGGCGCAAGGAGTTTCTCGCCGATGACCAGCTGCCAGACGTCCCGGTGCCGCCCGAAATGGAGAAGCTGGCAGACCACGCGACGCTGCACCGCTATCTCGCCGAACTCCCGAGGGAAGCTCAGGAGGTGCTGATGCTGCACCACCTGTTGGGCTTGAGTTTCCATGAGATCGGTCAGATCCTCGGTATCGCCGCGGGCACGGCCAAGGTCCGGTCGCACCGCGCGTTGAAGAGTCTTCGAGAACGGCTCGCCGAACAGCAGGGAGGTGCGTCGTGAGCGCCGGCTCCATGCCCGAGAACCTGCGGCGCGCGATCGGCGACGATCTCCAACCGGTTCGCCCCCTCCCGCCGGTCTGGATGCGATTGCTGATGGCGATCGCCGTGGCAACGGCGGCCCTCACCCTCGTCATGATCGGGTTCAAGTTGTCCTTGCGGCCCGACATGGACCGGCTCCCGATGTGGCTGGGTTGGGGCTGCACGGCAATCCAACTCATGGTCGGAGTGGTTCTGATCGGGATGGCCCTGCGCGAAGCCGTGCCGGGCAGCGGAGTACCGGCCGGCGCGGTGAAACTGGCCGTCGGCACCGGTGTCGTCATGCAGATTCTGGTCGGAATCGCCACCTGGATGCACACACCCGGCGTGCCGTATGTGAAGGGTCAGGGACTCACGATGGGCTTTGGCTGCGCGGCCCACGATCTTGTCCTCGGTTTACCGGCGCTGGCGATGACGCTGTGGCTCGTCTTCCGCGCCCTGCCCCTGCGCCCTTCGATCGCGGGCCTGCTCGGCGGAGCGGGGGCCGCCGTCACGGCGGATGCCGTCAACCACATCGTCTGCCCCATGTCGGACCTGCGCCACGTGCTGGTGTGGCACACCGGGGTCATCTTCGGCCTCATGCTGGTCGGGTGGCTGGTCGGGAAGATCTGGGAGAGGGCGCGCTTCGGGAGGGCGGAGTCCGGTTGACGGGAAAGGGGGAAAGGGAGACATCGCTGATTTCGAATTTCGAATTTCGAATTTCGAATTTTCCACCCGACCTTTCGACTGCCACGCGACACGAAAAACTCTGAAGGTGGGCTGAAGCCCACCCTACGGGTCCGCTCGGTTCTTGGGTCCGAAGTAGGGTGGGCCTTGGCCCACCTTCAGTGGCGCCACTGGCGAGATCGCATGCGGGCGCACACGATTGCCGACCACCGACACCTTGACATCCACCGTCGTCGGGTTCAGAGTCGTGGGCCAAAGACCGCGGCCGCCCGGGCCGCCGGAGGACTACATGAGCCAGGACATCGATTTCAACGCACTCTCGCTCCGCGACACCCTCGATCTCGCAATTGCCGTCGAGGAAGAGGCCAAGGAGCGCTACGACGACTTCGCCGAGCAGATGGATGCCCACCGGACCCCGGAGGCGGCGAAGTTCTTCCGCTTCATGGCCGCCAACGAGATCAAACACGCCCAGAAACTGAGTTCGCAGCGCAAGAGCCTTTTCGGCGATGAACCCAACACGGCCGATACCTCGGCGTTGTACGACATCGAGGCTCCCGAGTTCGACGCCGCGCGCGCCTTCATGTCGATGCAAGCGGCCCTGGATGTCGCCATGGAAGCCGAGGTCAAGGCCTGGTTGTTCTACGACGGCGCTCTGCCGCTGGTTGAAGACGCGAAAGTCAAGGAGCTCTTCGTCGAGCTTCGCGACGAGGAAAAGCGGCACCAGGAGATGATCGAAGAGGCCAGGGCCAAGATGCCGAAGGAAGAGGACTTCGACGCCGACGACTTCGTCGATCCACCCGCCGCGCAATAGCCGCCACAGTTTTCAGTTCTCAGTTCTTAGTTTTGAGTTGTCGCATGAAGAACGCCGACTGCGGGTTCACCCGAGCGGAACTCAAAACTCATAACTCATGACTCAAAACTGAAATCGGCCCTTCCCAGAATCACCTTCGTTAAACTGGAAGAGATGCAATATTCAGAAGAGCCGCCCGGGGTGACCGACCCACCGCCCGCTGGTGTCCTGCTCGTCAACCTCGGTTCCCCGGAAGCCGCAAAGGCCGGTGCCGTCCGGACCTATCTGCGGCAGTTCCTCGCAGACCCGAGGGTCGTCGAGCTGCCGCGGTTTCGTTGGTGGCTGATCCGAAATCTCTTCATCCTCCCCTTCCGGCCGCTGCGGTCGGCCCGCGCCTACCGCAAGATCTGGACTCCGGACGGTTCGCCTCTGGTCGCAACCGGCCGCCACCAGGCGGCGGATCTCGAATGGGAGCTCGGCAACAGGATCGGCCGCGTGGTCCCGGTCTTCACCGGAATGCGATATGGCAGGCCGTCGATCGCCGCCGCCCTGGGGGTCCTGCGCCGTCGCGGATGCCGCCGGCTTCTTGTGCTCCCGCTGTACCCGCAATACTCGGCAACGACCACGGCCTCCGCCCTCGACGCCGTTTTCGAAGAACTCGCGACGTGGCGTTGCATACCCGAGCTGCGCACGGTCAACGAGTATCACGACCACTCCGGCTATATCGGTGCGTTGGCAGCGAGCCTGCAAACCCTGTGGCATGAGTACGGCAAGCCGTCGCGGGTGCTCATGAGTTTTCACGGCCTCCCAGAACGGTATGTCGCCGCCGGTGACCCCTACGAACAACAATGCAGGGCCACGGCAGCGCTGTTGTCCGAACGCCTCGACCTCGATCCGGACCGGATCGACATCGGCTTCCAGTCGCGGTTCGGGCGCGAGCCCTGGATCGGTCTCGAGACGGCGAAAGTCCTCAGGGACGCGGGCCGTACGGGCACCGTGGGACTCGACGTGATCTGCCCCGGTTTCGCCGCCGATTGCCTGGAGACTCTCGAAGAGATCGCCATCGGCGGCAGTAAGATCTTCACCAAATCGGGCGGCAGCGGTTTCCGCTATGTACCGGCTCTCAACCGCCGGCCCGACCACATCGCCGCGCTGGCCGAGATCGCCATCGAAAACATGGCGGGCTGGCTCAACTAGCAATTCTGGATGGACGCGGCGAGCCGCGTCCATCCAGAATTGCAGTGGAAGGAATTTTCCTTTGGGAGTGTTTTACTAGTCACCATGAAAATCATCATCTCCGGCGCCAGCGGTCTCGTCGGGTCGGCTCTCGTCCCCAACCTCACAGATAGCGGTCACGATGTCGTCCGCCTCGTGCGACCGCCGCGTCGGCCGTCCCGGGGTGAAGCGACCTGGGACCCGGCAAACGGCGACCTCGACCCCTCGGTCCTCGACGGCGCGGGGGTCGTCATCAATCTCAACGGCCGCTCCATCGGCCAGGGACGGTGGACCGCCAGGGTCAAAGACGAGCTCCGTTCGAGCCGGATCGACGCCACGACGACGATCACGACCGCCATCGCCCGCTGCGAACGGCCGCCCTCCCTGCTCGTCAACGCATCGGCGGTCGGCTATTACGGCGACCGCGGCGACGAGGCCCTGGACGAAGGGTCAGCTGTCGGAACCGGTTTCCTCGCCGATCTGTCGCGCGACTGGGAACAGGCAGCCCTCGCCGCACAATCAAGCGACACACGGGTCGCACTCCTGCGGTTCGGCATCGTCGTCGCAGATGGCGGCGCCCTCGAAAAGATGGTGTTGCCCTTCAAGCTCGGTCTCGGCGGGCCGATGGGCTCCGGCCGCCAGTTCTGGCCGTGGGTGGCGATGTCCGATGTCCTCGGCGTCATCCGTTTCGTCATCGAGAACCCGGCGCTTTCCGGCCCCGTCAACGTCGTCTCACCACAGGAGACCCGGTGTTCCGAATTCACCCGGACTCTCGGCTCCGTGCTCCGGCGGCCCGCGGTCCTGCCGATGCCGGCATTCGCCGCGCGGCTCGCTCTCGGAGAGATGGGCGACGCCCTGCTGCTCGCCTCTCAGAGGGTTCGTCCAAGGGCCCTCGAAGAAGCCGGGTACCCGTTTCAGACCCCGGAGCTCGATCTCGCCATACGGGACGCTCTCTACTGATATCTTTCCGGCCTTCAACTGAGAACCAAGATCATGTAGGATCACCGGATGAAAACCGTTGAGTCCATTCTCGATCTGATCGGCAACACCCCCCTCCTTCGCCTCAAGGAGCTCGAGGCGGCAGGCGGCGGCGAGGTCTGGGCGAAGCTCGAGAGTCTCAATCCCGGTTTCTCGGTCAAAGACAGAATCGCACTCAGTCTGATCAGGTGTGCCGAGGCGGATGGTTCACTCGTTCCCGGCGGCACCATCGTCGAGGCGACCGCCGGCAACACCGGGCTCGCATTGGCCATGGTTGGACGACGGCTGGGCTACCGCGTGGTGCTCACGGTGCCGGAGCAGTTTTCGGAGGAAAAGCGGCGCCTGATGCGCGCCCTCGGCGGCGAGGTTGTGTTGACACCGGCGGAGGACGGGATCCCCGGCGCGCAGCGCAAGGCACGGGAAATCGCAGAATCCACCCCGGGCGCAGTCTACGTGGATCAGTTCTCCAACATCGCCAATCCCGGCGCCCACGCCGCCACCACCGGACCGGAGATCTACGACCAGATGGGCGGCGACATCGATGCTCTGGTCGCCGGGTGTGGTTCCGGCGGAACATTCTCCGGAGTCGCACGATTTCTCAAAACCGAAATCCCCCATCTGCTGGCCGTTGCGGTCGAACCCAAAGGGTCGATTCTCAGCGGCGGCGAATCCGGCTCCTACGAGACGGAAGGCATCGGCATGAGCGTCCTCCATCACACGATGGACCTCGACGTCGCAGATGAGATCATCAGCGTGCCCGACGACCGCGCCTTCCAATACGTCCGGCGGCTCGCCGCGGAGTGCGGCGTTCTCGCCGGATCGTCGGCAGGGGCGGCGGTCTGGGCGGCGGTCCAGGTGGCACAACGCCTCGGCGGCGGCGCGCGGGTCGTCACTCTGATCCCCGACTCGTCCGAGCGCTATCTGTCGAAGAACATCTACGAGAAATTCCAGGAGAATCCATGAAGATCGGCACCACCTGCGTCCACGCCGGATTCGAGCCCGACGCCGAGACGGGTGCGGTCAACGTCCCCATCTACGCCACCTCCACCTTCGCCTACCGAAAGTTCGGCGAACACCGTGGTTGGGAGTACTCACGCACCGGCAACCCGACCCGAAATGCCCTCGAAAAAGCGATGGCCGAGCTCGAAGGCGGCGCCGACGCCATCGCTTTCGCTTCGGGGCTGGCGGCCATCGACGCCGTCACCGAACTGCTCGAGCCGGGCGATCAGATGGTGGCCGCCGACAACCTCTACGGCGGCAGCTATCGTCTCTTCACCACCACCACCAGGCGCCACGGCATCGAGGTCACGTTCGTCGACTCAGCCAACCCAGAGGCCTTCGCCGCTGCCTGCACCGACCGCACCCGGATGATCTTTGTCGAGACCCCCACCAACCCGCTGATGCACGTGGTGGATCTGGCCGGTATCGGCGCCATCGCACGCGAACACGGAGCCCTGATGGTGGTCGACAACACCTTCTTGACACCGGTCCTCCAGCGGCCGTTCGATTTCGGCGCCGATCTGGTGGTGCACTCCACCACCAAATACCTCAACGGCCACTCGGACGGTGTCGGAGGCGTCGTGGTGGCCCGCGAGGCGGAACTTGGCGAACGCCTGCATACGGTGCAGAACAATGTCGGCGCCATCCTCGGCCCGTTCGACGCCTATCTGGTTCTGCGCGGCCTCAAGACGCTGGCCGTTCGAATGGGCGTGCACGAGGCCAATGCCCGCTCCCTGGCCGGTTTCCTGCTCTCGCGGAAGGAACTCGCCAAGGTCCTCTACCCGGGTCTCGCCAACCACCCGCAGCACGCGCTCGCCCGCCAACAGCAGTCGGGTTTCGGCGGCATGATCTCGTTCGACCTCGGGTCGGTCGAGAAAGCTGCCGCGTTCTGCAATTCGGTGGAGATCTTCACCCTCGCCGAATCGCTGGGCGGCGTCGAGTCTCTGGTCTGCCACCCGGCCACCATGACCCACGCCTCGGTTCCCGCCGAAGAACGCCGACGCCTCGGCATCGGCGACGGCATGGTCCGGCTGTCGGTGGGCATCGAGGATGCCGCGGATCTCGAGGCGGATCTCGCCCAGGCGCTGGACGCCGCCGCGGCGTGATGCAGGATGCAGGATCCATGATGCAACGAAATTGTAGATTCCGCTCACGGCTTGACCAGGACCCGCTGCGATGAATCCTGGGTCCTGTGACCTGAATCCTGTGACCTGCGTCCGGGTAGCTAGCCGGCGAGGGCTTCGACGGGCGTGAGACGCGCAGCGCGAAGCGAGGGGTAGAGGCCCGCGATCAGACCGACGCTGATCGCAAAGACGACTGCCAACATCACTGCGAAGCCCGAGATCGGCAGACCGGCCTCGAAGAACTGTCCCGCGGCCGCGCACACCCCCACCGCAACCACGAATCCGATCACCGCGCCGATGGCCGAAAGAAACACCGCCTCGATCAGGAACTGCAACAGGATGTCGCTGTCCTCGGCACCGATGGATTTCCGAAGACCGATCTCGAATAGCCGTTCGGCGAGCGAGATCTGCAGAACCGAGAAGATTCCCACCCCTCCAACCACCAGAGAGATCGCCGAGATCGAAAAGAGGATGATGGTCCAGCCCCTCATCATCTCGTCGATCTCGTCCTCGGCCTGGAGGATCTCGGCGGCGACGTTCTCGACCTCGAAGTCGTCCACCCGGTTGTGCTGCCGCCACAGGAGGTTCTTGACGTGCGCGTAGAGTTGGCCGAGGTTGTCCGTGTTGGGGACCTTGACCACGACCAACGGGACCCGATCACCGCCACCGTAGAGACCCTGCATGGTGGTCAGCGGTATCGTCGCCCCTTGCATCTCGCGCCGGCTCCAGCCGTCGTTGATCATCTCGTTGCCGACGCGCTCACCCACGCCCACGACCTCGAAGCGGTGGTCGCCGATCCGCACCCACTGTCCGACCGCATCGCTGCCGTTGAACAGATCCTCGGCAAGAAAGTGGCCGATCACGGCGACGCGGCGTTGTCGCTCAACGTCGAGGTCGGAGAGGTATCGTCCGGTCTCGGTCGCCCGATTGAAGACCGTCGCGTAGTCGGCGGTCGTGCCGGTCAAGCGGATGCTCTTGCTGGTATTACCCCAGGCCACCACCTGTTGTGAAAAGGCAACAGGAGCCGCCGCCGAGATCTGCTCGCTGCCGACCACCAGTGCAGCGGCGTCCTCCTTGCGCAGGCCCTCAGACAGGTGGGCGCGCTTGATGTCGAGTTTCGAAGTCGGCGTCTCGGTGCTGACAAAGAGCACCCCGCGCAGGCCCAGCGAATCGATCCCGCTCCAGATCTCGACCTTGACGGCCTCGATCAAACTCACCATGGTCACCACCGCCATGGTGCCGAGGACCACCCCGAACAGGGTCAGCAACGAGCGCATCTTGTGCGCCCAGACCTCGGTGAACGTCGTTCGCAGGGCTTCGCCGATGACCATATGACCTCACTCGTACCGCAGGGCGACCACGGGGTCGAGCCGAGAGGCTCGGACTGCGGGGTACATGCCGAAGAAGAAACCGACGACCGCCGCCGACATCACCGACACCACCACCATCGCCGGGGTGATGGTCATTTCCATCTGCATGATGCTCATGATGCCGGCGGTGAAGACGATACCCAGGGCGAGCCCGAGCCCCCCACCGCACACCGTGACCACCATGGTCTCGATCAGGAACTGGGTGAACACCTGCCACCCGGTGGCACCGAGGGCCTTGCGGACCCCGACCTCGCGCATCCGTTCGGTGAACGACGCCAGCATGATGTTGGTGACGACGATGCCGCCGACCAGCAACGAGATAATCCCGCAGGCGAGGAAGGTGACGTTGTAGATCATGTCTTCCTGGGCGCCCTGCTCCATCCTCTCCACGCGGTCCCAGATGCCGAAGTCCTCGATGCCGTGGCGAGAGCGCAGCAGCAATTCGAGGGCATCGCGTGATTCCTTGTGGACCTCGGTCGAGCGCAACCGGAGGTTGACCTCGTCGATGCGTTCCGCGCCCGGCGCCTGGTGGCGTTTCATGTAGGAGGTGATGGGCACCACGATCAGGCGGTTGAGCCATTCGTGGGCGTTGTAGGTGTCCGAGCGCTGCCAGAAGAAGATCTTCTCGGCCGTCACTCCGATCACGGTGTAGGCCTTGCCGTCGATGTTGAGGGCCTTGCCGACCGGGTCGGCGGTGCCGAAGAGCTCGCGGGCGCGGGTGGAGCCGAGCACCACCACCGCCGCCGCGGTCTGCATGTCGTGGTCGGTGATATAGCGCCCGCTGCCCATCGCCAGCTCTCGCATCTGCATGAACTGGGGCTCGATGGCGGTGATACGGAACCGCTCCTCAGTCGCGCCCGCGCGCACCTGGTGAGTGCGGCCGATCTCCGCCACCACGAGGTCGAAGCCGTCGATGGTGTCCCGGATGGCCGCGGCGTCGGTCAGTTTGAGACCGGTCTTCGCCCGCTGGCGGGCGGTCATCTCGAGCACCGCCGGAGGCTGGTTGTAGAGCCCCATGAGGAGGGTGCCGCCGGACTCGCTGATGTACTGATCACGCCGCGCGTCCATGCTGGCGGTCATCCCGAGGGTCGCCACCACCGACGCCACACCGAGGATGACGCCGAGAGTCTGGAGCAGCGTCCGGCCGAGGTGCTCGCGGATCTCGACAAAGCCCTCCTGGATGAACTGGGTCGGGTTCATGCTGCGACCTGATGTCCATTCGGCAGGACCAGACCGTCGACGATCCGGATGGTCTCCCGCGCGCGCGCCGCGATCGACGGATCGTGGGTCACCATGATCAGGGTCTGTCCCCCGGCCCGCAGCTCGTCAAAGAGCTCGAGGATCTCGCCCCCGGTCTGTTGATCGAGGTTGCCGGTGGGTTCATCGGCCATGATCACCTGCGGGCGGCCGACGATCGCGCGGGCGATGGCGCCGCGTTGCCGTTGTCCGCCCGAGAGCTCGTTGGGGCGGTGTCTGGCGCGGTCCGCGAGACCGACCCTCGCCAGGGCCTCGTAGGCCAGCTGGCGCCGCTCCTTGCGACCCATCCCGCCATACAGCAACGGCAGCTCGACGTTGCGCAGCAGGCTGGCCCTGGGCAGCAGGTTGAAGTTCTGGAAGATGAAGCCGATCTTCTTGTTGCGCAGGTGGGCCAGCTTGCGTCGCGAGAATCCTGCCACCTCTTCGCCGTCGAGCTTGTAGGAGCCCGCGGTCGGTGAATCGAGGAGACCGAGGATGTGCATGAGAGTCGACTTGCCCGAGCCCGACGGCCCCATGACGGCGATGTAATCGCCGGCGCCCACCTCGAGACGGATGCCCTTGAGGGCCTCGACCGCCAGGTCACCCTCGCCGTAGACCTTGGTGATGCCCCTGAGGCTCATCAGCGATTGCATCACGAATTCTCCTCTTTCGGCTTCGAGGGATCGGCCAATGCCACCTTTTCGCCGTCTTCAAGGCCTTCCACGATCTCGACGTCGGTGGTGGAGGCGATGCCGGTCACGACCCGACGTTCCTCGTAGAACCGCCGCCATTCCTGCCGCGGGTCGTCGCGCCATTTTTCGTCGCCTGAGGCCTGGTCGGGCGGCGCCTCGCCTTCGGCGGCGTCGGTGTCGTCGGCGGCATCGGTGTCCTCGGCGTCGTCCGCCGGCTCGGATTTCGGCAGCGGTGTGTCGCGGAGAACGTAGACCACTTCCTCCTCACCGCGCACGAAGACCGATTCCACAGGGACTGCGAGGACCTGCTCGCGAATCTCACCCCGGACCTCGATGTTGGCGGTCATCCCGGTGCGCAGTTCGCGACCGAGCTCGTCGAGGGCGATCTCGACGTCGAAGACCTTGACCTGGTCGTCGAGACGCGCCGCCGGAGCGATGCGGCTGATGCTCCCCATGAAGACCACGCGCGGGAAGGCGTCGAGGGTGATCCGCGCTTCCTGGTCGAGGTGGATCTTGCCGATGTCCACCTCGTTGATCCCGGCCTTGACCAGCATGGTGCCGAGATCAGCGACCGTCGAGATCACGGTGCCGGCGTTGAAGGAGCCCGAACCCGTGACGGTCTCGCCGAGCTCCACCGGCCGTTCGATGATGACGCCGTCCATGGGCGAGAGGATGTTGACGACCTGGCGGGGGTTGTCCCCTACCGGTATGCCCGAGGCCTCGACCAGGCCGATCTGACCGCGCGCCTCGTCGAGCGCCTGCTGCGCCTGGCGGTAGCGGGTCTCGGCCTGGCGGTTGGCCTCCTCGGAGACGAGACCGTTTTCGAAGAGCTTGCGCTTGGCCTCGTAGTCCTGTTTGGCGTCTTCGAGATCGATGGCGGTGGCCTCGCCCCGGTTGCGGACCGACAGCAGGTTCTGTGCCTGGTTCACGTCCGGCTCGATGCGGGCGATGAGCTGGCCCTTCGTGACCACGTCGCCGGCGCGAACGGGAAGGTCCACCACCTTGCCCGAGAGGTTGGACTTGATCTCGACCTTGACCTCGGGCTCGACGGTGCCGACTTCGCGCACCACGACCTGGACATCGTCGATGGCGGTCGCCAGATTCGGGATATCAGGACCCTTTTCCTCGTCACCGTTGCCGTCGCCTCGGGTCTTCGACGCAAAGGCCACCGCGGCCACAGCTATCACGACAACCGCGACGGCGATCCACCAATATTTCTTCTTGCGGGCCATAGGTCCTCCCTCTCTCTCAAAAACGACTCGACTCGTCTTGAATTACGTTCGTACGACGAGAAATGTTCGCAAGGTCAAATTCCGGCCGGTCTGCGGCGGCCGCAGACCGGCCGGAATTTGAAATGAGGATGTAGAATGCAGGCCACAAATCGTGGAGGGAATGATGCAGGAACTGCTCAGCAAAGAGAATATCGACTACCAGGAACGGGCACGGGAAGTGGCCGAGAAGTACGTGCGGCCGCGAGCGGCCGATCTCGACCGGACCGGCGATTACGGCTGGGACATTCTCGAGGCTCTCAAGGCCTACGAACTCACCGGGGCGTGGATCCCCAAGGAGTACGGCGGCCACGACGCCGGGGTCCTCAATCTGTGTCTGATCGTCGAACAGCTGTCGCGCGCCTGCGGCGGCGTCGGCGTCGCCTTTGCTGTCAACGCCCTCGGTTCCTTTCCGATCATTCTCGGCGGCACCGAGGAGCAGAAGCAGAAGTACCTGCCGCCGATCGCCAGCGGCGAAAGTCTGATCGCATTCGGTCTGTCGGAGAAGGCCTCCGGATCCGACGCCGGCAGCCTCCGCACGACCGCCATCCGCGACGGGCGACGAGTTCGTCCTCAACGGCCACAAGAAGTGGAACACCAACGGCGGTGTGGCCTCGGTCTTCACGATCTACGCCCTCACCGAGCCCGACCGGGGCATCCGCGGCATCTCGCCCTTCATCCTCGAAAAGGACACTCCCGGCTTCGTGGTCGGCAAGCGCGAGGACACGTTGGGTATCCGCACGGTGTCGGTCAACGAACTCGACTTCGTCGAACTGCCGGGTCCCGGCCTCGCAGCTGCTCGGCGATCGCGAGGGCGGCGGTTTCAAGAATGCCATGATGACCCTCGACCGGGCGCGCCCCGGCGTCGCCGCCCAGGCCCTCGGTCTCGCCCAGGGCGCCTTCGAGTGGGCCCTCCGTTACACCTCGGAGCGGCGCCAGTTCGGGCAGACCGTGATGTCGCACCAGGCGGTCCAGTTCATGCTCGCCGACATGGCGACCCAGATCGAAGCCGCCCGCCAGTTGGTCTATGCGTCGGCACGGCTCATCGACTCGGGTGCCAAGAACATCAACAAGATGGCCGCCATGGGCAAGGTCTTCGCCACCGACACCGCCATGAAGGTCACCACCGACGCGGTCCAGCTCTTCGGAGGTTACGGCTTCTGCAAGGATTACCCGATCGAGAAGTACATGCGCGATGCCAAGATCACCCAGATCTACGAGGGCACCAACCAGGTGCAGCGGCTGGTCATCGGCCGCGCCCTGACCCGCGAGCTCCAGGAGCTCACCGGCCACCTCGACGTGGTCGTGGAGCACTTCCCCGACTACGACCCGGAGGGGTGAGCGGAGGGGAGAGGGAGAAAGGGAGAAAGGGAGAAAGGGAGATAGGGGGAAAGGGGGCAGTTCGTGTTTCCCGGAATGTCATCCCGACCGAGAGAGCGCAGCGACCGAGCGGAGGGATCCCTCCACTACGGCCCGCAGGGCCTTCGGTCGGGATGACAGTAAGAGGCGGTCAGCCGTCGCCCGATTCTCCGAACGGCACGGACTTCGGAATGACTGCGTGCGGCGGAGGTGCCACTTTCAATAGTGTCTGGTTCTCGTCCTCTCACGTCGGTGGCGCATCTCGGGCAGACAATGTTGAGGGTGGCTCCTCCCGGGAATGCCGCTCAGAGAATCGGGCTCCGCACGACCGACCGGAAACGCCAGTAGGCGGGTCCTTCAGGGCCTGCCACCACAGAAACCCTATTGAGCCTCACGCGGGCGGGCCGTAAACGACCCGCCTACGCCGTTCCGAAAAATCCACCTCCCGCCGCACGCGGCTCGTTTCCGGAGATCCTTCCCGAGAGGAGCCAGGCACGCGGCCCGTCGGACGGGCCGGATGCCAGGCACCTCCACCGCACGCGGTCCCACCCACCCTGAACACCTGGGCGATTGTTGTCGGTGGGGGGCTGCGATGGAAAATTCGAAATCCGAAATTCAAAATTCAAAATTCGAAATCTCGTCAGCCCTCATCTAAAGTGCGGTGGTACTCCTGTTCCCAGTCGTTCCACCACTCCTTCTCGATGCCGCCGCAGGTGACGGCGAAGGCGGAGCAGGCGATGCACCCGTCGCCGCGGATGGCCTCGGGGTCATCGAGGGGCGGAAACCTCGTGGTGAGCTCTTCGCCGAGTTCTCTCGCGGCCTCCTCCTCGGCGGTTGGTGGACGCCCCTCGAGGTCCGCGACTCCACCCCGGACCAGCCGCTGCCGCGATTCCGGAAACAGCACGCTGTCCTCCTTGTCGGCGTGTTCCCACAGGTGGTGGGCCAGCCGCCGCGCCACGGCAGCCGCCGCCACCGGGTCGCCGGCCGCCGCTTCGAGTTCGTCGACCATGGCAGCTGATGCGCGGTGGTCGGCGAGCATGACCGGGATCGGCCCGCGGTCGGCCGGCACTTCGGCGCGTTCGACAAGGGCAGGGAACAGCACCCGCTCCTCACGTTCGTGGTGATAGCCGCCGATGTAGACCCTGAGGAAACGGACGAAATCAGCCACGTCATCCGGGGTCGTTTCGGACCTCGCCGCGGCTTTCGCAAAGGAGACAAGCGAACCCGACGCGCGGTCCACCAGTCGGTGTTCCTCGGCAAACTCCTCAAACAGCCGCATCACTCGCCCGCCGGTTTGACGACGCCGCCGCTGCCCGGCCCGCGCGGGTCCTGCGCCGCCGCCAGCGTGCCCCCTGCCGTTCCCCTCACAGCGCTGACCTCGCCGATCTGGTTGGCGATCTGCAGCTCGTGGCCCCTCCGCTCCAGAACCTTGGCGGTTTCCGGAGACACCGCGTACAGTTCGACGAAGAGCAGGTCCGGCATCCACTGATGGTGGATTCTGGCGCGGTCCACCGCCGCCTGCAGCTCGTCGCCGTCGACGATCAGGTTGAGCAGTACCTGCGCCGTCGCGGTCGGGATCCTCGACCCGCCCGGAGAACCGAGGGCGATCACCTCCCGACCCTGCCAGGCGACGGTCGGGGTCATCGACGACAGCATGCGCTTGCCCGGGCCCACGGCGTTGGCCTCGCCCTGAACCAGCCCGTAGAGATTCGGCTGCCCGGGGGCGGTGGCGAAGTCGTCCATCTCGTTGTTGAGGAAGAAACCGGCCCCGCGGACCACGAGCCCGCAACCGAACCTGCCGTTGAGGGTCGTGGTCAACGACACCGCGTTGCCGTCGCTGTCGATCACTGAAAGGTGGGTGGTCTGAACCGACTCGGGAACGAGCTCACTCGACCACGGTTGGACCTTCTCCGAATCCGAGGCTTTGCCGGGCTTGATCTCAGCGGCCCGGATATCGAGCCACTCGGCGTCGAGGAGCTGCGGTGCGCTCGCCTTGCTGGTGCGCGGGTCGCCGAGCAGGTAACGATCCGCGTACGCCCGCCGCCACACCTCCGCCAGCAGGTGATACCGGTCCGCCCCGAACCGCGGTGCTGCCGCCCAGCCGACGCGCTCGAGCATGCCGAAGGTCTCGGCGAGGATGATCCCACCCGAAGACGGCAGCGGCATCGACGCGACCTGCCAGCCAAACGCCTCGAAACGCACCGGCAGCCGCCACACCGCCCGGTAGGCGGCAAGGTCGGCGGCGCGGATGATGCCGCCGTGGCGGCGGGCCGCCATTTCGACCGCCGCTGCGATCGGGCCTTCGGTGATCGCCGTCGCGCCGCGGGCGGCATAGGCCTCGAGCGTGGCCGCGAGCTCCGGCAGCCGCATGACCTCGCCCGCCGCCGGCAGCTTTCCACCAGGCAACCACACGGCCTCGGTCTCGGGGAATCGCCGCAACAGGTCGGCCGACTCGGCCAGCGCCTCTTCGAGCCTGCGGGTCACGACAAACCCGTCGCGGGCAAGCCGAATGGCCGGCGCGACGACCTCGGGCCATGGCAGAAGCCCATAACGTTGGTGGAGGTCGTAGAGGCCGACCGGCGAACCCGGCACTCCGGCGGCCAACGGCCCGACCAGGGAAGCCTCGGCTTTCGGTTCACCACGGCTGTCGAGAAACATGTTCTCGGTGGCGTCCGCGGGGGCGGTCTCGCGAAAATCGAGCGTTTCGACCTTGTCCTTGAAGCGAACGACTGCGAACCCGCCGCCTCCGAGATTGCCCGCCTGCGGGTGGACCACCGCCAGGGCCAGCGCCGTGGCCACTGCCGCGTCCACTGCGTTGCCGCCCGCACCGAGAATCTCCAGCCCTGCGGTGGTGGCCGAGGGGACCGCGCTCGAAACCGCGCCGCCGGTTCCGCGCACCGCCTCGGGGTCGGCCGCATCGAGCCCCGCAGTGCCGATCAGGAACAACAGCGCGGCCAGGGGGCCGATCACAACTCCGCGAGTCGAAAAAACGGTTTTCATCATCGGTCGAGTTTACTTCAGCCTCGGTGTTCAGACGGTTGTGGGAACGGAGCCGTCCAAAAACCGTAGGGGGGGTTTATCCCCTCCCCGGTGCATCGCGCCGCGATTTTTTTCACCTGCGGGTGTTTTTGCAGAGCTTGGTTCAGATCGCCGGTGAGAATCGCTCATCTGAGGCTCGGGAACTCTTTTCCGGTTTCGTGCGTATTGGATGGCAGGAGGAGCCAGATGCCGACAGCGACCACACACGAAGCCAGTTCATCCTCACCGGCCGGTCTCGCCGCGGGAATCCGCCGGTCTCTCGCGCGGCTCGACAGTCTCGACCCCGACACGGCCGACTATCTCAAAACGCTCGCGTTTGTCATGTACCGCGTTGCCGCCGCCGACGAACACGTCAGCGACGACGAGGTCCGGCGCATGGAAGCGATCCTCGTCGACCACGCCTCGCTTTCGTTGCCCGAGGCCGTCCTGACGGTGGAGATCGCCCGCCACTGCCGGAAGACCGCGGACTGCGCCCGCTCCTACGACGCCAGCCGGCAGTTGCGCGCCCGACTCGACGACCATGACAGGAGCCGGCTGCGATCGTTCCTCGCCTCGGTGGCCGAGGCCGACGGAAGGGTGCGGCAGACCGAGAAAGACGCAATCCGGCAGATATCGACCGAACTCGGTCTTTCCTGCTGAAGACCTCCCGTCCGACCTGGGATCAGCTATCATTCCCTGCGCGGCGCGTGTTCGCGCCGGCGGAGGGGTTGATGACCTGGAACTACTCGAAAAAGACCACCGAGCTCTTCATGGCTGCGGTGCAGGGCAAACCGGGGACGCACCTCGGTGAGATCGAAGATGCCGACGGCTTCGGCGAACACGGCTCCATCGCCTGCGGCGACGCGCTGCGCTTCACTTTCAAGGTCGAACGACACCCCACCGACCCGAAGCTGGACCGCATTACCGAGGCCCGCTATCTGACCTTCGGCTGCACCTCCGCGATCGCGGCCTCGGAAGCCCTGTGCGCCATCATCGAGGAGGGCGATTTCACGCCCATCGACGCCCTCAAAATCACCAACTCCGACATCGTCAACTACCTCGAGGGGCTCCCCCAGGCCAAGATCCACTGCTCGGTGATGGGCGCGGAGGCGCTGGAGGCGGCGGTCTTCAACTGGGCCCAGAAGCGCGGCGTCGATCTCGTCGACCTCGGCATCGACATCCGCCGCGAAGAGCAGGAGGAAGGCCGGTTGGTCTGCACCTGCTTCGGCCTCACCGAGCCCTACATCGAACGCAAGATCAAGGAGCTCGAACTCAAGACCATCGGCGACATCACCGGCGCCATCAAGGCCGGCGGCGCCTGCATGTCGTGCCACCACACTCCGGGCGGGCTCCAGGACATCTTGAACAAGGTCTGGGGAGAGCGCCCGACAGCGTTCAAGGAGCTCCCCGTCCTGCCGATGGCGCGAGAGCCGAAGGCCCAGCCGCCGCGGGAGATGTCGCCCTTCAAGTTCGCCAAGCTGGTCGACAACGTTCTCGACAAGTACGCGAGGCCGCAGCTCGCCCGCGACGGCGGCGACATCGAGATCGTCGACATCAAGGACCGCGTGGTCTACGTCGAGCTCAAGGGCGCCTGTTCCAATTGCATGGGTTCGACCAATACCGTCAAGATGCTGGTCGAGCAGGCGCTCAAGGACCACGTCGACGAACAGATTCGGGTGATCGAGGTTTGAATCGAATAGAAATTCTGGATACAGCATGCAGGATGCTGGATACTGGGCGTTGGCTGATTCTGAATCGAGAATCCAGGATCCAGGAGACAGCTCTGAAGGTGGGCCAAGGCCCACCCTACGGATCCGCTCGACACATGGGTCAGGCGTAGGGTGGGCCTTGGCCCACCTTCAGACTCGCTGCGGGTTTGTGACACCTGCATTTTGAGCTTTGCTTCCCAAGATGCTGTTTGAAACAAAAGTGATGCTGGATGCGGCCGGAGGAACCTTGACAGTCATTTACCTGGATAACAACGCAACAACTGCGGTAGCTCCCGAGGTGGTCGAGGCGATGATGCCCTTCCTCACGGACGAGTACTTCAACCCGAGCTCGATGTACGAGGCGGCGCGCGGGCCCGCCGATGCCATCGCCCGCGCTCGGCGGACGATCGCCAAGCTGCTCGGCAACGCCCGCCCGCAGGAGATCCTCTTCACCTCCTGTGCGTCCGAGAGCAACAACACAGCCCTCTTCGGGACCATCGCCGCCAACCCCGAACGCCGCCACATCATCACCACCGCCGTCGAGCACCCCGCGGTGTACGAAGTCGGCAAGGATCTCGTGCGCCGCGGTTTCGAGATCGATTTCATTCCCGTCGACACCCAGGGCCGCCTCGACAAGACCGAGTTCGTGCGCGCCCTGCGCCCGGACACACTCCTGGTTTCGGTGATGCACGCCAACAACGAGACCGGCGTCATCTTCCCGGTCGAAGAGCTTTCCCGAATCACCAAGGAGACCGACCCCGCAATCGTCTTCCACACCGACGCCACCCAGACCGTCGGCAAACTCCCCATCGACCTGCGCGGGTCGTTTGCAAACGTCGACCTGCTCTCGTTCTCGGGTCACAAACTCCACGCTCCGAAGGGCATCGGCGCCCTCTACATCCGCCGCGGCACCCGCTGCCGGCCCTTCCTGCTCGGCGGACACCAGGAAGACGGTCGGCGGGCGGGCACCGAGAACGTCGCCTTCATCGTCGGCCTCGCCCGAGCCCTCGAGCTGGCGATGGAGCGCATTGACGCCGACACCCCGCGAATCACCGCCCAACGCGATCGACTGCAACGCGAGCTCGTCGAGCGGATCCCCTTCCTCGAGGTCAACGGCGGCGAGGCGCCGCGACTCGACAACACCCTCAACGTGGCCTGCCACTTCATCGAGGGCGAGGGCATCCTCTACCAGCTCTCCGAGCACGGCATCTGCGCCTCGTCGGGCTCGGCCTGCACCTCGGGTTCGCTCGAGCCCTCGCACATCCTGCGCTCCATGCAGGTCCCCTTCACCGCCGTCCACGGCTCGGTGCGCTTCAGCCTCAGCCACTACACCACCGACGCCGAGATCGACACCGTCATCGAGGTCTTCCCCGAGATCGTCGCCAGCCTCAGGCGCCTCTCCCCCTACTGGGATGCCGCCAGGAACGCCCCCCGCCCCGAGGCCGTGTCGATGATGGAGCAGACCGAGATGCCGCAGTCGCCGGTATAGCTGGCGATCTTCCGATTCTGCGGATCGAACGCCTTGGGTACGATCCGCAGAATCGGGTAGAGTGACGGCCATGAAGAAGGCACTCGCACTCACTGCTGTTCTGTTGGCTTCGATCATCGCTTTCGCCGAGGAACCGATCCCCGACGACTGGTTGACGGTGGCCGAGAAGACCGACTTCAGGGCCACTTCGACCCTCGCCGAGACCGAGGCATTCCTGGCGAAAATCGCCAAGGCGGCGCCCGAGACGATCCGTGTTTCGACCTTCGGCACGTCGGGGCTCGGGTACTTTCTGCCGCTGGTGATCGTTTCGTCCGACAGCGCTTTCAGCCCTGCCGAGATCAAGGCGACCGGCAAACCGGTTCTGCTCATCCAGAGCTGCATCCACGCCGGCGAGGTCGACGGCAAGGTGGCGACGCTGATGATCCTGCGCGACATCGCCCTGGGCCGCCGGCCGGATCTCGCCGAGGCGGCGATCACGGTCTTCGCACCGATCTACAACGCGGACGGCCACGAAAACGTCTCCCCTTACAACCGTTCCAACCAGAACGGCCCGGTGGACGGCATGGGCTACCGCGCCACCGCCAACGGCATCAACCTCAACCGCGATTTCCTGCGCCTCGCCAGCCCCGAGGCCAAGGCCATGGCGAGGCTGATTGCCGCCCTGAAGCCGGACCTCCACGTCGACAACCATGTCACCAACGGATCGGACCACGCCTGGGTTCTGACCTGGCTGGTCGCCGAGGCCCCTCAGCTCGACCCCGGGGTCGACGCGTGGGTCAAAGAGCACTTGCCGAAGGTCCTCGCCGAGACCGCGGCCGCCGGACACCTCAACGGACCCTATGTGGATCTGGTTTCCGGGTCGGACCCGACCGCGGGAATGATCTGGGACGTCGCACAGCCGCGCTATTCCTCCGGCTACTTCCCGCTCCGCAACCGGCCCTCGATCCTGATCGAGATGCACGCTCACAAGCCGTTTCGCGAACGGGTGCTCGCCAATCGAATCTTCATGGAAGAACTGATCCTCGAGGTCGGCCGCTCCGGCAAAGAGCTCATGAGGGCTGTCAGTGCCGCGGACGAACGCACCACCGCTCTCGGGGCCGCCGACGCCGAAGCCTCGGAAATTGTCGTCCGGTGGGGTGTCGCCGCCGAGGGCGAGACCATCACGTGGCCCGCAGCCGAGTGGACCATCGAGGACTCGGTGGTCACCGGTGGTCAGAGAGTCGCCTACCATCCGGGGACGCTGCGCGAGATCGAACTCGAGTGGCGCCATCTGCCGGTGGCCGAATTGACCCTGCCGCGCCCACGGGGCTACATCGTGCTCGCGGGCTGGCCGCAGATCGCGGAGGTGGTGTCCGATCAGAGGCTTCAAGTGTACGAAATCAGCCAACCGGCGGAGATGGAAGTGGAGACCATCCGCCTTTCCAGCCCGAAGTTTGCGTCGTCGTCGTTCCAGGGCGTGGTGATGGTGGAGGACTTCGCTGTCAGCCGTCAGACCGAGACCCGCAGGGTCCCGGGCGGCAGCCTCTGGATCCCCGCCGATCAGCCCAATTTCGACGTGGCCGTCCAACTGTTCGAGCCCGAGGCGCCGGATTCGCTGGTGCGGTGGGGCGCGGTGTCGTCGGTCTTCGAACGCAAGATATACATCGGCACGGACGTCCTGGAGAGCCTCGCCCGCGAGATGCTGGCGGACCCGCTCATCAGGAAAGAATGGGAGACCGCCCTCGAGGATCCCGTGTTCGCCGAGGACGGCCGCGCGCGCTATCTCTGGTGGTACCGCCGCACACCCTACTGGGATGAGACGGTGGGTCTGCTGCCGGTGCTGCGGGTGATGAGGCCGCAGCAGATTGCGACCGAGCCCTGGCCGGGCCCGTGAACCCGGCTGCCCGCTGGGCGCCGCTCGGCCGGGCATTGATCGATTACCACCGGGGCGCCGTACACTCGAGCTTCGTCGTTCACTCCGATCTGTGGGACGACGAGCCGACGGCGGTCGAAGAATACTACCGCCCCGACCACATCCCGATTCCGGAACTCGAGATCGAGGCGTTGTCGCTGTGCCGGGGACGGGTGCTGGATCTGGGGGCGGGCGCCGGGAGGCACGCACTGGAACTGCAGCGCCGCGGCCACGACGTGACGGCAGTCGATGTCAGCCGCGACGCGGTGGCGGTGATGCGGGAACGCGGTGTGCGCGACGCCCGTTGCGGTGATCTCGACACGGTCGGCGGCGAGGCATTCGACACCATCCTGCTGCTCATGCACGGCATCGGTCTGGTTGGAACGCTTCCCGGGCTGGCGGATTTCCTCGAACGGGCCCACGATTTGCTCGACGCCGATGGACAAATCGTCTGCGACTCCGCGGACCTGACCGTCATCCTGCCGTCGCTGCTCGATACTGACAACCGATTTGTCGGCGGGCCGCTACGCTATCCCGGCGAGGTGGAGTTTCGCCTGACCTACGGCGCTCTCGATGGGCAGCCATACCCGTGGCTGTTCGTCGATCCCCGGACCCTGGAGAAGTTTGCCGGGGCCTCGGGCTTCAAATGTACCATCGGTGCGCGGGGCGGACGGGGAGCGTACGTGGCGGTACTCAACCGCGAAAAATGATATTCTGAGGGCGCGTTCGCGCTTCATCAACCACTGTGGACGACAACGAAAGGCCGGAAATGAAACGAAATCAACGATGCGCTCTGGCGATGCTGTTGGCATCGGCCATCGGCGTTCACGCACAGGAAGCCCCGGCTCCCACCGCCGACATCAACCCACCCATCCTTCGGATCAACGGCGATACGGTATACGCCGCCGAGGTCAGCATGGTGATGGCGAACATCTCAGGCCAGCTCGCGGCTCAGGGGCGCGAGGCGCCCGATCAACAGGAACTGGTGCAGATGGCGACCCAACGCGTCGTTGAGCAGAAGCTCCTGGCGCAGGAGGCGCGCCGCCAGGGTTACAGAGTCAACGATCTCCGGGTCGCGGAGATGGCTCAAGAAGTCGAAACGCAGGCCGGCGGCAGGGAAAGCCTGGATCAGGCGCTGGCGGTCAAAGGAACGGTGTACGACCAGCTGTTGGTGACCCTCAAGGAGATGGATCTTGTCAGGACGCTGATCGAGAAACAGGTTTCGCCCACGATCACGGTCACCGACGAGGAGATTGCAGCGTTCTACGCCGACAACACCAAGATGTTCACCACACCCGAACAGGTCCACGCCCGGCACATCATTTTTGCGGCCGGAGAAAACGCCGACGCCGATACCATCATCAACGCCCGGGCCAACGCCGACGGGGCCCGACAGCGCGCCCTCGCGGGTGAGGACTTCGCCGAGCTCGCGCGCGAACTCTCCGAGGGCCCGAGCGCTCCCGATGGGGGCGACCTCGGCTTTTTCAGCTATCAGCAGATGGTGCCTCCCTTTGCCGAAGCGGCCTTCGCCCTCGACGCGGGCGAGATCTCCGAAATCGTTCGCACCAATTTCGGTTTTCACGTCATCAAGGTGGAGGAGAAGAAGCCCGCGGTCACGCTCACCCTGGAGGAAACCCGCAATCAGGTGCGCCTCCTGCTCACCCAACAACAGACCGCCGACAAGGTGAAGGAGATGATCCGGTCGCTCGGCGAGAAGGCCGAAATCGTGCCTCTGGTGGAACCGGAGGCGCCCGAATCTCCAGAGGCTCAGCCGGCGGGCGAGTAGGGTACGCGCCGATTCCTCTGAAAGACGTAGGCAGGTCCTTTAGGGCCTGCCACCACCGGTGCCGATTTTCAGCGTCCCGCGGGCGGGCCGACTTTCCGCGCGTCCTTCCCGTGCGGAGCCACCCTGGGCATTGTTGGCCCTTGGCACCATGCCGACAACAATGTCAGCGCATCCAACAATGCCAAGGATGGCACCGCCGCCGCACGCTGTCCGTTTCCGTCGGCCAGATGGCAGGCGGGACGCCTGCCCCACAAGGTGAAACGAATCGGTCCGGTTGTGGGGCAGCCGTCCCGGCTGCCAGGCACCGCCGCCGCACGTGAACCTGCCCACGCTGAGCACTCGAATGCTCATTGTCGGTGGAGTCTTGCGCGGAAATTCAAAATTCAAAATTCAAAATTGAAATCCGAATTACTCCGAGCTCAGCGTCGTGGTGACCTGCGCCGGCTTCTCGAGAGTTCGGTGGACCGGGCAGCGATCGGCAATCTCCAGCATCCTCTGGCGCTGTTCCTCGTCAAGGGCCCCCTCGAGCGTGATCTCGCGGGTGAAGCGGTCGATCCTGCCTCCCGGGGCATCGACCCCGGCGCAGTCGTCGCAGTGGACCTTTTCGTGCTGCAGATGCACCTCGACGGCGTCGAGCGGCCAGCCTTTGCGATCGGCGTACATCCGGAGGGTGATCGAGGTGCAGGCTCCGAGGGCCGACGTCAAGAGCTCGTAAGGTGTCGGCCCGGCGTTGGTGCCGCCGACACGAAGAGGCTCGTCCGCGATCAACGAGTGGCCGTTGGCCAGGATCTCGGTCCGGTAGCCCTTTTCGGTTCTGACGACAACACGATTGTCTCCCGGGCTTGCCGCCTTGCGCTCCTCCTGCGGCGCCCCGATGAAACGACGCGCCCACGCCGCGATCATCCACCCCACGTAGCGGGCATCCTCGGCGTCGCCCAGGAGGTGGTCGGCCCGATCCAGCGAGATGAAGCTCTTCGGCTGCTGAGCTGCCTGGAAGATCTCCATCGCGTGGTCGATACCAACGGTCGTGTCCAACGGCGAATGAAAAACCATCAGCGCGCGCCCGAGATCGGCAATCGCATCACGCATGTTCGTCGCCGACAGGTCGTCGAGAAACTCCTTCCGGATCCGAAAGGGCCGGCCCGCGATCTCGACCTCAGCCTCGCCGACACGGTCGATCTCGGCGTTTGATGAACGGATCATTCCCGCCAATTGGTCGGTGGAGGAAGGCGCTGCGATGGTCGCGACCGCGGTTGCCGACGGAATACGGGCCGCCGCCTGCAACACCGCCGCACCACCCAGCGAGTGGCCGATCAGGATCTTTGGCGCTTCGAGTTCGCGATCGAGAAAGTCGGCGGCCGCCACCAGGTCTGCCACGTTGGACGAGAAGGTGGTGTCGGAGAAATCGCCCTCGCTGTCACCGAGCCCGGTGAAGTCGAACCGCAGGACTGCCACCCCCTCGGCGGCCAGCGCCCTTGAGACCCGCGCCACCCCCTTGTAGTCCTTCGAACAGGTGAAACAGTGAGCAAAGAGCGCATAGGCGATCGGCTCGTCGTCCACCGGCAGGTCAAGCAGGCCCGACAGTTTGTGCCCAGATGCGTTTTCAAACCGTACTTTCTTCGTGTGCACGTATCCTCCCGTTTCCAAGGGATCCTATCGCCTGTCCGAGGAGGATGCCAGCACTCTTCTCGCCGATCCGACCCCTGCTATCATCCTTGAACCGACAAACCAGCGGAGGCCGGACATGTCCACGCCGATCAGTTTCTTCGAGCAGGTGAACACCAATTTCGACCGCGCGGCGGCGCTGACCGACCATGCGCCGGGTCTGCTCGAGCAGATCAAGGCCATCAACAGCGTGATTCACTTCACCTTCCCCCTCAAGCGCGACGACGGCAGCATCCAGGTCGTGCACGCCTGGCGCGCCGAGCACAGCCACCACATGCTGCCGACCAAGGGCGGCATCCGTTATGCGGCGATGGTCAACGAAGACGAGGTCATGGCGCTGGCGGCATTGATGACCTACAAGTGCGCCATCGTCGATGTCCCGTTCGGCGGCGCCAAGGGCGGGGTGAAGATCTCGGCACACGAGTACTCGGAGCGGGAACTCGAACGCATCACGCGCCGCTTCACCTTCGAGCTCTTCAAGAAGAACTACATCGGTCCGGGGCTCGACGTGCCCGCACCGGATTTCGCGACCGGCCCGCGCGAGATGGGCTGGATCGCCGACACCTATGCCTCGCTCGCCCCTCACGACATCAACGCCCTCGGGTGCGTGACGGCAAAACCCATCCAGCAGGGCGGCATCCAGGGCCGTACCGAGGCCACCGGTCGCGGGGTCTATTTCGCGCTGCGTGAGGTCTGCAGCCTCGGCAGCGACATGCGTCCGCTCGATCTCATGCCCGGTCTCGAGGGCAAACGCGTGGTCGTACAGGGACTCGGCAATGTGGGCTACCACGCCGCCAAATTTCTCGAGGAGGAAGGCGGTGCGGTGATCGTCGGTCTCGTCGAATACGAGGGCGCGATCTCCAACCGTCGCGGAATGCACGTCGAGGACGTCATGGCCCACCGGAAGGAAACCGGGTCCCTGCTCGGTTTCCCCGGCGCGGAAAACCTCGAGAACCGCGATGCCGGCCTCGAACTCGAATGTGACATCCTGATTCCGGCTGCCCTCGAAAACGCCATCACGATGGACAACGTCGAACGGATCAAGGCGAAGATCGTTGCCGAGGCGGCCAACGGCCCGGTCTCTGCGGAAGCCAGCGAACACCTCCACCAACGCGGCGTCATGGTCGTGCCCGACGCCTATATCAACGCGGGCGGGGTGACGGTCTCGTACTTCGAGTGGCTCAAGAACCTCCAGCACGTGCGGTTCGGACGGATGGAGAAGAGGTTCGAGGAAAAGGCTGCCCGGCAGATCCTCAACGCCATCGAGCACGCCACAGGCTCTTCATTCTCGGAGGCCGAGATCAGCGATTTCGCCCGCGGCGCCGACGAGATCGACCTCGTCAACTCCGGTCTCGAGGAGACCATGATCAAGGCCTACCACCAGATCCGGGAGATCAAGGGGCGCCATCGCGGCATCGATCTTCGAACCGCGTCGATGATCAGCGCCATCGACAAGATCGCGACGGTCTACAAGCACCGGGGGATCTTCCCCTAGGATGCAGGTCACCGGATGCGGATGCAGGATGCAGAGCGACCCACCCGCCCCGGTGGTGTGGGGCGGATGGCTTCTGAACCCCGAACCCTGGATCCTGAATCCTGAATCCTGAATCCTGAATCCTGGATCCTGCGTCCGAGCGGCCGAGAGGCCGCTACTCTCCAAGCTCGAACGGAATCCGGATCTCGCTTTCCTCGAGGTCGACGCCGAGCGTCCACCTGCCGCTCTGAATGCCGCCGGGAATGTTGAAGTAGAGACGGCCGAAACAGCCGCGTCTTTCGCTGACCGTGACCTCGTCAAACGACACTCCACCGCCGGGCGTGACGAAGAACTGGACGGCGCACTCGATCCGGCTCGCCGGGAAGTACTCCAACGGATCCCGATCGACGTCGGCCTTCGCGATCACCGGACGCAGGCCCCCGTAGGCCTCGTTGAACTCTTTCTGCGACGGCAGCGGGAACGTGTCTCCCGCAGGTGAGCGAAGGAAGATGTTCTCTCTCTTCACCGTTGCACTCTGTCCGTTGGGCGAGCTGAAACCCACTTCGAGGATCATCCACTCTTCGGCCATCTGTGAGTTGGCGAAGCGGTAGCCGAGAACGGTCCAGAGTTCAGGACCGAACTGCTTGAGGATGTACTGGCCCAATCGTTCGACGCCGGGCGTGTCGGTGGGTGTTCCGGTTGAACACGAAACCATGGTCGCCGCAACTCCCAGGACAACGATCAAGGTGACGATATTTCGTAATACTGCTGTTTTCATAGGGGCCCCTTTCTGTTCGACCGAGGTAACAAATGCAATCATGATGCCAAGTTGTAACACGATCTCATTACTTACCGACCACGAGCCTCGTCACCTGTGGATGACATCGAGCGGTATCGGATGGCGATCATTCTCTCTGATTCCCGATTCCATGTCGAGTGGCGCGAACCGCTCCGGACCGGTTATCCTATGCGTGGTGTCGGCCGCAGCTGCCGCAGAAGGCCACTGTGGAAAACGCGGCAAGGCGGCTGCCCTCACACTACTCAGGAGGCCCGGATGGAAAAACCGAGATACTACTTCGTCGATGATCGTGAAACGGTGAATCTCGATTTTTCCAGGCTCGGTTTCGACTACGTCACCTGCCCCTACCGTTTTGAAGCGGTCTTCGAATTCGGAGTATGGCGGGCACGCGGCATCGTGGAAGACAAGACCATGCAGCTGCCTGAGGGCAGCCAGTGCCTCCACTACGGCCAACAGCTCTTCGAGGGGATGAAGGCCCAACGTGGACCGGATGGAAGGGTCTACGCGTTCAGGCCGCGGGAAAACGCCCGCCGCATGAACCAGGGAGCTCGATACCTCCAGGGGCCGGAGGTCCCTGAGGAGCTCTTCCTTCGCGGCATCGAAGAGGTCACCCGCGCGAATATGCCGTACGTTCCGCCGCACGGCAGCGGTGCGGCTCTCTACCTGCGACCGATGTACCTGGGAATCGGCGACAACGTCGGCGTCAAGCCCGCCACGAAGTACGTCTTCCGGATCTTCGTCAGCCCGGTGGGACCGTACTACAGGGGAGGTTTCGGGCCCGAACAGGGCAAGCGTGTCATGGTGAGCCGTTACGACCGGGCCGCCCCTCAGGGGAGCGGCCACGTCAAGGCCGGCGGCAACTATGCTTCGTCCTTCCTTCCGGGAGCTGAGGCGAAAAAGGCGGGTTTCGTGGACGCCATCTACCTCGATCCAATAGAACACCGGTATATCGAAGAGGTCGGCGCCGCCAACTTTCTCGGTTTCAAGGGAGACACCCTCCTGACCCCGAAGTCGACGAGCATTCTCCGTTCGGTCACACGGGTGTCGCTGCTGGAGATCGCATCCGGGATATTCGGTTGGCCGACAGAGGAGCGCAGAATTGCCGTCGACGAACTGGGGGATCTCTCAGCGGCGGCATGCTGCGGAACCGCGGCTCTTTTGTGCTGGATTTCCGGTATTGCCGACGGCGACACGAGGTGGGACTACCCGTTCGACGGGCGATGGCAGGAACTGTACGACGCCCTGGTGGGAATTCAGACCGCGGTGCGGGACGACCCATTCGGCTGGCGGCACGAAATCAGCGGCTGAGTTCGGCGATGGCCGCGTCCCGGTCCTCGAAGACCGGGAAGATCTCGTCGAGCCGGGTCAGTCTCAGCAGGCTCATGATCCGCCGGTGGGGCCTCAGCAGGGCCATTCGACGGCCCTCCTTTTCGAATCGCTGGAGATAGCCCACCAACTCGCCGAGACCGGTCGAATCGACGTTGTCGATGCCGGACATGTCCACCAGCACCGCCGGCACACCTGATTTCAACAAATCCTGAAGATAGGTTGAAAACTGGCGCGCGGACTCCCCGAAGTTGATGACTCCACGCACCGTGATGACGGTCACACCATCGTCGTCAGACCTGTCGATTTCCATGCCGCTTCCCTTCGGCTCCCAACCGATTCGGTCACGAATATGTCCGCGCGCGCATCCGAGGCCGATCCATCCGGTGACCGCCCGATCTCTGCGGGCCCATTGTACGGGGCGCCTCGCTCACAGCGCAACAGATCGCGGCGCCACCGGTGTCGAAGCAGCTCAAGAGGGGTCAGGGTGGCCGCCGGAACGCACCGCCGCGATGGCCAGGCCCCTCTCCGCAGGATCACGCTCGACGAACAGACACCCGGCGTTTTCGACATCCGCCAACAACTCCGGCGCGGAGTTGAGTATCAAAACGTCCACGCAGCGGTCCCGGGGAATGGCGCCGGCAACCACCTCGGACACCAGATTCAGGGACCCGCGCAGAGACTTCATGCCCTCGGGCGTGAGCCATACGAAGAGCGACAGATTGGGTTCCCCCGCGATGCCATCGACCTCGCAATCCACGAGGTGGGCAAATGCAAGATCGGGACAAAGCGAGAGCGCGGCATGCAACGAGCGGGTTGCCTCATCGTCGAGGGGCCGGCCCGGGGGAAGGATTCGTATCGGGTGCTCGCCGCTTTCCACCACCGGAATATAGCCTCGATGCGCGTCCGGCGCCAATCACGTTGCCCTGCGCAGACTCTCTCGCGGTTGGCGTCAACCGGAGTTTAGGGTTAGCCTTGACGGGTGAAGATTCCGCTTCTGTGCGTCACCGTTGCTGTCATGATGGCCACCACGACCGGCGTCTGCGAGGATTTCGACGCCGCCCTGGAACTGGCCCGTGAAACCTCCCGGCGTCATCGCTACGAGGAGACGATCGAGATACTGCTCCCGTTCTCATCGTCCGACGATCCCGAGGTCAGATACGTCACCGCGGCCGAAATCGGGAGGGCCTACTTCCACCTCGGCCGGTACGAGCCCGCCAATCGGGCCTTCAGAGAGGCGGTCTCCCTGCACCCGGAGCGCCCCGAGACCGCTATCTACCTCGAAGCCTCGTCGTACCTCACTGGAGATTCAAAGCAGGCCTTTCTGATCTTCGAAGAGATCCTTCGCAGCGGCGCGCGCGACCTCTACCTGGCGGTGACCCTCCCGGGCGCACGTCGATTCCTCGCCGAGCCCGAGGTTCAGAACCTCCTCTCGCACTATGCCGTACCCCTCGAGGTTGACGTCCGCGAGGCGGTATCGATGGGGGTGAGACTCGGCGAAAGCCACGACGCGGTCGTCAAGCGTCTGGGAGCTACAGCGGACGGTCTTTTGGTGGGAGCGCTCACAGCCGAGGCCGGACCGGCGGTGATCTGGGCCTTTGATTTCGACGACCTCCAGCGGCTCTCCGGGATCTCGCTGTTCGCCGGCAATCTCCTCGACTACACACCCTACCGCCTGCGCTTTTCCACGGGGATCGACTGGACCGCGACCCCGGCGGCGGCGATCGCCGCCTGGGGGCTGCCGTCGTCGATCCGCCCCGGGGACGACGCCACCCTTACCGTCACCTGGAACTTCGAGACCCATCACCTGACCGTCGTGTTCGGCAAGCCCGGCGCAGTGCGGCCCCCGAATCATCCCGAAGGAGCGGCCGCGATGCGCATGGTGCGGCTTCAGACGGGACCGCCACCACCCTGATAGGATTGGATTGTGAACGTCCCGACTCCGTCGCTTGCGGGCCACCTGCTGATCGCGATGCCCAATCTGGCCGACCCCAATTTCTGGCAATCGGTGGTGTTGCTCGGCGTCCACTCCGATACCGACGGGGCTTTCGGTCTGGTGGTCAACCGCCCTCTCGCCGTCGACTTGCGGGACATTCTGCGCGAACTCGGAACCGAGGGCGTGGACCACGAACTGCCCGAGGTTCTCGCCGGAGGCCCGGTGCAGCCAAGCCAGGGATTCGTGATCTTCCAGCGCGGGCCCCACCAACCGGCCGACGATGACATCGCCGTCACCGATTCGATTGCAGTGTCCGGCAACACCGAAACCCTGGCTCGATTGTCGCTCGACAGCGACCGCAGCCGATTCTGCCTGCTCCTCGGCTATGCCGGTTGGTATCCGGGTCAGCTGGAACGGGAGATCGAAGAGAACTCCTGGCTGGTCGCGCCGCTGGACAGCAATATCATCTTCGACGTGCCCGCCGACGAGCGATGGGCCCGGGCTCTGAGGTCGATCGGCATCGAGCCCGGCACCCTGGTGGACGCCGGCTCCGCCGAGCCCAGTTAAAACGAAAAACCCAGCCGCGAGGCTGGGTGGGATCGAATCGGGAGGGACGGTTCTGCCAAATCGGTAGGATCAAAACGATAGGAAATTATGGCAGGCCTTTATGGTTGGCCTAATAAACAGGTAGGCATACAAGGTGGTCAGCGTCCCCGGACCCCTCCCTTTCTCAATTGATGCTTCATGCTACCACATCGAGATCTTCGGTGTCCAGCAACTCAAACCAAGAAACCTCAGGTTTATCATGGAGTTGCCATCGGAATTGCGAATGCCGGTTTCAGTCTCAAAACGACATGAAACCACCTCGTCATTTTGGCCGAGCCGGTGATTCTGTCAGATCAACCGACACCTCGAGGACCTCGCCGTTCTCGAGTTCGATGGTCTGCGAAAAACTCTCATAGCCGGGGGCCGAGACTTCGAGAACGTGGCTCCCCGTCGACACCGCCAGCGGCCCCTCCATCCGCAGCAGCTCCCGTGCGGTGGCCGCAAATGCGCCGTCGATCGCGACCGAGGCCGATTCAGGGCTGACCGTGAGCTTCAATGCCGCACCGGTGGGTCGTTTCTCGCCGCTGCTCGACTTCTTTTGGTCGAGGTCGGGCCGCAGAGTCGGGTCCGGGCCCACCGGTGTGCCTGGGGCAGACTCCGCCGCCGGATTGAGCGGCGCGAACACCCGATTGAAGGGCTTCCCCTCCCCGGAGTCCGCCTTGTGCTCTTTGCTTGTCCCCGCCATCCGCTCGAGCCGGTGCTTGAGATCGAAACGGCAGCCGACCTCGGCTGTCAGAGCGACCGAAACGGTCTGGTAGCCGTCGAAGCGGAGCTCGAGTCGATAGCTGCCCGGAGCGAGGTAGAGATAGCCCGGTTTCCCGTCGAGGTACCGTGCCCGGCCCACGAACCGGTCGTCGAGATACACTCGTGCGTCCTTTGGTCTGACGTCGACATCGACGATGGCCAGTTCGGGCCCCGGCGGCATCCCTTCGGACTGCGGGGGTCCGGTCCAGTACGCGGCCACCGGTATGCACGGCAGATTGACGGAGCTGGCGTCGACTCCAGCGGTCCCTGTCTCCGGGCCCGTCATGCCTGCGGGCGGCGGCGGTTGGACCGGAGCGCTCTTGGCGGCCGCCATTCCGAATCCGCCCCACAACAGCTGCAAAACCAACAGTCCCGAGATCGCTCTCATCCCGCACCTCCGGTCACCGAGAATGCAATCCGGCTGCCAACCCATCGCGGTAGCAGAGATCGAGATACCGTTGGTAGGCCGCCGCCGGCACCAGGCCTTCGACCCGCTCGCCGATCTCGAGAAGGCAGAGAAGACAGAACCGCTGCAGGCGTTTCAACGGTATCGCTCGCCGCGCCTGTTCGACACCGAGAAGGCTGGTCAACTCGGGGTGGAGGCCCTGGAAGATGGCAGCCGACAGACCGGATGTCCTCTGACGGCGACAAAACGTCCGTGGTCGAACACAGTGTTCGTGGACGGTCCGGGCCCGCGGTTGATAACACAGAGCGAGGCCCTCCCGTTGCGCACGGTAGGAATACTCGATGTCCTCCCACGCTGCGGCCGGGAAATCCTCCCGGAACCCGCCGCGGCGGATCAGCTCGTTTCTGGGCAGGGACACGTTCGAGGTGTAGAAGAAATTGAACGGCACCGAACGCGGGTCCTCGATGATGGAATACCCGAACTGGGCCCCGTACTCGTTGATGAAGCGCATGAACGGGCCTTCGACGTCGGCGGCGAACGAGGTATGGCCGAGCACCGCCAGTGGGCCCGCTCCCCCGAACAACCGATGCTCCTCGAGGTGGGCCATCAACCACCCCGGCTGGGGGATCGTGTCGTCGCCGAGAAAGAGAACAAGGTCGCCGGAGGCCGCCTCGACGCCGCGGTTGCGGGCTGCGGCGGGGCCTGAGTTCGGTTGGCTGAGAGTGATCCAGCCGTGCTCTTGTGCCGCCGTCTGCAGCCACGACCGCGTGCCATCCTCCGAGCCGTCGTCCACGATGATGATCTCGAGCCCGGTATCCGCTGGACAGGTCTGTGAACCGATTCCGTCAAGGACCCTTTTCAACTCCCGCAACCGATTGAACGTCGGGACAATGACGCTCGCCCGCATCAGGTGAGAACCCCGCGCGTTTTTGGGAGGCACCGGGAAATATCACCCGCGAATCCAACCGTCACCACGCCCGCCAATCCGTGACCATATGCATTCGCGTCGATCCCGGCAAGGTGATCCGTTCGGGGCGCAAAAAACACTTTGAAAAAACGCGGATTGTGCCCGACGCCCATCGTCTCGTGCTCGCGTCTCCGGGCCGCCTTTTTCTCTGAGATGACCACGGCCGAAGTCTACCGCGATTTTCGCGACGCTGCCATGACCGTCATCAACCCGTGAATGCGGGTTCAAATCATATTCCTCGTGAGACCGTTCGGAGCCGGGATTCTTTCATCCTGTCGTGAATTCCTGTTCGGGTATTTCTCTCGATGAGGGCGCCTATTCCACTGAAATTGAGAGATTTATTCCAACAGTGATCGATCTGAAACATATCTTCCCAGAAGAACATTTGCACTATAAGTGAATTGAAGTTGGTCAAATCTTCGTTCAAAAATACGGACAAAATTCTGCAAAAAACCTTGACTCACGATCTTCATTTCCGTATTCTGGCGTCAGTCTCTTCTGGAGGTCGGCATGGCGTTCGAAAAATTCATCCCTCCACAATCACCGGGAGTACGACCCAGGGCAACGATTCGGCCGAGTGGTCTGATTTCGTTCGACGCAGCCAGTGTCGAGGCCTTCGGACTCGATTCCGCCACGCACGCTGTGTTGTTTTTCGACAAAACCCGCAAGATCGTGGGTGTTGAAATCACCGGAAGTGGCAAGGATGACGGCGCCCTGAAACTTTCCAAAAGGCGACGTTCGGTGAGTTTGAAAGCGCCCCAGTTTTTTGATTCTTATGGTCTCAGTTTTGACGAGGCGCAGAGATTCGATGTGGGGCGCGACCAGTCGTCTCAAATGCTGACAATCAGCCTCAAAAATATCAAACGCCGTCGCGGCCGACGCCCGAAAAAGAACTGAACCTATCCGCCGACCCGCGGCCACGACGGGTCGACTCCGAACAGCGTCCTGAAAACCTGGCTCGAGGTCGACGCGACCAGTTCCACCGGTTTGTCCCACAATCCCGCCAGTTTCTGACCCACGAGCGGCACGTACGAGGGCTCGTTGCGTTCGCCGCGATGAGGCACCGGAGCGAGAAAAGGGCTGTCGGTTTCCACGAGGACCGCCTCGGGTTCGAGCACGGCGGCCATGTCGCGGATATTGTCCGCCGCCTTGAACGTCACCATTCCCGAGATCCCGACCATCAGCCCCAACTCCACCACCCTCAACGCCTCGTTCGGCCCCTCGGTAAAGGAGTGGCAGACGCCACGAAGCGGGCCGGCGCGCCGGCTCAGCCTCGACTCGAGATCGGGCCACGACTCTCGATTGTGGAGCACCACCGGCATTCCTGTTTCCAGCGCGAGATCGAGCTGCCAATCGAGCGCCGCCAGCTGATCCTCGCGTGGAGAGTTCATGTAGTGGTAGTCGAGGCCAACCTCACCGACCGCCACAACCCCGGGACGCGCGACCGCCGACTCGAGCAACCGTTTCAATCCTGCGTCGAGCGTGGAGGCTTCATGGGGGTGAATCCCGACCGCGGCGACCACGTTGCCGGGCCAGTCCCCAGCCAGCCTGTAGGCCGTTTCGAGATCGTCCCTGCCGGTGGCGGGGACGAGAACCCCATGAACCTGTCTGGCCGCGGCGCGGTCCAGCACTGGGGCCACCTCGTCCATTTCGAACATGGTCAGGTGGGCGTGAGAATCGATCCACAACATGGTGTCACTCATGAGGGCATTCTACGCTCTCGTCGCGGGCCACCATCATTGCCCCGCCGACGACGGCAGCCGTCTCCGATCTCAGGATGTTGGCGCCGAGCCGGAGACGAACCCACCCGCTTGAACTGAAAAGAGCCTCCTCTGCCGGAGAAAAACCTCCCTCCGGGCCGACCACCAGAATGCGACCGCACGACCGCGGCAAGCCGCTGATCGCGACCCCCTGCTGGTCGGCGACGACTCCTTGCCCTTCGTTGTCGGCCACGAATTCGGAGAGAGTCTGCAAGTTGTCGATCTCCATCGCCCACGGCCGGCGGCACTGTTTGAGCGCCTGGAGAGCGATCCGGCGCCAGTGATCCGATCGCCCCGAAACCTCTCGGCGATTCGATTGAGTCCGATCCGTGACGATCGGCTGCAACCGACGGACACCGATTTCCACCGCCTTCTGGACCGCCCAGTCCATGGCCCTGGGCTCGATCACCGCCAGCGCCAGCGTGACGCCGTCTCCCTGCAGGGGCGGTGCAAGGTGAACTGAGAAGATCTCTGCGCTCACCCGGTTCCTGCCGGCGATCACCAGCCGCGCCGTCGCCGTGTGTCCGGCCCCGTCCGCGACGATGACATCGTCGCCGCTGCGCAGTCGGAGAGGTCCCGTAGCATGCCGTCCCTCCGCGAGATCGAGAGCGATCACCGTATCCTTGCCGATCAACCCGGGGGGCACCAGCAACCAGGGAGGGTTCTTCATCGGCTCCTCACCGCGCTGAGGCTTGCCCACTCGTTCAGTACGGCCGCAGGCCCGGCCACCAGGCCCCGTCGCCGGAGTTCGACGGCGACCTCGCCCACCTCCTCCACCAGGAGACCGGAAATCACCAGGCGCCCTTGCGGGGCGAGAGCCGCAGCTATCGAATCCAGGAGCGGCATGGAGTGGGCGAGGATCATGTTGACCAGGACCAGGTCGAAAACCCCGCCTGCGGCGCAATCCGCCGATCCGACCACGTAGTGGACGCCCGGCCGCCACTCCTGGAGATCCCCGATCTGACGGGCGATGTGAATGGCGATGGCATCGATGTCGACGCCGAGCACCCGGCGCGCCCCCGAGAGTTCGGCGGCCAGGGCGAGGATCCCTGAGCCGGTGCCCACGTCAAGCACGCACCGATCCTTCAGATCGGCCGTCTCCAACGCGCGAAGGATGAGGCTGGTCGATTCGTGGCTGCCCGAACCAAACGCCATCCGCGGAGGCATCACCAGCCGTCTCCGCCCCCGGGGGGCCTCCGTTGGCGTTTCCGGGTGGGGGTCCACCCACCAGGTGCCGCCGACGGCGAAGGGTCGAACGTTCTCGCGGTACTGCGCCAGCCAGTCTTCCTCTTCCAGGTGGCCGACTTCGATGCCGACGGCCCCTGACGCGGCGAGCAGCATCTCCGCATCAGTCGACTTCACGCGTTCGTTGTGGGGGAGAAACACGGTGACAGCGACGCGATCGCCGCGCCGTTCGCCGATTTCGGCGCCGAGGACGGGCAACGGGTAGAGAAGGGTCGGAACATCTTCTTCAAGGGCCAGTGGGACCCAGCAACGAATTCTCAGGAAGGCGCCCATGGCCGCCGGCTCGAGATCAATCGCCGCCGAACGCCCGTCGCAGACGCTCGAAAAATCCACCGTCGGATTCCGGTTCGAGGCCGCCCCCGATCTCCGCGACCTCCTCGATCAAACGCCGCTGTTCGTGCGAGAGCTTCTTGGGAACCACCACCCGAAGGTGGACAAAGAGATCACCTCGCCGGCGCCCGTTGACGTGAGGCATTCCGACCCCGTGCAGGCGAATGACCTCTCCGGGCTGGGCGCCGGCGCTGACCTCCACCTCCCGCTCCTCACCGAGCACGGTGGTGATGGGAACCTTGACCCCGAGCATGGCCTGAAAGACCGAGATCGGCAGTTCAAGATGGAGGTCGGCCCCGTCCCTCTCGAAGAGTTCGTGCGCTCCGACCTCCATGACGACGAACAGGTCGCCGGAGGGCCCGCCGAGAGCCCCGCCCTCGCCTTCGCCTGCAAGCCGCAGCCGCATGCCGGTGTCGACGCCTGCCGGCACCGTCACCTTCAGCGTTGACTCCCGCTCTTTCCTGCCGTGGCCTTCACACTCTGTGCACGGGTCGCGATTGACCCGTCCCGCGCCCCCGCAACTCGGACAGGTCTGAGCGACGGAGAGGAAGCCCCTCTGATACGCCACCTGGCCCACCCCCTGGCAGGTTTGGCAGTTTTCAGGGGTCGTGCCGGGCTCCGATCCGGACCCCGCGCACCTCTCGCAGGTCTCCAGGCGTGGCACCCGGATCGAGCGTTCGATCCCGGTCGCGGCCTCTTCGAGGGTCAACTTCAAGGTGTATTGCAGGTCGTGGCCGCGCCGGGCGCGCGAGCCACCGCGGCGCCGGCGGCCACCGAAGAGGTCGCCGAGCCCGAAGAGATCGCCGAGGATGTCGGCGAAATCGCCGAATGCGTTGGGATCGAATCCCGTGAAACCCTCACCACCCAGCCCGGCGTGTCCGAACCTGTCGTAGCGGGCGCGTTTGTCGGGGTCGGAGAGCACGGCGTAGGCTTCGGACGCCTCCTTGAACTTCTCCTCCGCATCCGGCAGGTCGGGGTTGCGGTCGGGGTGGAACTTGACCGCAAGAGCGCGGTAGCTGGTCTTGATTTCGGCCGCGGAGGCATCTCTCCTGACGCCGAGAACTTCGTAGTAATCTCGCCGGTTTTCAGTGGGCATCGAGGTCTAGAACTCGCTTTCAGAGTCGTCGCTGCGATCGTCGCCAGGCAGGTCCGACGCCATCTTCATCTGGCCGCCGAGAGCGGCGATCGGGTCGAGCATGATGACCTGGGTGAGAATCTGCGCGGCGTCCTGCACCGCGTAGATGGCCTCTTCGAGCACCGACCGCTCTTCGCTGGTGGTCGCCTTGCGCGCCCGGTTGAGCGTCGCCCGCACCTCTTCCCGATCTTCGGGCGAGAGGCCCGCGCCGAATTCCTTCACCACCCGCTCATTGGTGTAGAGCAGTCCGTCGAGTCGATTCTGCAACTCGCGAATCTCGCGGTGCTCGCGGTCGTCCTTGCGATACTTGTCGGCCTCGGCGATCAGACCGTCGATCTCCTCCTTGGAGAGACCGCCGGCCGGGTTGACCTCGATGCTCTGCTCCTTGCCGGTCGCCAGATCGCGCGCACCGACGTTGACGATCCCGTTGGAATCGATCGAGAACGTCACCTCGATCTGGGGCACGCCGCGGGGCGCCGGTGGAATGCCGACAAGGTCGAAACGACCCAGTGACCGGTTTTCACTGGAGATCCCACGCTCGCCCTGAAGGACGTGGACGTTCACCGTCGTCTGGTTGTCGCTGACGGTGGTGAAGATCATGGACTTCTTGGTCGGCACCGTCGAGTTGCGCTCGATGATCTTGGTGAACAGGCCGCCGTGGGTCTCGATGCCGAGGGACAGCGGCGTGACGTCCAACAGAATCAGATCTTTGACCTCGCCCTGGAGGATGCCGGCCTGGATCGCCGCGCCGATACCGACCACCTCGTCCGGGTTGATGTCCTGGTTCGGCTGCCGCTTGAAGAACTCGCTCACCGTTCGCTGAACCAGGGGCATGCGGGTCTGGCCGCCGACCAGAATGATCTCGTCGATCTGTTCCGGATCCAGGCGCGCCGCCTCGAGGGCGTTACGGCAGGGCTCGAGGGTCCGTTCCACGAGATCTGCGACCAGCCCCTCGAGCTGGCTGCGGGTGAACCGTACCTGCATGTGTTTGGGACCGGTGTGATCGGCGGCGATGAACGGCAGCGAAATCTCGGTTTCCTCCTCGGTCGACAGCTCGCATTTGGCGGCCTCGGCCGCCTCCTTGATGCGCTGCATCGCCATCATGTCCTCGGAAAGGTCGAGACCGGTCTCGCGCTTGAACTCCTGCAGGAGGTGTTCCATCACCCTCGAGTCGAAGTCCTCGCCGCCGAGGAAGGTGTCACCGGCGGTCGATTTGACCTCGTAGATACCGTCTCCGATCTCGAGAACCGAGATGTCGAAGGTGCCTCCACCGAGGTCGTAGACCGCGATGGTCTCGTTCTTCTCTTTACCGAAACCGTAGGAGAGCGAGGCCGCGGTGGGCTCGTTGATGATCCGGACGACATCCAGACCGGCGATCGTGCCCGCGTCTTTTGTGGCCTGCCGTTGGCTGTCGTCGAAGTACGCGGGCACCGTGATGATCGCCTGCGTGATCTCTTCACCCAGAAACTCTTCGGCGAACTCCTTGATCTCGCGGAGAATGAGCGCGGAGACCTCGGGAGGGCTGTAGGTCCGGTCGAGGATGCTGACGCTGGCGTCTCCGTTCTCGGCCTCGACGATGGCGTACGGCACCAACGTCCTCGACCACCTCACCTCTTCGGAATCGAACCGCCTGCCGATCAGGCGCTTGACCGCATAGGCGGTGTTCTGCGGGTTGGTCATGGCCTGGCGCCGCGCGATCTGGCCGACCAGCCTCTCGCCCGCCGCGGTAAAGGCGACCACCGAGGGAGTCGTGCGCGCACCCTCCCGGTTCGGAATGACGACGGGCTTGGTCACGTCGACCACCGCGGCACAGCAGTTGGTTGTGCCGAGATCGATTCCTATGATCTTGCTCACGACACCCCTCCGGCGTCTTCGGGCTCGATCGGCTCCACGGCCACCCCTACCATCGCCGGCCGGATCAGCCGGTCGCCAAGGGTGTATCCCTTCAGCATCACGCTGACGACCGTTCCCGGCGGGTGCTGTCCGCCTTCAATGCGCTGCACGGCCTCGTGGACCAACGGGTCGAACGACTCTCCTAACGGGTCGATTTCGGAAACCCCCTTGCGCTCGAGAGTGTCGTGCAACTGTTTGGCGATCATCTCGACACCCTGGTGAAAGGCGCCGCTGTCGGCCTCTGCGTGCTGCAGCGCGCGATCGAAGTTGTCGACAACCGGCAGGAGCTCGCGAATGAAGTCCTCGAGGGCGGCCTGGCGGAGGTCGTCGCGCTCGCGATCGACCCGTTTGCGGAAGTTGTCGAACTCAGCCAGCTTGCGCAGATAGACGTCGCGAACATGGTCGAGTTCCGTCTGGAGTTTCGCGATCTTCTCACTGCCGGACTCATCTCCGATCGCCACGCTCTCTTCACCGAGAATGGCGGACTCCATATCCACCTCGGGTTCGATCACGATCGGGTCCTCGTCGACGTCGACGAACTCGATCTCGATTTCATCGTCTCCGAGGTCTCCGAGATCTCCAAGCTGTTCCGGCACGTCATTGTCATCAAGCATATTCAGCTCCAGACGTCTCGAGCATCTGCGTCAGCGAGTCCCCGATGAACTCCACCACCGGAACGATTCGCTGGTAATCCATTCTTCGCGGTCCGACCACGCCAACCGCCCCGACCTGCTGCCGGTCTCTGAAATAGAGCGTCGCGACGATTCCCAGGTTGCCCTGAGCCGTTGTTTCCGTTTCGCCGCCGATCAAGACCTGGGTGCGACCGCGGGTAAAGGCCCGCCGAAACTCGGCCGCGATCCGGGTCCGGTCCTCGAGGGTCGACAACAAAGATCTGACCCTTGCAATTTCCGAGAAGTCGGCCGAAATCAGGAGGTTTTCGGTGCCGGCGATCCGCACTTCGATGTCGCTCTCATCGGTTGATGAGAGCTGTCTGACCACCGAGAGCGCGCTCGACAACAGCGCGTCACCGGGGCCCGGCTCGTCACCCTGATGCTGTTGCAATCGCGAAAGAAACTCTCCGGTGTCCTGCAACGGCGCGCCTGCAAGACGGCAGGTCATGAAGTTGGACAACTGCAGGAGTTCATCACGCGAAAGACCCTCGTCGAGTTCCAGCATCCTTTTCTCGACGCTGCCGTCGCTGCCCACCACCAAGGCGAGGATCCCACGGTGTTCGAGCAGCACCAGAGAGACTGCCTCTAGAACCGGCCCCTCGCCCAACGGGCGCACCGCGACCCCCGCCTCGTTGGTGGCCTGTGCGATGAGCTGCGCCACCCACTCGATGTCCTCGATCAACTCCCGCCGCATCGTCAGCATCTGGGCAGCGAGCGCATCTCTCACCGCCGGAGGCGGCACGCTGCGCCGCGGGAGATTGTCCACATAGAGACGGAATGCCGCGTCGGAAGGAGCCCTCCCGGCGGAAGTGTGGAGGCGACTGAGATACCCGGCTTCCTCGAGCTCCGCCATGACGTTGCGGATCGTCGCCGAGGACAGACCGAGCCTGCTGTGGCGCGCCACGCGCTGCGAAGCCACGGGCTCGCCAGAGCGAATATACAACTCGACAATGGCGCAGAGAACGGACAGCGCTCTCTTGCTCAACTCCATTAAAAACTCCCGATCGATCTCGGGTCTGAAAAGTCCGTCGTCATTCGAAGGATCTCGATTTCGTGTCTCGTGAATGAGCGTTCGGACAAACCCATTTTATTGTAGCATCGCCGGCGACCGCACCGCGCTGAACCGGACCCTGCGACCGACGATCATAGAGCTTTCAGAGATCACGCAACCGATTGTGACAATTGACCGTTGCAGGCCGCTATGTTAGGTTGGAATTTGCGGACAGGATCGCAATTCGGCCATGGTTTTCTTCAATTGGGCAACAATGCAGATGGCGGCCAAGATCGTCTATTACGGTCCAGGCCTGTGTGGGAAGACTTCAAATCTTTCCTATATCTACGCTAAAACTGCGCCCGGATCCCGCGGCGAGATGGTTTCCCTGGAAACCGAATCCGACCGCACCCTGTTTTTTGATCTGCTGCCGATCGAGGTCGGAACCATCGGCGGGTTCAAAACCCGCCTCCAACTCTACACCGTGCCCGGGCAGGTGTTCTACAACACAACCCGAAAGCTGGTCTTGAAGGGCGTCGACGGCCTGGTGTTCGTCGCCGATTCCCAGCGCCCGATGCGGGACGCGAACATGGAGAGCTTCGCCACCCTCAAGGACAACCTCAAGGAGTTCGGTCTGTCGCTCTCCGATCTCCCGATCGTGCTTCAGTACAACAAACGCGACCTCGCCAACATCCTCTCGGTCGACGAGCTCAACGCGGACCTCAATCCCGAGCGCGAGTTCCTCTTCTGCGAGGCGTCGGCCGTCAGCGGCGACGGGGTCATCACGACCCTCAAGGAAATCACAAAACTGACACTGAAGAAGCTCCGCACCCGCATGAGCGCCGGCGACGCCAAGACCGAAGGCGGGGCCGGCGTAGCATCGCCGACTGTGCGGGCGATGAGGTCGCCGCAGCCGGCATCACCGATATCGGCGAAATCGCTGGTCCGCGCCGCGGAGGAAGGGGTCGGCACAGACCCGGAGCTGCCCGCCCCGGAACCCGCTGCAGAAGAACCGGCGCCGGCAGCACCGAAAGTGACATTCGACGAGATCGTGGCGAAAGCCGCATCCGCCGCCGAACCGGAGGCGCCCGCGGTGGAAACCGCACCTCCCGAAGTGGAGGAGCCGGCCGCCGAGTGGACTCCACCGGGCGAGGCGGCGCCCCCGCCCCCGGCGGACGAGTCCGCGTTGCCTGCAGATGAAGAAGATGAGGTGATCCAGGTCGGCTTCGAAAACGGAGCAACCGGCGATATCGAGGCCCCGCCCCCGGTCAAACGGGTTCACGTTTCGAATCAGATCGACATTCTCGCCGAGCTCGATGGTCTGCGCAAACAGGCGACGATGAGCACCCCCGAACGGAGCTTCTCTTCGACGTCGCCCGAGCTCGATCTCGACAGCCTGCTGTCATCGGCTTCTCCCCTCACCCGGGAGATGAGAAAGAAGCTCGAGAGAGCCGTCAACTCCAACATTTTCAACAATATGCGTGGTGTTCAGTTTGCGATCCGAATCCAGGGCAAAGACGGAGAGACGATTCATTCGTTCGACCCTGTATCGCTCGACATCGAGGAAGCCGGCGGTCTCAAGAGACTCAGCCTCCACCTGTCCCTGGATCTGGAGAACCTTCGTTGACGTCTCACACGATCGGAGCAGCCGGCCGGGTGTTCGTCGTGACAGCGACCGCAATGCTGCTGGCATCGTGCGCGTCAACGTCCGACCCGGTGCGTACGATCGCCGCCGCCGAACCGGTTCCGCAGGAGTCGTACCTGGATTGGGAACAGGCCACACGGGACTGGGCGGACGACGCTCTGGCCGAGGCTCAACAGCTCGCGGAGGATGGAAACCTGTCCGAGGCCCTGATGCTGGTCGACGAAGCGTTGTGTCTCATATTCGACACGCCCAGCGGGTACCCGATCCGCCAGTTCTACGTCGACTATCTGGCCACCATCATCGACGAGTCCCGAGAAATCGAGGCGCTTCAAGAGCCCTTCGAGGAAGTCTTCACTCCGGCCGAGGAGCTGATCATCCTGCCCCCGATCGACATTGCCGTCGACACCTCGGCCATCGAGGAGACCGTTGACGAAAACGGGCTCCCGAAGAGCGATTTTCCTCTCGTTCTCAACCCGACGGTGGAGCAGTTCATCGCCACCATGACTACCAAGGGCGAGTACCACCAGCGCATCAACGTGGGGCTTTCGAGAGCGGGAGAGTACCTGCCGATGATCCGCTCCGAGTTCGCGGCCGCCGGCCTCCCCCTCGACCTTTCCTACCTGCCCCTGATCGAATCGGCCTTTTCCCTCAAGGCGTACTCACGCGCGCGGGCTCACGGCATGTGGCAGTTCATTTCGGCGACCGGCCGCCATTACGGGCTCGAGGTGGGAACCCTGGTCGACGAACGCCGCGACCCGGTCCGCTCCACCGAAGCGGCGGTCGCCTACCTCAGCGACCTGTACGGCGAGTTCAGCGACTGGTACCTGGCCCTCGCCGCCTACAACTCGGGCGCCGGCAACGTCCGCCGCGCGATCAGGAAATCCGGCAGCCGTGATTTCTGGACGCTTCGCAAACACCTTCCCCGCGAAACCAGAAACTACGTGCCCGCCTTCATCGCGTCCGTCATCGTCGCCAAAGATCCGGAGGCCTTCGGTTTCACGGCGCCACGGGAACAGCCCTGGAATTACGATTCGGTCGATGTTCCCGACGCCCTCGACCTGCAGTTCATGGCTTCGAAGTCGGGAATTGCGTTGGACGAGCTCCGCGAGCTCAACCCGGCGATCCGCCGCGATCTGACGCCTGCGAGGAGCACAACGGTCCTGCGGCTGCCGCTCGGCACCGCCGGCGCCGCCCAGTCGGTGCTCGACTCGTACCCGAGGTCGGACTGGGCGCCGCGAATGATCCACACCGTCCGCAGCGGGGAAAGCCTGTACACGATCGCCCGAAAGTACGGTTCGAACGTCAGCGCCATTCGACAGGCCAACGGTCTCCGCAGCAGCCTGATCCACCCTGGAGAGAACCTGGTCGTGCCGCGCTTCGGCACCGAAACCACGGTAGCCGCCCGGCAGACCTTCACCGCCAGCTCCGAAGGACAGTACGTGGTCCAGCGAAACGACACCCTGTGGGACATCGCGCGGGGTTTTTCGGTGTCGGTCGACAGTCTGTGCACGGTCAACAACCTGTCGCGCAACTCGGTCATCCGGCCGGGCCAGCGCCTCCGCATTCCCGACGGGGCAACGCCCGCGGTACCCACCGGGGGCCAGCGTGCCGCTGTCTCGGCGGGCTCGGCCTACACCGTGCGCTCCGGCGACACTCTCTACGACATCGCCAGCGCCCACGGCGTGTCGGTTGCGGCGCTCAAAAGGACCAACGCGATCAACGGATCCAGGATTCACCCGGGTGACGTCCTGCGGATCCCTGACCCGGTCGGCGGTGCTCCAGCAGCCCCGGGAAACCGATTCCGGAACCACCACGTACCGCGTCCGTCAGGGCGACACCCTGTATGACATCGCGCGGAAATTCGGCGTCTCGACGTCGGCCCTGCAGCGCGCCAACGGTCTCCAGGGAAGCCGGATCTATCCCGGCGACGTGCTCCGCATCCCGGATTCGAATGCCCGCTCGTGACGGGCGCCCCGCCCCCGCCCGAACCCACACAACCAGACGCGCCGTCATCGCAAGAGGCTGCTACAATTCAGCGCCTGGATCGTTGAGGGAGTGTTGATGGGAGAGAGCGCTGACATCAGGTCGTCATTTTCTGAGGCCCTCGATGAGCAGGACTGGAACCGTGTCGAGGAGATCTGGTTGGAGGCCCTCGAGGAAAAGCCGATTCCAACCCACGAGCTTTTCGAGGTCCGGCGCCGAACCTGGCAAGCCGGGAGAAAGAACCTGGCCCGGACCCTGCTCGAATTGCTGGCCGAGTCGCTGGAAAACTCGAACTCTCCCGGCAACGCCCTCGAGGCGATCCGCGAGCTGATCAGGCTGGCGGAGTCCAAACCGTCGCCGGCGCTGCTCGAGCGGTTGGTCGCCAACCTTGCCAGCAACCGCGAGGGCAGCCCTTCGCTCCGCGCGGTGCTCGATCGCCACGTTATTGCGACCGCGCGACGGCCTCTCGAGGAACTCGAGGCGGTCGAGCGTTGGCTCGATCATGACGTGGGGACGGTCGTCGAGGTCACTGGCCAGGGTGTCGGTCGCGTGATCGATCTCAACCTGCAACTCGAAAACATCAAGGTCGACATCCACGGGAAACGTCCAATTTCGGTTCCATTCGGAGCCGCCAACCGCTTCCTGCGCCCTCTCCCCGAAGGCGACTTCCGCCGCCGCAAGGTCGAAGACCCCGAGGATCTTGCGGCCTTTGTTGTCGAACAGCCTGGCGAGGCGCTGGTTCAGATCCTGGAGAGCCTTTCGGCACCCGGTGACGTCGCCGCCATCAAGGCGGCGCTCGACGGCGTGCTGCCGGCCAATCGTTGGACGTCGTGGTGGAACGGGGCGAAAAAACATCCCCGGGTCCTGTCTTCGGGCTCCGGATCGCGGCTCCGCTACGAGGTGAGCCACAGCGCCGAGGCCGCCGGCGAGAGCCTGCTCGACGAACTCCGGAAGGCGCAGCCCTCAAACCGCGTCGTCATCGCCAAACGCCTCGCCGAGCGGGGGCCGGCGGAGGCAGCGGCCGCCGCTGCAATCCTCGAGCAGTCGTTGCCCGATCTCGAACGAAATCAGCTCGGGCTTGCCTGGCTGACCGCCGGCGTGCTCGCCGGTCTGCCGGACGGCGCCACCCCGGCCGAGGCATGCCGAACACGGCTCTTGAAGAGCGGCAACCACCTGGCGCTGCTTTCCGGCATCAACGACCGATCGGCCCGGGCGGAAGCCCTCGAGGCCGTCGCAAGCGCCGCCCCGGGCGCCTGGCCGACGGTGTGGGCGGAGTGGTTTCTCCACGAAGAGAGCTCGCAGAACCTGCGGACGATCGCGACGCGGCTGGAGGCTGAAGGCCATTCCGGCCTCCTCGACCAGGCGGTCGATGCCGTCTTCCGCAATCATGCCGGTCACGCGGCCCAGTTCATCTGGTCCTGCGAAACCATGTCCGAGGACTGGTGCCCGGAGTCGATTCGCGCCCGGATGACACCTTCGCTCCTCGAAAAGCTCCCGGACGGATTCACCCGTAAGGAGTTTTCGCAGTACCGGAGTCGCTCCAAAGCCCTCCTCGACGGCGGCAAGGTGGCGGTCAGGATCCTGATGGAATCGGCCAACGAACAGCAGGCGGCCCGTTTCAGCCAACGCATTGCCCGGATCGACACAGTGGAACCTCAACGCGCCCGGCTGATCGAACAGGCCGCCCAGCACGGCCGGCAGGCGCCCGACGACCACAACGCGCCGGTCCTCCTGGTCGCCAGCCGGGAAGCGGCGGACGCGAAGCAGGAGGAGCTGCGGGTTCTGCTCGAAGAGGAGATCCCGAAGACGCTCAAGGGCATCAACGCTGCCGCGGCCGAAGGCGACCTGAGAGAAAACTTCGAGTACCACATGCTGCGGGACCGCCAGGAGCTGCAGTCCGCGCGTGCTGCCAAGATCCAGGAGGAACTTGCGGTCGTGCGCATCCTCGACCCGGGGGCCGCCGACACCTCGACTGTCAATATCGGCACCGTCATCCGCTTCGCAGTTGAGGGGGGCTCTCCGATCGCGCCTCTGACCATCCTCGGAGCCTGGGACGCCGATCTCGAGCGGAGGATCTACGCCAACGGTTCCGAACTTGCGCAACGGCTGCTCGGGTGTGCCGAAGGCGACGTGGTGGAGATCGACGACCGGACGGCGACCATCGCGCGCATCGAGGCGTGGAAGGGCTGACATCGACGGAGGAGTCGGAAGCGCTACACTTCCCCCGTGACGTCACCCACCAAGGGCTTCGCGCTCTACCTTGCCGTCAAGTCCTTCATCGAGGTCGGAGGCCGGCTGCCGTTCGGCCTGACGAAGGCCATCGGTCCAATGATCAGCGCCGCCGCACTTCGCCTCATGCCGCGCCAGCGGCGGCGCATCCGCACCCATCTCGAGACGGCGTTCCCCGATCTCGACGTCCGGAACCGCGACGCCATCATGGACGGCTGCTCCCGCCATTTCGGTCTCATGGCCGCAGAGGTCGCGCGGCTCTGGCACGTAGGGCCCGAACAGGTTGAGGACTTTTGTGAGATCGACGGACTCGAACATATGCGAGACGCCCTGGAGGAGGGGCGGGGCGTCATGTTCGTCACCGCCCACTGCGGGAACTGGGAACTCCTCAGCGCACGGCTTCCGGTGGCCGGCGTACCCCTGATATCGGTGGTTCGCGAACTCGACGATTCCCGCGTCGACCACCTGGTGACCACCAGCCGAACGCGTTTCGGCACCGAGATCTTTCCCCGTGGACCTGCTGCCGGCCGCCACATCGCTCGCGCCCTGGCGAAGAACAAGGTCTGCGGCCTCCTGATCGATCAGGACATTCGAGATGTGCCCGGGGTCTTCGTCCCGTTCTTCGGCCGCCCGGCGTGGACGCCGTCGGGGGCCGCCATGTTGGCGATTCGGAGGGGGTGCCCGGTGATCCCGGGCTTCATCCACCGCCGGCCCGACGGAACCCACAGAGTTCAGATTCACCCCCCACTGACCGTGCCGACAGACGGATCCCTCGAGGATCAGATTCTGGAGCTGACGGCTGCGGCAACCGCCGTCATAGAACGCCAGATCCGCACCTATCCTGAGCAGTGGGTGTGGATGCACCGCCGCTGGCGGCGTCAACCTGAGGCGCAAATCGTTGAAACGTTAAAACGTTGAACGTTTGAACGTTCCCCTCATCCGGAATCGCATGAGATCGAGACTTGGACGGATGTGATCACAGCGTCGGCGTCAGCGGCAGTCACCAGGGTCCGGACCAGGTTCAGCGACGGCGACAGCGCCAGCCACAGAAGTCCGCGGCGGCGTTCGGGTGCAACGACCGTGGGCATGGTCACCTCCGGGTCGTTCAAATTGGTGAGTAGCCGGTGGGCAGCCGATGTCAAGGGCAAGCCGGGCTCGGAGCCCGGTGCGGAGCAGACCATAACATCGGCTGCCTCACCGGCTCGGGGAGAGGACATGAACGACCCGGAGGTGACCATGTCCAACGTCCTCGCCAACACCAACCTCATCGCCCACGAGAAGGCCCTCGCGGCAGCGGGTGATGCCATCGCCCTTGTCCTGCGGGTGCCGGCGCCGCTCAAGTCGATTGCCGATCAGGTGATCCGTTCAGCGAGCTCGGTGCCTGCAAACCTCGCGGAAGGCCACGGCCGGTCCGGACGCGATCGGAACCACTTCTGGAGGATTGCCTATGCATCGGCCAAGGAGGCCGACAGCCACCTGCGGCTTCTCCAACGAGCTGGGGTCGTCAACACCGGCAGAACCGAGAAGGTTCTCGAGACTCTCGATCAGGTCCGCGCCATGACCTGGCGGCTCATCAATCCGAAGAGCTGAATGATCACGATGCCGTTCCCGGCTCGTCCGGGCGCTGTCGCCGGAGGCCGACGCTGATGCTGTACCTGTCGGTGGCGCCGGCTGCTGCCCCGGTCGCTGGCGCTGGTCGCTGTATGCCTGATATCCATTTCGGTCAGTGCCCATCTCACGGATTTCCGGATGAGCCGAATGTAGAAACGTTACCGATTCGAACGTTCGGTTCATCCGGAAAGACGCGCGGTCGGTTCTTGCCAAACGAGAGCTCCGAAGGAGCGACAGGCTGTAGCCTGGGGCGTGAGCCCCAGGAACACGGGCGCAAAAAATCTCCAAGCCGCGGAGCGGCGACAGAATACTGCCTTCGACGGCAGCGACTCACGCCGCAGTCAGGATCTGTCGCCCCTCTGGGGCTTTCCGGTTTTGGTTCCATGATCGCCGGGGCTCACGCCCCGGCCTATTTTCTGCCGCCGCTCCGCGGCTCGCCCATCCAACTGGGAAGCTCGGGGCACCTCGTGCATAGCGTTCAAGGCCGAACGCCGACCCTGGGGCAGATCTCGTTCAGCACGCACTCCTCGCAGCGGGGCGACCGGGCCGAACAGACGCGACGTCCGTGGAGGATCAGACGGGTGGAGAACCGGATCCACTCCTTGGTCGGTATCAGGGCTTCGAGCTCGGCGGCGATCTTCTCGGGGTCCTCGAGATCGGTCAGACCGAGCCGTCGGGCCAACCGCCGCACATGGGTGTCGACCGTGACGCCGGCGGGAATGCCGAAACCCTCTCCGAGCACCACCTTGGCGGTCTTGCGGCCGACTCCCGGGAGCGCCACGAGGGCGTCGATGTCCGCCGGAACCTCTCCACCGTGGCGGTCGACGATCGCGAGAGCCGCCGTTTTCAACGCCGACGTCTTCTGGCGGAACATCCCGAGAGGCCTGATGACGGCCTCCACCTCCTCGACTGGCGCCGCGGCAAGATCCGCCGGTCCCGACCAGCGGTCGAACAGCACCGGCGTCACCTGATTGACCCTCGCATCGGTGCATTGCGCGGAAAGAACCGTCGCCACCAGCAGCTGCCACACCGAGCTGTGGTCGAGCTCGCAGCGGGCGTCAGGGTACTCCCGTGCGAGCAACTCGACGATCTCTCGGGCGCGACGCGATTTCGCGCCCATCAGTAGCTGAAGGACGAACCGCCGATAAACTCCCTCAGAATCGAGGTCTGCGGGACCTCGTCCGGAAATATCGGCACGAACATCGACAGGTGTTTGAGCAGGCGGAAGGCCTCGGTGTAGGCCGGGCTGGTCCGCGGAACCTGCAACAGAAAGCGTTCCGCATAGACCTTGAGCACCGCCGGTTCATAGACCAGGGCCGAGTTGAACATGACGTCCGCCTGTTCCTGGAACGGAAAGATCCACTTCCCCTCGCCCTTTCGCACCTGGTCCCACAGGTCCAGCGTCCGCTCCGCAGTGAACCCCCTGAAGAGCTGGTCGCGCACGATCCGGCGGATCAGCCGCGCATCGGAGGTGAAGATCCGGTTGTGGTCGTCGAGTGCCAGCTGCGACAGCGCCGAAATGAAGATACGGTACCGCTGTTTCTGAGGCACCGACTGGGTGAGCCGGTCGTTGAGGCCGTGGATGCCCTCAACCACGAGAACGTGGTTCTCCTCCAACTGCATCAGGGCCCACTCGTTCTCAGGTCTCCGCGAACCCGTGACGAAGTCGAAACGGGGCGTGAGGACCGCCTCTCCGGCCATGAGCTCCGCCAGGTGCCGGTGGAAGAGCGGCAGGTCGATGGCCTCCAGCGACTCGAAATCGAGCTTGCCCTCCTCGTCACGCGGGGTCTGATCCCGGTCGACGTAGTAGTTGTCGAGGGACAGCGACACCATCTCGATGCCGTTGACCTTGAGCTGAACCCGCAGCCGCTTGGCGAAAGTCGTCTTGCCGGAAGAGGACGGACCGGCGATGGTCACCAGCCGGACCTGCGGCTGCCGGGACAGGATCTCGTCGGCGATCTGGGCGATCTTCTTTTCGTGCAGCCCCTCGGCGATGCGGATGATGTGGCTTTCCTCGCCCTCCAGACACACCCGGTTGAGCTGACCCACGTTCTGGACTCCGAGGAGTTCCTGCCAACGACGGGCCTCCACATACGTGCGAAACAGCAGGGGGCGTTGGTAAAAGCGGGGCAGTTGGCTGCGGTCTGCGCGACGCGGGAACCGCAACATCAGGCCGTCCTCGTACGGCATGACCCCGAAGGTCGGACAACATCCGGTGTGCGGCGCGCTGGGACCGTAGGCGAGATCGACAAAGTTCCCACACGTCAGGGTGTGGACCGTCGACGACCTCCGGGTCGCCAGCAACAGCAGCTTGTCTTCGCACCCGTTCGTGCGGCAGTATTTCTCGGCCTCTTCGATGGTCACCGTGTTGCGCACGAAGGGCGCGCCTCTCTCGGTGGATCTCGCGCATCCGCTCTTCGATGGCCGGGGCCATCTCGGCCAAAGGTGGGTGTTCGCCGCGGATCTGATAGTGGTAGCAGTTGCCCAACGACTGTCCGATCACCAGCTTCGCTTCCGGATACAGGTCGCGGCAGGCCTCGTAGAACATCAGGCTCACCGATCGTTTGTAGACCGACTCTCCCTCGCGGTCGCCGTAACGGACCAATTCGAGATCGATGAGCCCCCGCATCGGGAAATCGAGCATGACCTGACGTCGGTTGACCAGCGCGGAGAGGACCGTGTCCGGGATCTCTCCGTTGATGGAATGCAGGAACTCGTCGACCCTGATCCCGGACTTCATGTGGTGCACGGCGTCCCGATATCGAATTTCGACACGATTGTTCTTCATGGTTCTCCGATCTGCGATTCGCGGCCGATCGGACCCGGCCCGCAAGACACCAATATACCGCGCCGGGAAGATCCTTTCCCAACCCGCGATGCGTTATAGTGAACCGGTCTCTCTCGTGAAAACGTCGGCCGCAAGGTGTGAGCGGCTCGATTTGAAAGGCGGATCATGGCGCGGAGGACGTGCCCCGATTGGTTGGACGATGCGGCCCGGACCGAATGGAGCCGCCTGATCGACGACGACCTCATCGCGCCCGATCAACCCGAGGTCCTGGCCGTCTACTCCTTCGTGCTTTCGCTGCGGCTGAGGGTTCGCGCAGCGGTGGATGCCCTGCGGGCAAGCGGAAGTACGCGGACCGTCTTCGGCCGAGCGGCAGGGACTCGTGAACGTCCTCACCGACCTCGACGAGCGTCTGACTCACGACCTCCCGGGCCTCTCGGCCACCCTCGGAATCGAGATGGCGAAACCAGCTCAACGGCGGCCGACCAGAATTCTGATCCTCGATGAAGGGGTCGCCGACACCCCCGACTGATCACCGACACTCGCTGCAATTACACTCTTGCACTGTGACCAGGGATTCGTATACTGAGAGTTCAATCAAGGCGCCCATGCCATACCGAAGGGTGGTCGAATCAGTCGGCGATACGGGGGCATGGGCGCCGATTTGCAATTCGGGCCCTTCCGCCGGTCGGCGGAAGGGCCCGAATTGCGAGGACCGGCTGCGCCGGCCGCCTATTTGGCCTTGATCTTCTTCGGGTCGCAGGCTTCTTTCTTCTTCTTCACGACCGCACCGCAGTCTTTGCAGCGGTAGCGGCCCTTTTTCGGCTTGCTCGTGGATTCACCCTTTTTGCAACTCATCGTGACGTGAGATTATATCTCAAGGCGTGGTTTCCACAAGACGTGGATCCCGCTCAGCGGTCAGCGGTGGGTACGGGAATCCAGCGATTGTGGAGATTGACCAGCGTTCAAGCTACACTCGGCCGGCGGCGGAGGGGTTCGAAGAATGCAAGTTCCAGACTGGTATACCGGCAGCGATGAGTCCGGACGCGTCGCGGCCACCATCGAACGGGCCATCGAGAGGATGGACGACCGTACCGCCGATCACTCCGACATCAAAGACCTCCAGGCACTGACCAAGATCGAAAAGGAGATCAACTGGCGGAACTTCCTCCTCGGCCTGATCGGCACCATCCACTACGATCTGGAGGAGATCGACAGCGCCCGCACGATCCTCGAAGAGTCGATCACGTCGTACAAGGCCTACCTGGAGACCTTTGACGAGGTTCTCAGCGTCTACTGCCAATCGTGCTACACGCTCGGCGTCATCCTGTTCGACGACGGCCGCTACGGTGAGGCCATCCCGTACCTGCTCCGCTGTCTCCCCTACATGCACGAGGTCTACGACGAGACCTATATCGGACACATCTACACGTTCCTGTCGCTGTGCTTCAGCTGGACCAACCAGGCCGGATACAGCGTAGTGTTTGCCGAGGCTTCCGCCTTTATCAGGCGCTGCGACTGCGAGTCGCTCGAGCAGCTGATGGTCTCGTTCAGCGACGTCGGAGAGGTCGACAAGGCCACCGACGTGTTCCACCTCCTGCAGCGCCACTGTCAGGATTACGAACACTACGACAGGGTGCTGGATTTCGCGGAGCAGAACCTCGGCGAGTCGGGCATCGTCAACTGACACCACTGCCGAAGGCCCGGAAGATCGCGCTCAGGGCAGGAGTTCGCCGTAGACCACCCAGTGGTAGATGACGTAAAACCAACTCAGGAACGCGTGCAGCAAAGCCCACAGAATGCTGTGGTTGACGCTCCAGCTGAGCAGCGCCGCCAGAACCGCGCCGATACTCCCGAATATGCCGCCGCCACAGCAGCCGCAACCTCTGGCGTTGGAGTCACCCATGACATCCTCCTCGCCCGACCCGCGGACCGGATCATCGTCCCCCCGCGCCCTTGCTTCAGGCCCTTTTTGATCAGGCGAATGACGAACAAGAGAACACACGCGCCGACGAATGCCGTGATCACCGCGCCGATGAACCCTCCGGCGGCTATGCCGAGCACACCGAAGAGCCAACCGCCGACGAATGCGCCGATGATCCCGATGACGATATCGCCAAGCAGGCCGAAACCGCCGCCTTTCATCACCACCCCGGCCAACCAGCCTGCGATCGCGCCGATAATCAAGAACACCACAATGCTCGTCAGGTCCATATTCGTTTCCTCCTTGATTGTTCCAACCCAGACGGACACCGGCCCGGTCGTGTCGGATCGACTGGAGTGTAGGAATGTCTTGCACACCCTAGCACGGCAGGAATCCGGATAAGCGTAGAACCAGCCGCCGGCCTTGACACAATCTGATTCACGGACACAATGCGCGAAAGGCAGTGGAGACGCATCGTCAAACCCTCGAGCAGGATTGGCATCCGGTCGCCTTTGCAACCGGTTGTGGATTCTGCGTCCTCCTCCTGGTGAGTTGGTTCGTCGAACCGACGCGCTCGCTGTGGTTGGCTGTCGACGATCGCTTCTTCTTCGCCGTCAATGGTTCGCTGGCCTCCGCCGGGAATTGGCAGGTGTTCTGGGCACTCGCCAACAACCGGATGGTCGACATCGTATCGGCCCTCACCGTTGTCGCGCTGTATGCGCACTTCGTCTGGCGATACGAGAGCGTCCGGACCGACCGCTCCATCGCCCGCGGGCTTCTCCTCACGGGAATGGTGATCGCCGCCAAACAGATCGCCGAGGCCCTGGCGGTGCTGGTCGGCAGGACGGGCCCGACCATCGTCCACCCCGATGCCATCCGCCTTTCGAAACTCCTCCCCGGATTTCCGACAAAAGACACCGGACACGTCGTCTTCCCGGGCGACCACGCGACGATTTTGTTGGTATGCGCCGGCTTCCTGACCTTCTATCTGCCCCGACGATACGCGGTGGTCGGGTGGATCGCGGCCGTCGCCTTCAGCATCCCACGACTGGTCGGCGGTGGACATTGGCTGACCGATGATCTCGTCGGCGCGGTGGCGGTCGCGGGCTTCATTCTGACCTACGTGTTCGCCACCCCCCTGCACCGGATCGCGACCGAGCGCCTCGAGACCACGATCACGGGCATCAGGGCCCGCTTGGCTACTTCCTGAGGTTGGTCAAGGATTCGGGCCGAGGCAATTGGATCACGTCACTCCCGTTCCACGGGTGAATCTCGAGACCGCTCAGGGCGCCGCCGCGCACCCACAGAATCACGCCCAACGGAACTCCGCCGGGCGATTCCGCGTCGGCGACGATCAGCGCTGCCGGAGCGCCGTCCCTCGGTCCGCTTTCCAGCTCCAGGTCGATGCTCGGACAGCCGCAGCCGCAACCGCCGACCACCCGGACCCGTGCAACCTGGCCGAGGTACCGTCCGCCGCGGGCGCCGGCAGCGCCGAGGAGGGCCTCGATCAACTCCAACTCGGCCTCGCTCGGGGGCCGGGGAGCGAAAGCCTGGTGGCTCCGTCTCATCTCCACTCCAAAACTGCGCCGATCTCGGGAGAAGCCGAATCCGATAGACAGCCTGTCATCGTCCCGACTCGCCGCAATCTTTCATCTCCGCTCTGATGTACGTCGGATGCCGGGGCGAGTTCTGTTCGCCCCTTTCGGACGTGGACAGCGCCTCACCGTTCGGAGACAGCGGCTCTTCACCGGGCCTGTTCCGATTGCCGCACGGCACCGGCTTACGTATGATCACTCTCGCAAATCTGGAGGAGGCTGAGCATGGGTGAGACGCTCAACGAGCGTTTGATCGAGATCGTCGAACGCCGCGGCGGCGACACCGCCTTCACGGTGAAACGGGATGGCGTCTGGGAGAACTTCTCATTCGACTGGGCCATGGTGCAGGTCCGGGAAACCGCTTTCGCCCTTCGAGCCCTGGGCTGCGAACCCGGCACGCGCATCGCCATCCTCTCCGAAAACCGCCCCGAGTGGGCGACCACCGACTTCGGCGCCCTGGCCTCGGGCATGGTCAGTGTCCCCCTCTACACGACGTTGATCCCCGAACAACTGACGTACATTCTCAACGATGCCGGGGTTCGCGTGGTCTTCGTCTCCACCATGGATCACCTGCGGGCGGTCCTCTCCATCAAGGACTGGTTGCCAACGCGTTGAGAAAATCGTGGTCTTCTACCCTGAAGACCTCGAGGAGGACGGGTACGTTCTCAGCCTCGACTCGTTCAAGTCCCTGGGACGAGATCACGACCACGACGATTTCCTCGAGCTGGCGCGGCGCGCCGTGCCGGCGGACACCGCGACCATCGTCTACACCTCGGGGACCACCGGCGACCCCAAGGGCGTCGTCCTCACCCACCAGAATTTCGTCGCCGAGTACGATGCCGTCTATCCGGTCTTCGAAGGCAACGAGGGCGACAGCCTGCTCTCTTTTCTGCCCCTGTCCCACATCCTGCAACGGGTGGTCGACACCTTCGCCCTCCTCTACGGATTCAAAATCGCCTATGCAGAGAGCCTGGAGACCCTCGGCGAGAACCTGCGCGAGATCCGGCCCACCCACATCGTCGCGGTGCCCAGGGTCTACGAGAAGATCCACGGCCGCATCCACGCCGGGGTGCAGCAGGGGCCGGCCCTGAAGCGGGGGATCTTCCACTGGGCGGTCGGCGTCGGCCGTCGGTTCAATCAGGCCGAGTCCTCCGGGGGCGCCGGACTCTCGCTCTCGATCCAACACCGGTTGGCCACAGCCCTGGTGTTCAGGAAGATCCACGAGGCGACCGGCGGCAACATCGGGTTCTACGTCTCCACCGGCGCTCCCCTCGCCAAGGGCCTGGCCGAGTTCTTCGATGCGATCGGCATCCGCATCATCGAGGCCTGGGGCATGACCGAGCTCACCGGCGCGGCCACCGCCAACACCCGCACCGATTTCCGCTTCGGGAGCGTCGGCAAGCCGGGTCCCGGCGTCGAGCTCAAGATCACCGACGAGGGCGAGATCTGCGTCCGCGGCGCCATCATGATGAAGGAGTACTGGCGCAAGCCCGAGGCCACCGCGGAGACCATTGACGACGACGGGTGGCTCCACACCGGCGACGTCGGCCACATCGACGACGACGGCTTTCTCCACATCACCGACCGCATCAAGGAGATCATCGTCACCGCCGGCGGCAAGAACGTCGCGCCGCAGCCGATCGAGAACGCCCTCAAGACCGACCGTTTCATTGCCCAGGCAATGGTCATCGGCGACCGGCGGAATTTCATCAGCGCCCTGGTGGTGCCGCAGGCGGAGGTCCTGGAATCGTGGGCGGCGGAACGAGAAATCGATGGAAATCTCGAGACCTTGTGCAGCGACCCGGTCGTGCACTCCCATTTCGAATCGATTCTGGAGGCCAAGATGGCTTCCTTCTCACGCTACGAGCGGGTTCGAAAATTCACCCTCATCCCGGACGAGTTCCTCCAGGTAGCCGACGAACTCACACCGACCCTCAAACTCAAGCGACGGGTGATTCTGGCGAAGTACGCCGCGATCATCGATCGGATGTACGCTTGACTCGAACCGGCACGCCGTTGAGCACGGCGGTGCCGCAAACGGGGTCAACCGCCTGATCGTCGGTGAGGTCATTGGCGCTCGAACCAGGGTGTTCATGAGCCGTGCCGGGACGGGTCCCCGGCCGCCGGTGGCCCCACCCGTGCGGAAGGCTGACCACGCCTTCTGCTAGTTCGTCCGTCACTTCGAGGCCCGCTTCGACGCTGCCCGTCCTCGAGGTCACCACCACACGCTCACCGTCGACGAGTTTCAGACGCGTTGCATCGTGCGGGTGCATCAGGAGCGTGCAGCGCTCTCGTCCGCCCATCAGCCGCGGGAAAGTTGTGCATCCACGAGTTGTTGCTGCGCAGGTGGCGGCGGCCGATGAGGAGCAGCCGTTCGTCCGCCGTCGAGGCGTCCAAACGCGAGCGGAGCCTCTCCACGTCCTCGACGAAGAGCGACGGCGCCAGCTCGATGCGGCGGTCGTCGGTGCGGAGACGACCAGGCAGGCATGGCTCGAGGGGCCCCAGGTCGATCCCGTGCGGCGCCCGCTCGAGCTTTCGGAGGCTGAGGCCGCCACCGAACGGCCGGAAACCCGAGCCGTGGGGGCCCAGCCTCAGACCCAGATCGAGCAGCCGGCGCGGCCCCAGCCGTCGCGTTCAGCCAGCGTTTGCAGCGTGCCTTCACCCGATCGTCGTCGAGGCGGCGGCGGAGTTCGTCCAGAATCTGCCAGTCGTGGCGGGCGTCGGGCGCGGGCTCGAACACCGCCGGCGAATAGCGGGCCACGTTGCGGACCGCGAGCAGATTGAAGACGAGATCGTAGTGGTCGTGTTCGAGGGCCGAGGTCGGCGGCAGGATGAGGTGCGCGTGCCGCGTCGTCTCGTTGAGATAGAAGTCGATCGCCACCATGAACTCGAGCCCTCTGAGGGCACGGTCGAGCTGGACTCCGTTGGGCGTCGACAGGACCGGGTTCCCGGCGACCGTCACCAGCGCCTTGATCTGACCCTCTCCAGGAGTCAGGATCTCCTCGGCCAGCGCCGCCACCGGCAGCTCGCCGCCGAACTCCGGCAGACCGCGGACCCGGCTCTTTTGGCGGCCGAGGCGGCCGCGGCCGGTGGTTGCCACGAGGTCCACGGCGGGTCTGGTGAACATGGCGCCGCCCGGACGGTCGAGGTTGCCGGTGACGATATTGAGCACGTTGACCAGCCACTGACAGAGACCGCCGAACGCCTGGGTCGAGACCCCCATGCGGCCGTAGCACACGGCCGAGGGAGCGGCGGCGAACTCCCGCGCCATGGTGCGGATCTCAGCGGCGGCGATCCCGGTGGCTCGCGCCACCTCCTCCGGGCTGAAACCGCGAATGACTTCGCGCAGAACTTCGAGTGAGTCGACCGTGCCGGCAAGGCGCCCGAGATTCTCGAGCTTCTCGTCGAGGATCACGTGCACCAACGCCATCAGCAGGAAGGCGTCGGTCCCCGGACGGATGAAGTGGTGGCGATCGGCGATGCGCGCGGTCTCGGTCCGTCTCGGGTCCACCACCACCAGCCGGCCGCCGCGCCGCCGCAGCTCTTCGAGGCGTCGTTTGAAGCCCGGGGCGGTCATCATGCTGCCGTTGGAGACCACCGGGTTGGCGCCGAGAACCAGCAGGTGCGACGTGCGGTCGATGTCGGGCACCGGCAGCAGCATCTTGTGGCCGAACATCAGGGCCGCCGCCACGTGGTGCGGCAGCTGGTCCACCGACGTCGCGGAGTAGCGGTTGACTGTGCGCAGGCTGCGAATCAGTGCCGGGCCGAACAGCATCGACCCCCAGTTGTGAACGTTGGGGTTGCCGAGATAGATGCCGACGGCGTCACGACCATGTGCGGTCTGCACCGCGCGGATGCCGCGCCGCCACCTCGTCAAAGGCCTCGTCCCAACCGATGGTCTGCCACTCACCGTTCTTGCGGCGCATCGGCTGCCGCAGGCGGTCGGGGTCGTTGTGGATGTCCTGCAGCGCCACCGCCTTGGGGCAGATGTGGCCGCGGCTGAAGGGGTCGTCGCGGTCGCCGCGGATGGAGGTGATCTCACCGTCGCGCACCTCGATCGCGAGACCGCAGATCGCCTCGCAGAGGTTGCACGCCCGAAAGTGGGTGGTGGTAGTTGTCCCCATGGTGCTCCACGCAATTGTACCGGTGTCGATGCTCGGCTACCCTGAACCCCGACCCACGGGCCCATGGAGGGAAAAATGTTGTTGTTTCGCCACCTTCTGAGAGTCGCAGCGCTGACGATATTCGTGACCATCCCGGCAGCGGCCCAGGCCGCCCAGTTCGAGGTGTCCTTCCCGGCCGATGTGGAGCCCTCGAGCGTCGACGGCCGAGTCCTCCTGCTGATCTGCCACGTCCGGCGAGACCGGAGCCCCGGTTCCAGGTTCGTCCCGGGGTCAAGGCGATCCAGATCTTCGGCGTCGACGTCGACGGGCTCGCGCCCGGCGCCGCGGTCCGCTTCGACGACTCGGTCTTCGGCTACCCGATCGCGAGCCTGGCCGATCTGCCGGCCGGTGACTATCACGTCCAGGCGGTGCTCCACCGCTATGAGACGTTCCACCGCGGCGACGGCCACACGGTCAAGCTGCCGATGGACCGCGGCGAAGGCCAGCAGTGGAACCGGGCGCCCGGCAACCTCTACAGTACGCCGCGGCCGATCACATTCAGTGGATCAGACGAAGAGGTCGTGCGGATCTCTCTCGACCGGACAATCCCTCCGATCGAACCCCCCGTCGACACCGAGTACGTCCGACACGTCCGTATCCAGAGCGAACTGCTCACCGAGTTCTGGGGCCGGCCGATGTTCCTCGGCGCCCACGTCCTGCTGCCCCAGGGTTTCGACGAACATCCGGACGCCCGTTATCCGCTGATGATCTTCCACGGCCACTTCCCGTCGGATATCGGCGACTTCCGCACCACCCCGCCCGACCCCGACCTCGAGTGCGAGTATTCGGAGCGGTTCCACGTCGAGTGCTACAACCGCATCCAACAGCAGGAGGCATTCGACTTCTACCAGCAGTGGATCGGCGCCGATTTCCCGCGTTTCCTGGTCATCGAGATCCAGCACCCGACCCCCTACTACGACGACTCCTACGCGGTGAACTCGGCCAATCTCGGCCCCTACGGCGACGCCATCACCCACGAGTTGATCCCGTATATCGAGCAGCAGTTCCGCGGTCTCGGCGAGGGCTGGGCGCGCTTTCTCTACGGCGGCTCCACCGGCGGTTGGGAGGCGCTGGCGGCCCAGGTCTTCTACCCCGACCAGTACAACGGCGCCTTCGCCGCCTGCCCCGACCCCATCGACTTCCGCGCCTACATGTCGGTCAACATCTACGACGACGCCAACGCCTTCTACTACGAGGGGCCCTTCCGCCGCATCGAAAAACCGTCCAACCGCGACTGGCTCGGCGCGATCCGCTCCACCATCCGCGACGACAGCCAGATGGAGCTCGTCCTCGGCGCCAACAACCGGTCGGGGCAACAGCTCGATATCTGGGAGGCGGTCTATTCGCCGGTGGGCGAAACCGGCTATCCGCAGCGGCTCTGGGACCGTCAAACCGGCGTCATCGACCACGAGGTGGCGGAGTACTGGCGCGACAACTACGACCTCCGGTTCATCCTCGAACGCGACTGGGCGGAGATCGGGCCCAAGCTTGTCGGCAAGATCCACATCTTCACCGGCGACATGGACAACTACTACCTCAACAACGCCGCCTACCTGATGGAGGAGTTTCTGGAGTCCACCACCGATCCCTACTACGCCGGCGAGGTGGACTACGGCGACCGCGCCGAGCACTGCTGGAACGGCGACCACGAAAACGGCAACCACCTCTCCCGGTTGCGCTACAACACCATGTATCTCGAGCGCATCCTCGAGCGGATCGAGGTTTCCGCGCCCGAGGGCGCCGACCTCACGAGTTGGAGGTATTAGGGCGTCACGGCGCCACCGCGCAGGTGGTAGGCTGTCGGCATGCAATTCGCACGTGAGGGTGTGAGGCGATGAAAAAAGAGATCGTACTCAACGTCAACGGGGCCGTCACCAGAGTCACCGTCGACCCGGAGAAACCGCTGCTCTGGGTCCTGCGCGACGATATCAAGCTCACCGGCACCAAATTCGGCTGCGGCGAGGGAGCGTGCGGTGCGTGTTCGGTGCTGATCGACGGCGAGGTCTACCGCTCGTGCACCATCGCCGTCGGCGACGTCGGAGACGGCGACGAGATCGTCACCATCGAAGGCCTCGGCAGCCCCGGTCACCTGTCGCGACTGCAGACCGCGTTCGTGGAGCACACTGCATTCGGTTGCGGCTACTGCACGCCGGGCATGATCGTCACCGCCACCGCCCTCCTGGAATCGAACCCCCGGCCGACGACCGAGGAGATCGTGTCGGCGATGGACGCCAATCTCTGCCGTTGCGCCTCCCATCCCAACATCATCGAGGCCATCCGCGATGCCGCGTCGTCCGACGACACCAAGGAGGGATAGCATGCCCCTCACCCGAAGGACGTTTCTCGAAATCGTCGGCGGCGGGCTGGCCTACGCCTTCTCCTTCTCGTGCACCGGCGACGGCAGGGACGGGGAACTGACCGCGTTCTCCATCGAAGACCTCGAGGCCGGAGTCGATCTCCGCCACGAGGGCTACACCGAGTGGCTCGTTTTCAACGGCGACGGGTCGGTCACCGCCCACACCGGAAGGACGGAACTGGGCCAGGGCCTCAAGACGGTTCTCAGCGACATCATCTGTCAGGCCCTCGAAATACCCACCCAACGGCTCGAGCTCGTCCTGGGCGACACCGACAGCTGTCCCGATGACGGCCCCACCACGGGCTCGGGCGCCACCCGCACCGTCGGTTGGGGCTACTGGATCGCGTGCTCGAAGATCCGGGAGGATCTGATCAGAAGGGCGGCGATCGTGCTCGGACGGCCCGCAAAGCGTCTGATCTACCGCGAGGGAGAGATCGTCGACAAGAAAGACACCTCCCGCCGGGTGGCGATCGCGAGCCTCGCCGACGGAACGGTCAGGGTTGCGACCATCGACCCGGATGCCGCGCACGACCCGAAAATGATCTACACGGACAAGGGCAGTCGTGCCGCCAACGCCGAGAAGATCGTGACCGGAACCCTCACCTACACCGGCGATCTCTTTCCCGGCGAGTGCGCCTACGGCGGCTTTCTGTGTCCGCCGTACTTTCCTCAACTGACCAAACTCGAGTCGGTCAATCTCAGGGCGGCCCGGCAGACACCCGGCGTCCACAAAGCATCGAGGGCGACCCGCAACGCATGGGCGGTCGGCGAAGACCATCCGACGGTGCATCGCGCCCTCGATGCGATGGACGCGAGCTGGCGTGTTCCAAGTCGACCACGGGCCATCGACGTCGAAAAGGAGATCCGCGCCGGCGCCAAACTGGTCAAGACCGTAGAAGATCACGGCGACCCGAAGGCCGCACTTGCCGCCAGCCCTCTCGTGCTGGCCGAGACCTATATCACCCAGTACGGGAGCCAGGTGCCGATGGAGACGGAGACCGCGGTGGCCCGATTCGAAAACGACCTGGTCACCGTCTGGGCGAGCACCCAGTCGCCCTTCAAGTCCCGGCAGAGCGTCGCCAAGCGGCTCAAGCTCCCCGAAGACCGGGTGCGGATCATCGGCATGCCCGTGGGTGGCGGGTTCGGCGTCAAGGACAACCCCCAGGCGGCGGTCGATGCGGCCACCATGGCAAAGAAATCCGGCAGGACGGTCAAACTCGTCTTCAGCCGGGAATTCCAGTTTCTCGGCCGCGGTCGATTCAAGGAGGCGGTGGTCGCCGACATCACAAGCGGCGTCGGTCCCGACGGAAAGCTCGTCGCGAGGACCATCGATCTCTACCAGGACGAGGGCTTCGGCACCACCGACACCTACGACATTCCGAATGTCCTGACCAGACTCTTCCACACCAGGATGCCGGTCCGCCACGGAACAATGCGCGGAACCAGCTTTGTCCAGAGCGGATTCGCGATGGAGAGCCACACCGACATGGTGGCCGAGGCCGCCGGGTTGGACCCGGTCGAGTTCCGCAGACGCAACGTGGCCTCGCCGGCCTTCATCCCTCTCCTCGATGCCTGCGCGGAGAAGATGGAATACGATCCCGCCCGTTCTCAGGACAATCGGGGAACCGGCTTCGCGATCTGCATGCACGGCGGCCGCCAGCTCGGCGCCGCTGCAGCCGAAGTCACCGTGAACCCCGCCACCGGGGAGATCCGCATCGACCGGCTGTACGGCGCCTTCGATATCGGCACCGTCATCAACATCAACACCCTGACCGCCAACACCAAGGGCGCGATGATGTGGGGCCTCGGATTCGCCCTTTTTGAAGAGGTCCCCACCGACGGCCACCAGGCCTTCACCCGCAGTCTCGACGACTACCGGATCCCGAGATTCTCGGACCTGCCGCCCCTCGAGATCGCCTTTCTCGACAACGCGGTCAAGGCGCAGGCGCCGCGCGGCTGCGGCGAGTTGCCGGTGATACCCACGGTCAGCGCCATCTGCAACGCGGTCTACCGGGCCATCGGAGTCAGGTTCTACACTCTGCCCCTGACCCCGGAACGGGTGCTCGCCGCCTCGCGTCCGCTCGCCAGAGCGGGCGGACCCGCCTCGGCTGAAGTCTACTCAGGGTCCCGGCTTCGTCTCGACCCGGCGACCAGCACAGCCGCCGCGATGAACGCGTAAATCGCTGCGTAGCTGGCCTCCTTGAGTTCGTCGAGAGCGTGGGCTCGGAGGGTGTCTCTGTGAATAAAGGCGAGCACCTTGTAGAGCAGGAAACTCCCAAGAAACAGACTCCCCGTCCACAGGGGCGGAACGGGAATTCTCAGCCTCTCGGCCCACCGCCGGAGCCGGTCCGACTTCAGAACCGCCAGAGGGAAGATCAGGAAAGTCCCCAGCCAGAAGACCGAGAACAGCCGGTTCATGTTGACCAGCTTGCCCACGAATCCCTTTTCACTCCCATCGGTATTCCACTGGTGCACCGCCTGGATGTTGTGGAGGTTGGTCTCGTTCTGGGCGTTGAATTCCGAGAACACCGGAGGCGACTCCCAGTTGAAGATCCGCTGGCCCCAGCTCAATTCCTCACCGAAACACACGAACATCAACAGGGCGAGCAGGGAGAACACCACCGTCGGCCACACGTCGACCCCGCCTCGATCCCGGGATCGCCGAATCGTCCGAACGGAGGCAGCAAGAAACCCGGCGGACGCGACCAGAAAAAACAACGCGCCGGCGGTTTCGATCGGACCGTCCTCCCAGCCGAGGCGATCGACCGTCTCGGCGTCGATTGCCAGCAAGACCAGATACGAGAAACCGACCACCAGCGCCACTGTCGCCACCGCAGCACGCATTCCCGAGCTGTCTGAGACCGCGGTCTTCGTCACGTGCCTCCCCCAGCACCCGTCACAGCGCCATGATACGCCCCCGCCCGCCGGCCTCCTGCGACGGTCAATCGGCCACGACTTCCAGTTGGTTGCCCGCGGAGTAGGCGGTGAACTCGGGCGCGTACATCGACTGCAGGACCGCCGGGGCGACCCGGAAGGTGCCGGCCATCGAGGCCCGCAGACGGTACTTGAAGGTGTACTCGCCGGCCGGCAGCCACTCGAAGAAGAAGTTGGTGCCGGAGTCGCGCACCTCCTCGTACCACGACGATCCCGAGGTCCCACTTGTACTGGGAGTGCAGGGTCTCGGGCTCGAAACCGGCGCCGCGGGGGTCGCGCAGGTGGACGTACTCGGCGGCGTGCTTCGCCCGGATCGAGAGCTGGACCTCGACCTGGTCGCCGGGCTCGAGACGTTCGCCGTCGGCCAGGGGCCGCAGGACCCACCGTTCGCCGTCGTTGAAACGGCGGAAGTAGGTGCGCTCGACGGCGAAGAGGTCGCCGCGCGCCTCTTCCGGCAGCCGTTCGGTGGAGAAGCTCCAGGTGGCAGAGGCAAAGGCGAAGCCCTTGGTGGGCTTTTCGACGACGATGGTTGACATGGTTGCGGGATCGATCTCGTCACCGGCGACGATCACCCGGTTGCGCGCGCCGGTGTACTCGTCGGGCTCGAAGACGAAGTCGGTGATCTTCGGACCCACCACCACCGAGATCTCCTCGCGCACTGCCAGCGTCTCCTCGTGCTGCATGTAATAAGCCAACGAGTACACGACCTCGGCGGTGGCGCGGGTCGATTTCCAGTGGTTGAGCTTCTTGTTGAGCAGCAGCCAGTGGACCAGACCGTGGCGGCGGGCGTCGTCGGGTTCGAGTTCGGTCAGCACCCGCAGGGCGAAGGCGTGGGTCTCGGTGGTGTCGTTGTACCAGAGCCAGGCCCTGTCCTCGGGCGCCCAGTAGGTGCCGAGGTCCTGGTCGGTCTTGGACGAGTCCATCACCGCATCGAAGACCAGCACCGCGTCGTCGTGACGGCCCGCCCGCTCCAGGGTCAGGGCCAGATAGCCCTTGGTCAAAGGCGAGTGGTCGCGCCAGTGGCGGAAGCTGAAGTCGAGCATCTGCTCTCGTTCGTCGGCGGTAAAGACGCCACCGGTCCACGATTCGTCGGGGTAGTTCGAGAGCACGTAGTTGAGAAACGTGATGGTCTCCCAACAGCAGTCGTGGCCCATCATCCAGTCGACCCACTCCTCGATGTAGTGGCGGTGCATGTAGTCCCACGCCCGCACCACCACGTCCTTGGGTGCGTCGACGCCGAACTCGAGACCCTTGGAGAAGCCGTTGAGGATGTAGAGGGTCATCCACGGCGACGGCGGGCCGCCCGGGAACCAGGGAAAGCCGCCGAGCGAGGTCTGGCTCTTGGCGAGCTTGGCCAGGGCCGCATCGCGCTGGGCGCGGGTGATCGCGGGGATCGAGGACATTGATCAGATCGTCGGGCTCCTCGCTGCCGCCGCGCGCGGTCTGCAGCCACGGCGTCTCGACCAACTCCATGGCGCGGTTGGGGTCGTCGGCCTGCCAGGTCTCGTAGCGGGTCTCGCGCGCCGACAGCTTGGCGGCCATCCGCTCGACCGAGGGGTACTGGTCGAAGAGGCTGGAGACGATCCCGGTCGAGAGGAAGCGGTTGAGGGTCTGTTCGGTGCACTCGTAGGGGTAGTTGACCAGATAGGGCAGCGCGTTGAGCACCGAGTAGAAGAGCTGCGCATCCAGGGTCACCACCAGCTGGTCGTTGATCAGGGTGGGGTCGTCCTGCGCCGCCAGATCGGCGAAGTGCATCTCGCGCCGGTCGGCGTTTTGCAGGGTGACGAATCGAGATTGCATCAGGTGCATGCGGCCCGGGAGCACCGGCAGCGGCCGCAGCTCTCCGTCGGAGAACTGACCCGCTCGCGCGGTGATCTTGAAGGCCACGGTGCCGACCCTTGCAGGGACCGCGAGCGGGAAGGCGAGATCGGCGCCCTTGCCGGGTTCGACCGAGAACGGCACGCCCGAGGTCTGTTCGGGGGTCAAGCCGAAGAGAGAGCGCAGATCCTCCCCGGTGACGGGGTCGTTGACGGCCAGGTTGAGCGCGCCGGTGAAGGCATCTTCACCTGCGTTGTTGACCACCACCTTGAGCACCGCACGGTCGCCCTCGCGCAGGAAGCGCGGCAGATACGGCCTGACCATCAGCTCCTTCACCGACTGCGCCTGCCGGGTGGCCGACCCGCCACGGAGATCGGTGGTGATCGCGTGGACCCAGAGGTTCCAGTCGGTGACCGAGTCGGGGACCTCGAACTCCACCGTCGCCGAGCCGTCTGGCGACGAGCACGACGTGGGGCTCCCAGAAGGCGGTCTCGGAAAAGTCGGAACGCAGCTCGACCGATGACTCGGGCTCTCCACCGCCGGACGACGGCATCCTTGTCCGACCGTTGCAGGTTCTGTCCCACTTCGCCCTCGGCCTTCGACTCTTCAACGGCATCCATGGCCATCGCGGAAGGGGCCGGATCATACGCCGGCAGGGCTTCCCTCACCATGCCCGCCTTCATCGCGCGGTAGCGCCCGCGGCTGCCGGGCCCGCCGATGCCGTAGCCGTTGAGGACCTTCAGCGAATCGCCGTGGAGGTGGGGGTAGCCCGGCAGACCGAGACCGTTGCTGCGGCCCCAGGCCTGCTGGGCGCGGCCGAGATTGGTCCACATCCGGCCCACGGCCGTCCGGTCCGGGTAGAGCGACGCCACCGATGGCGGCGTGTGGGGCGCGAAGATATCGAGGCTGCGGTCGTACATGTAGGCCAGCAGCTCGGCCGCGGCCGGGTCGACGGCGCCGCCGTCGCGGTTGCGGACGGTGACGGTGAAGGTCTCGCGGGTCCCGGGCCGCATGCGGTCGCGGAAGGTCGCGAAGTCGATCTCGAGTTCGCGGTCGTCCCACGGCACGAAGAGCCGTGCCGTCTGCCGCACCACCTGATGGTCTCGGACCAGGGTCAGAGCCGCTGCAAACCCGCCGCGGTCGGCGGCTGCGATCGGGAATTCAACCACGCCCGAGCGGCCGGCGCCGATCTCGCGGCGTTCGACCCGCCGCCCGTCGCGGTAGATCTCGAGCACCATTTCCTGGGCGGTGAGCCCGGTGAAGACGAAGAGACGTGCCGTCTCCCCCACCCGGACCGTCGACCGGTCGAAACGCAGGACCTCGGGAAGAGCCAGCGGCGTGCGACGCGCGCCCGCCACCACGACCTGCTCGCTGGTCGTAAACTCCGCACCGAATTCGTCATGGGTTGTGTAGACAACCCGATAGGCACCGGCATCGAGTCCGGGCAGCGACAGCTCGGCCGCGCCATCCTCACCGTGGGTCAGCACGCCGGTCGCCAGCTCGCCGCCCTCTGCCCACTGCGCGAGTACCGCATTCGGGTCGTAGGCGGGGTCCCACCGCGGTCGGAGCCTGTCGCCCGGAGTCTCATAGCCTTCGCGGCCTTCCGGCGGCTGCGGCAGGGGCTGGTCGGCGGGCATCAGCACGTCGTCGGGCTGCTCCAGACGAACCAACCGCCACGATCCTTCGCCAGCGCGAGGGGTCCCGTCGAGATCGGTGCGAATGACCCGCACGACGGATGCCGCATCCGCGGTGTGGAAGCCCCGATCGTCGATGATGCGGGCCTCCACGGCCACGAAACCGAGCCGGAAAACGCGTTCTGCGGAGCGGGTCTCGCCGCCCTCGTCGGTGACGTCGACACCGAGCCGGTAGCGGTAGGTGACGCCGCGCTCCGCCTCGCGCTCGTCGGCCTCGGGGACGAAACGGATCGAGAACCTGCCCTCGTCGTCGAGGGAGGTCTCGCCGGCCGCCACCACCTGGCTCTGCGCCGATGCCGAGGGATACCACCAGTACCACCACCGCGGGTAGATGGGCTCGCGGGTCACCCGCCAATCCACTGCTGCCGGTGACGACCGGCAGACCGAAGTAGTACTTCACGTCGCCCGAAAGCTCCGCCTCGCGGTTGAGCCGCAGGGGCGCTTCGGGGTCGGCCACCGTGACCTCGAAGGTGGGCCGTTTGTACTCCTCCACCCGCAGCCAGGTCTGACCACCGATCGAGGTGCGGAGACTCCATTGACCGAGGAGACGGCCGGCCGGGATGTCGAAGGAGCCGCTCGCCGACCCGAAGGAGTTGGTGGTGACGTCGGCCGCCGCGACCTCCTCGCCGTTGGCGTCGATCAGCGTGACCTTGACGGCGGCATCGGGCAGGGTCCGGTACTCGACCTTCTCACCGCCGCCTGTGTAGGCCACGGCCTTCCAGTGCAGCGTCTGCTGCGGACGGTAGACCGAGCGGTCGGTGTAGAGGAGCGCTGCCGAACTCGTGCCGAGGCCGCCATCGTAGTGCTGATACAGGCGGTTGGCGTCGAGGGCGAGATCCTCGTCGTCACGCGCAAGGATGAAGTACTGCTCGCGGTTCCACGACCGGGTGCTGAATTCGACCACCCCGTCCGGGCCGCTCCGCTTGCGCTCCATCTCGCGGTGGCCGCGCCGGTAGTCATAGCTGTAGAGCGAGACCTCGACCCCCTCGAGGGCGCGCCCGGATTCTCCGGAACGCGCCGTCACCTCGTATCCACCCGTGACGGGTCGAGTGACCAGGACCAGATCCGAGAGCAGGAAGTTCTCGGCCACCATGTAATTGACGTCGTCTGCGAAGTCCGCCCGCATCGAGGCGGTCACCAGGTAGGCGCCGGGCCGGGTCAACTCGGGCACGACGTAGGTCGTGTGCGAACGGTAGTCGGGAGTCGCCGGCAGATCGACCGACCACTCGGCCACCGGCGCGCCGGCCATGATGGCCTCGGCCTCGCGGTGGCTGGGAAGGATGTTGTAATCCTCGGAGGAGACGACGAATTTCATCAGGTCATAGGACCAGGCTCGGAAATGGAGGGTCTTGAGGTTCTTGTGAGAGACCTGAAGCGACCGCCTCCCGGCGCCGTCGACCGCCATCGCGGCGAGGGTGTAGTTCGGTTGTTCGATGGCGGCGACGATGTGGTTGCAGCGTCGACCACCGACACTCTGTGGGTGGCGGTCGCGACCCGCCAGCGCGATCTCACGGGCGTTGACGAGGGCGTCGGGATCGGAGTCCTGTTGGACGAACTCGGCCAGCACCGCCTGCCCCATCGACCACCACTCGAGGCTGCGGTCGAACGCCGCCTGCACCCCTTCGAGGTTGGTGATGATCGCCAGGTGGTCGTCGTCGGTCGTCAGGGCCGCGTTCAACCTTCGCAACCGTTCGAGCCGGGCCTCGAGCGCGGCCTCCGGCCGGCGGTCCGATTCGTGCCAGAACTCGAGATCGTCGAGCAGCGCGCCGATCTTCAGCAACGGATGCACGCCGGGGTCGGCCAGGTCCAGCGCCGAAGACGCTCCCGCGTCGCCCGCGATCAAAACCTTCGCATCGAGCTGGAAAGCCTCGTTCGACTCAGCCGGGCTCCACAGCGACGAGTCTGCGAGCAGCTCGACCCACAGATAGGTGACGGCGTCGCGCAGGGTGCCGCGGATCCGCGGCGGGTAGTTGTTCTGCGCGATGTAGCGGGCGAGCTCGCCGAGGGGTTCGCTCCCCCACTCGGCGCGGGTCGACCACAGGGCCAGATACGAGGCGTCTGCCGCCTCGACGATCTGTTCGAGGTCCCACGCCTTGAGATCGAGCTCGCCGGGGGTCTCGACCCGCTCGCGCTGGCGGATCTCCCACGAGTAGACGCGGGCATAGGTGGCGAGGGCGTCGGCGTAGTAGAGCTCGAGGACGGCCTGCGATACCGCATCCTCCGGCCACGGCTGTTCTTTCAGAAAACGCACCGCGGTCTCGTAGCCGTGGAGCGCCATCCGCAGCTTGGTCTCCTCGACCAGGGCGCGGGTCCAGGTCGCGGCGTCGCCTTCGGCCGTCGCGCGTTCGCGGATGGCCGTCACCGCCTTCGAGGCGGCCTCGAACTTCTGCTCCGAAATCAGGCGGTCGACGTCGTTCCAGGTCACGGGATCTCCTCCCGCGATGGTAACCGGAGTCGGGACCGGCTGCGGGTCACCCCCTGAACCAGGGGCTGTCACCGCCTGCAGGGCCGCGGCTGAAACCACGGCCACGGCAAGGACGGCGAGGAGGATGATCTGACGCGAGCTCGAGGGTGCTGGTGTTTTTCTCATGGCACCAGTTTAGACACATGCGGCTGGGGAAAGTTCCAGAACGTTGTCAGCGGCCGCGCCCGACAGCGTGAGGTGGGACATGAAAAAAGATGCAGGATCCAGGATCCAGGATTCAACGAGATCGAGTTTTCCGCCCGCGGGCTGTCAGAAACCAGGTGCCGTGAATCCGCATCCAGCACCCTGAGCCCTGTGACCTGAATCCTGAATCCTGAATCGGGCCGGCTCGCCGGCCTAGAGATTGAATTCCGCCGAGTGGGAGGAGACGACGGTGCCTTCGGTGGTCATGGTCCAGGAGTAGCTGACGGTCGAGCCGTCCTCCGAGATCAGGAAACGCATATTCAATTTTGCATGGTCTCCGTTCGGGGCCTTGACCATCGATCTGACGCGTGCCTCATCTCCCCGGACAGTGTAGAGCCGGGGGGTCGAGAGGACCTTCCCAGAGTCGAGATCGGTCACGATCACACTGATAACGTACTGGTCGGAGTTTCCCGGGGCCGGTTCTGCTTTGACATCCACTCCGATATGCGCGACCTCGCCGAGATTCACGAATATAGGCTGGGGGTTGATCCGCACGCCGTAGCCGACCACCGCCTCCTGCTTGCGTCCTGCCTCGTCGAGCACCGTCCGAAACCTCCATTCACTCAGGGCCTGTAACAGCCGCTCGGCGTAGGCCGGCGACGGGGAGGCCAGGATCTCGGCGTCCCGCACTTCGCCGTCAGTGGTCACGGTCGCCCGAAACACCGCCATTTCGCCGTACGTGCTCTCCAGGTCGTCGGGAAACGGTGCAACCGGCAGTACCCGTCTCGGGTGGACGAGGCCGTCTCGCTCCGCCACCAGCCTGGGCGGGCGCTGCACGCTTTCGACCAGAAGGACCATCGTAGGATTGTGGTCGTCCCCGGGACTCGCGACGGTCACAGAGCCCCAGGAACCGCGCGGAAGGCGCAGAATTGCCTCGGTCCGTACTCGCTTTCGGCTGCTTATCTCGGTTCGTGGTGCCACCCGGATGGTTCCGTTCTCGCGGGTCCAGCCGAGCCCGTTATACCGCAAGATCAGGTCCAAGGCCTGGTCCCACGGCACGTCGCGAAAGTCCACCGTGACCGTTCCAACCACCGATGGATCGACCTCGATGTCCACCGGCGTCACCATCGAGAACGTCCGGAGGACATCCTGGATGTTCGCATCCTGAAGTCTCAGGGTTATCGGCTCGCCTGTGAAGTCGGACGTGCCCATTGGCCCTTCGGGCTCGAGAATCTGTACCTTGCACACGACTCGGTCACCGACGAATCGTTCGGGAGTGAAGACCACCGACAACCGTGGATTGAGGTCCACCGCGGGCAGCACCGATTCTCTCCCCACCTCGAGCGGGAGGTAATACTGGCGGACCAGCAACGTCCCCAACCGCATGGAATCCTGCATCCCACTCAAACTCTCGCCCAGGTTGCGGACCCGTTCGAGGATCTCCTCGTCGATGGTGGCGATGCCTCGCTCGTTGACCTCCTCGAGTGGGTAGACCCCGCCGGGTATCAACATGTCTTGCGGGCGAGGAGTTTCCTTAGCCCCCTCTTCAAGAACGACCGTCACCCGCACCCACTGCACGTCCTCGGCCGAAGCAGCTGTACACAGGCTCAGGGCCGCCGCCATCGCCACCGCGATAGTCGTTCGCGTCTTCATTTCACTCTCCTTCGCCATCCGAACGGGACGGCTCGGTCAGTACATAGATGGGTTCGGCGCCTTCGCGCAACACGAGGATCACGTTGGGGCCGGTTTCGTACACCATTTCGGGCGCTGCGGCGGGCGATGGCGCCACCGGAGGTCGCGAGGACTCGTATCCGATCAACAGCGCCAACATCGACACCGCGGCAGCCACGAGAACCAGCCGGGAACTCCGGCGCGATCGCCTCTCGGGCAGGCGTTGCCGGAGGTTGGCTTTCAACCGCCGCTCGTCAAACGACGGTTCGGAGGTGGACCAGGCCCGCCACTCGTTTTCGAAATCGTGATTCCTGTCCATCAGTTCTCTCCTCGGCCGACCAGACGTTCCAGGTGTTGCCGCCCCCGCATGCGGTGGACCCGCACCGACGAGCTGGAGATACCGAGCACCTCGGCCGCCTCCGAATCGCTCAGGCCTTCGATCACCGTCAGGTGGAGCACCGCGCGTTGGCGCGGCGCCAGCTTGGTCAGCAGCCGTTGAACGTCGATGCGGTGATCCGCCGAACGATCTCGCGCAGCGAACTCGACGCCGTTGAGGGGCTGAAAGATCTTTCTCCGCCGCGCCCTTGCCACGGCGGTGTTGGCGACGATGCGGGTCAGCCAGGACTGGAAAGCCGCTGGCTCGCGCAGCCCGCCGATCTTTTTCCACGCCTTGATGAGCCCGTCCTGCACCACGCCTTCGGCCTCCAGATCCGCCACGATCGATCGCGCCAGCGCCACCAGCCGCCGCCAGTGCGAAGCGGCGAGATCGGAAAAGGCCTCCCGGTCCCCCGCCATCGCCCGTTGCACCAGCGCGGATTGGTCTTCCATTGCTGACATGATGCACTGAACAGGGTGGATCGTTTACGACGGGGTCTCGATTTGATGTTGGATATTGGATGTTGGATCTTGAATCGATCACAGCGTGGCCCGACGGGCGAATCCGGAGCCGGCCATCCATACTGCCCGCAGACGACGCAGATTGACGCAGATTTTTTGCCCTGTGGCTATCTTCGTTATCTGCGTTATCTGCGGGCAAACCGCGATTTATAGGGTGTCGCTAAAAGCGTGCTCCCCGCCGAACGGATGGTCACGCCGCTACGGCACGGTCGACGACCACTCTGAAGTGTCGTTCGACTCGAAACCATCCGAGAAGATCTCGTCGAACAAGATCACGCCGTGGATGTCCCGATAGGACGGCGTGTCGTCTCGGGGGTGTTCCCACACCACCATCCAGTCGCCCAGGCCGCCGGCAACCGCGGGCCGATCGCAGTCGAGGGTCTCGCCTCCGATAACGCCTCTCGGGATGTAGATTCGTCCGAGTACGTCGGTCGCGTTCAGGACTTGAGCGCGGATCCCGTAGGGGCCGGTCGAACTGCTGTACTGCTGCCTCCATGTGATGAGAAAGTTGGAACTTTCGGGATGGGCGGCAATGTCGGGCGTGCTTTCATTTACCGAGGTGTAGGGCAAATGGACCGGCGCCGTCATTTGAATGGCCCCCATCGCGTCGAACCACACGAGCCTGGCATACACGTCGAAGTTCGTCGCTGATATTTCACTCTGCCAGACCACTGCCCAACGGTCGCTCACCCGCGACGCCGAAATCCGCGGTGCGGTCTCCGGAGACGGCCAGGCAGCGATCCCGTAGTCTCCGCCGCCGAGCAGCACCCCGGAGCCGGAGATTCGAACGGAATAGATGTTGCCGCCACCGCCGTCCATTCTCTGATAGACGACGAGGTACTCGTTGCGCGCCTGGTTGTAGGCGATGTCAGGGGCCACCCGCTCTTCGTTCATGTCGTACGTCACCGTGATGGCAGAACCAACCGTGTTGCCGGCGGCCGCAATCCGCTGCGCGGAAATGTGGCTCGCGTCCCCGGGCACGCCCTCGTTCCACCATGTGACCATGAACTCCTGGACCGTGCCGCCGTAGGCGACCCGCGGGTTCCACTGCTTGTTGACAAACGAGTTGATACTGAAAGCCGCCAGGCCTCCTATCGGCCCGTCCCACGGGACAAACCGGCCGTACACGTCCCAATCGCTGCCGTCTCCGTAGAAGTCGCGGACCCAGACCACCAGGTAGCGGTCGTTGACCGGGTCGTAGGCGACCGACGGCTGTGCGCTGTCCCTCACAGGATCAGTCTCGTAGGCGATGACATAGGAATCGATGAAGATCCCGGCAGCGGTGTAACGCCGAGCCATGATCGACCGCGCGGTCCCGTTATTGTCGTGCCACACCACGAAGTACTCGTCGCGCACGGAGTTGTAGGCAACATCCGGGAGATACTCGTCGAAGTCTTCGTTTGAAACGGTAATCTCCGCGCTCATGGAGTCGCCGTTCGCAGACCCGGCAGGAACCAGCGAGAGAACAAAAACGACACACGAAAGAACGACGACTCGCGTCCGCGTCATGGCAGCCTCCTGTACTCTGTGAGTAACGTTGACATCAGACTTCGATCGAGGTTCCAGCCGAGATTGAGTCAGAAAACCCTCAGTACCATCTTAGTACACGCTGGAATCTCACCTCGACCTCAGGGAATGAGACGGGGATTGGATGCTGGATACTGGATCAGAGCTGTCCAAAACAGCCCCCATCTGACGTTGCCGCACCGAAAACACTGGAGTTGAGGATCGGTCAAAGCCATTTTCAGAAAGAGGCCCTCAAAAACCGAAAACGGCTGTCCAGGTCGCGCACTGAGACACGGTTGACCCGAGATGCAGGAATCTTCTCTGAAGGTGGGCCGAGGCCCACCCTACGAACCCGCTCGACTGCTGGGTCCGATGTAAGGTGGGCCTTGGCCCACCTTCAGACCCGCCGCGGTCGGGGTGGAGCCTGATTGTGATTTCGGGCAGTCCACGATGCCGTCTTGGACAAGAGTGATGTCAGATGTTGGATCGATCACGAGGCGGCACGAAGGGCGAAACCGGCCACCCGTTCTGCCCGAAGATGACGCAGATTGACGCAGATTTATTTGCTCTGGGTCTATCTGCGTTATCTGCGTTATCTGCGGGCGAACTCCGGGCCGGTCGAAAAAGGGGCCGGGCGCTTGCGCGCCCGGTTGGAGAATCGGGCGAATCGCCCGGGCTACTGGGGGATGCTTCCCCAGACTTTCAACTGTTCGCGGGTCATCTCGTGGTCAAGGCTCCAGACAGCCCCCGCAGCGATATCGGGATCCGGATTCGAGGCGAGGGTGTTCAGCACCTCGAACACGCGGTCGCGCTCGTCGGCATTTCCCTGCCAGCGAATGGTCTGGAGGCCGATAATGGCCTCGGCACGAAAACGGCGGTCAGGGGAGTTTTCGGCCGTCTCGATCAGGGCGTCGAGCTTGCCCGGGCGCAAGGCAAGCTCGAGTTCGCCGTTGTCGTTGGTCACGATCGAGTCGGCGAGATCGGTCGCCGTAATTCTCTGCGACGTGCGCAAGCGCTGCGGCGCGACCTCGCCCAACACCACCGATGCCAGCAGTGCGACTTCGAGATCACCATCGGCAAGGGCTCGCTCGTAGACGCCCCGGGTCCCGAGGTGGATGCAGGCCAGACCGACCAGGTCGTTGATGATGACGAGATCTTCCTGGCGCAACAGACGGCCCAGGCGGATCGCACGGCGGAAATCGGCCATGGCGGCATCTGAATCCTCGGCTTCGAGACCCCGCGCGATCCATGATCGAACCAGGTCGAGGGCGAACAGCAGGTTGGTGATCCGGGTCTCTATGCCGTCGAGTGGGTAGATCTCGGGATAGAACTTCATGGTCGCCTGATCGACCCACGGTTCGGCCTCCAGAAGGAGTGGGTGATCGGGAGGCAGGATCTTCCCGACCCATTCGGGGCCATCCACCCGCGCATCAGCCGCCGCCAGGGCCTCGTCGGCACGAGGCCCGATCTCCTTTGTGAAGAGCGCAAACCACTCCGCGGCGTTCCCGGGACCCTCTCCGAGCGGCGCCAGCAGATCGAGATCGGTTTGGAACCGCAAGGGCCAGTCCTTGTTGGCGGGACACGTCCAACACGGCACTTCAAGCGTCGCCACCTCGAGGACCGCGGGCTGTGGAACGGATGCTTCTGGCGCAGGGATCACAGGTTCGGGCCTTTCCTGAGAGATCAATCGCGCGCCGAGGGAGCCCGCCAGCACGACGACGACGGCGACGGCAAGAAGAACCAGGACGTTCGTTGATGGACTTTTTGAGGACGTCATGACGGGTTGCCTCCATTTTCAATCTGTTGCAGATCCGCAGCACCGGCGAAAAGGCCGATCGAAGGGTGCGCGTCCGCGTCGATCCGGACCTGTCGCAGAATCTCGATCAGGTGTTCATCGCGCTGGGTGTCCGCCATGACCGGCGGGTTCGGAGTGAATACGGACCCCGGGTCGCCACTGATGAGGACGTGCCCCGCCAGCAGCAGCGCCACCGCGCCCGCCCACGCCAGCCGGAGGGCGCGGCTGTTCCAGATCCTCGACCACCGGTCGGGCGCCGGCGCCGCGGTCATGCTGTCGCGAGCCGCCGCCACGGCCCGGGACCGGAGGCCGGCCGGCGGCGGAGGTGGCTCCAGACCCGGAAGCAGACGCTCCAGATCGAGTTGTTCTTCGTTCTTCATGGCGCTTCCTCCATCAGGCTTCTGAGGTCCGAGATCCCTTTGCGATAGCGGCTGGCGGCGGTAAATGTGGGGATCCCGACGATGGCGCCGATCTCGGCAAAGGTGCAGTCGGCGAAGTGCTTCAGGTAGATCACATCCCGCAGGTTCGGCGGCATGCCGGCCAGCAGGACCGAGGCGCGGGCGGCGTCCAACATCCGGTCACTGTCGCCGTCGACCGCGGTCAGGAAGGGGTACTCCTCGAGCGGCTCCGCGGGTCGCCGGCTGCGCCGGCGGGCGATGTCCACCGCGGCGCGGTGAGTCACGGTCAACAGCCACCCCTTCGGGTTGCGGATCGTGGCCAGCCGGGGGCCGTGTTCCGCCACCTTCACAAACACATCCTGCACGATGTCGGCTGCGTCGTCCTCGGATCCGGTGCGCCACAGGGCGAGACCGTAGAGCTGCCGCGACGCCAGGTCGTAGAGATCGTTCAGCGCGGATTGCCGGCCCTCCGCCAGGGCGGCGAAGATCTTTCGCCACCCCCCATCATCGGATCTCGAGCGTCGATCCCGGTCCGATGACGGCGAAGGCGGTTGATCGGTCAAGGCTTCCACACCTATCCGACGCGCGAGGTCGGGCTTTTTGTCACAGCACAGAGTCGATGGTCTTGATGTCCACAAGGCCCCGGCAGCCGAAGAGGGCCGGCAGGATGGTCTCCGGCGGGTGTTCACGCCGCAGCTGCGCCACCCTGTCGGTGCCGGCACGGTAGGAGGGCAGGTACATCCGTCCCGAGCAGCGGATGGTGCGCCCATGGCCCCGACAGCTTGTCGGCCCTCTCTTCGGTGACCAGGCAGTCTCGGCGCAGCGACGCGGCGACCTCAGGTTGCGCCACCCCGTCGTTCCACGTGAGGTAGGAGGCCTGGTTCTTGGCGTCGTCCTGCAGACGCGACAGCAGCATCCCGATCTTGAGGTCGTCGTCGGGAAGCTGGTCGAGCTCGGTCAAGCCGAAGGCCATCAGCGCCGCGTTGTTGGCGATGCCCTCGGCCAACGTCGAATAGCGCGAGTTCATGGTCAGAACGGTTCCCTCGAAACCGACCCGGCCGATGGTGTAGAGGTGCTGGACAAAGGCAAAGGTGGTGACGTGGCCCGGCACCACCTCGTGGCTCACCAGCTCCGCGAACTCGGGGACCGAGATCTCGAGCGAGGCGTTGATCTCATAGGTTGCCTCATAAAGCGGCAGCCCCGCGGTGTCGCGGGCACGGCCCACATAGTTCATGGAACCTGAAAACCACGCGTCCTTGATCGCCAGGAACTCGACGTTGGAGCGCGGCACGCTGTGCAGCTCCTCCGGCAGATAGGGCATGACATTGGCGGCCGTGCCCGCCTCGAGCTCGGCGATGAAGGCGCGGGCCAGCGCCGGGATCGTCGCCGCCGGCACCATGCGGTCGGCGCGCCAGGCATCGACCGCCTCGAGGATTCCCACCTCGTTGTCGGCCGGGTAGCCCGCCCCCGTCAACAGTTCGGCGAGGAGGGCACGTTTGGGCCCGGGCTGCGACGGCGTCGGCGGCATGGCGGTCGAAGCCTCCACCGACCGCGTGTAGGGCACCGGTTCGCCGCGGCCGAGAGTCTCCATCGCGAGGTCCCACATCACCTCGACGCTGCGCCCGAGACCGGCGAGAAAGTCGCCGCGAACGCCCGCCTCCGCGGCGCCGAGCTCGGTCATGCCCGAAATGGCGGCCGGCAGATCGACCGCCTTCAGGTAAGGCGTCGATCGCCTCGAGATCGGGTTTGTCCGCCGAGACTCCACCCGAGGCGCGAACGGCGGCCGCTGTAGGCGTCGGTGTAACTCTGCGGAAGCTCCTCGTCGGAGAACCAGGAATCGGCGATGAAGCGCCCCGTCCCGGACGGGTTCATCACATCCCCACCCCACAGGGTGTCGATGCCGAGGATGGCCCCGGCCACGAAGCGGTCAAGGTCGGACTGTGCCATCAGAGAGCCTCCGGGGGCCAGTGTAACGGCTCGCAGAAGAAATTCGGAATTCGGAATTCGGAATTCAACCGTCCCCCCTCCTGTCATCCCGACCGAGGGAGCAACGCGACCGAGCGGAGGGATCTCGTCACGCCCATTGGATCGACGTTGCCTCGAGCCCACACCAGATCCCTCCGCTCCGGCCCTGCGGGCCTCCGGTCGGGATGACAGTCTGAAAATGCCGGCTCGCTTCGTCAAAAC
>CAVQSQ010000031.1:0-25882 GCA_963715955.1 Candidatus Sulfomarinibacteraceae bacterium
CCCGGACATCAGCGAGATCGGTGATCGACCCGTTGGAGCTCTTCGACCGGCGGACCGTGAACGTTCGGTGCCGGGAGAGACTCCCTTAGAATCTGTTCGGTTGGCCGCCCTGGAATCAGTACCTGGAGCCCAGTACTCCGGCGACCGCGCCACCGCGGTCTGACCGGAGACGTCACGGCCCGGTCTCCCCGACTCCTGTGGATTCCGGCTGCCGTCATCAACTCGATCGGGTACAATGATCCAAAATCGATTGCATATATGCACAATTATGCGAAGGAGATGTGTGATGCACCGCAAGGTATTCGCAATCCTGAAGGTATCGACGATCTGCACCCTGCTGGGAGCGCAGCCGGCGTTGGGGCAGGAAGGAACGGAGGCTGCAGGCCTCCCGGATGTGGGCGTCGCCGTGGTGCAGGTGGTGACCGAGCCTGAACTCGACGAAGGCGCCACCTTCGTATTCTCGGGCGTTCCCGCGGGAGAGCTGGTCCTGACCAGCGGAGGACGGGGCAGCCTGACCGCGGACAAGGTGGCGACGGGAAGCCATGTCGCCAAGCTTTCGGAAATCGACCCCGACGCGGAGGCCGCCGGGTATGCCCTGGATGAGATCCGATGCGACGACCTCGACAGCGCCGACCCGAGCCTCGGCAAGCTCGACAACGATGCGGCGATCTTCCGGATCGAGGCATCCGAGACGGTGACCTGCGAGTTCGTGCTTCGCAAGCGCGAGGGCGGCGTGATTCGTTCAAAGGCCGACTGCATCTGCCCGAAGGAGGGTAACTGGAACGCGCAGAACCTGGAGGGCTCGATGAAATGCAGCGGCGCCTTCGCCCTCAACCGGAAGCTCAAGCCGGTGCGCGACAACGGCATCATCCTCGTCATGAAGGACGACTGCTCGCAGCTCTTCGCCGACAGCACCACCAAGAAGGAGGAGGACGCCCTGATGACGAGGGTCGACGATTGCAGCTACACGGGTATCTTCGAGAGCGAGGAGGAGGACGTCGACATGGTCATCGACGTCGTCTGGACCATCGAAAGTGACGAGCGCATCACGGGCGAGATGAGCTCGACCACCTCGCAGATGGGAATCACCTGTGACTACTACCGGCCGTTCGAACTCACCTTCGACGGGCCGCTCAGCGACAAAGAGTACGAGAAGTGGGAGAAGCGCATCCGGGAGAAGATGAGCCGGATGAAGTGAGGCTCGTTCTCAGCCCGAGGGTGCCGCTCGCTCCAGAGAGCCGTTGCGGCGGCAGACGACACCCAGGACCCAGGGGGACGAAGAGGCGAGGATGTCGCGGCGTGAGATTCCTCCCATGTGCGCGCGGGACAACCCGATTCAACTCAGCAGCCGCTTCGAATCACCACGTGTGGAAGAGCGTGAGTGGCGCCCATGTTCGGGCGCTCATCCACAATGTCTACGACAGGTCGGGCTCTTCGAGAAACACGCTGAGGGCCTCCTCCGCTTCCTCCAGAGAAGAGACGCGGATCGAGGTGTAGCTGCTCCTGCCTTCGACCAGGCTTTCCGAAATCTGGACCGTTGAGAGGAAGTCGCGCGGTACCACCCGGATGACCCTGGTCACCCCGTGCCGGCTCGTCGTCGCGACGATCTCTTTCGCCATCTTCATCGCCTCGGCGTCGAGGGCCTCCATCCGGCGCTGATCGTTGACGATCGTGACGCCGTCTCGCAATTTGGTGATTTCGGAGAGGAAAGAACCCTTGAGGTCGAGGAGGCCGGCGGTTGTTGGCTGGCCGCTCTGCTCGATGTACATCACGTTTCGCTCCACGTCACACCTGATCGAGAAACAGTAAGCGGACATCAGCGACCTTTCGTCTTGCCGGCCTCATTCGATTATAGCGCTCATGTCCCGTGAGGATCCCGGCAGGTTCCAGGGCCAACGATTTTTCACGATGTTCTTGTGTCCCGTCATTCATTCGCGAGATCTCGATCGAGATCCTCGTGCTCGCTCGAGAGCTCTCCTGACCGCCGCCGCAACTCTGCTCCCCGGCTGACCCACCGACTGACCGATTCAGGGCGGCGCCCCAACAGATCCGAGAGCACCCTGGCTGAGATTGCCCGCCGTTCAATCGCGAGGGCGGCGATCAGGTGGCGCCGGCGTGCTGTGCCGTCGGTCGATTGACGTACGACTGTCAATGCTGCACCAATGCTCTGCCCCTTCCGGCTCGAAATGGCGCCACGGTGACCGTGACCGGTGGAAAAATCTTCAGGGCGCCGGCTGCTTGCGCTCCTCCAGCCATTCCTGCATTTCCTTGATCCGCTTCGCGTGCGTGTAGTGGCCGTCGGCGAACACGGCGTAGTCGCCACCGCCGGCCATTGCCGCTGTGAACCGTATCGAGTTGGCGTAGAAAAGCCAGATATTGGCCCATCGGTGCTCGATCGCCTCGTCGAACGGGCTGCCGCCGGCTGCCGGTCCTTTCGCGTAACCGCGCTCCCAGATCTCCTGGAGGATCTCGGTCGCCGTGATCGTGGCGGTATTGGTCGTCTCGTGGCTCTTTTCGTAGCGTTCGAAGTGGCCGCGTACCCACGCGCGGCCGTGGCATGACAGGCAGACTGCTTCCATTGTCTTCCGCCGCCGCGCCTGCTCGTCGACCCCGATCAGGAACTCGGAGGCGGGCGTGCCGTCGAGCGCCGTCGGCAGCGGCAGACCGTCCTTGTTCCGGATCTTCGTGGTGTCCGGATCCTTGGGGTGAGCGTGGGAGTAGACCAAACCGAATATTCGCCATGAAATGCGGTCGTTCATTCCGTGCGTGCGCTCGGCCACCGTTTCGCCGTCCGGAGTGACCAGCAGGCTGACGTGGCAGGCGGCGCAGGTTGGGGCTGTGAAGTCGCGGCCTACCGTCCAGGGCACGGCGCTGAAGTTCCACTCCTGCTTCTTCGAGTGGTAGATGTTGCCGTGCTTGCTGGCGGAGTACACCTTGTAGACCGGTACGTCGGGTCCGACGTGGCACTCCTTGCAGGTGTAAGGCTTTGCGCGCGATCTCGATGGAGAAGGTGTGTCGCGTGTGACAGGCGGAGCATGACCCGAGAGAGCCGTCCAGATTGACGCGGCCGACGCCCTGATTGGGCCAGCCGGCAATCACCGGGAAGTCCATCTCCCCAAAGTCGGTGTCGCGGCTTTCGATGCCGGTCACCTCGAGCCGGGTGCCGTGGCAGTACAGACAGCCCAGGGCCTCGGTCTCCGGATCCGGATCATCGAAGGTCAGGCTGTCGCCGTCCCGGGTCGGAACGCCGAGGATGTGCCGTTCCAGATCCTGGTAGAGGCCGTTGCCTTCGAGATTTCCGTAGGCGTGCGCCATGATGTTGCCTTCGTACTGTTGGGCCTCGACAGCGTGGCAGACCGCGCAGTCGCCGGGGCTGACCACCGAGTGCACCTGGTAGTCGTTGTGGTCGAAGACTCCCTCATGCTCGTCGGGCCGCAGGGTGTGGCACTCGGCACATCCCACCACCACGCCCGCAAGAGGCGCCCGGAATATCATCGCTCGACACCTTGCGGGCGAGCCCTTCCACCGCCGCCGCCGCCGCCGGGGTGACGGCGGCATGTCGGCTCGACCGCCAGCCCGCAACGATCCCAGGGTGAAGCGACTCATGGCAGATCAGACAGGTTTCTGTTGCCTCACTCACAGGTTGCGTTTCGGCGCCGTCAGCTGGGGGGGCAAGCAGGCAGGCAACGAGGATCGGGGCCGTCTGTGTGAATCTCATGGCACGCCTCCTCTCGAAAAGGGTTGTTCAGCATTCTACCCGACCAATAATGAGAGCCAACGGATGCCGAAATCGGAATCGGAATCGGTGCAATTCCCGTGCGCGAGTCTCTCGAACTCTATACCAACTCGTTTTGCCATCTTGAGATTGCCCATTTGAGCAGGTAATCCATTATATAACTAATTCGGAATATGCGTGTATACTGTCGCGGCATCGGACGGGCACGGTGGCGAATGCCGCAATATCGGATGGACTGCATCGGCCCGGCCGTATTCGCGACGAAGGGAGTTCGTCATGACTCGAGATACCGTCTTCTACAGCCCCCTCGGTTTCGTCCTGTGTTTCGCCCTGGCCGCGCTCGTTGCGGCCACCGCTTCGGCGCAGCACCCGGCCATCTACCTGATGGACCACAACGGCGACCTCATCGACCCCATCAACGGTGAGAACTCGGAGGCCGCTTTCTCGGTCAAGCAGACGTGCGGGATGTGCCACGACTACGACGTGATCACCGAGGGCTATCACTTCAAGATGGGCTGGGACACGGTCTCCGATGACTTCGGCGTGGAGGAGGGCCGCCCGTGGAGCCTTTCGAACGGCTTTCTCGGCCGATGGTACCCCTATGCCTACCGCCAGTTCGCCAAGAAAACCAACGCCCACGTCGACGAGATTGACCTCACGGTTTACGATTTCGTCGGTTTCTCGTCCCCCGGCCGAGGCGAACCTCCGTGTGGATCGTGCCACCCGGGAGGTGGGGGCTTAGAGTTCGATCGTGAGGGCAACCGCTACGACGAGCACCTCGCGGAAAACCCCGAACTCGCCGAGTCGCTGGACGGCGATTATCACAAAAGTGCGTGGGACAAGAGCGGCGTGGTCGAAGCCGATTGCCTCATTTGCCACCTCGCAGGATACGATTTCGAGGCCCGAGTCGATCAGCTCAAGAACGGGAACTACCGCTGGGCGGTGGTGTCCGGGTCGCGGATCGGAACGGTCAGTGGGTCGGTGCGGAGGGGCGACGAGCCCAGGGTGACCTACGAGCAGCGCCTCTTCAACGCCGACGGAACCATCACCCTCGATATGTCCTGGCCTCCGCCGGACGACAACTGCATGTACTGCCACGGCTCCTCCGATGTGAAAAAGCGCGGCTTCAGCTGGAACGACATCTTCAATTCCGACGTCCACAACCAGCAGGGCATCAGCTGCACGGCCTGCCACCCGGCGGGTCTCGACCACCAGATCGCCAAGGGCACAGAGCCCGCTTTCACCGTGGCGCCCGAGCACGACGGCAGCAACAAGAGCTGCCAGGAGTGTCACATGGAGGGCTATCTCGGCGCTCCGGTTCCGGAGCACTACTCGGTTCGCCCCAGCCACCTCGAGAAGATCCGCTGCGAGAGCTGCCACATCCCGCAGCTCAATCGCGCCGCGGCCCACGGCCACGAGGCCACCACCGGCCGTCTCGAGTTTCATCCGCGCCCCACCGATGCCGAGGAGGCGGGCGAGGTCGGGCTCTGGTTCCCCGACTACGAGCGGCGGGACGACGAAATGGTGTATCCCATGAATCGCGTCCTCACGGTCTACTGGGCCAACCGGGACGCCGACGGCCTGGTCTACCCGCTCTTCCTGCGCGAGCAGGCGGCGGGCTGGAATGTTTTCAAGGACGAGGTGGTGGATGACGACGAGGACGGCCACAAGGAGGTCAACCGGCCGGAGGAAATCACTGCCGGCCTCGAGGCTTTCGCTAGGACCCTCGACGGCAACCAGCGCTTCGCGCAGGTGCGGCCGGTCTTCATCAAGTCGGAGATGGCCTACGAGCTCGACGACAGCGGCACCCTGGTCGAAAGCTCGCTTGAGGGCACACCGATGGAGGGGGCTTCGTACGTCAAGTTCGCCATCAACCACAACACCGCGCCGACGCGCATGGCGCTCGGCGTCAACGGCTGCCAGGACTGCCACGATGCTTCGGGGCACATGTTTCGAGGCCAGCAGACCATCGACCTCCACGGACCGGACGGGACTCCGGTCACTGTGTCCAACGGACGCTTCTTCGGCTGCAACCTGACGGCTTTTCGCATCAACTCGCTGCACCAGCAGATCATCAGCCCCTACATCGGGCCGGTCATCATCCTGGTGGTGTTCTTCATCGTCGTTCACTATCACAGCTACGGGCCCAAGCGCATCACGTTCGATCCCTACTCCGAGGAGATCGAGCGCTTCAACCTGGCGGAACGCGGCATCCACCTCTTCCGGCTGGTCGCGTTCGTGATCCTCGCGATCACCGGGTTGATCCTCGCCTTCAACCTCCATCTTTGGCAGCAACTGCTCTTCGGCTCGGCGGAAAACCTTCACCGGTTCCACGTGTGGGCGGGCGTGGTCTTCATCGTCACCACCCTCGGTGGTGCCCTGCTGTGGTTCCGTGACGCCTTCTTCGAGTCCTACGACAAAGACTGGGTGCGCAAAATGGGCGGCTACCTCGGCCACAAGGGCGAGGTGCCTGCCGGCCGTTTCAACGCCGGTCAGAAGATGTTCTACTGGTACTCGGGCATCCTCGGGATTCTCATGTCGATCACCGGGCTGGTGCTGATTTACAAGAGCGCCTTCTCGCTGCCGACGATCTGTATCACGTCGACCTTCCACAACCTTTTGGGCTTCTTCATGATTGCGGGCGTGCTCGCCCACGCCTATCTGGGGACGATTGCCAATCCGGGCACGTGGCGCGTGCTCATCGACGGCTCGGTGACCCGCGAGTGGGCGGAGCACCACCATCCCAACTGGTTCCGCGCGCTGCTCTTCGAGGAGCGGCACGCGCCGTCCACGGAGGCAGACAACGAGAAGACCGAGAACTCGAAATCGGGAGACTCGACGGCGTAGGTTCATCGGGACGTGAGCGGAGGCGCGCAAGGGCGGGCCTGTCCGCCTTCAGAAGCTGTAGATGACCGAAAGGGACGCCGAAATGGGAATGGGTGGCACCGATTATGACGGCGGCACTCTGTGGGCGGGTCAAAGGACCACGAACACAACCCGGGGTCAGTCGCAGGTGGCCGAGGCGGCCGCAACGTTGCCGGTGATGTCGAGCGACCAGATGGCACAGATGTTCGAGGCGTTGTGCCGGACCTCGACGATGACGTCGAAGGTGTCGTCGACCATGGTCTGATCATCGGCACGCACCACCACCACATCCTGATGCCCGGTGAGGCCACCGACCACTGAAGAACCGGCCAGCGTCCCGCCGCAGCCCGAGCAATAGACGTAGAGGTCGAAATCGGTGCCCGCCGGGCTGGTGAGAACGATTCGGGCGCTCAGATACTGGGAACCGTTGTTGTCCTCCGAGATGGCAAACCGGTACCACTCCTCGTTCCAAAACGCGCTGTGGAGGGTGTCGCTGCCAATGTCGCCGCGTGTCGAACCGAGGAAGATGGGGCCCGCCGAGCAGGCGGGATTGTCGTCGCGGATGAAATCCTCGTCCACCGACCCATCGCAGTCGTCGTCGACTCCGTTGCAGGCTTCGAAGTTGTCACCGGTGTTGTCGCTGCAGACCAAGGAACCGACGCTGCAGCTGTAGACACCCTCCAGGCAGAGATCCGAGTCGGGGCCGTCGCACGCGGCACCCAGCAACGGATCCTCGGATCCGTCGGTACTCGCAGGGTCGCAGTCGTTGTCGAGGCCGTCGCAGACGTCAAGCGTATCCAACGTGGTGTCGCTGCAGACGATCAAACCACCGCTGCACGAGTTGGTGCCCTCGTTGCAGAGATCGCTGTCGGGCCCATCGCACTGGAGGCCCACCAGCAGGTCCTCGGCACCATCGGCGGTGTTGAGATCGCAGTCGTTGTCGAGGCCGTCGCAGATCTCAGTCGCCAGCGGATGGATCTCCGGCTCCTGGTCTTCGCAATCGAGGTTGTTGGGCACCAGCCCGTAGGGTGCCGGGCAGTCCACCGAGATTCCCGACCAGATCAAGCTGCCGAACTGATCGGCGTCGTCGTCGGGGTACCAGAGATTGTCCCATGCGCAGATGGACCCCCATTCGAAGTCGTCAAAGAATATGGTGTCCTGGCCGAAGGAGAGCGAAGGCACCAGGAGAACGGACAGCACGACGGGCCATACGACACGGTTCTTCATCCCTGAGCCCCCGAGTACAGGATCTTTTGCTCTTTCGTAGAACGTAGTTCCAGTCTGGTGTATTGGCAAGGGGCGGGCCCACCTGACCCTCACGTCAGCTCCTCAAAGGCACCAGCTTCGGATCGAGGGTACTCGGTGATTCGGTGTTCAATCGTCCACGGTGGTGCGGTGACCGTTGCACAGAATGAAACCGCCGTGGAAATTCGGACGCCGTACCCTTCGCGTCGACCCTCCCCTTGCGCAATCCCCGGGCCGCGGTACGGTATGCGGTCGGCGTCCGGCAGGGCAGCCGAATCAGTGCCGCGTGCGGAGCAGGGAATGCCTGGAACGCACGCGAACTGTCTCTCTCTCCGAACTCGGATCGGTGCCGAACCCGTGTTCTTCAAACGAAGGTTCAGGAGGTTTCTCCTGGCACCGATGCTCCGGCACCGATGCAGAGCCAACGCGTCTACCAGGCGGCGGCGTCTCCGGACTCGAAGCCGTCGCTGAAGATCCAGATTCCCGGCGCTTGACCATTCGACTCGTAGCTGCCGGCGTCGCAGAAGAGGCTTTCCCGCGGGGCAAGTCGCTGATCCGTGTCCTGACAATAGGTCGACGCCACCAGCCAGATAGCCGGGGCGCCCGGCTGGAGCGCATGGGTTGTAGTCGGCCCGCCATATCCGGCCAGCGGCTTGAGGAACGGGATCGAGGTCAGAACGTCGCTCGGATTGGTGAGCCCGCACTGGGTGGTGACGGACCCGTCGATTGGCCGTTCCACGTTGAAGCCGTTCGACGCGAATGTGCCCGTGTTCACGACGTGGCAGCCGCCTTCAACGATGCTTCCTTCAAAGGTGACCTCTCCGTTCGAGGTAATTTGCACGGCGTACCACGCCAGGCTCGAGGTCGGATCACCGACAATTGTCGACTGCTCGACCAGAAGGGTGGCACTGGCGCCGCTCACTCGGATGTCCGATCCCCCACAGTAGCTGCCCTCCACCACGTTGCCGCTGATGGTGGAGTTTCGGAGGGTGACGACGCTGTTTTCAACATGGATCCCCCCACCGTATCCGCCGTCCCCGGTAGCCGTGCCGGCACGGTTTCGCGCCACAGTGGAACGCTCGAACCGGGCCGGCGCACCACCCGCGAGGTAGACCCCGCCTCCGTAGCCGTAGCCGTGAACAAGGTGTTCCGACACGTTGTTCTGAATCGTCGAATCGATGAACACCACCGTGGTGCTGGCAGAAGAAATATGGACACCACCGCCGCCCGGCCCCGCCGTGTTGTCCTCGATGACCACCCGATCAAATATCGCGGATGAGTCGTCGATCTCCACACTCAATCCCCCGCCATACGCTTCGGAGCTGCACCCGGAGAGGGTCACGTTGGTGAGCGAAAGGGAGCCCGGAACGGTCGGTGAAGCAAAGCTCAAACATCCGCCGAGATGTGTCGATTGCCCGTCCACCAGAAAAACGTCCTCGAGCGTCAGAGACCCACTTCTGAAAACGCGGATCAGCCCTCCGGACGACGACACGACGTTGCCTCCCGTGATCGTGATCGGTCCCCGAATCGTCAGATCGCCGATCCCGGAGAAGGTCTCGAAGACGCGGTCAGTCGTGGTCTGCTCGATCACAGGGTTCGCGCCCGGCGCCGCGGTGATCTCGAGAGCCTCGCGGATGTCGAGGTCGCCGGTCAGGTTGTAGTCTTCGTCGGCGCCGGCGACCGTCAGTTGGCAGGTGCCGTCCGGCAGGACGATGGTGGTCGCCTGGCCGTCGTAGTTTGCCTTGGAAATCGCGCCTCGCAGCGAGCAATCATCTGCCGCTTCCGTGCAGCCGTCGGCCATGACATTGTCGTCAAATCTGTCGACCTCGTAGGTCTCTTCCGCGCCCGCCGCAGCGGGGAGTCCTCCGAAGACGAACGCACCTATTGCCGTCAGTATCAGAATCCGTCGTGACGATCTGGTGAGATGTCGCTCAACCTGTTTCATCTTCCCCTCCCGGTTCGTGGCCCGGTCACCGCACGCACGGCGTGTCAACTCCGCGCGGATCTCGCGACGACGCTTGAAGGCTATCCACCATTTATGCGCTTTCTTTGCCTCCAGCCTACACAGCCGGCTCGGCGAAATCAAACAAGTATTCTGAAGTACGCCTCCGGTGGGTGGTGATGATCACGACATCGAGTCGTCGGTGTCGTGCGGTATGTGCCGCCCTGACTTCGCCGATCCCTCCGGAACTGTCCGTAAGGTGAATGAAAGTTCGGAACGATTCTCCCAGCACCTATATCGGGAGTTCCTCACACATCTTGTCGGGTGGTTTCGAAGAGTTGAGTCTTGCGGAGTCCCATCGATCTCCAGATGAAGAAGATCGCGGGGTAGACCAGCAACTCGCCGAAGAACGAGGTGACGATGCCGCCGACCATGGGCGCGGCGATGCGGCGCATGACGTCGGCGCCGGTGCCGGTGGCCCAGAGGATGGGCAGGAGAGCGATGAAGGTGGTAGCCACCGTCATCGCCTTGGGGCGGATGCGCTGGACGGCGCCGTGGTCGACCGCCTCGGTGAGATCCGCCCAGGTCGTCATCTGCCCTTTGTTCTTCCAACGATCGTAGGCGATGTCGAGGTAGAGCAGCATCACGACCCCGGTCTCTGCGTCGAGACCGGCGAGAGCGATCAGCCCCACCCACACCGCGATCGACCAGTTATAGCCGAGGAAGTACATCAGCCAGATCGCGCCGACCGCGGAGAAGGGCACCGCCAGCAGGACGATGGCGGTCTTGGCCAGGGACTTCGTGTTGACGTAGAGAATCAGAAAGACCAGAAAGAGGGTGACCGGCACGATCAGCAGCAGGCGCGCCTTCGCCCGCTGCATGTACTCGTACTGGCCCGACCAGAAGAGGGTGTAGCCCGGAGGCAGCTCGACCTTTTCCGCGACCTCCTTCTTGGCGCGTTCGACCCAGGTGCCGACGTCGATGCCCCGCAGATCGACATAGACCCACGCGTTGGGTCGGGCGTTTTCGCTCTTGATGGCCGGCGGTCCCTGGTGGATGCGGATGGTCGCGACCTGCGACAGCGGGACCTGCGCTCCCGACGGCGCGGCGACCAGGGTCTCGGCCAGCGCCTCGACGTTGTCGCGCAACTCACGTGGATAGCGCACGTTGATGGGGTACCGCTCGAGCCCTTCCACCGTCCAGCTCACGTTCATCCCGCCGATCGCCGACATGATCACGTCCTGGACATCGCCCACCGAAATCCCGTAGCGGGCGGCCGCTTCGCGATCGATGTCGAAGTCGAGATAGGAGCCGCCCATCACCCGTTCGGCGTAGGCCGACAGCGTGCCCTCGAGAGGTTTGACCACAGCTTCGACCTCCTTGCCGAGGCGCTCGAGCACGGCGAGGTCGGGGCCGCCGATCTTGATGCCCACCGGGGTCTTGATCCCGGTCGAGAGCATGTCGATGCGGGTCTTGATGGGCATGGTCCAGGCGTTGGTCAGACCCGGGAACTGGATCGCGCTGTCGAGCTCCTCGATCAGCTTCTCCTTGGTCATCCCCGGCCGCCACTCGGACGGGTCCTTGAGCACGATGGTGGTCTCGATCATCGACAGCGGCGCCGGGTCGGTGGCGGTCTCGGCGCGGCCGATCTTGCCGAGCACCGACTCCACCTCGGGGAAGGAGGCGATGATCTTGTCGGTCTGCTGCAGCAGCTCTCTGGCCTTGGTGATGGAGATGCCGGGGAAGGTGGTCGGCATGTAGAGCAGATCGCCCTCCCACAGCGGCGGCATGAACTCCGAACCGATGTGCTGGAGAGGAAACCACACCGAGGCCACTGCGGCGATCGCCAGCACCACCACGAGCCAGCGCCACTTGAGGGCGAGGTTGAGGGCAGGTGTGTAGATGAACCGCAGAAGCCGCGAAACCGGGTGTTTGGCCTCGGAGTGGATCTTGCCGCGGACGAACCAGAACATGAGGACCGGAATCACGGTGACGGCGACGATCGACGCCATCGCCATCGAGTAGGTCTTGGTGAAGGCGAGGGGTTTGAAGAGCCGGCCCTCCTGCGCCTGCAGGGTGAACACCGGCATGAAGGAGACCGTGATCAGCAACAGGCTGAAGAAGAGGGTCGGGCCCACCTCCTGCGCCGACCGCAGGATGATCTCGAAGTGGCTGCGTTCGTCCCGCCACTCCTCATAGTGTTTGTGGGCGTTCTCGACCATGATCACCGCCGCATCGACCAGCACGCCGATCGAGATCGCGATGCCTCCGAGCGACATGATGTTCGCGCCGAGACCCTGGATCCGCATGATGATGAAGGCGAGCAGAATGGAGATCGGGATCGAGATGATCGCCACGAAGGCCGAACGGAAGTGGAAGAGGAAGATGATGCAGACCAGCGCGACGATGATCGACTCCTCGATCAGGGTGTCGGTCAGGGTCTCGATGGAATCGTGGATCAGCCCGGTGCGGTCGTAGCCGACCGAGATCTCGACGTCGTCCGGAAGCCCCGACTCGAGCTCGGCCAGACGCTCCTTGACCCGCGCGATGGTCGATAGCGTGTCGGCGCCGGACCGCACCACCACGATGCCGCCCACCGTCTCGCCCTCGCCGTTCCAGTCGGCGAGACCGCGCCGGATCTCGGGTCCGATGGTGATGTTGGCGACGTCGGAAAGGGAGAGCGGCGTCCCCCCGGCGCCGACGCCGAGAGGGATCTGCTCGAGGTCGCGGATGTTCTCGATGTAGCCGAGCCCGCGCACCATGTACTCGCGCTCGCCCATCTCGACCAGACGGCCGCCGACGTCCGAGTTGGAGCGCTGGATGGCGGTCTTGACGTTGGCGAGCGAGACCCCGTAGGCGCGAAGCCTCACCGGGTCGACCTCGACCTGGTACTGGCGCACGAAACCGCCGAGCGAGGCGACCTCCGAGACCCCTTCGACCGACATCAGACCGTACTTGAGGTACCAGTCCTGGTAGGAGCGCAGCTCGGCAAGCGAGCGGTCGGGCGAGTTGAGGACGTACATGAAGGCCCACCCGACCCCGGTGGCGTCGGGGCCGAGCTGCGGCGTCACGCCGTCGGGCAGCTGGCCCGAGAGACCGTTGAGGTACTCGAGCACCCGCGACCGCGCCCAGTAGAGGTCGGTGCCGTCGTCGAAGATCACGTAGACGAATGAGAAGCCGAAGAAGGAGTAGCCGCGGACATCCTTGGCGAAGGGCACGGCCAGCATCTTCGAGGCGATCGGGTAGGTCAGCTGGTCCTCGACCACCTGAGGCGCCTGGCCGGGGTATTTGGTGTAGACGATGACCTGGACGTCGGACAGGTCGGGGATGGCGTCGAGCCGGGTGGTCGTGACCGCCCACCATCCACCGATGACGGCGAAGATCACCCCGATGATCACGATGAACTGGTTCTTGAGGGACCACTCGATGACTTTGCTCAGCATGGGGTGCCTCCCTCGGAATGCAGGGCGGAGGGGGGGAAAGGGAGAAAGGGGGAAATGGAGATTTCGCGTTCTTCAAGAGCTACCCATACCGAAACGACTCGTGGGGAGGGTGCGCTGCCTCCCCTGCGCCCCTGCACCCTTTCTCCTCGGCCCCTCTGCTCATCTGCTCCTCCGCTCGTTCGCTCCTCTGCGCCTCTGCGCTCGTTCAGAGTCGATCCGCCGATGAGATCCCTCCGCTGCGGCCCTGCGGGCCTTCGGTCGGGATGACAGGACGGGAGGGCCGCGGGCTCGCGGCACCACCCGGATGGCAGCCGGGACGGCTGCCCCACAAGACGCCACTGATCCTCTCTGGTTCCTTTGTGGGGTACGCGTCCCGCGTGCCATGACGGTTGCCCCACAAAACGCCACTGGTCCTCTCTGATTCCTTTGTGGGGTACGCGTCCCGCGTGCCATGACGGCCGCCCCACAAAAGGCCACCGGCGTTGACCGAGTTCGTGCAACCGTCCTGCGTGGCACGCGGGCCGAAATCGACTTCGAGTCCGTGAGGTGAGAGGTGGGACCGAAATTCCGAATTCCGAATTCCGAATTCCGAATTCTTGTGGTGTCATGACCCACCTCCCCTGCGCTCCGCCACCAGCTTGCTGATCGCCTCTCTGAGGTTCGACTCGGAGTCGATCAGGAACTGCGCCGAGGTGACGACCTCGTCGCCGTCGACGAGACCTTCGAGGACCTGGACCGAACCGTCGGCGCGGGGGCCGAGGACGACTTCCCGCGGGGCGAACCGACCGTCACCGAGGGCTACGATCACGAGGTCCCTTTGACCGGTGCGGAGCACCGCCTCCGACGGCACCGTACAGGGCGTCCGCCGCCGCCACCGGTTCGAAAATCGACGGTGGCGTACATTCCGACTCGTAGACGACCGTCGCGGTTGGGCACATCGAGAGTCAACTGCAGCGTTCGCGTCTTTTCGGACACTTCGGGCTCGATGTACCGGACCCGGCCCCGGTAGGTCACGCCCGGGAAATAACTCAGGCTGACGGTTGCCTGGCTGCCGACGTCGATCCACGGCAGCTGGTTGTCGAAGACCTCGACCGTCAACCACAGATTCGAAAGATCGGCGATGTGGAGCAGCTCCATTCCGGGCCTGGTCGCCATCCCCTCGAGGCCCGGCATCCGCAGCATCACCACGCCGCTCGACGGCGCCAGGACCTGGAGCGTGCGGAAGACCTCGCCGGTCTCCTCGAGCGTGGCGATCTGCTCCGGACTGACGTCCCAGTAGGCGAGGCGCTGACGCGCCGCTTCAACGAGGGCGACGGCTCGGGATCGTGCGTCAGCGGGCGCCGACTCCAGTTGCTCGCGCGTAGCGCAGGGCGGCCAATAGCTCCTGTTCGGTCTGCACCAGCTCTGGCGCGTAGATCTCGAACAACGGCTCGCCTTTCCTGACCGGCTGGCCGATGTAGTTGACATAGGTCTTCTCGATGAAGCCCGGGTACTTGGTGGTCACCGAGACCATCCGCTCCTGGTCGTAACCGAGAGAGCCCACGGTGCGGATCTCGTGGCTGATGTCCCTCCGACTGACGCTCTCGGTGACGACGTTCATGTTCTGTTGGACGGCAGCGTCGATGGTCACCACCGCTCCCTGATCGGCCGCGGCCTCAGCCTCATCGGCGGAGACCGGCACGGAGTCCATGCCCATGTCGTCCTTTACCTTGACGAGGTCCATCTTGCAGATCGGACACGAGCCCGGCTCGTCCTCGAGGATCTCGGGATGCATCGGGCAGGTCCAGAGTTCGTGTTGGTGCCCGGGTGGGTGGCCGTCGTCCTGCCGCAGCGGCACCAGATCCATGTGGCAGATGGGACAGCTCCCCGGTTCGTCCTGGATCACCTCGGGGTGCATTCCACAGGTCCAGAGTTCCGTCACGTCGTCGTGTGGTGCGCCACCTTCGTGCCTGCCGTCGGCGGTTCGTTCGATCCGCAACCACCCGTCGACCGGGCTCACTCCGAACGGATCCACGACCAGCAGCAGCATCGCGACGGCGCCCAACAGCACCCACGCCACCGCCTTCAGAGCCGCGCTCCCCCGTTCTCCTTCGGTTCGCCGATCGTCCCGGCTGCCTGCGATGCAATTCCGAATTCCGAATTCCGAATTCCGAATTGGGTGGAGAGGAGGTCCCCCTCGCCCCCTTTCTCCCTTTCTCCCTTTCTCCCTTTCCCCTCTGCCCCCCTGCCCCGTCATGACGTCACCTCCAGCGGTCCGGCCACGACTCCCTCGAGCCTGGCATAGGCGATCTCCAAGTCCGTTCGTGCTCGCGCCGCAGCGACCCTCACCTGGAGCAGAATGCGTTCGGCGTCGAGCAGGTCGAGGGCCCCTGCAGTACCGGCGGCATAGGCCGATTCAGCCGACAGCAACGACTGGCGAGCCTGCACGATCAGCACGCTGTCGTAGAGGTCCACCTGGTCTTCGAGCAGCGGGATGCGGTGCAACAGCTCCCCGAGCTCTCCATCAATGGAAGAGGTCACCTCGCGAATCGCCTCGTCGGCGGCAAGTTGGCGGGCCGTTCCTTCCTCGACGCCCGCCCGCAGCTTGGACCGCCACACCGGCAGGCTGACGCCGGCGGTCAGGGCGAGATCGTCGTCGCCGTTGCCCTCTGGCGGAACCAGCCGCCCCGCCTCGTCGTCCCGGCGCCCGACGAACCCATAGCGCAGACCCACCATCAGGTTCGGGCTGTAGGCTTTCTTCGACCGCTCGACGCGGACGCCCGCCGCCCCGGACTCGGCGGTCGCGGCAGCCACTTCCGGGCGGCCCACGAGAGAGCGCTGCCGCAATGCCTCCGAGTCGAGTTCGACCGTCCACCGCGGACCCGGATCGGAGACGACCACCGGTGTCGTCTGGGGCCGGTCGCGCAGCGCGTTGAGCCGAGACGCAACCTCGGCGCGACGAGCCGCGATGCCGAGCAGTCGGGAGTCGGTCCGTGTGATCTCCGCCTGGAGCTTGATCACCGCCTGGTCGAGACCGACTCCGGAGGCATAGCGTGCGAGGGCAAGCTCGGAGTAGTGCTCCAGGGTCGCCCGATCCTCGCGGGCCAACCGGCTCTCCGAGTCGAGAAACCGTAGTTCGAGGTAAGCCTTTCTGGCCTCGGTCACGATCGCGAGACGCGCCGCCTCGACCCGCGCCCTGCTTGCCGCGGCATCCAGCATGGAGGCCTGCTCCTCGAGCGCGAGTGTGCCGAACCACGGCAGGGTCTGCGAGATATTGATGGTTGCCTGGAGCGGGCCGACCCTGGTCTGCGGCGACATCAGAAACCAGGTCAAGGAGGCCGTAGGGTCGGGCAAGGCCTTGACCTGCGGAGCGCGCTGGGCCTCCGCCGCCGCCTCGGCCGTCAACCGCGCCACCCGCGGGTTGCGCTCGAGCACATCGTCAAGCAGCAATCGAAGCTGGATGTCCGACACCGAAGCGACGATCGCGTCAGCGGCGTTCGGTTCCGCCGGCATTTCAGAATCCGCCGCCGCCACAACGACGCCGGCCAGGAGCACGACACAACATGCCGAAAAACGGCGAATACGTTCCATTTTCTGACCCTTTCTTCACCGAGGAGAGGACACACCTCTCCCCACTCAGCGATTCGCGAAGCGAATCACCCTAGGTCAGAAAGACGCAATCAATCAGGAAGATGAGGGGATGCGGCGGAGGAGCAGGCGCGGGCTCGCCGGCACGAATTGCCATCGGATGAGCGAGACTCGCGGGCGAGACTGCTGCATCGAGAGCTTCGGAACGCTCGTCTCCGGGCGCAGGAGACCCGACGACGGAGATCGCATCCGGCGCGTCGCGTCCGCAATCGCAGGCCTTGGCGCCGTTGGGCGGCGAGGGGCTCTCAGCGGGCTTTTTGACCGGCTCGGCACCACAGCACGAGTGGGCCTCGGCAACCGGTTCCGGTGCGGTCATGGTTGCACACGGCGTACCGCGGTCGCAGTGCCCGCACGCTCCCGCCGTGGGCGCAGCCAGCGCGAGCCCCGGCAGCAGCAGGGCCACGAGGGTAATGGTGTGGAGGGTACTTCCCCGTCTCATACACATAATTGAACAGTACTGCAAGTTTCTCTATTCCGTCAACCGATCTCCTCCGCCTTGACATCGCATTGCGGTCGGGTTCAGATGCCCCGGAAATCCGGAGGAGGATCATCCACCATGGAAACCGACGAACCCGTCCTGGTCGACTACACCCGCGGTCCCGTCGAGGTCTACGGGCGCCGGCTCAAAATGGAGTACATCGGAATGGCGTCGGTCTTCACCGTCATCGCCTTCCTCATCTACGGCGGCCCGCCGTGGTCGATCTCGATTCCCGCCACTCTCGGGAGCTTCTTTTTGTTCCTCGGGCTCAAGAAGAAGAACCGTGACCACCTGATGTGCTCATTCCTGCTCTTCCTCGCCGCCGCCCTGGCCCGCCCGGCGGTGGTGGGACTCGGATGGGCGGTCCCGATGCTGCTCTTCGGCGCGACCGTGTTTTCTCTCGAGCGCTACATCGAGAAGCGACCTCAACAGGCCTACGGTCTGCCGTTGGTGCTCGCGGTCTGGGGCTGGCTGAACGGGTTCTGGTTGCTCGGGTTGCTTTTTGCCGCGACCTACCTGCTCTACCCCCGCAGCGACCGCCCGGAGGCGCGCAAGATCCTCGTCCGCGTCATCCCCACAGCGGCGGTTGCCGGCGGCATCACCACCGCGGCGCGCCTCTTCGGTGGGAATCCACCTGCCGACTACTGGCCGGGAGGCCTGGTTCCCGCAACGGGGTGGTGGACGTTGTTTCTCGGTGGGGCGATTTTCGTCGTGGTTGCGGTGGTGGTGGTGTATTGGAAACGGCTGATCGAACCGCACCGCCTCAACCCGGTTGTCTTTGCGGCGCTCGCCCCCTGGGATGTCCGTTTGACGGCGCTTTTCGGGATGGTCGCGGCGGTCCTGCTGGCGGCCACCGTCTTTCGCCACAGCATCGACTCCGATCGGGCGCGGCCGTTATTCAAACACGCCGAGTGGCACTTCTTCTACGTCGTGCTGGCCCTCGCGATTTGGGCTGTGTTCAAGGCCTGACGACACCAGTTGTCTGTCGCTCCTCCGGAGCTTCCTGATAAATGAGGCACCTGAATCCTGGGGCTCACGCCCCAGGCTAAACCCTTCCGCGCCTCCGGCGCTGAGGCTACGACCCGTCCAAACGCGAGCGGAGCCCCTCCACCTTCCTGTCATCCCGACCGAGGGAGCGAAACCCCTTCACCTTCCTGTCATCCCGACCGAGGGAGCGGAACCCCTTCACCTTCCTGTCATCCCGACCGAGGGAGCGGAACCCCTTCACCTTCCTGTCATCCCGACCGAGGGAGCGGAACCCCTTCACCTTCCTGTCATCCCGACCGAGGGAGCGGAGCCCCTCCACCTTCCTGTCATCCCGACCGAGGGAGCGGAACCCCTTCACCTTCCTGTCATCCCGACCGAGGCAGCGGAGCCCCTCCACCTTCCTGTCATCCCGACCGAGGGAGCGGAACCCCTTCACCTTCCTGTCATCCCGACCGAGGGAGCGGCCCCCCCACCTTCCTGTCATCCCGACCGAGGGAGCGGAACCCCTTCACCTTCCTGTCATCCCGACCGAGGGAGCGGAACCCCTTCACCTTCCTGTCATCCCGACCGAAGGAGCGGAGCGAGCGAGCGGAGGGATCTCAGCCCCGCGATTGAAGCTGGCCCCAGCGCGGATCCGACCCGGAGATCCCTCCACTGCGGCCCTTCGGGCCTCCGGTCGGGATGACATTCTTATTCGAGTCTGAACTCGAGCGAAGGTCCCCGGCCCCCCGATGGAGATGACCCTGACTCCGCGCATCGACCCGAGCAGCTGCAGCCGGGTTACACTTTGGCGGTCAAACCGGTTTTTTTCGAGGAGGTTTCCGATGTTCCGTAAGCCCTGGTTCTGGGCGGCATTCACCCTGATCTCGGTTCTGTGCACCGTGTGGGCGGTGCTGAACTTCGCACGGGCTTTTCCACTGGTGACTCTCAACGTCACCATGGACCGCTCGGCGGCGATGGCAGCAGCCGAGAGCCTCGCGACAGAGCGCGGTTGGGGCCCGTCCGAACCGGTCCGCCAGGCGGTGCAGTTCAGCCTCGACAGCGAGGTCCAGAGCTTCGTCGAGTTGGATGCCGGCGGCAAGCAGGCCTACACCGAGATGCTGGCCGGGGACCTCTACTCTCCCTACGCCTGGCGAGTGCGCCGTTTTCGGGAGGGCGAGACCAACGAGACCGTCGTCCGTTTCCGGCCCGACGGCACGGCCTACGGTTTTCGGGAAAGGGTCCCTGAAGACGAACCAGGCGCCACCCTCGAACCCGACGCGGCGCAGGCCCTCGCCGAAGCCGCGATGGACGCCGGTTGGGACGTCGATCTCGGCGAGTTCGAGCTGGTCGAAGCTTCGCACGAGGTCCGTCCCGGCGGACGAACCGACCACACGCTCGTCTACGAGCGCCCCGACGTCACGATCGGCGAAGGGCGTTACCGCCTGCGGCTCACGGTTTCGGGCGACCGTTTCACCGAGCTCACCCACTTCGTCAAGATCCCCGAGGCCTTCAGCCGCCGCTACGCCGAGATGCGGTCGGCCAACGACGCCATCGCCACCGGTTCGGTGTTCGCGATCGCCATCCTCTACATGGCCGGCGGCTGCGTCGTCGGGCTCTTCTTCCTCCTCAAGGAACGTTGGGTGGTCTGGAAACCCGCGCTCAAGTGGGCGCTCTTCATCGCCTTCCTCCAGGCGCTGGTGGTGCTCAACCAGTGGCCGCTCCTGTGGATGGGCTACGACACGGCGATCTCGTCGACGACCTTCGCTCTGCAACAGATCGCAGTCGCACTCGCCCAGCTGGTCGGGATGGGTTCGGTGCTCGCCCTCTCCTTCATCGCCGCCGAAAGCCTCGGCCGCAGGGCATTTCCACGCCATATCCAGCTGTGGAAGACCTGGTCCGGCGAGGTGGCGCCGACCACGAGCATGCTGGGCCAGACCGTGGCCGGCTATCTGTTGATCGGCATCTTCTTCGCCTACGAGGTCTGGCTCTACCTCTTCACCGCCCGCCACTTCGACTGGTGGAGCCCGTCGAGCGCGCTCACCGACCCCGATGTGCTGGCCAACATCTTCCCGTGGCTGACCTCCGTCGCGATCTCGCTCCAGGCGGGTTTCTGGGAGGAGTGTCTCTTCCGCGCCGTGCCACTCGCCGCGGCGGCGCTGCTCGGCAAGAAATTCGGCAAACCGTGGTTGTGGATCACCGGGGCGATGATTCTGCAAGCAGCCATTTTCGGCGCCGGCCACGCCAACTACCCGGCGCAGCCCGCCTACGCCAGGTTGGTGGAGCTGATCATCCCGGCCCTCGGATTCGGCGGGCTCTACCTGCTCTTCGGTCTGGTCCCGGCGATCGTCTTCCACTTCGCATTCGACGTCGTGTGGTTCGCGATGCCCCTCTTCGCCGCCGACACACCAGGGATCTGGATCAGTCGCTGGCTGGTCATCATTCTCACTCTGATCCCACTCTGGGTGGTCCTCCGGGCGAGGTTGCGGGCCGGCGCGTGGGTCGCGGTCCCCGCCGACGCTTACAACGCGGCCTGGGTGCCGCCTCCGGCTCCCGAGCGGGCCGCGGCCGTTCCACAGCACGCTGCGAGCGGGCTGTCATCCCGGCTCCGAATCGTCCTTCCGACACTGGGGATCGTCGGTCTGATCGTGTGGGGCCTGGCGACCAACTTCCAACCTGATGCACCGGTGCTTGCAAACACCGATGGCGAGGCCAGGACGGCCGCCCGCGAACAACTTGCAGCGACCGGGGTCGTACTCGGCGACGAGTGGCGCGAGCTCGCAAACGCCCAGGCGCCGCTCGGGCTCGCGGACCGCTTCATCTGGACCGAGGGGGGAGCCGAAGCCTACGACCAGTTGCTCGGCCGGTACCTCCCGGTGCCGCGGCGGGTCGTCCGGTACGCGAAATTCGAGGGCAACGTGGCCGAACGAGCCGAGGAGTTCCTGGTCTTCGTGGGCCCGGACGGCGAGGTGCAACGCATGACCCACCGGCTGCCCGAAGGCCGCGCGGGGGCGCAGCTCGAGGAGGACGGGGCCCGAGCGATCGCCGTCGCGGCCCTTCGCACCGATCTCGGCCTCGAACCCGAAGGCCTCGAGGAGGTGTCGGCCGATCCTTCGCAGTTGCCGGAACGCCGCGACTGGTCATTTGTCTTCAAGGACCCGGCCGGATACCCGCTCGACACCGGGGAGGCGAGGATCATTGTTCGGATCGCGGGCGACGAGGTGGTGGAGACCGGGCGCTTCGTCCACATCCCGGAGGAATGGGAGCGCGAGCACCGCAAACAGCAGGGCGTCTCCCAGATCATTCAGATCGGTTGCGTCGTGCTGACGGTCCTGTTGTTTCTCGCCGGAGCGGCGCTGGCGGTGGTGCGGTGGAGCCGCGGCCGTTTCGACCGGGCGACATTCGCCGTCTTTTTCGTCGTCATGGCGGTGCTCGGCGCTATCGGTCTGGGCAACGGTTTCCGCGCCGGGACGGCCCAGTTCATGACCGCGCAGCCGTGGAAAATGCAGGTCGCCATCGTCCTCATCGGCGGGCTCATCGCCACCACCGGGATCGCGGCGGTAACCAGCCTGCTGATCGGTCTCGCCCACCGCTGGCTGCCGCGGCAGACGAAGTCGAGCGGCTGGCGGGACATCGCCGCCGGTCTCGGCCTCGGCGCGCTGGTGTCGGGGCTCGGTGCTCTGGGCGCGGCCCTCGCCCCTTCAAGGCTTCCGTCGTGGCCGTCCTTTGGCGGCGCTGCCGACACCCTGCCGGTTCTCGGCGCGGCGTTGGGGCCGGTGTCGTCGTGGGTCACCGCCACCGCGTTGTTGCTCCTCGCCGTGGCCGTTGTCCAGGCGGTCACCGCCGGCTGGCAGCGGCGGCTCGCCGCGGGCTCGGCAATCCTCATCGGCCTCGGACTCGTGGTCGCGGGAAGCGACAGTGTCGAGTCCATTCCCCTCTGGCTCGCAGACGGCGTCATCACCGGGCTCGTCCTGCTGGCCGCGTGGGTCCTGGTGCTTCGCCACCAACCCGCCCTGGTGCCGCTGGTGACGGCAGCCGGCGCGTTCCTGTCCGCGATCCGCAACACCGTGGTCAACGCCTTCCCCGGCGCCGCGGCCGGATCGCTGATCGGGGCGGTGCTGGTCGCTGCGGCTGCCGTGTGGTGGTACCGCAGGCTGGCCGCAGGCGGAGGAGCGGAAACCGAGACCCAGGAAGCACCTGCTGCTATCGCGGAGGTCTAGATCACGGGAGCGATCGTTAGGCGGTGCCAGGCTTTAGGAAGTTGGGAAGTTGGGACATGTTCAAGCCCTTCGTGCCGTGCACGGAACTTCCCAACTTCCTAAAGCCTGGCACCAGAGGGAGCACGAAGGTTTTAATGCGTGGAACAAAATTCTCAACTCAATTTGTAATATTGAGAATTAAAAAGGAATTCAATGCTCTTTGCGGCCAACGGTGTTGACCAAAAATGAAAACTTTGACAAGATGCGGACATGAGCAAACCCGAGAACAACGTCTCCGCCTCCGCCAAACGATGCTGCCCGGCCATGGACAAACTGATGGAGGAACACGATCAGCCCGGGCTCCCGAACTGGGCGGTGGAGTGTCTCAACCGCCTCTTTTCCTCTCTCGCCGACCCCACCCGGCTGCGCATCATCCACGCCCTCGTCAACAGCGACCGGCTCAACGTCACCGAGCTCGCGGAACACACCGGGTTGTCGGTGTCGGCGATCTCCCACCAGCTGCGGCTGCTGCGCGACCGGTTCCTGCTCAAATCAGACCGCGAAGGCCGCGCCGTCTATTACAGCCTGGCCGACGACCACGTCCGGACCCTGTTCTGCATCGGCATCGAGCACGCCTACAACGACTGCACCAACAGCCTCCGGCGCGAGGCCGAAGCCGGGGGCTGAGCGCCAGCCCCCACCTTCGCGCGATGGTCCGGGTCAGAACAGCAAACGGTAGACGAGCGAGATGTCTCGCCCCGGCAACGGCGCCTGGAACTTGAGAAACGAGACGTGGTTGTACGCCTCCTCATCGGTCAGGTTCCGTCCTCTGAGCAGAAGCTCGTGCACGACCTTGCCGGCAAAGATCTTGTACGCGACACTCGCGTTGAGCATCTCGTACCCTGGTGTCGGCGTCTCGTGCTCAGCCACATCGGTCTGGTCGTCAACCCACCAACCCTCGACTCGTGCGTCCCATCGCTCCGCCATGTAGACCAGCGCCAGACGACCACGCCGCGGTGGGATACGAGGCAACGGATCGCCGGTGTCAACAAACTCGGCGTGCACCTGGTCGTACGAAAAGCCGAGGTGCAGGTGGCTTTGCGCCTGGTGGAGGATCTCGAAATGGCCGTGGAGCTCGAATCCCTTGAACTCGGCGTCGTCCTGGGTGAACTGGAGCACCTCGAAACCCTCGATCTCCTCGCCGGTCTCCGCAAGGTAGATGAAGCCGTCGTAGCGGTTGGCAAAAACCGACAACGTCGCCTCGAATCGTTCGTAGGTCGCCCGCAGTACCCCCTCGATCCCTTTGCCGAGCTCTGAATCGAGGTTCGGATCGCCGATCTCATAGGCAAAGGTCGCGGCGTGGGGTCCGTCCGAGTAGAGTTCTTCTGCGGTCGGGGCACGCTCGGGCCGGTTGAGGCTCGCACCGAGATTCCACGATTCGTGGAACTGCCACACCACGCCGACCGATCCAGTCCAGGTCTGGAATCGGCGATCGGGCATTTCCGGGTCCGCAGATTCCGTGTCCTGCCGGTCGTAGCGCAGCCCGAACTCGAAGCTCACCGGATCAAGCGGCGTCTGCTCGAAGATGTAGGCGCCGAGCCGGGTCGTGTCGGTCGGCTCGACAAATGCCTCCTCGCCAAAGGCTGCAAAATCGCGGTTCACATACTGCAGACCGAGGGTGCCCTCGAATCCGAGCACCTTGCGGTTGACGAAGTCCAGCCGCGCCTCGGTCCACTGGTTCTCGAACCGGGTTCCGACCTCGTCGCCTTCGATCTCCTGGTGCTGGTAGTCGCGCCACCCGACCGAGAAACGAGCCGCCGAGAATCCGCCAAACGGGTCGTCGAGCTGGCTGTGGAGGTCGACCCTTCTCTGCTCCAGCTCCGCTCTGACGTCGGCCTCTTCTTCGTGCTCGTCGTGGTCGTCGTCGTCATCAAGCCTCATCCGAAAAGAGCTGTGGTCGTCGTCGTGATCGTCGTGGTCCTCCTCCCCATGATGGTGGTGACCCGGGATCCCGTACTCGGTGTTGTAGCCGCTGACGGCGACGCCGACGTAACCGCGGTCGGTAACATACGAAGCACCAATGGTCGCTCCTTCAGCGTTTGTGAAGGAGTTCTCCACCGTACCGGTCTCGAGCGCCTCCTCCTCGTGGTCGTGCTCCTCCTCGTCGTCGTCCTCGCCTTCCTCGTGGTCGTGCTCATCCTCTTCCTCGAGCCGAGGAGCCGGGCTGGTGTAGTCGCCCTGGTCGCGCGCATACCCGGAGAAATGCCAGGCAAGTTTCCCGGAACCGCCGTCGAGCTTGAGGGCGCCGGCCTTTTTCGAAGCGTTGGAGCCGTACTCGAGCTCGACGATGCCGGTCACCGGCCCTGATGCCGGCCTGTCCGGGACCCGGCCATCGAGCACGTTGACCACTCCGCCGATGGCGTTGGCGCCCCACAGCACCGTCGCAGGCCCGCGTACGACCTCCACCTGCTCGGCGGCCAGCGGGTCCATGGACACTCCGTGATCGGGACCGATCGACGACACGTCGCCGGTGTCGAGACCGTTCTCCAGGATCCGGATCCGGTCTTCGCCGAGGCCGCGGATCACCGGTCGGCTCGAGCCCTGGCCATAGGTCGACGCGGTCACACCCGGCTGCTGAGCCAGGGTTTCACCCAGGGTCGACTGCTTGCGGAGCTGAAGGTCTTCTCCCGCGAGAATATCGACCGGCGTCGTGAGCTCGGCGAGGCTGCGCACGACGCCCGCCGCCGTCACCGAGATCGCACCCGAGTGCACCGTCTTGTCGAGAAGGATTTCGACCTGAGCATCCGGGTCATCGGTTGCCATGAGTCTGACGATGGCGCCACCAAACCGCAAAGATGAAACACTCACCAGGTACTCGCCCGGGGCCATTTCATCGATCAGGAACCGGCCCGTGTCATCGGTGGTCGTCTCCTGCCGGAGCTCCGGCAGGGAAACCACCGCTCCGGCCACCGGATCGCCGCCGGCCGACAGCACCACACCCTGAATCTGGAAACCCTCCGACGCGTTCGCGAGCGACCCGCTCAACAGGGCGAGCAGGCCGCACATAATGATCATTTTTTTTCTCATCTTTTCCTCCCTGGAAACCACATTGATATCGGCCCGCTACAGACGCGGGTCTCCGACCTGGTTGATTGCCTCTTCAGATGAGGCTGGGAGGACCCCGCAGTTCGGGGAGTTGATTGTGGGGCCGGGACCGTAGATCGAAGGACCGCGGTCCCTGAACCGGGTGCACGTCCTCGTCATAGAAAAGGCCGGCACGTGCCGGTGTCCACGCGACGGAGGAGCCTGCCAGACACGCCAGACAATGGTGATGGGCCAGGACATGGCCCGTACTGTGGAGGTGTTGCTCGTGAGAGGTGG
>CAVQSQ010000032.1:0-276633 GCA_963715955.1 Candidatus Sulfomarinibacteraceae bacterium
GATGTGATCAAGGATGCATTCACACCGGAACAGAAACAGCAGATGATCGAAAAGGTCACCGCCGTGATGGTCGAGATCGAGGGGGAGAACCTGCGGCCGGTGAGGTGGGTTCGCATCGCCGAGATCGAGGGTGGGGACTGGGCCATCGGAGGCCAGCGCCTCGGCGGGGCCGACGTCAGGGCCATGGCCACCGGAACCGACGGATAGCTCTCCCGGTTGCCCGGGAAAGCAAAGGCGGCCTCGTGGGAGGCCGCCTTGTTCTTTGCCGTGCGGACGATGAGCGGTGCCGCGTTCACAATTGACCGCTTGGATATGCACATCCAGAGGCGGGGCGGGCCCCGCCACTCCAACGGAATGTCCTTTGTGGGTGGGGGCGGCACCTGTGCCGCCTGGCACGCAGTTCCGGTAAACCCGATCAGACGCGAAGTTCACCCCTTTTTGAGCGAACTCATGTCGATGGAAAAGCGGTACTTCACATCCGACTTGAGCATGCGCTCGTAGGCTTCGTTGATCTTCTGGATCGGGATGATCTCGACGTCGGAGGTGATGCCGTGCTCGCCGCAGAAGTCGAGCATCTCCTGGGTCTCGGCGATGCCGCCGATGAGCGAACCCGAGATGCTCTTGCGGCCGAAGAGCAGGGCGAATGCGGAGACGGGGAAAGGTTTTTCGGGCGCGCCGACCAGCGTGATGTTGCCGTCGATACCGAGCAGGCCGACGTAGGCGTTGATGTCGTGATCGGCGGAGATGGTGTCGAGGATGAAATCGAAGGACCCCGCGTGCCGCTGCATCTCGTCGGCGTCGGTGGAGATGATGACCTCGTGGGCGCCGAGGCGCAGGGCATCCTCCTTCTTACTCGGAGAGGTGGTGAAGACCACGACGTGCGCCCCGAAGGCCCTCGCGAACTTCACTCCCATGTGCCCGAGGCCGCCGAGGCCGACCACGCCCACCTTCTTGCCCTTGATGTCGCCCCAGCGCCGGATCGGTGAGTAGGTCGTGATCCCGGCGCAGAGGAGCGGCGCGGCACCGGCCGGATCGAGGTTGGCGGGGATGCGCAGCACGAAAGACTCATCGACGACGATGCTCTCGGAGTAGCCGCCGTAGGTCACGCCGCCGAGGTGTTTGTCCGGCCCGTTGTAGGTGAAAACCCCGTTCGGACAGAACTGCTCGACATCCAGCTTGCAGGCGGGGCAGGTGTGGTCCGAATCGACCACGCAGCCGACCCCGACCAGGTCGCCCGCCTTGTACGCGGCGACCGCCGAGCCGACCTCGACGACCCGGCCGACGATCTCGTGGCCCGGCACGCAGGGGTAGGTGGTGGGCATGATGCTGTTCCACTCGTCGCGAACCGTGTGGAGGTCGGAGTGGCAGACGCCGCAGAAGAGGATCTCGATCCGCACGTCACGATCGGTCGTGTCGCGCCGCTGAATCGTGTCGGCTGCAAGGGGGTCCGTGGCGCTTGCTGCAGAAAAGGCTTTCGCTTCGTGCATGGTGGTCTCCTGTGTCGTAGGTGTTTTCGGGTCCGAGGTCCCTGCTCTTCTTCAATCCAGGAAGTCAGGGATATATTCCTGCGACATCGTGGATCACATTGTCACGATGGGGATCGGTGGCACCCGAGCAACTCCTTGAAACCGCACCCGGCACCCATACCTCATGCGCGCGCGATTTCTTCGCTTCCCGTACGTCTTCGCAGCAACAACATCGAGAGCGGCAACATCAGCAATGCGATGCCGGAAATCCATTTGCCCGCGGTTCGGATATTCGTATCGCCGAAACGAACGAAGACCTCGCCCTCTCCGGCCGGAACACGGACCATCAACAACCCGGTGTCCGCTTCCGGAAAAATCGGCAGCGCACCGCCGTTCATCGCTGCATTCCAACCGGGGAAGAAAAAAGGTTCGACGCGAACCACTGACTCCTGCTCGGCTTCGTATCGGAAGATATAGTCCGCGCCCGCCAGTCTCTTTTCGACGATGATCACGCCGGGCCCGGCCGGTTCGGCGATGTACCCGCCATACCTGCGCGGCCTTCGATTGACGGTCGTCGGCAGGTAGTCGTCCTGGGATGTCGTGGTGGTGTACATGGTTCGCAGGTTGTTGATATCGTAGATGTCACCGGGGGTGGCCAGTTCCTTGAACTGAAGCTCGGCCGCCAGCGCGTGATCCGGTGATGCGAAAAAGATCATCGTCATGTCCCGCACGTCGAGCAGCAGGTATCTGGCGTCGACGTAGGTTATCGTCGTTGCCGTTGCCGCAGCAATCATCGTCGCAACCACAGCCTCTTTGCGACAGCGCGACAACAGGCCATCGCCGCCGTTGGTGATCATCGCCGTCAGAACTGCTGCGCACGCAGCACCGCTGAAGCTGACCGGCAAGAGGAACCGCCACGGGAACTGAACGAACGGCAATAGGGGCAGATGGTCCCAGAACACCTTCGTCGCCGCGGTGGTAAACAGCACACAGACGGCAAACGAACCGAGGAACAGCATGGCGACCAACCGCAACCGCATGTCGATTCGTTTTCGCTGCAGGATCAGCACGACCACCGTCGCAATGACCACGGCGACCAACCCCAGACCGATCTGGTGGCTCATGCGATCCGGTGAATTGCCGCCGGAGACGCCGAAGCCCCACGAAGTCTGCAGCAGCTGCATCGGGTGGACGAAATGCAGGCTGAAATGAAAGTCCCCACCGGTGAGACTTTTGGTGGATTGCACGAGATCCTTCTCGCCCAGCGCCGGCAGCCAGAACCACGCAGACAGCCCGATGCCCAACCCGTAATGGAACAGGCCGATCAGACGGTTGCGCCCTTTTGCAAGCACCAACACAAAGGTCGCCACGATCGGCGCGGTCACCAGGGCTGTGATGTTGTGAGTGCACACCAGCAGCGCCAGCAGGATCGACATCGCCGCCCATCGCATCCCATCACCGGTCTCCGATGCGCTGATCAGTGCCAGGAACAGCCACGGCAATACCGCAAAGCATGCGAACTCGGCGATGCCGTGGCGCACGAAAAGATCGACGAGGTAGTAGGGCGCCAAACCGTACATCGTTGCTGCAGCCATGCCGCCGAGAATTCCCGCCAGTCTGTTACCCAGCGCGAACATCCCTGCAAGCGACAGCATGACCAGCAGCAGGTATGAGACCTTCAGCGCCGTGGAGGTCTCGTCGAAAAACAAGTGCACGATTTCGGTGAACACGTACGAAGCCGGCGCGTAGTAGAGAAACAGCGGCGACCCGTGTCCGAGGTAGAACGCCGGCATCCAGCGGGGCAGCCACTGCCCTTGCCGTGCCTGATCGTGATAGGCCACCGCCCGGGGCAGGTCGATGAGCGACGAGTGCCCGCCGATCTGAGCCGGAGTGAGAAATGGATGTCCAATCCAGATCGCAAGCCCGACAAGCAGCAGCAATGCGGCCAGGCTATAAACTCGCGATTGCGGCATCAAGCTGCTCCAGAATCTCGTTCGGGCGGTCCCGTTTCCGGGGAACCCGGGTCGATTGCCAACAACGGCTCGAAAGGTTTCTTGGTCACGGCAAGCATGCCCGGGCGAAACAGGGCGCACCCGCGGAAACAAAGAGTGTGCGGTTTGACGCCGAGTTCAACGGCCGCCCTGGAGGCAACCAGTGCCCGCACGAATTCTCCTCGCTCGAAAAAGACGTGACCCGGCACCAATCGGTACCAGGTCCGCATGTGTTTGCCATATCTGCGGAACCTGCCACAGTCAATTCTAACAGTCAGAGGGGGCTCCACGGATTGGCACCCATGAAGCCAACGAGTGTGGAAGCGTATTCGGGGCACCTGCGTATGGCACCCTTCCCGTTACGATTTGAAGCAACCGTCCGGAATGCGCAGCGACACCGAGAGAGTATGGCGGTGACTCATTGGAAAAGTGGCTGCAGTGCCGGAGTGGAGCACCTCGGGCGAGCGTTGTGGGTTCGCCGAGTCAGGCACCGGGACGTTTGCGTCGATCAATTCGTGTTCGTTATGGGGGTACCGAAACGACTGATTCAGCATCGTTCGATCTGAAGGGTCGCCTCGCGATCGTCATCGGGGAAACGATTCGGGTGGACGGCGGCTCCGCGATTCGTTGATCCGAACGGCGCCGAACCGGGGTGCCATTTCAAACATCTGAAATACGGCTGTTTGGGCAGCAGATCAGATCAGCGGGCACGCGCGAAACCGACAATTGGAAATCTGTGTTCGTTCGCCCACAATGCAAGCATGTGCGATCTTGTATCCGTGCATGGTATTGATGGAGAAGTCCAGGAACATTCTTCGACCCGCTACCGCCGCTTGAACGACCGCCCGAGAGGTGTCGCCGTGAGCTTTTTTTCGGATGATCTCGCCCGCCTCCAGACCGATCCGAGCGATCGTCGATGGCTGTACGTTCCCTACGATCAGCTCTCTGAAGGCATCGGCCCGCTGTCACGCGAGGATCCGACCGAGCTCGGGATCGTTCTGGTGGAGAACCCCTGGAAGGCCGCGCGCCGCCCGTATCATCGGCAGAAACTCGCGCTGGTGCTCGCCAATATGCGCCATTTCGCCCTCGAGCAGGCGGCACGCGGTGTCGCGGTGCGGCACGTTGTGGCCCGAGGGTCCTATCGCACCGTCCTCGAGCCGCTGATCGAAGAGTTGGGTCCGATGCGCGTCATGCGGCCGGCCGAATACGAGTTGCGCACCGACCTCGCGCCATTGGTCGAGCGAGGCGCTCTCGTCCAGTTGGAGCACGAAGGCTGGCTGACTACAGACGGCGATTTCTGTGCGAGCCAGAAGAAGGGCCCTCCGTGGCGGATGGACGCCTTCTACCGCGAGGTTCGCCGGCGCAGTGGATTGCTGATGATTGACGGCAAACCGATCGGCGGCAAATTCAGTTTCGACGCCGAGAATCGCAAGCCGTGGGCCGGCGAAACGCCGGCGCCTGAGCCACCTGTCTTCGAGCCCGACGCGCTGACGATCGAGGTCGCGGAACTGATCGAAAACCACTTCGCGGCCCACCCGGGCAGCATCGATCTGGCCACGCTGCCGGCGTCGGTCGATGACGCAGAAACACTGTGGCGATGGGCGCTCGAGCACTGTGTGCCGTGCTTCGGCCCCTATGAAGACGCGATGTCGCGCGCGAGTTCGGGCCTGTTCCACACCAGGATCTCAGGGCTTCTGAATCTCCACCGTTTGCTGCCTTCCCGGGTGGTGGACGATGTGGTGGCCCTCGACATACCGCTCGCCAGCAAGGAGGGCTTCGTCCGTCAGGTGCTGGGGTGGCGTGAGTTCATGCGCCACGTGCACGAGGCGACTGCCGGCTTTCGCGAACTGCCGGGAAGCGCGCCGCGGCGGGCGGAGCATCCGGGGGACGGCGGCTGGGCACGATGGTCGGGCTCGACGTGGACCGGTGAGCCCGACGGTGAGGTCTTCGACGGCGGCGCGTGCCCGTCGGTGTTGGGTGCCGAGCGGCCGCTGCCGCTCTCCTACTGGCCCGGCCGCCCGAGCGGCCTCGCGTGCCTCGATCGGGTGGTCGAGGACGTGTGGCGTGAAGCCTGGAGCCATCACATCACCCGCTTGATGGTGCTGTCGAACATCGCCGCCCTGCTCGATGTGTCGCCGCGTGAGCTCACCGACTGGTTCTGGATCGCCTATGTCGATGCCTACGATTGGGTGGTCGAGCCGAACGTGCTGGCGATGGGCACCTACGGTGTCGGTCCACTGATGACCACCAAGCCCTACGTCTCGGGAGCCGCCTATATCAACCGTATGAGCGACTACTGCGCAGCCTGCGCGTTCAACCCGAAAAAAGACTGCCCGATCACCAATCTGTACTGGGCCTACCTCGAACGTCACCGGCAGGCGTTCGCCGACAACCCGCGCATGCGGTTGGTTCTCAACGCCCTCGCTCGCCGCAGCGATTCGCAGCGGCAAACCGACGGCGCTGTCTTCGAGTGGGTGCGCTCGGTGCTCGGCGAAGGCGGCACCGTGACGCCGGAGCAACGACCGGATGGGCGCCACCGAAAATGAACGCCTCATCGTTTCCCGCTTGGGAGGACAGATTGTCAGGTTGAGATCAGTCGCACCCATGAGGCACCCGTGATCAGAGGCGCCCGTGGTGGCAACCGAGCAATGGGGAACCTGGCGCCCGCAGAGGTCGTCAGAAAGACGTGTCGAAGGACCAACTCGCCCAGACCATCACCTTGGTGACATCGGTGAGCCAGGTGTCCGCCATGTAGTGGGCAAGCTTCAGGTTGAGGGACAGGCTGTCGGTCGGCGAGAAACTCACCTGGGCGTCGATCTCGGTCCCGAGTCGGTCGCCGCCGCGGGCGGCAAGAAAGGAGTGATAATCGAGGAGCCACGCCCAGCGGTCGTCGTCCATGGCCAACCGCACGTAGTAGTCGTTGCTGCCGTCGGGCGGGTTGACGACCATTCGGTCGGCAAAGCCGTTCTTGCCGTGATTGGTACCGAGAGGCGTCTGGACTGCGCTCGTTCCATCGCCGTCCCTCAGCTCCCACGCCGCCTGCAGTGCCCACGGACCCGTGCGAGCGCCAAGGCCCAGGTGAACGTAGTCGAGACTGAAGTCTCGCGGATTGTCGCCGTGATCGAGCTGGCGAGCATATTCTGCGAAGTAGAACAGATCCGAAAACCCGATGGAGTGACCGCCGGTGTAGCGTGCACCGTAGGTGGCAGACGACAGAAAGGCCCGCGTCTCGCTCTCCCAATCGAGGAGGTACGCGTAGCCCGAAAGTGAACCGGGCCCGAGATCTCGGGACAGGTGCAGCAGATGGGCGTCGATCCCGGGGCTGGCGCCGGTGTTGTAGTAGACGCGGCGGAGGTACGCATACCCTGCCACAACGGTACTGGGATTCCCCACGGCGAACGATACGCCCTCGAACGACCGGTAGTTCTGGCGCCAGGACGCGATGCCGATGAATCTCTGGTTGTCCGGGGTGTAGGCGAATCGACCGACTCGGATGTCGAGCCCGTAAGCGCCACGATAGGCGAGGAACAGGCGGTCGACCTCGATGACCTCGGGGTCGGCTACGATCGGCCGGTCGGTGACGCCGTTCCAGAGGTCGCCGGAGCCCGCGTTGTCGTAAAGTCCGTCATTGCCGAGGGCGGTTACGGTCTCGAAGGTGACTCCGCCGAAAAAGCCGCGATACGGCGCCGTCTCGTAGGTCAGCGCTCCGCGGAGGGTCGAGGCGAGAGCGTCCTTGTCGAACGATTCACTGTTGACGAATTCGAGCCGATATCGAAAATCGATGCCGAGAACACCCTGCTTGAGAGCCTCGCCGAGATTCGACACGGAGGCATCGATGGGGGGGGTGTCCGAAACCGTCTCGGCCGTCGCGGCGGTGCCCGGGGCGAAGCATGCCGCGAGCAGGGCCGCCGCGAAGGCCGGCGATCGCGTGAGCGACACGAACCTGGCCACGCTCTACGAGTCGAGCCAGTTCACCCGGCCGGTGGCCAGGTCGTAGACCCCGCCGACCACGAGAAGCTCGCCGTTGTCGACCATCTCGGCGATCACCTCGCTGGAATCGAGAATGTTGGCGATGGTCTCACGCACGTTTTCCTCGATGGCCAGACTGAGGAACGCCGCGTTTGACGAGTTGGCCTCGCCCTCGGTCGCTGCGTCAGCTCGCGCAATGGGGGCGTCGAAGTCGTTGAGCAGTTCGGTGAGGTTGCCGAGTTCGACTCCGTCCGCCGCTCCTTTGACGGCACCGCACGAGGTGTGGCCGAGAACGACAATGACCTTGGAGCCGGCGACCTTGGTCGCGAACTCGAAGCTGCCGACCATGTTGACGTCCTCGACATTGCCGGCAACACGACCGACGAAGACGTCGCCAATGCCCTGGTCGAAGATGATCTCGACCGGCACCCTGGAGTCTACGCAGCTCAGGATGGTTGCCTTCGGAAACTGGCCGCCGGCGGCGGTCGCCTCGGCCTGAGCCATGTAGTCGCGCGGTGTCAGCTCATTCGCCGAGAAACGCTCATTGCCCGCCTTGAGATCGTCGAGCACCTGCTGTGGGGTCATCGCCTGCTGGTCGGCGGCCGTGAGGACGGAGCGCTCGAGTTCGGGCGCTGGTGGAGCCTCGGCTTCCTGTACCGGCTGGGGAGCGCACCCGACTCCGGCGAGGACTGCGGCGGCAGCAAGAGCAATCACTTTCGAGGATTTCATGGTTGGTTCCTTTCAGTTGGTCCGTCACCTCGTTCTGATCGGTGGCCGAGGTGCGGGAGATCCACGTTGTTCACGAGGGGTGAACTCCCGTCAAATGCGGCAATATTCCTGATCTTCCGCAGACAACCTGATTCCCCGGGGGCAACGTTGATCGCGTCGCCGAGGACAGAAAAGCAGTGGCATTGTACTGGTGATGCGCGGCAACGTCGAACTGCTCGCAGCTGTCCGCGGCCGGCTCATGACACGGGGTCGACGGCGTGCGCTTCGAGGTCGTCGAGGGACACAATGTCCAGGGCCTTGCTGTGAGTGGCGGCGAGGACCACGCGTGGAGCCACGCCGGCGGTGAGCGCCTGGCGCCAGCGGTCGACGCAGAGGCACCACCGGTCACCGGGTTTGAGACCTGGAAAACCGTGTTCGGGGGCCGGTGTCGACAGGTCGTTGCCGTTGGACCGGGTGAAATCGAGAAACTCCTCGGTCACCACCGCGCACACCACGTGGCGCCCGAAGTCCTGCCCGTTGGTCCTGCAGCAGCCGTCCCGGAACCACCCGGTGCGCGGCGACGTCGAGCAGGTCTCCAAACTCCCGCCGAGAACGTTCTGCTCGGCCATCACGACCGGCGTCGTTGCGGTTCGCCCGCAGCCTTCCTTACAGTGACGGGTTCGCCCTCGTTGAACCTGAAAATGACGTAAGTCGTCAGCATCGCGGTGATGAGCAGCAAGGTCAACATATCTGGTCCTCCGCATGTTCACGCCTCAGTGGCGCGTCTGCCAGGAAAACGTCCCAGCTCCTCGAGAATTCCCTGAGGCCGATCACAACGGGAAACCTCGCGGGCGGTCTGACGTTGCCTTCCATGAGAGTCGGGAGGGCGATGTGCTGAAGAGGATTGATGCGTCCGTCATTCTCACGCCGGCGGCACGGTTCGGGTACAATCGGCCGCGCAGAACATGACGAGACGATTGCGCCGAGCCCTGATCCGCTGGTTGCGAACGGCGGTACCAGCCCTGCCGTTCGTGGGCGCACTGTGTGCTGCCGGCTTGGGTCTGCACGCAGCCGAAGACTGGCACCGCCACGGCGAAGTGGGCGCCGGGTTCTTCCACCTTCATTTTCACGTCGGCGACCACCACCACGATGATCACGAGCGTGCCGGGGGCCATCACCCCGAGACCTCGGACACTCACCACGGCCACGAGCCCGACACCCGAGATCAGAACGAGTCACCGGTCTTCACGATAGTGCAGGCGGTGCCCGACCCAGGGCCGACGGCCCCCGATGTCGCGGCGCCGGAGGCTGTCAACGACACGAAGACCGACACTCAGATCGTGGTCGCTCATCAACAGGGACCGTCGTCAGCCGCCAATCCCCGCGCTCCGCCTGCCTGACCCCTCCCCCCACTCAAACAGGCAGAATTTCTCAAACTCCGGACAGCTCTGCGGCCGGACAATGGTTCATTTTGAGGAGCAAGCTGTATGCGATGGATCACTGCGAGTTTTTTGTCGGTGTGTCTGGGATTCCCCGCGGCCGTTGCGCAGGGGCAGGAAGACCCACCACCACAACCCGAAAAGCCAACCGAAGAACAACCGGAACACAAGCACGACGATGCAGAGGCCCACGGACTGAAGTTTTTCGACAGCGTCGACGTCAGCCACCGAAGCGACAACCTGCTCGGCATCGCCGGGTCGTCCAACGAGGGCACGACCGGGCGGGAAGACCTCGCCCTTCGACCCAAGCTTCGCGCCGGCGAGCTGGTTGAAACCGTCCCGGGGGCGATCGCCACCCAACATTCCGGAGGCGGCAAGGCCAACCAGTACTTTTTGCGCGGATTCAACCTCGACCACGGCACGGACTTCGCGGTCTCGGCAGGCGGGATGCCGGTGAACATGCCGTCGCACGGCCACGGCCAGGGCTACGCCGACCTCAATTTTCTGATTCCCGAGCTCGTCGAGAACGCTCACTATCGAAAAGGCCCGTATTTCGCCCAGATCGGCGATTTTTCCTCGGCCGGAGGCGTCGACTTCAACTTTGTTCGAACCGTGCCCACCGGCATCGCCACCCTCACGCTCGGCACATTTTCCTATCAACGCGCCCTGGTCGCCGGATCCATCGAAACCGGTGGCGGGGATCTCACGGGGGCGCTGGAGTACTACCACTACGACGGCCCCTGGGACCGTCCCGACGACTACCAGCGATTCAATGGATACCTGGGTTACAGCCGGGGCGATGCTCTCAGGGGTTGGTCGGTCGTCGCGATGGGTTCGGACGGAGAGTGGCTGGCGTCCGATCAGATTCCGCAGCGGGCGGTCGACGAGGGGCTGGTCGACCGCTACGGCATTCTCGATACCGGCCCACGCGGCGCCACCGGCCGCTACAGCCTCTCCGGCGAGTACCACCGCGGCAGCGGCGTTTCACTGACCAGCGTCTCGGCCTATCTGATTCGATACGATTTCGACCTCATCTCGAACTTCACGTATTTTCTCGACGATCCGGTGAACGGCGACCAGTTCGAACAACAGGACGAGCGTTGGATTTCCGGGCTCGGCGCCGACCACCGGTGGAGCGGTCACCTCGGAGAGGCTCACGCCAGCGCCGCGGTCGGGATCGATCTGCGATGGGACAACATCGCCAACGGGCTGTATCGAACCACGGATCTGGTTCGAACGTTCACGACCAGGCAAGACGACATCAGCCAACTCGGCGGAGGCATCTGGGGCGAAAGCTGGATTCAATTTTCGCCGGCGCTCCGCCTCAACATCGGGGCGCGGGCGGATTATTATCGGGCCGAGGTCGATGCCTATCGGGAGCCGAACTCAGGTACCGCCGACGACTGGATGCTCAATCCGAAGTTCAGTTTGATCTACCGGCCCTGGAAATCGACCGAGCTCTCGTTCAACGCCGGTTCCGGGTTCCACTCCAACGACGCACGAGGCGCCACCATCGCCATCGACCCGGTGACAGGGGAACCGGTGCAACCGGTCGACCCGCTGGTCCGTGCGAGCGGATTCGACATCGGCGTCCGGACCTTCACCGCGAACGGCTACCACGGGACGCTGACCGCCTTCTGGCTCGAGCTCGACTCGGAGCTCCTGTTCGTCGGCGACGGCGGGTCCACCGAGGCGAGTCGGCCGAGTCGGAGGATCGGGCTCGAGTGGACCAATTTCTGGCAGGTCAGCCGTCGGGTGGGTATCGACCTCGATGCGACCGTGACGGACGCACGCTTCACCGATGCCGACCCCGTCGGTGACGACATCCCCGGAGCGATCGTCGCCACGGTCGCCGGTGGATTGACCGTCGCTGATCTCGGGCGATGGTTCGGGAGTCTCCGGCTGCGGTACTTTTCAGGCGGGCCCTTGATCGAAGACGGGTCGGTGGACTGGGGGCCGACAGTGCTGGTCAACGGCCTTGTCGGCTACACCCTGTCGGAGAATCTCGGGTTGGCGATCGAAGGGTTCAATCTCCTCGACCGAGAGGACTACGACATCGCCTACTTCTATGCCTCGAGGCTGACCGGCGAACCCCCCGAAGGCATCGAGGACGTGCACTTCCACCCGATGGAAAAGCCATCGCTGCGGGTGACGTTGACGTGGAAGTTCTGAGGGTCGGCAATGCGGCCTCGCGTTGGAGCATGAGAGGAGAGTAGAACACCCATCCGGTCGAAGCAGCGGAAGACGTCCCGGCACGTGGTGCCGACCCCGTTGCTTCGGTGCCGGAAAGCTGCCCAGGGAGCGCGATTGAAGACCGCGCCTACAAAAAGGAGGTGATGGATCTCCACTGCCTGCCAACTTCGAAGGCGTGTTAGGCTCCGGCATGCGTCAAAAAATGGCAAGGTTGTTGACGGCCCGTCCGGTGGTCGATCTGGCGCTCGTCGCAGCCTCATTTTTTCTTGCCTGGGCTGCAAGGAGTCTGGTTCTTCCGAGGCTCCTGCCTTTGCTCTTCGAGTCGCCTCTTTACCCTCTGAGCAGCTACGTGCGAATACTGCCGCTGATCCTTCTGGCTTGGGGCTTCGGGCTCTGGGTGGCGAGTTACAGGTTCGGGGACGCCGGCGGTTTTCCCGGCTGTGCAGGCCGCATCGTCGTCGCGTGTCTCGCGGCGTCGTTCCTGGTGGCGCTGATCACCCAGTTTTCCGGTCTGGACGAGAAACTCATCGGAGGTTCTTTCAGCCGTTTCCTGCTCCTGATATTGACCTGCTTTTCGACTCTGGTCCTGATCATTGAGCGATTGCTCCGGTCAGGGCGGGCATCGGAGGCTTCACGTTTCGTTCAGCCGCTGGCGAGATTCTGGCCGGTTGACGGAGTGTCCCTGATCTTCCTCGTGTCGGCGACCGCGAACTTCCTGCTCTTGTCGGCCCTGCTTTTCTACGATGACCCGATCGTCGACTTCGCCCTGATGATCGGAGATGCACCTGACTGGGTGGCGAACGGGCTCTTTTTGCTTGGCCATCCAGTGGCCTATTCGGCGCGACCTCCGTTGTTTCCTCTTGTTCTCGCCGGGCTGGAATCGGTATCGATGCTCAAGCTGGCTCCGCTCTTCCTCCAGGGACTGGTGTTTGTGACGGGCCTCGGCATGTACCGAATGCTCAGCAGGACTTGTGACCGTCTTCTGACCGCGCTGGCAACCATGGCGTGGCTGACGAACGCTACCTGGGTGTGGTGGAGCGCGGTCTGGATGGCGGACATTCCCGCAGCATGCCTGCTGGGGTGGTCGCTCATCTTCTGGCAGCGCAGAGGCACAGACGGCCGGCCGGGATACCTCCTGGCGGGACTGGCGGCTGGTCTCAGCGCCGTCACCCAGCCCATCGCGGTACTCTTCGCCCTCCCGGTATTCGCGACGGTCTTCCGGCATCGCCGGGTGGATCTTCGCAGTCGGGAGTTTTTGGCCGGGGTCTTCCTTTTTGCAGCCCCGGGCATCATCTGGGTGTTGGTTCGGTTGCGGCTCGTTGGCACTTTGGGAGATGTCGTCTACCGCAACTGGGGCGCCGTCGGGCTCCAGGGCGACGCGCTGCACAGCAACGCACTCTTTTATGCATGGTCTCTCGTCGCCCTCGTCGGCATCCCTGCCGTCGTCCCGGTTGCGATCGGCATGTGGACCGCCGCTCGCCGGTCGCTCCGGCAGGATTGGGCGGCCCTGGTTCTCGGCGGGTTTGTCACGATCATGGCCTTCTTTGTCCTGGTCTACGACTCCAGCACCGCCCGGTTTCTCAGCTACGTCTATCCGTTCCTCCTGGTCTTTCTGGTCGTCGGCCTTTGCCGTATTCGACGCTCGTTGGTGGCCGTCCTTCTCGCCGTCTTGATCGTTGCGTGGGGACTTCCCCTGAGGGTGGAAATGATGAAGTGGCCGCGAATCGTGCTGTGGCCGTTTCCGCTGGTGGATTTGAAGATGGCCGCGCAAAACGTGGACGGCACCTGGACCCTGCTCCCGGCCGTCGAGCGTATCCCGCTCTCGGCAACTCTCGAACGGAACCCGTATGTTCTGTTCAAGAGGACCCGCAACCTCGAGAAACCTCCTCGCCTGGAGGGGGTCTCCTTCGAGGCGGATCGGCATGCGGTCTATTTCTCAGAATCGAGCGGTTACCAGCATCGCCTGTACCACCGCACGAGGTTGGGGAACCAGCTCAGGATGAAGGTCTATCAGGTACCGTTCGCTCTTGTTGCGAAGTCCTGGCCCCTGCTGCCGGGCAAACGACTGGGTCTGCAGGACGCGGTCGTCCTCTATCGGGTTCGTCTGCCCGAAGAGCCGCGCAGCAACTTGATTGCCCTCAGCCCCGGGGGTGCGGCGGAAGAGCGGCTCGCCGGTCCAGCCCGCCCCCAGCCCGGGATCGAACGCGACCTCGATATCGCCCGGCAGATCGCGGCTTTGGTGAAAGGATCGCGTCTGTTGGTTTTGTGTGGGCCGGAGGGGGCCCGGCGCTGGGAGGCCCTCGTTCCGTTCACGGTTGACGTTCTCGACCTCTGGTACGTTGGCGCATGGGGCCTCGCCGAGATGCGATCGAAATTGGGGCCTGAGGAATGGCGCGAGTCAATCGGGGACGTGGTGGTCAGCCGACACCGTATCGATGACATCCAGTGGTGGGTGATCGGCGCTTCCGAACTGGGGGCGGGTGACCAGGATCTCGAGGTCCAGAATACCGAGTCGGTGCGATGAACGTTTCGGGGTTGAACAAATGCCCGCCGCCCGCGGCTGTTTCGCCCCGGAGAATCGGGTGCAGCGCTCTGCGATGACTGCCGACGGCGGGAGTGTTGCGTGAGGTACCATGAGCCGCAATGAAAAGGTCGTCCCGCTGTCGCACCCACGTGGATGGAGATCACGGCGGACGTCCCGGCAGGGAAGGCTGAGTGGTGCAGGCCAACCTGATTCACTGCTCGTATCACAAGTGCCTCACCGTCTACTACCGACGGGTGATGGACGCGGTCTTCAACCGGTTGCAGCCCTGGGGCCGCGGTTTTCGCCACTTCAACAGCCACGTCGACGATTTTTACGCGAGTTTCCGTGAGCCTCGAATTGCGTCGGTGAACAACCGGGCCCTCGATCTCGATCGACTCGGAGAGTTCAGGATCACCCGGTTCGTCCGCGACCCACGCGATCTGGTGGTCTCGGGCTACTTCTACCACCGACGGGGGGCGGAGCCCTGGACCCACATTCAATCGCCGACCGCCGACGACTGGTACTTCGCCAACGGCTTCGTACCCGAGGGCCTGCGCGGCTCACGGATGTCGTTCGCCGAGTACCTGCAGTCACTGCCGCCGGAGGACGGGCTGCTGGCGGAGCTGGAGTTTCGCACTCTGCACTTTGAGTCCATGCTGCGCTGGCCCGAGCAACACCCGCACATACTCACCCAACGATACGAAGACATCCTCGGCAACGAGGTCGCGGCGTTTCGAAGGGTCTTCGATTTCTACGGCCTCGGTTTCATCGAACGGCGCCTCGGTCTCTGGTTCGCGAATCGGTACTCGCTCAGGAAGCGTTCGCGGGATCCCCACGTCCGCGATCCGGTCTCCGGCCAATGGCGGGAGATTTTCACACCGCGCGTCAAGCGGGCCTTTGATGCGCGCTATGCAGAACTCATCGGCCGGCTCGGTTACCTCGAGGAATGATCGGCGCCATGTCGTTCGAACCGACTGCTGAAACCGCGCACGACCACAGTTCGAAGGCCCACATCCTCTGCGTGACCTCGGGTCTTGCCGGTATCCTGTATTCGAGTGTGGAGCTTTCCCGACGCCTGACGGCAGCCGGCCACCGGCTCACCTACGCGAGCTTCAATCATGCCCGCGAAGTGGTAGAGGGCAACGGCCTCGAATTTCTCGAGCTCGATCCCGGCCGCTACCAACAGTTCATCGAGGATGATGGCCGCACCGGTATGATGCGCAGGCTCGCGCACCTGGGAGAACGCCGCCGGAATGCGGCAGCGTCGACAGGGGTCGAACCGTTCGTCCGTTGGGTTGGCACCGCTCACCCAGACCTCATGCTCATCGACGGTGAGATGCACGAGCACATCATTGCCGCGTCGTCGACCGCCGTGCCGACGGCCCTCATGAACAGCTTCTGCTCGATCTGGAGGCACCCCGGCCTACCGCCGCCCCACTGTTTCGCCCGACCCGGAGTCGGGTGGCAGGGCGCGCGTTTCGGAAGCTCCATGCTGTGGTCGGCCCTTCGCCTTCGCAAGCGCAGTCGAGCCTGGATGGAGAAGATCCGCCGGGTCGGGTGTGATCGTATTTCCCTCCTGCGACAGCTTGCCGAGTCATCGGGTTTCGATCTCGATCGCGAAGCGGATGACAGCCAATGGCTGATTCCATTCACCTATCGCACCCGAAGCGCGCTCAGCCTGCACGCGCTCGAGTTCGAGTTCCCGCACCGGCCGTTCCCTCACGTGCACTATGTCGGCCCCATGGTGCTTGAATCACGAGCGGACACCGCCATGGCGCCGACCGAACGTGACGAGCTCGACGACCTTCTGGGGCGGCACCGCCAGGATCCCGATGGCCTACACGCTGATTTACGCCGCCTTCGGGTCGGTCCTCTCCGCTGAGCGGGAGCTACTGAACCGCCTCATCCGCAGCGGTGAGCGAGCGCCCCGACCGGCATCTGGTGATCAGCCTCAGCCGCCGCCTGCAGCTGTCCGATCTCGGACCCCTGCCGCGAGCGGGTGCACGCCTTCTCGTGGGTGCCACAGACGCGGGTTCTGCGGCACGCCGACGTGATGGTGACCCACGGCGGCATCAACACCATCGACGAGTGCGTGACGCACGGTGTTCCCATGCTGGTCTACAGCGGCGGTGAAACGGACATGTCCGGCAATGCGGCTCGCGTGGTCTACCACGGCCTCGGCATTGCGGGTGATGGACGCCGGGATGGCGTCGGCGACATTCGTTCTCACATCGACCGCCTCCTCATGAACCCCGACTTCGCGAACAACGTAGAGCGGCTGCGCAGGCGTTTCCGGTCCTACGCGGAGAACCGCGTCGCCGAGCGCACAATCGAGCTCCTGCTCGGGGGGAGCGACCTCGCTCGAGCGCCCGTCCCCGGGGTGGAAGGGTCATGAACGACCTGGCGCGGCGTGCGGCGGTTGGCGCCGGTTGGCTCTACAGCTACCGGTGGCTCGACCGAGGGCTCGATTTTCTGGCTCTCGTCGTGCTCGCCCGTCTGCTCTCGCCCGATGACTTCGGCCTGGTGGCTATCGCGGCTTCGGTGGTCACGATCATCGAGGGTCTGAGCGCTTTCGACGTCAACAAGGCGCTCATCCGCACCCGAGACGACCAGCGCGCGCTTTTCGACACTGCATTCACCCTGTCGATGATGCGAGGGATCGTGTCGGCGCTGTGCATGGCTGCCGCGGCCGGCTTCGTGACCGACGGCCGGATCGCGACGATCCTGATGGTGCTCGCTCTCAGCCCGATCCTGACCGGTCTCTCCAACCCGAAGTTCGTGCTCTTCGAACGAGACCTTGTTTTCTCGAAGCTCGCCATCCTCACTCTCGGTGCCAAGATCGTGTCCGTGACCGTCACGCTGCTCATCGCGATCATGTATCGCAGTTATTGGGCGCTGGTCGTAGGCATGCTGGTCGGTACGCTGATCACGCTGATCTTGAGCTACGCTCTCCGTCCCTATCGCCCCCGGCTTTCGTTGGCACGCGCGAGCGAGATTTTCGCGTTCAGCGGATGGCTCTCGCTGACCTCGGTGGTGATCACACTCTCCATGGAGACCGACAAGATCATCGTCGGTCGTTTGCTCGGGATCGCCGAAACCGGCCTCTATTTCATGACTCAGCGAGTCGGGGTGCTACCGACCCGGGAGTTAGTCAGCCCCCTGCAGCGAATCCTCTTTCCTTCCTTCAGCGAGTTGGCTCAGGACACGCAGCGGCTGCGTCGGGCGGCCATGGAGTCGATCAACGTTCTCGCGAGCCTCAGCCTTCCGGCGGGCTTCGGATTCGCCCTGGTGGCCAACGACTTCGTGCCGCTCGTCCTCGGAGACCAGTGGAACCCGATCATTCATCTCCTCACCATTTTGACCCCGTACCTCGGTCTGCGGGCCACGTTGTCGATGACCCTACCGTGTGTGATGGCCCTCGGCAGGACGAAGCTCCTCTTCGGGGTGAGTCTCGCCTACGCGCTCATCCACCTGCCGGCATTCATCGTTTCAACGGCACTGTTCGGTCTCAAGGGCGCGATCTGGAGCATCGTCGGAGCGGGTGTCGTCTACACCTGGCTCAACGTGTGGATGCTGCGACGCACGCTCGACGTCACGTACTCCGAGGTCGTGGTGCAACTCCGGCGGCCCCTCGCAGCCGGGCTGGCGATGGTCGGCGCCGTGTGGCTGCTCGCGACGATGATGCCGTCCGTTGGTTTTTCGCCACCGGGTTCATGGCTGTCCCTGGTGCTGAAGACCCTGGTCGGCGCTTGCGTGTTCTGGTGCGCGCTGTATCTTCTCTGGCGTCTGGAGCGCAAACCGGACGGAATCGAGCGCCGGTTGTTTCAGATTCTGTCCCGGTGAGCCGCCCCCCGCGCCCGTCGACCCGTCGAGAGCCGCAAAAACGCCTCCTCGGTTTGCTCCGCGATCGACCCCCACGAATGCCGATCAGCAACCAACCGCCCGCCCCGAGCCAGGCGGCGCCGCAGCTCCGGGTCACCGAGCACGCGGATCAGGGCCTGCGCCAACTCGTCCGGAGATTCCGGCGCCACCAGCAACGCGCTCTCGCCGTCGCTGAGCGTCTCTGGAAATCCACCGACGCTGGACGCCACCACCGGCAGGCCGAGCGACAGGCCGAGAAAGAGAACCCCCGACTGGCTGATGGTCCGGTAGGGCATGACCAGGACGTCGGCCGCGCCAAAGTAGCGCGCCACATCCGAAAACGGGATGTACGCGAACCGACGCACGACCCCGAGACGCTGCGCCCATTGATCGAGCTCGCGACGCCTCGCCGCGTTCAGATGCGCAGGATCTCCGGCGACCACGAGGCGAGCTTTGGGCCTCGATTCGATCACCGTGCTCCACGCCTCGAGCAGGATGTCGAGCCCTTTGTACTCACGAATGTGGCCGAAGAAAAGGGCCACCTCGTGCTCGGGCTCGAGGTCGAGGCCTGCTCGCACCGACTCCCGGTCGACGCGCTCGCCCCTGGAATCGAAAAAACCATACTCGCCGTGAGGAATCACCACCACCCGGTTGCCATCGAGACCGAACTCATCGACAAGGCGCTGGTGATCGACCCTGGAATGGGCGACGACCAAATGCCCCTGAGCGTGAATGCGGCGGGAGATGGCGTGCTGGAACCGAACGGGCTCGTGGGGCATCACCTGGTGGGCGGTGGTCACCACCGGACTGCCCACCCAGCGAAGCAGCTGAAGGTACAGAAGGGCCGAGAGATTCGTGCTGTGAAAATGGATGACGTCGGGCCGGAGGCGGCGGGCCAGGACCGTCAGCCTCAGAGCATCGGCGAAAGCCTCGATCTTGAGCGCCCACCGCCGCACCAGAGCGGGCAACTTCGAACCATATCGGCTGGTGAACACTGCCAGATTCGTGATGAGTTGGACATTTTCCGGCGCCTCACGGTCGGCGAGCTCATATCTGTCGGTGGTGACCAGGAACACCTCGTGGCCCCGTTCGGCCAGGGCGCACGAGAGGTTGAAGGCATAGTGGATGAGACCCCCGCGTCCAAAAGTCTCGACCTCCAGAATGCGCAATCGCCGACCCGCTGCAACCGCGTTGGTGTCTTCCGTCATCCCTCAAACCGTACATCGACTTCTCTGCCAGGAGAAGTGCGACCGTGAAATCGGCAGCGAGGACGGAGAGGTCCGGCGGAATTGTCCGCCCGCGATCTCCGGTTGCCCGTGTGCCGATCCTGAACGGCCGGACGGCGGATCGGCAGGGGAGAACTGCGATCCGGGAGGACGGGATACACTGTGCGCGGAACCTGGCACACACCTCACCATGACGAAGCACCGAGATGACGATCGCGCCAAGCTGCTCGAACAAGCCATCCGCTTGAAGAAGGCAGCCACCGCTGCCGAGACGCCGGAGATGCCGATTCGGCCGGCGGATCGAGAGGCCCGGATCGGCGAGTATCAGCACAGCCTCTGGCTGGCCCACCAGATGGACCCCCGATCCCCGGCCTACAACCTGGCCAGTGCGTTCCGGGTGTCGAGTTCGCTCGACATTGCCAGGCTGCAGCACGCCTTTGATCAGGTCGTATCCCGGCACCGTCTCCTGCACTCGACCTTTCGGCACGAACAGGGAGTTGTTCGACAGATCGAGCAGCCGCTGCCGGCCTCGACCGTGGAGGTCCTGGAGGTGGCAGGTGGCGAGGGGATGGCGACCGCCATCGCACAGGCTCGCATGCCCTTCGATCTCGAGACCGGGCCCCTCACGCGCATGATCCTCATCCGAGAGAACGACAACGGCGAGAAGATCCTGCTGCTGGTGTTGCACCACATTCTCGCCGACGAGAGGTCTCTTGCGGCTCTCTGGCGCGAGCTCTCCGAGGCCTACGGCGGGGGGCGCCTTCGGGACCGGGCCCGCGTTCAGTACGACGACTACGTGCACTGGTTTGAGGGCCGGGATCCGCGCCAACGAGAAGCCGAGCTCGGGTTCTGGCGCCACCGGCTCGACCCCCTGCCGGACGATCTGAGTCTGCCGTTCGACCGTCCCGCAACCGGGGCGATCGAGCCTCGTGGGCGGTTGCTCTCGAGGCCGCTGTCGCTTTCGCTGAAGGCGGGCATCCGGCAGCTCGCGAGCAACGCCGGCGCCAGCCCGTTCGCGGTCTATGCATTTGCATTTCACCTGCTGCTTCAGAGGTATGCAGATGGACAGCCGGTGGCTTTCGCGACACCGGTCTCCATGCGCTCCCACCCGGACACGGCCGATATGGTCGGCTACTTTCTCAACCCGATCGTGGTCTCTGGAGCGTTGGACGAGCGCGAACGTGTGGGCTCTGCCGTTCGAGATTTCAGCCGCACGATGAGAGAGCTGCTGGGTCACGCCGCGCTCCCATTCCAGGTCCTGGTCGAAGAGCTGGCACCGCCTCGACGGCACGACCGCCACCCGATCTTCCAGGCCATGTTCGTCTACCAGGAGGCGGGCGAGCCACCGCGCCTCGGAGACACTCGGCTCGAACCGGTGACGCTTGACCTGGGAGCTTCGAAGTTCGATTTCACCCTGTTCGTCGAGGAGCGCGACGACGGGCTCACGACAGCAGTCGAGTACCGGACCGATCGCTACGACGAGGGTTGGATCCGGCTGCTGCTCGACCACTACGAGACCCTGATCGAAAACCTTTCCCTCGATCGCGAACGGGTTCTTGCCGAGGTTACGATGCTCGGCGATCGTGAACGGTCGATGCTTCGATCGTGGTCTCGGGGAGCGCCTGCATCGGCGGAGCAGCGGGCGCTGCTGCCCGAGCGGATCCACGAGCGGGCCCTGCAGTCGCCACGGTCTCCGGCGCTTGAGTGCCGGGGAGATCGGAGAAGCTACGACGATCTCAGAACCGCGTCCGCACGCATCGCCGACGACCTCGGTTCGAAAGGGGTGCGGACCGGTGATCGGGTCGCGGTCTTCATCGAACGCTCGGCGGCGATGGTCGAGGCCATCATCGGGTGCCATTGGGCGGGTGCCGCCTACGTGCCGTTGGACCCGGCGTACCCCGAGGAGAGGAACCGGCAGATACTCGAGGACGCGAAGGTTCGAGCGGTGCTCACCACACCGAATCTGACCCGGCTCGTGCCCGACGGCACGTGGGCTGTGGTCGAGATCGACGGCAGAGCAGGGGATCGTCGGGCGTTCCCGGCCCGTGCGGACCTCACATCGACCTCTCCGGCCTATCTCCTCTACACCTCCGGCTCGACAGGACGCCCCAAAGGGGTCGTCGTGACCCATGGCAATCTCAGCGCCTCGACAGGAGCGCGTTTCCAGGCCTATGACGCGCCACCGAAGCGGTTTCTGTTGATTCCGAGCGTGGCCTTCGACAGTTCGGTCGCCGGGATCTTCTGGACGCTTGCGGCGGGTGGGACCCTCGTGATCCCGGCCGACGACGAAGTCAGGGACCCGAGGCGGCTCGCGCGGCTGATCTCCGAGCAGCACGTCGACAGCCTCCTCTGCGTGCCGTCGCTCTACGCTCAGCTGCTGGCCTCCGGCGCTGAGCTCTTGCAGGGTCTGAAGGTGGCGATAGTGGCCGGTGAGAGCTGTCCTGCACAGCTGGTGCGCGATCACCGCGATGTTCTTCCCGATACCCGTCTCTTCAACGAGTACGGACCGACAGAGGCGACCGTGTGGGCGACCCTGCACGAGATGACCGAGACCGACACCGCGGGCCCGGTGCCCATCGGGCGTCCCATTCCCGGGGTTCGGATCGAGGTCGTGGACGCGCTCGGCCGTCCTGTCCCCACAGGAGTCCCCGGCCGCGCCTGGATCGTCGGAGCGACCGTGGCGGACGGTTACTGGCGGCAGGCCGAGCTCAGCGGCGAAAGATTCGAGACCGAGATCGGCCCGCACGGGCCGGAGCGGCGATACCGCACCGGGGACCTCATGGCGTGGACCCCGGACGGGCGCCTGCTCTTTCTCGGTCGCGAGGACGAACAGATCAAGCTGCGCGGCTTCCGCATCGAACCCGGAGAGGTCGAATCGGCGATTGTCGAGTGTTTGCACGTCGACCGGGCGGCTGTGGTCTCGCGCTCGATCGGTTCGGACAGGGACTCTGCTCTCTCGGGCGAGACCGCCGCCCTGGTGGCGTTCATCCCGGCGGCAACAAACCCGGTGGCGGAGGACTGGCGTTCGAGGCTGGCCGCGCGTCTGCCCGATCACATGATCCCGGCGCGCCTGGCGGAGTTGGCCGAGCTTCCTCTGCTGCCGAACGGGAAGATCGACCGCAACCGCCTCCGCCGAATGGAGCTGCAGCGCGTGAAACGGCCTCCCACGCGCCGACCGGTCCCGAGCGCCCGCGAACAGACCCTGATCTCTCTCTGGGAGGGACTGCTGGGGGTTGGCGGAATCACGGTCGACGACAATTTTTTCGAGCTCGGCGGACAGTCTCTGCAGGTGGTCGAAATGGCGCTGGCCATCGAACGGGATTTCGAGGTCGCGCTGACCGTGGCCGAGATCTTCGAGATGCCAACGGTGCGCCAGCTCGCCGCACGGATCGGACACCACAGCGGCGGCCGTGGCGTGCCCTACCAACACCTGTTCCCGATCCAGCCGTCGGGCCGGGGGAGGCCGTTCGTTGTCGCGGTTCCTCACTTCTTCTCGGGGCTCTTCGCGGAACGATTCCGCGGCGAACGGCCGGTTTACGGGCTTCGCGGGATCAGTCTGCGCCCCGAAGGCAACCTCGGCCGGTGGCGGAGCATGACCGAGCTCGCCGACCATCTGGTTGAGGAGATCGACCGCCGGTTCCCCAACCAGACCTGTGTTCTCGCCGGCTATTCGTTCGGAGCCTCGATGGCGTTCGAGGTGGCACGCCGGATGGAGGAGCGCGGGACCCCGGTCCAGAGCCTCTATATGATTGCCCCGATGCCGCTCGACTTCTATCGCTTCGGGCCGTTCAGGGTGCAGATCGACGACCTTCGATCAGCCCGTGGACGAGCTCTCTGCCGCCGAGGTCTTCGTCCGCTTCGTCCGCTCCAACAATCCCCTGACCCGGAGGCCGTACCGCCGGATCTGGAGGTGGTTCGCCATCGAACCGTGGCGCCGGCTGTTGTGCACCATCGGCAGAATCCGGGTGCGGGCGGGCCTGCCGCTCAACGCCCGCATCCTCCACGCCGACGTGCGCGTCGACAGATTCCGACTGCACGCCGGGTGGCAGCCCGACCAGATCAGCACTCCCAGCGTGATCTTCAACGCCGCCGAGCCCGGAACCGATGCATCCGCCACCTGGCGGCCACATTTCGCGGGCCCGTTTCAGGTGATCGAAACACCCGATCCCCATCTCGACGAAGCTTCGGTGGAGGCCGCGCGGCGGGTCATCCTCGAACACCTGAGCGACCTGGACGAGCCATGATGGCAAGCAATCGAAGGCTGTTGAGCGAGGCCGAACCGCGGCATCCCCGAGAGCGTTCAGTGACGCTCGTCGACTCTCTTGCGGGCAGCATCCGACCCGACGATCCAACTCTCGAGAGCTGGTACTCACGCTACAGCCGCCAGCACGTTGCGCGAATCGCCGCCGATCTCGAGATCGTCGAACGGCACGTGGCTGCCGGCGCCCGCATTCTCGAGTACGGTGCGATTCCGTTGTTGATGACCGCAGCCCTCGGGACACTGGACTACACGGTCAGCGGCGTCGACATCCGCCCCGAGAGATTCGCCACCGCCATCGATGATCTCGATCTCGAGGTTCTCGCCTGCGACGTCGAGACCGAACCGGTTCCCTTCGCGGATGCGACCTTCGACGCGGTGCTCTTCAACGAGCTCTTCGAGCACCTCCGCATCAACCCGATCTTCACTCTGAGCGAGGCGCGCCGGGTGCTCAAACCGCACGGGAGGCTGCTGCTCTCGACCCCCAACCTGCGGTCGTTCCGGGGCATCCGAAACCTGCTGACCCGCAACCAGGGCCACGCGGTGTCGCCGGCCGGGTTTGCGCAGTACGAGAAGCTGACCACCCTCGGGCATATGGGCCACGTCCGCGAGTACACCACGCGGGAGGTCGCCGATTTTCTCACGCGGATCGGCTTTTCCGTCGACAAGGTGATCTATCGCGGCGGCTACGGCCGGGGCGTGGTGGGTCTTGCGGAACGGATCGCGCCTTCGTTCCGGCCCTTCTTTTCGATGGTCGCGACCAGGAACGGCTGAGATGGCCGGCCTGCCACCGATCGATCGCCGAATCTTCATCGTCGGCGCCCCCCGCTCGGGCACGACCCTGCTGCAGAGCCTGCTGGCTGCTCACAGCCGGATCACGTCCTTCACCGAGAGCCACCTCTTTCGCAAACACTTCTCACACCTGCCGCTGTTGCCCGACGCGATACTGACCACCAATCCCTATCCGCATCTGCTCGCATTTCTCGCCGAGAACGGCGAGGATCTCACGCCCTCGGTGAGGTGGTTCGAAGGCGGGCGCGCCCGGTTCCTGGCCGTGCGGCCCATTCTGCCGCTGCAGACGCGCGCCGTCGCCCGGCGCCTGCTGGCGGTGCTGGACGAGGTCGCGAATCGGCGCGGCTTCTCGAACTGGATCGAAAAGACGCCGTGGCACCTCCGTTACATCTCCCTGATCGACAGGACGAGTCCGCCAGCGCGGACGCATTTCATTCATGTCATCCGCCGCGGGCCGGAGGTCGTGGCGTCGCTTCACAAGGCGTCGAAGAACTGGGAGCGCTCCTACGATCTCGAGTCGTGTGCTCGAAGGTGGAACGAGGACATGGCCAGATCCCTGGCGCGGATCGGTCGCCCGAACCACCACTTCGTGCTGTATGAGAAGCTCGCCGCCACACCCGAACCCGTCCTGAACGATCTCGTCCAACGTCTCGGTCTCGCCTGGGAGCCGGAGATCCTCGAGCGTTTCCCCGCCGCCGCGGATACGGTTGTCGGCAGCCACGAAACATGGAAGCAGAACGTGGGCCGAGCCATCAGTCCTTCGGCGACATCCCACATCGAGCTCGACCACACGCAAGTGCTTCGCGTGAACGAGATGCTGGACAGTGGCCTGTACGCCCGACTGGTCGAGCGCATCACCCAGGGCACGCTGACTGGGGGCGGCTCGGTTCAGAACCACGGTCGGTCCCTATGACCCAGGGGCCTGCCGTTTCCGTCATCGTGCCCTTTTTCAACCAGGAACGACTCCTCTCCGGATGCATCGAATCTCTGCTCGACCAGGACGACGTCGGGGGTGGCGTCGAGCTGATCTTCGTCAACAATCGATCGACGGACCGCTCCGAGTCGATCGTCGCCGGATATGACGATCTGCACCTCCTCGACGAGCCCACTCCGGGGGCCTACGCCGCCCGCAACACCGGCATCCGCAGCTCGCGAGCCCCACTGGTCGCCTTCACCGACGCCGATTGCGTGGTCGCGCGCGATTGGCTGCGGTCGATCGTCGACGGCATGGCGAACCCCGATACTGCGGTGCTGCTGGGCCACTGCAGCTACCCGTCCGACGCTTCGATTCCGCTGCGCCTTCTCGGCGCCTGGGAGAACGCCAAATCCAGCTACGTGATCACGAAATGCGCGCCGCCGTTTCGCTTCGCCTACGCCAACAACATGGCCGTCAGATCTTCGGTCTTCGAGGAGCTCGGTCTCTTCGAGGAGTGGCAGCGAGCGGCCGACAGCGAGCTCATCCACCGTCTGGCGGCGCTACGGCCCGATCTTCGGCTGTCGTTTCGCGCCTCCATGCGGGTCACTCACATGGAGTTCCGGCGCGCACGTGACCGCGCGCGGCGCCTCTCGCTCTACACGCGGACAAACTCGAAGATCGACACCTTCCGCGAGCTCGGTGCCGCACGGCGGGTAGCGGTGCTTCTCCATCTCCTCGGCGGCGGGACGAAGGACTGAGCACGACCTCAGGGGTCGATCTCGGCCTCGCTCAACAGTCGCTGCCGTTGGTTCTCCGGAATGGCGGCTGCATCGGCCAGTATGCGGTCCTCGGCGACCCTCGCCAGATCCGCGAGCGTCGAATGGGAGAACACGGTTTCCAGAGGGAGATCCACGGCGAACTCTGCGCACAGTCTGAGCATCACCTGCATGGCGGTGAGTGAGGTGCCCCCGAGCCCGAAGAAGTCGTCATCCGCGCCGACCCGGTCGACGCCGAGTTCTTCCTGCCAGATGGAGGCCAGGAACTCCGCAACCGGCCCCTCGGGCGGCCGGTACGGCGATTTCGAGATGCGGTCGAGAGCCTCCGACCGGAGCGCCGCTTCGTCCACCTTGCCGCTGGCGGTCAGAGGGATGACTTCGACCTGTTGCAGGTGCACGGGGATCAGTTGCGCGGGGAGGCGCTCTCCAAGCTGACGTCTCAGCTCCTCCACGGGCAGCTCCTCGGAAGCGACGAAAAAGGCCTCGAGCGCCGTGTGGTCCGCGGCCATCGCGGTGCGCTCCGCATCGTAGCCGATCTCCTGGAGCGTCCTCCTGACATGGTTCAGGTCGAGGTCGTCGTCGAGCTCCTGTTGAGCCCCCTCCCGAGTTTTGTGCCCGAGGCGCACGTCCCAGCTGTAGGGCAGAGCATAGTTGTGATAGCCCCGCTCCTTTTTGTGAACGTAGATACCGATGTCGTTGATCAGACAGTTCGTGGAACGGCCGGTGTCGCTGGGCCGGACCCACGGCACTTTGCCCCGGAGGTAGGAGTAGATATCGTCGAGACCGACGTCGACATAGCGGTAAAAATCCACGAACTGAATCTCGTCGAAGATCCGATCGTCCTCGAAGATGCTCACGTCGAGCGACCGTGTGGCCTCATCGGCAACTCGGTGGTAGACCTTTCTCGCAGCCAGCACGGCGGCATCGATCTCCTCGCAGCTGCGCGAACCGCCGCGGAACATCTCCTCGGTGAGACGGGTCTCGAACATCTGCCCGCGCGAAAGACCGGTGACGATGATCGGGATCCCGAGCTCTCGCGCACGATGCATGCTCAAGGTGTAGATCGTCTTGAAGCATCCGTTGCAGACGTTCGAGAACCGCATCAGGCTGTCGCGAAAGATCGCCTTCATGGCCGGCGTCGTACCGAACTCCACGTCCACCCCGAGCTGCCCGGTCACTTTTCGGATGTTGTCTTTCGCCGCCTCCGAGATGTAGCCGTTGTCGAGAGTGAAGGCGTAGACCGAGAGACCCATGTCCACCAACCGGCACAGAGCGTAGCTGCTGTCCTTGCCGCCGCTGTAGAGCATCATGCAGTCGTACTTCGAGTCATGGGTGCGGGCGGATTCTGTGAAGATCTGCCGAAGATCGTCTTCGGTCTTGAAGTAGGCCTCGGCGTGGTCCTTGATGCTCTCGTAGGTCCGGCAGACGCCGCAGACGCCCTCGGAGTCGAAGACCGCCCGCGGGTAGTCGGACGGCAGTCCACAGCGAACGCAGCGACGCACTTCGCCCCCGCTTCGCAGCGGAGCCGAAGAGCGACGTCGCGCGACGACCGCACACTGTTCGATGTGCGGCAGGCTGAGCAGCGCCGCCTCGATCTCACCAGGTTCGACACGGAAACCCGCGACCTTGACCTGGCGGTCGAGTCTTCCGAGGTACTCGAGGACGCCGGAATCCGTCATCCGGACCAGATCGCCGGTTCTGTATCGGCGCCCGCCCGGTCGACCCGGTTGGGGCTGGAACATCTCGGCGGTCCGTTGCTCCAGGCCGTGGTAGCCGCGGGCAAGACCGTGCCGCGAGATCCAGAGCTCGCCCGGCACCCCGAGGGGGACCGGTACCAGCGCGTGGTTGAGAATCTCCACTTCCACGTGGTCAGCGGGAACACCTATGGGAACGTTGACGCCCGTGTCCAGCTGTGGATCGAAGCGATGCGCAACGCAGCCGACCACCGCCTCGGTCGGCCCGTACTCGTTGACGAGTTCCACGTCATCGTGGAGCTGTGCACTGATGGCCGTCGCCAGTTTGGTGCCCAGGTTCTCACCGCCAACCACCATGCGCCGGATCCGCGAGCCCTCGAGCCCGACCCGTGAAAGCAGCGACAGGTGCGAGGGCGTGAGCTTGATGAAATCCACCTCGTTGTCCCGCACCACATCCATGAGTGCAGAATCAACCGGTCCATCGGGCTCCGGATAGACCACCAGAGTTCCGCCGGTGATCAACGGGAGAAACAGGCTCGTGAGGGTCAGATCGAATGCGAGGGAGGTGCACAGAGGGACGTTCAGCCGATCGCCCCGAACGTATTGCCGCTCCGCCCAGTCGAGATAGGCGGCGAGCCCAAGGTGGTCCACGAGCACCCCCTTGGGCTGGCCGGTGGACCCCGATGTGTAGATCAGGTATGCGAGATCGTCGAGCTCGGGTCCCTGGCGATCCAGTTCAGCTCCCGCTCCTGCCCGGATTCCGTCTTCGACGGAGATTCGCGATGCGCCCGATGACTCCGTCCCCGGCGTCAGTCCTTCGCCCACCAGAACCACCCGGGCACCGGAGTCCCGCAGCACGTGGTCGAGGCGCGCAGCGGGCAAGTCGGCCTGCACCGGCACGAAGGCGGCTCGTGCTCTGAGCGTGGCGAGGATGGCGATCACCGACATCATCGATCTCTTGCCGACAACCACCACACGGTCGCCGGGCTCGACCCCGTGCTTCACCAGGGTCGCCGCGAGCGCTTCGGAACGCTCCTTCAGGGCCGCGAAGGTCAGCTCGGATGGCCCTTGCCTGAGCGCCGTTCTTTCGGGGTGAAGCCTGGCGACCTCGTCGAAACGACGGACAACCGAAGCCGTCGGTTGAGGCCATCGGTCGGTCTCGTTGACGGCCTGCAGCGTGCGCCGCTCCTCGTCGAGCAGAAGATCGACCGAGGCAACGGGCCGGTCGGGATCAGCGAGCATGGCCGCGAGCAGGCGCTGGAAATGCCCGACACATCGCTGATGGAGAACCTCTGGCAAGACCCCGCGGTTGGCGTCGAAATGGAGTGTGTAGCGCCCCGATCCCGCAAAGTCGTGAACCTGGAGTCGCAGCGCGTGCACGCTGTCGGCATGCCCGGGATGAACCCAGTCCACCTCGGTCGGCAACCCGGCAAAGGGACCGAACGATCCCGGAAAGAAGTTCAGCACCACGTTGCTGGCCGAAGTGCCCGACGGCGCACTCGTGTCGGGAAGTGCGTGGCGGAGAAACAGTGCCGCCTCTTCGAGGCACCTGGCGCCGAGCGACCGGAAGGTGTCTCCGGGCTCCACCGACACCGCGAACGGGAACATCTCGATAAAGACGCCGAGAGCCCGCTTCGACTTCGCATCGGGGCGACCCGCAACCGGAGCATCGAAGCCCAACTCCGAGGTGCCGCTGACCCGATGGAGCCAGCTCGAGAGCAGGGTCGCGAAGATCGCGAACCTCGAGAGGTCGGGTGAAAGGCTCGAAAATCCCACCTGACGGGACAGTCGGTCGATGGCACGCGAGCGTGCTTCGTCCAGCTCGAGGGTCATACGGGTGTTGGCCGTGTGCTGCGCCCGCCCCTCGTGGCCATACAGCGGGACCACGCGACCGGCGCGGTCCTGTCGGGAGGTCCAGTGTTCCAGTGCCGCGGCCCGCTGTGCGGCTCGCGCGGACCGGGACGCTACGGTCGGGTAGTACGGCGGAAGTGGCGCCCCGTCGTCGGCCTCGCCCCGCATCACGCGCTCGTATTCCGAGGCGACTTCGCGAAACAGCAACAGCGTCGACCAGGCGTCGGTGATCAGGTGGTGTTGATTGAGATACCACCCGGTCCTGCCGCCACCGAGGCTGACGAGAACGCTGTCGGCGAGCTCGCCGTCGAGTGCGAGCGGTGCGGAAGAGCGTTCCCGGCACCAGTCCTTGAAGGCTTTTTCACTGTCCGGTTCCCGGGACAGGTCGAGAGTCGAGGTGCGAGGGGGCTCTTCCACGAGGACCCAGCTTGCGGGTGCACCCGCGACCTCGTGGACGCGGGTGCGGAGGGCGTCGCTGTTGCCGGCGATCCGGCTCCAGGCCTCGCGGAAAACATCGCCGTCGAGCTCTGCTGGAAATACGAAGGCAAAGGCCATGTTGTACAGCGGGCTGCCGGGATAGACCTTCTGCCCGACCCAGATCTGTCGCTGGCTGTGGGTCAACTCGCCGCTTTCGCAATTCAACTCGGTCATCTCGCTTTCCCGTCAGCAGTCAGCGCCGGGTGGCGCGCTGAACGAACGCGGCGAGCAGAGCGACGTTCTGGAAGTTCTCGATCACGTGGTCAGCCGGCTGAATCTGGAAACCGAACTCGTCTTCGACAAAGGCCGCGAGACGCAGAATCGCGATCGAGTCCAGCAGTTCTCCAGACAACAGATCGTCCTCGCGGGCTACCGAAACCTCGCTTTCAAGCAGCTCGAGCTTCATGAAGTCGATGATCCGGCGTTCGATCTCACCCGCGTCGAGTACGCTGTCATCAGTCAATGTCACGTCCCTTCTTGGCGTCGATGAGGTTTCGCAGCGCCTTTCGATCGACCTTTCCGGTCGGCGTTCGAGGCAGCGAACCGAGAATACTGATATCGGCGGGCACGGCGTAGAGAGGCAACCGCTTCTTCAAGCCGGATAGGATCTCGCGCTCCGTCCAGCCGCTCCCTGACGCAAGCACCACCGCCGACATCAGTGCCGAGCTCCCTTCGCCGTCAGGTACTGCGTAAGCCGCCGCCTCCTCGACAGGATCGAGCTCGAGCAGCGCGTTCTCGATCTCCTCCAGCTCGACCCGGTGGCCGCGGACCTTGACCTGGTAGTCCGCACGGCCACCGAACACCAGGTTGCCGTCGTCGAGGACGCGCACCCGGTCCCCGGTCCGGAAGTAGACCTCCTCGAACCCGCCGGCCTCCGTGATCGGCACCAGGACCTCTCGATTGCGCTCGCGATCGTCCCAATAACCGGACATGACGCTGGAACCTCGAATCAGGAGCTCACCAAGCCCGCCGTCGGGCACGACGGTCATGGTCTCGTCAACAACCCGAACACACGAGTTGGAGCATGCTTTTCCGATTGGCAGCTGACCGCCAAGGGGCCCGGTGGGTGGGAGGTGGTAGTAGGTGCAGACGTTGGTTTCGGTGGAACCGTAGACGTGGCTGAAACGCGCATCCGGGAGCTGCGTCATGAGGCGGCGCAGGTGCTTCTCGGGAAAGGTCTCTCCGGCGAATAAAACCCACCTGATCGACCGCAGATCGCGAGTCTCGAGCTCGCCTCTGAGCGACAGATGAGCAAGCGCGGTGGGTACCGAGTACCACACCGTGAGCCGTTCCTTTTCAAGCAGCGCGGACAAGCTGCCGGGCATCATCAGAACAGCGGGCGTCAGGATGACGGTCGTCGCTCCGGCTCTGGCCGCGGCATAGTAGTCGAAGGTGGCGAAGCAGGTGTGGTGCGAGGAGTGGTTGCTCAGCCTGTCGTCGTGGGTCAGCGAGTACTCCTGCACCGCCCACTCGACAAAGCTCATGGCGCTGCGGTGGGTATGTTGGATCAGCTTCGGAATCCCGGTAGATCCGGAGGTGTGGAGGATGTACGCCGGATCGAGATCGATCACATCGACCTGTGGCGACGGTCCCCCGGTCTCATCGAGCACCACCGACCACGGAGTGCACCGATAGGGCGCGTCGTCCTCCGGCTCGAATCCCACCACGTGCGACACTTCGGGACATGATGCCAGCGCCTGGGCGGCCACTCGGCGGCGCCCGGGCTCGGAGACCAGGGCCGTCGCACCGGTGGCGCGGAGGATGCGGGCGACCTGCTCCACCGGCGACTTGGGGTCGATGGGCACGAGCGCGGCCCCCGAGGTCAAGGCACCGTAAAACGACACCGGCACGTTTTCACTCTTGCCGACCAGCACGGCCACCCGATCACGGCGCCGAAGTCCGCCCTCGATCAGCACCCTGGCAAGGCCGTTGGCTCGGTCGGCCAACTGCTCGTAGGTCAGGGTCGAGCCGTCGCAACGGATCGCCGGTGCGTCCGGGCGACGCAACGCCGCCTCCTCGATCATCCGATGGAGCAGCATGGCCATTCAGACCGCCCTTCGCGCGACCTCGGGCCGCGACCGCCTCATGAGAAGAGGCTCCCGATGATCGTTTTTGCCCGCCTGGTCATTTCGAAATTCACGCCAAAAGCGCGCTCGACGACCCAGGCGCTCGAAACCAGGATCATGAACACCGCCGCAGCGGGAAGGAACAGCTTGCGGTACCACGTGAAACGGCGCAGGAGGAAGAGCAGCGGGAAGATGGCGGCAACGATGACCACCTGCCCGATCTCCACCCCGAGATTGAATGCGAAGAGCGACAGGCCGAGGTGCTCCCCGAGAACTCCCATCTCGGAGAGGGCTCCGGCAAAACCGAAGCCGTGGAAAAGACCGAACCCGAATACGACCAACCAGATCCGGCCCCGGAACAGGGGCACCAGAATGTCGCCCGCCGCAATGGCGATCGACGCCGCGATGACCACCTCGACAAAGGCGCCGGGCAGATCGAGAATCCCGAGAGCGGCGAGGGAGAGGGTCACGGAATGTGCCACCGTAAACGCCGTCACGATCTTGATCACCTGCATCAGCGCCACCGAGAATCCCTCCACCGGCTGCCACTGGCCGTCTTTGCGGCGCAGGACAGCCGGCAGCAGGAGCGCGAACAGAAATAGAACGTGGTCGACGCCCATCCAGATGTGCTCGACGCCGAGACCGACGACGGCGCGAAAACCCTGCCACAGGCCAGACGAGGTGAGGTCGAAGTCCTGCCGACGCGAGCTCGGGCTGAAGACCAGCGAGATCTGATTCTCGTTGGCGAAGGTGCCCGTCGCCCAGTTGGATTCGATCAGCAGGAATCCCCGATGGCTCGGCTCCTCGTCGAACAGAACCGAATAGTCAAAGCTCAAGTCGTTCGGGACCGTGGTGAATCCGCGGAGTTCGAAGGGAAGCAGCGCATAGCCCCCCCTGGCTTCGAGCAGACCCGCATCGTGGAATTCGATCGAAAGCCTCTTCTGCCCGGCTGAGATGGTGACGTGCTCGAGGTAGTACTCCTGGAGGAACGGCACGTTCTCCGTGAAGTTGTCCGATGTGATCTCGCGGTCGGTCCCCGCGAGCCCGAGCGCCGGGTTGAGATCGGAAAGCGCGATCTCGAAACGGCCGCTGATGGAGTCGCTGCGCACCTGGAGATAGAGGTAGCTCTCACCGAGGTTGTGGGCTCTGCCCACAGAGGCTGTCAACGCGAAGGTGAGGATCGCGAGGAACCCACCCAGTACACAACGTTTCCAAGAAGTCCGCCAGCCCGTCATCCGAGCCCCCGGAGTCCGGCAATCAGATTTCGCTGAATCTCTGAGGTCCCTACGTAGAGCGTGGTGGCGAGGGCATCCCGCAATTCCCGTTCGAGCTCGTACTCGACCATGTATCCGTAACCTCCGAAGATCTGGACTGCGCTGCGACATAACGACACGTACGCCTCACTCACGGAAAGTTTGGCAAGAGCTGATTCCCGGGTCGCTGATCCGCGTCGCATCCGGTGCCACGCAGCGCGGTAGAGCAGCAGGCGGGCCGACTCGAGCTCGAGCTCCATGTCGGCAATGCGGTGGGCGATGGATTGATGGCTGCCGATGGGACGGGAACCGGTTTTCCGCTTCCGAGCGTGAGCCACGCAGGTCTCGAGGACCCTCTCCATCACACCGATCGCCGGCGCCATCACGAGCAGGCGTTCGAGGTCCATGGTCTGATTGAAGATCATCGCACCCGATCCGACCGTGCCCAGCACTGCGGTCGCCGGAACCCGGCAGTTCTCGAAGAAGACCTGCGCCATCGGACTGGTGCGAAGTCCCATTTTTTCGATCTCGGGCCCCACCGTCAGTCCCTCGGTCTCCCGCGGGACGAGGAAACACGTCAGGCCCGCAAACCCCGAGCCGCTGGTGCGCGCGTAAATCACGAAGAGGTCCGCCACCGGTGCGTTCGTCACGAAGGTCTTGGACCCGTTGAGAACCCAACCGTCGCCATCCTCTCGAGCGCTGGTGGTCAATGCGAGGGCATTCGATCCCGAGTCGGGCTCGGTGATGCCGGTAGCGCCGATGGCGCTTCCACCAGCGAGGCGCGGCATCCACTCCCGTTTCTGCGCCTCGTCGCCAAACGCCGACAACGGCCCCTCGCACGACGCGGCGTGAGCCGCGACCGAGAACACGAGCCCGTTGTCCCGCGCTCCGTAGCCGATTCCCTCGAAGACGGCGACCGCGGACATCAGATCGTGGCCCGAACCGTTGAACTCCTCGGCGATCTGAATGCCCTGCAAGCCGAACTCGGCGCACGCGTCCCACAGCTCGCGGGAAAAGAGGCACTCCCGATCTCTCGCGATCACGTCGTCGACGAGATGCTTGGACGCGAACTTCACCGCTCCATCGCGCAAGGCAACCTGGTTTTCGTCCCAGTCGAACTCCACCACTCCTCCTCGTGAAACCTAAAGGACAACAGCGATCATGCAGGCGCTCTTCCCGGATCGTCCCTGGACCCCGGCCGCCCGAACCAAATCGTGATGTCAGGAAGGGGCGACTTGAGATATTTCATGATCTGACGTGTCTTTTCCAGTGCAGTCTACACTGGGCGGAACCGGGCGACATCGGCGGCATCTACGGCACTCGACGGGGCACTACCCGAGTTTGTCGGCGATTTCCCCGCAGCTGCGGGCCTTTGGCCTTTGCGCCCGGGCCCCATCTGCGAGCGGAGACCTCGGGGTATGATCTCGGGAATGGCATGGACGCTCTTGCGACGCGGGACGCCGGATTACCGGGACGCCGAGATCCGGCAAACGGCAGGAGAGCGCTGGCTGTTGCTGGTCATGATCGTGGCGGCGGTGGTCGGCGTCGGGCTGCGGATACGAATGCACCTGGAAAACCGGTCCCTGTGGCTCGATCCGGCGATGCTGGCGCTCAACGTCATCGACAAGAGCGCCCTCGAACTCATGGGTCGGCTCGATTGGAACCAGGCCGCGCCGCCGGCCTACCTGCTGCTGGCAAAGGCCGTCGGCTCGGCCTTCAATTACAGCGAGCTTGCGCTGAGCTTCCCGTCCTTGATTTTCGGAACCGGCGCCTTTCTCTTGTTCATCCGCCTCGCCATCGCAGTCCTCGGGCCCGCTCGAGCTCCACTTGCCTACATCCCCATGGCCACGTGCTCGACCGCCATTTTCTATTGCAGCGAGTTCCGGCCGCAGTCCGCCGATCTCTTCTTCGCCGTGGCGGTTCTGCTGGCCGGCAACTCGGTGGTGGCGCGCCGGTGGGCGCCGTCTGCACTTGTCGGGTTTGCCGCTCTCGGCATCGTCAGCCTCTGGTTTTCGTACGCGGTTCTCTTCGTTGTTGCCGGCGTCGGCGGTGTGCTGGTGGCCCTTGCGATGGTCTCGAACCAAGAATCCGCCGGTCGACGCATGGTTCTGGTATTCACCGTCGTCATGGTGCACTTCGTTCTTTTCTACGTGTTGCATATCCGCCCGTCGGTGGGGCCTGATCTCCACGCAGCGAACACCGCGGCCTTTGCACCTGTGGTCAACATCGGTCACGGCAAGTGGTGGTGGTGGATCCTCGCCGCACGAGGGTATTTCGAGTTCCCGCTGGGTTTCTGGGGAGTCTACGTCGTCGCGATGCTCGGACTCGGCGTCGGCGTCGTGCACGGTTTGCGCGCCCGCGATACGGCCGCAGCGGCCGCCATGGCCGGGGCACCCATCGTGCTGTTGCTGATCGCATCGAGCCTCGGCAAATACCCCATCACCACCGGCCTTCACGAGGTCAGATCCCGGTTCGTTGTGTTCACCATCGCGAGCGCTCTCCTTTTCATGGCAATCGGGATTTCGCGCATCTGCGAATGGATGCGGTACAGGAAAGCAGTCTCGGTGCCGCTGGTCGCGCTGCTGCTCATGCCCACGCTCTACGGAGGTTTCATGGGGCCGCGTTTCCGGGGTCAGGAACTCCGACCGCTGATCGGCTTTCTCCAGGAACGCCTCAAACCCGGTGACACCGTGTACGTCTTCCACTCCTCGGTGCCGGCCTTCCTCTACTACACCCGCGATCGGCCCATCGCTGCCGTGCTCGGCCGACCACCCAGGTCCGGTGCGTCAGACCTGCCGGAACAACTTCTCAGCCTCCGTGGAAACCGACGCCTCTGGGTCGTCGCCAGCCATACCTACAACGGCGAGCGTCGGGTCATCCGGAGCACCCTCGGCGGGATGGGTCGTCTCAGAATAACCCGGCGCGCCCCGGGCGCGGTTCTCTACAGGTACGCCCTCGATCCCTGAGCGCGGTCACCCACTGAACCCGCCAACCGCGGATTCCGACCTCAGGGGGCTGACCTGGTGTGGGTTTCCAGAGCTGTCATCCGCGAAGCCGGGGCTCAGGGTGTGAGCGAGGCGGTGGTCGTGACCCGGTGGCCCGGTCCCATGCCCGCTGGACTCGCGTTCCGGGCGGTCGCGTCCGTCCTCATCGAAGTGCGCGTCCACATGCTTCCCGATCTCAGCATCTCACGCGTTCCTTCGGGAAAAGAGGTGATTGCCGAGCCCGAGACCGAAGCCGAGACCACAGACCACGAGGTACATCCAGTACAAGGGAATCGCGCGCAACGTGAACACAACGCCGCGCCGGCGGAGGAAGAACCCCAGCAGATCGGCGTTGAGGGCTGCGAGCGCGACAACCACTGCTCCGGCGAAGACCCAGACCACCGGCCACCACCACGCCGCGACCACGGCAATGACGAGCACGAAAGCGAGCACGACGCTGAGTCGATCCCGCGTCGTGACGTTGAGATCGTTGACCATCTGTCCCTGGCGGAGCATGAGCTGGGTCCACGGCGATGCACGGCGCAGCAAATCGGTGGTGAGCATGCCGCCCAGGCTCCATTTCTTCAGATGTTTGACCTGGAGTTCCTTGGCCAGGAGGATGTCGTGGCCGGACCGCAGGAGGCGTGATCCGAGTTCGATGTCCTCGATGCTTGGAACCGGGAAATTTTCATCGAAGCCACCTTCGGTCAGAAACACGTTGCGCCTGATCGCGCCGCAGCCCGCCCAGAAGGTCGAGGCCGACTCCTTGCCTTTCTGGTGCACGTAGTGGTGGAGCAGGTTGCGGTACTGAGAACAGAAGCCGGGGTCCCCCGGGGCATCGTCGTAGGAGCCCATGATGGCCGCGGTGCCAGAGTTGTCGGAAAAAATCTCGACGACCCGAGCCACGAGATCCACTGAAACCTCGATGTCGGAATCGATGAACAGCAGGATGTCCGCGGTGGTCTCTCTCGCACCTCGGTTGCGGGCCTTCGCGGGGCCGCCGCGTTCTTCCATCACGAGTAGCCGAGCGCCGATGTCCTCGGCCACTGCCGCATGGCCGGCGTCCGGACCATCGAGCACAACGACGATCTGCACCGGGGCGGGATCGAGGCGGCCGAGGCTCCGGGCACATTCCCGCCATGCCGGAGCGGCCCCCCCCACCGGAACCACGATCGCAACGTCCGACGGGGCCGGACCAACGCGGGGTGCCGCGGAACCCACGTCAGATCCCCGAGACGAGGCGTCTGTCGCGCATGCGCCCCGCCTCAGTTCCTGCCCGGGCGCCAGCCCGCGAGCAGGTTGTAGAACCAGGCCACACACCAGCCGAGCACGGCTCCGGTGAGCGCGCCGTAAAAGAACCCGAGCAGCGAGCCCCCCCAGGTCACCGAATACCCCGGATAGTAGGATCTGAGCAGGCTCAAATTCTGCCCGACGTTTTCGCCGCCCTTGATGACCAGCCAGAGAGTGGCGGCAAAGAGCCCGAATCCCGCGACCATGCCAGAGACCACGGCCACGATACCCGCCCGCAGACGGGCGATGGTCCGGGTCACGAGCACGAGCTGTTGATCATTTTCGTTCAACACGGCCCCCTTCCAGATCCTCGAAAGTCGTCAACACCGCGAGCCTGCGCTCGAGAGATCGTTCGAAGCCCCGAATCAGCGTGTTGGTGAGCTTGGCGGTCACCCATCCAAGGCCGAACCCCAGTAGCCCCACCTCCACCACCCCCACGACAAGGCCGGGCCAGGACACCTCATAGCCGAACAGATACTGCCCGAGCAACGACAGCATGGGAACGATGCTCGGGTCCGAAACCAAGGGCAGAATGCCGGTGGCGACCGTGAGGCACAGGATGGCTGTGAGAGCCATCGCCCCACCGGCGGCGACTTCGTCGTACCGCGCAAACGCCGATTGCAGGAGATCCTCGATGCCGCCCGCGGCCGGTGACGGCGTCAGCCTGTCGCGCACACCGACGTCGCGGGCCTCGTCCTCACGCACCTCTTCGTGAAAGCTCTCCTCCTCGTTGATCGACCAGAGATCGAGCTCGGCGCCCGCGATATTTCGCGCCGCGAACAACCCGGCCATCATCGAATGGTCCTGATTGTTGTAGCGATGCTGTCCGTTGCGGCCGACCGTGTAGAGGTTTTCGAAGCCGCCGAGCCAGCGCCGGAGCACTTCGAGATGGTCCTCGTAATCGCCGTCGTAGACCGGATAGGCCTTCGCCTGGCGCACCACGATCCCGGAGCGCACCTCCTCAGGCTCGAACATGCCGATGGTGCTGGCCTCGCCGGCAGCGAGCTCGATCAGCTTGTCGTCGGGCATGCTCCACAGATCTTCGTCCCGGTTGACGAAGTACTCGAGACCGATAAACGACAGCCCGGGACCGCTGACCATCTCCGGACTCCAGTTCTTGAAGTTCTGCACTCGCCCGACGCGAACCTCGGGCGCGTGAACGTAGATCCAATTGTCCGGGAAGAGCTGATCGCGTTCGACAATCAGAGCAACGATGAGAAAGTCCCGATAGCGGAGGCCGTCCGCGGCACGAACCACGTCTGCCGGTGCCGCCGGCTCCATCGCCTGGACCAGGCTGCCGATGGGCATGGACGAGATCAGCCAACCGCACTCCTCGGTGCGGATCTCGCCCCCAGGGCCTTCGACCTCGATCGCCCGGACGCGCCCGCCCTGGTGGTGGATCCGCACGACCTTCGAGCGCAGGTGGGTTTCGACGCCTGCGGCCGCCGCCAGCTCACAACACCTCTCCCACATCATGCCGGGGCCGAGGCGCGGATAGAGAAATTCCTCGATCAGACTGGCGACCACTTCGCCGTCGCGCGTCCCATTGCGGACGAACGCGTTCTTGACCGCGGTCACCAGGTTGAGGTTCTTGATTCGTTGAGCGGCCCAGGCGGCGCTGATCTCGGAGCACGGCATGCCCCACACCTTTTCGGTATAGGTCTCGAAGAAGATCTCAAACAGCCGACGGCCGAATCGATTGCTCACCCACGCGTCGAAGGTGCGTTCGTCTTCGATGGGGAAGAGCTGGGTGTGGACGAAGCTCGCCATCACCCGGGCGGCTTCGATCAGACCGAGACCCCGCAGGGCGTTGACCGGCCGCAGCGGATAATCGAAGAACCGCTGGCGGTAGAAGATCCGCGAGAGCCGCTTTCTGACGAGCAGGTCGTCGCCGAGGATCTCATGCCACAGCGCCTCGATCTCCGGTACCTTGGTAAAGAAGCGATGGCCGCCGATATCGAGGCGGCAGCCTTCGAAGACGACGCTGCGCGAGATTCCGCCTACCGTATTCGCGGCTTCGAACACCACGCCCGACCGGCCCAGCTTGCCGAGTTCGAGGGCGGCAGTCAGCCCTGCGGGGCCGGCGCCGATGATCGCAGTGCGGTCTGTGGTGGGCGCAAGAGACACTGTGAATTCCATCCGGTCATCCGAAAAGTCACAAGCCGTAGCGTTTCAGGTGTGGTCGATTATTCCATTGGGGTCCTCAAAAACCACAGACAAGATGAGAGTTGAGAGTTTTCGTGTTTTCGTGTTTTCGAGTTCACCCTAACACGGCGTCGGCGGGGCGTTGCAGAAACTTGTAGCGATCTCGCGCATCGGGTTGCGCGCCGAATCCGGCCAACCTGGAGAGCTCGGGCGGGGCAGGCCCCGCCCGGTGGATTCTCAACACCTCCCCGGCAGAAGAAGGGGAGAGCCGGCGTGCTGCAGCGAAATGCCGTCAGACTGAAGATCTCCCGGGTCGGTCGATATCGGTGACGTTGGCGCCCCACAACCTGGATGTCATCAGAGATGGCTCCCGTTGAGTTGACCAGAGACAATTCCTGATTTCTTCCCTGGAGTCTTCCAGAGGGTCGTACCCACCTGATTCTCCTCCTCCTGGAATATTCGAGCCCGTTGGATGCGTTGGCCCGGCATCGACAACGTATCCGCCTGGTGGCGGAAAGGAGTTCTAAATGAGAAAATTTGTGTTTGTTCTGGCTGCGATTGTTCTGATGTCCTCGGCCCCGGTGTTCGCGCACTGCGGATCCTGTGGAACTGGTGATGCCCACGACCATGTCGCTGAGGCTGCTTCCGCCGACATCGTCGGGGTGGCTTCGTCTGCCGGCAGCTTCAACACGCTGCTCGCTGCGGCCAAAGCGGCGGGTCTCGTGGCGACGCTGCAGTCCGCCGGACCGTTCACCGTGTTTGCGCCCACCGACGAGGCGTTCGCCAAGCTCCCCGAGGGCACGATCGACAACCTGCTTGCCAACCCGGACAAGTTGAAGCAGATCCTGCTCTATCACGTCGTTCCCGGCAAGGTGATGGCGAAAGATGTGGTCGGGCTTTCGAGCGCCACGACCGCGCAGGGATCCGACATCGCGATCGCCGTGAAAGGTGATTCCGTGATGATCAACAACGCCAAGGTCCTGAAGACTGACGTGATGGCCTCCAACGGCGTCATCCACGTCATCGACACCGTGATTGTGCCCTCCGCCTGACTCTGATTTCCAAGTGCGATCGAGCGGCCCGCATCGTGCGGGCCGTTTTTCGTGTCCGGTGCAGGGTTCAGCGCTGCGAACGGGCATAATACCGGCGGGAGCTTCCATGGACAAGACACAGGTGGTGGTCGTCGGAGCCGGGCTCGCGGGCCTCGCCTGCGCGCACGAACTCGAAGCCCGGGGTGTGGGCTGCACTCTCCTCGAACGCGACCAGGGTGTCGGAGGGCGGGTCCAGACGGACGTCGTCGACGGATTCCGGCTCGACCGGGGCTTTCAGGTGCTTCTGACCGCCTACCCGGAAACCCGGAGGCTGCTCGACAGCGACAGTCTCCAGATGCGCTCGTTTTTTCCAGGGGCGTTGATTCGTTCAGGCGAGAGATTCGTTCTGCTTGCAGATCCCTGGCGCCGACCGCTGGCCGCGGTGCGTTCGCTCGTCGGCGGGACGGTGTCGGTGGCCGACGGCTTGCGCATGGCGCGGTTCCGCTCTCGGGTTCGTCGGGGCCCCGGCAATTCGGCCGGTGGAGGCGAGCTGAGCTCGCTGGAGAGGCTGCGGGCCGAGGGATTCTCGAGGTCCATCATCGAGGGCTTTTTCCGCCCGTTCTTCGGCGGCGTCTTCCTGGATCCGGAGCTCGCGACCTCGGAGCGCCAGATGGAGTTTGTCTTTCGGATGTTCAGCGCCGGAGATATCGCGGTGCCCGCAGCCGGGATGGGGGAGATCCCGCGCCAGCTCGCGGACCGTCTCGAACGGAGCCGGATTCGCACTGGAACTTCGGTGGAGGGCATCGACGGGCGCGGTGTCCTGCTGGCGGACGGAGGTCGCCTCGATGCGGATGCCGTTGTCGTCGCGACCGACGCCTTCGGCGCTGCCGAACTCGACCGTGAGATCGAACGCCGGGACTGGCTCGGTGTCACCTGCCTCTACTACGCAGCGCCCGAGCCGCCGTTGCGTGGCCCTTTTCTGGTGTTGAACGGGAATTCTGACGGGCCGATCAACAATCTCTGCGTGATGAGCGAGGTGGCGGGAGAGCTGGCCCCGGGAGGTCAGGCTTTGATCTCGGTCACGGTGCTCGAGGCTCGAGACGGTGGCGAGTTTGAATCAGCCGTCGTCGAACAACTGCAGGGCTGGTTCGGGCGCCAGGTCCGACAGTGGCGCCACCTGAAAACCTACCGAATCGACCGTGCGCTCCCCAGACAGTTGCCGCCGGTGGTCGGCGCGCGTCCCCCGCGCCTCGGAAATGGGCTCTACGTGTGCGGGGATCACTGGCACGACGCGTCGATCAATGGCGCCATCGCTTCCGGGCGACGCGCGGCGGAGGCCGTGGTTCGCGATCTGTTCGAGGGGCGACAGTGATGTCGGCAATGGTCTGGATCAACCTCGCGTCGACCTTCTATCTCCTCGGGCTGATCTGGTGCATTCAGATCGTTCACTATCCGTTGATGAGCCACGTGGGCAGCGACCGGTTTCGCGCATTTCATCGTCAGCACGGGCTTCGCATCACCTTCGTCGTGGTGGTGCCCATGCTCGTCGAGTTGGTTTCGGCAGCAGCGCTCGCCGCGTGGGTCCAGAACGGCATTGAACCCGAACTGCCCGTGATCGGGCTGGTTCTCGTGGCCGTGATCTGGCTTTCGACATTTGCAGTGCAGGTGCCTCTTCACCGCCGCCTCGCCCTCGGTTTCGATTGCAAAGCCCACCGGCGACTCGTCGCCAGCAACTGGCTGCGCACCGCAGCGTGGTCGCTTCGAGCGGTTGTGGCGCTTGCGATAGCTATTCAGTTTTCTGCCGGCTGAACCGGCGTCGTGGGGTCGGCGAAGCAGCCTCCGTCGGCAATCGACAGCTGGCGTCTTCCCGGTGGTGGAGCGATGTGGCAGAGGAAACGGAATAGCCGGTCGAGGCCTGGGGATTTGTCCTAGGGGGAGTTGTATGAACCAGCAGAACGCGACGCGATCCGAAGCGGGGTGGGGCACGATCGGATTGGACAGGGGACGGTCGGTGGCAGTTGTCGGCGCCGGCCTGTCGGGCCTTACGTGCGCGCGGGAACTGGCCGACGGCGGCCTCGAAGTTCGGGTCTTTGACAAAGCGCGGGGGCCGGGTGGACGCATGGCGACCCGTCGAGCCGGCGATTTGCGTTTCGACCACGGAGCCCAGTATTTCACCGTCCGCGACGACCGATTCGAAAAAGCGGTCGATTCATGGTGTCGGCGGGGGATTGTCGCGCCGTGGACGGGCAGGATAGTCGTGGTTGACGACGGCGCTGTGTCCCGGGAGAACAGCCGCACCTCGCGCTTTGTCGGCGTGCCGGCGATGAATGCCGTATGCCGGCACCTCGCTCGTGATCTCGATGTGTCGTACGGCACCAGAATCGAGAGCCTGAACCGGGATGGCGACGGGTGGGTGGTGTCGGACGAGGACGGTGTCGAACGTGGTTCGTTTGACGCCGTGGTGGTGTCTGCACCGGCACCCCAGGCTGCCGTGCTCTTGCGAACGTTCTCGCCCGATCTCACCGCGCGTGCGGCAACGGTCGAGATGGCGCCGTGCTGGGCGGTGATGGCGACCTTTCCGAACAGCCTGGATCTCGGCTTTGACGGCGCCTTCGTGAACAACTCCGCCATCAGATGGGTGGCTCGCGACGCCTCGAAGCCGGAGCGCCCGGATCACGAGTCCTGGGTGATCCACGCCTCGTCGGAGTGGTCGACCGTTCATCTGGAGATGGAGCCCGACCGCGCGGCCGAGGCCCTGGTTCACGAGTTCTCTGCTGCACTGGGCCTGGAGAAGGAGGCGCCGAATCACCTGGCCGCCCACCGTTGGAGGTTCGCGCTGCCACTGGAACCTCTCCCGGAGAACTTCCTTCTGGATGCGAACCTTCGGCTGGCTGCATGCGGCGATTGGTGCGGCGGCCCCCGGGTCGAGGGCGCCTTCCTGTCAGGCCTCGCCGCGGCCGATGGAATTCTCGGGCGCGCGGGCGAGGGCGAGGTCCGGTGACGGTTGTCGGTCGGTGCAGACGATGAAAGGCGTCCATGTTGTCCATTTCCGCAAGACCCGATCAACTGCGAGCTGAGAACCTCAGTATCGGAGAGTGTGTTGATGAAAACACCGGGGAAAAAACGCGAGTCGGTGTGGAACTCTCCTCGCCCCCCTCGCCTCGAGCCGCCTTCATTTCAGTGCGGGGAACCCCGCTTGAAAAAATCTGGCGCCCGCCGACGTTCTGCTCGTTGACGCGTCGTCACGATGAAACGAGGTCTGCGTGTTCGGAATGAGTCAATCGCCCCCGGCCCCCGTCGGCGGCTTCCCGAGGTCGCCCCACCTGCAGGCCCCATCCTCCAGGGAGACACAACCTGCAGAACGATCAATATCGTCGTTGTGATAGTCTCCTTTCCGAGCCGGCGAAAGCCCGGCTCGTCGGAGGCTGTCCCCGATACAATCATGCAACTGAATGAGAAATCACGTTTTGAGATCCGATTCCGAGATTGGAACAGGGACAACCGGCGTTTCTGGAATATCCGGCGATTCGCATCGGTTGTCCCTCCAGATTTGGTGGAGGCGTGATGCTTGTAGATCTGCACCGCTCGAACTTTGAAGGCCGCGTGATGGCAGACGGCATCGTCCTCGTCGATTGTTGGGCGCCGTGGTGCGGAGCCTGCAGGGACTTCACGCCCACGTTCGAAGCGGCGGCAGAGCGCCACCCTGATCACACCTTTGCCAAGCTCAACACACAGGCCGAGGAGGAGCTCACCAAGGAGCTCAAGGTGAGCCACATCCCCACCATCATTCTCTTCCGCGACGGGCTGCTGCTCCTGAGGCGGCCGGGCTATCTTTCGGAGAAGGAAATCGACGAGGTCATCGGCACCGCCGAAGGCCTCGATATGCAACAGGTAAGGGCCGACATGGAGAAGCGGGTGGCCGGCGAGTCCGGCTGAGCTCCGCCGAACCCTGTCACTGAAGATGAACCGAAAACAACAAGGAGGACGCGATGACAGAAATTCACGAAGCCGATGTGGAGTTCAAGCAGAGCCTGGGTGTGAAGTGGATCAAGGGCAAGTCGGGCCGCACGTATCTGTGCCCGGTGGACGCACTCAAGCGCCTTGACAACCCGACCGAGGACCAACTCAAGATGATCTGCGTCGACGAGTCGGAAAACCCGCAGAACGACTGAACCCGAACGCCTTGAAGCGGTTCACTGATCAGTAACAGATGGGCGCCGCCGCTCCCGTGGTGTGGCGGCGCCCCCTTTTCGAGGAGGCTCCATGTCGCTGCTCGTCACCAAACCCGCTCCGGACTTCACCGCCACAGCCGTACTCGGCGACGACAGCTTCGACGAGCAGTTCAGCCTCTCGGCCCTCCGTGGCAGGTACGTCGTGCTCTTCTTTTACCCGTTGGACTTCACCTTCGTCTGCCCCACCGAAATCCTTGCCTTCGACGAGGCGCTCGAGGATTTCCGCAAGCGGGATGCGGAGGTGGTCGGCGTGTCGGTGGACTCGCACTACACCCACGCCGCGTGGAAGCGCACCCATGTGGACGACGGTGGCATCGGTTCCATCCGCTACCCCCTGGTCTCCGACCTCAACAAGGAGATCGCCCGCAGCTATGGCGTGCTGCTGGAAGAAGGCATCGCGCTGCGAGGGCTCTTCCTGATCGACAGGGAAGGCATCGTCCGCCACGCTCTGGTCAACGACCTGCCGCTCGGCCGCAACGTCCGCGAGGCCCTTCGAGTTCTCGACGCGCTGCGCTTCCACGAACTGCGTGGCGACGTCTGCCCGGCCAACTGGAACGAGGGTGAGGACGGCATCGAGGAATCCCAGGACGGGATCGTCGACTACCTCTCCAAATACGCCGGCAAGAGCTGAGCCGGGTGCGGGGCCTCACGTTCCCGGGATATCCGAGCCGAGAGTCACGATCAGCCGAGGTTCCGGGATCCTGAAGCCTGCCTCCGATTTCGCCATGCGGCTTGAGACGAAACAGGTGGCTTCGGTAGATTGAGAGGCTCGGCTCGAGCGGCATGGGATGCCTCGCATGAGGGGACGCGGCAAGAACACTCCACTGCGCTCGTCTCACAGTTCGACAATTCGGCACCCGTGCATGGTGCCAAGGTCGTGCTCCGGCCTTGCCGTTGACTCGGTTGTCGAGTCCTGCCGGTTTCACGCGGTTTGGAGTGGTCGACGCCCGCCTTCTGCGAGGTCAGAAATCCAGATAACCGCGGTGGGTCCGCGCCTCCGCCCCGGGTCGATCGACGCGGACCTTGAGGCGGTGCCAGCTCCCGTCCCGGCGGTGCACATCGGGGTAGTAGCCGAGCGCGTACTGCTCCCGCAGCTCGCGCAGAATCTCGACGAACACCGGCTCGATCTCGGTCGTTGAGCGGACCGGGATGATCCTGCCGCCGCTGAGGTCGACGAGCTCCCGCAGGGCGGTCGACTGGCGGCGGTAATCGTCCGGCATTCGCCACGCCGAGGCCATTCCGGGCTCGGCGTCGTCGGGGCCCCGCTTGGCGTCCAGAAGACGGATCCAGAAGACCATTGCCTCGCTCCTCCGTACGGCTTCGAGCACCTCGGCGCCACCGAGCGCGCTGTGGGAGTCGATCCCATCACTCAGCAGCACCACCAGCCGCCTTCCCTGGCGGCTTTCCAACAGCCTGAGCGCGACGTACAGGTTGTCGTTCACCGCGGTCCCGCCGTGGCCGAGTGCGTTCGTCAGCCCGGCCGTCAGAACATCGGGGTTGCCCGAGAACGGGGTCGTGTTCTGGATCACGTCGGAGAAGACCGTGACCTTGCTTTCGTCGAGCTCCCGCATGCCCTTGATGAACGCCGCGGCGCCGGCTCTCGCGGCCTCGAGCTTGGCGCCGAACATGCTCGCGCTGGCGTCGATCAGCAGCGCCGCGGTGAACGGCACATTTCCGTTTTCGAAGGTGATCAGCTGTTGCGGGCGGCCGTCGTCGAGGACCGTGAAATCACCGCGGTCGAGGTCCCGTACCCGCGCGCCGTCGCGGGTGACGGTCACGTAGAGCTGCTTCAGGTCGACCTCGTACCGGCTGCCCAGCGGCACCATCGCGGTCTCGATCCGGTGCCTGGCCTGCAGTCCTCTGATGTCGGTGGCCACCACCTCGATCACGTGTGGGCGGTTTTCGAGGCCGAGGTCGACCCGCAGCGTGAAGGGCGCGGCCGTCAGCGAGCCCACCGGACGGCCGTCGACGAAGAACGCCACGTCCGCGATCGGGTGTTCAGCCAGCACGTCGGCCACCAGCTCGATCTCGCCGATCACTTCCTGGTCGTCGGCAGGCTCGAGGAGGTGGACCCAGACCTGGCTGCTCTCCTGGGCGTTCGACTGGGTCGGCACCGCCACCACGAGCAGCAACAGTCCGAGCCAACGTCGCACCTGTCGGCGTCTCACGGCAGTGCCTCCTTCAGCGCGGCGGTGCCTTCGGCCTCGGCGGCTTCGAGGGTCGACCGCACCCGGTCGCCGTCGAGGTCCGGCCACTTCGAATACCGGTACCGCGGCGACGTGCTCTGCTGTGAAATTCTCGCCTCCAGGGTCTTGACGACGGAGTCGGCTTCCTGCGAGCGTCCCGCGAGATCGAGCGCGCGCAGCTCGAGGATCCGGAGCCGCTGATTGTCCGGGAGCCGCCGGACGCCTTCGCGCAGCAGCTCGACTGCCTCGCCGACCCGACCCTCGGCCACGAACAACCCTCCCAGCTCCTGGTAGGCGAGCGTCGTGATCCACCGCGGCGCGGAAGGCTCGAGCAGGCCGCGAAGGAGATTTTCAGCCGCCTTGTCGGCGCCGAGTCGCCTCCGGTTCACGGACAGCCGAAGCCGGCCCTCGAGGTCCTCCGGGTGGTCGTGAACCAGCTTCTGGAACGCGTCCGCCGCAGCGGCCGGATTGCCCGTGCGTTCGTAGAGGGCCCCCAGCCCGAGCTGCGGCGCCGCACTGCCGGGGGCGGCATCGGCCGCAGCCTCGAGCGCGATCTTGGTCGACCTCCAGTCACCGGTCGCGGCGAGCTTGGTCGCGAGGTCGAGCAGCAGGCACTCGCTGAAGCCGGGCGGCGGCTGCCAACCCTCGATCGAGCGCGCCTTGCGCGCGATCATCGCGGCCATCTGCCACGAGTGCTCGGCAAGGTCGGTATCGCGGCGCGCCAGGTACCAGCCGTACATGTCGCCGTGCAACATCGCCACGCCCACCAGGCTCGCCGGGTGGTCTGCGGCCAGGGCGAGAATCGTCCTGCGCTCCGCGGTGAAGATCCGGCGCCAGTGATCGCTCACGTCGCCGCCCGCCGGCGGTCGCTCGAGCCCGGCGAGGCGCCTCCTGGCGTCGATGACCTCTCCTCGCGACCACAATTTCAGCGCGTCCGTGTAGGCCGCACTGAGCGCCTCTTCCGGGGCGTCGTCGATGACCCCGGTCTCGACTGGCGACGGCAGAGGCTCCGGCCGGCTGCCGCGCGGCGCTGCCGGATCCGTCCACGCCAACCGCTCGGCTCCCTCGTAGATCACCACCGGCAAATATTGCGAGATCGTCTCGCCGCTGTCCGCGTCGCCCAGGACCAGCTGCAGCCGGTAGGGGCCCGGCGGTACGTCCGCCCCGGCGACCGTCGCTCTCCGAAAGACCACGGCGCCGGCGGTCGCGACCTCCTCGCCGATCGTCAGCTCCGGGTCCGGCATGGGGAGGCCGGAAGGATCGACGAGATGCGCGGACACCCGCGGTCGCGCGTCCCGGCCCGCGATGCCGATAACGAGCTTCAGCCTTTCGTTCGACCTCCATGCCGGCAGCGCTGCAGGCCACGAGTCGAGGCCGGGCATCTTCTCAAGCAGTGCCTCGGGGTCGGTGCCGTGCCGGCCCGCCACCACCCACCGACTTTCCGGTTCGGCCGCCAGGGGGGGCAGCAGAACGGGGCGCGACGAGAGGTTGTCGCCCACGTCCAAATCTCGTCGAGCCAGGAAGAATCTCCGCGTCTCGCGATTGCGGACGATGATCCGCAACGAGAACAGACCGGCCGGCGCGCCCAGCTCGCCGACGAACTTGAGACCGGTCTCACGGATCGCCCTCACGAGGCCGCAGTCGTCGATCAGCAGGCCCTCGGAGAGGTGCCCGACGACAGTCCCGGATTCGTCGATGAGATACCCGTAGATCTCGATCGGAACCGGCAGGTATCGTGAGCCGGCAAGCAGCCCGCGCCCGTCGACCTCGGCCATCACCACGATGGTCGCCCGCGACGTCTCGGCATCGACATCCACCGCGCTCCACAGCGTCGCCCCTTCCACTTCGCCGCCGTTCTGTCCCGAAAACAGGAGGGCCGCGCCGCGGGCGTCGACCCCCTGGAGTGGTTCAACCCGGATACCCCGGGGGCCCGCCCGGGTCTCACCCTCCATCGGCTGCGAGCCCGGTCCGCTTGCAGGATCACGACAGAGACTGTCGTTGACGCCGGTTGCGGGGACCGTCAGCTCGCTCCCGGGTGCGGTCGCAGAGGCCGCATCACTCGCGGTGGGGACCTCGGTGGGGGACGTCTTCGGCCGCGGCCTCGGCGCGCGCGGAGCTTCCGGGTCCGTCCACGTGGAAACATCGGGCGTGTCGGAAATCAGCACCGGCAGCGAGCGTGAAACCCGCTGGTCCAGGGCGCTGTCGCCGACCTCGAGGGTCATGCGGTACTCGCCTGCGGGCAACGCGGACGCGGCGACCGCAGCGCGCTGAACAACCAGGCCCCCGGAGCTCACCGCGTCGCCGACCAAGCTCAGCTCGGGCTCGGCAACCTGGGCCCCGTTTCGATCGAACACGCGAACAGTGATCGTCTCACCGCCGGTCGCCTCCGAGCGGCCGACGACCATCTCCAGCGGTTGTTGTGAACGCCAGATCGGCAGGGCGGCCGGCAGCCCTTCGACGCCCGGCGCCTCCGCGTCGGCGCGCGTCGGATCGAGGCCGGGCTGAGAGGCGATGACCCACGCACCGCTTCGATCCACCACTTTGGGCGGCAGCAGAAAACGTCCGCCGAAGTCCGAACCGGGGAGCTCGACGTCGGCCCCGGCGAAGAAGTGGCGCCCGGACTCGCGAACCCGCACGGCGAGCCGCAACGAGTAGGCGCCCGCCGGCGCACGGATTTCGCCGACAAATTTGAGTCCGCCCGCGCGAAGGGACTCCGCGAGCCCATCGTCGGCGACCGTGACGCCTTCGGCAAGCTGTCCGACCACGGTCCCGGACGGGTCCGTCAGGTACCCGAAAATCTCGATCACGACCCGCGGCCCACCTGCACCCTCGAGGAGACCGCGGCCCTCGACCTCTGCGATGATGCGGACGGAGGTCCGGCCGGAGTCGTCCGTGGCGCCGTCGGTGGTCCAGAACAGCGCACCGCCGACGTCTCCGCCGTCCCCCTGTGCCAGCAGGAACGCCGCTCCGCGTCCGGTGACACCGGGGAGCGGCTGGGTCTCGACGAGGGTTGAAATCGTCGCCGCGTCGCCGTCGTTCGCCGCTTCCGAAACATCCCGTGCTGTCGCGGTCCCTGCACCCGACAACGCCAACAGGGTGACGGCTGCGACGAGCGCCTGTCCGTTTCTCACCAGCCGGGTCCGTGTCACCCGGTCGAGCTCCCGCTCGCGGTGCTCGCGGCGCCCACGACCACGTCGACAAAGACCGTCGATTCCACCGAGGAGCTGTCATCGCGAACGCTGACCGCAATGCGATACTCTCCGGCGCGCAGCACCATGCCGAGGACGAACGTCGCCTGCTGCTCGACCGCGGACAGCAGCTCTTCGTTTTTGACTTCGATGGGGTACTGCCGTTCGTTGACGTCGGATAACCCACCGCGCGTGTCGCGGACAACCGACAGCACCGAGATGCGAGCGCTGTGCCGACCGCCCTCGGGCGTCAGTACGAGCTCGCCCAACGGCACCGATACCGCCACCGGAACCAGGTAGGTGCCGTCCTCGCGCATCTCCTGCTCGCGGCACGAGACGCCGATGTCGAGGGGATTGGTGCCGGTGCCGAGCATGGCCGCCGCCACCGTTCTCTCGGAGAGGTCGGGTCCGCTGCCGGACGCGAGGTACCCCGTGCGGTGGCGGCACACCGCCCCGTCCCGCTTCACCTTCACCGAAATCTGGTGGTACTTCCCGTCAGCGGGCGACAGCGGGCGGTACCCGAGCGAATACGAGGACGAAAGCTCTTCGGCGATCTGTCCCAGCTGCTCGCCGAGCCGCGCGTTGTCGGTCAGGCGCCTGCCGCCGGTGAGGTCGGCCAGGACACTGAGAGCCGCTTCCCGCGCCTCCGCGTCCGCCGATCCACTGAATCCATGCCGGCCGCCGGATTGGATGATGTGGCCGTCCATGTGCGCGGAGTCGCGCAAGCCGCTCCCGTCCAGCATGCCCACCGGGTAGAGGCTGATCCGCTCGGTGTTGACCTCTTTGAGCGCCTCGTCGATTTCGCTCGTGAGGTCGTACTGCATGGACTGGACCATGGGATTCAGCCCCCGGCGCCGCGCCGCATCGGGAAACAGGTCCTGCCAGGTTCTGAACAGCATCTCGCCCGTACGCTGCTCGACGCCGCCGACCCACAACATGACGGTGCGTCCCGGCATCGCACCGAGGATTGCCGAGAAGCGCCGCAACGCCTCGATGCTGGTGCGGTGGCCGAGGTAACCGGGACTTCGCGTAGCGGTCGATCTCGGCGATGAACGTGTAGGCCGCCGGGTCGTTGTCCGTCGGCTCGAGGGCGTACACGGGCTCGTCGCTGCCGGAGGTGAAGTGCTCCATCCGAGGGCGATCCAACTCCGGAAACTCCTTGAAACCCTGCATCCGTCGCACGATCGCCTCGCCCTCGGTGTCCGGGTTCATCGCCGGTTCGGCGCTGAGACGATCCAACGCCGCGAACAGGTCGTCTGCGCGTTTCGAGAAATCGGACTCGATGTGCAGCGAGCCGTCGAACCGGACCAATGAACACAGTACGTTCGGCGGAAGACTGGCGCCGAAGAGTTCACGAACGTGCGCGAGTACCGACGTCCGAAGCTGGGGGTCCACGTTGGTGTCGTCCACGAACAGAACGAGGAAGATCGTCTCCGCGAGCCGGGCGTCCCCCGAGGGCCCGGCGGCCCCTCCGGCGGCGTAGAAGTGGGTGACCTCGACCGGCGTGCCGTCTTCGAAGACGTCGAAGTCGTCCGCGGTGAGATCCGTGATCGGTACGCCCGAGCGGTCCGTAACGACCACGTCGATGTCGACGAGCTCTACCTGCAGCGGCTCGTAGAAGGTTGCGGTCGGGCCGCCGGTGTCTTCCTGCGCCGCGGCCTGACCGGAACACAGCGCGAGCATCAGGAGCAGGGCAGGGGCAGCCACCAGAACATCGTTTGCGGACGAGATGCGTCGAACACGGGCACCCATGGCGGTCTCGATCTCCCCGTTGCAGCCGGTTGATCGTGCGCTGACGGCGGAGCGCTTGACGGCCGCAACTGCGCTGTTGATCCTACCACTTCCCGCACGCAGCTAGGTGGCGTCAGTCGGTGGTCGGGACACGGGCCCGGATCGTCTGGTACGCGGACTGGCGGGTCACCTGATCGAGCAATCCCACCGAGATCGTGTGACTGCCCTCCTTCATCAGCAGCGACACGTCGATCTTGAACCGATGCTCCTGCGCACGCTCGATGGAGTCTGCGGGAACGCGCACCTCGTGATCCTGCTGAACGACTTCGGACTGCCCGCCCTCGGCGTCGCGGGCGGCGACGAACAACACCAGTCGCGCCACGTAGGTGTCACTCTCCGGGATCATCGCGACGGATTTCACCGGGAAGGACACCTTCAGCGGGACGGTCCACCGGTCGGCGGATGCCAGCACCGCGCTTCCCTGTGTCAGCTCGACATCCATCGGGTTGTCGTCAACGTCCAGGCGCAGGCTGCTGACCACCTTCTCCTGCACTCGCGTCGCGAGCGACTTCTCGACGATGCGGCGTCGGTACCGCACGTCGTAGTCCGGATGGCCCGGCAGCCGCACCTTGATGTCGTGGACCTTGTCGGTGCCGCTGTGTTGCAGGGGATAGCCGATCGAGTAGTAGGTGTAGAGGTTCTGCTCGACGCGATCGAGCCGCGTTCTGACATCGTTGGTGTCGATGATCGCGAGGCCACCGGTGCCATCGGCGATATAGCGCAGTGAGTCGAGGTAGTTCTGACGACCGATCGACGCCGCTCGCATGTCCTGCGAGTCGGTGTACTCGGCGGACGCGACCCCCGCCGCGCGGAGACCGCCGGCGTCGATGGTGTAGAACGTGACATCCTGGGAATTGGCAGCCGCAACGAGCGCCTCGAAGCGGCGGCTCTGGTCGTTCGTGGCCGCCTCGGCGAACCCGGAGTCGTCGGCGTATGTCGTGGAGTACGTCTGGTACAGGTCGATGCCGGGCACCATCGCCAGACCGTTGGAGACGTAGATGATCGCCTTCTTGCCCTCGAGACCGGACAGCATCGTGATGATCTCGCGCAGCGCACCGAGTGAGAACTGGAGGGACGTCACCTCCTCTCGGATGAGGTTGTTGATCTTCGATCGCACATACATCGGATCGTTGAGGTTGCTCGGGTTGTGCTCGCGCGACTGCATGGTCTGGACGAGTTCGGCACGCTCCCGCTCGAGCGAAGCCCGGTTCGCCGAGTCCTTCCGCATGCCGCGGAGCTTCTCGATCACCCTGGCGGAGTCCGACGTGAAGTCCTGGATGACCTCCGGGGTCTGGAGTCGGCTGACCACCATCATCTGAACCGGCGCTGTGACGTTCTGGCGGACGAACCGTTCCATCTGGCTCAGGACCCGGTTCCGATCGAGGGGGGTGAGGTTGTAGTTATCGACGTACATCACGAGATACACCGGCCGCGGCTCGACCTCGGGCGCCTCCATGGGTGGCGTCTCGGGATCGGGCGGCAGGAGCGGTTCGCTCGACGATCTTCGCTTGAAGACCTCTTCCGTGTAGACCTGGAAGTTCGTGACGGGCTTCATCTTGCCGTCCTGATACACCTCGAAGTCGTCGATCGTGAGATCCGTAACCGGATCTCCGGCCTTGTCGGTCACGCTGACCACCAGGTTCACCACGGTCAGCTCGATCTCGTCCCGGAAGGCGAGGCCTCCGACCGGTTGCAGCTGATCCTGCGAATCGTCGAAATCCGCAGACAGGCTCACCGTCACGGCGCCAAGGAGGACCGCGCCGACGGCGATCCTTCGAGTCCATTCCGACATCGTCACCTCCGCCCCCAGTCTACACGGTCGGCGGACGGACCGGCGTCCGGCGGCTGGGTTATAATCCCCGCGGAGGTGGACCATGGCACACCGATACCAGAAGGTCACGATGGTCGTACTGTCTCTCGGTCTGCTGCTCGCGTCGTCGGCGCACGCACAGTGGACCGGAACGGGCAGAGTCTCAGGGAACGTCACGGATCCGGACGGCGAGCCGATCGTCGGCGCCAAGGTCACCTACCGGCTCGTCGCCCAACCGGACGAGGGCCCGGACCCGTTCACGACCAACGCGAAAGGGGAGTACCGGTTTGCGGGTCTCGCGAGCGCCAACTGGTTGATCACCATCGAGGCCGAAGGGTTCCTGCCCATCCCGCCGCAGAAGACCTTCGTCTACGCGGATCGCAACGACCCCCTGCGAATCCAGATGGAACGCGTCCCCGAGGAGGTCGCCCTTGCACGGAAACGTGCCGAGATCAACAAGCGGTTGCAGAAGGCGGACACGCTCCGCGCGGAAGGTCGGATCGAGGCCGCGCGGAAGGAGTACATGGAGGCCCTCGAGGAGCTCGAGGTCGAGGATCGGCCGATCGTGTTCGCGGCACTCGCCGACACCTATCTGCAGGAAGAGCGCACCGACGAGGCACGGGAACAGCTGGCGCGGGCGCTGGAGATCGATCCGGACCATGTTCCGTCGCTGCTCGGCATGATGACCATCCTCGTCGACGAAGGGGATTTCGAGGAAGCGAGCGATGTGCTGGCTCGGCTGCCGGCCGATCAGGAGATCCACCCGACGCTCATGATGAAGCTCGCCCAGGGGTACTACAACAGTGATCGGATGGAGGAGGCGAAGATGATCCTCGACCGGACGATTCGCGACCATCCGGACGAGGCGGTCACCTATTACTTCCGCGGCCTCACCGAACTCAACCTGAACGAGGTCGGGGGCGCTCGCGAGGACATGCTGAAGTTCCTCGAGCTCGCTCCCGACCATGCCGAGGCCGAGGCGGCGAGGGAAATCATCAGCTTCCTGCCGACCCTGGACGGGTGATCCGATCGAAAGCGGCAACGCGTTCGTGCGCTCGCGGATTCTGCTCACGGTGCTGGCCGTGTCACTCGGAGTGATCCACCCGGTGACCTGCGGCGCCTCCGACGTGACCTTGTACGGCACCGATGGCCACCCGCTGCCGTTCGCCGGCCTCGACGAGATCGAGCGATTTCTCGAGACCGCCGAGATCGTCTCGGACCGACCGCTCCACACGGGGCGCAGCGGACCGCGGAAGCTGGTGCTCGAGCAAGACGGGGTGCGCGCCGCCGCCGCCTTCAACGCCTCGGATGCCGTGGTTCGGGGAGTCACCCGGCACTTTGACGTCAGCGTCAGCGACTTCCACGACTTCCACCAGTGCAACTGCGCGGCCTACCGCCTCGATCGCCTGCTCGGACTCAATCGTGTTCCCCCGACGGTGCACCGCGACATCGGCCAGACGTCGGGGAGCGTGTCGCTGTGGATCGAGAACACCATCACGGAGAAGGACCGGGAGGACCGCGGGCTCCAGCCTCCCGACCTGTTCCGCTGGAATCAGCAGAAGAAGATCATGGTCGTGTTCGACAACCTCATCGGGAACGTCGACCGCAACAAGGGCAACATCCTCATCGACCGCTCGTGGAGTCTGTGGTTCATCGATCACACCCGGGCCTTCATCACCGCGTCACAACTGACCACCCCCAAGACGCTGAACCGATGCGAGCGCGGCCTCTACACGGCGCTCCAGGAGCTCGATCCGGAGGTGGTCCGCGAAGAGCTGTCGCCGTTTCTGACGGGTCCGCAGATCGACGCCGTGTTCATCCGACGCGATCTGATCCTGCAGCGGCTCGAGCAGGAGATCGATCGGTTCGGGAAAGCGGTCGTGCTTTTCGATCTGCTCCCGCCGGATCCCGACCTCGCTGATTGGTCACGTCAGCAGCACCCTTCGCCCACGCAGAACGTCAACGACGTGGAGTCCAACGGGACCGGCGGCCGATGAGCGGGTGCCGCCTGTTCTGCACGGAATATTGTATGGTTGTTCGGATTTCCGGACACGAGCGACGCGGCGGCCGCGGTCGCCGGTGCGACACAGGGAGCTTTTTCTACCCAGAAGCTGGCATGTTTCTTGTATTCAGCCTCGGGCATGAATCTTGAATAAAAATAGCCGTGATGGAAGTGAATATGACTGACCGTGGGTTCCGGGCTCAAGAATTGTCGGGCGAGGACCCTCTCGTCCGGGTCCAGGCACCGGGCCGGGTCGAGTGGCGGTTGCCACGCTTCGTCAACATCACATGAAGGGAGGGTCGATTCGGAGGATTCGGTTTTCAACGGGCGGTACCGACGACGCTTTGGCGTCGGCGGGACCCATCGAACACGGATATGTTCCAGTTCATATCGATTTTTCATTTTGAGGAAAAAGGAGTTTGATTATGAATCGCTATCATAAGATGACCTTCCTGTGCGTCGTCGTCGGGCTGCTGCTTGCAGCCTCGCCGGTCCTCGCTCAGGAGACCGCCAGTTTGCTTCGCGGTACCGTCGTCGACGCCACCGGCGCAGCGCTGCCGGGCGTGCAGATCGAAGCTGAAGGCCCGCTGGGCAAGCTCATGACAGTCACCGACGCGAACGGCGAGTACCGTTTCCCGCGTGCCCAGCCCGGTGTGTACGAGATGACCGCCAGGCTCCAGGGCTTCCAGCCCGCCGTCGCGGGTGGCGTGCGCGTCTCCCTCGGCGATGCGCTGACCGTCGACTTCACGATGCAGGATCAGTTCGGTGAGGAGATCGTGGTCTACTCCGACACGGTCGGCATCGACTTCACCGAGAGCCAGACGGCGACCAGCGTCAACAAGTACGAGATCGACTTCCTGCCCCGCGGCCGGAACTTCACCGACGTGGTGACGTTCGCTCCCGGGACGGTGAACGATCCCCAGGCGGGCGGTATCTCGATCGACGGCGCGTCCGGCCTCGAGAACCGGTACATCATCGACGGCATCGACACCACCGACCCGCAGATCGGCGACGACGCGATCCCGATGCGCGCGGAGATGTTCGAAGAGGTGCAGGTGAAGTCGGCCGGTTACGCCGCCGAGTACGGCGGTTCGACCGGTGGCGTCATCAACGCCGTCACCCGTTCCGGCGCCAACGCTTTCAGCGGCGCCGTGTTCACTGACTACGAGAACAACGACTGGAACGGCAGCGAGCGCCCGACCCTCTACTCGGGCACCGGCGAATACGAGTACTACGGCAAGGACGACGTGACCCGCTGGGACCCGGGCTTCTACCTGGGTGGGCCGATCATTCGTGACTCGCTGTGGTTCTTCGCGTCCTACCAGCCGGGTATCCGCACCACGGATCGCACGGTCGACTGGCCGAACGATCCGACCGACGTCTACACCTCGGACTTCCAGGTCGACTACGGGGTGTTGAACCTGACCGCCAACATCGCCAGCAACTTCCTGCTGAAGCTCGGCGCGAACGTCTCACCGTACGAGACCGAAGGGCTGCTGCCCGGCCGCAGCGGCCGCTCCAACCTTCCCGACCAGGACAACTACGCACCCCTCGGCCAGAAGGGTGAGCGCGAGACCTACTCGCTGATCGCCGACTGGATCGCCAGCGACAGCATCGTGGTCGCCGGCCGCGTCGGCTTCTTCCACACCAACGTCGAGGACACCGGTATTCCGGTTTTCGACCTGATCCACAACTACTCGACCTCCTCGGACGGAGCCTTCCTCGAGGCCACGTGGCCCGAGATGGCCCCGCAGTGGCAGGCGGGTCCCGGCTTCTTCAGCGACAACCTCCAGACTGGCGTCAACCTGTACGACATCTACGAGCGGACCGCCTACGGCCTCGACGCGACCTGGTACTTCAAGGGCGCGGGCGACCACTCGCTCAAGTTCGGCTACCAGAACGAAGAGATCTACAACGATGTCGCGAGCGGCTACAACGCCGACCGGATTCTGTACTACTGGAACCGCTCGTACACCACTTCCTCGGGTGAGAGCGTCCACGGCGACTACGGCATGTTCCGGCTGCTCAACATCTCGACCTTCGGAACGGCGGAGACCAACAACGAGGCGCTGTTCATCCAGGATGCCTGGAGCGTCTCGCCGAACGTGACCCTGAACATCGGCCTGCGCGCCGAGTCCGAAGGCGTCCCGAACTTCGGCGCCACCGGCCCCGACCCGGCGATCGACTTCGGCTACGGCGACAAGCTCGCCCCGCGGCTCGGTTTCGCCTGGGACCTCAAGGGCGACAGCAAGACCAAGATCTACGGTAGCTACGGCATCTACTACGACGTGACGAAGTACGAGATGCCCCGCGGCTCGTTCGGTGGTGACAAGTGGGTCGACTACTGGTTCACCTTCGACACCGCCAACCCGGGCCTCAACGACTTCAACGCCGGCTGCACCGTCGGCAACAACACCATCTTCGACGTGCCGAACTGCGGCGCGGGCACTCTGGTCGACACCGTCGACCAGCGCTTCAACTCGATCGACCCCCTCTTCGAAGAGCTCTTCGGATTCCCGGCGGTCGACCCCGACATGAAGCCGATGGAGTCCTGGGAAGCCCAGCTCGGTGTCGACCACCAGCTGACCAACACCATCCAGGTCGGCGCCCGCTACGTCCACAAGGAACTCGTGCGGGCGATCGAGGACGTCGGCTTCTTCTACCCCGGCGTCGGCCAGGTCTACATCATCGCCAACCCCGGTGAGGGGATCGTCGCAGCGCCGCAACCCAACGGTCTGATCTTCCCCAAACCCAAACGCGAGTACGACGCCCTCGAGCTGACGTTCGAGAAGCGTTTCGCGGACAACTGGTCGCTGCGTGCGTACTACACGCTCAGCAACCTGAACGGCAACTACTCAGGTCTGGCGAACTCCGACGAGCAGAACAACGTCGGTGACGCCGCCCGCCTGTCGCCGAACGTCAGCCGGCTGTACGACGTGGTCGAGTCGATGTACGACCAGAACGCCGACCTCGTGTACGGCGACCTCGCCACCAACCGCACCCACCAGTTGGGCGCGCAGTTCCTCTACAACTTCGACTTCGGCCTGTCGACCGCCGCTCAGCCAGTACATTGGCAGCGGTACTCCGGTGTCGACCATCGGCGACGTCAACGGTGGCTTCTTCTACCCGTTCGGCCGCGGTGACCTCGGCGAGACCGACTGGCTCTTGCAGACCGACCTGTCGCTGTGGCAGCGGTTCAACTTCTCGAGCGTCACCTTCTCGGTCGGCGTGACCGTGCTCAACCTGTTCGACCAGGACACGGGCACCCGGTACTGGACGCACCGCACGCTCGACGAGCTGCCGCTGACTCCTGACGAGTTCGCGGCCGGCTTCGACTTCGACGCGATCGCGGCGACCCTCGATCAGGACCCGGCCTACAACCAGGTCGACAACTTCCAGGCTCCGAGGGTGATCCGCCTCAACTTCAAACTCGAGTTCTGATTTTTCGCCACACGGCGTATCCAGGGGCTGCCTTCGGGCAGCCCCCTTTTTTTTCCTAGCGGTGCCACGTACACACTTCCACACATAGCGGTGCCACGTACACACTAGCGGTGCCACGTACACACTTCCACACATGTTCTGCTGTCAGTTGTGCTCTGAGATCGCGGCGTCAAGGTGGTCGAGCCGGGCCTTGAATTCTGGGTCGCCGCGTTCGAGGCGGAGGCCCGAGTTGAGCCACTTTGCCACCGAGTTCGGGTGTTTGCGGACGAGGGCGGCGACGTCACAGACGCGGAGACGGTAGCGTCCGATGGCAAGCGTGGCGAACTCGATTCGCTGTCGCACGAGAGCCGAGTCTCTCGACCTCGACGAAAGATCCGCCAGCGAAAGGCCGGCAACCGTTTCCATTCGAGCCGTGAATTCGGCGAACTCGAGGTCCACCCGAGCTTCGGCCAAAGCGCGGCCGTCGAACGACCTCGCGGTGGGGTGCCGCTGGGGGTCCGCAATCTCGTCGTCGCTGGCAGCGTGGGCCCACCAGGGAAGCTCCGAGACGTTCCGGGCAGCCCATTTCGCTTCGGCAATATTCCGCACCCACGCGAGATATTCCTCTGCTGGGCTCATGTTTGCTGTGTTGCTGAAACTGCGGAGAGCGGCTCGCCTGTCGACGACGTACGGCCGGCATGCACCAATCAGCTCCCGATGCCCGCTCTGGATATAGTCGGCCGGGTCGTTGGCGATTCCCGCGGTGACGGGATTCAGGTGTACGTACGCAATCACGTGGCGGAAATACTTCTCGGAGTCGATCACCCGGGCGCGGTATCGACTTTGCCACAAACGTCCGAGGATCCGGTGGCGTCGGTTGTAGTTCCGTGAGACCGAACCTTGGAGCCGAGCCATCGATCGCCAGAGATCGAGGTCTCCGGTCCTGAGTACCAGGTGGTAGTGGTTGCCCAGGAGACACCAGGCGAAGATTGTCCAACCATCGAGATCTCGCACCTCGCAGAGTTTCTCGATAAACTCGAACGCCTCGTCCAGCTCGTCAAAGACGACTTCACCACGGGCGACGCGGCAGTAGACGTGATAGATGGCCCCGGGGACGAAAAGTCGAGGGTGTCGCGGCATGAGATTTCTCCCATGCGTGGACGGGACCACACGATTCTACACGGCCCCTCTCAAAAATCAACAAGTGTGGAAGTGTGTACGTGGCGTGCGCCGAGCCAAGCTCGGGGAAAGGGGAAGAGATGACGTGAGATGAGTCACTCGGAAACTTTTCAGACAGATCCTGCGGGTCGAGTCCCGCCCGGGAAAGGCTGGCCACCGCCCGGAAGCGAGTCTTGCGTGGCGTTCGGGTAACCGCCGCTGCGAAGCGTAGACAGCGAAGATGCAGGCCGTGTTATTGAGCCCCGAAATCACATAGTCGTGGGAGCCGACGCTGTGTCACGAGCGGAAGGCAATATCGCGAGCGCCGAAAGGCCTGGCGCTCCGGTCCCACCGGGGTCTGATGGGAGCAGGGCATGTATCGAGAAGATCTGACGGGAACTCGGGAGATCCTGTGGTCTCCGTCCTGAATAAGCCGGTCGGGAACCCGGCTGACCAAAACCCAGGCTCGCCGTGGGCAGTGCTGGTCGACGGCGGGAGCGAAGAAACAGCACGAGGGCGGTACCGGCGGGCGAGTCAACGAGCCCCCCGGGATGGATGGCAGGAAGTCGGAGCGTCTCATAGTACCGATGAGTCCGGGGAACCGAACCTCAAGGGACCCGGAGGAGGGAAGGGGGCGCCGGGGCATGGAACCGGTGGAGGGAAAGATGGAGAGGGCATCGAACCTCGTATCCATCCAAACGTCACTGCATCGGATAGCTGAGCTGGCGAGTATCTCGACCAGTAGGTGCGCGACGGCTTGCCGCTGCGCAGCGAATCCATGTGCCCGAAGAGCCGGATGCGGGAATTCCGCACGTCCGGATCTGTGGGGGGCCTGGGCGGGCAACCGCCCGGGTCTACCCGACACCTTGGTGGAACCCGCAATGACCGCTACTCCCGGGGCTCCTTGCTCGCCAACAGCCGGACCTTCTTGTTCAGTTCGGAGAGGTTTTTCATCACCGCCGTGTTCCTCGTATAAGAGGCGAAAGGCTGATGGGGAAGACCGGCGTACATGCCGGGCTCGTCGATGTTCTTGGTGACACCGGCCCGATGCACCAGGACCACATCACTGCAGATCTCCAGATGATCCAGCACCCCGGTCTGGCCGCTGGCCATGACCCGGTCTCCGATCCTGGTCGATCCGGCCACGACAAAACCGGCGGTGAGCAGGCAGTCCCTGCCGATTTCGACGTTGTGGGCAATGTGGCAGAGGTTGTCGAGCTTGGTGCCGGCGCCGATCCGCGTGGCGGCGTAGGTCGCTCGATCGATGCAACAGCCCGACCCGATGGAAACGCGATCCTCGATCACCACCCGACCGAGTTGCGGAATGCGATGGCTGCGGCCCTTCTCGTCCTGGGCAAATCCGTAGCCTTCGGCACCCACCACAGCCCCGGACTGGATGATCACCTCGTCGCCGATTTCGCAGTCGTAGCCGATGGTCACATTGGGGTGGATGACCGATCGATCACCGATTGTCGCTCCCTGCTCCACCACCGTGCCCGCCATGACGGCCGTTTCTTTTCCGATCCGGACGTTCTCGCCGAGAACCACGTGCGGGCCGATCGTGCTGCCCTCTCCGATCTCGCAGGTGGCGTGAATCACGGCCGAGGAGTGGATCTGCGGCCACTCGGTGTGGAGCACGTCACGATCCGCGAAGCGCTGCCGAATCAAGGCATGAGCCAGTTTGACGTTGTTCGCGATGAGGAGGGTCAAGCCCGGATGCGTTGCCAACGACACCTGCAGATCCGGGCTCGTCACCACGGCCGAGGGTCGCCGGTTCCGGATCATCTCCACCGCCTGGGCAGAATCGACAAAGACGAGATCCCCGGGACCACAACCCTCCACCGCGGCGATGTCCTGGAGGGAAACATCCTCACCTTCAATTGCCGTCAGAAGACCGGAGGGAGCGTACTCCTCGAAGATCGCTGATGCTCGAACGTCCATGTGCTCTCCATGCCTGGTCGAGAATTTCTGGCTGACCTTCACCAAAGACCGGGCCGGTCCGAGCATAGCCTTCCTGATGCAACCTGGCACATCTTTTTTTGAACCGTACTATGCTCGGATGGGACGGAGGGAAATACTCATCCCTCCTGAGTCGCGCAAGCAATGCCCCTCGCTGCTGGCAACCGCAGGAGTAACGCGAACCGGCCAATCTGAATGTTGGTGAACGGGTGAATCCCCTCGCCTCGAGACAAAGCGCTCATGCGGGGGAGGCGCCCGGATGTTGACGAAGAGGGAAAGGGCAATGACCAGATGAGGAAACGATCGATCATCAAGAGCACCGGCAGGTTCGTGCCGGATCATCACGTATCCAACGACGATCTGGCGAAGATCTTGGACACCTCGGATGCATGGATCCGCCAACGTACAGGGATTGAAGCCCGGTACTGGGTCAGAGAGGGAGATGACGTGGGGACGTCGGATCTGGCGTTGGAAGCATCAACGATCGCCCTCGAGAGAGCCGGTTGGGAACCCACCGATCTTGATCTGATCGTGATGGCAACCATGACCTCGGATGTCTATGTTCCCGGCTCAGGTGTCATCCTGCAACACAAACTGGGGGCTCGAGGCGTTCCGGCCCTCGATATTCGCCAACAATGCACCGGTTTCCTGCATGGACTGGAATTGTGTGATGCCTATATCCAAAGTGGCAAGGCGCAGAAGATCTTGATGGTCGGGGCTGAGACCCAGAGCAGATTTCTGGAACTGATCACGGAGAATCGGGATACCGCGGTTATTTTTGCCGATGGTGCAGGTGCGGTCTGCATCGAGGCCGAAGAGACGAAGGAGGAGTCCGGAATTCTGGCATCCGTCTTTCACGCGGATGGAAAATATGCGGATATCTTGAGGGTGGGAATCCCGGCGCGGAAAAGCGGCCCGGTCCTGAATGCTGAGGTTCTGGCCAGGCGGGAATACCTCCCCAGCATGGACGGAGGAACCGTTTTCAAACTGGCGGTCACCCTGCTGCCGAAAGTCGCCCGGGAGCTGTTGAAAAAAGCCGGAATTCAGGCCGATGATCTGGACATGGTCATTCCCCACCAGGCCAATTTGCGGATCAACGAGGCTTTCAGAGACCGCATGAAGATCCCGGAGGAAAAGGTCTACAACAATATTCAGCACTACGGAAACACCACAGCCGCCACGATCCCCATCGCGCTGGATGAGCTGATGGAAAAAGAAATGCTGAAGTCCGGCGACAACGTCATGTTGATCGGCCTGGGCGCGGGACTCACGTGGGGCGGAGTCATCTACAGGCTGCCCTGAGTTTGACGGCGAGGGGATCAACCCCTCCACGACGAGGTTGAGGACGGCATGTGTCTCCAGGGAGAGGGTCCGTCTCAGCCCCGGCCGCGTGTCTGAAAACCGCAGGGGCGGGGTTTATCCCCTCCTTTTCGACTGGTTCGCGGAATGACCAATGGGTGTCGGGTTCGCGGTCACGGCGGGGTGATAGGCTTGGCGCGGTGGAAAAGGAATTCTCTATCCGTTGGCTGGCCGAGCCAACCATTTCCCCGCGTTGGGACCGGCTTCAGTGAGCACCGGGTTTGGCGAGCTGTACATCGTCCTGATCAGTCCGCACGGACTGATCCGCGGCGGCGACCTCGAGCTCGGCCGGGACGCCGACACGGGCGGACAGACCAGATACGTGGTCGAGCTCGCGCGGGCGCTCGCCGACCGCCCCGAGGTGGCCCGCGTCGACCTGCTCACGCGCCTGGTCGACGACCCGCAGGTCAGCAGCGACTACGCCCGGCCGGTCGAGGCTCTCTCCGAAAAGGGCCGGATCGTGCGGATCCCTTGCGGCGAAAAAGGGTACCTGCCCAAAGAGCAGCTCTGGAGCAGCCTGGAGGCGTACGCGGACAACGCCCTGGAGTACCTCCGGGAGCAGACCCGGACACCGAGTCTGATCCACTCCCACTATGCCGATGCCGGGCACGTCGGGATCCACCTGTCCAACCTGCTTGCCGTTCCGCTCGTGCACACCGGCCACTCCCTGGGGCGCAGCAAACGCAAGCGTCTGCTGGCCGGGGGAGTGGGGCGGGATGAGATCGAGACGACCTACAACATGAGCCGCCGCATCGACGCGGAGGAATCCACGCTCGGTGTCGCCGCCCGCGTGATCGTGAGCACGAACCAGGAAATCGAGGAACAGTACGGGCTCTACGACTATTACCAGCCCGACCAGATGCGCGTGGTCCCGCCCGGCACCGACCTTTCCAAGTTCCACCCCCCGCGGGGGGACGAGCGGGACAGTCCGGTGGCCGCGGACATCGCGCGGTTTCTGACCCGTCCCGAAAAGCCCATGATCCTCGCCCTGTCCCGGCCGGACCCGCGCAAGAACATCACGACCCTCGTCGAGGCCTACGGCGAATCGCGGCCCCTGCGGGAAAAGGCCAACCTGGTCGTCGTCGCCGGCATCCGTGACGACATCCGCGACCTGGAAGCGGGCGCCCAGGACGTCTTGACCAACATCCTTTTGACCATCGACCAGCACGACCTCTACGGCATGGCCGCCTTGCCCAAGTACCACCGGGCCGACGACGTTCCGCTGTTCTACCGGCTGGCGGCCCAGTCCCGCGGCGTCTTCGTCAATCCGGCGTTGACCGAACCCTTCGGGTTGACGCTCATCGAGGCCGCGGCCTGCGGGTTGCCGATCGTCGCCACGGAGGACGGCGGCCCGATCGATATCGTCGGCAACTGCGACAACGGACTGCTGGTCGACCCCCTGGACCGAACGGCGATCGCCGACGCCCTGCTCGACGTCCTGGCGGAAGGTCCGAAATGGGAACGGTTCGCCGCCAACGGCATCGCCGGCGTGCGCAAACACTACTCCTGGGCGGCACATGTCGAGAAGTACCTCGGCGTCATTCGGCCGCTGATCGAACACACCGAGACGATCACGCGCACGCTGCCGGGTCGCCGTGCCCAGCTCTATCGCAACCGGGCCATCATCACCGATCTGGACCAGAATCTCCTGGGCGACCCCGCCTCGCTCGCCACGTTGATGGATCTGCTGCGCCGGAACCGCCGGGAGGTCAGCTTCGGCATCGCCACCGGCCGCAGCCTCAAGAGCGCGCTCGCGGTCATGCGCAAACACAGGATCCGCCAGCCGGGCGTGTTCATCACGGGCCTCGGCACGGAAATCTACTACGAGCAGAGCCTGACCGAGGATCTGGTCTGGAGCCGGCACATCGACCACAACTGGAACCGGCCCCGCGTCCTGGAGATCCTGGCGGGCATTCCGGGTCTGAAACTCCAGGAAAAGGCCGCCCAGTCAAAGTACAAGGTGAGCTACTACTACGATGCGGCGGTCGCCCCTGACGTGCAGGAAATCAAGCGCCAGCTCCTGCAGCGCGAACAGAGCGTGAACGTGGTCTTTTCCCACGGGCAGTATCTGGACGTCGTGCCCGAACGGGCGTCCAAGGGAATGGCGCTGCGGTGGGCTGCGGAGCAGCTGGGCATGCCCCTCGAGAACATGCTCGTGGCCGGCGGGTCCGGCGCGGACGAGGACATGATGCGCGGCAACACGCTGGCTGTGGTGGTGGCCAACCGGCACCACGAGGAGCTCTCCGAACTGGCCGAGGTGGACCGGATCTACTTCGCGAAAGAGGGCCACGCAGCCGGGATCGTGGAGGCGATCGACCACTACGGTTTCTTCGCGCGCGGGCAGGAGGCCGGGCAGTGAGACGCCTGCTGTCTGTGCACGGACCTGGACCGGACCCTGATTCCCAACGGCGACGCGCCGGAGTCGGCGGGAGCACGGCCGGCCTTCCGAAGGCTCGTCGCCCGGGACGATGTGACCCTGGCGTACGTCTCCGGCCGGCACCGGGCCCTCATCGCCGAAGCGGTTTCCGCCTACGGCCTGCCCCTGCCGGATTTCGCGATCGCCGACGTCGGAGCGACGATCTACGCCTGCGGCGCCGGCGAATGGCTCCGGGACCGGGCCTGGGACGAACACATCGGCTGCGACTGGAACGGCGCGACGGGCGAGCGACTCCACGATCTGCTGCGCGATCTGTCGTCCCTGTCCCTGCAGGAGCCCGAGCGGCAGAGCCGCTTCAAGCTCAGTTACACGCACCGCGGTGTCGAGCGGCCCGACGCGGTCCTGGGCACGGTAGGGGAGCGGCTCGCCGCGGCGGGTTTTCCCAGCAACGTGATCTGGAGCGTCGACCCGGAAGCCGGCGTGGGGTTGGTCGATGTCCTGCCGCAGCGGGCGAACAAGCGGCACGCGATCGCGTTTCTCGCCGGCCGGGGGGGCTTCGAAAACGGCGACGTGCTGTTCGCCGGGGACAGCGGCAATGACCTCGATGTTCTGCTGAGTCCCTATCCGGCCGTCCTGGTGGCCAACGCCGACGCGGACGTGCGGAGCCGGGCCCGGCAGGCCACGCCGCGTGAGAACATCTACTTTGCCCGCGGCGGCCGCTTCGGGATGAACGGCAACTACGGGGCGGGCATCCTCGAGGGCGTGGCGCACTTCGTGCCGGAACTCGGGGAGTGGCTGGAACGCATGCTTGCAGAGGAAGCATGACATGCGACCGTTGATCTTCGGCGAAGTCCTGTTCGACCGGTTTCCTGACGGTTCGGTCGTGCTGGGTGGGGCCCCGTTCAATGTCGCCTGGCACCTGCAGGCCTTCGGTCTCGCTCCCCTGGTCATCAGCCGGGTCGGCCGGGATGCCCTGGGTGAGGCGGTGATCGCCGCCATGACGGGGTGGGGCATGGACCGCAGCGGCGTTCAGTTCGATGCGACGCACCCGACCGGCACGGTCGAGGTCGCATTCCAGGCCGGCGAGCCGCACTACGCCATCGCCGACCGCGTGGCCTACGATTTCATCGCCGCGGAAGAACTGCCCGCTCCGCCCGGCGAGTGGCTGCTCTACCACGGTTCGCTCGCCTTGCGCCACACGGAATCCGCCCGGGCGCTCGCCCGGCTGCGGGACCGGATCCCCGGCCCCCGATTCGTCGACGTCAACCTGCGCATGCCGTGGTGGCGCCGCGAGCAGGTCCTGGCCGACCTCGAGGGAGCGACCTGGGTGAAGCTGAGCGAGGGCGAACTGACCGCACTTTTTCCGGATGGGGACGGCGCCGGCCGCCGGGCCCAACTCGTGGCTCTCGTGGCCGATCACGTGGTCATCACGTCGGGCGAACAGGGTGCGACGGCCGTTTCCGCGGACGGCGCACCGCCCGTCAGGGTCAGGCCCACGCAGACGGCCGCCGTCCTCGACACCGTGGGGGCGGGAGACGCGTTCTGCAGCGTCTGCCTGGCGGGACGGCTGTTGGCCTGGCCGCTGGCGGAGACCATGCAGCGGGCCCAGCAGTTCGCCGGCGCGATCGTCGGCATCCGGGGCGCGACCCCGACCGACAAGGACTTTTACCGGCGTTTTCTCGACGCCTGGCGAATGAAGGCTGACTGATATGTACGAACAGGTTTCCCATTCTCTGCTCAACGCGGTCCTGGTCGCGCTCAAACCGGACGCCGCCCGGCAGCACGACATGCGCTACTTCTACACCCGGCTCGGGGCGAATTTCTATTCCATCCACTCGCTCTTTCACCACCTCTACGGCGGGCGCCCGGACTTCGAAATGCAGATGCAGCGGCTTGTCGAGACCATGGCCCGGCAGTACCTCCTCCGGCCGAAATACCTGAAAAAAATTGACATAGAGCGCGAGCGCGACCACACCTGGTTCCTCGACCAGCGGTGGGTCGGGATGGCCCTCTACACCGGCGGCTTCTCGACCGATCTTGCCGGCCTGCTGCAACGGCTGCCGTATCTGCACGAACTGGGCATCAACATGGTCCACGTGATGCCGATTCTCGACTGCCCCCCCGGCCGCAGTGACGGCGGATATGCCGTCCGCGACTTCCGGCGGATCGACCAACGGGTGGGCGATCTGGAGGACATCCACAGGCTGGCCGATTCGATGCGCAAACGGGGGATGCTGCTGACCCTCGACGTCGTCATGAACCACACTTCGGACGAGCACGAGTGGGCCGGTCGGGCGCGGGCGGGCGAGCAGGCCTACCAGGACTACTACTACGTCTTCGCCGACCGCGGCATGCCGGACATGTTCGAGGAGACGATGCCCGAGATCTTCCCCGAAACCTCTCCCGGCAGCTTCACATTCGACGAGGCGATGGGCAAGTGGGTGATGACCTCGTTCAACTCGTACCAGTGGGACCTGAATTACAGCAACCCCGCGGTCTTCATCGAGATGCTCGACATCATCCTCTTCTGGGCCAACCAGGGGGCGGACATCCTGCGGCTGGACGCGGTGGCCTTCCTCTGGAAGAAGATCGGCAGCACCTGCCAGAACGAGCGGGAGGCCCATCTCATCCTGCAGCTGATGAAGGACTGCTGCCAGGTGACCGCGCCGGGCGTGCTGTTCATCGCCGAGGCCATCGTCGCGCCGATGGAGTTGACCAAGTACTTCGGTGAGGACGCCGTCATCGCCAAGGAGTGCGAAATCGCGTACAACGCGACGTTCATGGCGCTTCTGTGGGACGCGGTGGCGACCAAGAAGACGGTCCTGCTGCAGCGGGGCCTGCAGAGCCTGCCGGCCAAGCTGGACCGCGCGACCTGGCTCAACTACGTCCGCTGCCACGACGACATCGGCCTCGGTTTCGACGACCGGGACATCGTCGCCAGCGGCTACGAGCCGGCCGCCCACCGGCGGTTCCTCGTCGACTACTTCACCGGAAACTACGACGATTCACCGGCCCGCGGCCGGCCGTTCGGGAGGAACAAGCGGACCGGCGACGCACGGATCTCGGGGTCGCTCGCCTCGCTCGTGGGACTGGAGACCGCGCTCGAGTCCGGCGACGAAGCGGCGATCGCGGATGCCGCCGCCCTGATCCTGCTGCTGCATGCGATGATCCTGTCCTTCGGCGGGATTCCGCTGCTCTACTACGGGGACGAGCTCGGCACCCTCAACGACTATTCCTACGAACAGGACCCGGACAAGTGCAGCGACAGCCGCTGGGTGCACCGGCCGACGATCGACTGGGACCGCGCCGGTCAACGGCGGCAGTCGGGGACTATCGAGCACCGGATCTTCACCGCCCTGAAAAAGATGATCGCCGTGCGCAAGGAGATCCCCGCTTTCGCCGATTTCAACGGCCGGGAACTCCACGAGGTCTCCAATCCGCACCTGCTGGTCTTTTCGCACTCCGATCATCGGCAGACGTCTTCGAAGGTGGTCGTCGTCGCCAATTTCGACGGCGCGCCGCAGCAACTCGATCTGGAGGAACTGCGGCCGGCCGGCCTGACCGGACTGCGGGAAATCCGGGACCTGGCCACCGGCGAAAGCCCGGCGGTCCTCGAAGGCCGGCTGGAGATCCAGGCCTACGGGTTCCACTGGCTGACGGAATGAGCAGCTGCCGGAAAAATCGAGTTCATGGGCGGCACCCCCGACAAATGCGTAAGTGCGTGCCAGGCACCTTTTTTTTGGCACCTTTTCTTCTTTTCTGGGTGGGCACCAGTCACGAGTCGGATGAGCCGGGTGTCATTCGTCACTCACTCGAGTGGATCAAGGATGCCTGCGGACGGAGGGGGCTCAAATTGAGTACGTTGGTGGGTGAAGATTGCGATTGTCAATACTGGCTCCGCGTTGAGAGGCGGTGATATCGAGATCCCTACTCAATACGTTATAGTGTGGCGCACGTGAACAATAGTATCCAGGACATCGGACCGTACACCGTCGAGGCCGAGATCGGTCGCGGCGGGATGGGAGTGGTCTACCGGGCGACGGACACCCGCCTCGGGCGACCGGTGGCGATCAAGGCGTTGCCTGAAGAACTCGCTGGCGATCCGGAAAGGCTGGCGCGGTTCGAGCGCGAGGCGCGGACTCTGGCGGCGCTCAACCACCCCAACGTGGCCGGCATTCACGGCGTCGAAGAGCACCGGGGTCACAGGTACCTGATCCTCGAGTTCGTCGATGGCGAAACCCTGGCCGAGCGGCTCGACCGCGGCCCGCTGCCGGTGGACGAAGCGCTCGAGGTTTGTGTGCAGATCTGCCGAGGCGTCGAAGCGGCGCACGAGGCGGGCATCATCCACCGTGACCTCAAACCCGCCAACGTGAAGCTGACGCCCGACGGCAAGGTCAAGGTTCTGGATTTTGGTCTCGCCAAGGAAACAAAAGAGGATTCGTCGTCGTCTGTCGATGTGACCCGCTCGCCGACGATCACGGCGGCGCAGTCTCCCACGGCCGCTGGGGTGATCCTCGGAACGGCGCCGTATATGAGCCCGGAGCAGGCGCGAGGCCGTCCAGTCGATCGCCGCAGCGACATCTGGTCCTTTGGCGTGATGCTCTACGAGTGCCTGACGGGAGCCAGCCCCTTTGTCGGCGAGACGGTGAGTGACTCGATTGCCGCGATCCTCCAGGCGGAGGTCGACTTTGACCGCCTCCCTGAGGCGACGCCGCGGTCGGTGCGGCGCGTGGTGCGGCGCTGCCTCGAACGGGACAAGGAACGGCGCTTTCGCGACATCGGAGATGTGGGGCTGGAACTCGTCGAGGCGAGTGAGGGGCGGGACGATGAACCTGCTCCTGGCGCCGCAGTTGGCGGCCGCGGGCGCACGAAACTGGCCTGGGCGGTGGCTGCGGGGGCATTGCTCGCGCTGGCGGCGACGGTGACCTGGTTCGGGCTGCTGCCGCGCGAAGCTCCGATGCAGTTGGTGACTGACATCGTCCCCGAGGACCCGAGTGCCGTGGTCTCGGCGCGCGGCGGCCCACCCGCGATTTCGCCGGACGGCACACGACTCGCCATTGTCGTCGACCGCGCGAGCGAGATGTCGCTGATCGTCCGTGACCTGAGCACGGGCGATGAACAAACGGTTGCGTCAGGTGACGAGATTCGGGGACCGTTCTGGTCGCCCGACTCGCGTTCGCTCGCCTTCTTCGACGGTGAACGCATGATGATCCTCGCGCCCGGCGGCGCGCGGCCGGAGCCGGTGCCGGGCGTGACAGTGCCGAGCCGTCGGCTCGCTTCCGGCGCCTGGTCGCCTGACGGCACTATCATCTACAGCCGGATCCCGGCGGGACTGATGCAGGTCAGGCCCTTCGCCGGCGACCCCGAGATCCTGCTGGATCCATACCCGGATCGCGGCGGCGACCGGGTGGACTTCCCCTCGTTCCTCCCCGACGGGCGACGATTCCTCTTTCTGCTCTTCGAGTCCCAGAGTGGAGGCACGACCGGCGTCTGTGTGGGTTCGCTCGATTCAAACGATTTCACGCCGGTGCCGCCGGTAGCGTCCAACGCTGTGTACATCCCTTCAGGAATGTTGGTCTTTTCGCGTGCGGGCGGGCTGCAAGCGCAGCGGTTCGATATCGCCACCGGCCGGGTGGAGGGAGAGCCGATCCGCATCGCGAGCGATGTTCTCTCGGTGTCGTGGCCGCCGCACGGGCTGTTCACCGTCAGCGAATCGGGCAGGATCGCCTATGTGCGGGGCAGCGCTACCGATGCGGAGAGCGAGTTCGTGTGGATGGACCGCACCTCGGGCGAGATGACGCCGATCGACGTCGAGGGTTCGCTGTGGAACCCGAGTTTGTCGCCTGACGGTCGAATCCTGGCATTCGATTGGACGACCAGCGAGACGTCCGGGGACATCTGGATTCGCGATCTCGAACGCGGTCTGGATACGCGGCTCACCAGCCACCCGAAGAACGAGTCGAATCCCGTTTGGACGCCCGATGGCCGGTCGGTGATCTTTTTTCGGGGTAATGACATCTACCGGATCTCCACTGACGGTGTCTCCAAGGCCGAGTTGCTGCTCGAATCGACCGAGAGGTCGTACGCGTGGGCGGTGACGCGGGACGGCAAGACGGTGCTTTTCAGCACCGGCGACGAAGACAATGCGGTCTTCCTGTGGACTCTCGATCTCGAAACACTCGAGGCGCAACAGTGGTTCGACCGCCCGCTGACGTCGGCCATGGGCTCCATTTCGGCGGACGCCAGGTGGGTGGCCTACACCGAGATCGTGCAGGATCGCCTCGAGGTCTTTGTCCGCTCGTTTCCGGACGGCGAGACGGTTCGCCGCGTGTCGATCGACGGCGGCTTCGCGCCGCAGTGGTCCGACGCCGGCGAGATCTTCTTTGCCGAGGGCTCGCGCCTGATGGCTTCGAGGGTGCGCGAGGGCGCGGACGGGACGGTCGAGGTCGAACGGCCACAGCAGATCGGCATTCTTCCGCCGACGTTACCTGGAACCCACCCCTTCGACGTGGCTCCCGACGGCACGAGATTCCTCGTTATCCGCGCCAAGAATGCCGCGAGCGGGTCCTCGCTGCGCCTGGTCGAGAACTGGGGTGACGGAGAGTCCTGACCCGCATGACTCACCAGATTCCTGCTGCGGTCAGCAATGGAATCGACGCCACGTATCACTTCCCGACACGACACTGGCTGAACAAAACAATCAACACGTGACACGTGAGCCTTTTGCAATATTCAACATGGGCGGGGATAAACAAACCCCGCCCCTACGGTTTTCAAGAAGACGGGTGGGACTGGAGCAAACCCCTCCCTTTCAAATGAATAAAAGGTGAAAGGTAAAAGGTGCCTGGCACGCAGTTCCGCAGTTATGACAAACGACCACGGAACCGCGGACCCGGCACTGATTGCCCTGACGCCGATTCACCGCCGCATCTGCTGACCACGGGTTCTGCCAGGGTGCCACCCGTGACGCCGAGGTTGACTCTGTCACGCGGGCGGTGCGATCCTCGCCTGGAACCAAGGGAGGATATATGTCAACGCATCAGATCTCACGGGGGATCTTTGCCGCTGTCGCGGTCGTCGCAATTACCGCCGGGTGCGGGGTTCCGCAATCCGAACCGGGTGTTTCGGCCGCCGTACCCATCGAAAATCAGGCGCCGGCCATCGATTCGTTGGTCACTGCGGGTTGGCTGAGCGAGCACCTCGACGAACCGGATCTCGTGGTTCTGGACTGCACCGTGATGGTGGAACAGGGCGAGGACGGCAGCATGCAGGTCGTCAATGGCCGGGCCAACTATGAAGACGGCCACATCCCGTCCGCAGGCTTCGCCGATCTCCTGGGAGACCTGGCCGACGGCGACAGCGAGCTTCAGTTCGCGGTGCCGACGCCGGAAGCCTTCGCCGCCGCCATGAGCGCTCTGGGTGTCGGCGATGACTCCCGGGTGGTGCTTTACGATGCGAGCGGCTCGTCCTGGGCGGCACGAGTCTGGTGGATGCTGCGCTGGATCGGTTTCGACCGTGCCGCGGTGCTCGACGGCGGGCTGGCGGCGTGGACCGCCGAAGGACTCCCTCTGTCCACCGAACCCTCCGATCGGCCGCCCGCTGTCCTCACCCCGGCGCCCCGGCCCGGACTGATCGCCGACCGCGACGAGGTGCTGGCCGCCATCGACGACGGCAGCGTGCACATCGTCGATGTCCTGCCGGAGCCGCACTACCGAGGAGAGATGGCCATGTACGCCCGACCAGGCCACATCACCAGCGCTCTCAACATTTCGGTCATGGGGCTGTTTGACGAAACCGGCCATTTCCGATCGCTCGATGAGCTGGCCGCTCTGCACACGACCGATCACGATGCCCGCCACATCACGTATTGCGGTGGCGGCATCGCCGCGTCGTCGAATGCCTTCGTGATGACCCGACTGGGTTTCACCGACGTCGCCGTCTACACCGCTTCGCTGCAGGAGTGGGCCGCCGACCCGGACCTTCCGATGGAGACCGTGCCGGCCCAGTAGGCGAGGTCATCGACCCAATCGATGCCAGGTTCGCAGCTACGAAGTTATGAAGTGTAACTGCGTAACTACGTAACCGGCTCCTATTTTGGCACCCAATTTGGAAGTGTGTACGAGGCACCCATGCGGGGCACCCTCAAAGGCGGATTTCGATAGAGATCTCCTGTCCGGGGCGAGGGTGAGCCGACGTTGATCGGGTGCTTCGAGCGCGGTTGCCGTGGCGTCACCGGCCGTGACCGTGAGGGTTGAAATTGTGGACGGGCAGCTCCAGGATGAGAGATTGGGCCTTGGATGAAACCAGGGTGGCGCGGACCAGCTCTCCATCCCAGGTCAAGCTCGTGATCTCGATCTCACCACGGCACCGGACCCCTTCGATCGAGCCTTTCGGCCAGGCCCGTGGCAGGGCGGGGAGAAGCTTGATCTTCCCGGGCTCGGAGGCAACCAGCATCTTGATGATCACCGCCGGCATGCCGCCGCTGATGTCCATGTTGAACAGCGAGCGATGATTGTGCATCGAGGCGAGGTTGTTGAGCCAGAAACGGTTGACGAGATGCGTGAGGCAACGGTAGGCGAGCTCGCCCTCGCCGAGACTCGCCGCCGCCTGCCCGAGCTGCACGAGGCCGAAGGACATGAAGCCCCTCTGGTTGTTCTTCCAGTGTGTGTCGAGCTTGTGCTCGATGCTCTTTTTGAAGGCGGAGCGCAGTTCCGCGCTGTCGGCGATTTCTTTCGGGAGCCCATCGAAGAGCGGGTAGAGCTGGGAGGAATGGCGGTGGCTGTCGTTATTTTCGAGCCGCGGTGTGAGCCACTCCTTGATGACCCCGTGTTCATCGATCTGATAATCGGGCATCTTGGTGAGCATCTCCTCCCAGAGGGGGATCTTGTTGCTCATTTCGCCCGAGCTCACGAGAGGCTGCGATGGTGTTGGCCAACAGCTCCTTGGCCACCGCCACATCCATGGTGGCGTTGAATGACGCCTGCGAGTTCGAGTTGCCGGGGGTGTTTTCCGGCGACTGGGTCGGCGAGAAGATGAACCTCCCGTCCGGCCCTTCGAAGAGGTAGTCTTCGAAGAAAAGCACCGCCTTCTCCATGAACGGCAACGCGTGTTGGGCCAGGAAATCCCGGTCTCCGGTATAGAGGTAGGAGTCGTAGAAGAAGTGGGCCGCCCAGCCGGCCCCGCCGACCCACATGCCTCCGGCGAAATCGGCGTTGAAGGCGTTGTTGTACCCATGAGTCGTGGAACGAGACGGCAGCACGATGCCCCGCGCACCGAAGAGGTGCCTGGCGTTGATCTCCATCCCCGGCATGATCGACTCGATGTAGGACGTGTAGCTCAGCATGAGTTCGGGCATGTTGCCCATCAAGTAGGACGCGATCGCGGATGGGAGATTGCCGTTGTGGGTGAAATCGCTGGCCCAGCCGGGGACGTAGGTTCCGCCCCATACGCCCTGAAGAACCGGCGGGAGCTCCCCGGTGGAGGAGATGATGTTGTAGCGGGCGGCATCGAACTCCTTCTCGATGAGAGCCCGATTCATGTTTTCGTAGCTGGAGGCCTCGAGCAATTCCTCGGTGGTCCGTTGGTGGTCCGCTCCACCTCCCAGGTCGAGACGCATGCGGTTGAAGAGCTCGCTGTGGAGCCGGGCATGACCTTCGAGGAGCCGGTCGAAGTCGGCGGGCAGCTCGGCAAGGGATGCGGCCATGACACTGAACTCCGACTTCGACGGGTCGTCGAGGAGCCGAATGTCGATCAGGGCCAGGATGCGGTCGGCGCCCTTGATGACGAGAGTGCCGTCGGCCCGGGCCTCGGCGGTCCCTCCCACCGCCACGACCCGGGCGAAGCCCTCGAGGGCATGGATGCTGCCTGGGTAGGCTTTGGTGTACCTGTTCCGATACCTCAGTGACGATTCATCAGCAGTCGACTCGATGTCTGCCACGTGCTCTTTGAACATCTCGTCGGAGCTCGACAGGATGTCCGAATCGTCATTGAACTCGTCGCTCGGCTCTCGCGGATCCAGTCTGAGACGGCAGTCGACGGTGCCGGGTTTCGGCCCGGTGATCTGAAGCACCGCCACGTTGTCCTTGCGCGAGACGAATACCCTGCGCTCGAAGGTCCCACGATCGTCGGACCAGCGGACGATCGCCTCACCGGTCTGAAAATCCACCCCGCGTGCATACTCGCGGACCTCGCCCCGGGCCTCGCTCCGGATGGTGAGATCGAACGCCGGAACGAAGAAGTCCGGGTACATGAAGCCGTCCTGCCCGGAAAGGTCGAACTGGAGTTTGCAGGCCTGGCTGTAGAGGCCCCGGGCGATGAGCTGCCGGATCTCGTCCAGCCGGGTGGACTGGTCGCGGGGCACGACCGGGGCGCCCATCGGCATGAATAGACGCTCGTGGGTGAAGATGATGCGCTCGTCCAGCGGGCGGCTCAAGACGTTGACGCCGATCGTCCCGTTGCCCGAAAGGAGCCCCTCCTCCCAGGTTCGAGCCGGCTGCGAGCTGACAAAGCCGCGATCCGGAACCGGCGATGGAACCGCACCTTCCCGGCATCCTGCCGAGAGGGCGACGATTGCCAGGAGCCCCATCGAGGGGATGGTCCATTTTTCGTGTGCCCTGTGCATGATCATTCGATGACCCCCCGGAGTTTCCCGAGTTTCGGGGCCTGGCCCTCGTAAAGTGTGCCACACGAATCGGCGCCAACAGGGTGCCATTGATCACAACCTCACAACTCATCGCTTCGGTGCCATTGAAGATGTGAGGTCGTGATCAATGGCACTCATTATTCATTCGCGGGGATCTCGCGCGAACGGCGACGTCGATGCTACTCTCCCGCGATGAGAATTATTACCAGTTGTATCGTCGCCCTGATCTTCGGTCTCACAGGCGCCATTGCCGCCGACGAGCCGGTTGTCGACCCCGTTCCGGAGATCATCGAAACCGCACTGGGTGACGACTATGCATGGGGCTGGTTGGCAACCCTGTGCGATCGGTACGGGCCGCGGCTCTCGGGTTCGCAGGCGTTCGACCGTGCAGCTGCGTGGGCGGCGACGAGTTTCGAAGCGGCAGGATTCGACCGGGTCTGGACCGAACCGGTCATGGTGCCGCACTGGGTGCGGGGCACGGAGTGGGCGAGGCTCACCGCACCGGTCGATGAACCGCTCATCATCACCGGCCTCGGCGGGAGCGCCGGTACGCCGGATGGCGGCCTCGAGGCTGAGGTCGTGCTGGTCCACGACTTCGCCGAGCTCGATGCGCTGGGTGAGGGAGCCCGGGGGAAGATCGTCCTCTTCAACCCTGAGTGGAAGGGGTACGGCAGCGTCTCTCGATATCGGGTCAACGCGCCCGCCGCCGCTTCGCGAGCCGGGGCCGTCGGCGCCCTCGTCCGGTCGGCCACGGGTTTCAGCCTGGCCACCCCGCACACCGGGTTGACAGAATTCGAAGACGACGACCGCAGGATCCCGGCGGCCGCCGTCACCGTCGAGACGGCTGACCGAATCGACCGGATGATCGCCCGCGGGGAGACCGTGCGCGTCCGCTGGTATTCCGATGCCGTCAACCACCCATTCGTCGAGCAGCCGACGATCCTGGCCGAGGTCCGGGGCAGCGAACGACCTGACGAGGTCGTGGTGGCCGGTTGCCACTTCGATTCCTGGGACGTTGGCACCGGAGCCCACGACGATGGGGCAGGGTGCGCCATCGTCGTCGGAGCGGCGCGTCTGCTCCTCGCCGACGAGTGGCGGCCGAAACGCACAATCCGCGTGATCCTCTTCGCCTCGGAGGAGTACGGAGCCCACGCGGGCAGAGCCTATCTGGAAGCACACCGCCACGAACTCGATCGACATTTCGCGGCCCTGGAAAGCGATTCGGGGTCCTTCGCCCCGGCGGGATTCTCGGTGTCGGGCACCGCCGGAGCCATCGGGCGGGTGGCGGAACTCGCAGCTCCGCTGGGTTCCCTCGGTGCGTCCTCCGTCAGAGCCGGTGGTTCCGGCGTGGACATCGGCCCCATCGTCAAAGAGGGCGTGCCCGGCATCGGGCATCGGGTCCACGGCGAGCATTACTTCGACTATCACCACAGCCCGGCCGACACGCTGGACAAGGTCGATCCCGATCACCTCGCCGCCAACGTGGCCGCCGTCGCCGGCCTGCTGTGGGGGATCGCCAACGAGTCGGAACCCTTCCCTCGATCGTCCGAGTGAGTCGCCGGTTGAAACTCATGATCCTCGACAGGTGCCAGACAGGTGCCACGTTCACCATTGCACCAATGCCGAAAGCCAGGGTCCCACGTGACGCTTTGTTGCATTGTCAGCGCGTTCCGTCTGGTGTCACGCCTGGAAAAAGGTGCGGCAGCGAAAAAGGTGCCTGGCACGCAGTTCCGCAATTGGATTTGAATAGACGGAGATCGGCAGCTCGAGAGCACCATTCGCGGCCTTGATCGGAAGCAATCTGGGGGACCGGGGGACCGCGCGTGAGATACGGGGCCACCTGGTAGGGATGAGGACGGGCTCGATCTGCGATCTCGCCGGGCTCTGTTTCCTGGTGCGCCGGTTTTTTGCGAGCTTCTGGAATCGACACCGCTGGCTCGGCGTCGACTGATTCCCAGGCTGACGCAGAAAAGTAGAGAAAGAGTCGCAGAACCGTTACACTCGCAACATCTGAAAACCTGGACCCCCAAAGGAGGATTCGACGTGCGCCTCCATATATTCGTGACTCTGGTTGTCGCGGCCGTTCCGGTGGTCTTTCCGGTCCACGCCCAGGAGATCGGTCAATGCTTGACGGCAGACGAAGCCCAACTGGCAGCTCTGATCAACCAGTATCGCCAGGACAACGCTCTCCTCCCGGTGCCGGTATCCAAGTCGCTCACGACCGTCGCGCAGTGGCACGTATGGGACCTCTTGAACAACAACCCGGTCGGCGGAGAATGCAACCTCCACAGTTGGTCCGACTATGGAACTCTGTGGAATGCCGTGTGCTACACCTCAGATCATGCCCAGGCCTCCGGCATGTGGAACAAGCCGTCGGAGATCACCGGCGGTCTCTACTCGGCTTTTGGATTCGAGATCGCGACGTTTTCGGGCGGCAGTATCACACCGGTGAGCGCCCTCGACTCCTGGAAGAACAGCCCCCCGCACGATGACGTCATCCTCAACCAGGGGGACTGGACCTCGAGAAACCCGTGGCCGGCCATGGGCGTCGGCATGCTCGAAGGCTACGCCGTCGTGTGGTTCGGTGATTCGACGGATCCCGCCGGCACGCTCATGGAGTGTGGGGAGGCCATTTTCAGCGACGGCTTCGAAAGCGGAAACACCGCGAAATGGTCGGTTTCCACCAAGTGCCAAGAGTGCGACTGATCACAACCTCACAACTCATCGCTTCGGTGCCATTGAAGATGTGAGGTCGTGATCAGTGCCACCGATTCCGGGTCTACCCGACAACTGACGGCACCCATGGTCGTCGCCCCTGATCGAGCAGATCCCGTCGGATGTCACCAGGAGAACGTCGTCCGGCGCCAGCTTGACCCGAAGGACGTCGTATTCCTGGTGTCCGCTGCTCAGGTTCAACCCGAGGGGATCGCCTCTCAACCTCACCTTGTGGACACTCCGTGTCGACGCCCGCAAGACGATGGGATACGGCAGACCGGCGTTGGAGATCTCGATTTCGGACCTGTCGGGATCGAGGCGCACCACGGTCGCGGCGGCGAAGGCCCCCGCCGGGATCAGCCCGAAAAGACGTTCGTTCATCTCCGTCAGAAGGGCGTTGGTCTCGCCGACGCGGCGAGCCGACTCCTGGAACACGGCTTTGACGAGCATCGTGATGAGAGCGGCCTCGGCGCCGTGCCCCATGACATCCGAGACGATGAGCGTGACCCTGCCGGCATCGCGGAAGAAATCGTAGAAATCTCCCGCCAGCGTCTCGCACGGGTAGTAGGCGCTGGCCAGCCGGTACCCGCCCAGCAGCCCTTCGATGTTCGGGAGGAGGCTGCGCTGTACACGAGCGGCCCGATCGAGTTGCTCCCGAGAGGAGCGTTGTGCGGGCTCCGGGTTCAGCTTCACCGCACGGGATTCAATGATCGTATCCGAGCCGGTGGAGGACGGGCCGTCGTGATGACTCTGGTGTGCGGTGGGTGACATGGCTGGCTGCCTCCGTTGCGCTGCGAACGCCTGGATGTGGTCGTGAATCTGTTTTTCAACCAACTTATGAGAAGAAAGCCGAAAACATTTCACGGTGATTCTCGATCCAGGACGAACGCGACCGGTCGGAGGGCTCACGGGCCCCGCGATTTCGGCGGTGCGAACCCGCTCCGCTCTCTCACCGGCGGCCAGAGGCAAGGCGCCAGCTCCACCCGGAGACACGATGAACCCGCCTCCCTTCAGGAAAGGCATCGGCATGATTCTGTACTCGCGAAAACGCTGGCTGCATTCTACACCAGCGCGCCAGGTGACATATCCCGAGGTGAGCTCGGGCCAGCCCGATTCACAACGTCACAGGGTGAAACGCGGCTTGCGTCGAGCAAATCTCGGGGTAGGGGGAAGAGCAGGTCGGAGACCTTCCAGACAGATCCTGCAGGTCGGGACCCGCCCGGGCGAGATAAAGGACCCGGCCTCCGACTCCGTTCCCTTGACACCACGGACTCGCCGGCACCGTCCGTCAAACGAGAACGGGTCTTCGCTCTCAGTCAGTCACAGGACGCAAGAGGTCCTTGACCTCTCTTCCCTTGGCGATGTCGAGGGCCTTCTGATCCTTGCGGTTGACCAGGTTGGGATCGGCCCCGTGGTCCAACAGCAGTTTGGCGATCTCGAGATTGCCTCTGCGGGCGGCCAAGATCAGGGCGGTGGCATTGACTTTTTCCGGTCGGAACGCGTTGACGTCAACTCCGTTCTCCAGTGCCCACCGAGCGATTCCCAGGTCTTCGGCCCTGATGGCCGCGATCATGATCGAACTCCCGTCGGCGGTGAGCAGCGTGGCGTCCGAACCCGCTTCGGTCAGCCGTCTGGCGACCTCGGTCTGACGTTCCACGACGGCAACGAACAAGGGTGTCCTGCCGTGGATGTCCTGACGGTTGACGTCGGCCCCGCCCTCGATCAGGAGGTCCACGATTTCGAGGTTGCCGTTTTCTGCCGCGACGTGGAGGGGCGTCCGCTGCAGGGTCATGTTGACGTCGGCGCCTTCGTCGAGGAGCTTTTCGATCACCGGGACCGCGTTGTAGTTGGTGGCGGTGATCAGATCCCAGTCCTCGCCCGACGCTGTCGGCAGCATCACCGTGAGCAGGTAGACCATGACGCAGGCCATCATCACGACCATGAACATGACGTAGGCCATCACGTAGGCGAAGACCGTCTTGAGAGCGACGAGGATGAAGGGCCCGTCGAAGAATCCTCGTGCAGCGTAGACCGTGTATGCGATGGCGACGGTTATGGAAACGACGGCCTGGATCGCCGCCGAGGGCGGCAGCAGCATGTAGAGCGGGATCAGCACGACCCCGAGCAGAGTCATGTGTCCGCCGGCGTAGAGGGAGAAGACCAGGCTCTCCGCCAGGTTGTAACCCGACTTCCAGAAAAAGAACCGAAGCAGCACCGCGAGCGGCACCAGGACGCCGAAGGAAATGTAGAGGGTGTTCTGGAATATCAACTCGGTGAATCGACTGACGAACTCCATCTGGAGCGGTGAATCCAGAGTGGTGGTCTGGACGTTGGTGACCATCCGGTCGTTGAATCCGACGATTTTCTGGACCAGAAAACTCGCCGCCGTGGCGAGCACCAGGTAGGCGAAGGGGTTGACATAGACCCTGCGCCGGCCCTGGACGAAACGGCGGATCATGGGACCCGGAGAGAGAGTCAGCTCGCGCGCCGTCCGCAGCCAGCCGGTTTCGAGATCGAAGAAATGCTTGGCAGCGTCACGCACGACGCGCCGCATGGTCAGCCGCGGGGCCGGGGGAAGTGGGTCTTCCGTCTCGAGTGCTGTCTGATGTGCCATGGGGGGATTATCGCCGCGACCGGGAAAAAATTCGAGTGCATCGATGCCTGCTCCGGGAACTTGGGGAGTTCGGCTCATCCGGAAAGACGTACGATGAGCACCGCCGGACCCGAGCTCCGAAGGAGCGACAGGCTGGAGCCTGGGGCGCAAGCCCCAGGAACGCGGGGCAAAAGAACATCCAAGCCGCGGAGCGGCGACAGTTGTTCAACATCGACGAGGGTAATCCCCGTCGCGGCCTCGATCTGTCGCCCCTCTCCGGGGCTCTTCCTGTTTTTTTTGCCGAGGTCGCCGGGGCTCACGCCCCGGCCTGTTCCCTGCCGCCGCTTCGCGGCTCTCGCCCTCGAAAAGGTGCCTGGAACGACCTTGCGGATCTATGAGGGCGACCACACATCCGCAAGTGCGTGCCATGCACCTTTACACTTCGCATGAACGGAGATCGTCTGAATCGTCTGACCCGTTTCTACCATCGAAACTCGGTAGAGCGGGTCTCGGCGTACAGCCGCTGAAGGATCGATCCGGCCACGTCGACGTCAAGGAAGGGAATCCGGATTCGGTGGCCGGTGCTGCCGGCCCCCGCGGTGTCCACCGCCACCGATGCCATCCGTCTCCGGCGGTCGAACGGTGACTGGTGCATCGAGACGGTCTGCATGTTGACGAAACGCACCGCGCTGACCTGGCGGCTGAGCCAGCCGCTGCGGAAGTAGATGGCGAGCTCGGTCAGCGCGTAGCCGGCATGGCGCACCCACTGGCGGGCTATCGCCCAGGCCAGGGCCAGAGCGACCGACGGCAGCCACAGGGCGTGCCATCCGCTCAGCGGGATCGGAGAGAACGCGAGCACAGCTGCGAGGGCGATCGTGATCGGCGTGACGACGATCGCCACCCTCTTGACGATCCTTTGCGTCGCGCGCGCCTCGATCGGCCTCCACACGACCGCATCGATGTCGACCTCGGGGAGTACCTCGTGCACCAACCCGGCGGCCCGTCCGCTTTCGATGATCGGCGCCAGCCACTGGCGCGTGGTGTTGATACCGGACGCGGCCAGCTGGCCGCTCATGTCAGCATCAGAAGTGGAGGCGCCGGCCGTCTCGATGTCGATCGATGTGCGGCCGAACCAGCGACCCAGCAACGTTTCGCTCACCGTGACAAGCTGGATCCGGTGCACCGGAATCAGCGACGAGACCTGGGTCAGCAGGCCGTACTCCGCTCGAAGGTCGTCGTCCTTCTGCCGCAGCGTGAAGCCCCGGTACCGCACCAGGTACCAGGCGACGGAGAACAACCGGAGGAGAACGAGCAGGAACACGATCACGAGCAGACCCAGCAACACCCTGCCGGCCATCGCCCCCGAGTCGAAGAGCCAGGCCGCCCAGTCGGGGGCCTTGGCGCGGACATCTGAAGAGATCCGCAGCCAGTCCTGATCCTTGAACCAGTCCTGTTCCCACCAGTTCATCTGTGAAAACACGCCCATCACCGCCGCGACCACGATGAAACCCCGGTTGCTGATCAGGCCCAAACGCACGAGCTCGCGGTCCGGAACCTGCAGCAACGGGGCGTCTGCCGCTCGCGCTTCGGGTGAATCCGCCGCGGCGGGCTGCCGTCCCTCGCCCAGCGTGTGCCGCCTGAGCTCGTCGGCAGCCTCCAGAGACAGCACCCGCAGCAGAGCCTCGGGCTTGCCCCCGGCGGCTGTTTCGATCCGCGCCGTCGTCACCCCCAGCAGGCGGTGGATTGGATTGCGCACCAGCGCGACGTTGTGGATCCGCTCGTAGGAGATGTGCCGTACGTTCTTGGTCAGCAACCCGTCGCGCACCTCCAGTTCGCTCTCCATGAATCGATAGCTGTAGGCCCGCTGCCTGATGAACGCGTACACGAGGGCCGGCGCGATCAAGAGCAGCGACAGGAAATCCAGACGGGTCAGCAGGAACCCACCAGAGGCGACGACGGCGCCGACCGCCGGAACGAGCAGGGCCCTGAACGTGCCCGCGGCGATGAACAGCCACGACCAGCGGTTCAGGCGTCGGGCCTCAGTCTGCATCGGCCGCCCGGTCGGGTCGGAGGTGGTCGCACAGGCGCGCCGCGACGTTCTGTTCGAGTCCCGCCAGAGAGATCGACGCGCCGGCGGTGCCGGCGGTGTGCACCGTGAGCGTGGCCAGATCGAAGCGGCGTTGCACGGGCCCCCGGGTGAAGTCGGTGTGCTGGACCCGCGAGATCGGAATCCAGATCACCGTGCGCCAGAGGACGCCGCGGCGAATGCGCAGCCCGCCCTCGTCGACGAGGTAGCGCAACCGCTCGTGGCGCGCCGCGGGCCACTTGTAGGCGAACGACAGAGCCAGCGCCGCGAGCACCAGCCAGCCCCCGAGCAGTGCAAGAAAGACCGCGCCCGGAATGCCGCTGACGGCCCAGCCGACGGTGATGATGATCAGCGGAATCATCAAAATGACGGACGTGACCGAAAGCCCGATGATGCGGGCGGCCACGACCGAGCGAGGGTCAACGGGGTGCTCGACGCCGTCGACCATCGACGCCGGAGCCTCGACCTCGGTGCCTTTGTCCAGGATGACGCGGGCTTCCTCTTCGGTCAGGTCGTTATAGCGATCGGTCATTGCTGCTCCTCTGGACTCCGCGGTCGCGGCCGGCCGTTCACTCGATGCGACGCCGACAACCGGAGAACACTCCGGGATCTTCGCATATTCAGAAGCGGCCACCCATTTCGTCGCGCACCCAGTGTGCCAACCATTCACGTGAGAACTCAACAAGTGTGGAAGTGTGTACGTGGCGTGCGCCGAGCCAAGCTCGGGGAAAGGGGAAGAGATGACGTGAGATGAGTCACTCGGAAACTTTTCAGACAGATCCTGCGGGTCGAGTCCCGCCCGGGAAAGGTTGGCCACCGCCCGGAAGCGAGTCTTGCGTGGCGTTCGGGTAACCGCCGCTGCGAAGCGTAGACAGCGAAGATGCAGGCCGTGTTATTGAGCCCCGAAATCACATAGTCGTGGGAGCCGACGCTGTGTCACGAGCGGAAGGCAATATCGCGAGCGCCGAAAGGCCTGGCGCTCCGGTCCCACCGGGGTCTGATGGGAGCAGGGCATGTATCGAGAGGATCTGACGGGAACTCGGGAGATCCTGTGGTCTCCGTCCTGAATAAGCCGGTCGGGAACCCGGCTGACCAAAACCCAGGCTCGCCGTGGGCAGTGCTGGTCGACGGCGGGAGCGAAGAAACAGCACGAGGGCGGTACCGGCGGGCGAGTCAACGAGCCCCCCGGGATGGATGGCAGGAAGTCGGAGCGTCTCATAGTACCGATGAGTCCGGGGAACCGAACCTCAAGGGACCCGGAGGAGGGAAGGGGGCGCCGGGGCATGGAACCGGTGGAGGGAAAGATGGAGAGGGCATCGAACCTCGTATCCATCCAAACGTCACTGCATCGGATAGCTGAGCTGGCGAGTATCTCGACCAGTAGGTGCGCGACGGCTTGCCGCCGCGCAGCGAATCCATGTGCCCGAAGAGCCGGATGCGGGAATTCCGCACGTCCGGATCTGTGGGGGGCCTGGGCGGGCAACCGCCCGGGTCTACCCGACACCCTTGCGTGTGGACGGGTCCACCCGCTCATCGCACTATCATGCACCTGGTATGGGGCGGCCTCGACAGCGCCCGACGCCAATTTGGAGGTGATCCACCGTGTCCGAGGGCCTGTATCGTCGCCTGCAACAGCAGCTGAACCAGTACTCGATGGGCTTCCCGGAGGCCGCCTCGGGTGTCGAAATCGAAATTCTGCGCAGCCTCTTCTCCGAATCCGACGCCGCCCTGTTCACCCGATTGACGCCGTTTCTGGAGGCCCCCGATGCGGTTGCCCGGCGTCTTGAAAGGCCGGTGGACGACGTGGCACGCGAGCTGGACGACATGGCCGAGCGCGGTCTGCTGTTCAGAGTCAAAAAGGCCGATCAGCGAAAGTACGCGGCCATACCATTCGTCCACGGCATCTTCGAGTTCCAGGTGGGGGACATGAGCCGCGAACTGGCCGAGCAGGTCCGTGCCTATTTCGACGAGGTCTTCCACCAGGCCATGCGCCGGAACGGGGATCTTTTCCTGCGCACCATCCCGGTCAATCGGTCCATCGATGCCGACCTTCGAGTCGCCAGCTACGACGACGCCGTCGAGATCCTGAGGGGCATCGACAAGATCGTCGTCACCAACTGCGTCTGCCGCGTGCTCGCGGGCAGGATGGAGGACGACTGCGGCAAGCCCCTGGAGGTCTGCTTTCTGTTCGGCTCGATGGGACAGTATTACGTGGATCGCGGCCTGGGTCGGCAGATCGCTCTGGACGAGGCGGTGTCGATCCTCGAAACCTGCCACGAAGCCGGGTTGGTGACGCAGCCTGCCTCGTCCCAGAACCCGGGCGGCATGTGCAACTGCTGTGGCGACTGCTGCGGATCCCTGGCGGCGATGAACAAACACCCCAAACCGGCGACGCTGGTGTTCTCGAACTACGTGGCGGCACTCGACAGCGACGAGTGCTCCGGCTGCGAAACCTGCGTGGAGCGCTGCCAGATGGACGCCCTGACGATGGACGCCGACGGCACCTGCGAGCTGACTGTGGAGCGTTGCATCGGTTGTGGCCTCTGCGTGACGACCTGTCCTTCCGGGGCCCTCACATTGCAGCCCAAACCACAGGACCTGCAGCGCGTGCCCCCGCAGAACACCCGGGACCAGATGATGGCGATGGCGCAGAAGAGAGGCGTGCTGTCGTAGCTCCGGCGGGTGGCGGGTTCAGATCTCTGCAACTGTGAGACGCACCCATGACCATCGAGGCCTACCCGGTACCAATCAGGTTCCGACGGTAGAATCGTTTGAACTGGTACCCCTCAGAAGGGCCTCCATGCGTTCGCGTCCGTCCCCGTCGAATTCCAGGAAGTGGATTCCGATTCCCTGGAGGCCCTCCCGGCCGGCATCCGCGCTGCGGACGATCTCTCCCCGACCGGACACCATGTCGCTCCGTTTGTCGGCCATGAACTCGAAGACGACCTCTTGTCCGGGCTCGAAAGTCGTCGTTGTCTGGAGGAGCATTCCGCTGAGCGAGACGTTCGCCATCTGACCGTCAACCTGGAGCGATCCTCCGCCGAGGTCAAAAATGACGCGCGCAGTGAGCCGCACATCCGTGCGAGGTGCAACATCGAGGAGCTCGGCAACCTGTTTCTCGATGACGTTTTCAGGGTCATCGACGTTGACGACCCGATTCACGCCCCGGCCGATCTGACCCCGTGCGTCGTGGACGGCTTGTGGACCGGCTACGACCAGCAGTGAGCATCCTCTACTCGAGGACGCATCGTCACGAAGCCTCGCCACGAGGGCGGCGAGGGCCACGGGGCCCGTTTCGGCGTCGAAGATGACGAGATCAAACTCTTTTTTGGAGGCCATCTCGACGGCGTCTTCCGGCGTCTCCGCTGAGACCACCTCGAGGTTCTGTTGATCGAGCGCCGGAGCGATGGCCTCGAGCGATCGGCTTCCCACTCCTGCCAAAAGCACCGGCGATGCTCGGTCCGTCACGGTCCCTCCTTCGCCCAACGGTTCTGGATTTCTCGGATTTTCCACCGGGTGGGCCCGGCCACTATAGCGCACGCCAGTGGACCGTTGCGACAATTGAAAAAGAAACAAATGAAGGGTGCGACGTATCACATTGTGACGTGAACCCGAAAGTCAAAAAGGGGTGTGGCACCCATGCGGCTTCAATCGCCGTCGTAGAGAGCCTCGACCCGGGCGTGGTAGCGTCGCCGCAGCTCGGGATTTCGTTCGCTCGCAGCCAGGTGCCGGTATTGGGAGTAGATTCGCGCGCGCAGGCTGTCGTTCCACGGTGCGATTTCGAGCACACGGTCGAACTGGCGGAAGTGGTCGGGGGCGGGCAGCCCGTCAAGAAACATGGCGAAGGACTCCAGGTAACGGAACTCGGCGGCAAAGGTCTTCTCCAGCCAGGCCCGATCCGAGGCGGTTGAGGCGACCTGCTCAAAGAATCCGCGGTGCGCCCGTCGTTTGAGATCGAGCAGGAATACGTGATTGGCCAGCATCTTGCCTTGTCGATCCGCCCCGTAATCCCAGGGGTGGTAGAACTCGTAGCGTGGATGATCGAGCGTGTTGACAGGAGCTGAGGCCACCTCGGCCCGCACGATCTCGTCGCCCGCAACGAAATGCGGCAGCAGCGCCACAGCGGAGGTCAATCCGTAGCGACGGAGGCCGGACATCGCCTCACCGCGGCGCTCGAATCGATCCTGTACCGTCCGGTAATCGAGAGCGATCGCCTCGTTGCTGCCAACGAGAACCGCGTTGAAGGGCCCCAGGCGGTAGGCCGGCAGGAAATACCACAGCTGCATGTGCTCGAAGCTCTCGCTGAAACTCTTCAGGATCATCTGGAACTGTCGCGGCGGCAGCGTCGCCGGCACCCACTGCACGACCACCCCGCCATGCACCAGATGGCTGGCGAGCAGCCGGTAGTAGTCAACGGAGTAGGAGAAGCCGTTGGACGCATATTCGTCTGCGGTCTTCTCGTCCGCCGTGATCGCATGCCAGCGTCGGTCCGTGGTGCGCAGAAACGTGGAAACGTCGCCGGTCACAAGCTCCATCCGGGGGTCCTCGAGGACATCGTGGTTCTCTCTGGAGAACTGCGCAGCGCCGTCGACGACCGTTGGTTCGATCTCTACCACCGTGATGGCTTCGAGATCCGAATGCCGTGCGCTCTCCCCGGCCAGGATGCCGGAGCCGAGGCCAATCGAGAGCTCGGTCGGCACCTCATCGATCAGCAATCGCGGCAGGTGGGCGAGCAGCAACTGCTTGAAATGGCTGTTGCCGGTGCCGCCGATGACGATGCCGTCGACGCTCATGTGCTTCTCGCCGGTCCGGGGATCCGACTGGACCTTGGTCGTTCCGAGCGGCCCTTCCCGGTAGAAGCTGGTCTCGAAATGCGGCTGCGCGCCATCGGCGGGAAACTGGAAGTCCAGCGGCGCGCGAGTCACCAGCGCCGCAGCGGCGACCGCGAGCGCGGGCACCACGAAACGCCATGACCTGGCGCCGCCCGGACGCCGGAAACGCACGGCGAGAATCACCAGCCCGAGGATGATGTTGATGATCGCCATGGCGACAATGCCCCCCTGGATGCCAAGCCACGCCAGGAGGAACCAGCCCGGCGCGAGGGCGCCCAGGACGTTGCCGGCCGTGTTCACCGCGTAGACGCGTCCCACCTCGGTGCCGGCGCGGTCGAGCTCGCTCACGGCCACATGCCCGACCAACGGGAAGGTTGCGCCGATGAGGATCGCGGGCACCAGCATCACCAAAAAGGCGATGCCGAAGCTGGCCGCTATCAGCGGGATGGCTTCGGACCAGAGCCCGAGTAAGGTACCGCTGAGCGACTGCGGATCGCCGACCGCGAACAGCAGCGGCAGCGCCAACGCGGAGAATGTGCCCAACGCGACCTGCAGCCAGCCGAAGGCGGCGACCCGGTCCCGCACCCGGGGGATGAGAAAACGCACACCCCAGCCCCCAAGGGCGATCCCGGTCAGGAACGCGCTCAGCATCGTCGACAGCGCATAGGTGGAGTTGCCGAGGATGAACACCAGCGATCGGGTCCAGTAGATCTCGTAGGCGAAAGACGTAAATCCGGAAATACCCAGGGCGACCAGCAGCAGGCGCAGAGTGAAGCGGTCCAGTGGTTCGTGTTCGGTTTCGCCGCGCCCTTCCGGAGGCTCAGTCTTCGCGTCCGCGTCCGAAGCGTTCTCGTCCGAAGCGGGGACGTAACGGCGGGCGGCGATCCAGGCCGACAGGCCGATCATCAGGTTCCCCGCCATCGCCAGATAGGCCGGCACGTGCAGGCCGACCGCGCCGATCAACCAGAAGCCGGTGACCAGGACGCCGATGACGGCGCCTGCGGTGTTGACCGCGTACAGCGTGCCGAGACGCAGCCCGACGCGGTCGAGATCGTCGACAACGAGTCGGCCGAGCACCGGGAGGGTTGCTCCCATGAGGATCGTCGGGCCCATCACCAGGGCGAATGCGCAGAGGAAACGGACCGCTGCGAGCAGCGGCGCCATGCCGCCGGTCACGTCGTACAGCGCTGGATAGAGCGCGTCCAGTCGATGAAGCGCCAGGTGCGACACACCCGCCGCGACGGCAATCCCGACCTCGATTCGGGCGTAGAGGCGCAGCCGGTCCGGCACCCGGTCGGCGACGCGGCCGAAATACCAGCTGCCGATGGCCAGACCGCCCATGAATGCCGCCAATACCGTTCCGACGGCGACGGCGGTGGAACCGAACACGTGCGTCATCATCCGTGTCCAGACCACCTGGTAGACCAGCGCCAGCGCGCCCGAGACGAAGAACAGGACAAGCACGGTGGCGAGGAGCCCCCGCGGGCGTGAAGTCTGATTCATCGGCGTATCTTAGCGAATGGAGACGGAGTTTCAAGGAGGCTCCCGACACTCATCTGGCATCGACACGTGTGGAAGTGTGTACGTGGCGTGCGCCGAGCCAAGCTCGGGGAAAGGGGAAGAGATGACGTGAGATGAGTCACTCGGAAACTTTTCAGACAGATCCTGCGGGTCGAGTCCCGCCCGGGAAAGGCTGGCCACCGCCCGGAAGCGAGTCTTGCGTGGCGTTCGGGTAACCGCCGCTGCGAAGCGTAGACAGCGAAGATGCAGGCCGTGTTATTGAGCCCCGAAATCACATAGTCGTGGGAGCCGACGCTGTGTCACGAGCGGAAGGCAATATCGCGAGCGCCGAAAGGCCTGGCGCTCCGGTCCCACCGGGGTCTGATGGGAGCAGGGCATGTATCGAGAAGATCTGACGGGAACTCGGGAGATCCTGTGGTCTCCGTCCTGAATAAGCCGGTCGGGAACCCGGCTGACCAAAACCCAGGCTCGCCGTGGGCAGTGCTGGTCGACGGCGGGAGCGAAGAAACAGCACGAGGGCGGTACCGGCGGGCGAGTCAACGAGCCCCCCGGGATGGATGGCAGGAAGTCGGAGCGTCTCATAGTACCGATGAGTCCGGGGAACCGAACCTCAAGGGACCCGGAGGAGGGAAGGGGGCGCCGGGGCATGGAACCGGTGGAGGGAAAGATGGAGAGGGCATCGAACCTCGTATCCATCCAAACGTCACTGCATCGGATAGCTGAGCTGGCGAGTATCTCGACCAGTAGGTGCGCGACGGCTTGCCGCTGCGCAGCGAATCCATGTGCCCGAAGAGCCGGATGCGGGAATTCCGCACGTCCGGATCTGTGGGGGGCCTGGGCGGGCAACCGCCCGGGTCTACCCGACACCCAAATTATGGCACCCAAATTAATGGTGCCAGGTTCGCATAATCGTTCTTTCTCAGCAGGCGTCCGGCGAGCATCACCGAATCCATGAACCCGGCACCCTTCCTATTCCTGACGACCCGTCGGTGCGACGTCGCGTCGGCGCTCCATCGGGATCGCGCTGAACGGGACGGGCGCATTCCGGCTGAACCTCAGGGCGTCGGCAAGGGCCTGGGCTGCAGCGGGAGATCGCTGCTGAACGCGGACCTGAGCGCGTCGTTGGAGCAACCAGAGGTCCCAGGGGACCCACGGCTCGACTTCTTCGAGCGCTTCATCGAATGCGCGGGTGTCGATCAGCGCGGCCACCCGAAGCCTTGCCCAGTGCCGCTCGTCCCTCGCTCGTTCGACCGCGAGGGGGGACCCCAGGAGATCGAACACGGCTCGTGCAAGGAGGGGGTCCGACCCGGCAATCCGATCGAGGTCGGCGAAGTACGTTCGAAACACTGCCGGGTGCGCCCACGGCTGCGACACGAGGGAGTCGGTCGCGAGTCGCAACCATTCGAAGGCCCCTTGCGGGTCTCCCTGCGCCAACCGCAGCCGTCCGTTGAGCAGTGCGCTCTCGGTCGGGTAGGTCAGAGCAAGGTCGGCCAGGATCGTCTCGGCCGCCGGATCGCCGATCGAACTCAGCGCGGATGCCAGACCGATCCACTCTGAGTCGGTGCGCGGCGGGATATCGTTCGATTCCCAAAGGTCGACCGCTGCATGGGCATCGCCCCGCCGCCACAGGCGGTGGAATTCCGTCAGCCATCCGAGCTCGGGTCTGCGATCGTCGGGAGATTCGACAAAAGCACCGATGCGCTCTCGCTCCACGAGGTCCCAGTCGGGGGCCTGGGAACCGGACGTCAGTGGGGGATGCCCCGCCCCCACGTCGCGTGCCGCCTCCAACATGGACTCGACGCGAAAGTGTCCGAACCGCCCAACCGATTTTGCGAGCATGAATTCGAGGATATTCCGGTCGTCGGTGTTGATCGGCGTCATACCGCCCTCGCGAACAGCTGCCGCAAGAGCCGGGCCGGTCACGAATCGCGCCAGCACGCCCTCGGCGCTGCTGGTCTGCCACGCCGCCCGCATGGCGGACGCAAACGGCTCCCGGGCGACCCGCCGCCTCAAGATCTCGATGTCGATTTCGACTGGCGAGTTCGAAGCAACCAGGAGAAGGTCGTCCTTGAGGGTTCGCCACACCTGCACGTCGGGAAAGACCGACGCCAGGGTGTTGACGACCACCGCCACCGTTTCTGTGTCAACCTCGTAGCCCTGAAACCACTGCAGAAAGAGACCGTGGTCGTTCAGACGGTCGCTGACGTGACGGTAGAAATCGGCGGTGAAAAGGCTGGCGATGCCTGCGCGGTAGGGGTTTGAAGGTTCCGACACCACCATGTCGAAACGATCTCGGGTCGTCAAGAGCGCCTCGCGGGCATCACCGTACGCGACGCTGACCTTCGGGTTGGTGAGAACCGCCCGATTCACCGGTTCGCACACCTCGGCGATATATTCGATTTCAGGCTCGATCTCGATGACGTGGACGTGTTCGACGGCCGGCACATCGGCCAACCAGCCGGCGGTGCTCCCGGTCCCGAGACCGACCACCAACACCTCCCGCGGATCGGGGTGCAGGAGTGCGCCGAGCAGACCCGACATCACCTGGGTCCCCGCGTCGTTGACCGAGTTCCCGTCAACCTTCCCGTTGAGAACGAAGGCGAACCCGTCCGAAGCTTCGAGCCCGACGCTGCTCTCGCGCCCGTCCGCCTCCCACACGAGCTGTCGTTTCCGGCTGTGCACGAATCGCTGTACGCCGTTCAGGTCGTGACCGTCTACGGTCGACCGCCCGGCCCCGATTCCGGCGTGTCTCCACACCGCGGTCGGGCCGGTTGCATTCACCATCACACCTCCCACCACGACGAGTGCCAGCGGAAACCCTATCGCCCCCGCCGTGAGCCTCTGCCTGCCCGGGTGTTGACGAACGATCGACGCCGCCACCACAACCACCGAAAGCACGAAACACATCGCAGCCGACAGCCGCCAGCAGGACACCGCTCCCAACCACGTCATCAGCACGAACCCACCGAGAATCGCACCGACGATCGATCCCACCGTATTGAAGGCATAGGCGAGCCCTACGTGGCGGCCGATGCCCTCGCGGCCGCTGCCGAGCAGCGCGACCAGAAGGGGAAACTGATATCCCGCGACGGTGGACGCCGGGAGCACCACGAGAGCCGTGATCGCGAACCACGATGTCAGCGAACCGCCGAAGCCGAGACCGGAAAAATCTCCTGAAAATGCGGCCATCAGGGCTATCCGGTCGCCGAGAGCCAGGGGCACGGCCATCGCGACGCCTTCGAGGGCGAGGGTGGTGGCGAACCCGATCGGCGTTGCCTCGCGGCCCTTCGCGATGAGGGCGTAAAGGCCCCCTCCTGCGGCGATGCCCAGCAGAGCGACAGCGAGAATCACGCCGAAGGTAAAGGTCGTGCCGCCGAGGATCGGTGCCAGCATCCGATACCAGACGAGCTCCATCAGAAAGAATACGAACCCGGTAACGGCGGCCGCCACGAGCACGAGTTTCGGGTTGAACAAAGGAACCCCGGCGCTGGGGACCTCGGACGATGGCACGTCAGCGCCCGCGGCCACCGATTCGTGATGTGCGAGCCGGCGTGCGATGACTCCCACCGTCGCGCTCACGCCGGCTGCAACCAGGATGGTCGCGACCTCGCCCAGGAGTTCGATCAGGACGAAGGTCGCCAGACAGACACCGACCACACCGCCCAGAGTGTTGACGCCGTAGGCGAGAGCCGTCTTTCGCCGCTCGGGGTCGTCGCTCGTCTCGAAGGTGCGGACCAGGGCCGGCAGGGTGCCGCCCAGCAGGATGGTGGGTGCAGCCAGCACCAGCACCGTCACGATTCCCCGCACGAGGGTTGCCCCGACGAACCCGATGGCGGCCTCGCCACCGGTCATCAGGTAAAGAGTCCGGGCCATCCGCAGCAACAGCGGAGTGGCGGCGGCCGTCAGCGCTACAAGGATCTCGAGCGTGCCGTAGAGAGCCATCGGTCGCGGGTGCCGGTCCGCCCTTCTCCCGAGGAGCGCGCCACCGAGCCCGAGGCCTCCCAGAAAAACCGCCAGCACGGCGGCGTGGGCCGCGGTGGAAAGCCCGAAAACGAGGCGAAGCTGGCGAAACCAGACTATCTGGTACGTCAGACCCGCGGCCCCGGAAGCAAACACAAGTGATAGGAATACGGCCTTCCGGAGCTTCATCGGCGTCCCCCCGACAGATACGTTCGAACATCAAGCATAATCTCGAAGGCTAGAAAGACTGCCGGAAGGGTGCACCGGTTGTGGGCTTCACGTTGGTCGTCCGGGGTGCCCTTCACCTCCATCGACAACCACGATCACAAACGAGAGTGAACGACGCGGCACCGACGGAATAAACGAAAGGGCGCACTGTTGCTTTCTTCAGGTTTCAAGTTTCGAAAGTTCGAAGTGCTTGCAGAGATTGCGTGACATCGGTGCCGCTGGCCGAGGCGGGTGGATATTGGTGTTCAAACTGGCAGCGAAACAACTGAAAGGGAGACCGTCTGTGAAAAATCTGGGATGGTGCGCCTTCGTCGTGACGTTCCTCATGGTTCATTCTGCGCATTCTGCGATGAACAGCAATGACGTCCAACCCGCCGCGGCCGAGAATGACCGCGCGAGTGATCGTGCCAACAGTGGCGCCACCGCAGTCGAGTCGGTTGGATCCTCCGACGCTATTGTCCCGGTCGACGGAAGTCGGAGCTGGAGACTCGGGGATGAGGGTGTTTATCGGCAAGCGAGGCAGGACTCGAGGACGATGCAGCCTGTGCAGCCGGTAGGGGAGACAACCCAGACGTGCCTTGCGCAGTTCGAGGCAGCGGTCGATGTGGAAGTATTTGTCAGAGCGGACCGCAAGATCACCGGCGTGTGGCGGGTGGTGCCGACGCGGGCCGCGAGCTGTCGGACGCCCGACTACATCATCAGCGATGTCAACGGATGTCTTTACGGCAGCACGGGCGATGTCTGGGAGCCGCTCGATTGCCCGGGCAGCGGATTCTTGAGCGAAGGGCGCCTGCCAAGGAACTTCCAGGTGGTGGGTACGGCCGGTGATCGGGCCGCTTCCGGAATGATCTGGCGTTGGGTCGATCCTGCCCGAACCGGCGCCCGCGCACCAACCGCAGCGAACGAGAGCCCTCCACTCGCCAGTTTTGTACTCGCATATCAGGGGGGGAGGGGGGCCATACCGACCCCGGCAACCGAGGAAAAGGTGGTCTGCTGGTGGGTGTCCTGGTGGCAATTGTATTGCGAGACCTGGGAGCCCGCACCGATCCCGGGAATTGCCGCCAACGACATCTCCGGCGGCACCATCGCGATCCGATTGCCCGACGATTCGAGCCTCTGCCTGAATCCCAGCGGCTCGAGCGGGCTGTGCCGGGGTCCTCTACCGGCGGATTGTTGCCGCGATATATCGGCAAAGGTCTCGACTCGAAGGGATTGAGGGATAGGGTGCCTGGCATGGCGTTGCGGATCTAGGAGGGCGGCCACACGTCTGGAAGTGCGTGCCGGGCGCCTTTTGTCGAAACACCGAAACCGAAACACCCTTCCGATCCGGGCCGGAGAACGTGCTCAGGATTCTGTGATTCGCCTCAGGGCTTCGGCCAGAGGTGCGACCGCGCGGTCCGTGTCGCGCAACTTCTCCAGACCGAACAGGCCCACCCGAAACGTCCGGAAATCCGCCGGTTCGCCGCACATCAACGGGACACCGGCCGCAATCTGCAGGCCTTGCGCGCGGAACGTGCTGCCGTTCTGGATGTCCGGATCGTCCGTGTAATACACGACCACCCCCGGCGCCTGGTAGCCGTCGCCGGCTACACTCCTGAAGCCGTGGCTTTGCAGAAGCTCACGAACTTTCCGGCCCAGCTCCCACTGTTTTTCACGCATGGTTTCCAGTCCGTTGGAGCAGGTCTCGAGCATGTTGTCCCGAAAGGTCCTCAGCGCGTCGGTCGGAAGGGTTGCGTGGTAGGCGTGCCCGCCGTTTTCGTAGGCTCGCATGATGTCGAGCCATTTCTTCAGGTCGCAGGAGAAGCTGGTGCTGGTGGTCGTGCCGATTCGTTCCAACGCATTCTTGTTGAGCATGACGAGGGCACAGCAGGGAGAGGAACTCCAGCCCTTTTGAGGGGCGGTGATCAAGACGTCGACACCGCTGGCTTCGAGATCGACCCACGCGCAACCGGAAGCGACACAATCGAGCACGAACAGCCCACCGTGTTCATGCACGGCATCGGCGACAGCGCGGATGTATTCGTCCGGCAGGATCATGCCCGAGGACGTGTCCACGTGCGGCGCAAAGACGACGCCCGGCTGTTCGGAGCGGATCGCACCCGTCACTTCGTCGATGGTGGGCGGCACGAACGGCGCCTGTGGTCCTGCTGCGCTCTGCCGGGCCTGCAAGACGGTGGTCTCGTCGGTGAGCCCGCCGACCTCGATGATCTGAGACCAGCGGAAACTGAAAAAACCGTTTCGGATCACGAGGCACTTCTGACCGCTGGCGAACTGGCGGGCGACCGACTCCATCCCGTAGGTGCCGCCACCCGGTACGACGATCGCTGCGTCGGCGTTGTAAACCTCCTTGAGGGTGGCTGAAATATCCCTCATCACCTGTTGGAAAGCCTGTGACATGTGGTTCAGGGAGCGGTCGGTGAAGACGACGGAGTATTCGAGCAGTCCGTCCGGATCGATCTCTGGCAACAGGCTGGTCATTCTCGGGTCCCTCCTGGCATCTGCCGGGTGGTCAGACGCAGCGATCTCTCCAATAGTGCCCGCAAAACGCGGTTCTGCTTCGCCGGTATTGTAGAGGTTTTCAGGCCCGGCGTCGTGATGAATGGGTGCCGGGTACGGAGTTGCGAATCGCGAGGGTGCCACACGTTGCATTGATGCATTGTCGTGTGCAGCCGATGAAATCCCCGGGTCAAGGAAATCGAAGCGGAGACGGAAGCCAGGGCCGCTTCTCAGTCGGTGAAGCCCGACGACGCCACCGCCACAAATCAACAATGAGTCAATGCGACCTGTGGCACCCATCCGTGGCACAATTGTCGCGACCGAACGAGAGGCGCCTCGGATTTCCTACGTGATTTCATTGCAAGAAAAACCAGTGATCGGACTGCTTGGCTCGGCGGCGTTGTGCCTGGCGGCGTTATCGGGTCAACCCGCCTGGGCGCAGAAGCCGGTCGCTGAAGCAGTTCAGATCGACGCTGCAGCCGAGCCGCGGATTGACGGTGTCCTGGACGAGGCCGTTTGGGCCGAGGCCCCGTGGTTCGGCGATTTTGTCCAGAGCGAACCGGACTTCGGCGACCCGGCGACGCAGCCGACCAGGGTCGCATTCCTGCTCGGCGAGCACGACATCTTCGTCGCGGTGGTCTGCGACGACGATCGGCCGGACGAGATTCGAGCCCACAAACTCCGGTATCGCGACCGGCCGGAGACAGACGACAACATCCAGCTGATCTTCGACACCTACCGAGATGAGATTCGGGGCACGATCTTCGTGGTCAACCCGCTCGGGGCCAAGGACGAAGGCCTGGTCAACGGCGCCAGGCAGTACACCTGGAACTGGAACGAGGTCTGGGATGTGAAGGCCGAGATCACCGAAACCGGCTGGCAGGCCGAGTTTCGGATTCCCCTGCGTATGCTGCGCTACCGGGTCGGTGGGGCGCAGACCTGGGGCGTCAACGTCAAACGAGAGGTCAAGAGGCTGCAGGAAGCGAGTTACCTTTCGGCGCCGCCGCCGCCGTTCGAGATTTCGAGCCTCAACTATGCCGGCGAGCTCCGCGGTCTCGACTTCAACCGGAGGCAGCGCAATCTCCAGTTGATACCCTACGGACTCGCCGGGTTGATCCGTGCGACCGATCCTGACGGCGGCGACGACCTCGAGGATTCGATCCTCGAGGCGGGTGTCGATCTCAAGTACTCGGTGACCTCGAATCTTTTGCTCAATGCGACCTACAACACTGATTTCTCTCAGGTCGAGTCCGATGACGTCCAGGTCAACCTCACGAGGTTTTCCCTCTTCTATCCCGAAAAGCGCGAGTTCTTTCTCGAGAACGCCGATCTGTTTGCCTTCGGCCACGGCGGCGGATTCGGCGACCGGCCGCCGGAGATCACGCCGTTCTTCAGCCGCCGCATCGGGGTCCACGGCGGTGAAACGGTGCCCATCGACGGGGGTGTGCGGCTCACCGGAAAGGTGGGGAGGAGCGATATCGGGGTTCTCTCGATGCGGACCGGAGGGGTCGACGAGTACGGTCTCGAAGCGGCCTGGTACAACGTCGCCAGGCTGCGCCAGGATCTGGGGAACCGGTCGTACATCGGCGGCATCTTCACCGATCGAAGCGAGAGCGGAGACCGGTCGACGACGTTTGGGATCGACGGCACCTGGTTCATCACCGAGGCGCTCTCGTTCGTCGCCGACTACCTCCGGGTCGACGATGATGCGACGGGAACCAGCAGCGCCGGGTATGCGGGCCTGGATCTCACAACCGATCCGTGGGGATTCCTGTTCGCCGTCCGGCAGATCGACGACGGGTTCGACCCGGCCGTCGGCTTCGTTCGGCGGACCGGCTTTCGCCACGGCTTCGGGACCCTCCGCCGCACGATACGCCCCGGTGCCCTGGGGATCCGCCGGTTGTCGTTCCGGGTCTCCGGCGGCGGGCACCACTCGTTGGTCTACGACACGACCGAAAGCTCGAGCCTCGATTTCAACATCGAGTCGGACATGAACTCGGGCGACCAGTTCAATGTGCGAATCAGCCGGAACTTCGAACGCCTCTTCGAGGACTTCGAGCTCGATGACGACCTCGTGTTCGGGCCCGGCGACTACACCTTCGTCGATGGCAGCCTGAGCTTTTCTTCGGACCGGTCCCGCCGTTGGGGGGGGGAGCTCGAACTCGGCGGAGGAGAGTTTTTCGACGGCGATCGAAGACAGGCCTCGGGCGAGCTGTGGTTCGTCTTCAGCAAACACCTGAGAACCGGGGGATCGTACTCGATCTACGACATCGACAGCGACCACGGCGCCGTCGACTGGCGGCTGTGGTCGTTGAGGATCGACTACACCTTCAGCTCCGTGCTCTCCACCACGGCCTATCTGCAGCACAACTCGTCGACCGCGAACACGCTGCTCAACCTCCGGCTGCGGTGGATCCTGCGCAACGACTCCGATCTCTACCTGGTCTACAACGAGAGCGAGATCGACGAGTTCGGTCTCCCGACGGAACGCCACCGCGAGCTGGCGCTCAAGGTGAGCTACCGGTTCTTCTTGTGAGATCTCGATCGGTTTATCTTCACTCGTTGATGAGGACGTTGCGAGCGTCGAGGCTGACGACCGAGTAGACGCCTCCGTCGATCTCCAAAGCGGCCGGCTTGCCGCCGCCGCCGTATGGTCCGTCGGCGAGATCGACCGAGGTCAACAGCACGCGATTGTCGAAGCGTGCGGTGATGACACGCTCCTCCTTGAGGCCCTGGCCGGTGATCATCCGGCGGACGCCGAATGCGTCGAGAATGGTCTTCATCTCGGCGCCCTTGTCGTTCTCGTTCCACATCGTGACGCCCCGGAACCAGAGAGGGCCGTCGACGGTGAGGACGGACCACGAACCGAGCTTCGTCAGCTGCTCCAGCTCGACCATCTGCGCGACCCGCGGGTTGTCGTTGGTCCGTTGCTTCTTCGGCAACGCGTTGACGTATTCGATTTCCTGCGCCACCAGCTCGGCCATCTCGCGCACCGAAGCGGTGGGATGGCACATGTTGTTGGCAACCATGAGCTCGCTGTAGCCGTCGAAGCTCGCGATCTCGGCCGCGGCGCCGCGATTGATCGCCTGCAAATCGCTCTCGCGCATTTCGGGGCTGACCCCGGCGTGGATGAAGAGGAGGTCGTCGATCTGGTGCGCCACCGGCAGCGATCGCAGCCAGGCGCCATACGTGCCTTCCGGCCGCATGGACTCGAAGTACTCGACCCATCCCAGCGGGTGGGTTGCCACGAACTCTTCATGGTACTGCTCATTCGGTTCGAATGGATCGAGCCCGAGGGCCTCGGCGCGGCGCTGGCGGCACGCCACGTGCCGGGCGTACAGGGCGTCCTGTCGTGCCTTCGAGTCGGGCCCCGCGAAATCCTGGTACGCCATGTAGTTGACGTATCTCGACTCGCGCAGGATGTTCATCACCTCGTGGTTACCCATGAGCACGACGACCTCGCCGCCGGCGGTCGCGGCCTCCTGCTGCAACCGCATGAAGAGATCGAGCGTTTCGCGGACCTTCTCACCGCGGTCGATGAGGTCGCCGGTCTGCACCAGGATGGTGTCGCCCCCGGTCCAGTGGCCCGATTCATCGGTGAGCTCGAGGCGTTTGAGAAGGGCCGAGGCGGTCTGAGAAGCGGCCTGGACCTCGCCGAGAACCACGATCTTCGGTTGCGGCCGATCGGCGATCGCTGCCGCTGCCGCGAGCGTCAAGCCGAGCGCCACGAAGGCCGCCGCGCGCCTTAGCACGCGTGCTTGGAGCGGTGTACGACGCATCATGGTAGGAACCTCCTCGGGTGGTTTTGACTTTCGGTCGGCCTCAGTCGGAGTCTCTCTTCAATACGATAAATAGCTGAATTCGTTGCAGTCGCCGCTGGCGTTTCGGAAAAACCACAACGGAATCTGAATCCCGGGTTCGTCGACAGGCGGTTTCTCATAGGCGTCGGGCACGGAGTTCCGCAGTGACATCTCATAGTTTCGCGACTCCGTTCCCGGCACCCACGGGCACCCGCAACATCAAGTTTCGTTTCCATACGCTGTCTGAATTTGATTGGATCACAAGAACGGATGAGTTAGTTTGGGGCCGGAGGCACCATGCAATACACCCATCGCAGAACTGTCGATCGATCGGCGAATTCTCTTGTGGCAGCAGCTTGTGCCCTGCTGGCTCTCGTTGCGGGCGTCTCGGGCGCCACCGAGAGCCCCTTGATCTTTGCCGACGGCTTCGCCTCCGGCGACACCTGCGCGTGGGGCGGGGTCTGCGCCGACCCCGCCGTGGTTGACGGTGTCTGGGTCGGGACCCTCGATTTTGCGGGGAGCGTGCGTCCGATCACCATCCAGCTTGCTCAGCGCGCTGACGGCCGGGTCATCGGCTATCTTCTCGGGGGGACATCGCAGCGGATCGTCCTCGATGGCGAATACACGGGCGGCTCCCTCAGCCTCCACCTCGGTTTTCAACGGATCGATTCCGCCGATTGGGTATTGATGGAAGGGCCCGTCGCGGGTTCGATGTGGACGGGAACCGCGACACTCGGGGGAGGTTTCCAGCCGTTTTCGTTTCAGAGATGGCCGGGAGTCGTCCACGAGAGGCGCTACCTCTTTGCCGACCCGGATCTCGGCGAAGACGCCCATCACGAATTGGGGGTTGCCCTGTCAGATGCCGGAGGCTTTGTCAGCGGTGGTTTTTCCGGACCCGCAAGCTGTCTTCTGTGGGCCTGCGACGGCGGTGTGACCTCCTTTGATGAAGACGGCGATACCGTCACGATCGGGCTCGAGACGGCGGGTGGATGTTCCGCCGGTTCGTTTGTCGAAGTCTCCTACAACGCCACGACGGGTTTTTATGAGGGGAGCTACGACTTCACCGACTGCGGTGGGAATGTCACGGGAAATGTCCTGTCCGGTCCCGTCTACGGCACGCGGAGCGATCATGCGGCGCAGATCCTCGGCAGACTCGCGACCATTGCCGACCAGTTCGAGAGCGGGGCGCCGTTCACCACCCCGCACGACGACTTCAAACCCTCCTATCTTCACAACGGAGACAACTTGACCGACCTCTTTGTCTCCTGGAACACCATGAGAGCGGGTCACGCCTCGATCGAACTGTGGGTCGAGGAGGTTCGTCAGATCTCCACCGTCGATCTCCCTCGTGCGGTGGAACTCTTTGCGGTCGAGGACGGCGCTGCTTTCGAACTCTACGGAGTCGGCGAGACCGATGACGGTTCGAAGTCCCTCACGATCTACTACGAAACTCTGGGCGACATCCTCTTCAACCCGGCCCACAACCCGATGCGGGTCTGGGAGGAGATCGACGGGCAGTGGCTGATCGCGGGCAACGGCGAACCGGCCCTCGATCTGCCGTGGGAGTGGGCGATGGGCGGCGGTGGCACCGCCATCGACTCTCCCACAGGCGGGGCGCCGGTCCATATCTCTCTGGGTGTTTACGGGGCCCACTTCACCCCTCACACCGGGCACTCGTACGGAGACACCAAGTCGAACTTCGTCGCCTACCTTCCGGCCGGTGACCACGAGATGTCCGAACTGCTCGGCGACGGGATCGGCAACGACGACGGATTCTGCGACGCCGGCGAGAACTGCGCCTACTACGGCGGGCTGGCAGGAGACGGGCTGTGCTCGGAGGACGGCTGTCTGGTGAGGGACCGAACGCCCTGTCTATACCGCACCCCAGTCCGGCGAAATCACCTACATCGAGTTTCAGGAGGGACCGAGCGGGACCTATTTCGACGATCCACCGCACTGGGTGGTCGAGCTCAAATTCGACAGCGGAATCGTCTATCGCATCGTGCATCTCGCGAGCTTCGTGCCGGCGTTTGCCGTCCGGGTCGAGGCGGCCACGGGCTGCGATCCCGACGACTGGGGCGGCTGCGGTCTGAGCAACGGAGATCTCCTGCTCGACGCGGGGCGGGGCGATGCGTCGATTCCGGTGGATGTCGACGAGGCCATCGCCTACCCGCAGATCATGGCGGAGCCGGTTCCCGGCTACCCGGGATACTTCCTCGGCAACGGCACATTCCCGGATTACCCGTGGGCCCAGATGGAGGTCTTTTCCCGCGGGACCTTCGATCTCAAGGGCCACACATTCTGCATCTACAACGCCTTTGCCGACGAGCTCTTCGATACCCTCGAGGGCGTCCTGGAAGCCGATGTCACGGATCCGAATTCGCAGCGCTACGCCCTCGGATTCTCGCCGCCGAAATGGCAGTGGGGCGCCGAGACCGCGCTGTGCAATGAACAGGATCTGGAGCCCTATCTCTCCAACAGCCTGACGTCCCGCCTCGGGGGCTGGTTCGAGCGAGACGAGGCGGGCACGACGCCGGACGAAATCATGGGGTGGGTTCCTATCAACAAAGACGGTCCCGGTTATAACGCGGGCCTTTACGATGCGTCCGATCCGGAGGCACTGATCGTTCGCGAACGGTGGATCGGCGCGGGGACCTTTTCGTGGCTGATGCCCGACGGAAGCACCGTCACGCCTTTCTCCGCCACCGCCGAGGTCATCGATCTCACCAGTGATTCGATGATCTTGAAATGGCGCAACATCGGCTATACGGCCGGCGATCTCCCGGTGTACCAGCGAACCGCCTACGAACAGGATGCCCAGGAGCTCACCATCAAATGGGGATCATTCGGCGACGACCCCGCCTCGGCTCCAAACGTCTTTCTCGAACCCGGCGACGCCTGCAACGACACCGATGTGATCTGTTACGACAACAACGAGTACAAGGGCGGGCCCTAGGCTTCAGGGAGAAGCCGAGTTCGACGCGGAGGGATCGCCCTAATGCTGCCGAAAAGGTAACGGGTACAGAGTTACTTATTTGCACCTCATAACTCCGAAACTCCGCACCTTGCACCCTTTGAGGCTTCCCCTTCCCACAGTCTCACAGCCTCGACGACGAGGAATTTTTCACGTGACTGTATATAGAGGCGCCCGAACTTACCTCGCATGTTGAAACACCGAGTGAAAGCGAAGTGAGGCGTTGGTGATGTATCCTCATGCCGAAAACCTGGAGGGTCACCATGCGCCTCGGGATCAGCGCGATTGTGATGATGTCGTCGCTCGCGTCGTCTCCGTTTTCGACGGCTGGGGGCTGGGCGGAGATGACCGGCCCCATCGGGTGCCCGGCCAACGATTTCACGTTGACTCGATCCGGCGATGTTCTCGTTGCGACCGACGAGGGCGTGTTCCGGCTCGACAGCAGCACATCTGTATGGCAGCCGACCGGCCTCGCGAATGGCGGTATCCACGCGTTGTTGACGGCCTCGGACGGCACTGTATACGCGGGCGGTTACGGCGTCTGGGCGTCGGCGGACAGCGGGGACAGCTGGCAGCGGTCCGACGAGGGGATGGAAGGTGGCGGTAAGACGGTTCACGCTTTCGGCGAACTGAATGGCACGATTCTGGCGGCCACGAACCGGGGTCTGTTCAGTCGACTCGAGGGTACGGATGCCTGGGTGTACAACGAGGGAGGGCCGGCTGAAGCGATCCGCGCTATCGCCATCAGCGAAACGGGGGCGGTCTTCATAGGTCTCCGCCAATTCGTGTATCGATCGACCGACGGCGGTGAGAGCTGGAGCCCCCAACTGTGGCTGAGTTCCGTGGTGACATCCATCGCCACCGCCGCAGACGGCGTTGTTCTCGTCGGTGCGGCGGACGATGGCTTCGGACCAGCTATCGGATACCCTGGAAAGCTCCACCTTTCACTCGACGGAGGCGAGACCTTTTCGCGCCTCGACGTCGATGCCGACGTCGAACCCGGCGGAAGCGCACTCAAGGTGCAAGATCTTCGCAGTGTGGCGATCACCGAGGATGGCGTGCTTCTCGTCGGCGGCCACCGCGGCTCGGTTCCGGGCGGGCCCGGCGGTGGAGTCTGGTACTCGGAGGATCTCGGCGACACGTGGAATCGGACGTTTTTTGGCGATGTCGATGTCCTCGACATTGCCGATCTCGGCGCGGACGAGGTGTGGATCGGTTCGGAGCGCGGGCCTATGAGACCCTTGACGCGGGCAGACGGAATCGGCGTGGAGCTCGTTGCCGCCGGCCTCAGATCACGGGCCATCGAGATTTTCGGGCTCCTGGCGACATCAGAAGGGCTGATCGTGTGGGGCGACGGATTCAGGATGCAGTGGTGGGACAAGGCGGGCGACGCGTGGTACGAGCTTCAACAGCAGGCCACTACGATCCGGGGAGTATCCGTCGGGCTGTATTCCTCGGTTCTCGTCACCGCCTGGGGCGGCATGTATCTGGGGAACCTCGTTTTTCCGTGGGGTTGGGGCCACTGGGACGAAACCAGGGACTGGGAGATCGACGGTTTCAGGCCCACCATGGCCGCTCAAGACGAAGAACACGGGATCTGCGCTGCTGACGCTCGCCGCATTCGCTGCCAGGACTGGCTCAACTGGAAGGAAAAGCGATTCGAGGACGAGTCGATTACGGGCCTGGCCAGCTTCCGCCAACGTCCGGTTTTCGCCGCTCTCAAACCCTTCGAACCCGGCGCCCCGGCGAGGATCGTCCGATCTACCTCGGATCTGGATTCCTGGAAAACAGTGTGGTCAGGCTCATCGGCCGTTCGTGCCGGAACTCTGATCACTGCCGAGGATGGCCGAATGTACGCTTTCCTCGACGACGGCCACCTGTTGGTGTCCGACGAACATGGCGAGAATTGGGACCGGCGTGGTGGGCTGCCTCAACCACGCGACATTTTGGTCATTGATGACAAGTCGACCCTCTACACGGTTTCCTCTGACAGGGTGATGTCCAGCATCGACGGCGGATGGTCCTGGACGGCTTTCGGAGAGCCGTTGAATGGCATGGCAGTCACCTCGATCGCAGTCAGTGACGACGACGTGTTCGTGGGAACGTCGGCCCGGGGCGTATTGCGGCATACCAGTTCGAGAATCCGGCGCCCCTCATCGCGACGATACCTACCCTGACTCCCAGGCTCTGCGACGGAAAATTCATACTGAAAAGGTGGCCGGCGCCGCTTTGCGGATTCGATGAGGGCGGCCGGAGTTCGGCAAATGCGCGCCAGGCATCTTTAGAGGTTCGGGTGGTGCCGGCGAGTTTCGACGCCTGGGTGAAGAGACGGCCCTCGATAACGGGCGCCGCGAAATCCGAGAGAGTTTTTCGCTCAACTACGAGTGTCCTATCGATGCGGTCGTCGCCGAGCTTGAGGCTTCCAAGGAACGGAAGCAGTTGACGGGCCATCCCGGCGGCATATCCGCTACCGCCGACGCGGCCTACGTACGTGAAGACGAGTGGGTCGAAGGAGCCGTTCATAACACCCACCCCGATCGAAAGCGCAATTCAGAGGACGATTGCGGAGACAGCGGGGTTTCCGGATTTCATTGCCGACCATTGTAGGGGCATCGGGAGGGCGCCACCCAACTGCAACCCGGCACCTGTCGCGAACCGGCGGGATCGTTTATACTGCGACCCAGTCACAAACAATTGAGCGGGAATACTGAGCCTGAATTGAGAGGAGAGATCATGGGAATCAAGACATTCGTTGCGATCTGTGTCGTTGTGGTGGCGCTTGCGGGGCCGGCTTTCGCCCAGGAGGGCGAGATGCCGAAGATGACGCCGGAGCAGATGGCGGAGATGGAAGCCTACATGAAGGCGGGTGCGCTCGGGCCCCAGCACCAGGTCATGGCCGAGCATGTCGGAACCTTCGATGTCGCGGTCAAGAGCTGGATGGATCCGAAGGCACCGCCGATCGAGTCCAAGGGCGTGGCCGTCCGCACCCTCCACATGGGTGGCCGTGTCATGCACGAGGAGTTCCAGGGCGACATGATGGGCACGCCGTTCACGGGTCTTGCGCGCAGCGGTTACGACAACGTCTCCGGCAAGTGGTGGTCGACGTGGACCGACAGCATGTCCACCGGAATCATGGTCTCCGAGGGCGAGTGCGACGAGGATTTCAACTGCACGTACATCGGAACGTATAACGACCCCGTCCGGAATGGGCCGGTGACCAACCGATACGTGTCCAAGCGGAAGTCTGCCGACGAGCAGTACTTCGCGATGTACGGGCCCGGGCGCGACGGCAAAGAAGTGAAGATGATGGAAATGGTCTACAGCCGGCGCTGATCCGGCGCCCGGACTGATACCCGAACGATCCAGAGAGAAAGGTGTTCGAGATCAAGTACCTCGGTATCGGCGGGATCGACAGGGTGGGGGACATTCAGCAACGACTCTGAAGGTGGGCCGAGGCCCACCCTACTTCGGACCCAGGTTTCGAGCGGGTTTGTAGGGTGGGCCTTGGCCCACCCCACCTCGGACCCAGGTTTCGAGCGGGTTTGTAGGGTGGGCCTTGGCCCACCCCACCTCGGACCCAGGTTTCGAGCGGGTTTGTAGGGTGGGCCTTGGCCCACCCCACCTCGGACCCAGGTTTCGAGCGGATTGGTAGGGTGGGCCTTGGCCCACTCTACCTCGGACCCAGGTTTCGAGCGGGTTCGTAGGGTGGGCCTTGGCCCACCCCACCTCGGACCCAGGTTTCGAGCGGGTTTGTAGGGTGGGCCTTGGCCCACCCCACCTCGGACCCAGGTTTCGAGCGGGTTTGTAGGGTGGGCCTTGGCCCACCCCACCTCGGACCCAGGTTTCGAGCGGATTGGTAGGGTGGGCCTTGGCCCACCTTCAGAGATGTTTCCTGTATCTCGGATCACTTCGTAGCTCCGTACCCGGCATCCACGAAGCCCGCCACCGCGACGGCACCATGACGTTTGCGGTCGAGGAATGCGTATGGCTCCTGCGGCTGTTCCATTGATGGAGTATTCTCCTCAGCAAAACCAATGAGGAACGCCGCCGATGCCTGACGAGACCAACCCGCCGAACACCGACAACGAGCTGACCGGGACGCTCTCGGGCGGCGACACCGAAGCTGCAGCGACAGTCGGGGAACCGGAAGACCGAACCCGGAGCCGGGATCGGCAGATGGGCCCCTACCGGTTGCTGGAGAAGATCGGCGTCGGCGGGATGGGTGAGGTCTGGCTCGCAGAGCAGGTCGAGCCGGTGAGGCGTCGGGTGGCGATCAAGGTGATCCGGCGCGGCATGGACTCCAAGGATTTCATTGCACGCTTCGAGGCCGAACGCCAGGCCCTGGCGATGATGGACCACCCGACGATCTCGAAGGTCTTCGACGCCGGCGAGACGTCCGACGGCCGCCCGTACCTCGTCATGGAGTACATCCAGGGCGAGGAGATCACCAGGTACTGCGACAGCCAGCGCCTGTCCACCAGCGAACGGCTGGAGCTCTTCATCCAGGTCTGTGCGGGAATCCAGCACGCGCACCAGAAGGCGATCATCCACCGCGACATCAAGCCGTCCAACGTGCTGGTGGCGATCCAGGACGGCAAACCGGTACCCAAGATCATCGACTTCGGCGTCGCCAAGGCGCTGGCCCAGCCCCTGACCGACAAGACGATGCACACCGAGCTCGGCCAGATCATCGGCACGCCCGCCTACATGAGCCCCGAGCAGGCCGAGATCACGGGCCTCAACGTCGACACCAGGACCGACATCTACTCGCTCGGTGTGCTGCTCTACCAGCTCCTGGTCGGAGCCCTGCCCTTCGATCCCAAGGAGCTGCGCAAGGCGGGCTACTCGGAGATGATGCGGGTCATCCGGGAGTCCGAGCCGCCTCGGCCCTCCACCAAGTTCAAGTCCCTCGGCGATGCCTCGAAGACCACGGCCGACCGGCGGCGCATCGAGCCGGGAAAGCTGAGGAGCGTGCTCGAGGGCGATCTCGACTGGGTGGTGATGAAGTCGATCGAGAAGGACCGCAACCGGCGATACGAAACGGCCAACGGCCTGGCGATGGATCTGCGGCGCTTCCTCGACAACGAGCCGGTCATCGCGGGACCACCGAGCAAGACCTACAAGGCGAGGAAGTTCGTCCAGCGGCATCGGCTCGCGGTCGCGGTCTCAGCCGCCTTTGTCGCGATCCTGCTCGTGTTTGTCGCCGCCCTCGGCCTGCTCTTCGTCCGCGCCAGTCGCGCCGAGTCGGCGGCGCTCGCGGCCCGGGACGAATCCGAAGCGGTGAGCAACTTCCTCGTCGAGGTCTTCGAGGTCTCCGATCCCGGCGAAGCGCGCGGCAACTCGGTCACCGCGCGCGAGATCCTCGACAAGGGTGCGGCCAGGGCCAGGGAGTCCTTCGCCGACCAACCCGGGATCCAGGCGCGGCTGATGACCACCATCGGCAACGTCTACGGGAGCCTCGGCCTGTACCGTGCTTCCGAGGAGCAGTTGGAGGAAGCGCTCGAGATCAAACGGCAGACCCTCGGCGACCGCCACATCGATGTTGCCCAGGCCATGGACGACCTCGCCTTTCTCAGGCGGCGAATGGGCAAGTACGACGAAGCGGAGAACATCTATCGCCGGACCCTCGAGACCTACCGCGAGGCTTTCGGCGCCGAGCACGTGGAAATCGCCCACACCCTGCTCAGCCTCGCCACCACCCTCCACGCCCGTGGCGACTACGGCGAAGCCGAGGAGCTGTACATCGAAGCGAACGCCATGGCCGCGAGGCTGTTCGACGAGGATGCCATCGAAATCGCCGGTTTCATCAACAACTACGCCAACTTCCTCGCCGATACGAGCCGCCCCGAGGAGGCCGAGGCGTTGTATCGCCGCGCCCTCGCTCTGAAACGCCGACACTTCGGCGAGGTCCACCCCGAGGTCGCCTTCGCCATGGACAATCTGGCCATGATCCTCCACGACCAGCGCGAGTATGAGGAGGCGCGGCCGCTGTACTTCGGCGCCCAGGAGATGCTGTACCAGATCTACGGCGACTCGCACCCCGAGATCGCTCAGACCCTCGGCAATGTCTCCGCGTTCCTGATGGAAACCGGTGAGTGGGACCGCGCCGAGGAGATGGTGCACGAAGAGCTGCGGCTCAACCTGGAGCTCCTCGGCCCCGACCACTGGAGGATCGGCGACAGCTACCAGGCCCTGGCCGAGATCGAGATCGAAAAGGGCGACTTCGATCGGGCCGAGGAGCACGCCCTCAGATCCATCGCCATTTACCGTGCCGCCCTGCCGGAAGATCATCTCAAGATTGCCGGAGGAGAGAGCAGCCTCGGCCATGTGTACCTCGAGCAGGGCCGCTTCGACGACGCCGAACGCCTGCTTCTCGCAAGCTACCGGGCGATGGAGGCGGCGCGGGACCGGGCCCCGTACCGGATCGGCGTGCTCGAGTCGCTTGTCGAGCTCTACGAGGCCATGGGGAAACCGGACCTCGCGGCTGAATACCGGATCCGTCTCGCGTCGCTGGAAAACGACTAGGGTGCTCAGAGTCCACGTACGCGCCGGACGAAGCCTGGTGACCCGGGATCAGCACAGAATGCGTGGCGCCCATGAGAAGCGCGAACGGTGCCCGACGGTGCTAACGGTGGAGAAACGAAGATAACAAAGTGAGGCCGTATGTCGTCGGGATTGTCCTTCCGTCTCCACTTTGTTTACTTTATTTCTCCTGGCACCGATGGGAAAGTCAGCCAGCGAACAACACTTCAATCAACACTCTAAGTTTCTTTTGCCGGCGCTGACTATTTTTTGCAGGCCGCTTCGATCTGCTCGTCGGACAAACCGGCTTTAGCCATCGCAGTGATCTGCTCGACTGAACACTGGTTTTCCCCAACGTCAGCTGCAACAGAATCTTCAATCTTCGTTGGCGCCAGGTCAGACGATCCTGGCGTTCTTCCCTCAGGGTCCTTTTCCTGACGCCTATTGTGATGTGAGGTCGAAAAGCGGGCGATCGAGGTGATCGAGAGCCTCGGAGAAATCCGGACCATCGTTTTTGTGGTCTGCTGCAACGCGCACCCAGCGGCTGACCATGTCCGGGAGTCTGCCGATGAGAGGTCCGAGGAGGGCCGCCCGTTATTCCCAATGCTCGATTCCGACGGACACGATCCAAGATCATCAGAATCGTCTGAACTGGCACCGGTGCGCGATGAACGTGGCACCCCTGGTTGCTTGCCCTGTTCTCACCGCGGCCATTTCTCTGCCTGCTCGTCGCAGAGGGGGCAGGCACATGCCCACGTGAAGTCGTACAGTTCATCGCTGATGCATCCACCATCGACTGACTCGGGGGTCGTGTTCGGAAAATGCTCTCGCTTCGCTTCTTCGAACCGACGCCTGCGATCCTGTTCCATCCTGGACCATTCGGTCTCGGTGTCTCCGGGTATCACGTCTAGAATTGGCAAACCGAAGGAGATCTCCACCCTCACCGGTTCGAGCCGACGGTTATGCACCCCACATATTTTCGTGCATTCAGGTGCCCGTGACGGGTCCATGAGCTTTTCTTTCAATGATCGAATCGGGACTGCCGATCGAGGATTCTGGTCGATGTACTTCACGAGTCGGCCGTCTATGGCGCGAAGGACGTCGGCCAGCTGATCCTGTTGCCACCCGTCAGTTGACCTTGAGTTGAACATGACCAAGAACGGGCCACGAACGATCCGAACCACGTATGAGGTTGAGGCTGGACGGTCTCGAAACGGATCCATCAATCGAGTTTTGACTGCAATCTGGTTGCCGATCCCGTCATAAATTGCCTCCGACGTGTGGGTCTCGCGTACCTCTTTTTCGTACGCAGCTTGGGCGGCTTCGTCGGTCATATACCAGGCGAGATGGCAGACGAAGTAATCGGCATCTGGGTCTTCAGACAACGCGAAGGATCGGGCATGATAAGCCCTCAACGAGAGCGCCTTCGGCACCCCTAGACCAGCGTGGATCCACTCCGAAACACGTACCCACCCTTCGGTAAGGTCGCCGCGTCCCAGGTTGATTTTGGCGAGAGCAGCTTCGTCCTCATCCAAGCATACTAATTTCCCTGGTACGGCTCCAAAAATAGAGGCGATGGGAATCAAAAAAACAAGAAGTAGAGATGCAATCAGTCTATAGACCATCGCCGAGCCTCCAAGGTGGTTCCCAAACCGTGAGAGTCTCAGAACGACTGGAGGTTCCTTCGAAGGCTACTGAAAAATGCAGATTGCCTAGGGTGCCACAGGTCGCATTGGTGCATTGTCGCGTGCGACCGACGTGGTTTTCCGGTCGAGGGAATCGAGGCGGAGGCGGAATGCTCGGTCGTTTCTTTGTTGGTGGAGCCTATCTGGAACTCTACTGGTGCCACGTACACACTTCCACACTTGTTGATTTGTCACCAAGGGTTGGGGCAACGGGCAATTGTGCAAATGTGTACGTGGCTCCTTTTAGATCTGTACGTGGCTCCTTTTACGGCCGGATCTGTGGGGGGCCCGGGCGGGAAACCGCCCGGGTCTACCCGACTCCCATCGTGATCAGTGGCACCCATGCAATGGTGAACATGGAACCCATGCGCCACCGGTACCATGTGGTACCTATGCCTATAAGATCCAGACACTAGGGGTGATCGTATCCAACGTCGCGCGATCCAGTCGGATTGATGTAGATCTCCACAAGCACCCGCGCGAGCTCCCGGCCGTCTTCCTCGGTCACAAAGGGCCGGCCCGTGACCATTCCTTTGCCGAACCGGCCTTTGAGCCGCAAATAGAAGAAGACCATTGGTATGCCGTCTTCAGTCATCAGCTCAAGCTTCTCGGAGTATCCGGTTTCCGGAGCGGTGGTCATTCCTCGCATCCCGACAACCGGCCGGTGAACGTTCACCATTGAGGGCTCGTACACTACGAATCCGTCGCCAGGATCGATCTCGTTGAATCTGATCCAGCCGCGTTCGAGTCCTGGTTTCGGGTGCCGAGAGTCAGGGGGAACGTATTCCACGACCGAGAGGCGCTCAGTCCCCGTGTCAGCGGTCTCGAACAGGATATGGGGCCACTTGAGGTCTCTGCGCTCGCCGTTCTTTACCAACCACGACTCACTGCTGCTCTGGCGTTGCACCTCGAGGACCGCAAGCGCTCCTGTGACATCAGCCCGGAGGATGCCCAGGTGTTTGCGGAGTGGCGCCGAAGCGGCCTTTTTCTCGAGCACGAACTCGATATCGAACTTTCCGCTATTGGAGGGGTCGTCCTGAGGAACTTCGCCGTCGAAGCCGAAGGACCAATTCTGGGAGTAGTAACCCTCCTTGAACACCGACAGAGCCACCGACGACACGCCACTCTGTTTGATCCGGAAGTCGCCATCAAATTTCTTTGTCTTGCGGTCAATCTCTTCCCCTGTCAGAACGTCGCCGAACTCGCGGAAGAAATACTTGACGGTCACGTCAGTGAGCGGTTCACCATCTGCGGATACCACCCGACCCCGGACATCGATGGTCCCTGTCAACGAGTCGACGACGGCTTCGAGTTGCTCCCGCATTATCGGGTCCAACGTCTCCTGGGCGCAGGCCGTAGTGACCGAAGCAATCATCATTACGCCAGAGATGACGACGTTCCTGGTACTCTTCATCATACATACAGTTTATTGCAAGTAGAGGTACCCATGGGTGGCATCCATGTAGGCACCTATGTTGAATGGCGCGTTAGCGGTCGGTCGCCGACATGATCGCGTTTATCAGGACGCCCAGAGCACCGAAAATCACAAGAATCAAAAAGATGAGAGCCAAGCCCGGAAGCGCGACGAGATAGGCAAAGAAAGGCAATCCACCAGCCACCATGAAATAGATCGAGATAAGGCAAACCACGCCCGCGATCACTGTCATGATCCATCCGCTCCCCGACAAACCCGAACTCCGGGATTCGAATGGAAAAATCTCTTTCCTGAATTCTTGAGTGGTCATCCACATCTTGCACGTGGGGTAGAAAATCTCGGCATGCGGTGGAATAACGCCCTTTTCAATCAGATCGAGGGCCTGCCCAATATCTGTGAGCGGGATTTCAGCACCCCCCGCTCTGTATCGCAGCTGTTCCATAGGCAACCACCCTCGGTTCATCCATCATAACAGCGAGTGGCATAGCAACTATTCAACTCGTGGAACCCACCAGATTGAGTGAACTAGGGTGGCACCCAGTCGATGGTATTCTGCGCCAAGCAGGATTTCCCGAGTCGAGGTGAAGGTGAACAATCTGTCTCCCGACGCCGAGATGGTTCGCTGCATGCTGACCGGGGTGCCAGTGGTTGGCAGGAAACCCGACCTGGATCGGGTGACTGATCGTGAGCTTGGTGAGCTTGCCGCCCTGGCCTGGGGACCACGATCCGATGAGGTTCGAGACTTTGTTGTCCGCAGGGCCCTGGTGGAGCGTTCGCCGGTTTTCGATGTTGATTCGGCCGTCGCCGCGTTAGATGCCCTGGACGCACGCGCCAGAAAGGATTTCGAGGCCGAGGGATCGTTGGCCAGTCTATGGCTCTGGGACACGGCAGCACAGGTAGTGGCCGGATGCGTTGAGTTCGAGCAGCCTCAAGTAAAAAAGGCTCTCCAGGCTTTCCTCTCCCGGGGGGTAGATCCTGAAGCCGGCAACATTTGGATCGCCTTGCTGAGCTGCGCTGATCATGATGTGCCGGAGCATCCGGACGAGCTGATTCGAGCCGAGCACAGGTTTTTGTGTGGGCTTGAATTGCCTCGCGACCGTATCCAAATGGCGAAGCTCTGTCCGCGCAGTACCACCGGGGAGGATGAGGACCCCAGCCCGCGGGGAGCAGACCCGCTGGCACTGTTGCCCGGCTTTCTCGAGCATGCCGAGAAGCTGACCGCCAGAGCCTTGGAGCGAGTGAATGCCGTCCACTCGGGTGGTGTCGACTACAAAGCGGACAAAGCGTTTTCCGTCAGCGAAGCACAGGCGATCAGGCGCGGTTTGCGCGCGGGTCTTGATCAGGGCGCCCAATGGGCTCTGGATGCGACGATTCCGCTCCTGACCGGGGTCAGCCAGGCGCCGAATCCGAAAGTGAAGTCCGTGCCGTCTCAGAGCGCGTCCATCGCTATTGCAAAGGCCGTAGCCGAGCGCCCATCAGCGCCTCTGATCATTGGGATGAAAGCCGCCATCGCGGATATCAGACACGCTGGGATCAAAAAGAAGCTCGGCAAGCTGGTCAAGACCGCCGAGCGGCGGATGTTCGAGGATGATGACTTTCTCTTCGGGCTCGAGCCCGATACGAAGATCTCAAAACCTCTGTTTCGGTCTGTGGTTCGCGCGCTCGAGGCCATGCTGTCGAAAAATTCGCCGATCGATGTCAACCTGTGGAACTCCCGGATTCTGGGAAACCAAAATGTGGCAAAGGCTGCGGACTCGTTGGTCTGGCGTTTTGGTGATGGGACCTCGGCGCTTCCAGTCAAAACGGGGCAGAAATGGTCCTTCATAGGTCCCGACGGCCAGCCGTGCTCGTCAACGGCTGAAACGGTGACGCTTTGGCATCCACTTCAGCCCGAGTCCAATTCGGGTGCATGGCGAGCCCTGCTGCTCCAACGCGGAATTCAACAACCATTCAATCAGGTGTTTCGCGAGACCTACACCGACCAGAGCATTCCGAATCTGCTGTCGCCGGAAATCGAACTGCGGTCCATGTTGGGTCTGGCGCGTTCAGAAGGCTGGGTGCTGCGCGAAGGGTGTCTTCTGAGAAAAATTGGGCCGTTCCGAGTCGAGTTGGACCTCGGAAGAGTCAACCCTGGCATGTGTGGGGGTTGGCGCTGCAAAGGGATGGGAATCTTCAGTGGCACAGGTCGCGAGCCTGTATGCATTGCGGACGAAGATCCACAATTGGTTTCCGAGTGTTTGCGCGCCGTCGACCTTTTGGTCAGTGTGTCGGCCTTTGCCCTTGACCGTGCATGTTCCTACGAATCGGGTAGCGCGAGGGAAAGGCAAGTCGCTCTTGCCGGAATGCTTGGATCGTCCCCAAGGGGCGATCGACCGTTTGTCGACGGTCGCTACGTTCGTTGTTGGTGATATCAAGATCAGTGTTGCTACTGGGCGCGCCACCGTAGACGGGGAAGAGATCGAGCTGCCTTCTACCAGCAAGGGGGTTTCCGTACTTCCCTACCCGGACGAAATTCTCCACCGCATTGTCATCGCCCTGAACGAATTCGACAGGAGATAGGAAGAAGGGTGGAAGGGTGCCATAAGGCTGCCTGGCGCGGCTTTGCGGATCCATGAGGGTGGCCACAAATCTGCAAGTGCGTGCCAGGCACCTTTACGGACTGCGCCGAGGAGTACCTGCTCGCGTTCTCGTGCAAGACGCGGGAGCTGTGCCCGTCGTGCGCGGCCAAGCGGTCGGCGGCGACGGCGGCGCTGCTGGCGGAGGAGGTGCTCGAGGAGGTCGGGCACGCGCAGTGGGTCTTCGTCATCCCGAAGATGCTGCGGCCGTACTTTCTGCACCACCGGGAGCTGCTCGGCGGGCTTGCGCGGGCGGCGTGGGAGACGGTGCTCGAGCTGATGGTCGCGGCGGCCGGCGACGAGGACGATGCGGCCGGGGATGGTCGCGGTCGTCCAGACCGCCGGGGACTTGGCGAACTGGCACCCGCACGTGCACGCGCTGGTGTCGCGCGGGGGCTGGTCGCGGAGCGGGGAGTGGGTCCCGGTCGCCTTCGTCGACGAGCACGCGGCGGAGCTGCTGTTCCGGCACAAGGTCATCCGGCTGCTGCAGGACGAGGGGCTGCTCGTCAGAGGAGCGGACCGAGCTGCTGCTGTCGTGGCGACACACCGGGTTTTCGGTCCACAACCGGGTCCGGGTGGAGCCTGAGGATCAGCGCGGCGGTGGAGCGGCTGGCGCGGTACATCATGCGCCCGCCGATCAGCCTCGAGCGGATGACGTGGGACGGGGTGGGGGAGGTGCGCTACCGGCGCAAGCGGGGCCACGAGAGCTCGGGGTTGGGAGAGCGCGAGGTTGAGGCGTTCGACCCGGCGGAGTTCCTGGCGCGGGTGATCATGCACATCCCGGAGCCGCGGCGGCACCTGGTGCGGTACTACGGGTGGTACTCCAACGTGTCGCGGGGGAGGAGGCGGAAGGCTGACGCCGAGCACGAGGGTGCTGTGGACCGCGGACACCGGCGCGCCCTCCCGCGCGGCTCGCGACGAGATCCGAGACGGCCGCGCGTTGCGGCGGAGCTGGGCGCAGCTGATCAAGCGGATCTACGAGGTCGACCCGCTGGTATGTCCATCATGCGGCTCCGAGATGAAGGTCATCGCGTTCATCACCGAGCACGACGTGGTCGACAAGATTCTCCGGCACCTCAAACGGCGCGACGAGGAGGGGAGGGGTCGTGGGCCGCCGGGGCACGAGGAGCTCGAAGCGGTGTCGTGATGCTCGGCCGGGTGATCTTGGTTCAGGGGTGAGCTGCGTCCGGAATCCGGATTATGATGGGTCATGCGGAGAGGTTCCGGTCGAGAGAGGACGAAGCGGTCGGCCGTGGCCGGTTCGGCGGGCTCTGGAGGCTCGAATGATGGCTTGCGGCGGTGTTTGGAGTTCACTGGAGGAGGGAAGGCCGGGTGGTGTCCAAAAGGAAATTCCTATCCGTCACAATCCTACTCCTCCCGACCCACGTGATGAAACACCCGATAAATCTTCGTGGCAGCAACCTCGCCGATTCCCTCGACAGTTCTGAGTTCGTCGACCGACGCTCTTGCGATCTCGGCCGGTGACCCAAAGGTCTCGAGAAGGAGCTTGGCTTTCGAGCCGCCGATTTCGGGTACCGCCTGCAACAAGTAAAGCTGATGCTGTCTGAGGCCGGTGGTCTTGAAACGCGAGCAATTCGTCGGACGAATTGCGATGGCGCGTCGGACGCGCCAGTTGGATCTCAGGTCAGGCGCCATGAAACACCCTATGGATGGCCTTGGATGCCGATTCTCCAATCCCGTCGACTGCTCGAAGTTCTTCGATCTTCGCCGAAGCTACCCCGAAGGGTGAGCCGAATGTGTCGAGAAGGCGCTTGGCTTTGGCGGGGCCGATCTCCGGGATGGCCTGGAGGAGGAAACTCTGCTGGCGGGCGAGGCCCTTTGGGTGGTAGCCCTGCCTTTTCGGAGCTGTGGAATTCCGACGCTGCAGTTGGTCGGCGGCTAGAAGGATGAGATCTGCAGTTTCTTGAGGACATTTTGAGCGGAGGAGCGGTAGGCCGAAGACGAGGGTGAGCGCGATGATGGCGCCCTGCATCGCGGGCCTTGAGATGACCAGGTTCGGATGGTCTTCCTTCACACCTTCGAGGATGAAGCAAGGTCTGGCTCGGTTGGTGCGGGCGAGTCTCGATGCCTGGGTGAAAAGACGCCCGTCGACGACAGAAAGCGCGAAATCTGCGAGTGTTTTTCGCTCGACGATGAGCGTCTTGTCGATGAGGTAGTCACCGAGCTTAAGGCGGCGGACGGTGAGTTCGACATTCGGGTGGTCCCTCAGGGCTTCGATCACGCCCGAGCCGCGTTCGCGGTCGTCAATGGCAATTCGTCGGACGAATTGCAGATGGGGGATTTTGTACTGCATCGGGAGTCTCCTGATGCAGCGTGGGCGGGTTGAAAGAAGACTAACACACGAGGCGGGAATCGCGTGCTGATCGAGGTCGTGCTGTCGACTACGCCTGCTCGGCGTCCAGCAACTCGCGAATCGCTTCAACGAGAGGCGGTAAATCCTCGTGAATGGTCTTCCAGACGACTTCGAGGTCGACACCGAAAGTAGTCGTGGATGAGTTTGTCGCGCATACCCGCCATCTCGGACCACGGGATATCGGGGTGATCTGCTCTGAACGAGTCGGGGATTCGTCGTGCTGCCTCGCCTACGATTTCGAGCGCTCTGATCACAGCGAACTCGGTCTTCTTGTCGGCTGAGAGATCGCCGTCGGACACATCGCTCGACAAACTCGATTGCGGTGCGAGCTGCGTCCAGGATGTCGCGAAGGCGTCTTCAACCAGGCGTTCCGCGCTCATACCGCGATTGCTTCGGCGAGTATCTGGGTGCCCAGCGCCGGCTTGAGGCCGTCCTTCATGACGAGATCGACTTTGACGCCGAGGAGCTGCGAGAGCTCGTTCTCGAGTCGGATGAAGCTAAAAAGGGTGGGCGTCGTGTCGAACTCGACAAGGAGGTCGAGATCGCTGTTCAGGTGAAGCCTCTCCGCGGACGAAGGACCCGAAGATCTCGAGGGAGCACACACCGTGATCCTTGCGCAGACGAGGCATCTCTGATCGAAGAGTGTTCCGAATCGTCGTCGAGGGATTTTCGGCCGGTCGTCCGTCTTCGTGGTCATAACTTGGCTTCCCACACAACTCTACAGCAATTCGCACGGCAATTCGTCGGACGAATTGCAGGAGCTCGCTTCGCTCGCCGAGACTACATCGACCGCCGATACTGCCCCCCAACCTCATAGAGGGCGTTGGAGATCTGCCCCAACGAACAGCTCCTCACCGTCCTCAGCAACTCTTCGAAGATGTTGCCGCCGTCCCGGGCCACCTGCTGAAGGTCCGCAAGCGCTTCGCCGACTGCTTGGCGTGCCGCTTGTGGAAGTCCCCCAGATGCCCCAACCGAGCATCCTTCTCCTCAGCCGTAGCCCGAGTCAACTCCGGCTCCGGAGCCTCCTCGCCATCCTCGGCAATGAACGTGTTGACGCCCACCAGCGGATACTCCCCGGTGTGCTTCATCCGCTCGTAGTGGAGGCTCTCTTCCTGGATCTTGCCGCGCTGGTACATGGCCTCCATGGCGCCGAGGACGTCGCCGCGTTCGGAGAGGCGCTCGAACTCCTCGAGGACGGCCTCTTCGACGGTGTCGGTGAGCCACTCGACGATGTGCGAGCCCTGGAAGGGGTTCTCGTTCTTGAGCAGGCCGAACTCCATGGCGTTGATCAGCTGGATGGCGAGGGCGCGGCGGACGGATTCTTCGGTGGGGGTGGTGATGGCCTCGTCGTAGGAGTTGGTGTGGAGCGAGTTGCAGTTGTCGGCCATGGCGAGCAGGCCCTGCAGGGTGGTGCGGATGTCGTTGAAGTCGATCTCCTGGGCGTGCAGCGAACGGCCGGAGGTCTGGATGTGGTACTTGAGCTTCTGCGAGCGCTCGTTGCCGCCGTAGCGGTTGCGGATGGCGATCGACCAGATGCGCCGCGCCACCCGGCCGATGACGGTGTACTCGGGGTCCATGCCGTTGGAGAAGAAAAAGCTCAGGTTGTGGGCGAAGTCGTCGATGTGCATGCCGCGGGCGAGGTAGGTCTCGACGTAGGTGAAGCCGTTCGACAGGGTGAAGGCGAGCTGTGAGATGGGGTTCGCCCCGGCCTCGGCGATGTGGTAGCCGGAGATCGACACCGAGTAGAAGTTGCGGACGTCGTGGTCGCAGAAGAACTGCTGGATGTCGGCCATCATCCTGAGCGCGAACTCGGTGGAGAAGATGCAGGTGTTCTGGGCCTGGTCCTCTTTGAGGATGTCGGCCTGGACGGTGCCGCGGATGACCTTCATGGTGGCGTTGAGGATCTCGTCCCACTCGCCGGGCTGCAGCAGGGGCTCGAGGGCCTCCCAGTCCTTGCCGTCGACCAGCGGTTGGAAGGCGGCCTCGGGCGGGGCCTTCAGCCGGCCCGACTCGATCAGCTTCTTGCGCGCCTGCTGGCGGGCGGCGGCGTTGAAGAAGAAGGCCAGCAGCATCGGCGCCGGGCCGTTGATGGTCATCGAGACCGAGGTCTTGGGGTCGCAGAGGTCGAAGCCCGCGTACAGCCGCTCGGCGTCCTCGACGGTGCAGATCGAAACGCCCGACTCGCCGACCTTGCCCCAGATGTCGGGGCGGGTGTCGGGGTCCTCGCCGTAGAGGGTGACCGAGTCGAAGGCGGTGGAGAGGCGGTTGACGGGCTGGCCGTCGGAGAGGAGGTGGAAGCGCTCGTTGGTGCGCTCGGGGCCGCCCTCGCCCGCGAACATCCGGGTCGGCAGCTCGGCGGTGCGTTTGAGGGGGAAGACGCCGGCGGTGTAGGGGAAGGCGCCGGGGACGTTTTCCAGGAACATGTAGCGGAGGATGCCGGGCCAGGTCTGCCACTCGGGGAGCTGGACCTTGGGCACCTCGGTGCCGGCGAGCGAGGTGGTGGTGAGGGGGACGTGGATTTCCTTGCCGCGCACGGTGTAGGTGAACTCGCGGCCGGAGAAGTCCTCGCGGATCCTCGGCCAGGCGGCGATCAGCTCGCGCGAGTCGTACTCGAGCTCGTGCGAGAGGCGGCGGATCTCGGAGTCGAGGTCGCCGAGCTTGGGCTCGCGGGTGATCTCGGTGGCGGTGATCTCCTCGAAGAGGTTCCACAGGTCCTCGGGGGTGCCCTCGCCCTCGCGGTGCGAGAGGATGGCGCGGGCGCCGGTCAGCTGGTAGAGCTTGGCCGCGACCTTGATCTGGTCGGTCGCCCAGCCCTTGTAGTCGCGCACGGTGTGGGAGATGTCGCGCAGGTAGCCGGCGCGGTCGCCGGGGATCACCGGGTGGCGCTGGGGCTCGCCGGCGGGAACGGCGGCGGTGCCCTCGAGCGACCAGCTGTCGCCGTACTTCTCGGCGAGGGCGCGCACCAGCCCCTGGTAGAGGGCGTTGACGCCGTGGTCGTGGAACTGGCTGGCGATGGTGGCGTAGACCGGCAGCTCTTCGTCGGGTGGGCCGTCGAAGAGGGTGTGGGCGCGGCGGTACTGCTTGCGCACGTCGCGCAGGGCGTCGAGCGCCATCGGCCGGTCGAACTTGTTGATGGCCACGAAGTCGGCGTAGTCCAGCATGTCGATCTTCTCGAGCTGCATGGCGGCGCCGTACTCGGGGGTCATGACGTAGAGCGAGAGGTCGGAGATGTCGACGATCTCGCTGTCGGCCTGGCCGATGCCGGAGCTCTCGACGATGATCAGGTCGAAGCCCGCCGCCTGGCAGACGGCGATCGAGTCTTCGATGTTCTTGGTGAGGGCGCGGTGGGCCTGGCGGGTGGCGAGCGAGCGCATGAAGACGCGGTCGGAGCCGAGGACGTTCAGTCGAATCCGGTCGCCGAGGAGGGCGCCGCCGGTCTTTCTCTTGGTGGGGTCGATCGAGAGGATGGCGACGGTGCGGTCGGCATCGTCGGCGAGGAAGCGGAGGACGATCTCGTCGGTGAGCGAGGACTTGCCGGCGCCGCCGGTGCCGGTGATGCCGAGGACCGGGGCGGGTGTGTCGCGCTTCGGGGTCTCGACCTCCATGTCCTCTTCCACGCGGGTGATGGCGCGCGCCACGGCGAGCCAGCGGTCGTGTGGTGGGGCCGAGGGGGCCGGTGGAGTCCATCTGCGCGGGGTCGAAGTCGGCGCCCTCGATCATCGAGTCGATCATGCCGTCGAGACCCATGGTGCGGCCGTCTTCGGGGGAGAAGATCTTGGTCACGCCGTAGGCTTCGAGCTCTTTGATCTCGCGCGGCACGATCACCCCGCCGCCGCCGCCGTAGACCTTGATGTGCTCGGCGCCGCGTTCTTTCAAGAGATCGACCATGTACTTGAAGAACTCGATGTGGCCGCCCTGGTAGGAGGAGACCGCGATGCCCTGGGCGTCCTCCTGGACGGCGGCGTCGACGATCTCCTTGACCGAGCGGTTGTGGCCGAGGTGGATGACCTCGGCGCCGTGCGCCTGCAGGATGCGGCGCATGATGTTGATGGCCGCGTCGTGGCCGTCGAACAGCGACGCCGCGGTCACGAAACGGACTTTGTTGTGTCGCCTTGTAGGGTTCGGGTTTGGTCAAATGGCCTCCCGTGGTGGGTTCGGGTTGATTCTAGCAGGGCGGCGCGCCGCGTTGCGGCGCGGCCGCCCTGCGAGTTCTGAGTTTTGAGTTTTGAGTTTTGAGTTTCCGCCCGGCTTCGCCGTGGCAAGCCCGGCCGAGGTCCCTCCGCTCGCTCAATTCTCTCGCTCGGTCGGGATGACAGTCAAAGGCGCTGGGCTGTCGGTCGGGATGACAGTGAGGGGCGGTGGCTTCGCTCCCTTGGTCGGGAGATGAGCAGAGGAGCGGGGAGCAGGGGGAGGGGCATACCACGCTGAAAAAGGCTGTCATTCCGAGCGAGCGATCGCGAGCCGAGGAATCTGGGTGGGGGCTGCGAATACGGGACGTCCCAAGCAGACCGAGCAGAGATTCGCACGGGGGTCGAAGGGGGCAGGGGCATACCACGCTGAAAAAGGCTGTCATTCCGAGCGAGCGATCGCGAGCCGAGGAATCTGGGTGGGGGCTGCGTATACGGGACGTTCCCAAGCAGACCGAGGAGAGATCCCTCCGCTACGGCCCTTCGGGCCTCCGGTCGGGATGACAGTCAGGGTGGTGGGCTGTCGGTCGGGATGACAGAGAAAAGAGGACGGGGCCTCCGGTCGGGATGACAGTCAGGGGTGGGTGCTCGGTGCCACAAAGCTGCCCATCGCATGGCAGCCGGGACGGCTGCCCCACAAGGCAGCCCACAGGCATGGCAGCCGGGACGGCTTTCCCACAATGTCGGTCAGCCGCCCCCATGACTCTGAGCACCGTAGGGGCGGGGTTTATCCCCGCCCGGCCGTGGGGCTTTCAGAAACGTCTTTCGCACGGTGGCGCGAGGAGGGGTAAACCCCTCCCCTACGGCTTTCATAGGCAGATACCGTCCGCGCATGGAGACGGTTCGGCAAGGTTTACAATGGCGCGTTGGGAGAACGCATGAACATCGACCTGACACGCGGGGGATCGTGGCGGCCGCCCGAGGGGTGGCGGCGGATCATGACGATCGATGCGCACGCGGCGGGGGAGCCCTTACGGGTGATCCTGTCGGGATGGCCGGAGCTTCGGGGCGAGACGATCCTCGAGAAGCGGCGCGACGCGATCGAGAACCACGACGCCCTGCGCACCGCACTGATGTGGGAGCCGCGCGGCCACGCCGATATGTACGGCTGCCTGATCGTGCCGCCGGTGACCGACGGGGCCGACTTCGGGGTGCTGTTCATGCACAACGAGGGATACTCGACGATGTGCGGGCACGGCATCATCGCGGGGGTGACGGCGGTGGTGGAGACCGGGAATCCTGCCGGCTGACCGGACCCGAAACCGTGGTCCGCATCGACACTCCGGCGGGTCTGGTGACGGCCACTGCTCGGGTGGCTGACGGACGGGTCACGAGCGTCGCCTTCCGCAACGTGCCTTCCTTCGTGCTCCACCGCGACAAGATCGTGCAGGTGCCGGGGATCGGCGCGGTGCCCTACGACGTGGCGTTCGGCGGCGCGTTCTACGCCTTTGTCAAGGCCGAACAGGTGGGGGTCACCCTCGGCCCCGAGTCCTTCCGACCGCTGATCGACAAGGGAATGGCCATCAAGCGGGCGGTGGCGGAGACCATGCCCATCCTCCACCCGTTCGAAGAAGACCTGAGCTTTCTCTACGGCACCATCTTCACCGGGCTGCCGCTGTCGGAAGGGGCGGACTCCCGCAACGTGTGCATCTTTGCCGAGGGCGAGGTGGATCGATCGCCGACCGGCACCGGGGTCAGCGCCCGCGGGGCCCTCGATCTGGCGGTGGGGGAGAGCATGGTGGTCGAGAGCATCATCGGCAGCCGGTTCCGGGTCACGGTGGTGGAAGAGACGAAGTTCGGCAGCCACGATGCGGTGGTTCCGGAGGTCGAGGGCTCGGCGTGCATCACCGGCCGCCACGAGTTTCTGATCGACCCCGACGATTCTCTGGCGAAAGGGTTTGTCCTGCGATGAGCGGAAAACTGAGATTCCTGTCGGCGGCGGATGTCGCCCGCGCCCTCCCCATGAAGGCAGCGGTCGATGCCGTGCGCGACGCCTTTGTCCAGCTTTCGAACCGCGAGGCGGTCGTGCCGCTTCGAACCACGATGGACCTCGCCGGGGACGGCGGCGCCTTGATCATGCCGGTCCACCTCCCCGGCCAGGGACGGCTCGGGCTCAAGGTGATCACGGTGGTGCCCGACAACCCGAGCCGCGGACTTGCCGACGACCCAGGCCCTGGTGGTGGTGTTCGACGCGACAACGGGCAGCGCCGAGGCGGTGATGGACGGCGAGGTCCTGACGGCGGTGCGCACCGGCGCGGCGTCGGGGGTGGCCACCGATGCGCTGGCGCGTGCCGACTCGGCGGTGGTGGCGGTGATCGGCGCGGGCACCCAGGGGCGGCGGCAGTTGGAGGGGGTGTGCGCGGTGCGGGCGATTCGCGAGGCCCTGATCTTCGACGCCGACCAGGAGAGCGCCCTGCGCTTCGCCGACGAGATGGGAGAGGCCCTCGGCTTTCCGGTGCGGGTGCTGCACGACGTGGCCGGCGTGCGCGAGGCCGACGTGCTGTGCACCGCGACCTCGAGCAACGAACCGGTGGTTCGCGACCGGGACATCGCGCCGGGGACTCACATCAACGCCATCGGCACCTACCGGCCGGACACCCGCGAGATCCCGGGGGCGACGGTGGCGCGGTCGCGGTTGGTGGTGGACTCGCGGAAGGCCTGTCTCGCCGAGGCCGGCGATCTGGTGCTGGCGGTGCAGGAGGGGCTGCTCGACGCGCACAACCCGCCGGATGAGATCGGCGAGGTCGTGGCGGGGAGGGCGCCGGGGCGCAGCGATGCAGAACAGGTGACGCTCTTCAAGTCGGTGGGCAACGCCGTCCAGGACCTGGCGGTGGCGATCGTCGTGCTCGAAGAGGCGAAACGACTGAAGCTCGGCACCGAGGTGAGGCTGTGAAGCCGTCGCTGGTGATTCTCGCCGCCGGGGTCGGGTCGCGCTACGGCGGGCTCAAACAGCTCGATCCGGTGGGGCCGGGCGGTGCGGCGCTGATGGACTACACGATGTACGACGCGCTGCAGTCGGGTTTCGGCCGCGTGGTGCTGGTGATCCGGCGCGAGACCGAGGCCGAGATCCGCGCCCATGTCGAGGCCGGGGCGGCGCGGCGACTCGACGTGAGCTATGCCTACCAGGAGCTCGACATGCTGCCTGGGGGTGTCGTCCCTCCGGCGGATCGCGTCAAGCCCTGGGGCACCGGTCACGCGATGCTGATGGCGGCGCCGTTTCTGAATGGCCCATTCGTTGCGGCCAACGCGGATGATTTTTACGGCCGCCGCGCGGTGGCTGCGCTCGGCGGGTTTCTTGCGGAGACCGCCGGTGAGAATCCGCCGCACTGGGCGATGGTCGGCTACCGCCTGGCCGACACGCTTCCGGCGAAGGGCGCGGTGTCGCGCGCTTTGTGCGTGCAGGATGCAGACGGCCGGTTGGTCAGGCTCCAGGAGATCCTGGCGATCGAGCGGACCGCGACCGGCGCGCGGTGGAAGGACGAACGAGGTGGTGCCCATATTCAGCCCCTCGGGTCGTTGGTATCGATGAACCTGTGGGGATTCACGCCATCGCTGACTGCCGAGCTGGAAGAAGGGTTCGGCGCGTTCCTCGAGGCCGGGCCGGGGCTCAAAGACGAGTACTACCTGCCGGTGGCGGTGGGGGATGCGGTGAACGCGGGCCGCGCCCAGGTGACGGTGCTCGACGAGGGGGGCCGCTGGTGCGGCATGACCTCGCCCGAAGATCGCGCCACTACAGCCGAGGTTCTGCGCGAGTTGGTGAACGAAGGGGAGTATCCCGAGAAGCTCTGGGAGTGAGTTCGAATTCGGAATTCGAAATTCGGAATTCGGAATGCTGCCCATCCCACCTGGCACGCGGGACGCGTGCCCCACAATCGAGCTTGAACGCTTTCCGGGGCAGCCAATTGGCACGCGGGACGCGTACCCCACAATCGAGTTTGAACGCTTTTCGGGGCACCCAATTGGCACGCGGGACGCGTGCCCCACAATCGAGCTTGAACGCTTTTCGGGGCAGCCGATTGGCACGCGGGACGCGTACCCCACAATCGAGTTTGAACGCTTTGGGCACCTGGCACGCGGGACGCGTCCCCACAATCGAGCTGAACGCTTCGGGGCACCCGATTGGCACGCGGGACGCGTGCCCCACAATCGAGCTTGAACGCTTTTCGGGGCAGCCAATTGGCACGCGGGACGCGTGCCCCACAATCTTTCTGAGCCGGTTTGTGGGGCAGCCGTCCCGGCTGCCAGTGGGGTGGGTGGAATTCCTTCAGGGACCCGTGTCACCCGACCGCGACGGCGAACAGCCCGAGAACCTGTGGGATTGAGGGCGAGGAAGCACCATTTCGCGATGGTGCCATAGCCCCGAAGGGGCGGCAGGTTTTAGCCTGGGGCGTCAGCCCCAGGTACCCGGGTATTGACCAATTGACAAGCCCCGGAGGGGCGACAGGCCGATCTGCCGCCCCTCCGGGGCTGTTCGTTTTTTTGTGGCTTGAATCCTGGGGCTGACGCCCCAGGCTGTTGTCTTACGCCGCTCCGCGGCTCAATTGCCGGCTGTCCGACTTTGCCCTGACGGCTTCGCAGAGATGCCTCGCGTCATCGGCGAGGTGGACGACGCGGGTGTGGAGGCCGGCGTCCCGCAGATCGGTCGGTCAGCAGGCGGGTGCGACCTGCCTCGACGAGGACCGTGCTGTGGCCGATGATCGTGATGCGCATGGTCACTCTCCGCTCGCGCGCCGCTGCCGACGGAGCACGAGGCCGCGGATGTTGAAGACGATGGAGAGCCCGATCAGCACACCTGAGATGCCCGGCGACGAAGCCCTGCCAGAAGTCGCTGGGCGGGTGGACGAAACGCTGGGCGAACAGCGCCGTGATGAGGCAGGCCAGGCCGGCCCTGATCAGCGTGTCGGGTTCGTGGAGGCGGTTATTCAAGAGCATGGCGTTCTCCTCGTTCAATCCGTGAGCCGGTACCAGATCATGGCCGCCACCTTGACCGCCGCGATGGTGACGATGACGGCGAACAGGTCCCAGCTCCAGACGTGTTGGACGTAATAGCGGTAGCCCCACAGGGCGGCGGCCGCAAGGGCTCCGACGATGCCGGCGAGGCTCGTCGATTTGAGGCGGTGCATCAGAAATCGTTCGTCGATCTCTTTGCCGATGATGGGAATGATCATGTGGTCGTTCTCCAGGGTGAAGATCTCGTCGGTGGCGCAGCCGAAGATGCGTGCGAACTCGAGGGCCAGAGGAAGGCTCGGGACGTAGCGGTTGCGCTCGATGGAGTTGATGCTCTGGCGCGAGACGCCCACCGCCTTTGCCAGCTCCTGCTGGGTCCAGCCCCGTTCGCTGCGGAGCTCTTTGACGCGGTTGGTGACGGTTGGGGACATGTCAAGTTCGCTTTCCACTGACAATGTAGGGCCTGGAGCGTGGAATGTCAAGTTAGCTTGTCATGTTGCGCCTCGGATATTGGATGGGATTGGATGGATTTGCATGTTGGGTAGCGGAGACGGCTGCGTGGGACATCCAATATCAAATATCCAACATCATTCGATCGACAGATTCCGAAACGGAATGTCGCTTTCGGCTAATGTAGGCGCAACATAGCTGGCTGGAGGCTGCATGTTCGAATGGATCACCGACCCGCAGGCGTGGATCGCGCTGGCGACTCTGACCGCGCTCGAGATCGTGCTCGGCATCGACAACATCATCTTCATCTCGATTCTGTCGGGACGGTTGCCGAAGGAGCAACGGCCGCGGGCGCGGACGGTCGGGCTCGCGGGCGCGATGCTCATGCGGATCGCGCTGCTGCTCTCGCTGGCCTGGGTGGCCCGGCTGACGGTCCAGCTCTTCACGCTCTTCGGCGATCCGTTTACCGCTCGCGACGTGGTGCTGGTGGCGGGCGGGGTCTTCCTGCTCGCCAAGGCGACCTTCGAGATCCACCACAATCTCGAAGGCGAAGAGGAGGAGCACGGCCGCGGGCCCGCCGCCTCCTTTGCCGGAGTCATCGCCCAGATCATGGCGCTCGACCTCGTCTTTTCGCTGGACTCGGTGGTCACCGCCATCGGCATGGCCGAGCACGTGCCGGTGATGGTGGCGGCCGTGGTCATCGCCGTCCTTGTCATGATGATCGCTGCAGGGCCGATCTCGGACTTCGTCGAGGACCACCCGACTCTCAAGATCCTTGCTCTGTCCTTCCTGCTTTTGATCGGGATGTCCCTGGTGGCGGAGGGTCTCGGGCAGCACATTCCGAAGGGCTACATCTACTTCGCCATGGGCTTTTCGGTCTTCGTGGAAGTGTTGAACCTGCGGATGCGAGGCAAGGACTGGGAGGCGAGACCGATTCGTCTGCGGCAGCGGATCGCTCCAAAACGCCGCTCGCCGCTGCCGCCGAAGATGCGTATGATCGACGAGTGATGGCCGTGCTCTATCCGCTTTCCCGCTCGCTGCTGTTTCGCCTCGATCCCGAGACGGCGCACGGACTTTCGCTGCGGGCGATCGCCCGGGTCGGCAGGGTGCCGGGTCTGCGGTCGGCGGTGGCCTCGATGTTCGCCGTTCCAGACGCCGAACCGGTGGAGGTCTTCGGTCTGCGGTTCCCGAACCGGGTGGGGCTGGCGGCGGGGTACGACAAGGACGGGGAGGGCTGGCGAGGGCTCGCCTGTCTCGGCTTCGGCCACATCGAGATCGGCACCGTCACTCCGGAACCGCAGCCGGGCAACCCGAAACCGCGGGTCTTCCGGCTGATCGACGAGCGGTCGGTCATCAACCGGATGGGATTCCCCGGCAAGGGCGCAGCCTATGCCGCTGAACAGCTGCGCGGCCGCAAGCCCGGCGGGCCGATCATCGGCGCCAACATCGGAAAGCAGAAGACGACGTCCCTCGAGGACGCCGCGCAGGACTACGAAGAGCTGGTCGACGTCTTCGCACCGCTGGCCGACTACCTGGCGGTGAACATCTCCTCGCCCAACACGCCGGGTCTGCGCAAGCTCCAGGAGCGCGGGTTCCTCGGCGCGCTGCTCGGCCGGGTCGCGGCGCGCCGCGACGAGGTCGCCGGGCGCACCGGCAAGAAGGTGCCGGTGCTGGTCAAGCTGGCGCCCGATCTCACCGACGACCAGCTGCTGACGGCGGTGGACGTGATTGCCGAGTCGGGTCTCGACGGCATCATCGCCACCAACACCACCATCGGCCGCGACACGGTGAGCGGTCCGCTGGCGAAGGAGGAGGGCGGGCTGTCCGGCGCCGCGCTCACCGACATGAGCACCCGCATCATCGCTCGCATTCACGAACACACCGCAGGCGCCATCCCCATCGTCGGGGTCGGCGGCATCATGGGGCCGGAGGACGCGAAGGCGAAGATCGACGCCGGTGCGACGCTGGTCCAGATCTACACCGGTCTGGTCTACGAAGGCCCCGGGCTCGTCAAAAAGATCCTCGAGGGTCTGGCAGAGGCCGGGCGGGGATAAACCCCGCCCCTACGGTTCTCAATGGCTTCCGACACATCGTTTCTCAGCATCGTAGGGGCGGGGTTCATCCCCGCCCTTGAGGAGGCTTGGTTGAAAGCTTCTGGCGCGGTTACGGCGGGTCGCCGAGGTCATGGTCGGTCCACTCGAGGAAGGCCGGTGGTTGCTTGCGCCACGGGCGGTCGCCGGTGGCGATGGTGCGCCCCAGATTGAAGAGGCGCTCCATCTCGGCCGGGTCGAAGGAGCTGGCGTCGGCTTCGGGGTGGTCCGCGGGGATGCCGATGTAGTTGAAGTCGACGCCGTCGCGTTCGCACAACGACCACAAACGGAAGAGGTCGCCCATGGATACGGCCTTGAGCAGGGTGTTCATCGAGCGGGTCGCGATGGGCGCCAGGTCCCGCGGCACCTGTTTGGGCTCGGGATCGATCTGGCTGTTGCGGATGATGTAGATCGCGGTCTGGCGACGCGTGTTCGACTCCAGAGCGTCGACGGCATCGGACACATCCACCGTCGCGCCCCACAGGAAGAACTCGGCGATGACTCCGCCGTCAACGTGCATCTCGTCGTAGGGCAGGCCATCGACCTCGACCTCGATGTAGACCGGTGGAAAGGCGACCGGTATCGAAGCCGAGGCGAGCAGGACTTCGCGGAAGAGCTGTGCAGACTGGGGGTGGCCGGAGGCGGCGATCGCACCCATGTTCCACACCACCAGGCGTTGAGCGTCGAGGTTGGTGGTGCCGACGAACAGACGCCGCCCGCGGCGGTGCTCGATGGCGATGGATTGGAGCAGGGTGTCGTCGACCGCAATCTCGATCAGGCTTTTCAGCGGATCGGTGACGGCCAGCGAGTCCCTCTTCAACATCATGAACGGGCTGCGGAGTTTGTAGATGTCCTTGGACCGGATCTGGGTGTACATCGCTTCGAGTTGGCGGTCGTAGGCGGAACCCAGGAAGGCGTAGGGGGCGATCAGCGCGCCGGTGGACACGCCGGTGACCAGCTTGAAGGAGGGGCGGGTGGCGGTCTCGCTCCAGCCCACGAGATAGCCGGCGCCGAACGCACCGTTGGAACCGCCTCCGGAGAGTACGAGGGCCGCCACCTCGGCGGACATCGGCTCGCCGGGCGCAAGCGCCGCCTTTTCGTCGCGAACCGAACGCACGAGATCGCGCTGGAACTCGCGGCTCGGTTCGTCGCCCCAGTCGCGGATTCCCGGCATCCCGGCGATCACCGCGCGGTCCATGTCGGCCACCGGCACCGGGTTGCGCGGCAGGGTGGAGCAGGCGGTGGCGAAGACTGCGACAGCAACGGCGGTCGCGAGGCGTGAGGAGATCGAGTGGTTCATCTGACAGGAAACACGATACTCCATCCACCGCACGGCAGCCGGGACGGCTGCCCCACAAACGCTGCAGCCTACCTTGTGGTGCAGGCGACCCGCCTGTACATCGACTGCAGAGGGCACACGAAACGGCTGCCCCACAAATGGTGCCGGGTACCTTGTGGTGCGGGGGAGTAGGGGAGACCGTGAGTTCGAACGATGCTCACCCTGTCATTTCGACCGAGCGAACGACAGCCACCTCCCCCTGTCATTTCGACCGAGCGAACGGAGGGAGCGAGCGGAGAAACCTCGGTGGGTGGCGGCCTTGCTCTGTCTGGGGCAGTCGGGCGGGCTGAGATCCCTCCGCTCGCTCGTTTCCCTCGCTCGGTCGGGATGACAGAAGGGGAGGAGTGGTCGTTCGGTCGGGATGACAGAAGGGGAGGAGTGGTCGCTCGGTCGGGATGACAGAAGGGGAGGAGTGGTTGCTCGGTCGGGATGACAGAAGGGGAGGAGTGGTCGCTCGGTCGGGATGACAGAAGGGGGGGTGGTCGCTGCAAGGATGAGGGGCGTTGCAGTGTGGGTTCTTGATTCTGAGTTCTCGACCGGCAGCCGGGACGGCTGCCCCACAAGAGTGCGCGGGCGGATGTTCCAATTGAATGGCAGCCGGGACGGCTGCCCCACAAGGGTGCCGACGGATGGTCCAATTAAATGGCAGCCGGGACGGCCGTGCCCACAAATGTGCGGGCTGATGGTCCGTTTGTGGGGCGGCCGTCCCGGCTGCCATGCGATGTCCGGCAATTCAAAATTCATAATTCAAAATTCAAAATTTGTCGCTTCGTCTATCCTTACCGCAGCCATGACCGTACCCGCAGTCTCCGTGCTGCTTCCTGTCCGCGACGCCCAGCCCTATTTGAAGGACTGCATCGCGAGTCTGGATCGGCAGACGCTGAGTGACTTCGAGGTCGTGGCGGTGGACGACGGGTCGGTGGACGGGTCGGAGGAGATCCTCGACGCCTGGGCGGGCCGCGACCCGCGGGTCCGGGTCCACCACCTGCCGCCGTCGGGGCTGGTGGCGGCCCTCAACGCGGGACTCGAAGACTGCCGGGCGCCGCTGGTGGCGCGCATGGACGCCGACGACATCAGCCACCCGCGTCGTCTCGAGCTCCAGGCGAAGGTCCTCGACGTGCAACCGGAGATCGGAGTGGTGTCGTGCCTCGTGCGTCATTTCCGGTGGCACCGGGTGGGGGAGGGCTTTCGGATCTACGAGGCGTGGCTCAATTCGCTGACCACGCCGGGTGAGATCGCCCGCGAGCGGTTTGTCGAGAGTCCGGTAGCGCACCCATCCGCGATGGTGCGGCGGGTGTTGCTCGAAGGAGTGGGCGGATATCGCGACTTCGGTGGACCCGAAGACTATGACCTGTGGCTGCGGCTGCTCGAGCGCGGGGTGGAGATCGCCAAGATCGAGCGCTTCCTCTACTTCTGGCGCGAGCACGGCGACCGCCTGACCCGGGTCGACGGCCGCTACTCGGTGGAGAACTTCCTGCGCTGCAAGGCGAGGTACCTCTTGTCGGGGCCGTTGGCCGGTGCGCGGAGAGTTGTCGTGTGGGGCGCGGGCCAGACCGGCCGGCGGCTTTCAAAACACCTCCTCCGGGGTGGGGCGCCGTTGGAGTGCTTCGTCGACATCGACCCCGAGAAGATCGGGCGCACCCTGCGGGGATTGCCGATCATCGGAGTCGGGGATCTACCGGCGTTGCTCGGCGAAGACACCGTGGTGTTGGCCGCCGTCGCGTCTCGTGGGGCGAGAGAGTTGATCCGGGCACAGCTCGATGCGATGGGATTGGTCGAAGGCCAGGGTTACTGGTGTGTGGCGTGAGATCTTGAACGCCGCTCAAAGCCGTAGGGGAGGGGTTTATCCCCTCCCTGCGCACGTTCGTGAGGAACGGATCTGAAAGCCGGTGGGTCGGGCGGGGATGAACCCCGCCCCTACGGTGCTCAGAAACGATATCCGTTCCTCAAAGCCGTAGGGGAGGGGTTTATCCCCTCCCTGCGCCCACGCTCGAAGAGCGCTTCTGAAAACCGGTGCGCCGAGCGGGGCGCTGCGATGATAATTCCGAATTCCGAATTCCGAATTCCGAATTAGAAAATCACCCGTCATTCTTGACCTTGACCGGTTCGACGCCCCAGATCTGGCTCGCGTATTCCTCGATCGCGCGGTCGGACGAGAAGTAGCCCATCCCGGCGATGTTGTGGATCGCGGCCGCCATCCACGCCCGCCGGTCCTGGTACAGAAGGGTCGCCCGCTCCTGCGCCTCGACGTAGGAACGGAAATCGGCCAACACCATGTAGCGGTCGCCGTGCTTCATCAGGGATGACCAGATCTCGCGCAGCGGTGCGGCGTCGACCCCGGCGAAGGTGCCGTCGTGGAGGTCGTCCACCACCGCAGCGAGCTCGGGGTCGGCCTCGAGGACGTGCCACGGGTTGTACTCGCCGCCTGAGAGGTTTTCCGCCACCTCGTCGGCGGTGAGCCCGAAGATGAACATGTTGTCGGCGCCGATGCGTTCGAGCATCTCGATATTGGCACCGTCGAGGGTGCCGATGGTGAGAGCGCCGTTGAGGGCGAGCTTCATGTTGCCGGTGCCCGAAGCCTCCATCCCGGCGGTCGAGATCTGTTCTGAAAGGTCCGCGGCGGGGATGATCTTCTCGGCCAGGGTGACCCGGTAGTCGGGCAGGAACACGACCCGGATCCGTCCATCGACTTCGAGGTCGTTGTTGACGACATCGGCGACCCCGTTGATGAGGCGGATGACGAGCTTGGCCATGTGGTACGACGGTGCGGCCTTGGCGCCGAAGATGAAGCTGCGCGGCAGGATGTCGGCGGTGGGGTCTTGCTTGAGCCTGCGGTAGAGCAGGATCACGTGCATGATGTTGAGGAGCTGGCGTTTGTACTCGTGGAGGCGTTTGATCTGGACGTCGAAGAGCGAGTCGGGCGACAGCGACACCCCGGTCAGCTCGCGGACGGTCACCGCCAGCGCCCGTTTGTTGGCCTGTTTGACGGCCGCCACCTCATCCTGGAAGCCGTGATCGCCGGCGAGGTGTTTGAGCTCGCCGAGACGGTCGAGTTCGCGCGGCCAGGTGTCGCCGATCCGTTGGCTGATCACAGCAGCAAGCCTGGGATTGCAGGCCAGCAGCCATCGCCGAGGAGTGACGCCGTTGGTGATGGGCACGAACTTCTCCGGCCACAGCTCGGCGAAGTCCTTGACCACCCGGGTCTTGAGGAGCTCGGTGTGGAGTTTGGCGACACCGTTGACCTTGTGGCTGCCGACGATCGCGAGGTTGGCCATGCGGAGGCGTTTCTCGCCGTCCTCCTGAACGATGGAGACCCGGTTGAGCCCGTCGGGATTGCCCACGAAGCGGGGTTTGACCGAGCTCATGAATCGCCGGTTGATCTCGAAGATGATCTGCACGTGGCGCGGGATCAACGGTTCCATGAGCGACACCGGCCAGGTCTCCAGGGCCTCGGGAAGCAGGGTGTGGTTGGTATAGGCGCAGGTCGAACGGGTGAGCTCCCAGGCCAGGGTCCACCTGAGCCCCGCCTCGTCGAGCAGGTAACGCATGAGTTCGGCGACGGTCAGGGCGGGGTGGGTGTCGTTGAGCTGCAGCGCCACCTTGTCGGGCAGCAGCTCCCACGCCTCGCCGTGGCGCTGGCGGAAGCGCTGCATGACGTCGCGGACCGAGCACGCGACCAGGAAGTACTCCTGGGTGAGCCGCAGGCGGCGGCCGGCCTCGACGTCGTCGGCGGGGTAGAGAACCCGATTGACGGCCTCGACGCGTTCGCGCTCCTCGACGGCCTTGACAAAACCTCCCTGCGAGAAGATCTGGAAGTCGAACTCGGAGGCCGCTCGCGCGTCCCACAACCGGAGGACTCCGACCGTGTCGGTGCCGTAGCCGGCGATGAGGATATCGTGGGGAATGCCATAGATTTCGCGCCAGTTGGTCCAGACCGGACGGTGCTTGCCGGACTCCTGCGCGTGGGTCCACTCGACGCTCCCGCCGAATCGCACCGCAACCTTGCGGTCGTTGCGTTGGACCTCCCACGGGCACGGATTTTCCAGCCAGGTGTCCGCCTGCTCCACCTGCCAGCCGTTCTCGATGCCCTGCCGGAACATGCCGTAGTCGTAGCGCAGTCCGTACCCGTAGGCCGGGTAGTCGAGGGTGGCGAGCGAGTCGAGGAAGCAGGCTGCGAGACGGCCGAGACCGCCGTTGCCGAGACCGGGATCGGGCTCCTCTTCGACGATGGTGTCGAGGTTGAGGCCGAGCAGCTGCATGGCCTCGCGGGCGGTCTCCTGCAGCCCGGTGGCGATCAGGTTGTTGGTCAGCAGGCGCCCGAGCAGGTACTCCATCGACAGGTAGTGGACCATCTTGGGTCCTGTGGCGTCGTACGTCCGCCGGGTGAGGATCTCGCGGTCGATCATCGTCTCGCGGACGGCCCGCCCGAGGGCCACCAGGTGGTCGACCGGACGGGCGTGGCGGAACTCGAGACCGCAGGTGTAGCGCAGATAATAGACAAACCGGTCGCGGAACTCTTCCGGGGTCGGTTTTTTGATGTGAACTGCTGGCAGCATGGTCCTCCGGTGTGCGGTCCGCCGATGCGGTGCGCACTGAAAACGGTAGCACAATGGGGCGATCGGCGGTCTCAACAAGACGATCGGCCGATCCTTGCGGTAACATCGTGAGTGATGAACCGCAAACGAACTTCCGGGGTGATCCTCCACCCGACCTGTCTGCCCTCGCGTTTCGGGATCGGCGACCTCGGACCGACCGCCGCCGCCTACGTGGAATGGCTCGCCGGTGCCGGGGTCGCCTGGTGGCAGGTCCTGCCCCTGCACCCGCCCGGCCCCGGCAACTCGCCCTATTCGGCGATCTCGACCTTTGCCGGCAACGAGCTCTTGATCAGCCCGGAGTTGCTGGTCGAGGACGGCGTCTTGACCGACGACGACGTCGCCGACGTCCCCGAATTTCCCAGGGAGTGGGTCGAGTTCGACGTGGTCGCGCCCTACAAAATCGGCCTCTTGCGCAAGGCCTACGGGAACTTCCGCGAGACGCGGCCATTGGGTTTGATGCGTCAACTGGCCGATTTCAGAAAGCGCAACATCCACTGGTTGTCCGACTATGCCCTGTTCCGAGCCCTGCGCGACTCGCGCGGCGGCCAGGCCTGGTACGAGTGGCCCCGGGAGCTCGCGCTGCACGAACCGCAGGCCCTCCTCGATTGGATGCAGGCCCATCCCGACGAGGTCGATTTCGTGGAGTTCTGCCAGTTCTTCTTCTTCCGCCAGTGGACCTCGCTGCACGACTGGGCGCACGAAATGGGGGTCCAGATCTTCGGCGATGTGCCGATCTTCGTGGCCGGCGATTCGGCGGAGGTCTGGGGGCGTCCGGATCTCTTCCTGCTCGACGACGAGCGGCGACCGACGGTGGTGGCCGGCGTGCCTCCGGACTACTTTTCGGCGACCGGCCAGTTGTGGGGCAACCCGATCTACGATTGGCCGGCAATGGAGCGCGACGGCTTCGCGTGGTGGGTCTCGCGGCTGCGTCACGTGCTGGGGATGGTGGATCTGGTCCGCCTCGATCACTTCCGCGGTTTCGCCGAGTACTGGGAGGTGCCGGCGGACGCGACCACCGCGATCAACGGTCGCTGGTGCCGAGGGCCGGGACGCGCGCTGTTCGACGCCGTCAGAGCGGAGCTGGGAGACCTCCCGTTGGTCGCCGAAGACCTGGGAGAGATCACCCCCGACGTGGTGCACCTGCGCAAGGAACTCGGTCTGCCGGGAATGGCGATCCTCCACTTCGCATTTTCGCCCGAACCGAGATCGACCTTCATCCCCTACGCCCTCGAACCCGATCTCGTGGTCTACACCGGGACCCACGACAACAACACGACCGTCGGCTGGTTCTTCGAAGACGCGACCGAGGAAGAACGCGACCTGGTCCGCCGATACACAGGCGCGGCGGACGGTGAGATTCATTGGGACCTGATCCGGCTTGCCCTTGCCTCGGTGAGCGACATGGCTGTCGTGCCGCATCAGGACCTCGCCGGGTTGGGCGGCGATTGCCGTTTCAACACGCCGTCGGTGGGCGAGGGGAACTGGCGGTTCCGCATCACCCCGCCGATGCTGGCGGAGGGAATCCAGTCCCGGCTTTTCGGGTTGCTCGACGTCTACGGCAGAATGCCCGGCGTAGGACCTGCCGACAGCTGAGACCCGGGGCCGTGAGGCCGGGTGACTCCGGAACCTGCGCGATGCGTTAACTCTTTGTAAAAGACGTGCTTCGGGTGACGATTCTCACGGCCTGGGCATTGCGACCCGCGATCAGAGGACCAATACTGGATTTCATGAGATTTCGTCTCTCGACCCATGCGCTCCTGACGCTCGCTCTGCTTGCGTCGGTGGCGGCGGACGCAACCACGATCATCCCGGCGGCCGACCCCGGCGAGTTGGCGCTCGACAGCCAGGCGGTCTTCCTGGCGCGGGCCGGCTCGAGCAGCGTCGTCGAGCGCTCCGGATACCTGGAAACCGCAACTGAGTTGGTTGTCGTGGAGGTTGTGAAGGGGCCGCTTGCAGCCGGTGACGTCACAACGACAATCACTCCCGGCGGGGCGAAGGACGGTATTGGTTGGGCGGTGGCCGGCGCGCCCCTCCTGGCGACGGGTGAGACCTACCTCTTCTTTGCGGACCAGGACGGTGAGGGGCGCTGGAGGTCGCGTTTGATGGCCGAGAGCGTCTTGCGAAGGGCCACCACCGGCGGGAGAGCCGCGACGCTGGTGCCGCTCGCGGAGGCGGGCCAGATCGAACGCATGACCGGGTTCGGAAGAAAGGCCGCTCTCGTTCCCGGGCCGGTGGATGAAAGGCGGTTCCTCGACGCGCTGCGCGCGCGGGTTGGAGGAGAGGCCGGGTGGAGTTGGTCCAACCTCGTGGTGCTCGACGACGCCGCGGCTGTGGTTGACAAAGCCGCGCCCTCGGGGTGCGTGTTCATGACGTATCCCGAAGACAACCTGCCGATTCGGTGGCGGAAGTTCGACAACGGCGGCACCCAGACGATCGCGGCCGAGGCGGCCGGTGATCCGTTGCTGCCGGGAGGGGCATTCAACGAACTTCAAGGTGCGTTGTCGAGGTGGAACGCGGTCTCGTCCACCAGTTTGAGCGTGGGCTACGGAGGCGCGACGGCAGCACCTCCTTCGACGTGTACCGACACCACCGATGCCACCAGAAATGCGGTGATTTTTGACGATCCGTGCGACGAGTTGCCGGACCTGAGCAACTGTTCGGGCACTCTGGCTCACGGGGGCCCTTCGTTCTACACCTCGTCCTACGAATTCGACGGTCAGCAGTGGCACGAGGCCGTGCAGTGGTTTGTTGTCGTCAACAACGGGACGGGTGAATGCCTGTCGCCCACCACCTACGAGTTGATGCTCACGCACGAACTCGGCCACGGCCTCGGTTTCGGCCACGTCGCCGACTCGAATGCCCTGATGCACGCGAACTGCTGCAACCCGCACAACAACCTCGACAACACCTGCGCCCAATACCTGTATCCGCTCGCAGCGGCGACGCCGACAGCGACGCCGACCGCAACGCCGACGCCGACTCCCACCACCACGCCCACCCCCACCACGACGCCGACTTCGCCCAACCCGACGCCGACTTCCCGCCCAACCCGACGCCGACCACCCCCAACCCGACGCCGACCCCGCCCGCCAGCCGGCCGTCGACGGTGATGGTGCCGGTGGTGGTTCACGACGAGGGAGAAGGGGGCACTTCGTGGCGCTCCGACGTCGTCGTGACCAACCGGAATTCGAGAATCCAGCAGCTGCGCTTCACCTATCTCTCCAGCGACAAGGCCAGCTACCAGGTGACCAGGACCCTGCCGGCCTTCGCGACCCTGCTGCTCGAAGACCTCGTGTCGTCGTTGTTCGGGGCGGGAGACGGCAAGGGGCCCCTCGCGATCGAAGTCCTGACCCAGGGCACCGAGCCGCCGGTGGTGGTCTCGCGGGCGTACTCCGAGAACGCATTCGGCAACCTGGGGTCGGGTCTTCCCGCCGATCTCCAGGAGTCGACTGCCGTAGTCGCCATGCCCGGTCTCTTTCACGATGCCGAGCTGCGATCGAACATCGCCGTCACCGCAGGCGCGGCCGACGTTTCGGCGACCTTCGACCTCTACCGTGGATCGGAGGGGATGGTGGCCGGCGGCGTGACGCGGAAGATCGGGGCCGGCGAGCAGAAGCAGTGGTCGATCGCGCAGCTCTTCAGGAACTGGCCGCTCGACGGGGTGCCGATGACCGTGCGGGTGTCGCTGTCGGAGCCAGGCGTCGTTTTCGCTTCGTTGGTGGACAACTCTTCGACCGACTCGACGGTGTTTCTCGGAAATCAACCCTCGTCGACCTGGGTGGTGCCGGTGGTTGCGCGCGTACCGGGCGCCGAGGGGACCTTTTGGAGCTCGTCGGTGGCGATCTGGAATGCCGAGGCGACGACCACGACCGTGGATCTCGAGTATCTGCCCGAAAAGACCGACAACTCGGACGGCGGGTTGCGCGCGGCCTTGATCTACCTCGGCCCCCACACCACCAGGAATCTCGACGACGTCCTCTACAACGAGTTCGGGATCGACGACGGCAAGGGCGTACTCGTGGTGGACAGCGACCAGCCGGTGGCGGTGACGTCGCGGGTCTTTACCGACGGTCCCCAGGGCGGGACCTCCGGCAACGGCGTGCGCACGGTTCCGGTTTCGGCGATGAGGAGCGGGACCGCGGTGCTGCCGGGCGTGCGGATGGTCGACGGCTTCCGCACCAACGTCGGCTTTGCCACCGGCGACCTGGGCACGACCTTCGCCTGCAGGCTCTACGCATCCGATGGGACGCTGCGGGCGCAGGGCTCCGTGTCCGTGCCGGCGCGGTCGCTCAAACAGCAATCGGTGGAGCAGATTTTCGGCGGCAGCGGTTACCAGGCGCCCGACCCGGTGGGCATGATCATGGTCGAGAGCGACGCGCCGTTCCTGAGCTATATGACCGTCATCGACGGCACCTCTCAGGACCCTGTCTTCGTCATGCCGCAATAATTCGCCGGCCTCGGAGGCCGACGAATTATAATGGCCTGCGGCCAATTGTGGTGCAGGCGTCCCGCCTGCACAGTGCGGGCGGGACGCCCGCACCACAATTCCGTCCGGGTGAGCCCATGGGCGTCTCGAGGAGGCGCTGAGATCCTGTCATCCCGAGCGAGTGCAACTTCAAATCCTGTCATCCCGAGCGAGTGCAACTTCAAATCCTGTCATCCCGAGCGAGCGCAACTTCAAATCCTGTCATCCCGAGCGAGTGCAACTTCAAATCCTGTCATCCCGAGCGAGCGCAACTTCAAATCCTGTCATCCCGAGCGAGCGTAGCGAGCCGAGGGATCTGGGATGGCAGCTTCAGATAGATCCGCCCGGTAGCCGTTCCGGCTGCCGAGCGATCGATTCGAGGAGATGCTGCTTACGGACCCGGAAGAGATCCCTCCGCTACGGCCCTTCGGGCCTCCGGTCGGGATGACAGAAAATGAACGGCGTTTCGGTCTCGGTCGGGATGACAGAATATGAACGGCGTTTCGGTCTCGGTCGGGATGACAGCGTAGGGTGGGCCCTGGCCCACCTTCAGAGTCGATCGGCCCTCTTGTGGGGCAGCCGTCCCGAAAAGCCCGAAGCACGAGATCGTCGGTGAAGGTGGGCTGAAGCCCACCCTGCGATTCCGCCCTTGAGACGGCCCGAAGGAGGGTGGGCCCTGGCCCACCTTCAGAGTCGACCGGCCCTCTTGTGGGGCAGCCGTCCCGAAAAGCTGCCAGGCGAGGTGACGTCGAAAGGACGTATGACCAACTTCCCGGTCGGGATGTTCAAGCAGCCTGCCGAAATTCCGAATTCCGAATTTAATTCCTAATTCCTAATCCTTCCTGATTGCCTCCAGCTGCTCGGCGACCAGACCCTGGACGAGCGGCACCTTGTAGCCGTTTTCCGACAGCGGTTCGGCTCCGGCGACGGCGGCTTCGGCGGCGGCGGTGATGGTCGCGGCGTCGAGGGCCTTGCCGGTGACGGCCGCCTCGACTCCGGTCGAGCGCCACGGCACCGGCGCCACGCCCGAGAGAAAGACGTCCGCCGAGGTCACGGTTTCGCCGTCGAAGACCAGGGCGAGCGCCACGCCCGCCAGGGCGAAGTCCCACGCCTGGCGGGTCCGCGCCTTGCGGTAGGAGGTCCGCAGACCGGCCGTCGGCGGCGGGATCACGATCTCCGTGACGACCTCGCCGAATTCGAGCACGGTTTCACGACGCGGGTCCGCCGACGGCGGGACGAGGAACTTTTCCACGGCCACCGAACGGTTGGTGCGCCCGCCGGAGATGCGGCACACGGCGCCGAGAGCGGCCAGCATGGGAGCGGTGTCCGACGGGTGAACGATGTAGCAGAGATCGCCGCCGAAGATGCAGTGGTACTGGTTTTCGCCCTCGTAGGCGTAGCACAGTTCGCCGCCCTTGCGCAGACAGTCGAAGTCGCCGCGGTAGTACCAGCAGCGCGGCTTCTGGCAGAGGTTGCCGGCGATGGTGCCCTGGTTTCGAAGCTGCGGGCTGGCCACCGAGGCCGCGGCCTGGGCGAGCCCGGGGTAACGGGCGGCGACGGTGTCGTCCGCCGCCACCTCGGCGATCGTGGTCATTGCGCCGATCCGGAGGCTGCCGTCGCTGCCGGTTCGAATGCCGCGCAGTTCGTCGATGGCCGAGAGCGACACCACGGTGTCGGCGATCAGGATCCGGTCGCGCAGACACCCGAGGAGATCGGTGCCGCCGCCGTGCACGAGGGCGGGGCGGTCGCCCAGAACCGCGAGCGCCTTGTCGAGCGACGTGGGGCGGGTGAAGGTGAACTTCGGAAGCATCTCAGGCCTCCTTTCTCTGCTCGGCCAACAGCCGCGCAAGCTGGGTCGGGTTGAGCGGGGTGTCGGTGACCCGGATGCCGATCGCGTTGCAGACGGCGTTGGCGATCGCCGCCGCGGTCGGGATGGTCGCCGGTTCGCCGAGGCCCTTGGTGCCGGTCGAGTTGAACTCATTGTCCGGGTGGTCGATCGGCGTCGACCGGTGTTCGAGCGCGACATCCATCATGGTCGGGATCTTGTAGTCGTGGAAGTTGGGGTTGACCATCTTCCCGGTCTGGCGGTCGAGCACCCGTTCCTCCGTCATGCCGAACCCGACTCCCATGGCGATGCCGCCGAAGACCTGGTTGTCGTAGGTCAGCGAGTTGAGGACCCGTCCCGAGTCGTGGGCGCCGAGGAAGCGCAGCAGCCGGGTCTCGCCGGTGCGGGTGTTGACCTCGACCTCGCAGAACTGCGCCGCGAACGGCCAGGTGGCCTTGCCCTCGGGGTTGGGCCCGCGATAGCCGGTGCCGACCACGACTCCCTGGCGCTCGAGGCGCTCGAGGCCGGTGACGGCAACGGTCTTCTCCGGCATCCGTCCGGCTGACGATGTTCGCGCCCCGCAGCTCGAGTTCGGAGGGGCCCGTCTCGAGCTGCTCCGCGGCCATCTGCAGCAGCTGTTTTTTGACGTCGAAAGCTGCTGCGAGCACGGCCGGCGAGTCCGAGGGCACGGTCTTGCTGCCCCCGGACGAGGTGGCGTACTGGGTGGTGGCGGTGTCGGCGTGCTCGATCTGGATGCGATCGATCGACACACCGAGTTCCTCGGCGACGATCATCGCCGCCCACGTCTTGGTGCCGGTGCCGATGTCCGAGGCGCCCATGTTGAGGTTGACGCTGCCGTCGGCGTAGAGCTTGACGATGACCGTCGATGGCGGCCCTCCGGCGTAGCCCCAGAAACAGGCGGCCACGCCGACGCCGCGGCGCAACACGCCCTGGTCGGCGCCACGTGTGCGGGCCTTCTTCCATCCGAAGGCATCGGCACCCGACTTCAGGCAGGCCGCGAGCTGGTTCGAGGTCAGGGGCACTCCTTCGCCGGACTGGACGACGTCGGCCATGTTCTGGAGCCGGAACTCGACCGGATCGATGTCGAGCTTTTCCGCCAACTCGTCCATCACCTGTTCGAGGGCCCACGCACACTGCGGGAACCCGGGTGCGCGCATCGGCCGCGCCCTGCCGGCGTTGATGCAGACCGTGGTGTCTTCGGCGCGAAGGTTTGGGCAGCGGTAGAGGTACGCGGCCATGGTGCTGGTCGACGCGCCGGAGGGGTAGGCCCCGCCCGACCCGAGGCTCTTGTAGTCGATGGCCGTCAGGGTGCCGTCGTTTTTGGCGCCGATCTTGAGCGTGATGGTGTTGCCGGGCCGGTTGCCGGTGATGCGGAAGCAGTCCTCCCGCGGCAGGAAGATCTTGACCGGGCGTCCGGTCGTTCGCGACATCAGGGCCGCCATCACGGTGTATTTGCCGAGTTCGAGCTTGGCGCCGAAGCCGCCGCCCATGTAGTGGCCGATGACGCGGACGTTGGCCATCGGCAGCTTGAGAGCCTGGGCCAGACCCTCCTGGATCGAGTACACGCCCTGGGTGCTGTCCCACACCGTGAGGCGGTTGCCGTCCCACTTCGCCACCGAGCCGTGCGGCTCCATCGGAGCCTGAATCTCACACGGCGTCCGGAACGTGCGCTCGACCACGACGTCGGCCTCGGCGAACCCGGCTGTGATGTCGCCCCGTTCGTTCACCGACGGTTTGCCGACGAGGTTTCCGCCCTCTTTCACGGGGGGCGCTGTCGGTTCGAGCGCGGCCGCATCGTCGATGACAAAGGGCAACACCTCGTATTCGACCACGATCGCGCGGATGGCGTCGGCGGCCTGCAGGGGAGTTTCCGCCGCCACCGCCGCCACCTCTTCGCCCTCGCAACGGCAGTGAGGGTCGAAGAGTCGTGAGTAGGAGGTGCCGCCGCGGCTGTACCACGGGATGTCGGTGCCCGGCGACTTCGCGGTGAGGACCGCCCGCACGCCGGGCATCTTCTCGGCCCTGCCGGTGTCGATGCTCTTGACCTTCGCATTGGCGTGCGGACAGCGGAGGATCGCGCCGTGCAGCATGTCCGGCAGCATCACGTCGTGAGGATAGGTGGCGGTCCCGCTGACCCGTTCGTAGGCGTCGACCCGGGGCTCCCTCGCGCCGACGATTTCTTCGGGGTTCCAGGATGCGGGTTCGTCGCTCGGGGCCGGGGTCTCCGGTTCTTTGCCGTTGAGCCAGTAGGGAGATTCGTGTCTCATGACTTTCCGCCCTTCTTCAGCTCGGCGGCGCCGGCGACCGCGTTGACGATGTGCGCGTAGGCGCCGCACCGGCAGAGGTTGCCGCTCATACCGTGCCGGATCTCGTCGGTGGTGGGGGAGGGGTTGGCCCGCAGCAGGCTTTCGGCCGCCACGATCTGGCCGGAGGTGCAGTATCCGCACTGGAAGCCGTCGTGGTCGACGAAGGCCTGTTGCACCGGACCCAGCTCCTCACCGGTCAGCAGACCCTCGACCGTCGTGATCTCGGTCCCTTCCGCTTCCATCGCGAGCGTCATGCAGGCGTAGCGCGCCTGCCCGTCGATGAGGACGGTGCAGCTGCCGCATTCGCCGCGTTCGCAGCCGGCCTTGGTCCCGTTGATGCCGAGCCGCTCGCGCAGGACGAAGAGCAGGGTCCAGCGGGGCTCGACCAACAGCCGGTGGACTCGGCCGTTGATGGAGAGCGCCACCTGCATCATCTCGTCGGGGTCGGTGATCTCGGGCACCGCCTCGCCCGGGCGGGCGACGCCGGTGGCCAGGGCGGCCGCACCGGCGCCGACGGTGCCGAGGAAACCGCGGCGGGTGACGCCTCCCTCCTTCTTGGGTTGGGGATCGCGTTTCTTGGCCATGGGCTCCTCCTCGCGGTCAGTCGCTAGAAAATATTGAGACTAAGTAGCTTTGATGCAAACACATGGTCAGTATACGCGGTTCGCGATGGGGGGTGCACACCGGGTGGTAGAGTGCCCCCCATGAACATCAAGAACCCCGCGTGCAGCCCTGTGATCGAGTCCATCCTCAAGGCGGTTGGCGGCACCCCGCCGGCGACAACCCTGGATGTCCGGATCGGTCCCTTCTGGTCGGTCGTCAACACGACGGCGGGCGCCGGGATGGCCTCGACCCTGCGTCCCCAGACGCACGTTCACGGCACGGTCCCGATCGCCGATGCCGGATCGCTGAGCGAACGCACGCCAACCGAGCTGGCCGATCTTCTGCAGTCGACGTCGACCCCCGAGGCCGCGGTCGGATTGGCGGCGGTCAACGCTCTGGTCAACCCTGCCGCCCCGAACCTCTCCGCCGACAAGGCCCTGGCCGTGCTCGAAGAACGGGGCGCCGGCCGCAAGGTGGCGATGATCGGGCGGTTTCCCTTTGCCGACCGACTGCGGGGGCGGTGCGGGCAGCTCTGGGTCTTCGAACGAGGTCTCGACCGGCGGCAGGAGGACTTCGGCGAGGAGGCGATGGAGCAGCTGCTGCCCCAGGCCGACGTGGTGGCGGTCACGGCGACGACCCTGCTCAACCGCACTCTGCCCGGGGTGCTCGCCTGCGTCCGGCCCGACGCCTTTGTGATGATGCTCGGCCCCTCGACGCCGCTGACGCCCGTCCTGTTCGACTTCGGCTTCGACGTCCTCTGCGGCACCGTCATCGACGAACCCACGACCGTCCTGCGGGCAGCCGGCGAAGGAGCCGTGACCAGCCAGATCACCGGCGTGCGACGCGTCTCGATGTGGAAAGGGGATAATTCAACGCAGAGGCGCGGAGAAGCAGAGGCGCGGAGGGTTTGATTTTGACTCAGGCGGACGAGGGCCGTGAAACACCGTTCGAAATCAACGACATCAGTGGCGCGATCGTTGATGCAGCGATTGAAGTACACAGGCAGCTCGGTGGGCCCGGTTTGCTCGAGAGCGTCTATGAAGAGGCCCTTGCATTCGAACTTGAGGAGAGAGGGTTCAGAGTTGAACGGCAGGTTTGTCTACCGATCGTTTATAAAGGTCATCGGATTGCATCCGACCTGCGCTTGGATCTCCTGGTTGAAAGAAGTGTCGTAGTTGAGTGCAAGGCAACAACCATCGACAGCCCCGTATTTGAAGCTCAGGCTCTCACGTACCTCAGGGTGGCGGACTTGAAACTGGCGTTGGTCATCAATTTCGGGAAACGGCGTGTCGTTAATGGAGTGCGAAGAATTGTGAACGGCCTATGAAAAAGAATCCCTCTGCGCCTCTGCCCCTCCGCGCCTCTGCGTTGAAAACTCCTGCCTTCGCGGGGCTGATTCTCGCGGGGGGGGATGGGCGGCGGTTCGGCGGGCCGAAGGCGTGGGCGGGGCTGCCGGACGGGCGGACGTTTCTCGAGGCGTGCGTCGCCTGCCTGAGAGATGCGGGCGCTGTTCGGGTGGCCGCCACGTTGCCTCCCGAATCGCCGGATCCGGGGTTCTCCGGTCTGCAGGCGCTGCCCCTGCCCGAACCCGGTCTCGACATGTTCGCTTCGCTGAAGATCGGTCTTGGCCACCTCATTCAGAGTGAGGACTGGCAGCGTCTCGCAGTGTTGCCGGTGGACCATCCGCTGGTCCGGTCAGAGACGGTTCGCGCCTTGGCCGCCGCAGGCGGGCCCGTCGTCATTCCGTCGTATCGGGGCAAGCACGGCCACCCGATCGTCATCGCACGGGACGTCGTTGCAGCGATCGTGTGTGGTGATGTCGAGGGACCGACCCTGAGGGAGGTCCTCCGGGCCGTGGGCTCGGCCGATCTGGAGGTCGATGACCCCGGCGTCACCGCCAACTGCAACACGCCCGCAGCTTTGAGCGAAGCGCTCAAAGCTGCAAGTTCTTAGTTTTTAGTTCTTAGATTTTGAGTTCCCGTTCCTCAACCATTTTTCCCGGATGGGTCCTGAAAAACTAAGAACTGAAAATTCAAAATTCAAAATTAGATCGGGGTTCGCATCGTGACGAACTCCTCGGCCGCGGTGGGGTGGATGCCGATGGTGCGGTCGAAGGTGGCCTTGGTGGCGCCGGCCTTGAGGGCGACGGCGATGCCCTGGATGATCTCGCCGGCGTCCGGCCCGACCATGTGGACCCCGAGAACCCGGTCGGTCGTCCGATCGACCACCAGCTTCATCATGGTCTTCTCGTCGCGCCCCGACATGGTGTGAAGCATCGGCCGAAAGGTGGAGCGGTAGATCACCACGTCGAAGCCCTCGGTCCGGGCCTCGAACTCGGTGAGACCGACGGCTCCCACCGACGGTTGGCTGAAGACCGCCGACGGCACGTTGGTGTAGTCGACCGCGGTGGGGTTGCTCTTGAACACGGTCTCGACGAAAGCCATGCCCTCCGCAAGGGCGACCGGGGTCAGGGCGATGCGGTCGATGACGTCGCCGAGGGCGTAGATCCCCGGGACGCTGGTCTGGAGGTAGTCGTCGACGATGATTGCGCCCCGCGCGTCGAGCTCGATCCCGATCTCCTCGAGACCGAGCCCGGCGGTGTTGGGCACCCGTCCGGTGGCGCACAGCATCAGATCGGCCTCCACCGTGTCTCCAGTGTTCAGGACGGCCGCGACCCTGCCGTCTCTCTTCTCGATCTTGTCGATGACCGTGTCGAAGCGGAGTTCAATGCCGCGTTTTCGCATCTCCGCTGCCAGGGTGTTGCGGACGTCGTCGTCGAACCCGCGCAGAAAGAGCGGACCGCGGTAATTCAAGACGACCTCGCTCCCGAGCCCGTTGAAGATGCCGGCGAACTCGACGGCGATGTAGCCGCCGCCGGTCACCAGAACCTTTCGCGGTTGCCGTTCGAGGTGGAAGACCTCGTCCGAGGTGATGCCGCACTCCGCTCCCGGAATCGGCGCCTTGAACGGGCGCCCTCCTGTGGCGACGAGGACCGTGTCGGCGGTGAAGGTCCGGCCGGCGGCCTCGAGTGTGTGGCGATCGCGAAAGCTCGCCCTGCCTTCGACGATCTGCACCCCGGCGCCTTCCAACAGGTTGCGGTAGATGCCGTTGAGACGCGCGATCTCACGGTCCTTGTTGGCGATCAGGGTGGCCCAGTCAAAAGTCGGCGCAGGCACGGTCCAGCCGAAGCCGACGGCGTCGGCGGCGGCCGCCGAAAAGGCCGAGGCGTACACCATGAGTTTCTTGGGGACGCAGCCGAGGTTGACGCAGGTCCCGCCGAGCCTGGAGGCCTCCGCGACGGCGACTCTGGCGCCGGTCGCAGCGGCCATCCTCGCGGCCCTCACCCCACCCGAACCCGCGCCGACAACAAAAAGGTCGAAGTCGTAAGTTCTCATGCCGGACATCCTACAGGCGCAACGGCCAGCTGGAGCCGTGGAACTGCCAAGATCGGAGGATGTTGGATATTGGATGTTTGATATTTGATACAAGCAGCCAGCCGGAAATCCAAGATCCAACTTTCAGCGCATTTGCCCGAAAGATCAAACACCCGCAGTGAAGGAATCGAGGCACGATGACAATGAGAAGGGAGGGGATAAACCCCTCCCCTACGCTTTTATGGACGGCATCCGTTCCCACAACCGATTCTGAACACCGTAGGGGCGGGGTTCATCCCCGCCCGCTCACGTCGAATTTGGCAAGAGGCTGAACTCAAAACTGAAAACTCCACTCCGGAGAAACTGCCGGACACCTCCGCCGCACGCGGCCCCACCCCGCCGGAGTCCTCGAACTTCAATCATCGGTAGGGAGTCGGGCCCGCAATTCAAAATTCAAAATTCAAAATTCAAAATTAAGAATTGTTCTCCGCTTCTTCCTTCACGACCTCGAGGTTGATCGTGACCTCGACGTCGTCGCCGAGCACGACGCCGCCCTGGTCGAGGGTGCGGTTCCAGGACACGCCGAAATCCTGACGGTTGATGGTGGTGGAGATTTCGTAACCGGCGCGGGTTCCGCCCATCGCCTGCATCTCGCCGAGAAAGTCGACGTTGAGGACCACCGGATTGGCCACTCCGCGCATGTTCAAAATGCCGGCCACAACGTAGGTGTCGCTGTCCTTCATCGTGATCTTGCTGCTTCTGAATGTGATTTCGGGGTATTTTTCAACATCGAAGAAATCGGCCGACCGCAGGTGGCCGTCGCGTTTTTCGTTGTCGGTGTCGATGCTGGCCGTTTTGATCGTGAACTCCACGCTGCTGGCGTCGAGGTTCTCGAAATCGGCCGTGATCGTGCCGTCAAACTCACTGAAACTGCCCGACACCTTGGCGACCAGGTGACGGACCTTGAACCCGACATTCGAGTGAACCGTATCAATCGAGTAGGTGCCCTGGGCGGCGGCGGGAACCGCACCAAGCAGGGCCACGAGGGCGATGAGGGCCAGTGTCTTGCGCATTTTTTCCTCCAGAAGGGTTTTTTTGTTGACGTTTCAACCTGCAAAGCGAAAGAACAGCGATGCCCCCTTCGTCATTCCTGAAAATTTCTTGAGACGGGAAATGGTATTTCCGGGGCGAGGTGGCTACTATCTGCCAAAGCGGCACCGGGAAGCCGGTAACGCGGCAGAATCGAAGACTCTGAAACGGCCCGAAATTCGGAAATCATGCGATCGTGACTATTGTTCGCCGTTGAGGTGCGCCTCATGGCAGCGAACTTGCTAGGGTAGGAGTGTGCGTCGGGAACCGACCTTTTTTCGCCGAGCGCTGGAGATCTCGATTCTCCTGCACCTGCTGCTGATCTTCTTGATCGTGCCGCGGGTGCAGCAGCTATGGCCGGTATCTGACGCCTCCGCCGTGGAGTTGCCGCCGGTGCCGCCGGATCAACGCGAGCCCCTCGATTTCGAGTTCGTCGATCTGATCGAGGAACGAGAGGAAACGCCGGTTTCAGACCAGGTGCCGCTGTCGGACCTCGACCGCCAGGCCCACGGCGGAGAGGGCCAGGCGTCGAATCGTCCGGCGACGGCCGGCAACACCCCGCAGTTGGTGCAGGCTGACGGAGGTCAGGTCTTCGGCGCCGGGGTTCCCCCCCAGACCCAGGGCCAGCAGGTGCCCCGGGTCCCGCCGCCTGAACGTCCCCAAGAGCAACCCCAGGAGAAACCGCGGGAACAGCGGCCGGCCGAACCGAGAGACGAAGGCGCCGGCGAGAAGGTCCCCGAACAGAAACAGCAGCCGGCGATCCAGCTGCCGCCACCCGGGTCCTGGGCCTTGCCGCCGGATCAGGGTGGTCTGCCGGAAATGCCGGATCTCGAGGATGGCGGACAGGTGGACACAGGCGGACTGTCGTTCGACACCCAGTGGTACGACTGGGGCCCCTACGCCAAGGCCATGCTCGCCAAGATCCGCCGCCATTGGAAAATTCCCGACATCGCGATGATGGGCGTCGAGGGCGTGGTCAAGATCAGGTTCTTCATCGAGCGGGACGGGACCGTCACCGGTCTCCAGATCATCGACGAGTCGGGGAAACCGCCAATGGACTTCGCGGCGCGCGACGCCATCGGCACCTCGTCCCCCTTTGAGCCCCTGCCGATCGACCTCGGCGGCAGCGGTCGCGAGGGTGTTACGATCACCTTTCTCTACAATACGGGCCGCCCGGGCAGCGGGCGATGAGACGAAGATGAACAGGAGTTCCCAGTGGTCGATATTCTGATTTCCGGCGGTCCGGTGATGATTCCCCTCGGCGTCTTGTCGATGGTGGCCCTGGCGATCATCATCGAAAGGCTGTGGGTGTTGCGGCGCGGAAACTTCCTCCAGCCGGCCACCGTCCAGGCCCTTTCGGGATTGCTCGCGGGCGGAAAATTCCGTGGTGCGGTGGATTTCTGCAACCGCCACCCGGGTCCTTTCACCGGTCTCGTGACCGCGCTGGTTGAAAACCGGAACGCCCCGTACGAAGAGCTCAAGGAGATTCTCGAGGACACCGGCCGGCTCCAACTCATGGGCCTCCAGCGTGGTCTGCCGGCCCTCGCCACGATCGTCGCCGGAGCGCCTCTGCTCGGCCTGCTCGGGACCGTCATCGGCATGATCAAGATTTTCGCGGTGGTGGCGACGGCAGGTTCGGGAATCACCGAACAGCTGTCGTCGGGCATCTCGCAGGCGCTGATCACGACCGCTTCGGGTCTCGTGATCGCCATCCCGGCGCTCTTCACGCAGTCCTACCTCGAGTCGCGCGCGGTCGCTATCCTCTCGGAGATCGAGGCCCAGATCCTCGATTTTCTGCACCTGGTTCGCGAACGTGAGTCGGACCAGGAAGAGAGTGGCTGATGCGCCTGGCACCGTTTCGCGGCGGCCGCAAGCCCGAGATCCAGATGTCGCCTCTCATCGACGTCATCTTTCTGTTGCTGATCTTCTACGCGGTGACGACTCAGTTCGTGGCCGACGAGCGCCTCAAGCTCAAGCTCCCGGAGGCGAAGACCGCCGAAGATGCCGGGATCAACCGCGACGAGAGGCCGCCTCTGGTGACCATCGCCGCCGACGGATCGGTGTGGATCGACGACGCGATCGTGCCCGACAGCGAGCTTGAAGGCCGAATCAAAATGCTGGTCGAACGCGCGCCCGAGGAGGGCATCATCCTCAAGGGCGACGAGGGCGCGGACTACGGCGTTGTCGTGCGGGTGCTCGATCTCGCCCGCGCCGCCGGCGCCAAGGGCATCCAGATGTCCGCCGATCGCCCCGCCGAACCGCAGTAGCGGAGGAGGGCGGGGCCGTTTCCGGGGGAGCGCCCGCCTGCCGCGGGCCCGGGGCCCGCGGCTACGATCGCTCACGGCAGGTCCTCGGAATGCGAGCATTCCTCGAACCCGCCGTGAGCGATCGGGCGCGACAGGGTCGCGCCGGGCGGGCTTTTCCTGCGTGAGCGTGGCGCTCGGTAAGCGGCCCGCCCCCGCCCCCCGCCCACCCACCCACTGAAACCCGCGCGCTTCGCGCTGGCGGATTTCAGAGGGGCGAGGGCTTTTGACCTGGGCATTGCCAACGTGAGGTGTAGTCACCTGCCGGAGGCGCTTTTTGGTTTTTTGTGGGGCAGGCGTCCCGCCTGCCGTCATCCAGCAACCGGCGTTACCTCGACGATGAACTCACCCGCAACGGGTCTGAAGGTGGGCCAAGGCCCACCCTACGCCGGACCCCGATATCGAGTGGAATTGTAGGGTGGGCCTTGGCCCACCTTCACAGATGTTGATTCGACCGCGATGATCCAGCATCTGCGTCAATCTGTGTGATCTGCGGGCAACCTCCGTCCGGCGTGCAGGTCGTACAGCTCCCGGAGGCAGGATCGGATGTTGCCGTCGTGGCGGTTGAAAAGGTCGTCGAGGGTCGGGTCGAGAGTGGCGGCTTGAACGGGTGCGAGATCGTGGACGAGGAGCCGCAACAGACCGGGGTCGGTGGTGCAATTGAGGAGCGTCGGCAGGCGGCCGGGTTGGTGGAGGGTGGCGACGAGGCGGCGTGCGCGGCGGGTCGCGAGCAGAAAGTGGCGCCAGGCGAGAGGGCCGAGTTGTCCGGCGCTGTCGATCAGGATCGTGTGGGCTGAGGTCACCGGAGAGGGCAGTTGCCGGATCGCGGTGCGGCAGGGCCTCGGATCGCTACCCGGGATTTTCACCAGGACGACCGGATCCGGCAGACGGCACGAGAGTTCTTCCAACAGCGTTGTCTTGCCGCTGCCCTGGGGCCCGACGATGGCGGCCCTTCCGCCGAGGGCGTCGATGTGGCGCTCGATCTCGTTCCATGGCATTGCGAGGCCCCGGTAGGGAAGGGCGTCGACCCGATGGCTGGCAAAGGGATTGTCGGCAGGCCGGTAGACCGTGGGCGCGGCGTCGGTCACGAGATGTCGACCTCCACCGGTTGCGGTCCGATCGTGAGATCCAGGCGTTCGGTTTCGCCGCCCGGCAGGACCACCACTTCGACGGCCCACGCCAGGGTGATGAGCTTGCCGGAGAAGGAGTACGGCCCGCGGGGCACGGCGAACTCGAACGATCGGGTTCCGGAAAGCTCGGGACGGGCCATGCGCCGGGTCGTCACGACCTCGACGTCCTGTGCGCCCGTGCCCCGGGTGAACCAGAAGAGGCGGACCTCGATCGCTTCGGTCTCTTGATCGAGGTGCCACGACACGTTTCCCTCGATCGTCTCGCCGGGTTTGAACCAGGAGCCGCCGTCACGAGTCTCGATGGTCAGCATCTCACACGTCCTCGAGTCGAATGGGGTGGATCGTGATCGGGAAGTTCTGGTCGACGTCTGGCCACCGAGGAATCTCCCCGGCCACCTTGAGCTCCCACACGACCTTGTTGTTGGCTCCCGCAAAAGAGTGCATGGTGTCGTCCGGGAGGGACACCGCTGCGGCGCCGCGGGGAATCTCCCAGTCGTTGGCCGTGTCGACGAGGGTCATGGTGGCGAAGACCTCCTTTTCGGTCACGGTGTCGGTGCCTCGCCGGTAGGTCGCCTCTTCCCGTCCTTCGAGGAATATTCGCAGGTGGGCCAGCCGCGACGAGCGGCCGGTGAACCGCCAGTCGATCCGGAGGTCGTCGCCGAGACACGGTTCGCCGCCCGGTAGGGTGATCCGCGGTCGGGGGTTCGCCAGCGCGAGGGTGAAGTGGCCGACAAAGACAAAGGACGCCAGGCCGATCAGCACGAAGGGAATGATGAAGATGGTGAGGAACCAGTCGGGGTGGCCCGTCTGCCAGCCCTTCCACGCCTGCCAGACGAAGATCGAGACGATCCCGTTCCAGAACACGGCGAAAAAGAGCGTGCCGGCCACTTTGCCGACCGGACTCAGCTGGGGCTTCAAGGTGACGGGCCCTGAAACCTGGTTTGCCAGCTCGGGTCTTCCTCCTTCAAGCTGGGGGGCTGCGCGGAGTTGCTTCCAACCGAAGCGCATCAACGCGGCGCCCGCAAACAGAAACAGCAACGGCAGGAGACCGAGCAGGTGGAGGGGCCGGAATTCGCGCTCGAGCACCGAGCGGGTCGGGTCATCGGGGTCGATCCAGGCTGTGGATCGGGCGCCCGCCTTGTAGCGGTCTCGTGTCGCCCGCGCCTCGGACCGGCCGGTGGAGAGGGCCGAGAAGAAGGTGACTCGATTCGAGCGCCAGTCGCGGCCGTGGGCCGAGTATTCGTAGAGCACGTCGGCCCGGTAGGAGGTTCCGTCGTCGGTCGACCACGACCGTACGGTCGAGCGCACGATCGTACACGGCCTCGCTTCCCAGCCCGCCGAAACGATCGTCCTCGCACACGGCACCGCGAACAGGAAGGTGAAGACTCCACCGCCCACCACTGCGAACAGCAGACCCAGTCCGATCGTGAATCGGTGTCCGCGCCCCGTGGGCGCGGTCCCGGAGATCGACTGGATCTCGGTCTCCGACCTCGAGGATGAACGGCGCCACACCGCCCACAACCCGACCGCCCCGATGGTCACGAAGATCATCGGGAAGAGGGTGACCAGAAAGATCCACGGCAGCTTTCGCTCGAGGACTGAAAGCGACGGATGGCCGGGATCCACCCAGCAGGTTGCCGGCGCGCCCGGGCGGTAGCGGGCGGCCTGGTCGCGCGCGCGGTCGTAACTGGAGGTTGTGGCGCTGCTCCGGAACAGCTGGTTGCTCTCGTAGTTGCGGCCGTCGATCTCGTAGCGATAGCGAACGAGGGGCCGGTAGGGATCCTCTTCGTCATCCGTTTCTGCGACGGCGCTCGAGAGGATCGTGCACCGGGTCTCGACCCACCGCCACGGTGCGAGCTGTTTGAAGCCTTCACCCAGGATGAGCACCACGAACATCATGCCCATCAGAAAGAACAGACCGAAGAAGAACGTCCCGCAGCCCTTGCCGGCAGCCCGGCCCGAAGTCGAGCCACCCGTCGCAGCGGTGGAGGTGAACCGGAAATTCATTCGAAGAGCACCCATTCAATTCTAACCGTCGGTCCATTTTCGTGGCCATTCAACCGAATCATGTCAGTGAGATGAGATGTAATCGCAACGCAAAGGTCAGCCCAGTTGGCCTTTCCGCATCTCAGCCCTTGTATTTTGCGATCTACATTCCTAAGATGCATCGTAGAGTCAGCAGGAAAACCTATGTCTGAGACCTCATGTCTCGTTCGAAGACACCGGGTCGGTGACGCCGGCAAGAGGCGGTGTGGGAGGACATCCTCTCCTCGATCCGTGGTGCGGTCGCCGACCGCCGAATTGACACGGTACACATCGGAAACGGAGGTGCTATGAGCATTCCTGTACTGGTACTCGGTGCGCTTGTTGGTTGGTGCGGAACTCGGGGACCGAGACCCCCAGGTCCCAAAGATCCGATCATTGGTCTGTTTGGTGGTGTTGCGGCTGTGGTCTTCACGAGCTGGGGCATGGGTTACGGAGCGATGCCTTCTGCAATGGAGCTCGTCGTGCTCTCGATCGCAGCATTCGCCGGCGGCAGGTTCCTGACCGATGTCGTGAGTTTTTTCGGCGGACCCGAGAATCATCACTGAGCGGTCCCGAGCGATCTCGTCGACAGGTGGTCCTCCACGGTGGACTGAGGGTCCTGTCGAGCCGTCGAGTCGATACGTCCACGAGAGAGGGAGTGCTGTGGAAACGACGAGTCGAGTTGGAACCACCGTTGGGCACATCCGCATCACCCGGTTTATCGGCGCGGGAGGCATGGGTGAAGTGTATGAGGGATATGATGAGACCCTGCGCCGCCGTGTGGCGGTCAAGACAATCGGCGACGAGGCGCGACTCAAACCGACCGCGAAGGCCCGCTTTCTGCGCGAGGCGAGAGCGCTGTCGGTGCTGGACCATCCCCACATCTGCAAGATCTACGATTACGTCGAGGGCGACGAGAGCGATTTCCTCATTCTTGAGCATATCGAGGGCAGAAACCTCGCGGACGTCATCCAAACCGGTCTCGACCGAAGCCACAGGACGAGAATCGCCGAGCAAATCGCTGACGTGCTCGTTGCAGCGCACGAGAAAGGGGTCGTGCATCGGGACATCAAACCCACCAATGTGATGCTGACACCTGAGGGCGACGCCAAGGTGCTCGACTTCGGGCTGGCGCGCCTTGTCCGGCCCAAAACCGGTGACGGAGCCGGCTCACGTTTCAGACATACAGGTCCGGCCGCACAACGGGAAGTTGACCCTGCGGAATTCGAGGCCCCAACCCTGGGGATCACCGAGGCCGGGCAATTTCCGCCTCGTGATCGCGCCACCGAAGGGTCGGGCTCGGAAACCGTTCAAACGATTCGCGGCAGCGTCATGGGCACTCCGAGATACATGAGCCCCGAACAAGCCCGGGGCGAGGTGGCGACTGCGGCAAGCGACATGTTCTCGTACGGGGTGATGCTGCGCGAGCTTTTCACCGGGTGTCACCCAGGTGAAACGGAGATCGACCGGCCAGGGCTGATCCCCGGGCTCACCGGCGATCTGCGGGCATTGGTAGAGCGCCTCGAATCGTCGGCCCCGGGCGCCAGACCGTCGGCGTCGGAAGCCCTCGAACGCCTGCGCTGGATTCGCGACAAACCAAGGCGGCGCACGCGCCGGATTCTTGTCGCAGCCGCCATAATTCTCACGTTCGTCGGCGGGCTCAAATACACCCTCGATCTCCGCCAGGAGCGGGCGCAGGCGATCACGGCCCGAGACCAGGCGGAAGCGCTAGCAGACTTTCTTATTGGTCTTTTCGAGGTCTCCGAGCCCGGCGAGGCGCGCGGTAGGACGATCACGGCGCGGGAGATCCTGAGCCGGGGGGCAGATAAGGTTTCGGCGGAACTCGGCGACCAACCTGCGACCCAAGCGAAGCTGATGGAGACCATCGGGGTCGTTTACACCAAGCTAGGGCTTTACGAGGAGGCAAGGCCACTGCTGAGTGCTTCTCTCGACCTTCGACGCGACGCCGTCGGCAGCGAGACGCTTGAAGTCAGCAGGAGTCTTCAGAGCCTGGCTGTGTTAAACGACCGGATGGGATTGTACGAGGAAGGGGAAGACCTGGCGCGTAGTTCGTTGGCCATCCGCCAGGCCGAGGCGGGTCCCCACAGTCTGGACGTCGCTGAAAGTCTCGACACTCTCGGTTTGTTGCTGGAAAGGCAGGCGAAATACGGCGAGGCCGAAGAGGCGTTTTCTCGGGCGAAAGCGATTCGCGAGGAGATTCTGGGGCCGGATCACCCGGATGTGGCGGAGAGTTTGCGGGAACTTGGGATCGTGCACCAGAGGCAGAGTCGATACGAGCAGGCCGAGGTGTGCTACACGAGGGCCCTCGCCATCCGCGAGAAGGCGCTGGGGAAGGACCACCCGGAGGTCGGCGCGAGTGTCAACAGCCTTGCCTCGCTGTATTACCTCCAAGGCAGAGTGGAGGAGTCCGAGGCGATGTATCTTCGGGCCCTGGAAATCCGAGAGAAAACGCTTGGTCCAGATCATCCCGATGTGGCCCTGGCCCTCAACAATATCGCCTATTTCGATCAGATACAGGGACGAAATGATGCGGCAGAGTCCAGGTACCGTCGCGCACTTTCGATCCAGGAAAAATCGCTGGGCATCGACCACCCCGAAGTGGCCGAGTCTCTTCGGCGGATCGGTGTGTTGTGTTCCGAGACCGGCCGGCCGGATGAGGCCGAGAGGGATTTCAGGCGTGCGGTCGCGATCCTCGAGGTCGGCGAATTTTCTGACAGCCCGCAGTTGGCGATGGCGCTGCTCGATCTTGCGAGTTTTTTGGACGACGAAGGCCACTATGTCGAAGCGGACGAAATCGTCCGTCGTGCGCTCGATATCCAAGACCGAATGCTCGACCCCGACGACTCAGTGATCGCAGAGAGTTGCTTCGGTCTCGCCCATCTGCGCCACCGGCACTTCGACCGACTGGGCGAGGCCGTGCCTTTCTACAGTCGCGCCGTTGCCATCCTGGAAGACAAGGTTCCTGCTGACGACGACTATCTGATCATGATTCTCGCAGAATATGCGAAGTTGCTTCGTGAGCTTGGCCGCGATGAAGAGGCCCGAGTCCTCGAAGAACGAGTCCCTCCGGAGATCGTGAGCGCCGCTTCTTCGGTTCATTAGAGATCGAGGGGTGGCTCGCCCTCGGGCGTTCACAGTTGTCGAATAGCCGCGTGCGGGTTCAACCCTCCGGAGGGATGATGGTGCGAATTCAGAATTCAAAACTCAAAATTGAGAATTCAAGATTGACAGTGTCACCCCTCGTTCGCGTGCTCCACACCGGTTCCCATCAGCGTGGCCACGTGGCCGTCGGCCAGGCTGTAGAAGACCATGCGGCCGTCCCGCCGGGCGTTGACCAGGTCGCGGTCCCGGAGGAGGCGGAGTTGGTGGCTGACAGCCGACACCGACAGTTCGGCGAGGGCCGCGAGGTCGCACACGCAGAGTTCGTCGGTGACGGTGAGGGCGTGCAGGATCTTGAGGCGGGTGGGATCGGAGAGCGCGGAGAACAGCCGGCTCACGCGTTCGATCGTGGCGTCCGGGAGAGCCTTGGTCTGGACGAACGCCACTTTCTTGGGGTCGATCTCGTTGATGGTGCAGAGGTTTGAAGTGAAATCAGATTCATTCATGTATTCATTCTCTCTGTTACCAACGGTGACGTCAAGCTGCGGCAAACCGCCTGCGGCCATTCGGTGCTCCCAACTCACAATGTGAACCGGCCCGAAGGAAACGCGAGGGGCCTCGATACGAACCTCCGCCGCACGATTGCCATTGCGCGGTGTGGCGCCGCGGCGACCATCGTTTCGAGTACGGTGTCGGCCGGCGAAGACGACCGCTTCGAGGATGTCAGCCTGCTGGAGTCGATTCCCCGTGCCCGTGTAGTATTGGGCCGGGAGGCACCATGTCACAACCGAAAGAGGGTCACGGCTCGATCAAACGCCGCGATGTCCTGAAGCTCGGCACGGCCGCCGCGGCGGGTTTCGTGGCCAAGAGCGTGATGGGCGAAACGCCGCACGAGATGCCCGGTCTGCCCGACAACCCGAGGACGCCGGACGCGATGCCGACCCGCAACCTCGGGAAGACGGGTTTCCAGGTCGGCATCTTCAGCCTCGGCGGGCAGGCGGCGATCGAACAGGCGAACAACTTCGATGTCGCGGTGCCTTTGATCGAAAAGGCGCTCGACCTCGGCGTCAACTACGCCGACACCTCGGCCCGTTACGGCGGCGTGGAAGACCGTTGGAGCGAACAGTACTTCGGCGAGGTCATGAAGAACCGGCGCTCCGAGGTCTACCTCGCGACCAAGACCCACGATCGCACCCGCGACGGTTCCATGAAGCTGCTCGAGCGCTCCCTCGAGCTGCTCAAGACCGATCACGTCGATCTCTGGCAGATGCACAACCTCGCCCGCATGGACCAGGTCGACCAGGTCTTTGCGCCGGGCGGCGCCATCGAGGCCCTGGTCGAGGCGCGCGACCAGGGCATCGTCCGCAACCTCGGAATCTCGGGCCACGCGGATCCCGACGTGTTGATCGCAGCCATCAAGAGGTTTGACTTCGACACCGTGCTGATGGCCCTCAACGCCGCCGACCCGCACTATCTGAGCTTCAAGAACGAGCTCCTGCCGCTGGCGGTCGAGAAGGAGATGGGGATCATCGGGATGAAGATCCCGGCCAGGGGTCTCATTCTCTCGTCGTGGAAGGCCCCGGCCGATCCGGAATCGAGGTACGCCAACACGGTGCCCGGCACCCTGAACATGAAAGAGGCGATGCGGTACGTGTTGTCGCTGCCGGTGAGCACCGTGATCGTCGGGTGCGACTCGATTGCGCAGCTCGAGGAGAACGTCGAGATCGCCCGCACCTTCAACCCGCTCAACGAGACCCAGATGGCGGAGTTGGAGGCACGAACCGAGCCGGTCCACAAACAAGCCCTCTTCTTCCGCCGCAGTTGACTGTCATGGTCCGGTTTTTCGCTCTCGCGCTGTGTGTCGTATTCGTGCTCTTGGCTTCCGGCGTCGAGGCCGATGACGAGCCGGCGATGGATGTCGCCACCGTGGACCGGTTCGCGGCGCTGGCTCTGGAGTGCATCCACCAGGAGTATCCGAACAAGATCTCCCACGTCCTCCAGTCCGACAAGGACGTGGCGCCGCCGCGCGAGCTGACGCCGGCGTTTTTCGGTTGCTTCGACTGGCACAGCTCGGTTCACGGCCACTGGATGTTGGTGCGGCTGAGCAAGCTCAACCCCGATGCGGAGTTCGCGCCTGCCGCCCGTGCCGGCCTCGACGCAAGCCTGACGAAAGAGAAAGTCGCGGCCGACGCCGCCTACCTGGCGGGTGCGGGCCGGGCCTCCTACGAGCGCCCTTATGGTCTGGCCTGGCTCTTGTGTCTCGCGGAGGAACTGCGGCAGTGGGATGACGACCAGGCCCGCGGGTGGTCTGGAAACCTGGCGCCGCTCGAGGCCGAGGCCGCCGCCCGTTTCCGGACGTGGCTGCCCAACCTCTACTACCCGATCCGCACCGGCGAGCACAGCCAGACCGCCTTCGCCTTCGGTCTGGTCCTGGATTGGGCGCGGGCGGTCGGGGATGAGGAGATGGCCGATCTGGTCAAGGGCAAGGCCCTCGGTTTCTACCTCGAAGACGATGCCTGTCCGCTCGGCTACGAGCCGTCGGGTCAGGATTTCCTGTCGCCCTGTATCGCCGAGGCCGACCTCATGCGGCGGATCCTGCCGCCGGGGCAGTTCGCGGCGTGGCTCGGAAACTTCCTGCCGGTCATCCCGACCGACGGCAGCGCGGAGTGGTTGCCCGTCGGCGTCGTGACGGATCGTTCCGACGGCAAGCTGGCCCACCTCGACGGGCTCAACCTGAGCCGTGCGTGGATGCTCGAGGGGATCATCTCGGGGCTTCCCGACGACGACGCGCGAGTCCCCTCGCTTCAGGCCGCCGCCGACACCCACCGCACCGTGGGACTGGCTGCGGTGACGGGCGAGCACTACGAGGGCGGCCACTGGCTCGGGTCGTTTGCGACCTATCTGGTGACGGACAAGGGCCGGTGAGGCAACGTTCGAACATCACGTTGTTCGAACGTCTCCAGACGCCTGGCAGCCGGGACGGCTACCCCACAAACCGGCCCCGATACAGGTGACGATTGTGGGGCACGCGTCTCGCGTGCCATTCGACTCGGGGGTAGAAGTGGCGTGATCGATGATGACTGATTTGCGGTGGAAAATCTGGATCGACACCGGCGGGACCTTCACGGACTGCATCGCGGTCGATCCCCGGGGCGCCGTGCACCGGTGCAAGGTGCTGTCGAACGGGTCGCTGCGCGACCGGGTCGAGCGGGTCGACAAGAACGGTCGGCTTCGGCTGCGCGACGCGACATCCCTCCCCCCCGGTTTCTTGACGGGCTTCCGGATCTCGGAGCTCGGCGGCCGCGATCTGGGCGAGGTGGTCTCTCACGAAGCAGGCTCCGGTTCGATCCGGCTGTCGGCGAATGGGGCGCCGGACCTCACATCGGGGACGGCGATCGAACTGCTTTCGGGTGAGGAGGCGCCGCTCCTCGCGGCCCGTCTGATCACCGGCACCGGGCTTGCCGAACCGCTTCCGCCGATCGCCATGCGGCTGGCCACGACCAGAGGCACCAACGCTTTGCTCGAGCGGCGGGGCGCCCGGACCGTCCACTTCACCACCGAAGGGTTCGAGGACCTGCTGCGGATCGGCGACCAGCACCGGCCGGATCTGTTCGCGCTCAGTATTGAACGGCCCGCACCGTTGCCCGAAGAAGTGGTGGGCGTCCGGGAGCGTCTCGCGTGCGACGGGAGCGTGCTGGCGCCACTCGACCTCGAGGCCGTGCGGCGGCAGATCGACGACTTGAGGCGACGCGGTTTCCGCTGCGCCGGCATCACCTTGCTCCACGGCCACCGCAACCCGGCGCACGAACTGGAACTGGAGGAGATGCTGACGGCGGCCGGTTTCGACTCCGTGGCGCGGTCGAGCGCGCTGAGCCCGTTTCAGGGGCTGTTGCGGCGTTCCCAGACCTCGGCGGCCGATGCCTATCTCGGCCCGGTGATCTCCGATTATCTGCGGGCGGTGGACCGTGGGCTGGGCTCGGGGCGGGAGAGCCTGCACGTCATGACCAGTGCCGGCGGGTTGGTGACCCCGGAGAGCTTCCGGCCCATGGACAGCCTCCTGAGCGGGCCGGCGGGAGGGGTCGTCGGCGCTGCCATCACCGGACGGGAGTTCGGCGTCGACAGGGTCATCGCCTTCGACATGGGCGGAACCAGCACCGATGTGGCGCGGTTCGACGGCGACTTCGAGTACGTTTTCTCGCACGAGGTGGGACCGGTGACGCTGGCGACACCCGCCCTCGCCATCGAGACGGTGGCGGCCGGCGGCGGTTCGATCTGCCGGGTCGAGCAGGGGCGGTTGGCGGTCGGGCCGCAGAGCGCCGGGGCCAGCCCGGGACCGGCGTCCTACGGCGCAGGCGGTCCGCTCTCACTCACCGACGTGAACCTGCTGTTGGGGCGTCTGGTGCCGGAACGCTTCCCGATCCCGATCGACGTGAGTGCCGCCCGCCTTCGGTTCGAAGACCTGCGGCGGGAACTCGCGGATGCCGAAGAAGAAGGCGACGAGGCCATTCTCGAGGGCCTTCTGCGGATCGCCGATGAGAGGATGGCGGAGGCAATTCGTCACATCTCGGTGCGCAAGGGGATCGACCCGGCCGATTACAGTCTGGTGTCCTTCGGCGGCGCCGGCGGTCAGCACGCGTGCCGCGTCGCCGATCTGCTGGGGATCGAAGAAGTCCTGCTTCCCGCCGACGCCGGTCTGCTGAGCGCGGTGGGTCTCGGACACGCGGTGGTCGAGCGCTTTGCGCAACGGGAAGTGCTGCGGCCCCTCGACGACGTCGACGGCCATCTCGACGGCTGGCTCGAGGAGTTGGAAAGTGAGGCCGTCGCGGCGTTGGCGGTCGAAGGCATCGCCGAGGCGAACGTGGAGGTGGGGCGCAGGATCGTCGAACTGCGCTACCTGGGCCAGGATGCCGCGCTCGAGATCGAACCGGTGGACGGTGCAGAACTGCGCCATGCCTTCGAGGAAGCGTACTTCAAGCTCTTCTCCTACCGGCCGAGCGACCGTGGGATCGAGGTGGTGTCGCTTCGGGTGGTGGTCCGCAGTCGCCGTCGCGAGGTCTCGCAGCCGGCGCCCGGAGACGCCGCTGCCCACCAGGCGAAGGGTGCCGGATCGCAGCAATGTTTTCTGGATGGGGCGTGGCGGGATGTGCTCCGGTTCGAAATCGACGAGCTCGATCCGGGCGCCCGGGTGGATGGCCCGGCGCTGCTTCAACAAGAGCACAGCGCGTTGGTCGTCCCGTCCCGCTGGCACGCCCGGGTCGAGGCGAACGGCGGTGTGCGCGTGCGCGTCGACGATGCCTCACCGCCTGACCGGCAGCATCGACGGGAGCGGCCGCGGGCGGTCGAGCTCGAGCTGATGAGCCACCGCTTTTCGTCGATCGCCCGCGAGATGGGCGAGATGCTGCAGCGGACCGCGATCTCCACCAACATCAAGGAACGCGAGGACTTCTCGTGCACCTTGCTCGACGCCGAGGGCCGCCTCGTGGTCAACGCCCCCCACATTCCGGTTCACCTCGGGGCCATGGGTCTGTGTGTCCGTGAACTGGTTGCACAACGTGAGATGGCCCCGGGCGATGTCGTCGTCACCAATCACCCCGCATTCGGCGGCTCCCACCTGCCCGACGTGACGCTGGTCGCTCCGGTCCACCTGGGTGGAGACCTGCTCGGCTACGTCGCCTGCCGCGCACACCACGCCGAGATCGGCGGCATCCGGCCGGGCTCGGTGCCGCCGGACGCCCGCTCTCTGGCCGAAGAGGGGGTTGTGATTCCTCCGACGTTGTTGGTGGAGGGCGGCGAAGCGCGGTGGGAGCGTCTGGAGGTGCTGTTGACCGGCGGCCCCTGGCCGACGCGAACCCCCGCCGACAACCTGGCCGATCTGCGCGCGATGCTGGCGGCGATCCTGCGCGGCCGCGAAGCGCTCGCGGGTCTTGCCGGCTCCCTTGGTGTCGCCCACGTCGTCGACCACATGGACGCGCTGCGGGAGATGGCGGCTCGCGAGGTGGCGAAAGCTCTGGGGCGGTTGCCGGACGGCGTTCACCGCGGCCGTCAGTTGCTGGACGACGGGTCGCCGCTGGAGGCGTCGTTTGCGATCGACGGCGAGCGGGCGGTGCTCGACTTCGAAGGCAGCGCCGGCGTCCACCCCGGCAACCTCAACGCGACGCCCGCCATCGTCCACAGCGTCGTCATGTACGTGATGCGTTTGCTGGTGAACATCGACCTGCCGCTCAACGAGGGACTGCTCGAGCCCCTCGAGATCAACATTCCCGAGGGTCTGCTCAACCCGCCGTACGTCGCAGATCCGAACCTCTGTCCCGCGGTGGTCGGCGGCAACGTCGAGACTTCCCAGCGGCTGGTGGACACCTTGATCGAGGCGCTGCGCCTGGCGGCCTGCAGCCAGGGCACCATGAACAACATCTCGTTCGGCGACCGGACCTTCGGCTACTACGAGACCGTCGGCGGCGGCAGCGGCGCGGTGGAAGGGCACAGCGGGGAGAGCGGGGTCCACACCCACATGACCAACACCCGTATCACCGACCCCGAGATCCTCGAGCACCGCTACCCGGTCCGGCTCCACCGCTTCGCGATCAGGCGGGGTTCCGGTGGTCCCGGCCGGTGGCTTGGCGGGGACGGGCTCACCCGTGAGTACGAGTTCCTGGCGCCGCTCGAAGTCTCCATCCTCAGCCAGCACCGGGTCGCCGCTCCGTTCGGCGCGTCCGGTGGGGCGGACGGCGCCGTCGGGCGGCAGGTGGTCCTTCGCGCCGACGGCACCCGGCACGAACTGAACGGCGTCGACGGGTGTGAGGTCGCGCCCGGGGATCGCCTGGTGCTCGAGACCCCCGGCGGAGGCGGCTGGGGCGAGCCGGATCCGGCCGACTGATCGTGCTAATCTTCGAGAGAAGACAACGACACCGGAACTGAGAGACCGCCGACGCGATGGCTTGCCCGGAAACGTATTCCGTGCATCAGCACTCCAGGACACACATGACGAAACCCGAGACAAAGTACGCCAGAAACGCCGACGGACAGTACATCGCGTACCAGGTGTGCGGCGACGGTGATTTCGACATCATCTTCGTGCCGGACTGGTGCACGAACCTGGAGGTGATGTGGGAGGAGCCGACGCTCGAGCGGTTTCTGAACCGGCTCGCGTCGATGGCCCGGCTGATCTGTTTCGACAAACGGGGCACCGGTGTCTCCGACCCCGTTCCCCTGGGCGCCGTACCGACCAGTGAGGAATGGATGGACGATGTCGGGTCCGTCCTCGATGCCGCCGGATCGGAGCGCGCCGCCGTCTTCGGCCACGGCGACGGGGCTCCGATGGCAATCCTGTTTGCGGCGACCCACCCCAACCGGGTTTCCGCGCTCGTTCTGGCGGACGCCTACGCTCGCAGGACCCGCGCTCCGGACTACCACTGCGGTATGCCGGAGAAGACGGCCGAGTTGTATATCGAAGGAATCTTGAGGAACTGGGGCACCGGGAAGACCATGTTGATCGGCGCACCGAGCGCGGCCGACAACCCCTCGTTCATTGCATGGCGCGGGCGGTACGAACGCCTGGCGATGAGTCCCGGCGTGTTCAACGTGAAGTACCCGAACACCTACGTTCTGGATGTTCGGTCGGTGCTCGGGACAATCCAGGCGCCGACATTGGTCCTCCATCACACCGACAACCGGTATGTCTTTGTCGACAACGGCCGCTATCTGGCCAATCACATCGAAGGCGCCCGTTTCGTCGAACTCCCCGGTGGAGATCACATCTTTCACGTGGGTGACACGGCGCCCCTGCTCGACCACGTCCAGGAGTTCCTGACGGGCACGAAGGTCGTCCCGGATCAGGACCGCGTGCTCGCGACCGTGATGTTCACCGACATCGTCGGCGCCACCGAACACGCCACCCGGCTCGGCGACCGTTCGTGGCGCGATCTTCTCGAGAAACATCACGTGCTGGTGAGGAAAGAGCTCGAGCGATTTCGCGGACGCGAGGTCGACACCGCAGGTGACGGGTTCTTCGCGACCTTTGACGGGCCGGCCCGCGGGGTCCGCAGCGCGCTCGCGATTCGAGACTCCGTCAGGTCGCTGGGGATCGAGATCCGCGCGGGTCTCCACACCGGCGAGTGTGAGCTGATTGCGAACAAGGTCGGAGGCATCGCCGTCCACATCGGCGCGCGGGTGATGGCCCAGGCCGGCCCCGGCGAAGTCCTCGCATCGAGGACGGTGAAGGACCTCGTAGCAGGATCCCGGCTCGAGTTCTCCGATCGCGGCCTGTACGAACTCAAGGGCATATCCGGTGAGTGGCAGCTGTTCGCCGCGAGTTGAACCGGTGCGGACTTCATGAAGCGCCTCCTCAACATTCTGTTCTGGTCGGTGATCGCGGCCGCCTTCATCGGTCCGGGGACGGTGACGACCGCGGCCCGGGCGGGCAGCGATTTCGGTTTCGTCCTGGCCTGGGCTCTGTTGTTCTCGGTCGTGGCCTGCCTCGTGCTTCAGGAGGCCGCCGGGCGCATCACGGTGGTCACCGGCAAAGAACTCGGCGAAGCGATCCGCGCGCGGTTCGGCCATTGGGTGCCCGTTATGGTTGCCGGCGGGATCGTGCTCGGGTGCGCCGCCTACGAGGCGGGCAACCTGCTCGGAGGCGTCGCCGGTCTCCGGCTCGTCACCGACGTCTCACCTCGCGTTCTGACCGTCGTTGCCGGGATCGGCGCGGTGTTGCTGCTGGCCACCGGCAGCACCCGTTGGATCGCCCGGATCCTCGGCGCGCTGGTCGCCTTCATGGGCATCGCCTTCGTGATCACGGCGGGGCGACTCGGGCCGGATCTGCTGCAGCTCGCGGACGGTTTGCTCTTTCCGCGCATCCCGGCCGGATCGACTGTTCTGGTCCTCGGTCTCGTAGGGACCACGGTGGTTCCCTACAACCTTTTTCTCGGCTCGGCGCTGGCGCGAGACAGCGAACTGGGGGAGATGCGGTGGGGGCTGGCAGTGGCCGTGATCGGTGGAGGGATCATCTCGCTCGGGATCCTGGTGGTGGGGAGCGCCTTGGGCGGCGGGCTCGAATACGCGCGTCTGGCGGCAGTTCTCGATCAGCGGCTGGGCCAAGGAGCGGGCGCATCGTTCGGCCTCGGGCTGTTCGCCGCGGGCTTCACATCGGCCATCACGGCGCCTTTGGCCGCTGCGCTGGCGGCGAGATCTCTCCTGGCCGGCGCTGATGACGAGCGGTGGGAGACCACCTCATGGCGTTTCAGATCGGTGTGGCTGGTGGTTCTGGCCGCCGGGATGGCGTTCGGCATCTCCGGCGTGCGACCGGTGCCGGTGATCATCCTCGCCCAGGCCTTCAACGGTCTGCTGCTGCCTTTGGTGGCGTCGTTTCTGTGGATAACGATGAACGATCGCCGATTCCTCGGCGAGGCCGGCGTCAACTCGAGGGCGCAGAACGTCGTGATGGGTGCGGTCGTTCTGGTCTGTATGGCTCTCGGGCTGCGGGGCCTGGCGGCGGCGGTGAGCGGCGCGATGAGCTTTTTCGGTGGAGGATGACATGAAGAGACGTGGATTGGCTGTGATGCTGATGTGGTTTCTGGTGCCGGTGACGGCGGTTGCCGGAGACCTCTCGAAGGACGAGGCGGCCGTCGACGCCGTGCTGAGCAGCCTCCATCAGGCCGCTTCGGAGGCCGACGGAGAGCTCTATTTCAGACTGTTCGCCGACGACGCGGTCTTCATGGGAACGGATGCCTCCGAGCGCTGGTCGGTGGCCGAGTTCAAGGCCTTCGCAGAGCCCTATTTCTCCCAGGGCCGCGGGTGGACCTACGAGAAGAAGGAACGGAATATCTTCGTGTCGTCGGACGGACGGACGGCGTGGTTCGACGAAATGCTCTGGAACGACACGTATGGGACCTGTCGGGGAACCGGAGTTCTCGTCCTCTCCGACGGGGTCTGGCGGATCGCCCAGTACAACCTGTCGATTCCGATTCCCAACGACCTGGCGGCCGGGTTCGCGGAGAAGATCAAGGAGCACGAAAGCGGAGGAACCGCCTCCCAATGACGTCGATGTCACGCGGCATCTTTGTTGCAGCGCAGCTATTATTTGAAGGGCTCCAGCAAGTCAATCGGGCGGGGATGAACCCCGCCCCTACGGTTCTCAGTGGCACCCTTCGAAACGGTTCTCAGCATCGTAGGGGAGGGGTTTATCCCCTCCCTTTCGGGCAATCCTGCCCCACGAGACTTTTCACTGGTTGGTTTTCCCCGAGCGGCTCATTTCTGCTCTGTCGGGCCCTCCAGCTCATACAGCGTGTTGAACAAGCAGCTTGAAGGTGCGCAGCGGTTGGGCGCGGTGCTGGGCTGGAAAGCCGATCAGGATCACTTTGCCCATGCCGACTTCGAACTCGACGGCGGCGGCCCTGTTTTCGAGGTACTCCCCGCCTTCGAGATAGCCGCTGATGAGGATGTCCTTGTCGTCGCCCGGGTAGCGGGCGAGGACGGTGCGGTCGAAGCGGGCGTCGGGCACCCGGGTCTGGTAGGCCTGTGAGTCGCCGAAGTAGATCGCCTCTTCCGGGCGCATCCCGAAGGTCAGGGGACTGTCAGTGTTCATGAACACCCGCAACGTCGAGCCCGGACAGTTGAACGTGTCTCGCGACACCTTGGCGAGGACGTTGCTGACCGGGAGCTTGAAGAGATCGATGAAGTACTCACCCGAAGAACCGAGGGCGACCACGGTGCCGCCATTGTTGACCCACTTTTCGATCGTCGTGCCGCCCTTGACCTTTTTGGGCGCCTTGCCTTTCTTGTCGTCGTCATCGCTCGTCCACTCGTCGATGCCACCGCTGTACTGCGGCGGCAGGGGCGACCAGAAACGGCTGTAGGGACTGCTGCTGTCGGGCTTGCCGGTCGCGATGATGGATGGGGAGACATCCGGGAAAAGGAGGACGTCGACGGCATCGGCGAACTCTCCGGATCGGATGTGCTCGTTGGCGAGGCTCACGAGCGGAAATTCGTATGCTTCGAGCACGAACCGGGTCCAGCCCTCGTCCATGCTGGCGACCCACGGTTTGAAGAGACCGACCCGCGCCCGGGCGACCCTCCACATGGGGGCGGCCGGTTCCTGGACCACCGGGACAACCGGTACCTGCAGTTCGCCGGCGATGACTGCGAGGGCGGAAAGGTCCATCTCTCGGTTCGTGAGGTAGATGTCTCCACGTTGCCCGTGTTCGCTGTCGGCGGCGAGACGGCTGACGGTCGCGCCACCGGCGAGCAGCCGGTTGACGGCCGGGTAGGCGCTGTCGGCGCCGGCGGGGATCAGGTGGCCCGCCGCGTCGCTGTCGATTTCAGGCTGCGGCCAGAGGGCCGCGGTCAGCGGTCCGAGGTTTCCCGCAAGCGGCTGCATGGCCTCGACGACTTCGACGCCCATCGAGAGCGGGAGAGACCACGAAGCCACGTCGTACGGTTCGAGAATACCCGCGTCCACCGCGTTCTTGACCTCCGGGTAGCGCTGCGGCCGCAGCATGGTCAGAAGGAACGGACGGTAGGGCTGGGCTGCCGGAATCACCGTCGTGCCCGCCGGAAACACGCCGTATCCGACCTGCAGCGGCTCGCGCGCCACGGCCACTTCGACACCGTGCCGGAGCAGGAGGTCAACCATTTTCCCCGCTGCCACCGGGTCGTGCTGGTCGGGCGGGATGATCCACGCGTACGGCGGTTCGGTCGTGCCGTTGGCGATCGACCATCTCGCCATCCGGTTGGTGTTGGCGAGAATCGAGGCGCGGTTTTCGGCGTTGGCTTCAAAAAACGCCCAGGTGGCGACGAGTTCGTACTCGACGATGTCGCGCAGGCGCCACCAACCGCCGGGCCACGGTGAGGGGAAGTTCGACCGCCGCCCGTACTCCGGCAGGCCCTTGCCGCCGCCGCGGAGCTCCCCGGGATCGACATAGATCGGCGAGGCGATGTTGGCGCTCGCCACCTCGGTCAACAATCCGGTGACGTTCTTCCACCAGGCCGTGTTGCGGGTGCCGCCCGGCCAGTAGCTGTCGAAGATCATGTTGTGGCCGACGCCGGTCTTGTCGGCTTCCTCGAGGCGGAAGCTCATGTTGGTGCCGAGAACGTCGGCCTGACGGAAGACCAGCGAGTGCACCTCTTCGTTCAGGGGGTCGGTCTGGGGGGGCACGAACATCCGCGGTCCGGTCGATCCCATCTGGTGTTCGTCGAGGAAGGACTGGGGGAACCACCGGTGGTAGAGCACGTTGTTGACGACCCGGGTCTCTTTCTGGGTCAGCATGTAGAAGTCGCGGTTGTTGTCGTGGCCGACGTAGTAGTGGTAGAGCCACGGCATGCGGCCGCCCTCGTACTCGGTTCCCAGCCACTCGTTGTACCAGTCGACCACCATGAGTTGCCCGTCGGGGTTGATCGACGGCATGACCAGCAGTACCGCCTCGTCCATCCACGCGAGCTTTTCGGGGTCGTCGGTGGTCGCGAAGTCGTAGACGAACTCGTTCACCATCTGGGTGCTGCCGACCTCGGTCGAGTGGATCGAACAGGTGACGAGCGCGATGACCTTGCCCTCTTCGACCAGAGCCGAGGACTGTTCCGGCGAGAGATCTCCGGGTTTTGCCAGCAGCCTGGCGATCTCTCGCAGCCGCTCGAGGTTGGCCTGGTTGGCGGGTGAAGTCAGGATCACGATCTTCATCGGGTTTTCGAGCGTCGAGAGGCCGGCCACCTCGATCGACACCCGGTCCGAGGATGCTGCGATCAACTCCAGATATTCCAGAACGTCCGGATAGGAGATGAGCTTGTGATCGGCGCCGATCACGTGCCCGAAGTGGTTTTCCGGTGTCGGGATCGTGGTCTCGGCCGAGGCCAGACTGCTCGACAAGACCATCACTGCAGCGACAAGTGCCTTCACGTGAACCTCCCTCGAATGAACGCGCCCTCCGCGTCGCCGGTCATTGTACGGCAACCCGCCGGAGGCGGGCAGTCGATAGTAGACTGTTGATCCGGCCGACCCAGAGCCGTCTTGACCGAGGTCGGCCACGAACACTCAGTGGAGGTCCGATGGCTCACAGCGACATGCGGGGTGGAAACTACGCGGCCGAGATCCAGCCGAAAGAGGTCTACCGTGATCGACGGCGGAGGCTCGTAGAGAAGGTAAAAGGCGGGACCATCGTCCTGTGGGGCGCCGGAGACGACCGCGGGTACGGCGACGTCGGGACCTTCCGTCAGGGTTCGGATTTCTTCTACCTGACAGGTGTCGAACTGCCCAATGCGATTCTCGTGTTGCGGTCGGGCGACGGCGGCGATCTGCTTTTCCTGCCGCCGCGAGACCCCAACGTGGAGCGCTGGACCGGACCCAAGTGGGGTCCGGGTGAGGAGGCGGCGGAGGCCTTCGGTTTCGACCAGGTGCTCTCCTCCTCACCGTCCGAGATCGTGCTCGACGCGCGAAGGCGCCCGGTGCCGGGCTTCGAGGGCCGGCTTCAGGGCTGGCTGTCGGAACCCGGCGCGGTCTTGTGGACCGACTACCCGGCGGTCTCGAGCGGGTCGCAGCTCCCGGCGACTCACCGCTTTGTGGCGGCGCTGCGCGACCGGCTGTCCTCCTTTGCAGTCAAGGACGTGAGCGGTGATATCCACTCGATGCGGGTCACAAAGGACGAGGGCGAGGTCGCCCTCATGCGTACCGCGGTGGCCGCCACCGTCCAGGGCCATCGGGCAGCCGCCACGACCATCCGACCGGGGGTCGGCGAAGGCGTCGTCGACGGTGCGGTCTACGCCGCCTTTCGCGCGGCGGGCGCCGAGGGCATGGCGTTTCCGACCATCGTCGGATCCGGCTACAACGCGACCACCCTCCATTACGATCAGAACGTCGGAACCTGCCGGGACGGCGAGCTCGTCGTCGTCGACATCGGCGCCCGCTACGGTTATTACTGCGGCGATCTCACCCGAACCTACCCGGTCAACGGGAAGTTCAGCGAACGCCAGCGTGAGATCTACGACCTGGTGCTGGAGGCGCACGATCGGGTGGCGGAGGCGATGCGGCCCGGCGTTTCGGTGTTCGACCTGCGGAAGATCGCGTTCGGTATTTTCGAGAATTCCGGTGTCCGCGACGAGAGCGGCGAGACACTCGGACAGTACTTCATCCACGGTCTCGGCCACCAGCTCGGGCTCGACGCCCACGATCCCGGCGCTGCCGACGAGGCGCCTTTAGAACCGGGAATGGTGATCACGAACGAACCGGGGATCTATATCCCCGGCGAGTCTCTCGGCGTCCGCATCGAAAACGATTTCCTGATCACCAGCGACGGAGCAGTGAATCTGTCACCGGACCTCCCGACGGCAGCCGACGAGGTCGAGGAGATGATGCGGGCGACCTGACGGTCGAATTCGGAATTAGGAATTAGGAATTAGGAATTCCGAACGCAGCCCGACCGACGGGAAACACTCGAGTGCTCAGGGTGGGGCCGCGTGCGGCGGAGGTGCCCGTGACGCGTGCGGCGGAGGTGCCCGGAACGTTCAACGTTGAACGTTGGGCTCATCCGGAAATCCGTGAGATGGGCACTGACCGAAATGGATATCAGGCATACAGCGACCAGCGCCAGCGACCGGGGCAGCAGCCGGCGCCACCGACAGGTACAGCATCAGCGTCGGCCTCCGGCGACAGCGCCCGGACGAGCCGGGAACGGCATCGTGATCATTCAGCTCTTCGGATTGATGAGCCGCCAGGTCATGGCGCGGACCTGATCGAGAGTCTCGAGAACCTTCTCGGTTCTGCCGGTGTTGACGACCCCAGCTCGTTGGAGAAGCCGCAGGTGGCTGTCGGCCTCCTTGGCCGATGCATAGGCAATCCTCCAGAAGTGGTTCCGATCGCGTCCGGACCGGCCGTGGCCTTCCGCGAGGTTTGCAGGCACCGAGCTCGCTGAACGGATCACCTGATCGGCAATCGACTTGAGCGGCGCCGGCACCCGCAGGACAAGGGCGATGGCATCACCCGCTGCCGCGAGGGCCTTCTCGTGGGCGATGAGGTTGGTGTTGGCGAGGACGTTGGACATGGTCACCTCCGGGTCGTTCATGTCCTCTCCCCGAGCCGGTGAGGCAGCCGATGTCAAGGGTGCTCCGCACCGGGCTCCGAGCCCGGCTTGCCCTTGACATCGGCTGCCCACCGGCTACTCACCAATTTGAACGACCCGGAGGTGACCATGCCCACGGTCGTTGCACCCGAACGCCGCCGCGGACTTCTGTGGCTGGCGCTGTCGCCGTCGCTGAACCTGGTCCGGACCCTGGTGACTGCCGCTGACGCCGACGCTGTGATCACATCCGTCCAAGTCTCGATCTCATGCAATTCCGGATGAACCGAACGTTCAAACGTTGGAACGTTGTGGTGGTGTTCCTGGCGTCCTCCCTCCCCACGATATACTGCCGGAAATGGGAAACACCCTCTCCGAGGCACAATCCGTCAGGTCCTGGCTGCTCGCGCTGGCGGCGGTCGCGGTGTGCGGGCCGTGGCCTCATTGGGAAACGTCACCATTCGGAGTCGTCCTGCTGTGCGCCGGGTCGCTGGCGCTGGCACGGCCGCGCGGCAAGAATTGGCTGCCCTGGGTGGCAGTCGCGGTTGCGGCCGTCGCGGCCCTGGTGCCGACCTCCGGTGCATTCGATGTCCAACGCGCGACCGGTGAGTTGGATCAGCACTGTTCCGGGATGTTGGCGGCGGGTGAATCCCTCGCAACCGACGGCGATCTCACCCGACTTCTGAGCGCGGCCGGCGAGGCCGTGGAACCCACCCTGCCGTTCGACACTCTCGAACGAGCGGCGCGGGGCGTGCACTCGCGGACGATCTACCTCGTCGACGACCGCGGCCGGATCATTGCCTGGGGCGGCGCCGGCAATGCCTTCCCGTATGGTCTTCGTTCGCTCGGCCAGCGCCAGTGGGGTGTGGCATGGTCGGTGTCCGGGGCGGATCTCTGGCTGCGCGAACCACTGTTCATCGAGGGGAAACTGGTGGGCGCGATCGTCGTCGCGGACTGGACCGAGAGGCGGGCCGACGAGATCTGGGGGATGCGCGCCGCGATGGGTGGCGATCTCTCGATCGGCCGCCACGGTTCCGGCGCGCGGACCATCCGCGTTTCCGGGCGGCCCGGCGTGGAAGTGCCGGTCTCCGCGGTGGCGAGGCCCGCCGATCGACAGTCGGGCTGGAGGTGGCTGGGGTGGTCCATTCTGGCGGTCTTCGCCGTGATGAAGCAGCCCAGGATCGCCTGGCTGGTTGTCGGTGCGGGGACGCTCTCGTTGGCGTCCGCGCCGACTCCGATCTCCGACCCCGTGCTCGCGGTCTCGCTGCTGGTCGCGGGGGCGGCGTTGGGGAGGCTCGCGAGATCTCTCGGTCCGGGGTGGGCGAAGGTACTGGTCGTGACGACGGTGGCGACGGCCTCACTCGCGGCGGTTTTCGGCTCGCCGATCGAGAGATTCAGCTGGCTGCCCGACCAACTCCAGCGCCCTGGTCTGGGCGGGGTGTGGATGGTGGCGCTCGCCTTCGTGATCGTCGGGTGGCCGGGAATCACGCGGACGAATTTCTCACCGGATCGCCGGCTCTTTGCAGTGGCGGTTCTGGCAGTGCTCGGTCTCGCCGCGTACGTCATTCGCATCCCGGTCCAGCTCGATCGATTGGACGCTGCGGGAGCGGGGGTGGTGCTGCCGAGAGGCGAACGGTTTGTCGAGGACGTGTTACCGGCGCCGGCGACACAGTGCCGGCTGACCGATCTCGCGCCGGTCCTCGCACGAGACTGGGGTCTGGGAGAGTGGCGGACCCCCGCCGAGCTCAGGTTCGTGGACGGCGACGGTTTCATCGTGTCGCAATGGGGCGATCTCTCGCCCGCATCGTCGGCGACCCGGTTGGTCCGGCAGTGGGAGATGGAAGAACCCGCCGGAGGAGTGATCGAACTGTCGGTGGCGACCGAGCCGTGGAGCCTGCTCGGGGACTGGCGGTCGGGCCGGATGTTCGAGGATCAGCGGGAACACTCGATCTGGTACGCCGTGATGACGCGGTCAGGCGAAGTGGCCGCCAGCCTCCACCCGCAGATCGGGAACCTCGACGCCATCCGTGCTGGCGAGCTCTTCCACGCCGATGGAGGGTGGACGCGGATCAACGTTGGTGAAGACCGCCGCCTTGCGCGGGTGCGGCGAAACGGGCAGTGGCTGGTGGTCGCCGCCAGCCGCCAACCGTCGGCATCGGATTGGGTGGTTCGGACGGCCATCGCGATGCTGTGGGCGCTCCTCGGGTCCGCGATCGCGCTGCCGCCGGTGGTGCGGCGGAGTGATCTCGCGACGTTCGGCGGTCGGCTCCGGCTGCTCGTGGCGGGCGGCGTCGTGCTGCCGTTGGTCGTGCTCACGCTTTTTCTGCACCAGCGGATCGGCGATCAGGAAAGACGCCTCGAACGGCAGCGGGGGTTGGAGGCGTTGCGAGCCGCCCGTTATACGGCGGTCCACCTCGGCGGCGGTTTCGCAGTTGATGACGAACTGGCCACGTGGCTGGCCGAAGGCTGGGGCGGCGAGGTCTCACTGTGGGACGGCGCGGACCTTGTGGCGGTGTCGCGGCCGGATCTCATCAGCGACGGCGTCCTGCCGTGGCTGCCGCTGCCGGAGACCTTTCCGCCATACCTCCTGGGGCGCAACGACCCGTCCGTCCTGCGGTGGCGAGACCATATGGTGGCCGCCGGTCCCGTGGTGCTCCAGGACCGGCGCCTTCTCCTGCACCTCTTTCTGCCGCGTGCGTCGGGATCGGGATCGGATCTGGGAGCGGTGGACTGGTTGTTGACGGGCGCCTGTCTGTCGGCTCTGCTCGCGTTGGTCCTGACGACCCGGATCGAGAAGCGGCTCAGCAGTTCGCTGCGGGAACTGGTGGTGCTGGCAAGGAATCTCCTGGACGGCGAACCCCTGGGGGCCATCCAGCGGCCGCGTGAGACCGACCTCGCGGAGGTCCTCGATGCGGTCGCGTCGATGAACGAGGAGGTCCGGCAGCGGGAGGTCAGCCTGCGCCACCAGGAAGAGCTCCTCCGGATCACCTTGAAGACCCTGGAGCCCGCGGTCGTGGTGCTCGAGCCCGACGGCACCGAGAAATTCGCGAACCCGTCTGCGCAGCGGTTGGAAGAAGAGCACGGCCGCCTCTTTCTCGACCAGTTGCGTTCGACGGTGGAGGAGGCGAGCGTCGGCGGCTCGGCGGCCAGGACCGTGCAGCCGATCCCCGGCCGCGATCTGACCTGGCGGATCGGCGTCGCCGGTGTTCCGTTCCCCAACGGTTCGTTGGGTCTGGTGGCTGTGGTCGATGACGTGACGGACCTTGTCCGCGCCGACCGGGCTCTGCAGCTCAACCAGATGGCGCGCATCGTCGCTCACGAAGTCAAGAACCCGTTGACCCCGGTCCGCCTGTGGGTCCAGGAGCTGGAGGCCGCTGCCGGTCGCGACGACCCGGAACTGCCGCAACTGCTCGACGAGGCCTGCCGCGAGATTGCGGTTCAGGTGGCCCGCCTCGAAGAGACCGCGAACTCGTTTTCGAATCTCGTTGCACTCGAGCACTGGGAACCCGTGCCGGTCAACCTGGAGTCGATCCTGGAAGGGGTGCCGACGAGCACCGCGATCTTCGCCAGACGAGGGATCCATTTCGAACGGGATGTCTCGCATCCACCGCCGCCGCCGATCCGGGGTGATCGGCACTGGCTCCACCGCGCGGTGTCCAATCTGGTTCAGAACAGCATCGACGCTCTCGGCAGCGACCGTGGCACGATCACTCTTCGGCTGATCGGCGATCCGGAACGCGTCCTTCTCGAGGTTGAAGACACTGCCGGGGGAGTGCCCGACGCCCGGCTCCCGGATCTGTTTTCACCTCATTTTTCGACCACCACGTCCGGCAGCGGCCTTGGTCTCGCGCTGGTTCACCAGGTCGTGACGAGGTGCCACGGGCGGGTGGAGGCGGCGAACGGACCGCGCGGTCTCGTCGTCCGGCTCGAGTTTCCGGCGCTGTCCGCGGTGCCCGAAGGGCTGGATGCGAATTGAGTTCCGGAGGTGGGGTGGCGTCGATGGAGGGTCTTTTCCGGGTTAGGATACTGCGGTGATGAAACGGGCAGGTCTCTCGCTCCTTCTTCTCGCCGTGATCGGGTGTGGCGGGCGAACTCCGGTTGCGAGCGAAATCCCGCCGATCCCGCGCCGACTCGTGGTCTGGCTCGACGACACGGGCATCGACGAGGCCACGGCCGACCGCCTGCAGCGCGTCGGCGTCGACGAGGTGATCATGCGGCGCGGGACGATTGATCTCGGCGGACAGGCCCCGGTCTTGAGGATCTCTCCCGCCGGACCGGTCGAAGGATCGATTCCGCTGGGGATCGCGGTTGCGGTGTCGGGTGTTCGGCCCGATCTCGATGAGGCAACGGCCAACGCGGTCTGGCGTGCACTCGAAGCCGATCTCGGTGGGGCCGTGCCGGCAGAATTGGTCCTCGACCTGCCGGATCTCGCGGAGGGCGTCGATGATTTCGTGGTGGCGCTGCAGGAGGTCTCCGGGATCGCGGTCGTTCCGATCCTTTCCTTCACCCAACTGGCGACCAAACTCGGCCACAACGTTGCGTCCGCTGCGCGCAGCTGCGTGGTGCCTGCGTTTGGAACCGACGGAGCCGTTCTCAGGGGGATTGGGGAGCTCGATCCGCTGCCGCTGAGGGAGAAACTCGCCCCGCTGGCGGACTCCGGTGTTCGGGTCAGGATCGCAGTTGTCATCCAACCTCGAACGGAACCGCCCCTGGAGGCGCCGGGTGACGACCTCGACCCGCTGACCGAACGAGGTGTCGCGACGGTTTCGACAACCTCGGTTCTCGACCGGACGTTCAACTTCGACAAGGCGGTTTCTTGGAGCGGAAAACAGTGGTCGGTCGGGGATGCCCTCGCTGTGCGGTGGATCGACGGCTCTCGACTCCACGCGGCGATCGCCGAGAGCCAGGGCGTGCTTCTGCCGGAATTGGGTGGTTGGGACGTCATGATGTTGCCGCCGGACGGGCAGGAGCTCGGGTTGAGCCGGGACACTCTGATCCGGTATCTCGGCGGGGAGGGGCCCGAACCCACCATCGACCTCGATGTCCAACGAAACGGGCGATCGCTTCGAGTGACTCTGTCCAACACCGGCCCGTTCGCCACCGCCGTGTCCAATCACGGAAACTGGCTCGAGGTGTCGGTGGAGGAGGGGTGGCTGACGGTCGACGAACGTGGGTCCTTTGAACGCCTGACCCGTGGCACGGTCACCGACGGACGATGGGACCAGGGAGACTTCGAGCGTGTCAACGCGGCGCGGTTCTTCGAGGTCTACCTGGCGCCGGGTGAAACGGTGTCCAGCGGCACCATCCGGGTGCCCTCGAGCCGATCCCGTGTGATGGTTCGTTCCAACGTGACGTTGTCAGACGGCGCCACCGTCACTGGAGAAGTGTTCCCCTGAGCTGAGGCACGGGGTGCAGACCTGATCAGCCGACCTTTTGCAGTGCGAACGAGTGGATCGTGCGGCCCTCTGCGAGATACTTTCGTTCGAAGCCGGTCACCGGCAGACCGACAAACGCCTGGTCCGGGTCGAGTTTTTCGAATCCGGGTGGGTTGGCAAGCACGTCGGCGATGACTTCCGCATAGTCCTCGTGGTCCGACTTGATGAGCAGGCGTCCGCCGGGAACCAGGGCGCGGCCCATCGCCGCCACCGTCTCAGGTTTGATGAAGCGGCGTTTGTGGTGGCGTTTCTTCGGCCAGGGATCCGAAAACAGCACATAAATGGTGTGAACCGATCCGCCCGCAAGGAGCCGCAGGAGGAGGTCCTCGCCGGTCGTCCGAACCAATCGGACGTTGGAGAGTCCCCGCCGGGCAGCGCGATCGCAGCACAAGCGTTGGTATTTGGCGGAGCGCTCGACGGCGAGGAGGTTCCGCTCCGGGTGCAGGGCGGCCAGCTCGTTGAGAAACTTGCCCTTGCCCGAGCCGATCTCGATGTCGGTGGGTGCATCCCGTCCGAAGATCTCGGACCAGACGAGGGGGATGGACGTGGAATCGAGGTCGAGGTCGATCATTGCCGAAATGATGCGTCCTCCAGCCCGAGGTGCATCAACTCGACACCGATGTCGTCGGCGAACTCGAGGACGCGTTCGTCGCGGTAGAACTCGCCGAAATAGATCGATCGAATCCCGGCGTTGACGATCAGCTTGAAACAGTTGAAGCACGGTGAGGCGGTGACATAGATCTGTGCGCCCTCGAGGCGGGTACCGTGGCACGCGGCCTGGACCAGCGCGTTGGCTTCGGCGTGCACGGTGCGGATGCAGTGTCCGTTGTCCATCAGACAGCCGACATCGGTGCAGTGCGGGGCGCCGCGGATCGAACCGTTGTAGCCGGTGGACAGGATCGCCTTGTCGCGGACGATGACGGCGCCGACGTGTTTGCGCGGGCAGGTCGATCGCGTCGCCGCCTGCACCGCGAGATTCATGAAATAGCGTTCCCAGGAGACTCGATTCATGGCCGGGGAGTATAACGCAATCTCTGGAGAAGCCGCCGGGGCGAGCCCGGCGGCTTCTCCAGAGATTGCAAAATTCAGAATTCGGAATTCCGAATTCCGAATTCTCCGAATTGTCCTTCCCACGCGCGTCGGTAGGGCCCGTTTTTTTCGAGAAGCTCGCGGTGGCTGCCGGACTCGACGATTCTGCCTTCGTCCATGATGTGGATCGTGTCGGCGTGCATGGCGGTGGTCAGGCGGTGGGTGATGACGATCACGGTGCGGCCGCGAGCCATCTCGCCGAGCCGAGCGGCCCATTCGGCTTCAGCCCACGAGTCGAGGGAGGCGGTCGGCTCATCGAGCAACAGGATCGGGGCTGTCCGCACGAGCGCCCGGGCGAGGGCCAGGCGTTGCCACTCGCCGACCGACAGCTCGACACCACCGGAGAACCAGGTCCCGAGCATGGTGTTCAACCCCTGCGGCAGCTTCGAGATCGAGGTTTCAGCTCCGGCCATGCGGATGGCCTCGGCAACCCGCCGGTCGTTTGCGGAAAGCCCGGCTTCGGCGATCGAGACGTTGTCGCCGACGGTCTCGCTGTAGTGGACCGGTTCCTGGAACAACGCCGAGACCAGATTCCTGACGTCGGCCAATTCCATCAGTCGAACGTCGGTGCCGCCGATCTCCACGGATCCTCGATCCGGGTCGTAAAAACGGCACGCGAGCTTGAACAGGGTGCTCTTGCCGGCTCCGTTCACCCCGAGCAGGGCTGCCGTCGTGCCCGCTGGAATCTCGAGATCGAAGTCTTCGAATACCGGCCGCTCCGAACCGGGGTAGGTGAACGAGATCGATCGGAAGCGGATCGACGGCGGCGACTCATCCGATGGTGGTGCGGGTCTTTCGGGGTTGACGACGTTCGATTCGATGTCGAGAAAGCCGAAAAGGTTGTCGAGAAAAAGGACGTTCGACCAGGTCTGCCCGACCGTTTCGAGCAGCGAACGCATCAACGTCTGGCCCTGGACAAAGGCCTGGATGAACATCGCGAGGGCGCCGAGAGTCGCCCCGCCCCCGACCGTCCGGGCGATCATCCAGATCACCAGGGAGCCGGTGACGACCAGCGCGAAACCTCCGGCCGCAATCTCGGCGAGCGCCTCTGCGCGCGAAAGCGCGAAGCGCTCCTGCCGAAGCTGGAGGCGGATCCGTTGAAACAGCCCGGAAAAGGTCGGCCCGAGGGCGAATAGACGCAGTTCCGCGGCTGTTTCACGGGTCGAGAGGACCCAGTCGTAATACCAGGAGCGGCGGGTTTGCGGTGTCGTCCGGACGGTCCACCGGTGGTGGGCCAGGGCGTAACGAGTGACGACCACCAGCGCCGGCAAGGTGCTTGCCGCCAGGGCCAGGGGGACCCACCAGCCAAAGGACGCAAGCACGATCGCCATCGCGATCAGGGTGATTGAAAACTGGACGATGGAACCGAGACTCTGAACGAGGGAGGTGGGACCTTCGTGGCTGTCGAGATGCGCGCGGTGGAGCCGGTCGTGGAACCCGGGCGACTCGAACTGGGCGAGATCGGCCTCGATCGTCTTGCGGTGGATCAAGGCGCTGACGTGATCCCGAACCAGGTCGGCCTGCGTGGTTCGAACCAACCGGGTGGCCGCTCTGAGGATCTCCGAGGCGAGATACAGGGCGGCCAGAACGATGACCGGAGCGATCACTCGGCGCAGCGATTCCGGGGCCAGGACTCCCGCGCCGGAACCGGCGATGCGATCGACGACGGTGCGGGTCAGGTAGACCATCGCCACCGGCAGGAGGCCCTGGATCACGAGGAGGAGAGACCACGCCGCGGTCCACCGCGGGGCGGCAGACCACACCAGATTGAGAGCGCGGGGGAGGTGCGGCGCCTGAGATCGAAATGTCGTGAGCACCTCGGCGGTTGTCGTCATTGCCGGAGCGTAGCAGAATCATGGGTGAGGTTGGCGAAGCTCGCCAGGAGGCCGCTCGAGTGAATTCAGGGCGTTTCAATCCGGTTGACCTGTATCTTTTCGCAAGGGCCTTGCCCCTGGCGAAGAGGGCTCAACGGGTCCGAACGGTGCCGATCCCCGCCCTGGTGACCGATCTGCACCGGCATGGTGCTGATTTGAGTGGATACTCGATCGAACGGCTGTCACTGGCGGCGGAGCGTGCCACCGCCCGCTGGAGCGCGTGGTTCGGGGGCATGAACACCTGCCTGGTGCGATCGCTGGTTCTGGGTGCGATGCTTGGGGGGCGCGGCGATGTTGTGTTGAACATCGGTTTCCGTCCCGGCGACGGTCCGGAGCCGAGCCTCAACGGCCACGCGTGGGTGACGGTGAACTCGGATCCTGTGGGTCGGGACGGCGATCTCGCCGCGACTCGATATACTCGTGTCCTCGAAGTGCAGTATCGTGACGCAGTTCGTGATGACACCTAGACTGTAATGCTGCGTGATGTGCGATTGGGCGCTGGTAGGCTCAAGAGCCGCCGATCGCAAGTGAAACGGAAAACGGCGAAGACGTGAAGAAGAAAATTCCTCCCGACGTGACCGGACCAGGGCCCCGCCGGTCTGCGGCTTCGGGGCCCCCCGCAAGGGCGTCGTGGTTCGGTCTGCTGACGGCGATGGGAATCTGTCTGGTCGTCGTGCTGATGGTGCTGGCGCCGTTCTTCTCGATCATTCTCCTGGCCGTGGTGGCGGCTGGACTGATCGATCCCTTTTACCGGCGCCTGGTGACCGCGCTCAAAGGCCGGCGGCGAACGGCCGGTGTGATCATCTGTCTGCTGCTCCTCGTGGTGCTGCTGGTGCCGTTGTTCGTGATCGCCCAGGAGGTTTCCCAGGAGGCCCTCGGCATTTACGAGTTGAGCACCACCCAACTGACCGAGGGTCGACTGCGCGCCATGCTGGAGGAGCGGCGGAGCCAGATCGATGATGCCAACAGGCTTCTGCGGCCGCTGGGTTTCGAACTGACGACCGACCGGGTGTACGACTTCGTGGCGACCGGCGGCGTTCGGATCGGCGGGTTCTTCTACAAACAGGGCGTGTCGTTGGCCAAACACCTGCTGCGGTTCGTTTTCGGTTTCATATTCTGGGTCCTGATTCTCTACTACCTGTTGGTCGACGGCCGCAGGATCACGGGTTGGTTTGAAGACAGCCTGCCCCTCCCCGCCGATGAACAGCGGTTGGTGGCTCATCGTTTCATGGACATGGCGTCCTCGCTGGTGATCGGCAACGGAGTTGCCGCGGTGATTCAGGGGGTTCTCGGCGGCCTCGTGTTTTCGATGTTGGGTCTGCACGGTGCGGTGCTGTGGGGCGTGGTGATGGCGATTCTGGCATTCATCCCGGTGGTCGGGATCTCGCTGATCTTCGTGCCTTTTTCCTTGATCCTCCTGCTGGTGGGCGAGACCGCTCGAGCCGTGTGGCTCTTCGTACCGTTGGCCCTGGTTGCCACCGTTGTCGAGTACTGGATGAAACCGTTGCTGGTGGGGCGCCGGGCGCAGATGCACACCCTGCTGGTCTTTCTCTCCCTGATCGGCGGCGCGATGGTCTTCGGCGCGGTCGGCCTTCTCCTGGGTCCGCTCATGATGACCGCGTTTCTGACCCTGGCGGGCATTTATCGTGAGAGATACAGCCCTTTCCTGGGACAGTCGGCGGTGGTGGAGCGGGAGATCCCGGTCGGCCACGGGGCTGATCCAGTTCAGGACAGCCCTGTTTCAGAACGAACCGACTGAACGGACAGCTTCCGGCCGGCGGCAGTACCGGGATTCAGCCCTGTTCCGGTCCGGCGGCGCTCTTTCGCGCGCTCGACGTGGCGATCTCTCCGCGCGACTCCGGCGTCCTCATGTTGACCTTGCCTCTGAATGTGGCGCCGTCCCTGATCAGGATCCGCGGTGCCGTCATGTCCCCGTCGACCTGTGCCGTGGGTTCGAGTTCAATTTTCTCGTCGGCGGTGATATCTCCGACGATCTGGCCGGCCACCATCACGACGCGCCCGTGAACCCTCGCATCGACCCGCCCCCCGGGGGCAATCACGACCTCGTCTCCGCCATCGATCGAGCCCCGAACTCTCCCGCCCACCAGCATTTGACCCGACCCCGAGAGCGCGCCTTCGACCAGGATCGAAGCCGCGATGACGGTCCGCTCTCCATGCTGGTGCGGCGGCATCTGAGACCCCGGACCGGATGGCTGGGCGCCCGCGGCCTGCGGGGCTGGAGTTGGTCGTTCGTCGCGTCCGAATAGGCCCATGTCACGGTCCCTCTGTGGGTGGTTGGGTGGAGCGGGCAACGGGATTCGAACCCGCGACGTCCAGCTTGGGAAGCTGACACTCTACCAACTGAGTTATGCCCGCTCACCGGGGAATGGACTCTACCACACGGAATCGGGACTTCTCAAGACGGTACAGGCGGTTCCCGGTACGAGTCGGGAATCCTGGCATGAGGATTGCTTTGAAATCCCGCCATGAAGACACAAGATCACTCGTCGTGCCGCGGTTTCTCCCTCATCGAGTTGCTGATCGTGGTCGCAATTATCGGCTTGATCACCGCGATCGCAATTCCCAACCTCTTGAACGCGATCCAACGTTCGCGACAGACCCGTTCGATCAACGACATGCGGACCATCTCGAACGGGTTGGGCATCTACCAGCAGGATTACGCCAAATTTCCGGAATCGGCGAGCCTGGCTGATGTGACGGATGTCTCCGATGAGCTGATTCCCTTTATCGGGAACGTCCCGACCCTCGATGGTTGGGGCAAGATCTTTCAGTACAAGAGCGACGGGGACACCTACACGTTGGCGTCCTTGGGTGGCAACTTTCTCGCCGATACCCCGTGGGAGAGTGGATTCACGAGCTATTTCGATGAAGATATCGTGATCCTCGACGGCTTCTTCCTGCAGATCCCAGAGGGCGTCCAGAACTGACGTTCGCGGTAGGGGCGCAACCCGAGCGGGTCAGGGCATCGCTTTCAGTTCAACAGCCCCTTGTGACCGCCGGTGAAAACCTCGAATGTGCCACGCGCCGAGTGACGCTGGACGTCAACAAAATGAGGGTTGATTGACGTCAAAGGTCACTGGATGTGATGGAGGTCACAGGGCCGCCAACACCTCAACGCTGCCGGTTCGACCCCCGACGCACCTCGCCGGAACCCCGGTCTTCATCCCCTGCCACCCGGATCAACCGACGTGAACGAACGACCGCACGACCTCCGTCAGGAGAGCGAGGCGGCGGGGGATCTCGTCGATGACGATGCATTCCCCGGGCCGGTGCGCCCCTTCGCCGACGGGACCGAAACCGTCGATGGTCGGAGTCCCGACGGCCGCAGCGATGTTGGCGTCCGAGGAACCGCCCCACTTGACCCAGGCAAGGTCCATCCCGAGGCCCTGACCGAGGACCCGGGCCCCCTCGAAGATCTCCATCGAGATGTCGTTGACCTCCATCGGAGGCCGGTTCCACCCGCCGAGAACATGGATCTGGCTCCCTTCGGCAACGGGCTTCAGGCGCCTCATGGCGCTTTCGAGCCTGGAAGTCTCGTCCTCGGTCCACGCACGAACGTCGACTCGTATCTCCGCACGGTCCGGCACCATGTTGCTGACGCTCCCGCCGTGGATCACCGTCGGGCCCACTGTGGTTCCCTTGGAGAGGTCCTCGAGTTCGAGCACCTTGAGGACCTGGTGGGCCGCCTCGACGACGGCGTTGACGCCGAGTTCTGGTTCGACACCCTGGTGGGCGGAACGACCGTGGACTGTGATGACGTATTCGCCGGACCCTTTGCGCGCCAGTTTGAGGCTGCCCTCGAGGTTTGTCGGTTCGAGCACGAGCACGACGTCGGCCCGTCGTGCGGCTTCTTCGATAAATGACCGGGTGCCGGGCGACCCGATCTCCTCGTCGGAGTTGAAGAGAGCCTCGATGCTGGGGTGGGAGAGGCCGTGTTGTTCCAGAAACCGCAGCAGCCAGACGATGAAGAGCAGGCCCCCCTTCATGTCGTACACCCCGGGTGCGAATGCACGCCCCTGATCGACGCGCCACAGATTCGGCCACGAGCCGACCGGCCACACCGTGTCGAAATGACCGAGCAGCAGCACCCTGACGCCCGGCCCGTCCCGCACGATCCGCAACAGCGGTCCGTGGTCAGCCAGCATCGCGCGTTCGACCTCGCCGAGGGAGGAAACCCTCTCCATCAGGAAGTCCGCGGCACGGGCCAGCTGCGGGAGGTTCCCGGTGGGGGTCTCGATCGCGGTGAATTGGCGGAGTTCGTCGAGATACCCGTCGAGGTGCTTCGAATAAAACTCAAGACTGTTCATTGCCTTCGATCACACACCATTCGGGCGGCGGAATCAAGCATCCTGACAGAACGTGTCAAACGACACGAGTCGTCAGTGCAACAGCGACAGGTGTCGAGTCTCACCCCGCCACTCCGGTGGTGCGGCGGAAGAAGGCTCGACTGCCAGCCGAAGAATGCGGGTGATTTCAGTGGTGTCGAGATCATGACAATGTTTGCGAACAACTGCCGTCGACGCGCGCTTGACGTCGGATGAAGTCAGGAGATTTGAGGCGGGATCGGAATTCGCAGCGTGAAGGTGCTGCCGCTGCCGAACGCGCTCGAGACCTCGATGCCGCCTCCGATGGCTTCCATGCGGCGGCGTGCAATGCTGAGGCTGAGGCCGTCGCCGCGCGGGGGCTCGCCGTCTTCGCGGGGGAGGCGGACGAAGGCGTCAAACACCTCTGTCAGGCGGTGCTCCGGGATCCCGGGGCCGCTGTCCGTGACGGAGACAACGACGTCGCCATCGCTCACTGCGGCCGCGATCCGAACCGTCCCGCCGTGTGGCGACCACTGAACGGCATTCTCGACCAGAGCATCGAGCGCGCCCCTCATTCGTTCGGCATCCGCCCGAACAGGCGGCAGGTCCTCGGGGACCGAAACCTCCAACTCGAGGCCGGCTTCCGAGGCCGAGGCGGCGTGCGAAGCGGAGACCTCGGCGACGATATCGCCAGCCGCGACGGCGCCCAACTCGATGTCCGCAGCGCCGAGTTCAAGGGTTGCCAGTTCGACCAGGCTTTCGATCAGCCGGTGGAGCCTCAACGAGGCAGTGCGTGCGGTCGCGACGAACTGCAGTTGCTCGTCGGAAAGCCCCCCTTGAAGGTCCGCGAGGACGATCTCGAGATAGCTCCGGATGATGGTGAGCGGGTTCATCACGGCATGGGACGCGGACGACAGAAACTGCAGCCCTCGCGCCTCGAGGTCTCGGACCCGTTTTCGGAGTTCTTCAACCTCGAGAGCGCTCTCCGCGAGCAGTTGCCGGAGCTCCTCTTCGGTGCTGACGGCATCGATCTCGGGTCGGTTGTGGCGTGTTACCATCGGCCCACCTCGCGGGTCTCTCCGAGTATACGGTGCGCCCGCTCGAATTACAGGAGACGGCGATTCACAGACTGATTTCAACAGCCCCCTCGTGGTGGACGCTTCGTTGACGAGCCCAGGCGGCGCGCGTCGTGCCCGAGTCGGTCGGCCGCCGGGGCCTGTCCGTTGCGCTGTTCTGGCGACGGTGTTGATGGTGCCTCTGGTGGCGTGGTCCCAGGATCAGCGCCCGCAGTCGATCGACATCGCCTTTCCGCCCCACGGGACGATCCGGTGGGAGCGGGGGGACACCCCGCGCTGGTGGTGGTCCCAATGCAGGGCGACGGGTGGATCACGTTGGCACGGCGCTACACGGGGGCGACTGACTCCGTAGGCGCTTTGCGCCTGGCCAACCCGGGAATGCGTTCGCCGATGCGGGACCGGGCCGTTCGTGTGCCCATCGATCTCCTGCGCCCGCAAACGCGGCTGGAAGCCGTGCAGAAGTTGTTCCCCGCGGATGTGCGGACGATCGACGGATGGCAGCACTGGGTCCTCGATCCTTACCGCGGCGATGAGGAGAGTTGGGACTGGTTGGCCGCCGTGTTCACCGGTTCCGGCGGGCGAGGACCGGCCCTTCTCTCGGCCAACCCGGGCTCGCGCCGGTCGGCCCCGGCTCGTGGGCGCCCGGTGACCGTTCCCGAGGCCTTGCTATTGCCCGTGTTCCGGGAGATCGCCCCGGTTCCGACCCCGACCCCCAGACCGACCACCCCCGCCCCTCCGGGCCGGGTGGCCACCGTCACGCCGGGATCGGGCTTGCGCGCTGCGGCGGTGCCCCTCACGTACGGTGCGGACGAACTCGGGGAGTTCGCCGTCTACCGTCTGCAGCGGGGTGAAGCACTGTACTCCGCGGTGGTGGTGCGATTTACCGGCCAGTTGGCGGCGGTCCAGGTCAATGAGATGGCGATGGAGATCGCGGCCCGTTCGGGCATCCCCGATGTGACCGACATCTCGGTCGGCTACCCGGTGAAGATCCCCCTCGACCTGTTGCTTCCGGAGTTTCTTCCCGCCGACAACCCGCGACGGCAGGCGTGGGCCCAGGAGCGCCGGGACCTCGAACAGTTTCTCGAGATCGTCGATGCCGCGAACCTCTCGGGCGTCCAGATCATTCTCGACGCCGGCCACGGCGGCAAGGACTCCGGCGCCGTGTCGAACGGGATCTGGGAGGCCACTTACGCCTACGACATCATGTGCCGGATCAAGGCCAACCTCGAACGCCACACCCGTGCCACCGTGTGGACCACCATCGAGGATGGGAAGATCGGCTACACGGTACCCGGATCGGACCGGCTCGTGCAACGGCGGGACGCGTTTCTGCTGACCCGCCCGAGATATCACCTCGAGGACCCGGTGCTCGGCGTTCACCTGCGCTGGTATCTGACCAACGACATCATCCTCAACCGGTTGGGACCGAACGTCCCGCGCTCGAAGACGGTCTTCCTGTCGATCCACGCCGATTCACTGCACCCGAGCGTTCGCGGTGCGATGGCCTATGTCCCGTCCCGCTATCTGCGTCCAGACAAACCCTTCACCGTCGGGCGCCGCGACATCCAGACCTACGCGGAGTACCGGAACCACCCGACCATCCGCCTGGGGACCGAGTTCAAGGCCAGGGTCGAGGCATCGTCGCGCCATCTCGCCGAGGGGATTCTGAACAGTCTCGAAAAAAACGACATCAGGGTCCACCCCTACGAACCGATCCGCGACCGGGTCTTGCGGGGGCGTCGAAGCTGGGTGCCTGCGGTGTTGCGGTACACGGCGGCGCAGAATGCGGTGCTGCTCGAGGTCTGCAACATGTCCAACCCGGAGGATCGAGAGCTGATATTGGACAGCCGGTGGCGCGAGGAGTTTGCGAGGGCTGTGGTCGAGGGGATGGCCGCCTCGTTCGCTCAGTGACCGGGGTCCCTTGACGAGCGCCGGTCACGGCACCATCTTGTAGACAGATCTCTACCGAAATCTTCAACAAGGGAGGCGCCATGAGGTCCTATCTGGTACTGACTGAAAACGGGCCCCTCCTCGTGATGACCTCGAACTCGTGCATCACCGGGGAGGCCCTCCGCGAGGCTCTGCGCCACAAGGGGATCACGAAGTTCATCGCCTACCAGGTGCCCGTGGATCGAATGCACGAATACTACGGGCTTCCGTTCGAGGTGATCGCCGCCGATATCGAAGGCGGCCAGGACCTGCGGGTCCTCGATTTCGACGGGCCCCACATCTTCGATCGCGTGCCTTTCGAAGACCTCGGGCAGGCGATTCACTGCGAGCACTGACCGGCCCGGAGAACCTGGAACGGCGGAACGAACGGATACGGTCCGAAGGGAGGTTTCGGGTGCGAGCCTACATCGTCTTTTCCGGGACCGGCCCCATTCTGTTGCTGACGACATTCCCGGCCTTGACCGACGAGCGCCTGGTGCAGAAGCTCTCCCAGAAGGGCATTACCAAGTTCATCGGGTACGAGGTTTCGGTGGAGCGTGCGCGTTCGATCTACGGCGTCCCGTTCGATGTGATCTCGGCGGACCTCGAGTCATCCGAGGATTGCCGGGTCCTCGATTTCAACGGCCACCACATCTTCGCGAGTTTTTCGTTCGATGAATTCGGGGATGCCATTACCAGTGGCGGCTAACTCCGGAGCAGCTTCCAAAAGTCCAGTTCCTGGGCCGCGAAGATCTCGGGCAGTCGGTGGATCGGCAACCCGACGACGGTATTGGGAGATCCCCGCACCTCGGCCACCAGCAGGCCGCCGATGCCCTGAACAGCGTAGGCGCCGGCCTTGTCCATGCATTCACCAGTTTCGACGTACCACGAAATAACGTCCTCTTCGAGTGCGACGAAACGCACTGTTGCGGTGTCGACGAGCCCCCGGACGTTGCCTGCGACGACCAGCGAGACGGCTGTGTGAACCAGGTGCTCGCGTCCCGAAAGAGACCGCAGCATCTCGCGCGCAGTTTCGACACCGGTGGGCTTGCCGAGAATGGCGCCGTCGACCTCGACGACCGTGTCCGCCCCGAGAACCCAACAGTCGGGATGTCTTGCGGCGATGTCGAGAGCCTTGTCCCGGGCGGCCCGAAGGGCGAAGTCCACCGGGACCTCGCCGTCGTTGGGGCGCTCGTCGACCTTGGACGCGACGACTTCGAATCGAATACCGATCAGCTCGAGCAGCTTTTTTCGGCGAGGCGAACCGCTGGCGAGGACCAACGGTGATTCAGAAGCGCTCGTGAGGAGGCGGTCGATCGGCGGGCGCAGATTCACGACGAGGCGATGCGCGGCACGACGACGACCACGGACTCGGTTCGGTCGAGAATGTCGACGAGGGTTCCGACCGGAATGGGCTTCGTCACGTCTGACCGGGCCGCCAGCTTGAGCTGGGCGCCCTGCAAAGTCACTTCCACCTGCCCATACCCGTTGCCCGGTATCTCTCGAACGACGCGAATTTCCTGCGCATCAGAGTTCAGCTGTTCACAGGGGTCGCAGACCCGATGCAACCAGGTCCTGAGCGCGACGATGCCGAACAGACCGGCGACAACGCCGATTGCGATTTCGTGGGTGGGGGCCAGCGAGGTCAAACCGTGGATGACGACCGCCGTCAGCCCGAAGAGGGTGAGGAACGAAGCCAGAATATCGGCTGCCGGGAAGCGCATGCCGGAGAGGTGCTCGTGCGAAGGAACGACCACGTGATCGCAGAGGACGGTGGGGTGAAGGAGACGGCGGCCGAAACCGGTGACGAGGGCGAGGGTGAAGCCCCCGAGAAATATGAGCAAATAAGCAAATCCCCAGGTCACTGGTGCATTATATGCTGCGCGCAAGGAAAATTTCGAATTTCGAATTTCGAATTTCGAATTTTTCGAATTTCGGACTTCGGATTTCTGGCCAACGCAGTCCCCAGAACTCGCGTTCACCGGACGTGCCGTCCTTGAGGGTTTTGCGATCATCACGCTCTGACACGAGCGGTTCGCTCGGGCGCAAAACCTCAAGGGGGGCACTCACGGGCAATGCAGCCGGGAGAATCGGGATGCCCCAGAAAAGACCCGATGTCGTCGGGCGGCGGGCAGACGACCTTCAGCATCTCGCCGGACTTGGGGTGGGGGAGAGTGAGCGATGCCGCGTGGAGCAGCGGCCGCGGTGCTTCGTCGGCCCGCCGGGACCCGTACAATCGGTCGCCGAGTACGGGGTGGCCGACCGACGCCAGGTGGACGCGCACCTGGTGGGTCCGCCCGGTGATCAGCCGGCAGCGGACGACGGTGAGACCGCTTTCGAGACGCGAGACGACCTGCGCTTCGGTGGTGGCAGGGCGCCCCGCCGGATCGGTCGTGAAGCGCCAGGCATGCGATCGATCGCGGGCGATCGGCCTTTCGATGGTTGTCTCTTCGAATTCCGGCAGTCCTTCGACGACCGCCAGGTACACGCGCTCCACCAGACCCTCGCGCCAGGCCGCGGTCAATGCCGGCAGCGCCTCCCGGTTGCGGGCAAAGAGGATCGCGCCGCTGGTGATGCGATCGAGACGGTGGAGGAGGCGCAGGAACGGGCGCTTCCCCTCCGCGACGGCTTCGGCGACGAGCACCTGTTGATCGAAGGGCATCTCGCCCGGTTGCATGTTCTCGGCGGCCGCGGACAGCACGCCGGCGGGCTTTGCAGCCACCAGCAACCAGCGATCCTGGTGGAGGATGGTCGGTCTTGCCGTGTCCGGCAGAGGCACGATTCCGAGCTCGGATGCGCTTCGGAGAATGTCGACGACGTCGCCCGGTAGAACCGTTCTCGACTGCACTCTGAGGGGACGACCGTTGACCCACACGACACCCTCGGCGAGGAGGCGCCGTGCCGCCCGGCGGCTGAGGTCGGTGGCGGCGGCAAGGAAGACATCGATCCGCGCGCCTTCGTGTTCCCTCGTCACCACGCAGCGCGTCAGCGCCCCCGGAGGCGCGGAACCCGTCACATTTCAGGCTTTACGGCGCGCGTTGCGGGCAGGGCACGGGTTCGCGCCCACGAACGGATCGCCTTGAGCTGTTCTTCCATGGTCCGGGACAACGGGATGATCTTGCCGAACGAAGCGAGGAGGTCGTTCTGTGAGACCTCGACGCCGCGGGCGTGGCCGGTGATTCTGGCCGAGGCAACCGCCTGCTCGATCTCGGCGCCGTTCCAACCGCGGGTCGCGGAAGCGAGCAGGATGAGGTCGTAGCGGGAGGTGTCGAGATCATTGCGCGCGAGGTGGATCGACATGATCTCCTTGCGCTCCTCATCGTTCGGCAGATCGACGAAGAAGACCTGGTCGAAACGGCCCTTGCGCAGGATCTCCGCCGGCAGGAGGTGGATCCGGTTGGCGGTGGCGGCGACGAAGACGTCTGCCGCGGTGCTCCTGCATCCAGGTGAGAAAGCTGGAGAAGATGCGGGTGTTGGCGCCGGTTTCGCCCTCGTTGTAGCCGGCGATGCCCATTTCGATCTCGTCGATCCAGAGGATCGCGGGCGCGACGGATTCCACGGCCTCGAGGGCGCGGTGGAAGATCCACTCGGCCGAGCCGTGGACCCCGGCAAAAACCAGATTCATGTCGAGGCGGAAGAGGGGAAGCTTCCACTCGTGGGCGATGATCTTGACCGCGAGGCTCTTGCCGCAACCCGAGATCCCCATCAACAGGACCCCGCGGGGCCGCGGCAGGCCCTGCGCCCGGGCTTCAGGTTGGAACAGCGCGTGGCGCTCCGCGACCCACTCCTTGAGCTGATCGAGCCCTCCGAGTTCGCTCAGGGAGGCGTCCGGCGGCACGAACTCGAGGATTCCCTCCTTGCGGGTGATCTGCTCCTTTTCGCCGAGAACTTCACGGAAGAACTCTTCGCCGAGTTCGTCGTGCCGTTCCAGGAGCCGTCGCAGAAGGTGTTCGGCCTCGGTCAGCGACATCCCCTTGAGGGAAGCCACCAGACGGTCGATGACGCCGGGTTCCTGGTCGCGTTGGCCGAGGAGTCCGGTCACCAGCGCTCTGACCTCTCCGTCGTCGGGGAACAGTGAGACCACGATGTAGGAAAGTGGCTTGATCGAGTCCGGAAGCTCGGCGTTCTGCTGCAGCAGGAACAGGAAACGGCCGCTGTTGCGGATCTTCATCGCGGTGTCGCGAAGCCGCCGGCGGAGCAGGCGGTCGTCGAGCATGCCGTCGAAGTCCTTGAGGAGGTAGAGGCCTCGCGGTGCGTCGGATGCGATCCACTCGAGCGCTTCCATGGGGTCGCGGTGGTCGGCGCTCTCCCCGCCGATGAAGCCGTCGACGCAGTTCCACACGACGACCGGCAGGGGGTCCGGTTTGGCGGCGGCCCCGAAACGTTTGAGGAGCATCTCCTGCCGGTCCTCCTCGGGGCTCACGAGGACCGTGATCGGATAGGCCGACGACAAAGCGGTGCGAATCTGGTCGAAGGTGCTGCGCATGACAGGTTTATTGTATCTCCGTATCTCGTGTCGGGCCGGAATTCGTCAACGGTGGCGGCGGATGCGGTCGGGTCTGACGGGCTGCGGATCGTGACGGTTCAGGACCTCCAGGGTCTCGGTCTGCCGGATTTCCCGGGACCTCCACACCACGACCGCCGAGATCGCGATGACGAGTGCTACGGCCAACCAGGTCCCGACGAGCCTTCCCGTGTCTGCCGATGCGCTCAGTTTGTCGAGGTCGCCTGAAAACCACCAACCGAGCCCCGACCACACCGCGAGGTGCACTACCAGGGCAGAGAGATCGACGGCCGCAAAACGCGGCCACGGAACCCGCACGACCCCACACGCCGCGAGCCAGGCACCGCGGCCGAGCGGGAGGACGCGGGCCGGAATCAACCCCAACAGTGCGGCCGGCGAGTCTGCGAGGCGATCGGTCACGAACCGAAGGCGTCCTTCGATTCGAGGAAATCGGCTCAGGCGTGGGCGCAGCCACCGACCCGCCAGATACACCACCTGATCGGTGGCGAAATGGCTGATCACGACGGCGCCGAGGATGGTCGCGGCGGCTCCCGAGGTATCTGTGCGAGCGGCCAGAACTCCCATGGCGACCATGAACAGCTCTTCCGGGATCCAGTGGCCGACGACACGGATCACCGGAGGCATGGCGAGTGCAAGCAACAGGGCGTGCGGTTCCAGCCAGACGATGAGATCGGTGAGGTGCCCCAACACGAGATCGAGTATAGCGGAACGGAAAGGGTGAATTCGGAATTCGGAATTCGGAATTCGGAATTTCCATCGCAACCTCCTGCCGAACATGGATTTCCATCGCGTTCAGGGAGGGTGGGGGTGCATTAGGAATGAGGAATTAGGAATGAGGAATGAGGAATTAGGAATTAGGGATTCAGCGCAGCTTCAAGTCGAATTTGAAGGTTCTTCGCTTTCAATGCCGATCGGAGAATCGAGATGATCACGTCGGGATGTCGCGTCTTCGAGCCCGGTTCCTACCGACAATTCACGACGAGGTCTTTGGAGTGAGTGAAACCCTTGTCACCCGACCGGCAGCCGGGACGGCTGCCCCACAAGGGCGCCATTGTGGGGCACGCGTCTCGCGTGCCATTCGGGTGCTCCTGCGTGCGTTGGAGGTGCCCTACCGGGTGAACTTCACCGACGCGTCGAGAAGGGCTTGAGTTGCGGAGTGTTCGGGTCGTGCGAGGACGTCGTCAGTCCGGCCGATCTCGACCAATGAACCTTCGTGCATGACCGCAGCGCGCTCGCAGAGTTCCCGTGCGACCGCGAGATCGTGCGAGATCATGATCAGCGCGAGACCGCCGTCGCGCCGGAGATCGAGGAGGAGATCGATGATCTCTGCCTGGACCGATGCGTCGAGGGATGAAACAGGCTCGTCGAGCACGATCAGCTTCGGGCCCGGTGCGATGGCGCGCGCGATGGCGATGCGCTGCCGTTCGCCTCCCGAGAAAGCGTCGGGGAAGGCGGCTTCGGCCCCGATCGGCAGGCCGACCCGATCGAGCACTTCGCGCACCCGAGATCGGCGATCCCGGGCGCTGCCGATACCGTGTGCTGCCAATGGTTCGGCGACGATGGTTCCGACCCTGAGGCACGGATCGAGCGAAGAACCGGGGTCCTGAAAAACCGCTTGAACGTGGCGGCGAAAGGGCCGAATTTTCCGTTCCGGCAGATCGCTGATGACCCGGTTTTCGAAGCGCACGACGCCGCTGTCGGGACGTTCGATCGCGAGCAACAGCCGCGCCAGCGTGCTCTTGCCGGATCCCGAGCGTCCGACGATCGCCAGCGACTCGCCGTAGGCAAGGTCGAGGCTCACATCGCGAACGGCGGTGACCTCGGCACCTGCACCGGCATTCGACCCGGTGCGGCTGTAGCGGCGCCACAGACCCTCGGCGGCGAGGAGAGGTTCAGGGCTGGTCATTCTCAGCTTCCCCGAGCGTCGGCGGCTACGGGGCACCGCAACTGCCGATCAGCGGCGACTTCGACCAATTCAGGATGAGCGCGGCTGCACGAGGGCTGGGCCACGGGACAACGTTGGGTAAAGGCGCAGCCATTTTCGCCCGCTCGGTCATGGTTCGACCCGGCGGGCCGGGCCCCGCGTCGGGCGCGGCTGCCGGCCCCCGGAGCCGAATCCAGGAGCAGCTGCGTGTAGGGATGGAGGGGCTCGCCAAAAACATCGTTGGTGGGCGCCTCCTCGACGATCTCTCCCGCGTACATGACCGCCACGCGTTCCACAATCCTGCGGACGACCTCGAGGTCGTGGCTGACGAGCAGCAGAGCCAGCCCGAAGTCCTCGACCAGCCGGTCGAGAAGCTCGAGGATCTCTGCCCGAGTGACGACATCGAGCGCGGAGGTGGGTTCGTCGGCGATGAGAAGACGCGGATCGCCGGCAAGGGCAAGGGCCAGCATGACCCTTTGCGCCTCTCCGCCCGACAGCTCGTGAGGATAGGCATCGAGGATCCGGTCCACGGAGTCGACGGCCACGACGTCGAGGAGATCGCGGGCAACGGCCCGGCTGCTCGATCGATCGACCTCGCGGTGGTATCGAACGGCCTCCTCGAGTTGAAATCCGGTCGTGAAGACCGGATTGAGTGCGCTCGAGGCTTCCTGAAAGCAGAATCCGGCGCCTCCGCCGCGCCACCTCTCGAGGTCTGCGGTGGGAATCGTTGAGAGGTCCCGACCCTCGATCAGGATCGAACCACCGACGACCCGGCCGGGTTCCGGAATCAGCCCGAGACAGGCGAGCGCGGTGAGGCTCTTGCCGCTTCCGGACTCGCCGACAATGGCCACCCGCTCACCCTCCGCCACCGCCAGTGACACGTCGCGAACGGCGATCCCGAGCCCGCGGTTTGTGTCCGGAAAAGCGATGGCAAGCCGACGCAGTTCGACCATGGGGTGGCTAGCCGGCATCGCTCACCGTATGAGCCGGCGATGGTCGAGCCTCGCGCTGTCCGAGAGGACGGCGCTGAAGAGCGTCGTCCTCACCGGTGGACGACCCCAGCTGTGGAGGACGGCGTCGGACGGATCGAGGACGCCGTCGCCGTTGTCGCCAAGCAGGACTATCCAGTGGTTGTCGTCCGCGAGGAGGTCGCCCGGGAACACTTCCTGCCCCCACACCAGAGGTCGCCGGCCGCCGCGGACGCGGCCATCTTCGATCTCGACCACTCCGAGGTCTTCCAGCCGTGACGGGTCGAGGTCAGGTTCCCCGCTGACGGCGGTTGCAGCCAGCGTCCACGAGGAGACCACGATCCGGTCGGCGACCAGCTGAGAAAACGTCTTCCCGAGCGCCTGTTCCGGCACGGCGTTTCGCTCGGCGGGAGTTTCGCCCTCCGGTTCGAACCCGGGCAGCCTGAACAGCTCGCCCGCCGAAACTTCGAGGTTGTCGCCGAGATCCGCCGCGATCAGGATCGTCGGAAACGCGGGGTCGAGAAACAGTTCGCTTTCGATCGTCGCCTGAGCCTGCAACGGACGAACATCGCCGGCGTCTTCAACCACTTCGACCCGGGCGTACAGCCGGACGGTCCCCGGACCTTCCGGAGACACACCGCCGGGTTCGCCGATGTGGTCGTCGTTGTGGCTCTCCGGCAGCCCCTGGGCATGGAGGGCCCGGCCCATTTCCGGCGCCAGGAACGTCCGGTATCGAAGGCGCTCGTCGACCGTCTCGGCGGTCAAGGTTCCGCCGAGATTCTGGCACTCGACCGAGAACCAGAAGACCCTGAGCGTCAGGCTGTCGTCCGGCCAGGCGGAGGATTGGATGTGAGGGGTGGGGGCGCCCTCGAGCTCGAGGCGCGGCGCCGGAGAAATCCAGGAATCTCCTTTCCCCCAGCGTTGGACTCGCATCGCGAGGGCGATCTCGACCCTGTCGCCCGGAGGTACCAACCGTCGACCGTCGCGGTAGGTCGGGTCGGAACTCGTCGCGGTGATGACTCGCACCTCCACCAACACCGGGCGGCGGCGGTCACGGATCTCGTCGAAGACAAAGGGGATGGCGATGACCACCACGATCACGGCGAAAATGGCGAGAGGCAGTCTGGAATCGGAAGCCATGGCCAGATTGTAGCGCGGCGGCGATAGTCTATGATCCGCTGCGAGGCGAATTCATGATTGCAGGGGTTGTGCGCAATGGGATCTGGCTCGGCGCCGGTGAGGCGGCGGTCAAAGGCGGTCTGCTGGCTGTCGCGGTCCTGATCGCCCGCGGCAGCGGGCCGGCGGGCGTCGGGACCTTTTCAATCGCGTTCGGGGCGGCGTTGATCGGGATCATGGTCCTCGCCTTCGGGCAACAGGAGGTCTTGATCCGGGAGGTTGCGCGAGCCCCGGACCGTGCGCGATCGCTGCTGTCGGAGTCGCACTCCTTTCAGCGGCGCCTCACCATGTGGCTGCTGCCGGCGGTTGCAGCGGCGATTTTCATGATCTCGGACAGCAGCCTGCGTCTGACCCTGTTGGCATTTGTGCCGTATGTCGTGCTGCGCACGTCGGTGGTCACCCGCGGAGCGGTTTTCAAGGGCCTGGACCGGATGGATGTCGAAGTGCGAGCCCGCGCCCTGGAGATTTCTATCGCAGTCGTCGGATGCGCGGTCGGCGCATTCCTGGCGTGGCCGGTCTGGACCGTCGGCGTCTCCTTTTCGTTGGGCGCCGGACTCGGTCTGATGTGGATCGAGCGCCGGTCTCGGACGTTCGGTCTCGATCAATCGTCCGCGCCGCCGACTCCGGTCCTCCGCGAAGGCCTTCCCTTCATGGCGCTGGCGGTGCTCGGCCAGTTGCTGGTCAACACCGATCGGTTTCTGCTGGCAGGTCTGGGGATCGCGCGAACTGAAATCGGTTTCTGGGGTGCGGCCGGGACGATCGTATGGGCTCTCGTCGCCCTTCCGCAACTCGTCGCCGTGGCTGCGTACCCGACGTTCTCGCGACTCGCCGAGCGGGGAGACTCGTGGCGGCGCGCCGGTCTGGTGTCGATGGGTTGCGGCGCGTCGGCAGGACTGGCTTGTGCCCTCCTCCTGCGGGAGATCGCGAAGCCTTTGGTCGGCATTGTCTTCGGTCCCGATTTTTCTCCCGCGGTGCCGTTGTTGGAGCGGCTGTCGTTGGTGCTCCCCGCCGCCTTCGGCATGATGGTCGTCGGTACGGTCTTCGCCGCCTGGCGGCGACAGATTCTGGCGATGTGGGCACTCGTTGCCGCATTCGGCCTTTCCGTCGCGCTCAACCTCGCCTGGATCCCGGTGATCGGAGCGATGGCCTGCGCCAACGCCGCGATCGCCGCGTATTCGGTGGCCGCCGTGGTGATGACGATCTTGGTGTTCGCCGCAGCCGGGCGCGGGAGCAAAACGGCGTGAACGCCCCAGTCGCCGGTGTCGTCATCGTGCACTACGGAGAGGTCGATCCGACCATTCGGTGCACGGCGTCGGTGTTCGGCGATCCCTCTCTTCTTCATCGCCGGGTCGTCGTCGTCGACAACTCGGGAAATCTCGAACGTGACGACCTCGTGTCCGGAGTCGAGGTTCTGCACCGGCCGGACAATCCCGGTTTCGGGGCCGCCGTCAACGCCGGAGTGGCAGCCCTCGAGCCGTCGGACAACGTGTCTCTCGTCGTCGCGCTGAACAACGATGCAGTCTTGAGCCGGGGCTATCTCGATGCTGCGGCCGACGCCCTCGAGGTCGGCGTGGGAGCGGCCGGAGGCCCTATCCGTGACGGCCTCGAGACCTCGCGGCTGTGGTACGCCGGGGGCGGCGTCAACTACCTGATGGGGACGGTCTATCAGCAGCGCAGCGCCGACGAGGCCGCCCGCGCGCGCGATGTCGGCTATATCCCTGCCACCGCGATGGCGATTTCGATGGTCGCGTGGAAAGAGATCGGCGGTTTCGACGAGAGGTTCTTCCTCTACAACGAAGATCTGGACCTGTGCCTTCGTTTGCGGCGTGCCGGATGGCGTCTCCGATTCGATCCGAGGATGGACTCCTTCCACAGCCTGGGTGGCTCGACGGGCTCGGCGGAGAGGTCGCCGCTGTATCTCGAGAACCTGACCGCCACCCGCTTCCTGCCGTTCCAGTCGCGACCGTACCGCCTGTACCTCGCCGCAGTGCATTCGATGTACAACCTGCTGCGTGCCTTCGGTCTCGGGGTTCGCCACGCCGGCCGGAGCGGCCCCTACCTGGCGGCCCTGACCAGGGGACATCGGCGGGCGCTGGCTTCGATCTTCAGCTGACGGAGTCGATGGCGCCGACGTAGGCGGCTTCGAGGAGATCCGCGGTGCGTTGGGGCTGAAAATGATCCGCAAGCGTCTTGCGACCGGCGTCGATCAGGCTCTGCGCGAGTTCCGCGCTCTCTCGGAGTCGGGCGACCGAACGGCCGAACTCGACACCGTCGCCGGCAAGGAGGAATGCGCTGGAACCGACGTCGTCGAGGCCCCGAACCGCCGTCGGGGTCGCGATCACGGGAACACCTCTGGCCCACGCCTCGAGAATCTTCATGCGGATTCCGGACGCGATACGGAGCGGGACCGCGAGTACCGAACCCGGGCGGAACAGCTGGCGGCTGTCGGTGGGGGAAGCGTGGCAGGTGATCGAAGGGCCGGCGGTCCGGCCGTCTCCGCCGAAGATATGGGTTTGGGCGCCGGGATTGGCATCGAGAATGGCGGGCCAGATTTCTGAGAGAAACCACTCGACCGAGTCGCGGTTCGGCAGCCACCCTCCGGTCAGAAGCACGACCGGCGGGTCGCCCGGGAGAGGTCGATCGCAGGAGGGCAGAGTGGTCGGAAATGGCGGCCGTACGACCGAGATCCTGCGGGCCGACGGGCCTGCGCCACCACCAAGGGTCTGTGCATCGGGTTGGGTGAGGACGACCGTCGCCGCCGCACTGCGAACCGCCCGGGCCTCGGAAGCCGCCATTTTCCGGGCCTCGTCGCGGGCGATCCAGGCCGCGTTCGGTTTGCGGATCGAGACCATTCGCCAGAGCTCGCTCTCGACGTTCTGGGCCCGCAACACCACCGGCAGTCCATTGCCAACGGTTGGGAGATTGTAAAAGGCCTGGATCTGTTCCGCGTGGATCACATCGAAATGTCGGCGTGTGGAGCAGTTCGGCGATCACTCGTTGTTCGGCGCGGTGAGTGTGACGGACGACCGAAAGCGGGCTTTCTCGCGATCAGGGCAGCGGCCGCAGCCCACCACATCGATGACGGGCGGGCGGGCACGAGATGGACCGATTCGCACACGGTTTCGAGGTGCTGCCTCGGTACGGCTGAATCTGAGCCGAGATCGGGAGCGACGTAGGTCACGCGATGACCCCTGGCAGCCAACTCGGTGAGGGTGTTCCAGATCAACAACCGCCCGCCGTCCTGAGGCGGGTAGGCGGGCTTGGTGGCGACGTACAGAATACGCAGTCGGTCCAATCGTGCGGTACTTCCGTCGTCGATCATATCTCCTCTGTGGGGTGCTCGCGGGTGGGCCGCGGCAGACAGTTCAACCCCGGAAACGATGTCTTCGCGATGATTGTCGCACGGGTCCGGTGCCGGCCGGAATTCAGGTGGTCGGTCCCTCGACCGACCGGTCCTCTCGGTCGAGGGCACGGAGGGCCTGGGCATAGTTGGCGGTGCCATCGCTCCATTCGATGCGCTCTCTGCCACCGACCAGAGGGGTGGCGATATTTCGGCCGAGAACCCGAAGCGCTGCTCCCATCCTCAGCGCGCGGAACGACGAGCGGGCTCGTCCCGGCCCCCAGTGTTTGGTGGCGAAACGGAGGAGATCGGTCCACATGAGTTCCGGGTGTTGGCTCCCCACCGAACCGGTGTCCTCCGCGATGGTGCCGCCGTGAAGATGGAGGATCCTGAATTCAGGGAGAATCGTGACCTTCCAACCGGCGGCCGCCGCGGAAAAACAGAGATCGAGGTCCTGGCAGTAGAAACGGTAGCTGGTGTCGAACGGTCCGACCTGGCGCCAGACCGCCCGCCGGACGACCATCGCGGTGCCTGCGACCCAGTCCACTTCGCCGCCCCCGGAACCTGACGGAGGACGCAAGCGCCTCCACAGATTCACTTTGCCGATCAGCGCCGGGAGCCCCGAGGCCATGGCAAAACACCACAGGGCGGAGGGTGTCCGTCCTCCGCTCCACTGCGGGGTGCCGTCGGGGTCGCACAGCGCCGCACCGGCGATTCCGAGATCCGGCCGGGTTGCGAATGCCTCGTACACCGGAGCAAGAGCCGTCGGCGCCGGTTCGGTATCGCTGTTGAGGAGCAGCACGAGATCGCCTGAAGCCCGGGCCACTCCGTGGTTCGCGGCTGCCGTGAATCCCTCCCTCCGGGGGAGGCGGACAACAATGTGTCTGGGGTACTTGCGGACCACGGAACCCGCCGTGTTGTCAGTGCTTCCGTCATCCACCACGATGACCTCGTCCGGCTGTGGGTTGCACAGCCACAGGGCCGCCAGACAGTTCAACGTCAGCTTGCGGGTGTTGTGGGTCGGAATGACCACCGACAGTTTCAGGCGCTCGCCCATAATCCTCCGCCTCGATTCGGGACGACCCTCTACTCCATCGAGTTCGCGACCGGACTCAGGTCGGCGGCTGTGTTCCATGTTCGAACCTCAGCAAACTGCGTGCCGACCAGGGCGCCCGGATCCAGTATTTCGATCTCCATGATACGCAGCCGTTTAACGGAACGACGTGCTCCAGATCACTGGATTCGGCGGTGATTCACCGCCAACCCCGTTGGCAAGGTGCTGAGTTGGTGAGCGCGTCAGTCGGCTCTCTCCAGCGACGATTAGCTTCACACCTTGCGTGGTAGTATTTTGGCGTGCCGATCCCTGAAACTCCGGTTCTCGTCAACTCCGCCGACTCGAAGTTCAGCACCCGCAGGGAAATCCAGGAGCTTTTCGAAAATTCGAACCTGCTCTTGAACCTCGTTCGACAGGGACCTCACCGTCCGTTACAAGCGGTCATCTATCGGTTTCTTCTGGACGATGCTCCATCCCCTCATCTTGATGGTCATCTGACGATCGTCTTTTCGCCAGATCTTTCGGTTCGAGGGCATCTCTCACTACGAGATCTACTTTCTTTCCGAGTATCTGGTTTTCGGTTTCTTCGCGCAGACGACGGTGCAGTCGATGACGAGCCTTGTCGTGGAACGGCATGTTGCTCAAGAGGGTCCGGGTCCCGAAGTCGATTTTCGCGATTTCGACAACCCTGTCCGGCCTCGTCAATCTCTGCCTCGCCTACATCCCGTTATTCATCATCATGCTCGTTCGGGGCGCGCCTATTCGACCCACGGTTCTCTTTCTACCGGTCGCCTTCCTGATCATCGCCGTATTCACCCTTGGCGTATCGCTGTCTGTTGTCGGCCCTGGCCGTCTATTTCGAAGATGTCTCTCAGATGTACCAGGCCGCCACCATGGCTCTGATGTATTTGACACCGATCATCTATCCGATAGAGATCATCCCGGCCAAAGCTCTTTGGTTGATTCGGATCAACCCTCTGACGCAGCTCTTCAAGTTGGCGCGCGACCCCGTCTACAACGGGGTTCTTCCCTCAGCGCACGTTTTGGGTGCCTCGTTGGCGGCATCAGTCATCGCATTGGTGGCGGGCTGGATCGTGTTCAATCGACTGTCGCGGGGCTTTTATCTCCATGTCTGAGGGAACTCTGGTGCGCCGTGCCTGAATCATCGATCGAGTTCAAGGATGTCTGCCTCCGGTTCAGGATCCTTTCTGAGCCCGGGATCGTGACGTTCAAAGAGTGGGCCATCAGGTGGTTGACGTCGAAGATTTCCTATCGAGAACTCGTGGCGCTATCGAACGTCAGCTTCTCGCTGGAACCGGCGCGTGCGTTGGGGATCATCGGTCACAACGGGGCCGGGAAGTCGACGCTACTTCGAGTCGCGGCCGGGATCCTGGCACCGACTCAGGGTGCGGCGATCATGCGCGGTCGTATGGCGCCCGTCATCGAGCTCGGGCTCGGGTTCGAAGCCGAATTATCTGGACGCGAAAATGTCTTTTTCAACGGCGCGTTGTTGGGCCGATCTCGTGACGAGATGGACGAGCGATTGGGTGAGATCGTCGATTTCGCCGAACTCGACGAGTTTATCGATCAACCGATTCGAACTTACTCAACCGGTATGGTCGCCAGGCTGGCGTTCGCAATTGCGACCACAGTCGATGCACGGATCCTGCTCCTGGATGAAGTCCTGTCGGTAGGAGACGAGAGTTTCCGTCGAAAATGCAACGAGCGGCTCGAGAGCTTCCGCAAGGCCGGAGTGACGATCCTGCTCGTTTCGCACGATCTCGATGCCGTGCAGAACATCTGCGATGAGGCTCTGTGGCTCGAGCACGGGGTGGTCCGTGGTCACGGTCCGGCGAGCGAGGTCGTCGCCGCCTACCGGGCTTCGGTCAGCGGGGATTCGACGGTGGGCGGCACGATCGAGATTTCCCAGAAATCTCCCTCGTGACATGTCGGCGCCAGTCATTTCGGTCGTCATCCCTACCCGAGATCGGTGCGATGTCCTCCTGCTGACGCTTCAAGCCCTCGAACGACAAGAGCGTCTCAATGGTCGGTTCGAAGTTGTTGTCGTAGATGATGGGTCGTCAGATGGCACCGTCGAAGCGGTTCGCGGTGCAGCCCCGGCGCGCTTTGATCTCACGATAGTCGCCCTCGAACCGGTTGGGCCTTCCCGCGCTCGAAACATAGGCATCGGGACTGCGCAGGCGGCGCGCGTGCTGTTGTTGGGCGACGACACGATACCCGAACCCGGATGTCTCGCCGCCCACCTGACGTCGGGCGCCGAAACTGCCCTTCAGGGACGCATCGAATGGGATCCAGCGGTGGGAGTGACCGAGACGATGGAGTTTCTCGCACCCGAGGGGCCTCAGTTCTGGTTCAAGGGGCTGGCCGACGGTGGCCGGGTGCCTTGGACATCGGTGGTGGGTTCCAACATTTCCGCGCCCAGGCACTGGTTCGTCGAGGACCCTTTTGACGAGCAGTTCACCGATGCCTGCCTGGAGGACAGCGAGCTCGCCTGGCGTTGGCATCACAAGGGCAGAGAGGTCCGGTTCGGTGTGAGCGCTCTGTGTCTGCATCGGCATCGTTACGAGGACATTGGGCAGTTTCTGGTGCGTCAGCGACGGGCTGGCTGGTGGACGCGATACGCGCTGCGAAAGCACCCGCAAATGTATCGTGATTTGGTGTTCCGGCCGTTGGTCGCCACCGTGGTTCTCGCGGTGCGAACGGCATGGCGCGGAATCATGGGTCGAGGTCGCCGCAGTGATCTGTGGATGCTCCGGTGCAGATGGCAGTTCGCCAGGGGTCTCTTTTCGAGCCGATATCCTGGGTGATCCCGAGGGTCAAGACTCTCCGACGGCGGACGACCATTGCGAGGTGTTGCCCAACTCGAAACCGTCGGAGAAGATCGACGGCGGATCCTCGTCCACCCACACCGTCGTCTCGGCCAGGGCTCCACCCTCCTCGGTGGTGACGACCAAACGATAGGTGGTTGTGACGGTGGGGGAGACCGCGACCGATCCGGAGCTGCCCTTGGCGCCCGGAGGCAACCGTACACCCCCGTCGATGTCCACATCAACATAGGTTCCGGAAGCAAGGTTCCACTGCAGCGACGACTGCTGACCGCTGCTGATGGCTTCCGGAGAGGCGGTGAACGACACCGTGGGGGCGGGTACCGCCACCACCTGGGCCTGATCGAACTCGCCATCCGCGTTCAATGTGGAGACGCCGGAAGTGGCGGCCGCGATTCCGGTGGTGGCACCGAGCGGCGACGAGTTGAGTGTGGCCGAGGCGCCGCTCCACGCCCACGCGAGGAAGGATGCGGTAGGGCCTGCTGGATCGCCGGCCGCACCTCCCGGCAGAATCTTCGTAGGCACACCGTGAAGCGTGGCGGTGGCAGGCGACGTTCCGAGCGCGGTGTTGTTGGTCTGCGACTTGTCGGTGCTGGCACCGGCTCCGCGAGTCACGACCAGCGAGTTGAGCTGCGACACGCTTTGAGCGCCGCCAACCAACGCGTCGATATATACATTTGTGCCGAAAGTGCTGGAGTGGATCTCATTCGAGTTGTAACGGACATCGTTGATTGGGCTGGGTTGGCGGTCGTCGTCGAAGATCGGTAGCCCGATGTTTTCAGCGAAGATACTGCTGCTCACCGTGCCATCCATCCGCATCTCGTCACCAGGAGTGGGGTAGTTCTCGAGCGGACCGAAGAAGAGAGCCGCGCCGTAGGAGTTTCCGACCGATTCTCCGACTCCGGGGCTGATCTCGTTCTCGAGAAAGACGCATTGATCGAGGTCGAGATCGCTGCCCTGACCAAAGACCGCGCCACCGAACTGGACCGCGGAGTTGTTTGCAAGGGTGGTCGACGAGATGAGGCCGACCGAATCGATGACGAATCGGACGGCGCCGCCGGTGCTTGACGACCCGGTGGCGTCGGAGTCGATGATGAGGAGATTGGATGCGGAGAGCTGTCCGAGTTCGAAGCTCATGCCTCCGCCGATGCCCTTGAATGCGCCGAATGGGTCGTTGACGTCACACTCGAAAAAGACCACATTGTCGAGAATCACCGGCGAGCGGTTGGAGGGGGTGGGCCCGAGCTTTGATACCCCACCGAATCCGTACTCGCGGTTGACATCGCCGGCGACATAAAGGCACCCACCGGCCTGCGCGACTGCGCCTACCGGATCGTAGCGACCCTGGATAAGGGTGTCGGTGACGCTGAGGGTACCGTTGGGCCGGTTGGTGGAACCGTCGATCCCCGTGTCCGACGAGGTCACAGCGATGGTCCCGCCGAAGCCGGTGGAAGGGCTGCTGCCGTCGACCCAGTTGCCGCGGAAGACCGAGTCGTCGATGGTGATCCCGGCGCGGTAGGAATTGACCGCGCCGCCGCGTTCGGCGCTGTTGAAGAAAAACCTTGAACCGAAGATCGAGATGATGCTCTGGTCCTCAGCGTGGACCGCCCCGGCTTCGGGCGGTGTCGGAGTGTCCACCGAGTCGTCGGCCACGGCCACGTTGTTCTCGAAAGTGCAGTTGGAGATCACCACCGCCGATCGGGGGACGGCGAAGGGTTCGAGCCAGTTGCCGATCGCGTACACCCCTCCGCCGACGTAGCCCGCCTCGTTGCTGTCGAAAAGGCTGTCCGAGACCCGGAGCGAACTGTTGCCGACGTGCACTCCGCCCCCGGCGGCAGTGTTCCGGTGGTTGGGCGGGTTGGCCAGATTGTTGATGAATTGACAATCCTGGACCACAGCCAGAGAATCATCATTGACCCTGAGACCGGCTGCCTCATTGGCGGCGATGTTGTCGCGCCAGGTGCAGCCGATAAAGAGGGCCATCGAGTCCGTCACCACCGCCGCACCTCCACCCCCAGTGGTTGGCGCGTAGGACGCGTTGTTGAGAAACGAGCAGTCAATGAAGGTGGCGTCGGCGCGGCTCAGTGTGACTCCTCCGGCTACGCCATCGGAGAGTGAGCGCCCGTTGCGAAAAACAAGGCGTTGAAAGAGAACCGACCCACCGGCGGAAACCGTGGAGTTATGAAGCTGGAAGACCGGTTGGGTACCGCCGCCGTCGAGAAAAACCGTTCCTGCGACTGCGGCGCGGATGGTAAAGGCTTTGCCGAGGTTGTTGTAAGAGAACCCGCCGGGGTACGAACCGGCCGCCAATTCGATCACGCCGCCGTGGGGCACGGCGGACACCGCCTGATTGAGAGTTGCATAGTCTCCCGGCACGGTGACGACGGTCGCAGCGACCGCAGGGACCGCCGGGATCAACGCAACCATCACGATGCCGAGGAGACGGAAGTAGAGACTGTAGGTTATTTTTGACATTGTAAGTATTTCCATACCATCAGAACTATCATATCAGGAGCGCGTGCCGTCCCGACGATTCGACTCTAGGGGAGAGTGCTGGCGAATGGCAACCGGTGGAAGTAGGATGTCAGCGAACGCGGCGGAAAAAACCGCCGAAATGCGATCGGAGTCACAAATCAGTGCCGAGTGATGGCCCGCGACCGGAGTTTTCGGTGATCATCCCGACTTGGAATCGGGTCGAGACACTGGCGAAAATGCTCCGAGCCTGGGAGTTGCAGGTCCCCACGGACCTCGAGTTCGAGGTCGTGGTGGTTGACGACGGGTCCGAAGACGAAACACAAGCCCTGCTCGAGGCCATACGACCGGAGCGTTACCAGTTGGTTCGTCTGCGGCAGGAAAACCGTGGGCCGGCGATGGCTCGAAACTACGGCCTCGCGGCCGCCATGGGTGAGAAGATCCTGTTCACCGGCGACGACATCGAACCGTCGCCCGACCTTCTCAGGGCGCACCATGAGGCCCACTCGCTGACGATCGGCGGCCGGTGGGCCGTGTTGGGCAACATCTCGTGGCCGACGGACCTCGAGATCACCTCCACAATGCGCCACGTGGACGGGATCGGGGCACAGCAGTTCAGCTTCCACTACATGAAGGATGGCGAGGAGTACGACTATCGCCATTTCTACACCAGCAATGTCTCGGCGGCGCGGAAACTGATCGATGAGGAGTTCATGGGCTTCAGCGGCGACTTTCCGGCGGCCGCGTTTGAGGACGCGGAGTTTTCCTTCCGCCTCCGGCGCCGCGGCATGAAAATCGTCTACCGGGAGGCGGCGCGGGCGTTCCACCACCACGCCTACGAAGTGCCGTCCTTTTTTCGACGTCAGGTCTCGTGCGGGCGGATGGCCGCGGTTCTGATCGGGAAATGGCCCCGGACCGGACGCGATATCGGCGCCCAACAGGTGTTCAGATCGCGAATTCGCGAGCGCCTCACCTTTGGAGCGAAACGGGGGCGGATCGACGGGATTCGGGGCAGGCTCGACGATCTCGAAAAAGCCGCGATCGATCTCGCCGCGCGCTTTGACCGACCGGCCACCGACGCGGTCGATCCGCTGCTCGAGAAGCTCTTTCGATATGGATATCTCAAGGGCCTGGTGTTCGGCCTTATGCGCGACGACGTGGCGCAGCGGCTGTGCGCCTTCTGGTTCAACAACCTGGTCTTTATGGGTGTCGAGGCGTTTCGCCGGGAGCTCGAAAGCCGCGGCCGCCAACTTGACGACTCAACGCTGCGGGCGGTGCTCGACTGAGGCTCCATCCGCCTCGGCCAACACTGTGACCGCGGAGCGGCGAAATGGATGGCCTTCGTCGAGCACGGCATCGAAAGCCGGCGGTGGGGTCTCGGTCCCGCCCCGCAGGACCAAGAGTCGGTCGAGAACGCCGTCGCAGCCGAATGTGGGCATGGAGTTCCAGGCCCGAGACATGAGGGTGTCGCTGCTGACGTGGCGTGCACTTGAGTTCTCGAGGATACGACGGGCGTGGCGGGCGACCACCCACTGGATTTCGAAGCGCATTTGACCCGTACCGCTGTCCTCGCCCTCCTTGATCGTGTTGGAAGCATGGACTCGATAGTCGACGAGAGGTTCAGGGATCAGACGGATGTTTCCGACGTGACACGCCGAGAGAATGAACTCCCAGTCGTGGGCGTAGCGCAGATTTCTGAACCGCAAGCCGTGATCGTGGATCAGCGAGCGCCGAAATGCCATATTGGACGTGGTCGCGATGTAGTTGGTCTCGAGCATTGCGAGGACCGTATCCCCGAAATCGGAGAGGAATGGACCTGCAGTCGGAGCGGGCCAAGGCGGCAGGTTGGTCCAACCCTTCTTGATCCCGATCTCGTTTCCGTCGTCGTCGATGATCCGCAGCCACGAACCCGCGAGGGCGGCCTCCGGATGCTCCTGAAGCTCGGCCGCGAGCCGCTCGATCCGCTGGGGTCGGAAAGTATCGTCCGAGTTGAGGATGAAGAGCAGTTCACCGCGGGCGTGCTCGAGGCATCGATTGAGGGCGGCGTGGGCGCCGCGGTTTTCCTGATCGAAGACCCGGACACGCGGGTCCCGTGCGAGCCTCCGAACGACCTCGAGCGACCCGTCGGTCGACCCATCGTCGACGATGACCACCTCGAGACGGACGTCGGAGGCGAGGGCGCTGGCGACGGCTTTCTCCACGAACCTTTCGTGGTTGTAGGAGGGCACGAGCACGCTGACGTCGATCTGACTCATGGCTCGGGAAAGATAGCAGCTTCGGTGTCGCGGACGAATCGGTCGACTGAAAAACGGGAGAGCACCGTCTGCCGTCCCCGCTGGCCTTCCGATCGGCGAACGTCGGGATCCATGAAGGACCGGATCGCTGCCACCAGACCGTCGATGTCACCGGGCCGGTCGACGACGGCGCCGCCGCCGTGCTCCAGGAGCAGGGGGATGTCTCCAACACCCGTTGCGACGCAGGGCAGTGACCTGGCGAGGCCGTCGAGGAGAAAGACCGGGAGGCCCTCGAATTCGGAGGTCATCAGACAGAGATCGAGTGCGTCGTAGAGCGGTATGATCTCGTCCTGCAACTGCAGCCGGGTGATGTTGGGTAGGGCGCGACGGCCGATCTCCCGATCGATATCCCGATCCAGGGCACCGCCCCCAACCAGAAGGAAATGGACTGCCTCCCCGGTCATCCGAGCCGCGATCTCGACGATGTCGAGGGGCCGCTTTTGCGGGTGCAGCCGGATGAAGGACCCGACCACGAGGGCATCCTGCGGTAGGCCGAGGCCGGCGCGGCGCTCGGCCCGGCATTGCCGATGGGTTTCGACATCGGGCTCATCGGGAACCTCGACACCGTGGAAGATGGTAGTGATCGCGGTTTGCGGCACACCTCGCTCGTTCTCGAGCGCGCGGGCGATCGGTGTGTTGACCGCGATGTGTCGATCGATTGAACGGACAACGGTGGGGCAGAAGTGCTCGATCCACCCGCCGCGATGGTTGTAGATCTGGTTGACGATTCTCAGATACGGAAATCGGCCCTTGAACGTGTCGACGTGATCGTAGAAATCCACCGTCCCGTTCCAGGACACGAGGGCCTCGGCGCTCCATCTGCGGAGGAGGTGGCGTATCGCCGACGGCACCGCCTCCCGGGGAAGCCAGTCTCCGAGGGTGTAGACGTGAGGGGTCAGCTCGCGAAACCGGTCGACCGTCTGCCCGAGATCGCGCCGGTGGGGATCGGTGGTCGCGATGATGGACCGGTAGCGGTCGCCGAATCCGCGAAGGAGGTCCATGAGCAGACGTTCGGCGCCACCAACCGCCAGGTAGGGGAGGAGGAACAAAGCCGTTGGAGGCCCGTCGATCCGGGGGAGGTCGCCGAGAACGACATCGATCTCGTGCGCGTCCGAGCGAACGACGGCCTTGCGGCCCATCTCGAGCCGGAGGCGATGGGCTCCCGACACACATGACATGCCGAACTCCGGTTCCGGTGAGGCCGGAAGGTGGGCCTCGGCGCAAATGTGGGGCACCACGCGTCCGGTCACGGCGCGGCGGCGGCGGCGCCCGGAAATGGGAGTTCGAACCAATTGTGTGCCGACGCCGCCTTTCGGGGGCGACACGACGCCGGATGGCCCATATCGTCCCGGCGCCGGTGGAGCCCATCCTCCAACCACCCAATCCAGATCTTCGGCGCAGGCAGCCATGAGGAGGGATTCGAGATAGGTCGCGGGCAAGGATGAGATTTCAGGGCCGGCGTGGAACACAAACTCGCGGGTGGCGTCTCCGAACGGGCTCCACTCCACCGACGTTTCGGTTTGATGTTCATCGAGGGACAGCGGCGCCGCGTCGGCGGCGCCCGATACCGGCACGACGGCGATAGCCGGGTGATCGATGGCTGCGCCCGCGCGCCGGTGAAGCGTGGTCACGACTCTGGTCGGAAGGGGGCCCGCGAATCGGTCCCTTACCCGGTAGATCGCGAGGGACAGCTCCCGCCGGAGACGCCGGGCCAGGGCGCGAAGCGGCCGGTTGTGCTCCCAGAAGAGGCCCTGAACCCGTCGGAAAGCCGGGTGAACGGACATCAGGCGGTCCCATTGAATGCAGCCGCATACGCGGCGGCGCAACGGTCGACCGAGAACTTGGGCGCGGCACTGAGGGCCCGCTCGGCGAGTTTGCTGCGAAATGACCGGTCCGACAGCCGCCGAATTGCCGCCTCGAGCTCGTCGAGGTCGCCGGGGTGGTCCACCACGATACCGGCCCCGGTATCGTCGAGCACCAGGCCGAGATCACCGACCCGCGTACCGAGGAAAGGTTTTCCCAGCTGGAGGCATTCCAGCATGAAAACCGGCAATCCCTCGAAGTCGGAGACCAGGCAACCAACGTCGGACGCCACGATCAGCTCTGGGATGTCGGTGCGGAACGGCAGGCGCCGGAGGTTGAGCCCGGGACGGGCGGCAATCGCACGGTCCATTTCGCCTTCAAGCTCGCCGCCTCCCACCACCACGAAGTGGGTGGCGGGGAGGTCGCGAACACGTTCGGCGAGAAGCACCAGGTCCAGAGGTCGTTTCTGCGGATGCATGCGAGCGGCGGTCAAAATAACAAAGTCGTCGGCGCCGAGCTCGAGCTCTTCGCGAAGAGATTGCCGAATCAGCTCCCGGTCCCCGGGCTGCGGAAGATCGGATTCAGGGCGACCGCACGGCCAGATCACGGGAACGCGGGCCTTCGCCCAGCCGCGCCCCTCGACGAGCTCTCGAGCGATTACGTGGTTCTCGGCGACGCACGCATCGACTGCTGTCTTGAGACCTTCGTCGTAGCGTTCGATGTAGCCCACCTCGTGGTCGTAGAGGTGATCGATGATCCGGAGCTTCGGGTGGCTCTGCTTGAGACGCGGCGCGAAGTCGTAGAAGAGGGTGGTGCCGTTGGCGTTGTAAAGGACCTCGGCGCCGGTGGCGTCGAGGATCGACTGGAGAACGCCCACCATGACGTCGGGGTGGACGAGGTCTCCGAGGGGCAAGATCCGTTCGGTGACGGTTCGAAAATCCCCCCGCCGGTCGCCGCGCTCCTCGCGGTGCGGCGCCAGGGTTGCGATGGTGAAATCGAAGCGATCGGTCAGGTGTTGGAGGGTGGCCAGAAGAGTCTGCTCGGCGCCGCCCCGGGCGAGGAATGGGGCGGTCACCAGGACCGCGGGGAGCCCGGCTTCGGGTCTGCGGCGGACGACCCGCGAGGCATCGCGAACCGGGACCACGAGACGCTCCCCGAGATCGACCGAACTCAGGTACGGACCGCGACGGCGGCGGTTGCTCGTGTCCGTGGTGTGCTCGCTGGAGGCGCCGCGCGCGATGTCGATAACCTTGATCAGTCGCTCGGCTCGCCGCGGCACGACCCGGTCGTTTTGTGGGTCCCAGAAATACGCATCCGATCTGTAGAGCGCGAACTGCCGCCACGGCATTGCGCCTTCGGCACCGGCTGCACCGAACGTTCCGCAATCGGGTCCGGTTGGAGAGTCGATCAAGATCACGGCGTCCACATCCTCGGCCGCGGCCACCGTGAAGCAGCACTCGAGGTGCGTCGGCGAGGTCTCAGGCAGGCCGCCCGGAGCAGTAAACCACAACGGTTCTTCCTCGATTGCTCCGGCGCCCGCCGCCGGGCACCTCCACATTTCGCGACCGGTTCCGTCGAAGGCGATCGCGGAGATCTCGGCCAGGGTCTGCATCTCGATCCATGCTGCCGTCTGTTCACGATCGGGGCATCCGGGGTGGTCGCCCCGGATCAGAACGGATACCGGAAGCCGGCCGACCGGTCCCTCGGATGTGAACCGATACGAGAATGAGCCCAAGGGCGCGGAGGAGGGAGAGAGCCTGTAATGGAGATTTCTGAGGACTCGATAGACCCGCCGGACCATGCTGTGAACCGTCTCGTGGATCGTCACGATGCTCCCTTTCGCCACGTCATACGTGCTGTGTCCCAACGATACACCAGGACCCGGGCCTCCGACATCGGGCCCTGTCGGAACCTCGGACGCCGAGAACTGTAAAATACAGGACGTCATGGTGAGTTCTTCTCCGGCCGCCTCGGTCATCGTCTGTACCCGTAACCGGTCGACCCTCCTCGACGGCGCCTGCCGCGCGGTGCTCGAACAGCGTCTGCCCGGGCGGCCGTGGGAACTCGTGCTGATAGACAACCAGTCCACTGACGATACATGGGAGGTCGCGCAGCGCCTTGCCGCTGAATTCCCGACCAAGGTCAGAACCTATCAGGAGCAGGAGCTCGGGTTGTCGGCGGCAAGGAATGCAGGTCTGCGGCTGGCGAGGGGCGACGTTCTTGTCTTCCTCGACGACGATGCCTTTCCGGAGCCCGGGTGGCTGCAGGCGATCGTGGAGACATTGGGGGAACCGGGAGTCGACTGCGTCGGCGGACCGGTGGATCCTGTCTTTCGCGGCGAGCTGCCGGACTGGTTTCTCGGCCGCTACCTGCCGTATCTTTCGGCGTGGGATCTGGGCGACCGCCGTCGCGGACTCGTCTACGACGAGTATCCTCGCGGCGCCAACCTGGCCTTCCGCCGCCAGGCTCTCGACCGCGCCGGAGAATTCTGTACCGCCCTCGGCCGTAAAGGCGACAACCTCGTGTCGTGCGAGGAGATCGAACTGTGTCTGCGCATCGAACGCCTGGGCGGCACGATCGTCTATGAACCCGCAGCGAGGGTGCGTCACCACGTCAACGTCGAGCGGCTCTCCGAGTCGTGGATGATGCGGCGATTCGAGGCCCAGGGGAGATCGGAAGCGATCATCAACTGGCGCCACGGCGGGCTGTCGGCGCTTCTTCGAGGCACCAGAACCATGCGGAACCGGGTGCGGGCGGCGGCCAGCCAGGCTGCGACGTCCGACGATCTGATCGTGCGCTGCAGCCGCAGCAGTTTCATGGGCTATCTGAGATCGTGCCTGACCGTAGCCCTTGTCGTTGCCAAATGGAGGTGGCCCGCGGGGCTGCAGCCGGCTCCATGGTCGCCCCACGTGTGAGCTCCACCGCAATCTCAGTGAAGGACTCTTCGTAAAAACCGGTTGCCCCACCAGAGTGCGGTCGGCCGGAGGATCACAAAAAGGACTTCGGAGACGGAAGTGGCGGCGCGTTGCTGGACGCCGTAGCGGAGCTCCCGCCAAACGTGGGGCGTGAAGATGTCGCTGACGGCTTCGCGAAGCCGGTACTTTTCGCCGAGGTTCTTCCAACCGTGCCCCTCGCTCGCGCAGCGTCGCACGAGGGACCGGAGGTCATAGTGGTGGGAGTGGAATATCCGGACGTGAGGTCTGGCGACGATCTCGTAACCTGCATCGAAGATGATTCGCTGCCACTTCTTGTCTTCGAGGATGGTGGCCCATCCGAAACGGTAGCGCTCCCAGATATCCCGGCGGATGGCGCAGTTGGTGGACGAGAAACCGATGCCGCCGTAGCGCCCTAGCCACCGCTCGGACTCGCGGGTGAAGTAGAACCGATCGCCCGAGGTGCCCCAGAAGAAGCGCCGCTCGGGATCGATCACCTCACGGCTTCCTCCCTGGACGGCCGCAATCCTCCCTGAGAGGTCGGTGCGTAGGGGTTCGGTCAGCCGATCGAGCCAGTCGCTGCGAATCGGTACCGAGTCCTGACTGAGATAGACGAGGATCTCTCCCGCTGCCAGCGAAGCTCCGTAGTCGCGTGTCAACCCGTGGTTGAAGTCCTTTTGATTGATGGAGACAATGTGGGCTCCGTGATCACGCATGACCTGGAGGTCGGCGGCCTCTGAGCCCGAGTCGACGCAGACGATTTCGAACTCGAGGTCGGTTTCCTGCTTTCGGAGGGCGTTCAGACAGAGCCGGAGACTGTCGCCACCCCGAAAGGTCGGGATCACCACCGAAACCGCCGGGGCCGTGTGCGGTTGAAGTCGGCGGTGAGCGGCCAGAGCGGCCTCTTTTGCTGCCCGCTGACGGAGGATCTCCGGACGGCGAGCCTCTGGTATCAAATCGAGGTAGCCGCGGTGCATCTCTCGGGCCGAGAACCGCCAGTCGTATCGATCCCTCACGAGCTCGAGGGCGGCCTTCGCGATCTCGGCATGCAGACGGTCGTCCGTCAGCAGCCTTTCGATCGCTGTGGCGAATTCCATAGCCCGGTCCGCGAGGATGATGTGGTGTCCATCCCGGGCTTCGATGCCCTCGGCTCCAAGGGTGGTGGACACCACCGGGATTCCGGACGCGAACGACTCGAGGATCTTGAGTCGGGTCCCCGAGCCCGCCCGTATCGGTGCCACCATGACGCGGTGGCCGTGGTAGGAGGTTCGCGGATCCGTTACCTCGCCGACCAGATCCACCCCTGGCCTGTCGGCGAGACGTTGAACCCGGTCGGAAGGGTTGGCCCCGACCACGGTGAGACGGGCGTCGGGAATCTTGAGACGGAGCAGCGGCCAGATGTCGGTCACCAGGAAGTCCAGGGCATCGACGTTCGGAAGGTGGTCGAAGTTCCCCAGAAAAAGCACCCCATCGCGAGGCGCTCCGGGGTTCGGGTCGGCGAACTTTTCGGTGTCGACACCGTTGGGAATCACTCGCAGGCGGGCCCGACCGTCGGTGAGATATCGCGCCAGATACCGGGCGTCGGTCTCGGACATTATGTGGATCTGGTCCACCCGTTGGCAATTCTGGATTTCATACCGAAAAAGTCGGAGCACGTCGCTGGTCGTAGTGTGGAGAATCTGTGTCTCGTTGAAGCGTCTGTGGAAACTCAGCTTGCGGCGCCGCCGATGGGTGCGAAAGGCGATGTCGATTTCGCTGAGGACGACCGGGACGCCTTCCGGAACCGCGTGCCGGTACTGCCCGAGCTCTGCATGCTCGAGCTGGACGATGTCGATGTCGTGGGCGCGGACGATATCGCGGATCTTCTCCGCCACCCGATCGGATCGGAAGATTTCGGCGACCGCAGGGCGGAGTCCGAACGGGTCCGGGCGAAGGTGGGGAAGCCAGCGGTGGAAATCGACGCGTCTGCAGATCGCCTCCAGCGCCTTGCGTTCTTCGGGTCTTTCACCGGTGGGCGAGAAGATGAGCAGATAGATCTCACAGGTCGAGGCGAGCTCGCGGACGAGGTTGATCAATCGCACTCCCGACCCGTGATTCGGGGGGTAGATGTGGTAGGGAGACACGACAAGGACCCGGGGCCGGAACGAACGATCGACATCGATTCGTACTGGCGAACCCGGCTGATCGAACTCCTGCTCGGCGCCGCGAGACCTGGCCCGGATCGAGACCACAACGGACCAGATCCCCGTATACAGGATTCCAGGGAACTTTCGCGATCCTCTTCTGCAGCGCGCCGATCGCGCGGATTGGCGCCAGTACCGCAGGGATCAGCAGACCTCGCACGGCCTTGAGGAGGTAGATCAGGAACCCGATGCGCGCCCTGAAGTTGCGATACGGTTCCCACCGGGCCCACAGTTCCGAAGCCCGGATGATTTCGAGGCGGTTTTCGGCGTGGCGCCATTCGCCCCAGTAGCCGTCACGCTCGAACGTGACGCGTTTGAGATATGCGGATCGGCCGGACAGCGGGGCCCTCGACCGTTGCTTGGTGAGCCCGAGTTCCTCGAGATTCGGCACTTTTTCGTAGGCTTTCCCCTTGGGTGGGATGGCCTCGACGGCCGCCTCCAGAAGCTCGTTCCACCATCCGGGTTCGTCGAGTCGAAAGAAACGGCGAAGCCGACAGAACGAGCTTCGACGTGCGCCACATGAGTGAAAAGCGAACGTCGCGAATCTGATTCTGGGCGTGCTTCCACTCGGCGTAGTAGCCGTCCCGCTCGAAGCTGATCCGTTCGATCTCTTCCAATTGGGCGTCGTCGGCGGAGGTGAGCTGGTTCCCGCGCTTCGATGGCACCTGGTTTTCCAGCCGTCCGTTTCGGCGGTCCGGGGCGTCACTCTTCGGAGCCACAGTCGAAAACCTTTGCCGCTCGGCCGAGTGCGACGGCCTCGTCCATGAAATGAGGGTTCTCGATCACACGGGTTTGCTCGCCGTCGTCAGGGGCTCGGCCCACGAGCATGGAGAAACAGTCGGTAAGATGCGGGCAACCCCAATTGACGATCTCCTGTGCGACGCAAAAAACCCCGGCATCGAGAGCGTATTTCCGGAGCAGCGCGGCGCTCATGCTTTCGCCCCGCCAATGTTCGTTTTCGATCGAGAGAATCCCGGTTGCGGGGTCCGCAAAAGCTCTCATGTTGGAGTGGTGGAGGAAAGCCGTTCCCCCCGGCCGGAGTGCGCGAGCGATTTCCTTGGTGTAGGCGTCCAATACCTCGGCTTCCGCGTGGACGAGAGAATCATAGGAAAACACGAAATCGACCGAACGATCTGGAACGGCGGTGAGAGTCATACCGTCGCCTTCTCTGAATTCTCCGTGCTTAATACCGTTGAATCGGCTGCGGCACGCTTCGACGCAGATGGTCGCCACATCCACACCGACATAGTTTTCGCAGTGATCGAGCAAAAACGCGGTGATTCTGCCGAAACCGGGCGCGATTTCGACCAGCGCTCTTGTGGGTAGATTCGAGCGGATCCTCGGCCACAAAGACCCGTGCCACAAAACGTCCGTTCCGTTCCACAGTGACGACCACTCGTTACCAGCCTGCGCCCAATCGTATTGATTCCAGTAACTTTTGTTTTCCGAAATTGTCCCCATGGTAGGTGTGCTCCTCTTGCATTCCGTTCGGCGCACCCATGATAATCCGTCCGTCGTCTGCACGATACGACGTCGTGACCGCGAACAGGGGGATCATGGCAAAACGAGACGCACCAAGCTGCTTTCTTTCGGATCTCTCGATTTCGAGATTCGCATCCTACGAGGAATTCGTGCGCTACCGGCGGGATTCCGCATCCGAAAATGCCGCCCGCAGGGCCCGCGAGATCGAACTCGCGGTGCCACACGCCGAATTCCATGTCCCTGGTCGGTGCCCGGTGTGCGATCGCGACGTGGATTTTTCGGTCGACTGGGCCTACTCATACGAGGTTGAGGGTCGGCTCACCCCAAACTGGAGGGAGCAGCTGATTTGTCCAAGCTGCAAGCTCAACAACCGTATGCGTGCGACCGTCTTCCTTTATCGTGCGCTGGTCGGGTATTCCGAATCCACCAGGCTGTACATGACCGAGCAGTTGACACCGCTTTTTGGGTGGTTCAAGGATCAGATGCCCGGGACGTTTGGGAGCGAGTCGCTCGGCGACTTTTGCGCACTCGGAGGTGTGGATGCTCGAGGGCTCAGAAACGAGGATATCCGCCGATTGTCATTCGATGATGAGGCATTTGATTCGGTGATATGCCTGGACGTGCTCGAGCACGTACCGGAGTACAGAAAAGGCCTTACAGAGATCTGCAGAGTACTCCGGTTGGACGGGTCGCTGATGTTGTCGGTTCCTCTGCTGCTCGACCGGCGCCACAACCTTGTTCGCGCGCAGGTAAACCCGGATGGAACGACCACCCACCACGAACCCCCGGAGTATCATGGAGATCCACTCAGCGAAGAGGGATGTCTCGCGTTTTATCATTTCGGATGGTCACTCATGGATGATCTTCGAGATGCTGGTTTCTCGCGGTGCGAAATGGTTCACTATTGGTCTCAGTGGTATGGCTTTCTGGGTGCGGACCAGGTGATTCTGATGGCCCGACGGGCCGAACACAGAACAGACCGTTAAGGGTTCTCTACTCCAGGTAGCCCAATTGGCGGAGAGCCTCGATTTGCTCCTCAGAAAGCGTTTCGCGCTGCTCGTCTATCCCGAAATGGTATCGTGAGAAAAGCTCGTCATTGTGCAGGGAAAATGAGTCGATTGCGCTCTCGTACTCGGCCATCGGCAGTAGCGGGGAGATGTCATTGCGCTCGTCAGGGTCGTTCTGTAAATCGAAAAGACGGGTGTTGTTCGCCTGAATGACCTTCCATCGGGTCGAAATCAGGGCGAGGTTTCGGGGGTCGCCAGGCGCCGGGTCCTCGCTGAACAGCTTTTCCGAGAATATGGTTCGGTCGGATCGAGGCTTGTCCCTTTCGTCGAGAAGCGCAGTTCCCTGGAAAGTATTTGGTGCCGGGATCTCGAGCAGGGAGAGCACCGTTGGCGCGATGTCGATCAGGCTGACCGGTGTTGCGATCCTCAAACCCTGATCAAGCCAAGGCATCTTTATTATCAGCGGGACCCGTAGGCATTCCTCATAGAGCTGGTCGTGGAGGAATCGCCCGTGTTCGAAAAACTCCTCTCCGTGATCTGAGGTGATGATCACTATCGTATCTGGAAATAGTCTGAGGGCCTCGTCCACCAATTCCATAACGAAGAGATCGGCCTCGTTAATCTCGCCATCATAGAGAGCGATTACATGTTGAAGGTCTTCAGAATTCTCCGGGTCGACCTGTTTCCAATATTCGTCCCGTGCCGCCACGAAGCCTTGTTCGTTGACGATAGAGTCGAAAACGGCACGATCACTGATCATGGAACCCTCGTATCCGGGATCGTGAAGTTTGTCGAAGGGAGGGGATGGGGTGTAGGGGTCGTGTAAGTGATACGTGTGAAAAAAGAGGAAAAACGGCTGGGTCGGGTCTTGGGTCAACCATTCCATCGGTTCATCTGAAGTCTGCGCGCGCAAGTAAATATCGAATCCGCGATCAAAGCCGTACTCTGGGGACACGTTGCCGCCCCCGTGAAAACCGACTGTGGTATATCCGGCGTGTTGCAGCGCCTCGGTGAATGTCGGGATTCGTTCGGAGAGCCTCCGGACGGAAAGGCTCGGGTCGTTGAGATTTCGGATCCGGTGAACCGAGGGATAGACAGATGTGAAAAGCGACATGTGCGAGTCGGCTGTATGGTAGGACGCCCCATAGGCCCGTTCGAATACGACAGCCTTCTCTGCGAATTCGTCGATTCGTGGCGACGTCGGTCTGCCGTAACCGTAAGTTCCAACATGATCTGCGCGGAGGGTATCGATCGAAATCAGCACTACATTAGGCGGGGTCGCGCGCTTCGTGGGTTGGATAGATTCGGACGTGGAGCGTCCGCAAGAAACCACAGCCAAAGTGACGTGCAGCAACGTGGCGAGAACGAACGAGGGACAAGCACGATACATCATTGATAGAGAGTATGCCAAATGATGCGGCGGCAACGCATATCCGGGGAAAAAAAAGCGGCGCCAATCGTGGCGCCGCCTCGAGTCACGGTCGTCATGTTCTAGCGGGTGAAGACGAACTCGTCAAGGTATACGTCGCCCACAGTTCCGTTTTTATGGCTGTTCGTGTTCAACATACCCACGAATACGTTGTTGATTCCCGCGGTGCCCATTCCTGGGGTTGATGCAGAGAACATCTGGATCTTGCCGGAGGCGTCGGGCGCACCATTGACGTAAAGCGTGCGGTAGAGGGTTAAGGTACCGGGGTCGCCCGCGGTCCACTCGAAATCGATCTTGTTTTCGTCGAACAGTGCATTACCGTAAAGAGCGAAGAAACCGCCACCCGTGTAGGCGTAGCTGCCGACGTTATCGTTGTAGTGCCACACAGTGATAAACCAGTTACCGTTCGCGGCCTCACGATGGAGGAAGAAAATGAGCTTGACGCCGCTGGCATCGCTGAAGTGTTCGTAAAACATCATTATCTGAAAGTGGTTCTGGCCCAAACTGTTGCTCATCGTGAGTGGCTGCGGGTTGATGAAAAAGGAACCCTTGAGGGTTGACTCGTCATTGAAACCCTTGTCCGGGCCGGCCATCAAATAGGCCTGGCTCGACGCTACCGAGGCAGGATCGTCGAGGTGCAGGTTGAGGCCATATGTTCCCTGCATGGCGGCGTCGGTGGTCACTGTGACCGAGTTGGCGGCGCTGGCTACCATTGGTGATAGTGCCATGCCAACGATCAGGATCGAAAAGGTCGCAAGCTTCTTCATGAAATGCCTCCTAAATGTTCTTGAATGAATGTCCCGAGAACCGGATTCATGTCGCATCTGGTTACAAGACGTGCCAAATCAGCCCTGGTAACGCTTGGATCTTGTTTTTTGACATCGACGATCCGCTCGAACGTCACACGGTGCCGGATTTTTTTTCGGTTCACTAACGCGGCTTGGCCCCGCCCAGGCTCTGCCGGACTCAAATCGGTTGGAGAAGTTCGGCGAACTGGCGAAGGTGCTGAAGGTAAAAAGAAAGTGGCGAACTCCTCTGGATCCATATTTGATGTTGGCGAGGGTGACAGCGGCACCTCGAACTGAATTAAGGAAAACAGGCAAATATGACGTCATGGCCTATCCATGTTGATGCAAGGGGGCACGGTCGGCATCGTGCGGAAACCTGAGCAAAGAGAATGTCACGTCGAATATCCGAAGAGTTTCTCGGGGATATGGTCGCAGATACAATTGCAACGACGAGCAGACTCGTTATGGAACCGAAAAGGACGAAGTGTGTCCAGAGATTCGAAATGGTCCGTGGTGATCACTTCGTACGGAGTGGGACACCGTATCGAGCGCGCGGTGCAGAGCATCGTGGATCAGACGGTCGATCCTGTCGAGTTTGTGGTTGTCGACGATGCATCGGACGATATCGAGACCCGACGAGCTCTCGACAGGATTGCCGGTTCCGTTGAGATCGTGAGGCTCCCCGAGCGACAAGGCGTCGGTGTCGCTCGAAATACCGGAGTGAGGGCCACGACGCGTCCATTGGTTCTGTGCCTCGATGGTGACGACTGGGTGGATCCGGCGTATCTGGAAATGGCGCAAGCCGTTTTTGAGGATCGGCCTGAGGTTGGGATAGTCTCAGCGTGGGTTCGTTTCGAAGGGGAGAGAACCGGCGAGTGGAGGTCAGATCAGGTCGATATTCTGGATTTTCTGGCGTCCAATTTAATTTCGTCGGCTTCCACCTTCAGGAGGGAGGCATCAGCGGCCGTCGGCTACTATGCCGAAGATCTCATTGGTTATGAAGACTGGGAACATTGGATCGCAATTGCAGCCAAAAACTGGAAGGTTCACGTTATCCCCGAAGTGCTGGTCCACTATGACTGGAGGCCCGGCAGTCTTGGGCGGAGTTCAGACAAGCAAGCGCGGCGGCTTGTGCAAGATATCGTGTCGCGGCACGAGTACCTTTTTCGAGAAAATGTCGGTCCTGTCCTGGGTGCAATGCGGGAGCAAATCCTGCGTGTCGAGGGTGAGGCACGGAGCGCCTGGGCAGACCTCGAGGCGGCTACTTTGGAGATTCAGAAGGTTTGGGGTCTCGTTGGCGAACTCGGCAATACACTCGAGAAGCAGGGCTACACTATCGACACACTGATCCAGGAGTTGGAGAGAACTCGGCAAAGAGTATCGGAGCTCGAGGGGGCCGGAGAGGAACCGAATGGTCAAAGAGATTTGATCAGTGGGTCGCAAGAAGATCAATAGTAGGCGAGTTAACTGCTGGTGCCATTGGTTGGTATTCGGCCCCGGAACCGACGGGCGGCGTGGAGTTTTCCGCATGTCATCCGTTTTCACCTCCGCAATATCCCGCGTCGATTCGAAGCCATCTGCGTTCGAGCGGTCGAAACGGGCGTTGAGTGACGCGACGATTCGGCGTGGGATCGAGGCCGACACATTGGATGGCGACGAGATCGGGAAGTTCCGATCGGTACCGCGACCCCGATTGGGGCTGGTGGCTCCGGAATTCGAAACGGGGAAAAGCCTGACCGCAAAAAAAAGCCCCGGCCGAGCCGGGGCGATAGTCGCGGATGAATAACCCTCAGTACTGATCGGACTCGCCGTTCGGTTCCGGGCTTTTCTTCGCCTTCATCCGATCCCAGACCGCGGCACCGATGAAGTAGACGCCGAGGAGGAAGACCGGGACGGGCCACCACTCGGCGATCCAGTCCATGTCGAAGAGGTCGTAGCGGTCGAGAAGGACGACGGCGGCGACGACGGCGAGAAAGACGCCGAACATCAGCCGGCCCTGTCCGTCGGGCCGCGGTTTCGGGGTTTCCTGTTCGGCGGCGCGGAGGTTGAAGAACTGGGCCTCGCGGTAGGCGTCGAAGATCGAGAAGAAATAGACGAAAGCGATCAGGAACGAGAATCCCCAGAGGTTTTGGACGATCAGGAGGACGCAGACCGCGATGGTCGCCCAGATCATGAAGGCGCGTTCGTAGGCCCAGGTGTAGAGGTGACCGAGGCCGGGGATCAGGACGGCCAGGAATGCGGCGAGCGGCGGCGACTTCGGCGGCGCCGGCCCGGGGTCGTAGGTTGGAACGGGGGCGCGCTGCACGGACGGAGCCGGCGGCGGCGCCGCGCCGGGCGGGGGAGGCAACGGTGGTGTTGGTTTCTGCGGAGCTTCGGTGCCCTCGATTTCCGGGGTGGTGTCGGTGGTGTCGCTCATGTGGTTGCTCCTTGATTCGCGCCGTCGCCGGCCGCGTTTTCGTCGTCGTTGCTGTCCTGTTCATCGCCTGTGAAGTAGGTACGCACGGTCTCGACCTTGTTCTCGCCCCACTTCCAGATCCGCCACATCATCACCCGGACCTCGCCGCGGCCCTGCTGAGCGGCCTCGGCGACCTCGGTGGTGACCACCTCCGCGACCCTTTCGACCGCGGGCACCGCCTGACTGCGGGCCAGCGTCACCGGGTTGCCGACGATCAGTGACGTGAGAACGGCCAGCAGGTACGCCGCTGCGGTGGCGAGACGGCGATTGAGGATCGGAGTGATCTTCGGTTTCCGTTCACGGGCGTTGATGCACCTCTTGAGAAGGTACCGCGAGGGCTCCATGGCCTCGCCGACCTGGTGCATCAACGTCAGGTCCTGCCAGGCACGCCGGCAGGGCGGGCACGATTCGAGGTGCGAGAGCAGGCGTTCGAGATTGTGCTGTGAGATTTCGTGATCGACCGCCTGGAACAGGAGCCCCAACCACAGGCGACAGGGGGACGCCGCGAGATCGGCCGCGAGACCTTCGGGCGGCTCGAGATCCGCGAGAGCCGCTCCACACCCCATGACCTCTGCCATCGTCTGCGACAATTCCGCGCACTCCGAGCACGCGGCGAGGTGTTCCTGAACCTCGCCCGCCTGTGCCTCGTCGAGCTCTCCTTCGAGGTAGAGCCCGAGGAGTTCCTGGAGGTCGGCGCAGCGGTCCATCACGCGCTCCCTCCCGCCAGGGTGTCGGCGGGCGGCACGACGTGGATCTGCAGGCGCCGGCGCACCGAGGAGGCGAGCTCCAGCCGGGCGCGGTTGAGGCGCGACTTGACGGTTCCGAGCGGCAACTCGGTGGCTTCGGCCATCTCCTGGTACGACATGCCCGCGAAATCTCGCATCAGCACGAGGGTTGAAAGCTCTTCGGAGATCTGACGCAGGCTGGTGGAGATGAGGCGCAGACGCTGCCGGCGTTCGGTTTCCTCGTGCGGGTCGTCCGCGGCGGGCAGGCGGTCGATGACTTCGGGGTCGAGCCACGCGGCCTCGCGCTCCCGCCGGCTGCGGCGGTACGAGTCGATGATCAGGTTCTTCGCCACCCGCCACGCCCACGCCATGAAATTCGAACCGGGCTTGTAGCGGTGGAGGTTCTCCCACAGCTTGAAATAGACCTCCTGGCAGAGCTCTTCGGCTTCGGCAGCAGATGGCGCGTAGCTGGCGCACAGACGGTAGAGGGGGCGCAGTGTGGTGCCCACAAGCGCGCTCCATGCGTCCTCGTCGCCATCGCGACAACGCTCGACAGTGGATTCGAGTTCAGCCATATCCATTACTCAACCTCTACAAACGGAGATCGTGCAGCAAAGGTTCGCGGGTTTTTCGGGTTTGCCGCGAATCGCCCGTGATCCTCCTGGATACCGGTCGTGATCTCCACGGGAATGATACGACACCTCAACGGCGTTGAGGATGACGGACGGAGGATTCGGTGCCATTTGACTCCTGGCCCACAGGGCCCGTGGACGAGCGCGTGGCTTTCGCCATCGAAGAGGTACGTCCGGCGATCAAGGCCGACGGGGGAGACGTGACCCTCGTCGCCATCGAAGGCGCGACGGTCCGGGTCAGCCTGCACGGCGCCTGCAGAGGGTGTCCGATGGCGAACTCGACCCTCGCCGACTTCGTAGCCGAACGCATCAGACTCTACGCCCCGGAGATCGAAAACGTCGTCGCCGAGTGATCCGCGCGATCGCGCGGATCACTCGGCGAATTTTGAAGAGCTTCTTCGACTGGAACGGCAATCCAATAGCGATAGGTGGAGGCGCGGACACGCCCACGACTGCGTCCGAAATTCAAAACTCAAAATTCAAAACTGAGAATTCGAACTGGCGACGAACCGCCAGGTTCGGCGTTACGCCTGCTTCGGCTCCTGCTGACGGCAGTGGGCGCAGAGCCCGCCGAACACCACATTCTGTTCGGAGACGCTGCAGCCCACCAGGTCCTTGAGGGTCCGCCAGTCGATGGGCTGCACGCCGCGCACGTCGATGATCTGGTCGCAGGACGTAGCACATGAAGTGGGCGTGGGGCGAAATGTCCGCATCGTAGTGGGCCCGCCGGTCGTTGCCGTAGATCTCACGGACCAGGCCTTCTTCCTTGAGCACGCCGAGGTTTCGGTAGATCGTGCCGAGCGACACCTTCGGCAGCTCATCCCTGACCTGTTCGAAGATCCAGTCGGCGGTCGGATGCGAGTAGGTGTTCTTGACGGTTTCGTACACGACGCGGCGCTGTTTGGTTTCGCGGGTGCGTGGACGTTTGCTCATCATGCCCCCCTCTACGCTGGCGCGATCTCATGTGTTTCTATCATAATCGGGCGTCCCAGTCGATGGTCGTTCTCGGTATCGTTCCTGATCGTGTATGTCCGATTCACCTTGAACAGCCCGGCTCAGTGGGATCATGCTACCATTCGTTCAGCAGCCCCGTCCACGCCTGGGAGTTCTCCCGGGGAGTTCACGATGTCTCAGTGTATCCGCGATATGGAGCCCTCGCAGCGTCCGCGCGAGCGCCTCCTCGACTTTGGACCGGCCGCTCTTTCCGACGCTGAACTGGTGGCGGTCCTGATCAGGACAGGGACCCGCGGCCGCGGGGCGGTGGTCGACGCCCACCGCCTGCTCGCCGACTGCGGTGGGCTGGCGAGGTTCGCGCGCCTCGATCGGCGGGAGCTCGAAGAGCGCCCCGGGCTCGGACCGGCCAAGACCGCATCCCTGTTGGCCGCCATCGAGCTCGGCAAGCGCTTCGCCAAAGCCGAACTGCAGACCGCGGAGCGCCTCGACCAACCGCAGATCGCGGGCGAGTTCCTCATCCGCCGGCTCCACACCGAGAGCCGGGAGGTTTTCGGGTGTGTCTGCCTCGACAGCCGTCACCGCTACCTCGCGCTCCACGAGCTCACCCTGGGGACGCGCAACCAGGCGCCGGTGGACGCGGCGGAGCTCTTCCGACTGGCGGTCCTCGACCGGGCCACCGGTCTGCTGTTGTTTCACAATCACCCGTCCGACGACCTCGAACCGAGCCGCGATGACCTCGATCTGACGCGCCGGCTGGTGAAGGGTGGACAGGTGGTCGGGGTGTCGGTTCTCGACCACCTGATCGTCGCCGGCGGGCGGTGGCTCTCCCTGCGGTCGTCACGCGCGGATCTGTTTGGGCCGTGATCGCCCGATCTTGCGCTTGACAGTCGGCATCCAAGAGGGCAGGATGCGGGCGCCGAGTGAGTGTAAATACCGTGGAGGCAATAACATGAAAAGGTTTCTCATTCTCAGCATGGTCGTGATCGCGATGTGCGCGCTGCCCGTTCTCGCCGACGGCGAGATCGAGACCTATGGCGACGGCGTGACCCTGACCGAGGCGGTTGCCATCGATACCCTGCTTGCCAGCCCTGACGACTACGTCGGCAAGGTGGTCCGGGTCGACGGCGTGATCACCGGTGTCTGCAAGAAGCGCGGCTGCTGGATGCAGGTCACCGACCCCGAGAGCGGCAACGGTGTCCGGATCAAGGTCGAGGACGGCGTCATCGTCTTTCCCTATACCTCGATGGGCCGTGAAGCGGCCGCCGAGGGAGTTTTCGAGGCCATCAAGCTGACCCCCGAACAGATCGAGGCGCGCACCGCCGCCGAACACAGCCACGCCGAGGGCGAGACCTGTGACAAGAGCGGTCCGAAGGGCGAAGGCAATGGCGCCGGGTGCGACGCACCGGCCGTCAACGAATACGTCTATATGATTCGCGGTACCGGGGCCACCATCAAGGGCTGAGAACCTTGAAGTTCCGCAGGCTGATCATCGCGACCCACCGCGATGTCGGCTATTTCTTCGCCGGGCTGACCGTGATGTACGCCATCTCCGGGGTGGCGGTGAATCACATCGACGACTGGAACCCGAACTACGTGATCCGGCGGGAGGTGGTCGATGTCGGCGTCCTCCCGTCCGGCGTCGGCGGCCGAGACCGGCGCCGAGGTTCTGCGGCGAATGGGTGTCGTCGAAGAGCCGAGGTCGGTGGCCCGGACGGGGCCCGACCAGCTCAAGGTCTTTCTGGATCAGCGGACGTTGACCGTTGCCGTGCCCGCCGGCACGGTGATCGACGAGCACGCGCGCACGGCGGTTTGCCTTCTTCGAGGTGAACTACCTCCACCTCAACCACGGCAAGGGCTTCTGGACCTGGTTTGCCGACGCCTACGCCGTGGGGCTGCTGGTGCTGGCGTGCACCGGGATCTTCATCATCACCGGCAAGAAGGGGCTCGGTGGGCGCGGCCGGTGGCTGCTGATCGCCGGGATTGCGATACCGGTGGTCTACCTCGCGTTTGCAGTCTGGCGCTGAGTGCCCAATGTCGTCCCGGGCGGGGATAAACCCCGCCCCTACGGATACATGCTGCTTCTGAAAGCCGTGGGGGTTGGGGTTCATCCCCTCCCGGCGCATGAGCGAGGAGCGCGTCTGAGAATGGGTAGGCCGGGCGGGGATAAACCCCGCCCCTACGGATACATGTTGCTTCTGAAAGTCGTGGGGGTTGGGGTTCATCCCCTCCCGGCGCATGAGCGAGGAGCGCGTCTGAGAATGGGTAGGCCGGGCGGGGATAAACCCCGCCCCTACGGATACATGTTGCTTCTGAAAGTCGTGAGGGTTGGGGTTCATCCCCTCCCTCGAGCGAGCGCAGCGAATCCCCAATTCTGTCAATCCGACCGGGGGGCGCAACGAATATTCAAGTCTGTCAATCCGACCGGCGGGCGCAACGAATATTCAAGTCTGTCATTCCGACCGGGGGGCGCAACGAATATTCAAGTCTGTCATTCCGACCGAGGGAGCGCAGCGAGCGAGCGGAGGAATCTGTGGCGGCTACTCCAGGTTCCTCGCTTCGAATCGCGCCACCAGATCACCTGCGCCGTCGAAGAGATCGAGGTGTTCGCCGATCACTCGCCACGACCGCGCATCGGCAAGAGCGGCCGAAAATGCCCGTTCGGTGTCCGCGCCCTCGGCGCAGGCCATCATGGTGGCCGCGATGTCCGAAAATGCGATGGTCGTGCCTTCGACCGAGTACCTGCCGGTCATCTGATTGCAGCCGCCGAAGCCTGAAACTCTCCCATCCCCGGAGTGGAGCACCAGATGCGGTTCGCGCTGCTGGTCGCCGAGAAAGACCGGTTCATCGCCGAGCCGGGTCAATTTCCAGTAGGTGTTCTCGAGCTCGACGGTGACCATCCTCGCGCCGCAGGTCTCGCCCGGCCACACGCCGATGAACTTCTCGGGAACGACCGTGAGGACCGTGGCGTCGCCCTCCATCGCCGGCCTTTCGGCAATGCGGCCCTGCAGCGAGATCATCAGCGCTTCGCCGGGTTCGCGCCGCGCTCTGAGGTAGGCGCGTTCCAGGGCGAGGTTGTCGGCTTCCATCGCGACCGCAAACCGGCGCCCGCTCAAGCACTCCGTGAACACGGCGGCGTCGGCCATGTAGCGGTACATCCCGCGCATCCTCAATCGAGGCTCGATAGGGTCGGGCTGAATTTTTCGTCTGAGGTCGTAGTTGAGGGAGGACTCGATGTCGCGGCCCTCGACGTCGAGTTTGCGGAGGTTGCCGTCATCGAGGACGCGGAAAAAGAGCGGGGCCTCGGTGCCGCCGAAGAGGGCGAGGCGGCCGTCGTCGCTCGTCACGACCCACGACCCGATGGTGTCAACCACGGCGCCCGCACCCCGACCGTCATAGGTCGTACGGAGGAAGAAGACACGGTCCTCGAACAGGTCCAGGTGGTAGAAGATGCCCGGGCAGTCGGCGCAGGGGAGTTCGCCTTCGAATGTTGCGGGCAGGTCGCCCGACACGCTGGGCTCGCCGGTTGCGGGGTCGGCGACAGTTTCGTCGGCGACCGCTGAACCGCATCCCATCGCGGCCGCCAGCGCCATGACGAAGACAACCTCCGCCAGCCGCCGTCGGTGGCTCCGCGACAACGCGATGATGGCTCCCACGCTTCAGTCCTCAAAACGTTCGAAGACCAGCGCCTCGTTGTCGCCGGCCCACAGGCGGAGGGTCTCGCCGTCGATTTCGTAGGTCGAAACCGCGCCGAGACGGGTGAAATAGACGCTTTCGAGATCCATCGCCTCGGGCGGTCCGGCCATCTTGGTCGCGGCGGTCGGCCCGAACGACAGCCGACCGTCGACGACCTCGATCCGGGTGTTGAACCGGTTGACGCCGCCGACACCGCTCACGGTTCCGTCTTCGGAAATTTCCATGGTCGGCTGTTTACCGACCTCCGGCACCGGTCCGCCGTCGACGGTGACGAGCCTCCAAGCCCCGACCAATTCGCCGGGGAGGGCGGCATCTGAAGCCTCGTGGACCTCGACGATTGGAGCTTCGTTGGTGGCCGCCGGGCCCTGGGCGGATGCATCAGGAGTCCCCTGTGGTGGATTGACCGGTCCAGTTCCGCACGCTGCAATGGAGGTCAACGAGAGCGCGAGGATCATCCACGTCTGTCTGGTCGCTTTCATGTCACATCTCCTCTTTTCGATGAACTATCCTATCGGGTGCCCGGGAGGGCTATTTTTTCCGCCGGTGCAGTTCCACCGGCGTCTGTTCGCGTTTGCGCTCGAGCCAGTTCTGGTAGAGATCGACCGAGAACATCAGTATCAGAATGAAGATGGTGATCCACTGCGGGATGTAGGGGAACTCGCTGTCGTTGACCGTCAAATGGGCGACGTGGCCGCCCTCGAGGAAGAGCACGAAGCCGATCAGCAACAGCACGAACAGACCGAGAATCTCGAAGTCGGGATTTTCTCGCATGAAGTGGGCGATGGGATCCGCAAAGATCAACATCAACACCACCGAAATGACCACCGAGCCGGCCATCACCAGGTAGATGTCGGTCATGCCCACGACCGTGAGAATGGAGTCGACCGAGAACAGCAGGTTGAGCCCGACGATGGTGGTGAGCACCTTGCCGAAGCTGTCGACGTCTTCCACCATGTGTTCGACACCCTTGATCTTGGTGCGAAGCTCTTTGACCCCCGACCAGATCAGAAACAGCCCGCCGCCGAAGAGGACCAGGGACTTGACACTCATCGCTCCCGTGAAGTGAATACCGAGGACCGTCGTGTCGAAGTGGTGGAATGGCGCGCCGGCGAAGCGAAGCACCCAGCTGACCATCGCCAGCAGGATCAGGCGGAACGCCATCGCCAGGATCAGTCCCCATCGCACGGCCCTGTGCTGCTGATCGGGAGGCAGCTTGCCGGCGAGAATGGTGATGATGATGAGATTGTCGGCGCCGAGGGCGATCTGAACAAGGGTCACCGAGAACAGTGCGGCCCAGAATCCGGGATCGAGGAGGAGGTCGAACATCGGGGTCTCCGTTCACATCAATTCACTGACAGGCAGAATCATACGTCAACCGCCGTTCCTCCCGGTGTCCGATGCTCGATACTCGATACTCGTCATGTTGGGATCATCGGGAGGGCGGTTTGAAATTCCGAATTCCGAATTCCGAATTCCGAATTCCGAATTCAGAATGGCCCCCTCAGGGGGATCGGTCGTCGGGGCGCTCATTGACTTCGCACCGTGGCCCCTGTAGTCAAACGAAGTGACGCAATCGCCTTCTTCATGTCAGGTCGGTTCGGGTCGACTCGAGACCAGCGGGCTCTCGGTCCGTCTCGGCGGGGAGGCACGGCCGATTCTTCGCGGCCTCGATCTCGGTCTCGGCAACGGCCAGGCGGTGGGGGTCGTCGGGCGATCGGGGTGCGGCAAGTCGACGCTGATCCACGCCGTGGCAGGACTCATTCCCTGGCTTCGCCCCGCACAGGTCGAGGGCGAGGTGACGCTTGCCGGTGACTCGCTGATCGATCTCGATCCAGGTCAACGCGCCCACCTCCTCGCCACCTGCCTCGATCGGCCGGATGGGCAGCTCTTCCTGCCCACGGTGCATCAGGAGATCGCGGCCGCGTGCCGGCTCCATCGCTGCGGGGACCGGGTGCAGGAGCTGGCCGCGACATTTGGCGTGTCGAAGCAGATGGATCGGCGGATCACGGAGCTGTCGTCGGGACAGCGGCAGCGGGTGGCCCTTGCCTGCGCCATTGCCGGAAGTCCGCGGCCGGTCCTGCTCGATGAGCCCACCGCCCACCTCGACGATCGTGGGGTTGACGCTCTGGCTGCTGCCATCACGGATCTCGCCGGTCGCGGGGGCTCCTTTCTGGTGGCCGAGCAGGCGGGCTGGCGGTTGGCTCGAGCTGTCGGATCGTGGAATCGGCTGGGCGGTGGCCGGCTCGAGATCTGCGACCCGCCGGAGGTGCCGCGCTTTCCCGCGCCCGGACCGCTGATGGAGGACCGGGTCGTGATGGCGTGTCGGGGGCTTGCCGTGGCGCGCGGCGGCCGTGAGCTCTTGACGGAGGTGAACCTACAGCTCCGGGCTGGGGAAGTCGTGCTTCTCACCGGGCCCAACGGTGCGGGCAAGTCGACGTTGGCGCGGGTGCTGGCGGGCGTGCGTCGGTCGGCAGCCGGCGGAGTGGAAGGCGATCGACAAGCCGCGTTGATGCTGCCTTCGGCGGAACTCCAGCTCTTTGCGGGCACGGTCGCAGGCGAGGTTGCGGCCGCGGGAGCGGGACGAGAGGAGAGCGCGAGGGTATTGCGCCGCCACCGTTTGGAACACCTCGCTGCGCGCGCGCCGTGGACCCTGTCGCGAGGCGAGCGGCAGCGGCTGGTCCACGCGACGCTCGACCTCATCCGGCCCGCTGTGATGATCGTCGACGAGCCCGCCCAGGGCCTCGACCCCGACGACCTCGCGGTCTTCGTCGATCTGGTCCACCGCCGTGCGGAAAAGGGGAGGGCCTATCTGATCATCTCGCACCGCCTCGAGCTTGCAAGCGCGGTCCACCGTCGCCTCGAGATCCGTGATCGGTCCCTGGTCGAGGTGTCCTCGTGAGGGACGTCAGACCGTGGACCTACGCGGCGCTCTTCGGGACCTTGTGGGGCGCGCTGGAGGCGACCCTCGGGACCGCGGTCTATCTCGGCAAGGTCCCGCTCCGCGGAACCTTGATGGGGATCGTCGGGCTGCTGTGTCTGATCTGTCTGCGCCGGTTGCAGCCGCGCCCCGGTGTCTGCCTCCTCGCCGGCGCGGTCGCGATCTTCCTCAAGATATTCACCCTGGGCGGTTTCTATCCGGGCCCGATCATCGGCATTGCCGTGCAGGCGTTGATGGTCGAAATCGCCATGACCGGTCTCGGTGGGGGGGCCGTCGCCGCCGCGGTCGGCGGTTTTGCGACCATGGCCACGAACCCCCTGCAAAAACTCGGAATGACCTGGCTCGTGGCGGGGCCAGAGGCGGTGTCCGCATCGATTGGCCTGCTCGAAAAGTCGGCCGCCGCTCTCGGTCTTCCCGGAGTGCGGGCGGTCGTCCTTTTCTGGTGGGTGGTGATCGCGACCGGAGCCGCCGGCGCCATCGGCGGGCTCTGGGCGTGGTGGGTCTCGGGCCGTGTCGCGCAGCGCATCGGAGTGCAGGAATGAACCGCGCCGCCGCTCTTCTGCTGGGAGTTGCAGCAGTCGTGGTGCTGTTTGGACAACCGGTGTACGCGCTGTGGGCGGCCCTGGTGGCCCTCACTGCGACCTGGGTCCTCGATCCTCCGGCGGTTCGCGCCGGCCTCCGGTTCGGGGTGGTGTTGGCGATCGTCTTCGCCGCCTGCGTGACAGCCGCCGTGGTCGCCTGGGCTGCCGGCCCGGAAAAGGGCATTGCGATCGGCGGCATGGTGCTCTTGCGGCTTCTGGTCCTGACGGCGACCGCTGCCGTCATCGTCCGCAACGTCGATGTCGAGTGGATCCTGCAGATGACGGCCCGGGCGGGTTTCGAGCGCCTCGGTCTGGTGTTCGGGCTGGCTCTCAACACCCTGCCTCATCTCGTCGAAGTCGCGGGTGACGTGTGGACGGCGCACGTGGTGCGGAACCGAAAGCCCTATGACCAGATGCGTCGACTGCCGGGTCTCGGCGTCGTGCTGCTGGCCCACACCGCCCGAATCGCCGACGACGCTGCCGCGGCGGCGTCACTCCGAGGTCATTCCGCCTTGACCCGTCCCGGCGTTCTCCTGCGGCCGCCCGTGCGGACGGTGGTCGTGACCGGTCCTCCCGACGGCGGCAAGACAGCGGCTGTTGTTCGGTTGGCGGAAATCCTGGTCGAACGTGGCGTGGCGGTGGCGGGCTTCGCTCAGATGGGAGTGTTCGACGGAGGCTCGAAGGTGGGTTTCAAAGTGCTCGACCTGGCGTCCCACGATGAGGCCGGATTGGCGCGCCTTGCCGGACGCGGGGACGGTGAGTTCGGAACCCGGTTCGTGTTTTCCGACGAGGGGTTCGCGCTCGGTCGAGCGGCTCTCGAGCGCGCGGCGCCGGGCGGCGTCATGCTTGTCGACGAACTGGGCCCGGTGGAACTGCGCGGAGGTGGCCACATGCCGGCGGTGGAACGGGCGATGTCGCTGCCTGGTCTCGCCGGCGCGGTGATCGTCGTTCGGAGGTCTCTGGTTCCGTCCCTGCTCGCGACCCTCAACGCTACCGACGCGGTCGTCCTCGATATCGACAACCTCGGTGATTCTGCCACGGAAGCGATCCTCGAGGCCCTCGCGCTGTGATGCCGCCGACTCGGCAGGCGGGACGCCTGCCCCACAAGGGGATCGCCCTTCTCGTGTGGGGCGCGCGTCTGAAGCGCCCGCAAGAAGCCCGCGACGCTCGCGTGGTGATCACAGGCTCCGGCAGGCGGGACGCCTGCCCCACAAGGCGATCGCCTTCTCGTGTGGAGCGCGTCTGAAGCGCCGAAGAAGCTCACGGCGCTCGCGTGGTGATCACAGGCCGGCAGGCGGGACGCCTGCCCCACAGGGGATGTCGTTTCGTGTAGGTGCGGTACGCTGTGCCGCCCGGCCACAAGCCAGGCGGCGTCTGTCTGGCACGGCGGAGCCCGCGATCCGCGCGTGCGATGGAAAATTCCGAATTCCGAATTCCGAATTCAAATTCTTTTGTGACTCTCCCGTGACCCCCGACTTGACTCCGGTCAATGCCGATCATCGACTCGTGAGGCATCCTGTGCCGGTGAAGGTGCTCAAGCTCCGCCGTGCGATCCAGTGGGTCATGGCCGCGGTCGTGGTCGCGATCGGCATCCAGTTCAGCCTGTGGGTGATCCCGCATCTCGACGGCCGTTGGCCGTCGGTCTCGCGCCCGCCCGGTGTCGAGGCGTTTCTCCCGATCGACGCCATGCTCGGCCTCCGCCATCTGCTGCTCGAAGGCGTCGTCGATGCGGTCCACCCGGCCGGGCTCGCGATCTTCATCGGCATCTGTCTGATGTCGGTGGTGGTCGCCAAGTCCTTCTGCTCTCACGTCTGCCCGGTCGGTCTGATGTCGGAGTTGCTCGGCCGGCTGGGGGTTCGGCTGACCGGCCGCACCCTGACGCCGCCGAAATGGCTCGACATCCCGTTGCGGGGGCTCAAATTCCTGCTCCTCGGATTCTTCGCGTGGGCCTGCTGGTTCGCGATGGACCCGAAGGCGGTCGAGGCGTTTCTGGTCAGCCCCTACGCCAAGGTCGTCGATGCCAAGATGTGGCTCTTCTTCGCAGAGCCCACGCGGTTGACCATCGCCGTTCTCGGGGTCCTGGTGGTCGGTTCGGTCTTCGTGCGCGACCTCTGGTGCCGCTATCTGTGTCCCTACGGGGCGTTGGTGGGCGTCCTCGGGAGGTTTGCCCCGCTCAAGGTGACCCGCAACCCCGACATCTGCACCGACTGCCAGTCGTGCACCAAGGCCTGTCCGGCGCGTCTCCCGGTTCACACCATGCACCGGGTCGCCTCCATCGAGTGCACCAGTTGCCAGGACTGTGTGGTGGCGTGTCCAGTGCAGTCGTGTCTCGCGGTCAGGCCTCCGACCAAGGCCGGTCGCCGGTTGTGGCTGCGCCCTGCAACCGCCACACTGGTGGCGATCGGGCTCTACCTCGTGGTCGTCTTCGGCTTCCGCGCCGCCGGCTACTGGCACACCGACATCACCGAGCAGGAGTACCACCGCCGGCTCCAGGAGCTCGATTCGCCGCTCTACACCCACGTCGGCGGCACCGCCATGACCGAGGAACCGGCCCGACGCTGATAGAATCCGCCCGTGTCCGGGCACCACGAAGCGTTGGTCAATCTGCCGTTGTTCGAACAACTCACCGTCGAACAGCGCACCCGCGTGCTCGCGGCGGGACACGAGCGCTCGTTCGCCAGGGGCGAGATCGTGTTCCACGAGGGCGAGCAGGCCGAGGCGCTTTTCGTGGTGCTGTCGGGGCAGGTCAAGCTCGTCCGCTACTCGCCCAAGGGCCGCGAGTTGCTGTTGCACCTGGTTCACCCCGGTCAGACCTTCGCCGAGGCGGCACTGTTCTCCGGCAACACCTATCCCGCCACTGCCGAGGTGATGGAGCCATCCCACGTGTGGATCCTGCCTCGGGCGGCTCTGACCGAGCTCCTGCGGGAGGGGCCCGAGCTCGCTCTCGCGATGCTCGGTTCGGTCTCGATGTGGACCCGCAAACTCGCCTCGAAGCTCGAGCTGCTCACCCAGCGAAGGGTTGAAGAGAGAGTCGCGCTCTACCTCATCGCCCGTGCCGGACCCGGAGAGATCCAGACCGGCGACATAATCCGGCTTGCCGAGGCGCGCAACCTCATCGCCGCCCAGTGCGGTACAGCCCCCGAGGTGCTCTCGCGGACCTTCCGCCGCCTCGAGGAGGACGGCATCCTCGAGGCCGCACCGCACCACGTGACAGTTCTGGATCCCGGCAAGCTGCGGTCCCTGGCGGAGTGGCTCGAGTAGCCAGCGATCGAATTACGAGCGCCCTACGGCACATCCGGCGTCGGTTCGGGAGGAGCCTCGGCCGGCTCAGTCGCGGACTCGTCGATCTCGCCCGACTCGAAATCCATCTCGGTGATCTCGTCGCCAGCCGAAGCCGTCGGCGTGGCCTCGGCCGATGGCGGCGGTTGATCAGACGGGGCGCATCCTGACATCAACACCACGCACGCGGTCAGGGCGATCGGAAGCATTTTCATGAAGGGTCCTCCTCGCTCATGGATGGAGACGGTCGGCCCGTCTCGGTTGCAGCATACCGAGCACGTAGTTCCAACGAAAGTCCAGATCCCACATCATCTCTCGATTCCAGTTTCCAGGCCACAGAAAGGTCAGCGTCCGTGCCGCGGCGGCCGCCGCGGGTCGGAAGGCCAGCGGCCAGGCAAGACTGCGGTGGCGGGCCGCCATACAGCGGGCGGCCGCGCCCGACACCCGCGCGCGAAAGCGATAGTCGGCAGGGCCCCGGTAGAGGTGGTCGTGAAAACAGACCGCTTCCGGCACGAAGTAGATCGGCCGACCGGCAGATGCGATCCGGTGACCCCACTCGATGTCCTCGAGCGAGGGGAAGGGGAACTGAGGGTCGAACGGGTGCTCGAGAATCCACGATCGCGGCATCCCCAGGTGCGCCCCCCAGGCGGCGTCCCAGGGCGCTTGCCGGCGCGGTTCGAGACGGTCGAAATTGAACTGGTGGCCGCCCGGGGCCAACCATTCCATGTATGGCGTCACCTCGACCTCAGGATCCCACTCGACCTTTCCCAGGACCACACAAGGGCCGAGATCCCGTTGAGCTTCGGCGTGGGCCAGGAGACAGGCCGGGTCGGGACGCGTGTCGTCGTTGAGGAACACCACCAACTCGCCGGTCGCAGCCTCGGCGCCGCGGTTCTTTGCCGGGCCGTTGCCGGCCCGCGCCTGCCCCAGCACCTGCAGGGGAAATGGCCGTGGGGCCTTGCAGACATCCCGCGACTCCGGATCTTCGCCGTCGAGAACCACCACGACCTCGAACGGCGGTGTTCCAGGGCCGAGCTTCTCGTACGCATCCAGCGACGCCCGGAGCTTTTCCGGTCGGCCCACGGTGGCAATGATCACCGAGATGTCGCAGCCGGGATCTTCCATACGACAAAGAGCTTACACCCGCGTCGCGGCGTCTTCGACCGTCGTCGAGCCGCCAATATCACTCAAGTTGATGAGAAAAACCACTCAAATGAGCCATTGCGTCGACCCCACCGCGGCCCTACTGTGTTATGTGAGGGCGTTTCGACAAGGGTGAGAGGAGCCAACCGATCACCATGAAGGCAATTTCGCGGTTCTCGACACCGTCACCCGCGGACCACAGGGGGGCGGGCCCGGGATGCGTCCCGGGCCTATTCTGATGGTCCGCCCCAACCCGCACCGTCTGCTCCTGGCGATCACGATGGTGGTCGCCGGTGTGGCGGGAAAGGGTGCCAAGTTCATACCCTTTCTTCTCCCGTCGTGTCCGGAGGTCGAGATGCGACAGATTGTCACTTTCGCCATCACCCTCCTTCTTGTCGCCCCCGCCTGGGGGCAGAATATCGTGTTCTACGACGGTTTCGAGGACGGGAGCTTCATGACGTGGTGGGCACTGGCGAGGCTTGCACAAACTGGCCAGACGACCTGCTACGCAGAAGACGGAATCGAGATCGACTGCACGGGTACCGGCCAGGATGGGGACCATCGTGCGGGGATGCCGTTGCCGACACCGAGATTCGAGATCAATGGCGACGGTACGGTGACCGATCTGTTGACGGGTCTGGTGTGGTTAAGAGACGCGGCTTGTGGCGAGCTTGCTGGTACGGATTCGGAAGGCAAGTCTGATTGGCTGACTGCCCTGGACGCTTCAGGATCTCTCGCTGACGGGGTGTGTGGCTTGACGGACGGTTCTGTGAGCGGGGACTGGCGTCTCCCTTCACATTTGGAGTTGCAGAGCCTCCTACATACTGGCTTCACGTCTCCAGCCATGTCGGACACAGCCGGTACTGGTCAGCACACGGAAGGTGATCCGTTTTTTAACGTAACGGATGGACACGATCACTGGACATCGACAGCCTGCGAGGTGGTTGACTCGCAAGTGTGGAAAGTGCGGACCGCCGAGACCAACGTCCAGCGCGCGGATATGAGTTCCACGTACACGGTGTGGCCTGTGCGAGATGAGGGTAACTGGAGACCAGCCAGGGTCAGGAACAGTGGAAAGGTCACGTGTCGAGATCCAGATGGATCGATTCCCTGCACTGGGACTGGCCAAGACGGCGAATTGCGGCCCGGGGTTGCCTGGCCTCAGCCCCGTTTTGTCGACAATGGTAACGGCACCATCACTGACACGTTGACTGGTCTAGTCTGGCTCCGGAATGCGGCGTGCTTCGAGGATCCCTCATGGCAGCAGGCGCTGGACGCCGCAAACTCCCTAGCGGATGGACTGTGCGATCTGACCGACGGTTCCGTCGCGGGCGACTGGCGAATGCCGAATTCGAACGAACTCCATAGTTTGTTCGACTACGAGTACCACACGCCCGCTATGTCGAACAGCGAGGGAACCGGCATCGCAACCGACGGGGACCCGTTCTTGAACCTGAATGTGTACACCCACCTATGGAGTTCAACCACATATAACGTCCCCCTCGGCGGAAAATCATATGCAATCGCATGGATCGTCTATACCGGATCTCAGGGAAACATATCCAAGGTATTTGGCGCGCCCACTCAATTTATGGCAGTCCGAGATCAAATTCAGCCCGAGTTCTAAAATGTGCCTGTTGATCGCAGTATCAATGCCACCCAACAGGATTTGGGCGAACTTGATCTCTTCGGAAGATCCGTTGGCCATTGCGCCAAGTGCATGGTCCCTCGCGGATCGCGAAATGTATTCCAAGTCCACCCAATCGGCTTGGCGCAGCAATGTGTGAACAAATATCACTCAGTTTGATGAGAAAAACCACTCAAATGAACCATTGCGCCGACCCCACCGCGGCCCTACTGTGTTGAGTGAGGGCGTTTCGACAAAGGTGAGAGGAGCCAACCGATCACCATGAAGGCAATTTCGCGGTTCTCGACACCTTCACCCGCGGACCACAGGGGGGCGGGCCCGGGATGTGTCCCGGGCCTATTCTGATGGTCCGCCCCAACCCGCACCGTCTGCTCCTGGCGATCACGATGGTGGTCGCCGGTGCGGCGGGGGGGTGGGGTGAGGAGTTGGTCACCGGCCAACTCGAGATCCGCGGCGCAGTTCTTCGGGTCTCGCCGGCGCAGCAGGATATCGACCCGGGACGCCCGACGGTGGTGCACACCGCCCTGGGGGACCTCAGGCCGAATCAGGTGCCGACCGGGCTTCGGGTGGTCGGAGATCTCAGCGGTCCCGGTCTCGACCAGCCTCTGCGGCTGACCACGGCCCCGGGGGACCCGTTCAGGATTCCGGGTCTGAACCGCGAGGGCACCTACCGGCTTTCCGGCATCCGGCTGATGGACGGCAGCCGGGTCGTGTCCTCCGCCGTGCCCGATACGGTCGAAATCGTGGTGCATCGTCTGGTCATCTCTTCGATCACCTCTCGCGCGTTGACCCGGGACGAAATGGACGCCTACGGCATCGTCATCGACGACGACAACTACACCGCTTGGCACTACTCGGTCGGTTTCCAGATAGAGGGCGGTTCCGTCGAAGTCCCTTTCAACCTCCTGGTGGGACCTCAGGGCATCACGCTCCTCGAGTCACCAGATGCATATGCGCTGGAGGTACCGAGGCCAGATCTTCCTGAACTGCACGTGCCGACCGTCAACTCGGGGTCGCTGGAGCCGATCCCTTCGACAACTTCTGAACCTGTCCGCACACGATTCCGAGGTTCTGAATTCCACCCCGATTCCTGGCTTCATCGTGATTCCCACCGACATCGCGTTTTTGAATCAGTTCTTTTCGGTCATCATGGTGGTGCAGAACGGGGCACTGGCCGGCAGTGGGCTTGAACTGCGCGATCTTGCCGGCGTTCTCGAATTGTCGGGGGATGGAGTGCGGCAGGCCGAGACCAATCCCCCGACGATTCCCGGAGAGTCCGTGCCGGTGCTCGACCCGGGGCCCGACGGCGTGCCGGGGACCAGCGACGATCTGACCTTCATCGTCGCTCAGGCAAGCGGCCAGGCAACGTGGTTGCTGGAAGGGCTGCGGGAGGGTCAGCACCGGTTGACGGCACACCTGACCGGAGCGATCCACGGCCTCGCTTCCGGTCAGCCCGCGCCGATCGAAGGCCGAATTCCCGGTGTCGTGGTGGTGCGTGATCCGCGGTTTTCGCTCACGTTCTTCCATCCCAATGTCGTGCGTACCGGCGAGTATTACGATTTCAGGGTCTCGGTCGCAAACACCTCGACGACCCCCGTCTACGACTTATCTATGGAGCTCCCGACAAATGCCATTTCGGGGGCCGTTCTTGCGCCGTCGGAAGACGGGCAAGGGTACGCGACTGATCCGGTCCAGCACGTGCCGGAACTCCTTCCGGGCACGACCGGCATGGTGACCTGGAAGCTCAAGTCGCAACGGACCGGTCGTGTGGTGGCGAGCGCCTTCAACTCCTCGAACCCCATCGACGCCAGATTTGTTTTTGAAATCGGAATCGGCGAGTTGGGCATCCCGCTGTCGCCGGAGTCGATCGTCCTCCCGCCGGCGGTGGGTACGCTTCCGGACGCTGTCGTCCAGCCCGCCCTCGAATTGCTCGGGCTGGCACACTCCCTGGCCAACGCACCCAACGGGGTCGAGGTGGACCTGCCGCCGGTCGGTGAGAACACCGTCATGCTTCGCGGAACCGAGTTGGCGGCGGCCGGGCAGCGGTTCGCCTTCGGCGAACCGATCGACCGCACTGTTGTCGGATTCGGACTCGAGTGGATGGGCTCGACCCGCTGGAGTTCCAGCTTTGACGTGCTCCGCCGGCGGTCCCGCCGCGGCCACGAGTTGGAAAACGCAACGGCCCATCACCTCGGCCTCCGGATGGAGGCTGTCGGGGAGACCGCGGCTCTCGCTGAACTCGAAGAGTTGGGGATCAGCGGTCGGCCGATGCTGTTGGCCCACGCGGAGGGCGCAGGATTCGACGGTGGTGCCCGATTGGCGTTGGTCGGCAGCACCGGCGGTCGCAAGGCGATCGGCCAGCGAGCTGATGTCGACTTCTTCGCCCGCAACCTGGAAGGCGCGGCCATTCTCGGTGTCGATTCAAATGCCTGGTCGGGCGAGGTCGGCGTGGTCGCCGTGCCCCTCGACGACGAAGGCAGTTGGCTCGAACAGGGTTACCAGGTCCAGCTGTGGGGGGTCGCCCAGGGATCGGTGGACCTCCAAATCGTCATCGTCATGCCGGATGGCAGCACTCGCCGTTTCACTCCCCCTGATCCTGTCGAGACCCGCAACGGCAGCCTGGCAACCATCGACATCGGCCCCGATATGGAATCGGCGGTGCTGTGGCTCGACACTGACGGCGACGGATTCAATCTCGGGTGGGAGGAGATCGCGGTCGAAGTCAGAAACTCTCCACAAGCCTCCGTGATCGCCGCTCGATTCGAGGACACGGTCAATCCGGTCCGCGGCGGCCCCTACCGCAATGTGGTCCTGCTCCTCAGCCAGCCGGTCGACGGGGCCGCGCTCGATTCGATGGATCCTGAAGAGTGGTTGATTGAATCGGAACTGGAAGTCCCCGGCGCGGGAGGAAGCTCGGAGACATTGTCGAGGGACCGGCGCGGGCGTTCCTTCAGGCTGCAGCTCGACCCGCGGATCTTTACCGCGACCTTCGGCGTACCGCTCAACCCGCACGCCACGCTCCGGCTTTCCAGCGGATCGTCACCGCTGCCGCTGGTCGGCGGCGGCGAACTCGAGATCATCGACCACCCGATCTCGGTCGGTGAGGGATTGGAAAGCGGAGTCGTCCGCGGCGTCGTTCTGGGGCCCGATGGCGGCCCGCTCGCGCACGCGCGTCTCGAACTCTACGAGATGGTCGAGTTCTGCCATGCCATCGATGGTTGCAGCTGGCTGCAGAGTCTGTCGGATCGTGTGCAGACTGATACGGCGGGAGGTTTTCTCTTTGACGCCGTTCGCTTCCGCGACCAGGACATTCCGAGCCAGCAGGCCGCATTCATGGTTCGTGCCGTCGATCTCGAGTCGGGACACGAAACTCGGCTGTCGGCGCGGCTGTCGGGCGACAACACAACGCGGTCGCTGACCCTGGCGATGGTCGGTCGCGGCGATGTCGTCGGAACGCTGGTGCGGGCGGACGGATCGCCGCTCGGCAACCCGGTGGTCACCGCCCGTTCGATCACCAACCCCACCGAGGGCGCCCAGGTGGTGCCGGACGCTTCAGGGCATTTTCGGCTGGCGGATCTACCTGTCGGCCCAATCCAGATTCTTGCAAAGGACGGTGACGCCTACACATTCGCCACCGCCCAGATCACCGGGCCCGGAGCCGAGGCCACAGTGGATCTGGTGCTGCAGGTATTCAGTCAGCCGCTGGCCTCGGTCGACGGCAGCATCATCGAGAGCGAGACTGCGGAGCCTGTCCCTGGGCTTGACATCTACGTCATCCCCGCAGGTTTTCAGGGCCCGACCCACGTGGCGACGAGCGATGGCGAAGGCCATTTTTCAATGACCGGCGTTCCTCCGGGCGTCGCCAGGTTCAAGGCCTGGAACCCCGCTCTCGGACGGTACGTCGCCGAGGCGGTGGCGGATTTGTTGGGTGACACAACAACCACCGTCGAGATGGTCGTCAAACCAGGTGAGACCGGCAGCATCGTCGGCACGGTGACGTTGGTGGTCGGCGGCGCCGAGGTGCCGGTTGAAGGCGGCTACGTCGTGGCCCGTGAGCAGGGCCTGTTCACCCTCACCGACGGCGACGGCCGGTACGAACTCACCAACCTTCCGCTCGGCCAGATCGACCTCGAGGTCTGGGACCCGGAGACCGCCGCCTCGACCACGCGAACGGTGGACCTCACCGCCGATGGCCAGGTGCTGGTGATCGATTTCGTGCTTCGCGAAGGACAACGGTGCAGGATCGGTGACGGTGAACGTCGCGAATGGAAGCGGTGTACCCGAGGTGGGCGCCGACGTCGCGCTGGTCAGGTTCGGCTCCGGTATGGAAGGGCGCACCGGCAGCGACGGCAGCGTGCGCATCGAGGACGTGCCGCCCGGCAAACATGACGTGTTGGTGAGGCTCGGCAGGCGACTCGCTCGGGGCCAGGTCCAGGTTTTGTACCCCGGCCATGCGGCCTCGATCAACCTCGTGCTGGGCGGCCTCGCGAGAGCCAAGGTGTGGGCCACAGGCGATCAGACGGGCGGTGGGACCGCAGTGGTGCGCACCCCGATCAGCTATCGCGTACCCGGGCGTCACGTCGACCGGACGCATCGGTGGGGTTCCCGAAGAGGGCTGGACAGAATGTGAGCTGGACGAGAACAGCGTCTGCTGGATCGAGGGCCTGCCCACCAACGTCGGGTCTCTGATCGCGGCGGCAACCAGCGGTTTCTACGGCCCGGTGACGGTGGCGAAGTATATCGACCACGTGGGCGAACATGAGCTGGTCATCAACTTCCAGGCGTTGGGGGAAATCAGAGGCCGCGTCGTTCGGGACGGGCCGGACGGCCCGCTACCCGTTGAAGGAGCGACCGTCGAACTGTGGATCGAAGGCCCCTCCTGGGGGCTCATCCCGATGGAAAAGCACCCGACGCAGGGCGACGGCACCTTTTATTTCGATCTCGTCAAGCGGGGCAGCTTCAGCCTTCGCGTCTATCACCCCACATTTGGCGTGACGTGGCTCAACGGCACGATCAGCTCGGGTCAGGTGATCGACGACCTGGAGCTGTCTCTCCGCGGTCGGGCGGCGATCGAAGGTGAGGTCGCGCTCTGTTACGACAAGTCGCTGGCCAAGGCCGGCTCGCAGGTCCGTGTCGCGCTGCGGCCGGCCAACGTGCCTCGGCCCTTCATTTCGGAGCTCGAGATCGACTGATCTTCGCCGACGGCATCCTGGATGTCACTCTCGGCGATGACGAACGTGCGTCGTTCATGTTTGCCGACCGGATGATCGGGGGCTGGACGCTGACCGCGACCTCGGCTCTCCACGGCTCGGCGTATGAGCCCGTGACCCTCGGTCCGGCGGGGGAGACCACCGTACTTTCTGAACCGCTGTGCCTCCACCCGACCGGCACCGTGAGCGGTCTGGTGTCATTTGCTGAAAACGGCGAGCCCGCGGCCTCCGTGACCGTGCAGCTCTTCCGGGGCAGCGATTATCTGACAACCGACTCCACCGGCGACGACGGCGGGTACGCCTTCTCCAGCATCCCAGTCGGTCGCGATTACCACGTAAGGGCGTACGACGCGGCCACAAACCGCGGCGGGATTTCTTCGGTCGCACGGCTGTGTGATACGTCGGATTCAGGGTATGGCGTCACCTGCGTCCGCGATGCGGTGCTCGATGTGACCCTTTCGCCCATGGGGCGGCTCGAAGGTGTGCTCCGCGATCACGACGGGTCGCCGGTCGCCAGTGCCCACGTGGTCCTTCGGACATCGGTGGTCGTGAACCAGACCGGCCAGGTCCAGAGCTTCCAACGCGAGTGGACCACGTTCACTTCGGCAGACGGCGGCTTCGCCTTCGACGGTGTGCCGGCCGGGACCGCCGTTTTGACCGCGTTCGACCCCACTTCGCCGCTGTTTGTCGAACGGTCCCTTCAGGTCGATCCGGTGAGTTCGCCGGTCACCTATTTCGACCTCGAACTTCCCCCGACCGCCGAGGTTTCGGTGCGGGTCGTCGACCCGTTCGGCGCGGATCTGGAGGGCGGCGACCCGGTCGTGGTCTTCCAACAGTGGAGTCACATCTACTTCCGCGAGCCCAGCGGGTCCCTGCTGACAGTCGAACACCTCGTGACCGGCGCGACGCCGTCATTTGCCGGTGTGGTGGCTGACCGCTACTCGGTTGGCGCCTGCTTCGGAGATTGTGCAAGCGAAGACGTCGGTCGGATTCTCGGCCACCAGTTCACCACGGCGCTCGGCGCGAGCTCTGCGCAGCGGATGCCGAATCCGCCTGAGGATCAGGTGGTTGACCTCAAGCTCGTCGGCCGGGCTGCAATTTCGGTCACCGTCACACGTGACGGTCAACCGCTCGAAGGCGCCGAAGTGCGCATCACCGGCAGCGGTTTCTACGGACGACGTGAGGTCATTTCGACGACCGGCGACGACGGAACGGTCGGACCGATCGCGGGGCTTGGCGTCGGCACGTACGACGTGACCGCCTCGAAAAGGGAGGGTCTCAACACCACCGGCGGGTCAACCGAGGTGGCGATTCTCCAGAGTGATCACGGATCGGTGATCGATGTCGTGGTCGCGGCCGAATCCGTGGCATCTGCGGACGGTCGGGTCCTGGATCCCACGGGTGAACCGTCGGCTGGAGCGCTGATCAACATGCACACCGGGGGCCGCGTCTTCCAGGCGGTGTCCGGCGACGACGGCTCATTCTCTTTCCCGGCGCTGCCCGCCAACGCCACCTACTCCCTCGAGGCGTACGCCGCGAACGGCCTGGGCCGACACACGTTGCGCGGGATCGTCGTCGGTACTGATCTCCTCCATCTCGGTGATCTCGTTCTCGATGAGACTCAATCCGTGGGTGGCCTCGACCGTGCCAGCCAACGGCTTCCAGGGTGCCGACACCGATGCTGACGTGGTGATCGATTTCTCCGAACGCATGCGGTACGCGACTCTGACCGGAAACAGCATCAGGTTGCGCGAGCAGGGTTCGGGCGCCGTTGTGTCGACGAACCGTACCATCGAGGACCAACCGGACCCCGACGGCGACGGCCCGCTCCAGGCCTACACCCGGGTCACCCTGTCGCACGGCCCGCTCGCAAGCGAACGGCTGTATCTGATCGACGTTCTGAAATCTATCGAAGACCTCTCCGGCCGCAGCCCCGCCTTTGATTTCCACTCCACCTTCCGAACCCGGGACACGGTGCCGCCGCAGGTGCTCGGCGTGAGTCCAGACAACGATCCGGACGGCCTGAATCCGGTGGGCCCGGATGTGGTACCGATCGTCAGTTGCTCTGAATCCATGGATCCCGAGTCGGTGACGGCCTCCACGGTTCAGCTCCTCGATGGCGATGGTCAGCCGGTGGAAACCATCCTCGATCTCCAGCGCGAGGGCTACGACATCCGTATCCGGCCCACCACGGCCCTCGATCTCGACACCTACTACACGGTAGTCGTCGATGGCGTCACCGATGCCGCCGGACTCGCGCTTGCCGAGCCGTACTCCTGGACCTTCCGGGTGCGCGATATCGAGCCGCCGGTGGTGACGCTGTTGCTTCCCGAAGGGGCGTTGGATCAGGACGGTGTTTGGACCGCCCTGGAGGGTCGCGAGGTTTCGGTGCTGGTGGCGGTCACCTCCAACGACGCTTTGCGAACTGTGGCAATAAATGTCGACGGCGTGCCACTCGTGGTTGAATCAGGCGCGACCCCAGGTTTGTTCCGAGGTGTTGCGATGATGCCTGTCGGTGCACCGTCGGTGGTGCTCGGCGCCGCTGCGGAAGATGTCTCGGGGAACATCTCAGCGATCGCGACCCGCGAGCTCGTGGTGGTGGATGACCAGCCACCTACGGGCACGATCGTGACCGAGCCGGCCGGACCGGTTCTGCCGAATCACGTCGTGTCGATCACCATCGACGTTCAGGACGACCACGGTTTGCGGTCCGCCTACCTCTCGACATCCGGGGTCGCGACGCAGGAGTGGACCATCCAGCTTTCGGGAACGGCGGATCTCGACAGTCGTGAGGTGAGAATCCCTCCAGATGCGGTGGTGGGATCGCAGTTGCTGATTTCGTGCGAGGTCGAAGACACCCTCGGCCAACGGATTCCCCTGACGCCGGTTGCTCTGACGATATCGGCCGATTCGTCGCCCCCGGTCGTCACGGTTGTTTCCCCTGAGCCGGGAGAGGTCTTTGAGGCAAATGACGTCGTCTCGTTCTCATTTGACCTGCAGGACGAAGTTGCGGTCGAAAGCACCTCTCTTGAGGTCGATGGTGAGCCGCTGGATGTGACACTCGACTCGGTCGTAGCCCCCGGAGATTCCTGGACCGCTCATGTGGCAGCGGACTGGGTCCTGCCTGAGGTGCCCGACACAACCGACCTCGAGTGGACCTTCACCGCGACGGATTTCAGCGGCAATATCGAGAGCGTCTCGGGATCGGTGACAGTCACGCCATTCGGAGGCATTGGGGCGCCACAGGTCGCGTTCACGTGTCCCACTTCTGGCGCCTTCATGCCGACCGGATACGACAATCTGATCCTGTCCGCTGAATCGACCGATGACGAAGGGATCGTCCAGGTCGAGTTTTTCAACGGTGACGAGAAGGAGCCATTTTCGGTTCACACGTGGACATCGCCTCGTAAGGTGCGAAATACGACATCGGTGCCGACCACCCTGCCGTTGACGGCGGGCCCGGTCGATATGAGGGTACGGGCGTACGACGAGGGCGGTCGGTGGCGAGAAACGTCCGTCACCATCGATGTGATGGACGCGGTGGAACTCGATGCGGCGGGCGGTAACAACTGGTCGGCGCTTGAAGACCAGTTCGTTTACCTCAAGAGCGGCGAGCTCCTGATTGACGAGCCGCGGACTGTGGCGGGCTTGATGGTGCTCAACGGCGCTTCGATCAGTCACTCGGAATGTGAGCCAGGAAACGAGACCCGGCTGGATTTGACGGTCACCGGGCCCCTGTACGTGGGATGCGGTGCGCTCATTGACGTGAGTGGGAAGGGGTATGGGGGAGGCAAGACCTTCGAAGGTGAGGTGCCAGCGACCGCAGGGTACGCAGGAAGTCATATCGGAGAGGGTTATCACGTCACGAACGCCACCGGTTCAGTTGGGTCGACCTACGGTAGTGTGTACAGACCTCTCGAGTGCGGAGCGGGCGGCGCGTTGGGCAATCAGGGAACCGGAGGCCTCCGCGGGGGAGGGGTAGTCCGGGTGACCGCGGAAGACCTGCTGATTGAGGCCACCGGGCGAATCCGCGCCAACTCCGAGGAGGGGACCACCGATGTGGATGGCGCTGGCGGGTCGGTGTGGATCACGGTCGACGGCGCCATCACCGGGACAGGACTTATCGAGGCGGGGTCATTTTCGACGTACGGCTACGAAAACGGCGGCGGTGCGATTTCCCTCGAGTTCGGTTCGATCTCTGACGGCATCCGCGCCAACACCCGCGTCAACGGCGGTGGGGGATCGGGGACCGTTTATCTTCGTCACTCTGCCGTTGCTGAGTCACTGGGCGAGATCCTGGTCGACAACCGAGGCCGGAAAGATCAGTCGACGGTTCTTCCCTCACTCGGGGCGGGGACCGCCGGCGCCGGGAGTGGCGGCGCCATTGCAGCGTCCGGGCTCGATAAAATTGCCCCGTATTTCGTCGGCCACTGGGTAGAAATCACGGACCACATTACCGGGGAAGTGAAGGGAACTTGGCGGATCTCGGAGGTCATCGGAGAGCTATTCAGGCTCGAGTCGAGTGACGGAGAGACCATCAATGTTGTGGAGGGTGATTCGTGGCGTGGTCTCTACCGATTCGACAAGGTATCGGTTGTCAAAGGGTCGGTGCTGACAAGCGCGGACCCGATCTGGACCACCGAAGTCGATTTGCGGTCCGACGTACACGACGTGAGTTTCGAAGGCGTCGAGACGACCGACGTCACCGGTCGCCTCTTGAATGTGACATTTGATGGCCCGCTCACGATCGCTCAATCTGCGAATTTCGGCGGTGTGGGCGCTGCCATGTTGACGTTGAAGTCCGGCAGCACGATTCGCCCGTATTCTTGGGGAACTGCCGTGGACCTGAATATCACGGGTGACGTGGTGGTGGAAACTGGTGCACGCATCGATGCGACGGCAAATAGTCTCCTCGAAGCATATCCAGACGACCGGGTACGCCAATACCTGGCGGGCGGCAGCCATCTCGGGTACGGCGGCTCAGATTCCAATGGGACCCCTGTTTCGACCTTCGGAAGCGTCACTCGCCCTCGGGAATCAGGGGGCAGTGGATACGGTGGCCAGAAGGGTGGTGGAGCTGTCAGAATTATCGCGCAAAACCTCCATCTGCTGGGTGACGCCTCAATCAAAGCCGATGGAGATACAAGTGACGGCTATGCAGACTACGGTGGTGCGGGGGGTTCGGTCTGGGTCTCGGTCGATGAAGACGTTGTCGGCACCGGGCTGATTACAGCCAGCGGCGGCGGCCCGGGTTGGGGTAGATACAGTGGCGGTGGTGGCGCGGTGTCCGTCGAATGCCGGTCGATCGACCCGGCGGTGACGTTGGAGGCAAACGGGTTCGACACGCGACCCGGCGGCGCCGGCACTGTGTATCTCCGGACCGCTGGGCACAACCTGGGTGATCTCACCGTGGCGGCCGGTGCTGAATCGACCACGAAATTCACCTCGCTTCGAGGTCTCGGGTATGGTGAAGCGAAGGGGGCCAGCAGCGGCCCGATTCTCGAGACGGGGCTCATATTGAAAATACCGTCCTATTTTGTCGGCCACTGGGTCGAAATCAGGGACGTTTCAGACCAGATCAAGGGCATATGGCGGATCGGTTCCATTGCCGGCGACTCGGTAGAACTCGTGCCGAACGGCTCAGAAGAGATCGCGATTGTTCCCGGCGACCGGTGGCAGGGACTGTATCGTTTCGACGCTGTTTCGGTGGATCGCGCCTGGCTCATTTCCGGAGATCCGATCGTGGCCGACGCAATGTCTGGCAGCATAAGCCCCCACAACGATTCGATGCCGGGAGTCGATGCATTCGCGGTTTCGGTCGCCGGAACGGACGGCGGATTCTACGTCACGGGTTCTGAAGGCGCAGTCAGCGACCGTTCGGGGATTGCACGTGCCCGAATAGTGAACCCGGAAACCTCGGCGTACTATTGGTTCTCGGTGAAGCCTGACGGTTCTTTTTCACGCGTGCCGATAGCGGGTACAGCCGGCGACGTTGTGAGAATCGAAGCGACCGACGCCCACCCGAGCCCTCTGACGACAGCGGCGGTCGTGGGCTCCCTCCCATTCAACGAGTCCCCGCCGGTCATCAATGACAATCTCCAGTTCAAACTCGGCGTCGACTCGCTCCCGCACCTGGTCGGCGAGCCTGGCGCCGTTTTCGACGCCGGCAGTTCGGTTCAGTTGGCCGTGACCAATATCCTCACTGCCGAGGTATTCCATGTGGATGTTTCCGCTGACGGGTCGTTCGACCTGACGGTCGAAGGCAACGTCGGCGACGACTTCTCGTTGGTGGCGACCGACACTCACCCTGACTCCCTCTCCTCCGACGAGAAGATCGTCACATTGCCAACGCTCGAAACGATTTTCGTAGCTCTCGGCGCCCCCTCGTATGTCGTCGATGAGGGGGCAGGAACTCTCGACGTTGAGGTCATGCTCTCCGCGGGATCCAGCCGCTCCGTCAGCGTGAGTTTCCAGGCCCTTTCGGGGACGGCAGACGCCATATTCGATTTCGGGCACATCAACACAACGGTCATGTTCGAACCCTGGAGCACCCTCGAGGTCGTTTCGATTCCCATCATCGACAACGTGATAGTCGAAGACGATGAGGTGTTCTCGATCGAATTGTCGAACCCCGAATGGGCCGAGCTTGGCCTCCCATCCGTGGCCGTTGTCACGATCGTGGACGACGAGGTCGAGAGCCGAACGGCGGCCTTTTCCATCGCGGTCGGTGGAGGCGAGTGGATCGACGAATCGCTGATCGTGGATATTTCGAACGGAGTTGCCTCATTCGCCGGTGCACCTCCACCGGGGCCCGATCGAGGTTCTCGCGTCACCGTCGCGGGCGTGGGCGACTTCTTCATCTCTTCGTGTGCCGATGACCAGACGTGCAACCTGGTTGACGCCTTCGGAAACGCCCCTGCGAATGTGCCGGATGCCACAATAACCGGTATCTCTCCTGCGTTCACCTCTCTGGCCGAGGCCGTTACACGGTTGAAGGAACCAGATCACCTCGGCACCGGCGATCTTGTCGGACTGGGTTTGAATCTCGAATTGCTGTGTTACGCGGGCCCATCTGACACGACGCCTGTCCTGCTCGAGGGATGGACGACATCGATCGAGCACCGGATCAACATCATCGCGCCCACCGGCGATGGCCTCCGTGGACCGAGCCAGCGCCACCACGGGTCTTGGACGGAGGACGCCTACCGGCTCGAGGTGTACGGACAGCCGGCGATCGTATCCAACGTCGGGCACCTCTCCATCGACGGCCTCCAAATCCGCTGCGACGGCGGCCAGGACGACTGGCTCGTTGGAGTGGACGCGGGTGCGCCGGACGACGGCGGCTCGCCAATTCGCGGTCAGGGCTCGGAAACCAAAGCCGCATCGGAAGGGTTGGAGATTTCGAACACCATCATCGCCGTCAGTGGGCGCAACACCGAAGGGATCTACCAGATGGGGATCCGGTCCGATCTGCCCGTCCACGTTCGAAACTCGATCGTCTATGACCCGACCGGGACCGCCGGTTCGATGATGATGGGGATCGCGGGTCCCTGGGTCGAAGCGCTGAACAACACCGTGATCGGCGGTGGGTTGGGCATCCAGGCCGGCATCGGAACGGCCGTCAACAATCTCGTGCTCGACTCTTCCGTGTCGGGATTCTCCGGTGAGTTTGGCAATGCGTCGGGCGGTAACCTCTACACCGTCCACAATGCGCCCACGCCACCTCCGCCTAACCCACCGAAGAACGTCATCGGGCCGGTGGTCTTCGCCAATCCGGGCGTAGGAATTGGATCGGATTATCACCTCGAATGTGGTGTGCTGTCGCAGGGACCAGCCGTGACCACCAACTTCCCGGTTGATAATGTCTGGGAACTCCAGGCAATGTTTGACGGTGACCCCGAAAGCGTGGTTACGACGGGCGAGGACTTCGACAAAGCAGAAATCACGCTCGAATTCAGCGAGCCTCACGCCATCACCGGCACCGCAGTCGAACTGAGCAACTATTGGGCGCACAGCTGGATGCTGGAAGCTGCGATGACAGCAGAGGAACTCGTTCCGAGTGGAGCCAGCTACCTGGTGCTGGTACCTGACCATCGAGTGGAACACACTGAGAGGGTTTACGAACACATCGGATTCGAATCTGCCCAGGTCTTCCAGGCGATGCGGCTCACCGTCTGGCGGGAAGACGGCACCAGGAACGTTCACATCGTCGATTGGTGGTTGGATGCACTCAACCCGGCGTGCGGTCAGGGTATCGATCTCACCTCGCGCTCGGGCAACCCAGTCAACGACGATGTCGACGGCATCGTTCGCACAGGTTCGTGGGACATCGGCGCTGACCAGTCAACCGACGTCGAAGTGGGCTTCGCGGGAACCGCCCGGTGGTGGTGGGAGTCCGAGGAAGAGGCGCGAATCGAAGTCGTCCTGACACAACCAGTTGAAGACACGGTTACCGTACGCTATCGGACACACAATCTCGATCCGATCAGCGCGATCGCGGGAGTGGATTACGACTCCGTGGAAGGCTAGTTGATCTTCGAGCCTGGCACGTATTCGCAGACGATTGTCGTGCCGCTCAACAACGACGGCTCTGGCGACGAATTCGAGGTCTTTGCCATCCAACTCTTCGATCCGGAAGGCGCGCGACTCGGGCGTGACTGGTGGGAGGTCGAGATTCGGGAGGGTCAGCCGCCGCCGCGAGTCCGTTTGATCGAGACTGTGGTGAACGTCGGCGAGGGTGAAAGTGAGGTTTCGTTGGAAGTCGAACTCTCCCGCCCGTCCGCTGTCGATGTCTTCGGGACGTGGGATGCATTCGATCGGACCGCACATATCGCGCTGGACTACGAAGGACTCCCGGAGTTCTGGTCAGGGACGTGGTCGGAGTATTTCATTCCGGTAGGAGCGACGACCACAACCATCGGCTTCACCGTTCTCGACGACGATCGCGCTGAGGCCGTCGAGGGCTTCGCGGTCAAGAGCGGATGGAGCGAACAGGTGCAGCCTGGTGTTCCTGCCGTCGCTTACATCCGCATTCTCGACGACGACGGAGTGTCGCCGTGAGGCGTTTTCGAATCTGCTGCACTCCTCGCGGCACTGATCGCGGTCCTGCCGGTTCTTGTGTGGGCTGCAGAACAATCTCCGGTCGCAGCCGACCTGCCGGTCGTGACCCACACCGACGAACGCATGACGGTGGAGATGCCGGACGGGCAGGTGCTCGAACTGGACATCGAGGCAGAACCTCAACCCCTGGATATGACTCGGGTGGAGTTAGCGCGCACCGCCCTCAAATCCGCATCGTGCGACCCCTACATGGAACGCTATGCGGGCTACGCGCCGGTCGATCCGGCGTCGCACGCCACCCTCGGTCTGCCGCCTCTCGACCGGGATTGTGACGGTCGTCCCGACCGGCCCTGGTACATCGCCCGCCAACTCGACTGGCACTCGCTCGACAACCGGCTCGGCGCGGTCGATCTGACCGACGTGCGGGCAACTGTCATCCGCTTCCGCTCTCGCGGCCGGCACCCGTCCGTGTGCACGCTCTTTGCGGCCGTCGACTCTGACGGCGAGGCGGTGGCCGGCTGGGTCAAGGAGCGCCAGGGTCAGGTATGGGGCGAAGCGTTGGTGGGCCGTCACGGGGCCGGTGTGGTCTCGTACCGATCTGTTCGCGCCCGAAGAGCAGCCGCTGTCGGTGCGGATCCTCGAGAGCGGCGCGCCGCTCGCTGACGGCGCCCTGTTCGACCGCGCCGTGGTCTTTACAGCCGCCGTGGACGGTGGCAACGGCGCGCCTTTCTTCGACGCAACGATCGACGGTCGGCCCTACACCCTCGGCGACTCCTATGCCGTCGAGGGGACGCACGCCGTCGAGGTCACGGCGACCTCCGGTCCCGACTCGGCGACGGCATCCGCCAGGTTCACGATCGATCTCTCGCCGCCGGTCTTCGACCAGGTCGATCCCCCCAACGGCGCGCTGCTCGGCGGCGCCGTGGTGACGGTCATCGGGCCGGATTTCGGCTGACGCGGTACAGGTCATGGTCGCCGGTTCTCCTGCGGTCCTCGGCAGCCCGGCGGGCGCGTGGCGGTCATTCACTTCGATCCAGCTGACTCTCGCGGAGGGCAGCAACCCGTTGATCCTCCACGCCGAGGACGGAGCCGGCCGCACCACCGACCAGAACCACCTCCTGCTCGTCGACACCCTGCCGCCCGTGCTCGCGGTGACATCGCCGGTGGACGGTCTGGTGACCGCCACCCAGCAATTATCGGTCTCAGGCACCGTCGTCGATCCTCACTTGGTGAGCGTGACGGTCAACGGAATTGCCGCAACAGTGGGCGGCGGCAGTTTCAACGCCGTGATCGATCTCGCCCAGGGCACGAACGCCATCGTGGTCATCGCGGCGGACTCGCTGGGCCACACCAGCCAGACGGCGCTCACCGTAACCCTCGATACGGTTGCGCCGGTACTCACGCTCTTCGAATCCGGAATCGCCTTTGCAGACGGCCTGCTGCTCGGCCGCCCGGCCGTGATCAATGTGGTCGCCGACGATACGACGGCGGTCGAATTCGCGGCTGCCATCGACGGCGAGCCCTACATGCTGGGCACGCCGTTTGTGACACCAGGCGCGCACGTGTTCGAGGTCACCGCCACCGACGAAGCCGGCAACACCGCTTCCGCCACCCGGACCTTCACCATCGACGACGACCCGCCGCTGATCGACGACCTCTCGCCCTTCCCGGGGACCGTGATCGGCGCCAATACCGTCAACCTGGCAGGTCGTGTCACCGACGACGCGGTCGAAGTTGTGGTCAACGGCGTCGTCGCATCGTTCTCCGGATCCGGCAGCAACTGGATCGGTTGGTCGATCCCAGACCTGCCCCTCGAGCAGGAGGGTCTCAACCTGCTGCCGGTGCGAGCGGTGGATGCCGCCGGTAACGTCACCGAGTTCACCATCTCCTACGACCGCGACACCCTCGACCCGCAGATCACGTTGACCGCGCCGGCCGAGGGTCTGGTCACGCGCTTCGAAAATTTGACCGTGACCGGCGCGGTGGCCGATGCCCACCTCGATCGCGTCACCGTCAACGGGACAGCGGTCCCGGCAGGCGCCGACGGTTCGTTCAGCCACGCCGTGGTTCTGAACGCGGGCCCCAACACCGTCACAGTCGTTGCTTCGGACGTCGTTTTCCACGAGTCCACGGCCCTTCGTACGGTCGTCCTCGACACGGCGCCGCCCGTGATCTCGGTGACCCACAACGGCCAGCCGCTGAGCGACGGTTTCCTGGCCAACACCCCGGTGACCCCGGTGGTGACGGCTGCCGATGACACCGAGGTCACCGTCGTGATCACCCTCAACGGCGCGCCCTTCGCCTCCGGCACAGCGATCTCCGCGGAGGGCGGCTACATCCTCGTCGCGACAGCTACCGACGCCGCCGGCAACACCGCTTCGCTCGAGATCGGGTTCCGTCTCGATCTGACGCCGCCCGTGATCAGTGGTCTCTCACTGACCGACGGCGCGGTGATCGCCAACCCGTCGCCCGTGCTCACGGGCGCCTGCGACGACGCCGTATCCGTCGAGGTCAACGGTACATCCGCCGCGATCACGGCCGGGACATTCAGCTTCGCCGGGCTGTCTCTCGCGGAAGGCGCCAACCAGGTCGTCGTCACGGCCGTCGACGCGGCCGGCAACCAGCGCACCCTGACTGTCAGTGTCACCCTCGATACCGCGCCGCCGGTCATCGCCGTGACCGCGCCTGTCGACGGAGACCTGGTGGGTGCTGCGAATGTTCTGGTCACCGGCACCGCCCAGGATCCGCACCTCCACGAGGTGACGGTTGCGGGTCGGAAAGCCGCTCTCGCGGGCGCGTCATTCCAGACCCAGGTGTCGCTGGCTCAAGAAGGGTCCAACGTCATCACCGTGGCGGCCGTCGACCGAGCGGGCAATTCCACCGAGCTGACGGTGACGGTGGAACGGGACACCACCGCGCCGGTACTGACGGTCAACGAGCCCGGGCCGTCAGCGGTCCTGGGCGATGGAGCGGTCGCGGTCAGCGGCTCGGTCAGCGATGCCCACGCCGTCACCGTGACGGTCAATACGCGATCGCTCACTCCGCAGACCCGACGGCGCCTTCGAGACCGTTCTGCAACTCGCTGAGGGCACTCACGTGGTGACGGTCGAGGCGGTCGACGAGACCGGCAACCGGACCACCGTCACCCGCAACCTGACCATCGACCTGTCGGCACCAGAGCTGCACATCACGAGCCCCGCAGCCGGCACGATGCTGGGCTCCGCGACGGTCGACGTCACGGGTACGGTTGCCGACGCCCACGGCACCGACCGGGTCACGGTCAACGGCGTGGACGCCGTCCTCGACGGCAGCGGCGGGTTCATCCTGGCTGCTCTCGCCCTGACCGAAGGCTCCAACACCGTCATCGCCCGCGCCTGGGATCGCGCCGGCAACACCGGCACCCGTTCGATCGAGGTCACGGTCGATACCGTGCCTCCGAGAGTGACGGCCACCGTCCCGGTCAACGGCGCCACCGGAGTACCGCGGAGTGCCCGGCCGCGAGTGAAATTCTCGGAGCCGGTGGACGCGGCCAGCCTCGCCGGCAACATCAGGCTGTTGCACGACAGCACCGTGCTGCCGGTGACTCTGTCGATTGTCGGCAACGGCGCAGAGGTCGATGTGGCTCCCACCGGCGGTCTGGTCGATGACGCCGAGCACGTGCTCGAGGTCGGCGCCGCGATCACCGACCGCGCCGGCCACCCGCTGGAGGCTGCCTTCGCCGCGACCTTCACCACCCGCGACGGGACACCGCCGCAGCCGCCGATTCTCGATCCGGTCGCGAGCCCGGCCTGCTTCACGAACCTGGTGGTCGACCGGTCTCGCCGAGCCCGAGCGCCCGCGTGCAGCCACCGGCGATGTCCGACCGGCGATCGAACACGGCCGCAGCCGATGGCGCGTTCAGCCTCACTCTCGAGCCGACGGTGGGGGAGGGCGCGGTCGAGGTGGAGGCTGACGGCCGAGGATGCGGCCGGCAACACGTCGCCGCCTGCATATCTCGCAGTCGAGCTCGACTGCACACAGCCGCGGGTGATCGCGTCCGAGTGGAATGGCGACACCACGATCACGGTGCGCTACTCGGAGGCGCTCGATGAGTCAACGGTGATCGCCGGTCAGTCGGTGGTGCTCGACGGGTCGATCGGCCCCATCACCTTCAACGCTGACGTGATCGGGTCGACCGTGACGCTCGCAGCTCGTCGAAGCTCCCGCCGCGGACCAACTGCCGCTGCGTCTCGAGACTGACGGCAGATATCACCGACCTCGCCGGCAACGCCGCGATCGGGTACTCGCAGCTCTTTCGCCGATCCCGCCGCCGCGACCTTTGTCGCAGGCGAGGTCTTCTCGGACGTCGACAGCCTCGAGATCCCCGGCGCCCGGATCGTCGTCGTCGAGGACGGCGGCCCGGTCCTCGGCGATCCGCCGACAGTGACCGCCGACGGACGCGGACGGTTCCAGCTCCCGGTCATCGGCTCCCCGGTGACCGTTCGTAGTCGAGGCCGACGGCTACTTGCCGTCGTGGCGTCGCACCGTGCCGATCCCCGGTGCCGCGACCGTCCTGTTCGACGTTCGTTTGAGTCCGCGCGCGGCAGCCCGTTCGGTGAGCGGGGCGACCCAGCTCGAGGCCGGCGCGGCCCGTCTGACCATCGCCGCCGCCTCGATCCCCTCCGAGGGGTTCGATGTGGCGCTGAGTCCGATCTCCGAGCAGGGTCTGCCCGACCTGCTGCCCCTCGGTTGGCGGCCGTTGGCGGCCGCTCACGTCGGCCTGGCCGATGGCATCGTGGTCGACCCGCCGGCGGTCCTCGAATTCCGAATCGATGTGCCACCTGAGGCGGTCATCGCACGCTACGACACCGCGATTCACGCCTGGGTCGCGGAGGCATTCGGTGGAACCATCGACGTGATCAGACGCCGCGACCTTCGCCCTCCTGGCGCCCGATTCCGATCCGACCGATCCGGGGTCCCTGTCGCGGGTGCGGTGCTCCCGTCGGCCGCCGCGGCCGATCCCGGCGCGATGACCGCGACCTTGAGCCTGGACCCGCCGGTCATCCTGCCGATGGAGATCGCCCTCGCCGAGGTCAGCGTCCAGCCGACCGCGATTGCGCCCTCGGGCCACCCGGTGGAGGCGCGCCTCGATGAGTTGTTGCACGTCGTCGGCGGCGGGGTGCTGGTCGCGCCGCCAACCGCGGTTGATCTCGTGCTCTATCGCCAGCCTGACGACACCCTGTCGGCGGCTTTCGGTCTCGGCGCGTCCGAAACCGCACGGCAGATCGCCCTCGACGAGGGCGTCAAGAATATCCACATCCGGACGCTGCCCGCAGAGGTCCGCACCCAGGATCTGGTGGGGCCGGACGGCGCGACCCTTTTGAGCCCGGACGGGATCGGTCTCGAGGTGCCGCCTGGCGCTCTCGACCGGGTGGTCGGCGCCCAGATCGGTGCGCAGTCAACCGACGTCCTGCCGTTGGCTCTGCCTCCGGGGCTGGAAGCGATTTCCGCCGCCAATCTCGATATCGGCGCAACGGTCTTGTCGGCGCCGGCGACACTGAGTTTCCCCGGCGAGGGCGAGGCCGCTGGGCAATACCTGCTCCTGAGCCCCGTCGAGGCCGACGGCGCTTCGCACTGGCGGCTGGTCGGCCTCGGTGTGTTGGATGGCGAACGACTGGTCTGCGGACCCGCCCAGTTCGACGGTCTGCCTGCGCCCGGCGTGCTCCGCACGGGTCTCTACGTCCTCGCGCGGTCGACCGGCGATGCCTGGGGCCTGCTGAGCGGGGACTGTGATCGACGTCGACAGCGATCCGGCCGCGGACACCTGTCTCGTGTCAGCGACCGGCGGTCTGATTCAACTGACCGTCGGCGATGGCGTGTACGCGCTGGCGGCCCCGGCCGGGACCGTGGACCTCGAAGGTGAAAACCTGGTGACGCGAAATCGCGGCGAGGTGACCGCGGCCGTCAGCGGCGGCGTGGTCAATGATGGGCTCGACATCGCACTGGAGATCGTCGCGCCGCGGATCGTCGCTACCTCGCCGGTGGACGGGGCCGATAGAGTCAGCGCGGGAACGCCGATCACGGTGGATTTCTCCGAGCCTCTGGCGCTCGACCGTGAAAGCCTGTGGGGCATCACGGTGGAGGTCGTGAGTTCGGTCAATCAGGCGCAGGACGGCACGCTGGAGCTTTCGTCTTCCGGTACCCGTCTGACCTGGACGCCCGACAAGAACTTCCCGGCTGCGACCCAGATCATCGTGACCGTCGACGGCAACCTCGAGGACCTCCAGGGCAACCGGCTCGAGGGTGAAGGACTCGTGTTCCAATTCGGGGTCGAGCGCTATATCGGCAACGAAGACGTGGACGAGTCGAAGATCAGGATCTTCCTGCCCGGCCGCGACGAAGAGAATCCCGGTTTCGTCGTGGTCGAGGGCGAGAACGACTCGGTTCCCGCCAATATCTGGATGTGGATCGAGTTCCCCGGCGAGGGAGGGGACTCCTTCCAGGCGGATGGCAACGGGGCATTCCGCCACCTCCTCGACCCGACGAACAGCGCTTTTGCGTTCGAGGTCGGCGACACGTTGTACCTCCACCTCTCGGATACTGAGGATCCCGCAACCGACCTCCTCGTCATTCCGCTGCTGCCGTGGCTCATGAAGGACGGCCTCGGGGCCTACTTCAACATCGACGGCGGTGAGTTCGTCACCACCGAGGGGATCCGCGTGTCGGCGCCGTGGGGCGCATTCCCCGAGACCGGAACGGTGCGCGCGAGCCTGCTCGACCACTCGCAGGTCCTGCCCCAGGCAAACTGGCCGTCCTTCGCCGAGGCGCGTGGCGCCGTTCGTCTCGAGCTTTCGCGTCGAGGCCGCCCGCACGTTGCAGGTCGTCTACTCGCTGATCCCAGACCGACCTCCGGTCGACCACCGGCCGACTCCGACGCCACCCTGCACGCCTGCATGAGAATCGACGTCGCCGGAACGCCGCACCCCATGCTCATGCGCACCGCGACCTGGGACACCAAACTCGAGGCGTATGTCACCGCGCCGGTCGAGGAAGCGGCAGCGAAGGATGCCGTCGAAGCTCTGGTCAAGGCCGCCACCACCGGCAACCCGGACCCGCTGTTGCCCGGCATTCGTCGCACCATGGATCTGGTCATCCTCGAGCCGAAGAGGCTGTCCGGCGCGAAATCGGCAACTGCCGAACTCACCGGCCGACTGCTGGTCGCCAAAGGCACGGTCGAGGGCGACGTCCAGGTCAAGGCGATGTTCCTCGACGCTTCGGGGTCCGTTGTCTACGCCAACACCCACTTCGCTCCGTCCGACGCCGCACTGGTGGCGTTCGACTCCGGCGGCGCGCAGAAGCTCGATGCCTCGACGATTGCCGGGTACGCCGCGCTCGGCATCATCGATGCCCTGACGACGGGCGGCGGCGCGACGGTGCCGCTGCGACCCGACGATGATTTCGTCCTCAAGGTCACCGACCCCGACACCGGCTACACGCACTCGGAGCGCGGTTATCCCGCACCCGGCAGCGACGGGTGGCTGGACATTCCACCGTCCGACGCGCCGGGCTACAGCGACCGGCGCGCGCGGATCGTCGGCGGTTCGCCCTTCACCATCTTCAGCTTCGAGGCTGCGGTGGGCCGCACGCCCCTGACCCACCTCATCGAGGTCACCAAAGCGACCGCGCAGGACAAGCTCGTCTGCGCGATCCCGACCGGCGCGATCCCGAACAACCGCTTTGTCCGCATGATCAACTTGCGGACGGGGGCCGTCGCACCGAGTGTCGCCCAGGAAAATCCCGCCTCTCTCAGCCTCAACGCCAATGTCGGCGACCCGGTCATCCTGGTCCTCGAACCGCTGCTGTCCTCAGGGCAGCAGGAGGTCCAGATCCGGTTCGACCGCTCGCTGAAGGGTCTCGTCAACCCGTCGATGGTCGAGTTGGTGCCGCTGAACGGCGGCGCGACGAACGCCGTCCAGGTGGTGGTGGACGGCGACGTCCTTCGCATCACGCCGGATCCGGTCTGGGAGACCGGCAAGCGCTACGAACTACAGCTGAAAAAGGAGCTCTTTGCCGTCCTGGGTTCACCCCTCGTCGAGGGCCAGTTCGTGGGGCTTCCGCTCAAAGTGTCCACAGTAGCTTCGGAAAAACCGGTGATCCCGGACGCAACTGTCGCCGAGGCGGCCCTCGAAAACAACGTGCTGCTGGTGGCAGCTCGCGACCAGGGCCTCCTCGTGTACGACATCTCCAACCCGGCGTCGCCGGTCCCTCTCAACACGGTCCAGACCGCCGGCGGGATGGCGGGCGTGGCCTCCGACGGGTTCGGCAACGTCGTGACCCTCGAAGGCAGGGCGGGCCAGCACGTGGTTCTGCGGCTGTGGGCGCTCGAAGACCTGATGGCCGGCGGTGGCGTGACCCACATCGGGGAGCAGCCGCTTTCGCCGCCACTGACGAATGTCGGGCCCGGCGACCTCGAACTCGAGGTCTTTGTCGACGCGATCGATTTCACCGCCGCCGACCCGGGTGAGCACGACATCACCGTTGTCCCGAATGAAACCGGAGGCTGGACGTCCCTGACGGTGGGGGAGAGTCTGTTCACCGCCAACCACCGGGTGGAGTTGATTGACGGCGTCACCGGAAGCATCTTGTGGCGCGACTTTGCGCCCGCCGGCGGCCCGTTGACCATTCCCAACGCCAAGAATGTGCCGCTCGCCCAACCGCTCAAGCTTCGGGCCCACGCCGACACCCTGGTGTGGGCGCACGCAGCCGCCGGTCCGGTCATCGGCGCGAAACTCACGTTCGACGCCGGTGGCGCCTCCGGATTCTCCCTGGGGGCGGTGGGCCAGAACGCCGATCTCCTCAACTGGATTCGCGGCGCGGGAGCGGGCGCGGCCTGCCGTGTCCTCGGCTCCGAAGACTCGGTGTACCTCGGCCGCCTCGCCGCGACGCCGCGTCAGGGCATCGACAACGTCCTCCTCGCTGCCTCGCGCTACGAAGGCATCTGGGGCTTCCGCCAGACCGGTTCGCCGGAACTGTCGCCCGACTGGATCGAGTGCGTGCGCTACGCCTCCCAGGGCTCTGATCTCACCGACATCGCTTCGGCACGAGTCGTGTTCGATGACAGCGGCACCGAGGTCGGCCACGATATCGTCGCCGTCGTCGGCCACCGCCGGCTCGAGATCTTCGAGATGGGGTCCAACGGCGACCTCTACCGATTCTCCACGGGCGTCGATCTCGGATGGAACCCCTTCCGCGTCGCCATCGACCCGGTCGACCGGCTGATCCTGGTGCGCGACAATGCAAGCCATCTCGCCGTGTACTCGCTGACCCGGCCCGGCGCGCCGCCGCGGCTGGTGGTCGACATGGTCCTGCCCGACGGGTCGGGTCTCGGTCCGCTGGTGGTCGATCCTGATCTCGGACTCGCCATTACCGGCACCGCACCGGTTCAGTACAAACCGCCGCGCCTCGAGCTGGTGTCCGACGTCGACGGCAACGGCATCCCCGAAATCGTCGAGTACCTGCAACCGCTGGGAGCGCCGGCGGCGCCGGCAACTTCCGGCGGACAGCGCCCGCCCTACCTGGCGTGGGTGAGAGCGCAGATCGTCGGCGTCCCGAAGGACCAGGACACGGTGAATGTGAGGGTGGAGGGACTCGCCCCCGGCGGTGGCGTCCTGCCCGACCGGCCCGATCCGTTCCTGCCGTCGAGCCGGGTCATCACCCTGCGGCGAGCGGAGAACCTGCCGCTGGACGATCCGGGGCGCAACGTCTTCGTCTCCGACCATCCCATCCTGCTGATTGCGGATGAACGGGCGCGGACCGAGTATTGGAAGAACATCAACGACGAGCTTCGCACGACGCTGAACAAGAGGGACACGACCAACGCCCGCTACGCCCTGTGCCGCAACTGCGGCCGCGACATCGACGACAACGGCAGCATCGACCTCTTGTGGAGCGATGATCAGCAACCCGAGGCGCCCGTCGAGCTCGCCGCTGCGAGTCGTCTCCGCGTCACCTTCGACGCCGAAACCGCGACGGGATGGATCAAGGAGATTCTCGACGCCGGCATGGCGCCCTCGGCCGAAGTGGCGTCCCTACCCTGGATGCCCTCGCCGCCGATCGGCCGCGACCCCGGCATCGAGGCCCGCGCCGCCATGCTGCCCGAGGTCGAACTCGCCACCGGCGCACTCACCCTCGGCCGCACCGACCTCGTCCTGCCCGCGCCCGGCATGGACGTCGTCCTCGGCCGCGAGTACTCCTCGGCCGGGATCCGCTACGGCCTCTTCGGCTGGGGCTGGGAGCTCGCCGGCCTCGACCGCCTGCGGCCGAATCCCGACGGCACCGTCGACCTGTATGCCTCGTCGGGGGACCGGTTTGTGTTTGGGAATTCCGACGCGGGCATCCGGGCGCGAACACCAAGACCCTCACCGCCTGGGGGCACCCGGGCGAGCTGAAGAAGAAGGCCGACGGCACGTGGTTCTTGATGTACCCGGACGGCGGCTACACCGAGTTCTCGGCTGACGGCCAGCCGACCGCCATGAGAGACCGCCACCGCCTGAGCGATGCCACCGGCTCCGAGCTTCGGTTCCTCTGGTACGCCGATGGGACCCTGGCGCAGATCGCTCAGGTGAACGGGACGTTTTCGCAGGTGCAGAACCCGCGGACATTGACCTTCAGCTACAAGGACGATTCGGTGTCCGGTGTGATCTCGTCGGTCGAGGACGCTACGGGGCGGATCTATCACTATGTATTACGATGCCTTCGGCCGGCTCGAAGAGGCTCGAATCGAAGAGATTCACCTCGCCGCTGGAAACTCATGGGGCGACGTGGTCGAGCGTTACACCAGCCTGCCGGCAACCCCGCGCAACGCCACAGCCACGATCCTCGAGGGTGGATCTCTGCTCGACGAGGTAAAGGAACAGGCCGAGTCGACTCTTGTGAGGGTTCTGCTCGATCCGACCTTCAATACCTCCAAGATCCTGCACCCGGTGACCTCCCTCAGAATCGGCGAGCTCGACTATGCGCTCGACGTTGACGTGCCTCGCCAGGCGACCGTGACCGATGCCGACAACGTGACCGAAATGGTGACCTGGGATGAGTACGGTCGACCTCGGACGATGACTGTCGGTGGGACGCAGACCACGAAGATCGACTACCTTCCGATCGTCGCCGGGAAACTGGTCTTCGATCCGCTGGTCGACGTGGTGACCCTGCCGACGGGCGCGACGATCGTCAGAAGTGGCAGGTCGAAGAGAACGCCGCGTCCAGTCGTCGGAGCTGGTTCAACCTGAGGGAGACTCGGAGCACGAGGGATCCTGACGGACGGTATCGCCCAGGTGATCACCGATTCGAACCCGGTGGAGCTTGTCACCTCGTACGAGTACGACTCCGTCAGCAACCAGCCGACCGTGATCACGCTGCCGCCGGGACCCAACAGCCAGGAGAGGATGTGGAAAATCGACCGGGTTCGCGGTGAGCCGGTCAAGATCACCGATCCGGAGCGCCGTTCGACTTCATTCTCGATCGTCGGCGACCCGCTCGCCCGAAGGGTGAGCGTCACCGACGCGGCCGGCAACTCCACGACGTACTGGTACGACGACCCGACCTCACGTCGGCCAGTGCAACCCCCACGGCAGCGGCCCTCGAGAAACGGAGGGCCGAACATCCGCACCGGCTGAACTGGAGATCCGAACAACGTGAAAAGCATGTCCCCGTTCTCCGGCGCGCCGCCGCGGTAAAAGTGTGCGTCTCGCACCTCGTCCGTGGGGGATAGATCGTAGATGTCGACCCAGAAGCTCAACACGTTGCCGTGGAGCCGAAGCTCGACCAAGCCGCCTTCATCGAGAGCGTCCGGGTCGAACCTCGGTTCAACCACGAAGTAGCGCGACATCGAAATCCGCTCGTCGAGGTCCGCGCCCGGCACGCTGGGCGGCTCCGAGACGATCAGAACCCAGCGGCACATCGGGGCGCGGATGTGGATGAGAGGGCACTGCCGCAGGATGTGCAGGGACTCATCACCCGGTTGGCCTCCTCGCCCACCCTGCTGGTGGGATGCGACTTCGACGGCACGCTGGCCCCTATCGTGGCCGACCCGCAGGCCGCGCGAGGGCTGCCGGAGGCGCTGCGATCGTTGGAAGTCCTGGCTGGGATGAGCGGCGTCGACGTCGTCGTGGTCTCCGGTCGATCCTTGACCGACCTGCGTCGGCTATGTGCGGTGGGAGAGGGTGTCCAATTCGTCGGTGGGCACGGGGCCGAGTTCGAGTCCGGCCACCTGCCGCCCTTGGAGATCAGCAGAGATCAGGTCGCCCGCTTGGGTCGGATACGTGCCGATGTCGCTGTCTTGACGCGGGGTGTCCCGGGCATCTTCGTGGAGGAGAAGCCGACATCGGTGGCGGTCCACGTTCGCAATGTCGATCGGGATCGTGCGGCACGTGTGACGCAAGGGATGCTCGAGGGGCCCGCGGCACGAGATGGCGTTACGGTGCTGCGCGGCAAGGGAGTCATCGAACTATCTGTGGTGACGGCCAGTAAGGGGACGGCGATCGCTGCGTTGCAGAGGGCCACGGAAGCTGCCGTGACGCTGTTCATCGGCGACGATGTGACCGACGAGCAGGCGTTCGCGGCGTTGGGCCCCACCGATGCGGGCATCAAGGTCGGCCCCGGCGACTCGCTGGCGGGCTACCGCGTGGAGGATGAGCCGCGCGACGTTGCACGGGTGCTGGCTGATCTGATCATCGCGCGCGAGGCGTCGGCGCAGGCGTAGCGGCAGTCGTCGTTTCAGCGTGACATGGGCAGTTCCGCCCAGACCGTCTTGCCCTCGTCGTCGGCCGCCCAACCCCAGCGCTGGGAGAGGGTGTTGATGATGAACATTCCCCGACCGTTCTCGTCGTTGGCGTCGGCCTGACGCGGCTTGGGCATGGCACCTGTGCCCCTGTCTCGCACGGCCACCAGTAGACGTGACTCCGCGTGGCCCAACGTGATATCGATAGGTCCGCGGCCGTAGCGCACGGCGTTGGTAACCAGTTCGGACAACACGAGCAGGACCTCGTCGGCGAAACGGGCCAAGCCCCAGTCGTCGAACGTCTCACGCGCCGCCGTGCGCGCCAGCCGGGGTGTGGTGGCGTCGACGATGTATTGGCGTGAGAACTCCATGGCCAAGAGATACCCAGTTTCGGTGCTGACTATGCCCGGCAGCGCCGATTCGTCGCGCGATCCGTCGGATGCTGCCCCGCTGAGCACCGCCTGTCGGGGTCCTTCGGAGTCCCAGGGCATCACAGACATCGCGACCAGAATTCCGTCAGCAGGTCCACCGTTGCTTCTGGGTGCTCCGCTGCGGGGGAGTGGCCCGCACCCTGCACGATGGACCATTCGGCGTGCAGCCGATCGGCCATGCCGCGAAGTTCCGTCAGGCTCCAGGAGTAGAGGTCGTCTTCCCCGACACACACCAGGGCGGGAATCGAGGTGCTCGCTGAGTGCACTGGCGAGTTCGGCGGTACGGTCCTGAGTCGACAACAGGATCTCGGCCTTGTCGCGCAGGGCCGTGGCATCGCCACTGGTCCAGCGATGGTGCAGGAAACGCTGGATCTCCGCGGGCGGTGCCGGCGCGCCCTTCTGCTCATCGAATGCCTGCTTCAACTGCCACAGTTGCTCCAAGGAGATGGCGGGAAGAGCCGCCACAATGGTGTTTGAGCGATTCCGCCGCTTCGCCGATCACCGCCGCGGGTCCGCTGTCCATCAGCGTGACCGAGCGCCACAGGGTGGGAGTGTCGATAACCGCGTGGCGGACGATGAGGCCCCCCAGGGAATGACCGACGATGTGCCAGGGCTGCCCCCCCGTTGAACCGATGTCGCAGACGTCGGCGGCCAGGGTGTCCAGGGTGTGGGGGTTGCTGGGAGTGCGGGGGAGTCTCGAATTGCCCCCGCAAGTCGATGGCGGTCGCCGAGTACCCGGCCCGTGCCAGGGGGGCCAGCACTCGATGAAGTCCTCCTTGGACCCGGTGAAACCTGGGACGAGCAGAGCACGACCACGGGGTTCGCCCGCCGGTGCGTGCAGGGCGGCCATCGGCCCTTCCCGTGTCTCAATCGCGACACGCCGGACCCCTCGGGGGAGGTCGATCACCCGCGGCGCGCTCACGTGGGACACAATAGGCCCACTGTGTCGGGAATGACCGGGGGGTGGCCGGGTCCCGGCGTTCGGGGGACGGCGGCACAACTGTCTCTGGAGGGGCATGTGACACGCACGATCGCGGTGGCGAATCAAAAGGGCGGGGTAGCCAAGACGACGACGGTGGCGTCCCTGGGCGCGGCCCTGGCCGATCGCGGCCAGAAGGTGCTGCTGGTGGATCTCGACCCGGCAGGCCTGCCTCACGTTCTCCCTGGGGTGGGACCGGAGTCGTTAGAGATGTCATTGCACGACGTCCTGCTCGGTCGGATCGGGCCGGGTTGGCGGTGACGCCCACCGAGGACGGGATGGACCTGCTGCCCGCCACGATCGACCTGGCCGGTACCGAGGCGCAGTTGATGACGCGCACGGGCCGCGAGCATGCCTTGCGCCTGGCGTTGGAAGAGATCGTGGGCAACTACTCGTACGTGCTGATGGACTGCTCACCGTCCCTGGGCGTTCTCACGATCAACGCCCTCACGGCTGCTGATGAGGTTCGACTGCAATGCGAGACCTTGTCTCACCGCGGCGTCGGCCAGTTGTTGGACACCGTTCAGGACGTGCAAGGACTGACCAACCCGAAGGGCGCGTGATGGGGGTGCTTCCCACCCTGTTCGATCCCCGAACCAACCATTCCCGTGCAGTGCTGGCCGACATCGGCAAGCGATACTCGCTTCCTGTCCTGGAACCACCGATCAACAAGTCGATCCGGTTCGCCGAGGCGCCCGCGCAGGGCCGCTCGATCCTGGCCACAGCGGGGAAGGTCCGAGGCGCTCGCGCCTACCGCGATCTAGCCGACCAACTCATCGATGGCGAGGTGCGCGATGGGCGCCAACAATGAGCAGACCTTCGACCGGGTAAGGCCCCGCAGTGCTCAGGGTGCCAGGAACCCCTCATCGGGGACCGCCGCAACGGCTCCTGATCGCGCGGGCAAGCGGGTTCTGTTCATGAAGCGGCCGACACCTCCGGCCAGCGAGGCAAGGTTGCGCTGACGTGTCGACGCTGCGAGGACCGCACGGTGGTGTCGTGGGCGCGGGCGCTGCGCCTTGCCCTGCCCAGCGTGCCGGCGGTCGTGCCCGGCCAGGGCGTACGCAACTACATGCGATGCCCGAGTTGCGGAAGCGGTCCTGGATCACCGTTTCCGTCCGGTCCTGATCACGCCAACCTCAGGAGGATTGCCCCTCCTGAGAGTTGTTTGGCCACCGTGTGTGCGGCGGCGCTTGCGGCGCCGGGGCGGCTTGCGCTGGGGCTCTTCCTCGTGGGATTCGCCCGAGCTCTGATGGTGTTCCGCCGGTGTCCTGCTCTGCTGGCCCCCGCGCCTTTGTCCCCGCGTCCGCGCCGCCTTGGCCGCCGCCGCCCTGGCCACGTCCACGCCCGCTCGACGATGACGACGGTGAGCGCTTTCCGGTCTCACCGATGTCCTCAGTTCCTCGGCGTCATCCGCTCCGGTGCGCGGCACGCGGCGACCGGCCCTTGGTCCCCTCCGGAGTCGAGAGCTCGGAGGGTAGGTGCCGGGAGCTCGAATAGGTCTCGACAGGCTCGTCGAACGCCAGTCCCAGGGCCTTGTTGATCATCTTCCAGCGTGCGATGTCCTCCCAGTCGACCAAGGTCATGGCGACGCCCTCTAGCCCCGGCGCGGCCGGTGCGTCCGACTGCGGTGCAGGTAGGTCTTCCTCGCCGTCGGGGCATTCGTAGTTGATGACGTGGCTGACACCGGTCGACGTCGATGCCGCGGGCGGCGACATCGGTCGCCACCAGGACGTCGACTTTGCCGGCTCGGAAGGCCCGAAGGGATCGTTCCCGAGCAGCCTGGCCCAGGTCGCCGTGCACGGATGCGGCGGCGAAGCCGCGGCTCTCCAGCTCGTCGGCAATGCGTTGGGCCCGCCGCTTGTACTGGGTGAAGATGATGGTCAGGGTGCCGGCCGTCGGCCTGCAGGATGCGGGCGACCAGTTCGTCCTTGTCCATGGGGTGGGCACGCCACGAGGTGCTGCTCGATCGCCTCGACCGTGATGCCGCTGTCGGTGGGGTCGGCGGCGCGGATGTGGGTCGGGTTCGTCATGTAGCGGCGGGCCAGACCCACGATCTGGGCCGGCATCGTGGCTGAGAACAGCATCGTTTGACGAACCTTGGGCAGGCGGTCGACGATCCTCTCCACGTCGGGGAGGAAACCCATGTCGAGCATCTCGTCGGCCTCGTCCAGGACGAGTACCTTGACGGAGTCAGGTCGCAGAATCCGCTGCTGGGCCAGGTCGATGAGGCGCCCCGGGGTGCCGACGACCACCTCCACGCCCTCGGTGAGCGCCTTGATCTGAGGCTCGTAGGCGCGGCCGCCGTAGACGGTCAGCACGCGGATTCCCAGGTATTGGCCTGCATTCTTCAGGTCGTTGGCCACTTGGCTCGCCAATTCGCGAGTCGGGGCCACGACGAGGGCCTGCGGAGCCCGACCGACTTCTTCAGCCATTGCCCGAAGGGGCTTCGATGCGCTGCAGCAGGGGGATACCGAAACCGAGGGTCTTCCCGGTGCCGGTCTTGGCCTGTCCGATCATGTCCTGGCCCTCGAGTGCGATGGGCAGTGTCATCTCTTGGATCGGGAAGGCGGTGTTGATGCCGTCGTCGGCGAGGGCCCGCACTATCTCGGGATGGGCCCCCAGTTCTGCGAACGTTGGTCGCAGGGGAGGAGGCGGGCTGCCGTCAGGTTCGGTAGTGGTCGTGTCCGAACTCGATACTTCGTCGGCGGCCTGTTCTTCTGGTGTCGTCACGCAATAGCTCCGCGGGTTGGTTGATCAATGGTAGCCCGTCGGAGGTGCAACTCGATTCCGTGCCGTTCGGGCCACGCCCACGCCGCGGTCCAGCATCGGTGCCGGGCCTGTCGTGTCAACCGGCGAAGCCGACCCGCCGCTCCTCGGCTGCGCCGATCTCGACGTAGGCGATTTTCGTCCGTGGGAACCATGATGGTTCGGCCACGCGAGTCCGTCAGCGTCAGCATTTCGTCACCCGCCCACGCCTTCGAGATCGCCTTGGCGACGGAATCGGGCGCGTCGTCGCTGTTCAGGACGACTTCACGGGCCTGCTGGACCCCGATGTGTATCTCCACGATCCCTCCTGGATCACGTCATGCTGCTCTGCGGCGGTCGCCGCCGGTGCTCGTCCTACAGCCTAGGGTGCCGACGATGATTCGCCACCGTTGGCCGTCGCCGCTGCGCCGCTGGGATCGTCTCGCCGGGGGTGGACCAGTGGGAACTCCGAGATCCCGCGCCACGCCAGGCTGGCCGTAAGGGCAGCCGCCTGGTCTGCGGGTATTCGCTTGCCCCCACGCAACCAGCGCTGTGCCGAGACCAGGGCGAGACCCAGAAGCCCGTGTGCCAGCAGTTGCGATTGTTCGTCGTCCAGACCGGTGTCCTCAGCGATCACTTGCCCGATCATCGCTGCACACTCGTCGGCGACGGCATGCCGTTTGCTCTCCACGCTCGGAGCGTTGACGAGGTCCGATTCGAACACGATTCGATACTCGGCATCGTCGTGGGCCACGAAGCCGTAGAAGGCCTCGATGGTCGCGGTGACCCGTCCTTCGTTGTCCGTTGTCGATTGCAGGGCCGAGCCGATCGTCGCCAGGAACGCTCTGGCGCCCTCGTCGAGGATGGCCAGGTACAGGTCGTGCTTGCTGCCGAAGTGCTGGTAGAGGACCGGTTTGGTCACCCCGGCCCGCGCGGCGATGTCGTCCATCGCGGCGGAGTGGAAGCCGACATCCACGAACACGTTGCGGGCAGCGGCGATCAACTGCCGGCGCCGTTGTTCGCGGGGCATACGTGGATTGCGTGGCCCGGGCGGGGGATCAGGTGCCCGGGTGGGGGTGCTGCTGGTGGCCACGGGTCCTATCTTACTGGTGAGTAACAACTGTCGCGTCTACCCTGTGCAGATGGGAGACACGCTAGCCATCGATCAGGCCGTCGCGCCGCCCTTTCCCGCCCGCGATGTGGAACTGGCGGACCGGACGGTCACGGTTCGGGCGCCCGAACCGGCAAGCAGCGAATTGCCGCCGTCACTCATGGTGCATGGGCTGGGTGGGTCGAGCCTCAACTGGACCGACCTCATGGTGGAACTGCAGTCAGATCTGGCCGTCGAAGCCGTCGACCTGCCCGGTTTCGGCTATTCCCCGCCCCCGCCGGACGGCGACTACACGCTGAGGGCCCACGCGCTTGTTGTCTCAGGCCTGATTGCGCGCCAGCAGCGGGGTCCGGTCCATCTCTTCGGCAACTCGATGGGGGGCGCCGTTGCCCTGCAGGTGGCGGCGCGCTTTCCCCACCTGGTCAAGACGTTGACCCTTGTCTCTCCGGCTCTGCCGCAGTTGGCTCCTCGGAGCAGTTCCATCCACCTCCCGGTGCTGTCGGTGCCCGGCCTCGGTGAGCGGCTCGTGCAACGGTTCTCGCGGGCTGATCCCACGTGGCGGGCCCAGGCGACCATCGACCAGACCTACGCCGATCCGGCCAGTGTCCATCCGCAGCGGATGAGTGAGGCCGTCGCCGAGGTGCGGCGGCGCGACGCATCGGATCACGCCCATGAGGCCCTCTTGCAGTCGCTACGGGGGCTCTTGGCCAGTTATCGGGACACGTCGCAGACGCGCCCCTGGAGGCTGGCGGAGCGCGTGGTGTGCCCCGTGCTGGTTGTCCACGGACGTCGCGATCAGTTGGTCGATCCGCGTGGCGCGGACCGAGCCCACCGTCATTTCGCCGATGTGGATGTTGTTGTGCTGCCCCATTGCGGACACGTGGCCCAGATGGAGCATCCGGAACTCGTGGCCGAACGCTGGCGCGAGTTCGCTGCCAAGGCAGGCCAGGGGGCGCCCGGGCCCGATCGCGCGGACACCCCCTAGCGCCGGGATCAGCCCTGGTGGACGGCCTGGATCTCGAGCACGATGTCGACCTTGTCGCTGACGACGACTCCACCGCCCTCGATCGCGGAATTCCATGTGACATCGAAGTCGTGGCGGTTGATCCGAGCGGTGGCCGTCATGCCGACGCGGTAGCCCCCGTAGGCGTCGGGGCCGAAGCCGTGCAGTTCCACCGACAGTGGCACCGAGCGGGTGATCCCCTTCAGCGACAGTTCACCGTCCACCGTCCAGCCGTCATCGGTGGCGATAACGCCGGTGGAGCGGTAGGTCATAGCGGGGTGGGCGTCGGTACCGAAGAAGTCGGGGGAGCGCACGTGCTCGTCCCGCTGCTCGTTTCCGGTGCTGATGGACCCCAACTCGATGGAGGCTTCCACGCCGGAGTCCTCCACCTGGTCGCCGGTGGTGATGGTCCCGGCGAACGGATCGGAAGCGTCCGCGCACCTTGCTCACCGGCAGTCATGTGTCGCACCGTCGAAGCCGACCTCGGAGTGTGCGGGTCGATCGTCCAGGTGCCGGAGCGGTAGCCGGTGGGGGTGGTGGTTGTGGTAGCGGCGGTCATGGGGTGCCTTTCGGGTCGTCGAACTGGAGATCAGGAGGAGACAGATGAACGTTCAACGAGATCCGGCGGGATTCGATTCCCGCAACGTGGAGAAGATCTTCTTCTCTGCGGCCTCCGCTGGGCGGCACGGACTGCGACGGCCTAGTGTGGGCGGTGCAGGACATCGAACCAGAACGTCCGCGCTGGCTCGATGAGGATGAGCAGGCGGCCTGGCGGGCTTTCCTCACGCTTTCCCAGCACGTCCGTCGCGAGTGCGAACGCCAGTTGATCGCCGATTCGGACATGGCCCTGACCCACTACTCCATCCTGGTCAGCCTGTCGGAGGCCCCGCAGCGCACCCTTCGTATGAGCGAACTCGCACAGGCCGCCGATGGGTCACAGAGTCAGATCTCCCATGCGGTGAACCGGCTCGAGCGGCGCGGATGGATCGTCCGCAAACCGTGCGAGACCGACGGCCGTGGTGCGAATGCCGTGCTTACCGGGGCGGGCCTCGAGGCGCTGCGGCAAGCCGCGCCCGGGCACGTCGCCTGCGTACGCAAGGTGCTCATCGATACGCTCAGCACCGACCAGTTGGCTCAATTGCGAACGGTCTCGGAAGTCGCCCTGCAGCAAGCCCCCGTGCCGCAGGAGGGGGTAACCGCCGCGCAGCCGACCGGTTGAGGCTTTCCACGGGGGCGATTATCGGGAACAGGACCAGCCGTGTCACCGTTGACTACTACGCACCGTCACGCACCCGCGCTTGCGCAGGTCGTACCGCACCCGACACACCCTGAGGAGGCACCCGTGTCCCTTGCCCCCTCTGTGGAACCCACGGCCGATCTGAGCGTCGAGGAGGTGCGGCGCTACAGCCGCCACCTCATCATTCCGGACGTGGGAATGGCCGGCCAGCGCCGGCTGAAGAGCGCGCGAGTGTTGTGCGTGGGCGCCGGCGGACTGGGCAGTCCGGCGCTGATGTACCTCGCGGCCGCCGGCGTGGGCACCTGGGTGTGGTCGAGTTCGATGTCGTCGACGAGTCGAATCTGCAGCGGCAGATCATCCACGGCCAGTCCACGATCGGCGATGTCCAAGGCGGAGATCGGCCAAGCGGCGCATCGAGGAGATCAATCCCTACGTGAACGTCGAACTCCACGAAGAGCGCCTCGACTCCGCCAACGTGATGGAGTTGTTCGCGAGTACGACCTCATCGTGGACGGCACCGACAACTTCGCCACCCGCTACCTGGTCAACGACGCCTGCGTGCTGCTGGGCAAGCCCTACGTGTGGGGTTCGATCTACCGCTTCGAGGGCCAGGCATCGGTCTTCTGGGCCGAGCACGGGCCCTGCTACCGCTGCCTGTACCCCGAGCCGCCGCCGCCCGGCATGGTGCCGTCGTGCGCCGAAGGTGGCGTCCTGGGAGTGCTGTGCGCATCGATCGGCTCGATCCAGGTCACCGAGGCGATCAAGGTGCTCACCGGCATCGGCGAGCCGATTGGTGGGGCGGCTGATGGTCTACGACGGCTCTGGAGATGGCCTACCGCTCGGTGCGCGTCCGCAAGGACCCCGACTGCGCGGTCTGCGGCGACAACCCCACCGTCACCGAACTGATCGACTACGAGGCGTTCTGCGGCACGGTGTCCGACGAGGCCGCAGGCGGCGCGAAGGACTCCACGATCTCGGTGGGACCTGCAGAAGATGCTGGATCGAGCGCGAGGCGCGGGCAACGGGACTTCGTGCTGATCGACGTGCGCGAACCCAACGAGTACGAGATCGTGAACATCCCCGGCGCCCAGTTGATCCCCAAGGGCGAGTTCCTGAACGGTCCGGCGCTCGGCGGACTGCCGAACGACCGGCAGATCGTGCTGCACTGCAAGGTGGGCGGTCGTTCCGCGGAGGTCCTCGCCGTGGTGAAGGCGGCCGGCTTCGCCGACGCCATCCACGTCGGTGGCGGGGTCGTGGCGTGGGTGATCGTCGAACCGGACAAGCCGAGCTACTGAGTTCAGGCAAGCGGCTCGTTGCCTGGACGTCGAGCCGCTCAACTGTCAGCGGCGTCGGTCTGGTCCCCGGGAGGCTCCTCGGCGGGATTGCGGCGGCGCCATCGAGTGCGGGTGTAGTCCAGGGCATCGCTCGGGCAGCCGTCGACCGCGTCGCGGATCGGGTCGGACGTTGCGGCCGCCGGGTCCACCCACGGGCGTTCATCGGGGCGGAACACGGGGCGCGTTCGGAAGCACTAGGCGGAGTGGATGCACACGTCGCTGTCCCAGTGCACGGTCAGTTCCTTGCGCGGGTAGTTGCGCTTGGCCATCTCGTCAGTGTCTCCCACTGCGATCCTTGCTGCCGACGAGGGGGTCAAGTCGCCAACCCCGGGCGGCCAGGGTCCTAGAGGTAGCCCTTGCGCTGCAGCCCGTTGAAGGCGAAGTAGCCGGGGATCGTCGGCAGCCAGAAGGTGATGACGCGGTACAGCAGCACCGCGGAGAACGCCAGCCCGGAGGCCAGCCCGGCCACGGTCAGCCCCGCGGCCATGCGCGGCCTCCACCGCCCCCAGGCCGCCGGGGGTGGGCGCCGCCTGGCCGATGACGGAGCCGGTCAGGTAGACCACAGCGATCGCGGCGAAGTTCAGGTCGCCGCCGAAGGCCTCCACGCAGGCCGCCAGGCACAGGATGTACCCGAGGTTCAGCAGGGCGATCCCGCCCACGCCCTCGAGGATCTTCCAGGGGCTGCTGCGCCACGGTGAGCATCCGCGGGCCGACCTGTTTCAGCAGGGGCCCACCCGCCCCCAGACCAGTCGGCGGACCTGGGAGGCAGCAGGGCGATGCCGACGATGGACGATCAGCGCTGCCGCCACGCCGCAGGACCGCGGAGCGCGGCGGCTCGAACGTGAAGTCGGCCTGGGTCCCCGCGGCGACACCGAAGGACAGACAGCAGGATGTGCACGACGAAGGCGGCCACCTGGGACACCCCGATGCTGGCGGTGGCCAACGCCGGGTGGACCCCGACGCGCTGCAGGTAGCGCAGGTTGATCGCGACCGTGCTC
>CAVQSQ010000033.1:0-20095 GCA_963715955.1 Candidatus Sulfomarinibacteraceae bacterium
CCTGCAGCCGGCAGAGGTGCCGCTGCAAGACCGGCTCGAAGCGCTGGGCGCCGAGGTCACCGACACCGAGGTCACCATCCGCTTGTCGGGCGCCATCCTCTTCGACTTCGACTCCGAAGCCATCCGGCCCGACGCGCGGCGGTCGCTGCTGGAGATCGTGGAGGTGATCGAGGCCTATGGAGGCCGCCCCGTGCGGGTGGAGGGGCACACCGACTCGGTGGCCTCGGAGGAGTTACAACCAGGGCTTGTCCGAGCGCCGGGCGAAATCGGTGGCCGACTGGCTGGTGAAGAACGGAGTCGACAAGGGCCGTTTGACGACACGCGGCTGGGGCGAGACCCGGCCGGTGGCGGAGAACGACACGCCCGAGAGCCGGCAACAGAACCGCCGCGTCGAGCTGATCATCGAGAAGGGTTGAGATTCTGATGGCGGGCTGAAGCCCGCCCTCCACCCGCTCCGGATGACGAGCACGCTCTGCTCGCCGGTGAAGCGGTTCTCGGGGCCGGCCGGCTCGAGGCCGCCGCCGGCTGCTACCGAGTGCACCAGTGGGTCCGTTTCAACGTCAGCGTTGCGAACGGAAGAATTGAGACTAGGACCGAAATGTAGAAGAACGCGTAGGCGACGCCGTAGACGAACTGCCAGTCCTTCTCGGATCTGACGTAGAACATCATGTAGACGAGGGCCATCACGATGACCGACCTCAACTTTTCGATCTTCCCGATCTGCTGGCGCCTGTTCACTCGTGCCCTTTCTGCTGCTGGCCGACGGGTGCACCGTGGCGGACATTCCTTTGCCACGTCCCCATCCTTCGGGCGTGAGTGGACCCTTCTCGAAGCCTTAAGAAAATGAGATATTCATTTACGGAGTTCATATCAAGGTGATATTCAACATGAGGTGCTGAAACGAAAAGGGTTCCACGAACCCATACGTGCGCCTCATCCAATATTCAACATGGGCGGGGATAAACCCCGCCCCACGGTTTTCAAGAAGAGGGTGGGACTGGTGAAGAGCCTTCTCAAAGCCGTAGGGGAGGGGTTTATCCCCTCCCTATTCAGTGTCATCGTGCCGCGACTCTGTTCACCCGTGGGTGTTTTTGCAAGAGGCACCCATGCAGTAATTCTTGTGGGGTAGCCGTCCCGGCTGCCAGCCAGAAGAACAAGGGCACGACTTGTGGGGCGGCCGTCCCGGCTGCCATGCGAAAAATCTCCGGGCGCCTGCCGATACGCGCGACCCTCCTCCACATCCCGCCGGGGTGCAGCCGGAGCCGATCTGTCCTACAATTGCGGCTGGTTCCTCACCGAAAACGAGAACGTGCCCCCGAAAGGAGATCTCTGATGTCCCATTTGCCAATCATCCCTGCCCGCCGGGCAGTGCTGTCGCCTCGTTCATGTGGCCCTGGTGGTCGGCTCTGCGGCAACCGGATTCGCCCAGATCACACCCTCGAAGGAATCGCTGTCGGACCTCTATCCCGGGAAGGCCTACTCGCCCTATGCTGATCGCAGCTTTCCCGACCGCGTATTGTGGGGCGACACCCATCTCCACACCGGCCTCTCGATGGATGCCGGTCTGTTCGGTGCCGCCTCGGCCTCGACGAGGCCTACCGCTTCGCCCGAGGAGAAGAGGTCATGGCCTCGAGCGGTCAGCCGGTCCGGCTCGGCCGCCCGCTCGACTGGCTGGTGATCGCAGACCATTCCGACGGAATGGGCTTTTTCAACGACCTCGAGGCCGGTAAACCGGACATCCTCAAATTCGACCAGGCAAAGCCCTGGTACGAAGGCCTGCAGGCCGGCGGCGAAGCATCGGCTCAAGCCGCGCTGAGTCTGATCGGGACCTTTTCGCAGGGCGAGATCGATCCGGAGATGATGGCCGAATATTCTCCGGGCGGGAGAACCTACTCCTCGATATGGGAGAAGGTGGTCGATGCGGCCGAGCGTTTCAACGACCCGGGTCATTTCACCGCCTTCATCGGCTTCGAGTGGACCTCGCTGGTCGCGGGCAACAACCTCCACCGCAACGTGATCTTCCGCGAAGGCGCCGACAAGGCCGGGCAGGTCGTGCCCTACACCACCCAGGCGCCGGTCGGCTCGACGGACCCGCTCGATCTGTACAAATACCTCGAGAACTACGAGGCGAAGACGGGTGGCTCCGCCCTCGCGCTGGCGCACAACGGCAATCTGTCGAACGGCATCATGTTTCCGGTCGACGCGCAGTACACCGGCCGCAAGCTCGACAGGCTCTATGTCGAGTCGCGGGCCAGGTGGGAGCCGATGTACGAAGTGACCCAGATCAAGGGCGACGGCGAGACACACCCCCTTCTTTCTCCCGACGACGCCTTTGCCGACTACGAGACCTGGGACGCCGGCAACCTCGATCTTTCCGAGGCCAAGACCGAGGACATGTTGCAATACGAGTACGCCCGCGAAGCGCTGAAGAACGGGCTCCTGCTCGAAAAACGGCTCGGCACCAACCCCTACAAGTTCGGGCTGATCGGCTCCACCGACAGCCACACCGGCCTCCCGGCCGTCGAAGAGGACAACTTCTTCGGCAAGGCGACCAACGCCGAGCCCTCGCCCAGACGCATGGGCCACCCTTTCGCCAAAACCGAGCACGGCGCCTTCGAGGGCTATGAACTGGTCGCTTCGGGATTCACCGCCGTGTGGGCGGAGGAAAACACCCGCGCATCGATCTGGGACGCCATGGCACGCAGAGAGGTCTACGGCACCACCGGCCCGCGGATCATGGTGCGCTTCTTCGGCGGGTGGGACTTTTCAGCCGAGGACCTCAACAGCCGCCAGCCCGCGTTTCGGGGCTATCAGAAGGGCGTGCCCATGGGCGGCGACCTTCGCGGAACCGGCAAAGCCCCCACCTTCATGGTCTACGCCCTGCGTGATCCCATCGGAGCCAACCTCGATCGCATCCAGATCGTCAAAGGTTGGCTCGATGACGGCGGAAAGACCCACGAAAAGGTCTTCGACGTGGCATGGTCTCAAGGACGTCAGACCGACGCCAACGGCGTGCTGGAACCGGTGGGCACTACGGTGGACGTGGCGGCGGCCAACTGGACCAACACGATCGGCGCTTCCGAACTCGGCGCAGTCTGGACCGATCCCGGATTTCGACCCGAATGAGAGCGCGTTCTACTACGCCCGCAGTGATCGAGATCCCAACCCCGCGCTGGGTGGTCTACGACGCGTTCCGTTTCGGCGTCGACATCCCCGAGGGTGCGCAAACGACCCATCAGGAGCGCGCCTACACCGCTCCGATCTGGTACACGCCATAGGGCGGCATGAAAGGCGCGAAGGGCGCCACCTTTCGCGATCACGCATCGTAGCGCTCGTGGGGGTCGCTGATTGAAACCTCGGAACGAGTCAATGCAGGGGTCGGCGCCTGGCCGACCCCGTATACTCGTGCGGCCCGATCGGGCATTCGAGCCTGACCGAGTATCTCAACCAAGGGAGACACGATGTTTTTGAAATCGATCGGAGGCCTGCTGTGCCTCCTCCTCACGGCCGGCGGCGCGGCCGCCGATGACGGAACCCGGCTGCTGCGGTTCCCCGACATCCACGGCGACAAGGTGGTCTTCAGCTACGGCGGCGACCTGTGGTTGGCATCCACCGCCGGCGGCCGGGCCCACCGGCTGACGGCCCACCCCGGCCAGGAGCTCTTTGCGAAGTTCTCGCCCGACGGCGAGCACGTGGCCTTCACCGGCCAGTACGACGGCGACGAGCAGGTCTACGTGGTGCCGACATCCGGCGGCGAGCCCGTGCGCCTGACCTGGTACCCGGCGAGGGGCCCGCTGCCGCCGCGCTGGGGCTACGACAACCAGGTCTACGGCTGGACCCCCGACGGCGAGGCCGTGTTCTTCCGCTCGCTGCGGGGATCCGGCGGCGGTGTGGAGAGCGAGCTCTACACGGTCTCGAAGGACGGCGGGCTGCCGCAGAAGCTGCCGATGCCGGACTCCGGCGCCGGCGACTTCTCGCCCGACGGCACGAAGATGGTCTACTCGCCGCTGTTCCGCGACTTCCGCCACTGGAAGAGGTATGAGGGCGGCTGGGCGCAGGATCTCTTCATCTTCGACCTCGAAAGCTACGACGTGGCGCCGGTCTCCCACTCGGTCCGCACCGAGCGCGACCCGATGTGGATCGGCGACACCATCTACTTCGTCTCCGACCGCGACGACCGGCTCAACATCTACTCCTTCGATCCCGCGAGCGGCGCCGTGGAGCAGATCACCCACTCCGAGACCTGGGACATCCGCTGGCCGAGCACCGACAACTCGAGCCGCATCGTCTACGAGCTCGACGGCCGGCTCCACATCCTCGACCTCACATCGGGCGCCGACACGGCCATCACCATCACGGTGCCCGACGACGGCCTGTGGAAACGCGCCCGCCGGATCTCGGTTGCGGACAGCATCTCGGGCTTCGACCTTTCGCCCAAGGGCGAACGGGTGGTGATGACGGCCCGCGGCGAGGTCTTCTCGGTGCCGATCGAAAACGGCCCGACCCGCAACCTCACCCGCAGCTCGGGGGTCAACGAGTACGCGGCCGCCTGGTCGCCCGACGGCAAGCACATCGCCTTCATCTCCGACGCCGGCGGCGAGGAGGAGATCTGGATCACGGACCAGGCCGGCAAGGGCGATGCCCGGCAGATCAGCACGGGCCACCAGGCGCAGCTCCGCAACCCGGTGTGGTCGCCGGACAGCACAGCCATCGCCTTTTCCGACAAAGACGGAAAGCTCTTCGTGGTGCGGGTGGCCGACCGCTCCGAGGTCGAGGTGGCGGACGACATCTGGGGCTCGATCGGCGATTACCGGTGGTCCCCCGACAGCGCCCACCTCGCCTTCAGCCTCAACAACGAGGCCGGCATGGCGCGCATCTTCATCTGGAGCGCGTCCGGCGGCGAGCCGCGGCAGGTCACCTCCGACCTCTTCGACACCTACTCCCCGGTGTGGGGCCCTGAAGGCGACTACCTGTACTTCATCTCCGAACGGCACTACGCCCCGCAGATCTCCAACCTCGAGTGGAACTACGCCGGCAACGACCGCGACGGCATCTACGTTCTCGCGCTGCGCAAGGACGTGAAGCCCCTGTTCCCTCCGGAGAGCGACGAGGTGAAGCTCGACGAGGAGAAGGCGGACGAGAAGAAGGACAAGGAAGACGCCGACGAGGCGAAGAAGGACGACACGATCAAACCGGTCGTCATCGATTTCGACGGGCTCGCCGGCCGCATCATGCGGGTCCCGGTGGATCCGGACAACATCACCGGTCTGGCGGCCGTCAAAGGGCACCTCCTCTACAGCACCTCCGGCGCGAACTTCTACGGCCGCTCGAACAGCACGACCCGCAAGCTCCAGATCTTCGACCTCGAGGAACGGGAAGCCGCGCCGATCGTCGACAAGAACCTCAGCGCGTGGGCGGTGTCCGCAGACGGCACGAAGGTGCTGGTGCAATCGTCCAACAGCTTCGCCCTCTACGACGCCAAACCGAAGCCGGGCGATGCCAAGAAAATCTCCACCGGCGGGCTCGAAATGGATCTCGTGCCGGCCGACGAGTGGCAGGCCATCTTCGACCAGGCCTGGCGCCGCTTCCGCGACTACTTCTACGTCGAGAACATGCACGGGTACGACTGGGAGGCGATCCGCGCGCAGTACCAGCCCCAGCTCGAGTATGTCGCCCACCGCTCCGACCTCAACTACGTCCTGACCGAGATGGTCTCGGAGCTCAACGCGGGCCACACCTATGTCTCGGGCGGCGACTACCAGATCCCCGATCGTGCGCCGGTGGGTCTGCCGGGCGCTCTCTTCGAGCTCGACGAGACGGCCGGGCGCTACCGCATCGCAACCATCTACCGCGGCCACAATGCGGAGGCCGGGTACCGCTCGCCGCTGACCGAGGTCGGTGTGGATGCCAAGGTCGGCGACTATGTGCTGGCGATCAACGGGGTGGAGCTGCAAGGCACCGACAACCCCTACCGCCTGCTGCAGCACGCGACGGATCCCGTCACCCTCACCCTCAACAGCACCCCGGACATGACGGCGGCGCGTGAAACCACCTACGTCCCGCTGACAAGCGAACAGTCCCTCCGCTACCTCGGGTGGGTGCTCGGCAACTACGACAAAGTCACCGAGATGACCGACGGCGCGGTGGGCTATCTCCACATCCCCGACATGGGGGCGCCCGGCGCCGCCGAGTGGATCAAGTGGTTCTATCCCCAGATGCGCAAGCAGGGGCTGGTGGTGGACGCCCGCAGCAACGGCGGCGGCAACGTCTCGCAGTGGATCATCGAGCGCCTCGACTCCAAGCTGCTGGGCACCCGCTTCGGCCGCACCTTCGATCCGCCCGCCACCTATCCGGGAACCGTCTTCCACGGCCACATGGCCTGCCTCCTGTCCGAGACCTCGGCCTCGGACGGCGACATCTTCCCCCACTACTTTCGCGAGTCCGGCCTCGGCCCCCTCATCGGCAAACGCTCGTGGGGCGGCGTCGTCGGCAGCAGCTACACCCAGCTGATCGACGGCGGCAGCGTCTTCGTCCCGCGTTCCGCAACCAACGACGCCGAGGGCAACTACATCATCGAAGGCTACGGCGTCGCCCCCGACATCGAGGTCGACAACGACCCCAAATCGGTCATCGAAGGCCGCGACCCGCAGCTCGAAAGGGCAGTAGCCGAAATCCTCGCGGCCATCGAGGCCGACCCCAAGGTCTACCCGACCCGTCCCCCGGATCCGGTGAAGACGCCCGGGAACTGAGGATCACCTCGATCAACAACACGCCGGCGGGCCCACCCGCCGGCTTTTTTCATGAATGAAACACTCTTGTCCAAGACGCCATCGTGGACTGCTCGAAATCACATTCAGGCTCCACCCCGACCGCGGCGGGTCTGAAGGTGGGCCAAGGCCCACCCTACCTCGGACCCAGGTTCCGAGCGGGTTCGTAGGGTGGGCCTTGGCCCACCTTCAGAGATGTTTCCTGCGTCTCGGATCACCCGTTTCTCAGTACGAGACCTGGACAGCCGTTTTCGGTTGTTGAGGACCTCGTTCTGAAAATGGCCTTGACCGATCCTCAACTCCAGTGTTTTCAGAGTGGCAAAGTCAGATGGGGATCTGTTTTGGACAGCATTGGAATGAAAGGTGAAACCGCCACAACGAGGCCCTGCGATGTTTGGTACCACCGGTCCGCAAACCCACAGTCCGCGCACACAATGATTTCCTGCGTCATCGGAATACGTTCCCGCCGGGCCTTTTCAAATCCGATCTTCCCGCCGTTGACTATCTCCATGACCCAGCAATTCACTGGCTCGACCAGGTCGTCGACCACGAAGTCCATTTCGTACCGGTGGGACGTGCTGCGGCACGTCGCGCGACAGCACCGGTCTTCACGGCACGTTCGACCGACCCTCGTCGACACCGCTGTCCGCGAGAATCTCCCGGACCCGTGCCAGCAGCTGCGGCACGTCTTTCTGGATTCCCTGCCAGAGGATGTCGAGGTCCAGCATGAAGTATGCATGTGCGATGAAGTCCCGCATTCCGGCGATATCTCTCCACGGGATATCAGGATATCGACCGCGGACCGCCTCGGGTAGGGCCTTGACCGCCTCTCCGATGACATGAAAGTTGTGCAGCACGCCGTCGAAACGCATGGGGTCGGTGAAGACCTGGTCACGGGTGAGTCCGCTCGTGTACTCGATGATGCGGGTGCACCGCTGTTCGATGTCCTCGAGGTACTGCCTCGAGTCACGCAACGACGACTGCTTCCCGGTTGACCTCGGGTTTGACGTGCTCGCGGAGGCCCGATTCAGTCACGAGGTCAACTTTGGCCCCGAGCAGTTCCTGCAGGTACCCCCGCAGTCGAAGGAAGGTGAACAGCGTCGGAGTATCCGAGAACTCCACGAGAAGATCGATGTCCGATGAATCCGTCGCCTCGCCCCGAACCACGGAGCCGAACAGACGCAGCGACTCGACATTGAACTGGGTGCGCAACTCCTCCCGGTTCTCCGACAAAATTTTCTTGACGATGTCCTTGTTCACGGTGCAGCTCCTCACCAAGTGTAGCCCCGACGGCTAGGCTGCGCCATCTCCAGGAGGCGGCGCGACTGCGCCACCTTGGTGGTTCAACGAACCAACTTCGCGATGGCTACCACGTCCACTATTGTCCTAATAGGGGACGCGGTATCTGCGGCGAAGCCTCGGCCGGCTTTCGGTGGGCACGTCAATGTCAGCCAGTCGCCGGCAAACATATGTTTTACGGCTCGGACACCGAGAAGTCATCGGGCACCTGTCGATAGGACGGATCGTCGTAGACATCCCGCCGGTGCCCGATCTTCAATATCCAGATCTCCTCTTCGCGCAGCGCGAAGATCACCCGCCAGTCGCCGACCCGCAGCGACCACAATCGTTGCGTCGTGTGCGCCAGGGGTTTCGCCGCCGACTCGGGGTGAAGCGTCAGCTTTCGTTCGATCGCGGCGCGAACTCTCTTTCGCACCGCCGAGTGGCCTGTCGAGCACCGCAGACCGGTCGGGATCGAAGAGAAGTAACTCGAAAAACGGCGCCCTTCGTCATGGCCGCAATGTCGCGTTTGTGGTGGAGGCGTCTCGCCTGCACGCGCAGCCGGGACGGCCGCGCCACAAAGCCCGCCACGCCGGAGTCCCGGATGCGGATCCGACATCCAGTCCCGCTGTCATCCCGACCGAGCGAACGAAACCGCCCATTTTCCTGTCATCCCGACCGAGCGAACGAAGTGAGCGAGCGGAGGGATCTCAATCTAATCGGTGCCACGACCTCAAAACCTTCAACGGCCGGAAATCGCCGCCTGAATTTGCTCGCTCGAGTGGCTGTAATGTCTCCATTTTCTAAAGGATATCTCGCCCAAGTTCGTCAGCGAAAATAGCGCTGTCATATCCCCGTCCGCTATCTTCGTGTCGCCGATTAACGCCACTGACCGTAGGTTCGCACAATCACGAATCGGGTCGATCGACTCGATTGTTCCACAATTTTCGATCAGCAGAACCTCAAGGTCAGAGAGAGACCTCATGCTATCCAACCGCGTTATTCCTCGGCACGATGATAGCTCCACTTGGGACAACAACGAACACGACTCAATTGCGTCGATACTGCGCAGCTTAGGACAATCAGCAAGGTCCAGTATTTCTAGCCGAGATAGGGATCCAATGCCATCCAGGGATGCGAGTTTTCGAGATGTAATTTGTAGGCGGCTCAGACGCGTAAGATCCGAAAGCGGCAACAGATCTTTTTGGGGGAAATGCACAATATTCAGTGACTCGAGCCCCCCACAAGCAAAAAGGCTTCGTGCACCAGGCCGCCAGAACACTTTACAAACCCGCAGATTAGAAAAGAACGAGAATTCTATTGTGTTACGAAACTCAGTCTGGAGGGCAATATACTCCAATTTCGGCAAATACCTGATGGGAGAAATATCCCGAACGGACCAGGAGTAGATTTCCAACCCTCTAAGCTCAAGGCGCGAGAGCTTGGGCAGAAACTCGACATCATTGCCCGGCCATCCAGCTGCACTACTCAACCTCAGGACCGAAACAGAGTGACGTTCCATTTCATCGATGAACTTGTCATCCCATCGCTCCTCAAGAACAAATCGAGGGCCTGGCCAGGTGTCATCCTCTTCAAGCCGAAATCCACAAAACACTTGTCAGTCCTCCTCGAGTAGGTGTTGCCTCTTGGGGCCTACTGGGTCTCGCTTGTTGGATACCTTATCGGAAAAACGCGCAGGTTCACCACCGGTCAGCTCCTGAATTCGTCTGTGCTCAGCAACCTCCCTAGCAGTCTTCCCACCTGTCACCTCTGTGGTACTTGTGGTGGCGTTCGAATCCAGTTTCCCGTTCCTGATGTGCTTTTTGAGTCGATTCGGCACGTCTACTGACTGCCCCACATAGGGCTTTCTCGTGGTATCGATAAATTCATAGATACCCTCCCGTACGGCCTTTGCGATCTTTCTTGATGGGGCGCTAACCGTCGCAGGCCCGGGAATGAGGTCCATAACCAACTCTTGATCAGTTGGAAACGCGCCAACAAGAGTATCGAACGCGGCTGCCAGGGCCACTCCCACGTAAGGGACATCCAGCAGTGCCCAGTAAACACTAGCGCGACCCTGTTTCATTACCTTTATCGATTGATCGGACGTGACCGGACTCCCGCCAGTCGGATCAACCAGCTTGACCGGACGATTGAGCACATACGCATACCGATTCCAGCTCTGGCTGGATCCGACACTACCTCCCACCGGGTCGGTGGTGATGAACCGCCCGATGGCTGGGTGGTAGTAGCGGGCCTTGGCGTAGACGAGCGCGGTGTCGGGATCGAGCTCGTGTTGGGTGAAGCGGTAGCGGTCGGGAGTGCCGGTGGAGGAGTACTCGGCGCCGAATGGGAGGTAGTCGCCGCTCCAGGTGATTGTACCGGACTCGTCGGTGATGTGGAGCGCGGTGCCGAGGTGATCGGGGTGGAAAAAGCTGAGGTCGTAGCCGCCACCACCATCGGGCTCGACCTTGGCCACCTGGCGGTCGCCGGCGTAGATGTACTCGGCGATCAGCAGGCCGTCCCGGTCGTACTCGGCGAAAGTGTTGCCGGACGGGCCGCGGAGATAAAAGACGGTCTGTTCTCCGACCGTCTTGCTGACCCGTAGTCCGTCCCCGTCGTAAGCGTAGTCGCCCAACAACTCGGGGCCCCTCTCGACCATAACGAGGTTGTCAGCCGAGTTGAAGGTGTAGGCAATGTTGGATGACCAGGCCTTCGCCGACGCTGCCTTGGCCTCACCCCAGGCAGCCAGGTCGCCGGACTCGAACCCGTCGGAGAAGATCTCCGCGTCGAAGAAGCCCCGGGTCTCCTCGATCAGGCGCCCGCTGTCATCGTAAGCAAAACCCGCCTCCTCGGCGCCTGAAAGGCCCGTCAATCGATTGGTGGAACTGTCGCATTCGTAGGTTGTCGTTTCACCATTGAGGGCCCTCGTCAGGCGGTTGCCGAGCTCGTCGTAGGTGAAGATCAGATCGCCCCAAAGACCGGGCGACGTCGCCGTCTCCAGGCGGTTGAGCTCATCGTACGAAAACGTGCGGCTCCTTGCCGGCGAGTAGAGGTCGTTCCATCTCTCGACATTGGAGGCGTCGTCGTACTCGATCCCGATCTGCATGAGCCAGGGCGAGGTAATGCCCACGAGGCGATTGCGGTCGTCGATCCAATGGTCGGTGGCCACCCCGTTGGCGAAGGTCACGAGGTCCGGGGCGCCGGTCTTGTGGTAGGTAATGCTCGGCAGGTAGGCGACGCCCGACCCTTCCTCGCCGGTCAGGCTGACCAGCCAGTTGCGATCGTCCCATCCGTGGGTCACGACCCGACCGGACGGGTAGGTCAGGGTTTCGAGCCGGCCGAGTGTGTCGTATGAATAGGCGGTCACGAGCTCCTGCGGCCCGCCGACGATGCTCTGCGTCACCGTCTCCAGCCGACCGACATCGTCGTAGGTCGCTTCCTCGGTGGCCCAGTCGTTCTCGAGCAGGGTGCGCCGGCTCGCTCCGTCGTACTCCATAGTTACCGTGCCGGCTGCATCGGGGTAGAAAATGTCCGTCAATCGCCCCGCGGAGTCGTGGCCGTATGTGGTGAGCTCCGGCCCCGGACGCATCCTCGCGGTGACGTTGCCCAGGCAGTTGGAGTCGTAGCTGGTCGTCCCCGACTCTGGGTGGGTCTCCGATTTCAGCAGGCCGTTATCGCAGCCGGACGAGCCCGAAATATAAGAGAAGCTTCGATTGCCTTGTGCGATCGGCGCGGTCACGGTCTCGAGCTGACCGTAGACCGGGTCGTATCCGTAACTGGTCGTGTTGCCCGCCGCATCCACCAGGCTCGCGAGGCGGCGGTCGGTGGGGCTTCCGAAGGCCTCGTAGAAAAACGTGGTCGTGTGCTCGTTTTCATCCTCCACCGTGACCTCGCTCCCAGAGTAGGCGGCGGTGACCTGCGTGGCGGGATCGTCGGGGTGGATGACCGCGGTCAGGCGCCCCAGTGGATCGTAGGTATACGTGTCACCCGGCTCGGGGTTCCACAGCATGTCGACCTGACGGCGCCGGCCCAGCGCGTCGTTCGTGATCTGGGTCCAGTGGCCGGTCTGGGCATTGTAGACATCGGTGAGGCCCCCAAAACGGTCGTATCCGTAGATGAACTCCTGGGAATCCCGGGTGACGGTCACCTGGGTCCAGTCATTGTAATAGTCGAAGGTGGTCGGATCGATAAGCGGAGGGTCGACGGACTTCAGACGGCCGAGGGTGTCGTAGCCGTACTCCGTCCGGTAAGCCTCGCCACAGCCGCGCCCGTCGGTCTCCCAGGACACCGTGCCAAGCGGGCCGTAGTCGCGGCAGACGTGGATGTCGTCGCCGGTCCCGGTGGCGACGATGGTGTCCTGCGGGCTGCCGTGCTTGTAGCGCTGGTAGCTCGTGACCCGATCGGCGGGCGAACTCCGCTCGATCTGCGTTTCTAGATTGCCGACGACATCGTAAAAGAAGTCAACTCTCCGGGCTCCGGAGACGGGGTCGGTCGGATGACACTCGGCGACGTCGTCGACCGCCGGGTTGGTGAACGTCTTCGTCACACGCCCCAGCGCGTCGTACTGCCGGCACTCGGCGCCGCCCGGGTCCATGTCGCGGCCCTGGATCCGGCCGACCAAAATGTTCGTGGTCTGGTCCAGCCAGTAGGTCAGCTCCGTCGTGCGGGCGAGCCCGTCGCTGCTCGATTCGGTGATCAACCCGACATTGCCCCAGTTGTCGAAGTCCGAGCTGACCGTCGTGTAGGTGTCCGGATCCGGCGGCGGGTCGGGCGGCGGGTCGGGCACGCTGTCGTGTCGTTCGACGACTCGGGTCACGCTCTCCGGGCGAACGTATTTGACCGGGCTGAGTTCCCTCATCCCGCCGCACGCAACCCACGAGCTGCTTCTGCGGGTGTCAAAGGAGATCACATCATCGCTTTGTTCCCACACCCTGGTCGTTGTCACCGTTTCGAGGGGGTTCCCCTCGTCGTCCATCGTCGTCACGATCGACGACTTCCCAAGCCCCACCTTCCACAGGCCGGCATCGAATAACGTGTACGGGCCCCACCCGTGAAAAGTGTGCTCCTCGGTCGCCAGCACCGCGCCGGTCTGGCTGTCGGTTGTGACGACGGTGGTGGTGGCGTCTTCCCGTCCGCCGTTGGTGTAAGTGTAGGTGGTTGTGGTCTCATCCTCGTAGACATCGTCAACGCCCGTGTGGAACGCAGTCTGGCGGGTCTGCACCGCGAGAAATTCGGGGACCTCCGAACAGTACTCTGCACCGGTGCTGAGGACCTCCGGCGCCCAGGTATAGGTGGTCCGCGAGACTCGCGGCGACTGGATGGACTTGAGCAGCCACTTGCCCGCCTCCCACGGTGTATCCAGGTCGTTGTACTCGAATAGCCAAGGGTTGCCTTCTGGGGGAACAACTGCCATGAGAAACGCGACAGTTCGTTTTTCTATGAACGGGAACTGCGGCTGATATGCCACCGGGTATTCATCGGGGCCGTAATGGTAGGTCCAGGTCTGCACCACATCAGAACCATCGAGCACTTCGACCTTTGCGATATGCCACTGATTCTGGTTGTAACTGAACGCCACACTGCGGTTGTCATCCGGATCGTCGAACGACACCCGGTCGATTTTTGTCGCATAGTTCCCGACTATCCCGCCCGGTTCTCCCCACCGCGAATACTCGATGTTGATGGCGTTGCCGTTGATGTCCTCGATCCGGGTGCACTGAAGCACCTGAACGGGCGCGCCGTTGTCCATAGCCATGTAGTAATACCATCCGGCCTCCTCGGCCGAGTCGAAGGAGTAGGTCAAGCCGTTGGTGAGCCTCACAGCATGCACCGTTCCGCTGACGCTGTACAGCCAGCCCTCCTGAGAGATCTTCTCGCCGGGGTGGCCATTACGGTTGAAGAGGGTGTGGGTGGAACCGTCCGGCAGAATCAGCGTGGTGTGGCTATCGGGTCCGGGAAACGGGTTCATCAGCTTGCCCATGTGCAGCTGCCAGCCGTTGTCCCCGAGCCGGCCGCTGATGTCGGCCGACGCGGCATGCCGAGTAAGCAACGTGTTGTCGACCCGATTGACGACATTCGATGAGTACGAGCGCTGAATCACGATGTCGAGCCCCGCATTGCCGGGCAACACCACGTCCACCATCGTGAGGTGCAGTGTCCCCCGAGAAGGGGTCGATGCTCTCGGTGAACCCCCGGCCCGACATCGCGCTTTCCACCTGCCCGAGAAACTCGTCCCGATCCAGCGGCTCGTAGTCCGGAAGCTCCTCTTTGGTAGAGACCGATCTGGCGAGAAACGAGGATGCTGTCGAAGAACCGGACACCTTGACCGAGAGATCGACCAGGTTCGGTACAGCTGGCTGCTTCTGCGCGAAAGCAGGGCACACCACAAACGTCGAGATCACAAAGAAACAGGCCATTGCGCTTCTGGTCATCTTCCGCCCTCCGGGGAGTGTCCAGTTCAAACGTCCAGGGCCAACCTGAGATTGGTGTTGACAGGCAGGATCCTATCAGAGCTTCCTGCCTCTGAAAAGGATGCGGCGAAACGATGTCTTCGACGAAGCCCATTCGTACCCGTGAACCATCGAACGTGCAGGCGTCCCGCCTGCACGCGCAGCCGGGACGGCCGCGCCACGAAACCGCCGCGCCGAAGCCCCGGAGCGGATCGAAATACAGTCCCGCTGTCATCCCGACCGAGCGAACGATACAACCGCCGCATCTCCTGTCATCCCGACCGAGCGGACGAAACCGTTCCCATTTCTCCTGTCATCCCGACCGAGCGAGACGACAACCTGCCCATTTCCTGTCATCCCGACCGAGCGAGCGGAGTGAGCGAGCGGAGGGATCTCAATCTTGGCGATCGACAAAGCCAAAAGTAGCGGCGAACTGCCCGCCAGGCGCCTTTTGTTTTGTTCGGTTTTCGGGATTGACATCGATCATCCAATCATTTTATAGTAGTCATAATGACTACTACAGATGATAAATCGATATCGCTCAACGCGACTCAATTGGACCGGGCTCTTGAGTCGGTCTCGTTTCGGCTTCGAGAAAACCACTCGGAACCCGTGGAGATCGTCGTGTGCGGAGGATCGGCCCTGATCCTGACCGGCACCGTCACTCGGACCACGCGGGATGTCGACATCGTGGCGCTCGCATCTCGACACAGCCTCCGTTCGCCGGACCCGCTTCCCGAGGATTTGGAGCGCGCCGCGAAAGAGGCCGCTGAAGACCTCGGGCTCCCGGCCGACTGGCTCAACAACGGTCCGAGCCGGGGTCAGGGCGGCCTCTTCCAGATGGGACTGCCACAGGGGCTGCAGGGCCGGTGGCACAGCCGAGATTACGGATCGCACTTGACTGTTCATTTCATTGGCCGCCTCGACCAGATCCATTTCAAACTCTACGCCGCCGCCGATCGCGGCGGTTACCACATCGAAGACCTTCTGGCGCTCGAGCCAACCCCGGACGAGATGGTTACCGCGGCTCGATGGGCCATGAGTCATGACGTGTCCGAACCATTCGCCCACATCGTGAAAGACCTTCTCAGGAGCATCGGTTATGCCCAATCAGCTGATCGACTTTAGACGAGAGTTCCTCAATCGTATTCTCGACCTCGTCTGGCGTCAGTGGACGACGGCGGGAATCGCGGGGCGGGCTGAAATCTGGACGAGTTCAGCCATCGACCCCGAAGCACTCTTCCTGTTCTCCAGCACCATCAGCCGATACGATGCACGCCTCTTCGACGCGATCCAGGAGTGGCTCGGCGTCAACGGGCATTTCATCAATGTCCAACGTCTCAAACGCATCCTCAAAGAAGAGCGCTTCGCCGGCGAACCCGTTCTTGCGGCGATGACGGCTGCGACCACCGACTCTGTCAACCGGGCCAAGTGGTCAAAGATCGTCAAGGGCCTCCGGTCCCCGGAAAGTGAATCAGACCCTCAGCCCCTTTTCTACCTCGAGTCCGGCAAGCCCATGCCCGTCGTTCGGGATCACGACGCGCAGTTTGCCGAATACGGGTTCATCCGTGACCGATTCGAAGCGCGCGGTGTTGCCGATTCCTTCCGCCCTGAACGACCGGCCAACCTGCTCTTGAGGCTGCGCTCCCTGCTGGGCGTGAATGCCCGCAGTGAAGTCTTCGAGTATCTGTTGGTCAACAAGGTCGGATCGCCGCGCGCCATCGCGGCCGACTGCTACTATTCCCCGGCCGCCATCATCAAGACCATGGCCGAGATGAAGTCGTCCGGGTTCGTCGCCTCCCGAACCCAGGGGCGGCGCAAGCTCTACAGCCTGTCCCCGGACACGTGGCGCGATCTGTTCATCGATCCTGCCGCCAATCTGACATGGGTCGTCTGGCCGCGCGTGTTCAGCGCCCTCGAGCAGATCTGGCTTTTCCTCGATGCCGGCGAACTGGCAACCAAATCGCCGCTGGAGCAAGCCTCCTCCCTTCGCCGCCTTCTCACCGGAGGCGTCATCTCCCAACTCGAGCGGAGCCTCCCCGAATTCACCTTCGGCGATCCGACGCAACACCCTGCAGAACTGCTCATCCCGTTTTTCACAACACGTCTCGGTACCGTTCTGCAGTTGTTCGAATAGCGCTTCAGACCGTGCCGGGTACCCTTCCGTCTCGACGAAATCCATCCACAATTCCATCCATTTCCATCCAAAAAATTGACTTCCGAGTCCCACGCGGCCATCCCGTTGACCGAAAATTACATCCATCAACTTCACGGCATCCTGCTCAAACACTCTCACAAAGACGAGCGCCACCGGGGGTCCTACAAGAAACTGCCAAATCACGTCGAGGCATTTGATGCTTCCGGGCACAGCCTTGGAGTGATCTTCGAGACGGCGACACCCTTCGACACCCCGGGGATGATGAACGACCTCGTGGCTTCGACCAACCGAGCCTTCTCCGAGGGCAGCCATCACCAACTTCTGATCATCGGTCATTTCGTCGTCCGCTTCCTGGCGATCCACCCCTACCAGGACGGCAATGGTCGACTGTCGCGAGCGCTGACCACGCTCCTTCTATTGAAGGCTGGGTACAGCTACGTGCCCTACAGCTCCCTCGAGCGAATCATCGAAGACAGCAAGGACCAGTACTATCTCGCCCTGCGTCGGGCCCAGGCCACGCTGGGTGGGGACGAGTCGCAGCTGATCGATTGGCTGACGTTTTTCATTCAATGCCTCCTGCGCCAAAAAGAGGTCCTCGAGCGAAAAATCGGGAGAGAGAAGCTTATGGCACCGCTGCCGCCGCTTTCGAACATGCTGCTGAGCATCGTCACCGAGCACGGGAGGGTGACGGTGCGTGAGGCCGCAGCCCTGACCGGCGCCAACCGCAACACGATCAAGGACCACTTGAAACGGCTTGTCGAGGTTGGCCGCCTGACACGCCACGGTCGAGGCAGAGGCACCTGGTACGAAAGGGCACCCTTCCTCATGGCCGCAATGTCGCGTTTGTGGTGCAGGCGTCCCGCCTGCACGCGCAGCCGGGACGGCCGCGCCACAAAGCCCGCCACGCCGGAGTCCCGGATGCGGATCCAACATCCAGTCCCGCTGTCATCTCTCCCCTACGGTTCTCACGAACGCCCCTGAAAGCCGTAGGGGCGGGGTTCACCCCCGCCCGGCGTCGGCCTGCACGCGCAGCCGGGACGGCCGCGCCACAAAGCCCGCCACGCCGGAGTCCCGGATGCGGATCCGACATACAGTCCCGCTGTCATCCCGACCGAGCGAACGACACCGCCCATTTCCTGTCATCCCGACCGAGCGAAACCTCCCCTCTCCTGTCATCCCGACCGAGCGACAACACTGCCCATCTCCTGTCATCCCGACCGAGCGAACGAAGTGAGCGAGCGGAGGGATCTCAATCTCGGCGACAGATCAACCGACCACCAACGGCGCCCCGATGACCCAGCTCGTTACCCACCGTTCGTCCGTGGTGGTGCAGCCGTCCCGGCTGCCACGAATCCTCAGAAATGCGATTGACGATCGCAGATTTCAGGGATATATTCAGAACATGGATCGCGATCTTCAGACCATCTTGCTGCGAGACAACCCCTGGATTCAGGACCGGAAGGCTCTCGCGCCGTGGCTCGCCTCCCACCTGCCGGCGACCTACCTCCCGCGCTCCGTTCTCGCAACCGCAGGTGGTGGGTGGCGCCGGCCGGGCCGGGCGCACCTGGTGGTGGGCCCCCGCCAGGCGGGGAAGTCGACCGCCATCTGGGCACACCTCGAGGAGCTGGGCCGCCCCGTCCTGTTCATCGATTGCGAGCAGAGTCTGGTCCAGCACTGGTGCCGGTCCGCCCCCCTGTTCCTTGCCGACCTCGAAAAGTTGGAGCTGCCGGCGCCGCTCACCCTCTTTTTCGAGGAAGCCCAACACCTCGAAAATGCCGGGCTCCTTCTGAAGGGGATCATCGATCGCGGATACGAAGCGCCTGTGTTGGTGACCGGCAGCTCGTCGTTCCACCTCGGGGCAAAGGTCCGCGAGTCACTGGCCGGCAGAGCGACCCGCGAACGGCTGCTGCCGTTTTCATTTTCCGAGGTGTGTCACGACCTGCAAGAGCTGAACGGCCTCGCCCGCTCGCGGGCGGAGGAGGAGCGGCTCGCACGGCACCTCGTCTATGGCGGCTACCCGGGCGTGTGGCTCGACGATGCTCCCGAGGTCATCCTCGCCGGTCTCGTGGAGGCGGTCATCCTCCGTGACGCGAGCGACCTCTTCCGCATCGGCCGGCCCGACGCCTTCCGGCGGATGCTGCGGCTGGCAGCCGGCCAGACGGGAAACCTCGTCAACCTCTCCGAGTGGGCCTCGATCCTCGGCATCAGCCGCGACACCGTGGCCTCCTACCTCGAGATCCTCGAGGCGAGCCACGTCGTCGCGATGGTGCCGCCGTTCGCCGGCGGCCGCCGCTCGGAGCTCACCAAGACCCCGAAGATCTTCTTCATCGACAACGGAGTTCGGAATCACCTCGTGCACAGCTTCGAGCCGGCAGGCCGGCGGGTGGACGCCGGGCCGACCCTGGAGAACTGGGTGTTCGGTGAGCTCCGCAAGGCCCTCCCCCTCGAATACGACGTCCATTACTGGCGCAGCACATCGAAAGCCGAGGTCGACTTCGTCATCGACACCGGCGCGCGCCTCATCGCCCTGGAGGTCAAAACGGGCGCCGGCACGAGACCCACGATTCCCCGCTCGGCCAGGAGCTTCGTCGAAGCCTACCGCCCGCACCGACTGCTGATCGTCTCCAGCGCAGCCTTCGCGCCCGAACGCATCGGCACCACAGAGGTCGAGTGGATCACGCCCGGCGAGGTCGCCCGGGCCATCGCGCGGGAACAGCCTTGACTGCCAGGTGCATCGGGTGACTGAACGAAATAGACGTCAACACTTCTCACCGACAGACCGTCGGTTCCCACTCCACCACATCTCGAATCCGGGACGTGGGATTCATCCCGACCGAGCGAACGAAACCACCAATTTCCCTGTCATCCCGACCGAGCGAACGAAACCACACATTTCCCTGTCATCCCGACCGAGCGAACGAAGTGAGCGAGCGGAGGGATCTCAATCTCGGCGACGGATCAACCGACCAGCAACGGCGCCTCGATGATCCAGCTCGTTGCCCACCGTTCGTCCGTGGTGGTGCAGGCGCGGCGCCTGCACGCGCAGCCGGGACGGCCGCGCCACAAAGCCTGCCACGCCGGCGTCCCGGATGCGGATCCGACATACAGTCCCGCTGTCATCCCGACCGCGCGAACGACACCGCCCATTTCCCTGTCATCCCGACCGAGCGATACCTTCCCTCCCCTGTCATCCCGACCGAGCGAACGAAGTGAGCGAGCGGAGGGATCTCAATCTTGGCGATCGATAAAACCAAAAGCAGCGGCGAACTGCGTACCACGCACCTCTTGCCGAATTCAACCTGGGCGGGGATAAACCCCGCCCCTACGGCTTTCAGAGGTGATCTGAGCATCGTAGGGGAGGGGTTTATCCCCTCCCTGCTCACGCCGGGTGGCAGTCCTGGCGGGGATGGGTGTCACCCTTAGCAATCATAGCCTTGTGA
>CAVQSQ010000034.1:0-27329 GCA_963715955.1 Candidatus Sulfomarinibacteraceae bacterium
CTTGAGAATGACGGTATTGCCGCCGGCGATCGCCGGCCCGAGCTTGTGGGCGACCAGGTTGAGCGGATCGTTGAATGGCGTGATCGCGACCACGACGCCGATAGGCACGCGTTCGAAGTGGCCGCGCCGCTACTCGCCACCCGGGAAGGAGTCGAAGGGGATGGTCTCGCCGAGCAGGCGCTTGGCCTCTTCACCGGAGATGGTCAGGGTGTTGACGCAGCGCTCGCCTCCCGCGCGCCTCGTTGATGGTCTTCGATCCCTCGCGGGCGATCGTGACGGCGAAGTCGTCGAGGTTGTCGGCGACGATCGCGGCGGTCTTGAGGAGGATCTGCGAGCGCTCGTAGGTCGTCATCGCCGGGCCACCCCGCGCGCTGCGTCGGCTGCGGCAAGCGCGGTTTCGACATCCTCGGGGGTTGCCGCTGGGACGGTGTCGATGAGGGTGTCGTCGAAGGGATCCCGGACGTCGATGTCTTGTCGCGGTCCACCCACTGGCCGGCGAGAAGCATCTTCATGTCAGCCTTCGCATGATGGCGATGAGGTCGTTGAGGAGAGAGAATCCGGTTTCGCGGCGGCCGGCACCGGGGCCGACGATGGTGACGTCGCCGAGGGTGTCGGTGGTGATGGTCATGGCATTGGTGGCGCCGCCGACACCAGCCAGCGGGTGCGCGAGGTCCATCAACTGCGGCGCAACCGAAGCCTGGACGGCGTCGCCGTCGCGCCACACGCGGCCGATGAGCTTGTAGCGCTTGCCGTCGGCGGCTGCCGCGTCGATCTGTTCGGGGGTGATCTCGGTGATGCCGGTGCACGGGGTGTCGTCGGGGGAGAGCGAGGCGCCGAAGACGGTGTTGGCGAGGATCGTCACCTTGGCCAGCGCGTCCCATCCGAGGACGTCGGCGTCGGGCACGGCCTCGGCGTAGCCGAGCTCCTGGGCCTGCTTGAGCGCCGCCTCGTAGTCCATGCCCGCTTCCATCTGGGTGAGGATGTAGTTGGTGGTGCCGTTGAGGATGCCCTTCATCTCGGAGATGGCGGAGCCGGCGAGGGTCTCGCGGATCAGGTTGAGCAGCGGGGTTCCCGCCATCACGGTGCCCTCGTAGAGGAACTCGACGCCGTTGGCATTGCGCCAGGTCGACCAAGCTCGTTGGAGAAGAGGGCCAGCGGGCCCTTGTTGGTGGTGGTCACGTGCATGCCGCGGGCCAGCGCCGCGCGGATATGATCGGTCGCCGGTTGGCCGGTCTTGATGTCGGTGTAGGTGACCTCGATCATGGCGTCGGCCTCGGCGTTCTCGATCATCGTCAGCGCGTCCCAGTCGCAACCGCCGTCCGGATAGTCCGAGATCGAACGTCCCGTCGGCCACCATTGCCATGATCTTCTCGAGGTCGAGCCCGTTCGGGTCGTGCGCCGAGCCCTTGAGCATGTCGACGATGCCGGTGACCTCCCAGTCGAGGCCGTACCGTTCCTCGAGCTCGTCCTTTTTTTCAATCAGCAGTTCCGACAGCCCCTGGGCGACGGTTCCGAATCCAATAAAGAGCAGACGCATTTTTTGTCCTTTCTGGGGTGCCAGGTCCGCAGTTCCGTAGAAACGCTTTGAAGAGATTCACCGCAACCCTGAGCCCGGTCGTTTCTACGGAACTGCGGACCTGGCACCCTCACGCTTTCCTCACACAGTTCGCAAGCCGCCGGACGGCTTCGGCCAGATCCTCCTTCGAGACGAAGGAGAAGTTGATTCGCATGTGGTTGCGCTCGGGGTTTTCACCGTAGAACTGCGACCCCGGCACGAAAGCCACCTTATGCTCGATGGCCTCGAAGAACAACTGGTCGGTGTCGATGTGGTCGGGCACCGTCACCCACAGAAAGAGCCCGCCCTCGGGCACGGTCCAGGTCACTCCGGTCTCCGGCGGGAAGTGCTCGGCCATGGTCTTGAGGAAGACGTCGAGCTTCTCCCGATAGTAGGTGCGGCAGTTCTCGAGGTGGCCATCGAGGTCCCACTCGGTGAGGAAGGCCGTGCACATGTCCTGGTTCCACTTCGGGGTGTTGAGGATGGCGCCTTCCTTGATGTGGGTCATCCGGGTGATGACTTCGGCGGGGCCGATGTTGAAGCCCACCCGAACACCCGGACAGAAGAGCTTGGAAAAGGTGTAGAGACCGATCACGTGGCCTCCGTCCCGCTCTTGATCGAGAGCGAAGAGGGCCGGGATCGGCTCGCCCCGGTAGCGGAGGTCGCGGTAGGGGCTGTCCTCGACGATGGGCACATCGAAGTCGTAGCTGAGATCGAGGAGGGCCTCCCGTTTGGCGAGACTGATCGTGATGCCCGAAGGGTTCTGGAAATCGGGTACGACGTAGATGAACTTCGGCGGTGTCCCTGCTGCGGCCATTTCTTCGAGACGTCGACGCATCCCGACGACGTCGGAGCCGTCGGCCTCGATGTCGACGCCGATGATCCGCGGCCGCTGCATCTGGAAGGTGACGATCGCGCCGGCAAAGGTCGGCCGGTCCACCATCACCGTATCGCCGGGCTCGAGAAAGAGGCGGCCGGCGAGGTCGAGGGCGGATTGGCCGCCACTCGTGATGACGATGTTTTCGCGTCCGATCCGAATCGAGTCGCGTTCGAGAAAGGCGAGCACCGCCTCCACCAGGCAGGCCTCGCCGGGGATCGGAGAGTACTGCATGATGCGGTCGATGTTGGAATCCAGCGCCCTCACGCTCGCCTGGCGCAGCTGGCTCCGCTGAAAGACCTCGGGGGAGGGGAGCCCGCCCGCGAGGGAGATGATTTCTGGGTCGGTGAGGTATTGGATCGTTTTGCCGATGGGGTAGCCCTGGTAGTCTCTGACGTTCTCAGCGAAGCGGGTGGGCCATGGTGTTTTCATCGTTGTTCCCGTGGAGTGCCAGGCTCTGGCCCGGAACAACATTCTGCGTGCCCCTGAAAGCGAGGGCCGAGCCTGGCACGTCCCGCTGAACATTGTAGGTGGCCAGGCTTCCGCCAGAGGAAACGCGCTTCGTGCCCCTGAGAGCGAGGCTGCAGCCTGGCACGTCCCGCTGAGCATTTCTGAGCACATGGCTTTCTCATCGGCTTACCCGTGGAGTGCCAGGCTTCCGCCAAATTCGGCGCGTTTCGTGCCCCTGAAAGTGAGGCTGCAGCCTGGCACGTCCCGGTGAGCAGCCCTTAACGTGCACGAGAGGTCACCAGGTGGGCGCGGGCGGGGTCGGCGGGGGCGTTGCCGCGGTAGGAGGCCGCGCCGAAGCGGGTCGGGATCCCGCGGCGCATCATGGCGCGGCCGTCCTTGGAGGCGCGCAGGCTCTTGTAGTAGATCACGTCGCCGATCTTGTCGGCGACCGCGGCCCGTTCGTCCTCGGGCATGAAATAGGCCTCCATGGTGTCGAGCTCGCGGGCGGTGCCGTCGGACTCGTACTTGAAGGTCAGGTCGGTCCCGTTTTCGAGGACCTTGAAGGCGTTGTCGGTCCAATCGAAGTCCGGCATCCCGAGATCCGGGTTGATCCGCAGGTGGGCCGCCAGGCTCATGCCCTTGATGCCGCTCCGGTTGAGTTCCTCGGCGCAGCGGATGAAGTTCTCCGGCGACACGCCGTTGCCGATGTTGACCTCGTAGATCGGGGTCGTCCGGTCGTCGCGAAGATACTCGGACATGATGTTGAGCAGCAGCCTGAACTGCATCAGGTTCTGGGTCGACAGCAGCATCGAGACCTTGAACTGGAGGTTGGGGATGTCGCGTCCGAAGGAGCAGGCGGCGACGATGGTCGACCACGAGGGGTTGAGGAAGAAGTCGTTGCCGGTCTCGAGCGCGGCGCGGGTGATGCCGTCGAGGTAGACCAGGTGGTTGTCGTTGGCGACCTCGACACCGCCGAGGTTGCCGAAGGCGGTGCCCATGTTCTTGAGGATGATCTGCGCCGTGCCGTCGCCGAGGTCGCGGGTCTCGAATGTCTTCCCGGTGACCTCTTCGAGCGTCGCGAACCGGTGCGCCGGCATCGGGATTCCGATGAGGTTGGTCGAACAGAACTTGGAGGCTCCCATGATGTTCTCTGCCATCGTCAATGTGGCCATGAGATCGCCGGAGTAGACGTAGTTTTCGGTGAGCGCAACCACCGAGATGAACTCTGAGGGCACCCAGCAGGGCTGGTCGGTCGTTGCACTTTCAGCCATTCGCTGCATGGCGCGGTGGGTCACACGGGCGCCCTGAAAGCCCGAGACCTGGGCGGTGGCGACCCCGAAATCCGACCGGTAATGTGGTTCGATCTTCGCGTCGAAGTCCTCGATCTTCGCGAATTTCTCCACCAGCCTCTCGGCGTCCTCGATGAGTTCGCCGAACCCTTTTTCCGCCAGCACACTCTTGCGGGTTGCGAGATCGCGCCGTTGCCGGATGGTCTCACCGATCTTCTGCGCACCACCGTGGTGCTCCTTCAGCCGATCGATGGCCTCGAGATCGTCCGTTGAAAGCAGTTTGAATTTCATGGTCGTTCCTCCAGCGGGGGTAGGGTGATTGGAGAGGCCGGATTTCGTTATTCGGTCTCAATTATGTTGATTGTTCTCTACCTGAAGATATTCTAGGTGACGATTCATAATCAAATCAAGAAATCGAATATAATTCGGTTCATGAAATATCAGGAACAGCTCGACCGAATCGACTTCGCCATCGTGGGTGTTTTACAAAAGAATGCTCGACTGGCCAACAACCGGTTGGCCGAAATGGTGGGGGTGGCTCCCTCGACCTGCCTCGAACGCGTGCGGCGGTTGGGGAAACTCGGCGTCATTCGCGGCTATCACTGCGACGTCGACCCGGGGGCGTTGGGGGTGGGGCTCGAGGCGATGATCGCGGTCAGGCTGCGTCTGCACTCGCGCGATCTGGTGGACTCGTTCCGCGAGTATGTCGCCGAGCTTGCCGAGGTGCGCAGCGTCTTTCACGTCACCGGCGGCGACGACTTCCTGATCCACGTGGCGGTTCGCGATTCAGATCACCTGCGCGACCTCGCCCTCGACTCCTTCACCACCCGCCCGGAGGTCGACCATATCCAGACCCGTTTGATCTTCGACTACACGCCGACCTGGCGCCTGCCGGTCCCGGAGGAGCGCCTGGTCTGAGTGGTCGGCCGCATTCGACAGTTGGCGGGAATTTCAGGTTAGAATCGGTGCCGCGCAAATCCGGCCATTTCAGTCGCAATTGCGTCAGTGTTGACGGAGATATTTTGGATAATCTGATTCCACCCCACGGTTCCACGCTTGTCGCGCTCATGGTCACCGACCAGCGGATGGCCGAGATCCGCGAGGAGTCGCGCGACTGGCCGTCGGTCGATCTCGGTCCCCGCCAGCTCTGCGATCTCGAGCTCCTGCTCAACGGCGGCTATTCGCCCCTCGAGGGCTACATGGGTTCGGCCGATCACGACGAGGTCTGCGCGACGTCGCATCTCGCGAGCGGGATCCTGTGGCCGCTCCCGTTGACCCTTGACGTTACGAAGGAGGTTGCCGACAGCCTGTCGCCGGGCGGTTTCCTTGCCTTGCGCGACGGCGAGGGCGTGATGCTCGCCGCGTTGAAGGTCGACGAGGTCTGGCTTCCGGATCGTGCAGCCGGGGCGTGCGCTCTTTTCGGAACCGACGACCCTTCCCACCCGGGCGTCCAGCAGCACCTGCACCGAACGCGGGAGTTCGCGGTGGCCGGCAGGGTGGAGGGCATCCAGCTTCCGGTCCACTACGACTATCGGGAGCTGCGCCTGACGCCGCGCGAGCTGCGCCGCACGTTCAGCCGATTGGGCTGGCGCAAGGTGATCGCCTTTCAAACCCACCGCACGGTGCATCGGGAGCAACTTGCGATGATGACCGAAGCGGCCGGGGAGGCGGGCGCCAATCTGCTGCTCCACCCCGTTGTCGGGCTCGACCAGCCCGGCGACGCCGACCACTACACCCGCATCCGCTGCTACCAGGAGCTCATGCCGCACTTCGCGTCGTTCATGGCGCGCCTCAACCTGTGTCCGATCGCGCCCAGGGGAGGCGGCCCCCGCGAGGCGTTGCTGCAGGCCATCGTGCACAAGAACTACGGCTGCACCCACCTTCTGGTGGACTTCGACGGTTCGGGCGCCGTGCTCGAGACCCTGGGAGCCCCCACCTACGCTGCGGACGAGGCTCGCGACCTGATGGCGGAGGCGGCGGATGAGCTCGGTGTCGAGTGGATCCCCGCCAGGGAAATGGTCTACCTCGAGGACCGGCGGCGTTTCGTGGCGCCGGAGGAAGTGCCCGCGAACGGCCGCATCCTTCGGCTGACGGCGGAAGAGGTCCGGCGCCGCCTCGACGACGGTCGTGAGATCCCGGACTGGTACACCTACCCGGCGGTGGCGCGGGAGCTCCAGCGCCGCCACCCCGTGCGCGGTTCGAAGGGGTTCACGGTCTTCTTCACGGGTCTTTCGGGGTCGGGGAAATCAACCATCGCCAACGCGCTGCGGGTCAAGTTGCTCGAGGTCGGCGGCAGGGGAGTGACCCTGCTCGACGGCGACCTGGTGCGGATGAACCTGTCTTCCGAACTCGGCTTTTCCAAGGCCCACCGCGACCTCAATATCCGCCGCATCGGTTTTGTCGCATCAGAAATCACGCGTGCCGGCGGGGTGGCCATCTGCGCTCCGATCGCACCGTACGACGTCGTCCGGCGGGAGGTGCGCGAAATGGTGGCGCCGTGCGGCGGCTTCGTCCTGGTGCATGTGGCGACGCCCATCGAAGTCTGCGAGGCGCGCGACCGCAAGGGCATGTACGCCAAGGCGCGAGCAGGGATCATCAAGGAGTTCACCGGTGTCTCCGACCCCTACGAGGTGCCGGCCGACGCCGATGTCTCGATCGACACCTCGAACATGACGCCGACCGAGGCCACCCGCGAGGTCCTCTTCTTTCTCGAGCGTCAGGGCTATATTGCGGCTCCTGACGGAGAGTGAAGACCGGAATGCGGGGGTTGACGCGATGCTGAAACGACTTGCTGTCATCGTCGCCGCAGCGGCTGTCATCGCCGCCTTTCTGGTGGCGGGAAAACACCGTGCCGACCGCCGGATCGCAGAGGAATTGGCGGCCATCGAAGCGGCGGTGGAAGAAGATGACATCCACCTCGACCTGCCCGCCCTCGAGCCCGAGGCGTGGGTGCGGCAGTACAAACCGGAGGCATCGGCCGGAGGCTATACGCTGGTTCTCTACCGCAGGCGCGTGCCCGTGATCATCGACATGAACGGCAGGATCATCCATGTCTGGCCGAAGGTTCGAGCGGTTGGTCGCGCCCGCCTCCTGCAGGACGGCCGGCTGGCGGTGATCGGTACCGACAACTTGATCAAGGAGTACGACTGGGACGGCAACCTGGTGTGGTTCTACCGGCTCGCGACCGACGAGGACTTTCCGCACCACGACCTGATCGTCCTCAAGAACGGGAACTATCTGGTCTTGGCGCGCGACCGGGGAAACCACACCGGGTATCTGCAGGAGGTCGATCGAAAGGGCAGGGTGGTGTGGTCGTGGCGATCGATCGATCACAGGGCGGAATTCGCGACCTGGGACCTCGAGCGCAAGGACCCCACCCATTTCAATTCGATCCACGAGTTGCCGGAGAATGGCTGGTTCGACGCCGGTGACCGGCGATTCAGACCCGGCAACATCCTGGTCAGCGCCCGCCACCTCAATACCATCTTCATCATCGACAAGAGAACGGGCGATGTCGTGTGGCAGTTCTCGAAGAACCTCGACTACCAGCACGAAGCGTCCATGATCGAGAAGGGACGACTCGGCGAGGGGCTGATTCTGGTTTTCAACAACGGCACAATCGGTACCAACGGCTACCGGCGCACGCTGGTGCAGGCGATCGACCCGACCCGGGGCGAGGTCGAGTGGGAGTACGGTTCCGAGTACTTCTTCTCATCCGTCGCCGGCACCGTCCAGGCGCTGCCCGGCGACAATCTCGCCATCACCTCCAGCCACGGCGGGCGGATCTTCGAGATCACGCCTGCGGGAGAGATCGTCTGGGAGTGGGTGCCGCCATATCTGCCGATGCGCGCGCAGCGGGTGCCTGCGGACTTCTGTCCGCAACTCGCAGCATTGCCGCCGCAGGAGGAAGTGGAGGTCAGGCCGAGCGGCGACCCACGTCCGTACGTGGACGTCGACCTCTACCGGTTTGCCCTTTCCGAGGAAGACATGACGCGGGAGATCGACGGTCTTCCGCGCCAGTTGCTGCGAAACCACGCCGAATGCCGAGACGTGCTGGTGCCGCCCGGCGCCACGATGTGGGTGGAATTCGGCATCGACGAGGCGAAGCTGGCCGGCAGGTGGGTGGAGGGCCGCTTCGTGATGACCCTCCACGAACCGGGTTCGGCGCCCGAGGTTCTCCTCGACCGGCGGCTGACGCCGGAGTCCGAAAGCCCCTGGCGGGGGCGATCCATACCCCTTGCCAGGTATGCCTACCGTACGGTGGAGTTGTGCGTGGCCACCGAAGCCGAGGGCGACATGGCAGACCCGCTGGCGGTGGTGGCTTGGGGCAACCCGCTGATCCTGTCCCCGGTCCAGCACCCGGTCGTGGAGATCACCCAGGACGTCTTGACCGAGCAGGAACGCAAGCTGCGCGAGCAGCAGTTGAAGGCGCTGGGCTATGTCAACTGAAACCGCGGACACATACTCGCGAGACGGGGGAGCCGGATAACGTGAAAAGAGCCATTGTGATCGCCTCGGTTGCGATTGTTGTGATCGCCGCCATCTGGTGGCTGCGCGGCCGCGTCGTGCGCTGCCGGCCGCCGCAGCTGACCGTGATCGACGATCCCGCCCAGATGGACGACACCCACCTCGGCCTCGAGCAGCTCGACGCCGAGTCCTGGGTCCGCCGGTACAACCCGAAGAAGTCCTGGGCCGGGTTCAACCTCGGTTTCTACGAGCGGCGGGTGCCCATCATCTTCGACATGCAGGGCCGGATCGTCCATTCGTGGCCGCTGGTTCGGGCAACCGGCAGGGTGCGTCTCGACCACGAGGGACGGTTGGCCGTGATCGGCACCGACTACCTGGTCAAGGAGTACGACTGGGACGGTGAGCTGACCTGGTACTTCCAACTCCCCGACACGCACGACTTTCCTCATCACGATCTCATCCGGTTGGAGAACGGAAATCTCCTGATCCTGGCCCACGACGGACACAGCCACGCTGACTACCTGTACGAGGTCAACCGCGACAAAGAGGTGGTGTGGGAGTGGTGGTACACGGACCACAAAGAGGTTTTTCCGGGATGGGATGAGGAGAGCACCGACCCGACCCACTCGAACTCGATCCGGGAGTTGCCGCCAAACCGGTGGTTTGCGGACGGCGACGAGCGTTTCCGTCCGGGGAACATCCTCATCAGTTCGCGATCGCTCAACACGCTGTTCATCATCGATCGGGTGTCCGGAGAGGTGGTCTGGCAGTACACGGAAGGCCTGGACCACCAACATGAGGCGGTGATGATCCCCGAGGGGCACAACGGCGCCGGGCTGATCATGGTCTTCAATAACGGGCGGGACAGTCTCTACACCTCCCGCCGCAGCCTCGTTCAAGCGATCAACCCGGTCGCGGGAACGGTGGACTGGGAGTACGGTTCGAAGTACTTTTTTTCGACGATCGCCGGGACGTCGCAGCTCCTGCCCGACAACAACGTTCTCATCACTTCGAGCCACGGTGGACGGGTCTTCGAAATCCGCCCGCGCGGCCGCATCGTCTGGGAATGGGTCCCGCCGTACAAACCCATGCGCGTGGAGCGCCTGGCGCTGGACCACTGCCCGCAGTTCGAAGCACTCGTGCCCGAGACCGTGTCGGCCGTCGTGCCGGCGGACCCCCGCCCGTTCGTCGACGCCGATCTCTATCGATTCGCGCTCCCGGAAGAGACGGAACGGCTCACGGTGGCCGGTCAGGAGGTGAAGGTGACTCCCGAAAACCAGGGGTGCCGACAGATCCTGGTCCCGCCGAACGCCGTCTTGCGGGTTCAGTACGGCATCGTTCGTGATCCCGGGTCGACCGGGTGGCTGGAGGGGAGGTTTCGACTGTGGATCGAAGGCGGCGGTATGAACCGCAAGCTGGTGGACGCGAATCTCGGGAGCGACGCCGATACCTGGCATCGAACGCGGACGACCTTCAACCTCAAGGATCTCGCCTATCGGACGATGAAGATGTGCATTTCATCTGAGGTCGTCAAGGGTGATCAGGCCGCCGTAGATCAGCTGGTGTGGGGCAACCCCTTCATCGAGTCCACCTCGCAGCTGCCGCTTCAACGCCGGAAGGCCGGGAAGACCACGGAACAGGAACGGCAGCTCCAGGAACGGCAGCTCAAGGCCCTCGGATACGTCGATTGACGGAATTCAGAGAGACCCGGGAGCCTCTGTCCGGAGCCTGTAGACTGCGGTCCGTGATCTTTATCGGTCTCTCCCGGTTGTCGACGCGGCTCGTGACCACGGCGGCCGCCTGCGGCCTGGTCCTGGCGTCGGGCTGCGGTGGCGAGACGGTGGCGACGAGCCCGGCCGATATCCAGGGACAGCCGGTGATCTTCGATTTTGTGGAGAGACTGCCGGCCGCGCGGGTCTTCGGAGAATCCACCTTTGTCGACCTCGGAAGACCGGGGTCGAGTCGGAACCTCGTGACGGGCTGGGGGGGCGACGAGGCGAAGGCCGAGGGGACGACCTATGTGTGGGCGGTTGCCAAACGGGCCGAGCTCGATCTCCTGGTCTTCGACACCGATGCGACCCGGCTTCGATTCCGTGCATGGCCGTTCCTGTGGGAGGGTGCTCGCGATCAGGTCGTGACGGTTTCCGTCAACGGCCGCACCATGGGTTCAACCCGTCTCGCCCCCAAACCGAAGGAGTACTCTTTCCGGGTGCCGCGTGGGGTGCTGATCACCGGCGTCAATCGCGTGGCCTTCGACTTCACCTGGGTGGAGGAGGCCCGGATCCACCGCAACGACAGCCACGACCACCGCACTCTGGCCGCAGCCTTCGACTTCGTCGGCATCGGCAGGAAACCCGAAGCGTCCGACTCGGAAGACGACGGCCGTCCGGTGCCCGTGGCTCGCGACGATGCTCTGCTCCTGGCGCCGGGAACCGGGCTGGTCTACGCGTTCAACCGCACCGGCGAGACGACCCTGGCGTTCACTCCCGATGTCGACGGGGGCGAGCCCCCTGACGGCGCGAAAATCGTGGTGTGGTCGCAGCGGGCCGGGTCGGACCCCGTGGAGTTGTTGGCAACCGATCTCAAACGGGTGTGCGGCCAGCCACAGGTTCTCCGGGTCGATGCCGGTGAGGGCCGATTGGAGATCGGGTTCGCGGTGACCGGGGGCGATACGGCAGCCGCCAGCGAAGTCCGGGAACTCGTGGTGTCGGGGCCTCGTCTTCACGCCGAGAAACTGGCGGGCGAGAAGATCAGCAACGTCTTCCTGGTGGTGGTCGACACCTTGCGCGCCGACCGGTTGGGGGTCTACGGCTCGACACTGGCGACGCCCAACATCGACCGCCTGGCGGCACGGGGCGTGACGTTCAAACACGCCTACTCCCACATCCCGATCACCGCACCGAGCCACTCTTCTCTCTTCACCTCGTTGATTCCGACCGAGCACGGTGTCCACAACAACGGGCAGATTCTGCCGAGCGACATCCCGGTCATGGCCGAGATGCTGAGGGACGACGGCAGGAACACCGCCGGCGTCGTCAGCCTGGGGGTGCTCGAGGGCCGGTTCGGGTTGGGGCGCGGGTTCGACTCCTACCTCGACCGGTTCCGGGACGACTGGATGAAGAACGCGGGCGAGGTCAACGCCGAAGTGTTCGACCTTCTCGACGGCAGCCTGCCCGAACCGTTCTTCCTGTGGGTCCACTACTCCGACCCGCACGAGCCCTACACGCCGCCCGACCTGGAATACCCGCGGATTCAACTCGAGCTCAACGGCGAGCCCGTCGGCTCGTTGCTGGCCGGGGGACGCGGCCAGACGGTCGATCTCACGCTGTCGCCCGGAGACAACGACCTGCGGTTCGTCGATCTCGAATCGACCGAAAAACAGGGCTACCGGTTGACCACCCTCAGGGTGGACGATCCCGAAGTGGATCTTCAACCGGGCTCCGGATGGCGATCCAGGGAAAGGGCCTTGTCGACGAAGTTGTTCATGACGAGCTTTCCGGCCACCCTCCTCCTCCACAACCCGGGTGACGAAGAGCGACCGGTCGCGCTCGAACTGTCGTGCCAGCCGGATCTGTCGCTCGAGGAGCTCCAGCACAGGTATGGCCTCGAGGTGGAGTATGTCGACCGCGAGATCGGCCGTCTCCTCGATTTCATGGAAGAGCGCCGCCTCCTCGAGAACACGCTCGTCATTTTCGTCTCGGATCACGGCGAGGGCCTCGGCGACCACAACCACCTCGGCCACATCAGTCAGCTCTACAACAGCCTGCTTCACGCGGCGCTGATCATGGCCTACCCGGGGCATCTGCCCGAGGGCCAGGTGGTGGAGGAACCGGTGGCCCTGGTCGATGTGCTGCCCACGGTCATCGAACTCATGGGGCTGGAGTCGCCGCCGCGCGCCAACGGTGTCAGCCTGGCCCCGCTGATGGCTGGGGGAAGGATCGAGCCGCGATCCATCGTCGCAGAGACCCACCGGCCGGAGGCGTATTCGGAGAAGAGGGCGCTGGTGCGGGACGGCTACAAGTACATCCACTCGTGGACCGACGATCGCGAGTGGGAAGAGCTCTACGATCTTTCGACCGATCCCGGCGAGCTTCGCGACCTGGCGCCGACCGAGGTCGAACGCCTCGCGGCGATGCGGACCGCACTGCAGACCCGGTTGCGAGAGGCGGTGGCCGCGGACGCGGCCCGGGCCGAGCTCAGCGACGCCGAGATCGAGCGCTTGCGCGCCCTCGGCTACATCCACTGATCCGGAGAGCGGGCCGCCGAACCCGGCCGACGGCCGACATTTCCGCCACGTCCGTCAGCGACTGACGTCCACGGGCAGGGTCAGTTTGAAAACAGCGCCGGGGACGTCGTTGGAGGCGAGTTCGAGCTCTCCTCCCTGGGCGCGGGCGAGACTGCGGGCGAGCGCGAGACCGAGGCCGAGACCCGGGGTTCCGTCCGAACCGTCCGGTCGGTCAAACGGCTTGAAGAGACCGCGTCGTTGCTGGCGGGAGATCCCGGGCCCGTTGTCCGCGATGGTCATGCGAACCTCATTGGCGTGGAGTTCGGCGCTGACGCGGACTTTCCGGTCGGGGGTCGAGCGGGTGTGCTTTTCGGCATTGTCGAGCAGGTTGTCGAGGATCTGGCTCAGGGCGTCGTCGTCGAACACCACCGGCGGCATCCCGCTTTGAATCGACTCTTCGAGGACGACGCCGCGATCTTCGAGACGCGGCCGCGACCGGTCGAGGAACCGGCGGACGAAATCGGCGAGGTCTCCCGGGCGCGGCCGGGCGAGATCTGCGCCGCGTTCCAATCTCGAGAGATCCAGCATGTTGCTGACCACCCTCCCCAGACGACCGGCCTCCGAGCTGACGATGGCGGCGTAGCGCTCGCGGCTCTCCGCGTCCCCGAGGTTTTCGGCAAGCATCTCGGAATGCAACATCAGGCCCGCCAGCGGGGTCTTGAGCTCATGGGCCGCAGCGGCCGCAAACTGCGCCCTCTGCCGTGCCAGTCGATCGGTCTGCAGCAGAATCCAGACCACCGCCGCGGCAGCGAGGAAGACCGCGGCGGCAGTGACCGCGAACGTCCGCCGGAACTGGTGGCGGATGGCCCGCCCTTCGGTCACGGCGGGGGCGATCGCGTCGGATGTTTCGGCCTCGAGAATCCAACCGGTGTCGGCAACCAGGGACGTCGCCGCCAGAGGAGAGGAGGGAGGGCCGGTTGAGAAACGGAGGTCCAGGGGGTTGGCGCCGAGCCAGTTCGCCACCGCCTGCGAAGCGATGGCAAAACCCTGAAGAACGATCCCGGCCGGCGTGTGAACCTCGCGGAGAGCGGCCAGGGTGGGGCCGCTGCCGAGCACCATGGTGTGCCAGGTCAGCGGGCCGACCCGGATCACGACCTTACCCTCCTCTCCGGTCGCCAGAGGGCCCGCAGCTTCGCCCTCGTGGAGCCCCCTGATGGTGGCGTAGACGGTCTCCGCGCTTTGAATCTGCCGCCACTCGAAATCGGTGAGGGTCAGAACGCGTTCCTCGCCGGTCCGGTCGGTGACGACATTACCCTCCATGACCACCGCGTTTTGCAGCTCGGCCAGCCGCGAGCAGAACAGGCCGAAATCGGCGTTGCTGCCGAGCTCCGGAAAGCGTTCGCTGACGGTCGGCAACGTCACCAACCCGCTCTCGTCGATCTGGAAGTGCGCCCATACGAGCGGATCGGCAGCCCCGGACGCGAGCGGCGAAGGTGTCACCGAGAGCCCTTGCGCGGCGCCCCTCGGGTCGTGGTACAGGGTCTGGTAGTGGAAGAACGGTCGATCGGACTCCTGGAGTCGCAGATCCTCGAGCCGGGTGCCGAGCCTCGAGGCCTCGCGCTCCAAATTGTCTCTCAATTGGTGCTCCGCTTGAGTTTCGAGCGCGGACGCGCGCCGTTCGGCTTCGCGGGATCCCGTGACGTACCACGCGGCGGTGGGGAGCAGCACCGCGATCGAGACCAGGATCGAGGCCGCGGTCACTCGGCGGTGCAGGGTCACAGGTCCTCCGTCTCGCCCCATGCATAGCCGGCGCCGGTCACGGTGAGGACGATGCGCGGTTCGGCCGGGTCGCGCTCGATCTTCTGCCGGAGGTTGGCGATGGTCATGTCCACAGTCCGGGTCTGCAGGTCGCCGGTCGATCCCCAGACCCGCTCCAGCAACTCCGATCGGCTGACGGCCCTGGCGCGCTGCCGGTGCAACCAGCGCAGGATGCCGGCTTCGCGGGGGGTGAGGCTCGTCGCCCGGTCGCCGCGGCGGGCCGACAGACGTCCGAGATCGAGCACACACCCGTCGGCCTCGATCACTTCGGGTTCGGCAGGCGTCGCCGTGGCGCGCCGGCCGAGGGCGTCGATGCGGGCGAGGAGCTCCCGCACCGCAAACGGTTTCGTCAGGTAGTCGTCGGCTCCCGCCTCGAGCCCTGCCACCTTGTCGTCCTCCGACCCGCGTGCTGTCAGCATCAGGATCGACAGGGACGGCCGCGCTCTGCGCAGTCGGCGGCAGACCTCGACGCCGTCGATATCGGGGAGCATGAGATCCAAGACGACCAGGTCAAAGGCATCGCGCACACCGGCGGCGACCGCCTCTGATCCACTTTCGAAAGCCTCGACACTGTGACCGGCCGCTGTCAGCAGGTCGACGAGGCCCTCTCGGAGCGTTCGTTCGTCCTCGACGATGAGAATCCGCACGCCTCAGGATAGCTTTTCTCCGGCCGCCGTTCAGTCAGGATCTTGTAAAACGGCGGAGCGTCGTGAGGGTTGGTGGTTTTTATCCGGGATTGCGTGCACATTCGCGGTACAGAGAGACCCGAAAGGGAGGGGATGAACCCCTCCCCTACGACTTTGAGAACGATCTTGTCTGCAGAAACGGGTTTTGTACCAGCCTCAATCTTCGCTTCTGAAAGCCGTAGGGGAGGGGTTTATCCCCTCCCGGTTTGAATAGTGCAAACGGCTCATTTCATCGTCTGGCCGTCAAAGAGCGGGTTAAACTGAATTCCGGATGGATGGGCGGCATACCGGTGGCGAAGAGCCCGAGCTGGAGAACGCGGGCACTCCAGAGAAGAAAGGCGTGCAATCGGCCCGACCCGCTGTCGAAGAGTTGGCTTTCGAAGACCCGCTGCCGAACTGGGAACGGTTCCACCTCACCGGCTTTCTCGGCGAGGGTGCGATGGGCCGGGTCTACCGGGCGGTTGACCGCCGTCTGGGCAGGCCGGTCGCCCTCAAGTTCCTGAGGTCCGACGACCCCGACCAGGTGGATCGATTCCTCCGCGAGGCCCGCGCCCAGGGCCGGATCGAGCACGATCACGTGTGCCGGGTCTACGACGTCGGCGAGGTCGAGGGCCGGCCCTACATCGCCATGCAGTTCATCGAGGGCCGAACGCTGGACGAACTGGCGTCCGGGCTGACGCTCGAGCACAAGGTGCAGATCATCGAACAGGTTGCAGAGGCGGCGCAGGCGGCGCACTCCCAAGGGGTGATCCACCGCGACCTCAAACCGGGCAACATCATGGTCGATATCGGCGCGAACGGCGCGGTCCACGCCTACGTCCTCGACTTCGGGATCGCCCGCGAAGCCGGCGGCCCAGCGATGACCGTTTCGGGAACCGTGGTGGGGACGCCCGCCTACATGGCGCCGGAACAGGTCCAGGGCGACCCCGGCCGGATCGACCGCCGAACCGATGTCTATGCGATCGGCGCCACCCTCTACGATCTGGTTGCCGGACGGGCGCCCTTCACCGGTTCCACCAGAATGGAGACGCTGATCCAGGTCGTGTCCGACGACCCGGTGCCCTTGCGCAGGCTCGACGGCTCGGTGCCGGCGGACCTCGAGGCGATCGTCAGCCGCTGTCTCGAGAAGGAACCGGAGCGGAGATACGAGAGCGCGAACGCCCTCGCCCTCGACCTACGCCGGTTTCTCGATGGCGAGCCCGTGGCGGCGCGGACGATCGGGCCGATGTATCGGTTCGGCAAGCTCGTCCGGCGCCACCGCGCCCTGGCCGGCGCGATCGGGATCGCCGCGGCGATCGTCCTGTGTCTCGTCGCGGCTCTCCTGTGGCAAGGGTTTCAGGCTCGGAGGAGCGCCGAAGCGGCGCAGCATTTCGGGAGAGAACTCGAACGGATCGACAGCATGCTGCGGCAGGCGCACATGCTGCCGATCCACGATGTGGCGCCGATCGAGGAGCTGGTTCGCCGGCGGATGCGCGGCATCGAGAATACAATGAATGCCGAGGGCCGGGTCGCCTTCGCACCCGGGTCCTACGCTCTCGGGATCGGCCACCTCGCCCTCGGCGAGTTGGACACCGCGCGCGAACGGCTGCAGACCGCGTGGGATTCGGGACACCGGTCGCCGGAGCTCGAAGGAGCCCTCGGCCGGGTGCTGGGGGAGATCTACCTGCGCGAGTCCGAGTCCGCCGCCCGGATTCGCAATGCCGACTTGAAGGCGGCCCGGCAGGCCGAGATCGAGGAAGAACTGCTCGCACCGGCGATGCGCCTCCTCGAGCCCGACCGCGCGCCCGGCGAGCGCCGCGACCTCCACCGGGCGGCCCTGGCGGCCTTGCTGGTACAGCACTACCAACCGGCGCTGGAACTGGCGCGATCGTCGTACGAACGCCACCCGTGGATGTACGAATCGATGCTTCTCGAGGCCGAGGTCCTGGTGTCGCGCGCCAAGACATTCGAGGAGCGCGGCCAGTTGGAGGACGCTCGCAGGGACTACGTCGATGCCGGCGCCGCCTACGAGCGTGCCCTCGAGGTGGGACGCAGCGCGGCGCCGCTGTATTGGGGGGAAGCCGGGCGGCTCATCCGCCTCTTCAATCTGGAGCAGAACCACGGCACCCTGCGTGACGACCTCTTCGACCGGGTCCTGACGATCACCGATCGTGCGGAGGTGGTCAAACCGTCCGATGCGCGAACCGCCAACCTCCGGTCCAAGGTCTACTGGTTGCGCGGCGAGTCCGAGCTCAACAGCGGGCTCGATCCCACCGCCTCGCTCGAAGAGGCCATCCGGCTCGCCACCCTGGCGGGTGAGCGCGACCCCGACGACGCCCAGACATATATCAACCTCGGTGCCATCTACCGGTTCGAGGCGTCGTTCTTGCGGCGTCGTGGGGAGGACCCGAGGCCCTCGCTCGGTCGCGCCGCCGAGGCCTGCCGCCGCGCCATCGATATCGACCCGGATTCGGTCGTGGCGTGGCTCAATCTGGGGACCGCCAACTACCTGGTGGCCGAGTACGAAATGTCGTCGGGTCTCGATCCGATGGCCAGCCTGGACGAGGCCGCCCGGGACTACGCGGAGAGCATCCGGGTCCGACCGACCTTTGCCGCCCACAACAATTCGGGTCTCGTGCACTGGCAGCGGGCCGAACGGCAGCGGGCCATGGGCGAGGACCCCGGCCGATCGCTGGAGGCGGCGGCACGGTGCTTCGAACGAGCCATCGAGCTCAACCCGTCCCAGGGCAAGGTCCACTCCAATCGTGGGTTGATTCTGCTCGAACGGGCGGAACACGAGGCCGAGCGGGGAGGGGATGCCGGGCCGTGGATCGAGCGCGCGCTCGCGGTCCTTGCGCGCGCGGTCGACCTCAACCCGAGCCTGGCTGCAGCCCACAACAATCTCGGCAACGCCTACAAGATGCAGGCAGAGGTCAGGATCGATGCGGGCAAGGACCCCGTTTCGAGCCTCGAAATGGCGCGAGTCGCCTATGAACGGGCGATCGAGCTCGATCCGAGCCTGGGATACCAGTACAACAACCTCGGGTATTCGTGGGAGCTGTACGCCGAGTACGAAACGATGCTGGGCCGCGACCCTTCGCAGTCCCTTGCTCAGGCCCGTTCCTATCTGCAACGGGCCCTGCACCAGGACCCGACTCTGGCATTCGCCCACCACAACACCGCGATCAGCTACCGGACCGAGGCCCGATTCCTGCTCGACGCCAAAAAGGACCCCACGTTCGCGCTGCAGCGCGGTCGAGAGGCGGCGCGGGCTGCGGTGGCCGCGAATCCCGAGCTCTGGGATCTGCACATGGTGGGGGGCGAGCTCGATCTGTTGGCCGCGGAATGGGCCCTCGAGCAAGGCGGCCCGGTTGACTATTTCCTCGCCGAGGCCCGCCGGCAACTGGCCGATGCCGAGCGGTTGAACCCGGAAACGCCGGCCCTCCTGCTCCGCCGCGCCCGAACGTCGCTGCTCGAAGCAGTCTGGCGGACCGCGCGGCGTGAGAATGTCGATGACGTCCTGAGAACCGGCTTCGAGGCCGCCGAACGCGGTCTCGCGATCGACCCGACGGACGCAGAGTTTCTGGTGGTCAGGGGCCGGCTCCGCCTGGTCGCCGCCCGCAACTCGGGTGACGAGGCGGGCCGGCGTCTGGCGGCGGAGGAGGCCCTCGCCGCATTCCGGTCGGCTGCAGGGCTCAACCCGCTGTTCGCGACTGCCTGCAGTCCCTTCATCGTCGAGGCGCGGGAGTTCCTCGGCGCCGGGCCCGATCACGCCGACCGTTCCGGCACGATGTGACCTCTCCGGCGCCCGCCGGAATCACTGCGGGTGGATAACCGAGCTGATTTCCGCGATAATGCCCTTCGCCGTCTCGGCGCCCGGGGAGGAAGAGATTGGACGACGTTCGCAGTTTTTGCATCATCGCGCACATCGATCACGGCAAGTCGACGTTGGCCGACCGCCTGATTCAGTTCTGCGGGGGAGTGGAGGCGCGCGACTTCCGCGATCAGATCCTCGACTCGATGGACATCGAGCGCGAACGGGGCATCACCATCAAGTCCAACACCGTGACCCTCAACTACACGGCGCGCAACGGCAAGACCTACCGGCTCAACCTCATCGACACTCCGGGGCACGTCGACTTCTCGCACGAGGTCAGGCGTTCCCTGATGTCGTGCGAGGGCGCCCTGCTGCTGATCGACGCCGCTCAGGGAGTGGAAGCTCAGACGGTCGCCAATCTCTACCTGGCACTCGAGCACGACCTCGAGATGGTTCCGGTGATTAACAAGATCGACCTTCCCGCCGCCGATGTCGAGCGGGTCAGGGAGGAGATCGTTGAGGACCTCGGACTCGACGCCGACGGCGCCATCCTGTGTTCCGCCAAGACCGGCCAGGGCATCGAGGACGTGCTCGAGGCGATCGTCCACAGACTGCCGCCTCCCACCGGCGATTCCGAGGCGCCGCTCCAGGCTTTGATCTTCGACGCCCAGTACGATCCCTATCGCGGTGCGGTGTTGCTGGTGAGGGTGATGCAGGGGACCCTGCGCCCGGGCCAGGAGATTCTCTTGATGCACAGCCGCAAGCGGCACGAGGTCGAGGAGGTGGGTCTGCTGCAACTGCGCCGCAACAAGACGGAGGACCTTGCCGCGGGCATGGTCGGCTACGTCATCGCGGGGGTGAAGGCGGTTTCGGACATCGCCATCGGCGACACCATCACCGACGCGGACAGCCCGGCCGCGGGGCCGCTGCCCGGCTACAAGGAGGCCAAACCGGTCGTCTTCTCCTCCGTTTATCCGATGTCGACCGACGAATACCAGGACCTGGCCAAGGCCCTCGAGAAGCTCAAGCTCAACGACGCTGCTCTGACCTACGAGAAGGACTCGTCGGCGGCCCTCGGCTTCGGTTTTCGTTGCGGCTTTCTCGGTTTGCTCCACCTCGAGGTCGTCCAGGAGCGGTTGCGCCGCGAGTATGACCTCTCGTTGATTCTGTCGGCGCCGTCCGTGCGCTACAAGGTACGGCTCACCGACGGGTCCGAGATCAGGGTCGACAACCCCAGCCTGTTTCCGGACCGCGGGACCATCGAGAGCGCGGAGGAGCCCTTCATCAAGGCCGCCGTCATGATGCCCGAGCGCTACGTCGGCCCGGTGATGGAACTGTGCCGCGAGCGGCGCGGCGAAAACACCACCTTCACCTATCTCGCAGTGGGGCGGGTGGAGCTGACTTCGGAAATGCCTCTGGCCGACGTTCTCTTCGACTTCTACGACCGCCTCAAATCGGTGACCCAGGGCTATGGGTCGTTCGACTACGAAATGCTGGACTACCGCCTCACCGACCTCGTCAAGGTCGACATCCTGGTCAACGGCGAGCCGGTGGACGCCCTGGCGCAGCTGGTTCACCGCGACAAGGCCCGCCCCCGCGCTCTCCACTACTGCGAGCGGCTTGCCGAGACGATTCCCCGCCAACAGTTCAAGATCGCCATTCAGGGTGCGATCGGCAGCGAAGTGGTCGCCCGCAAGACCATCAACGCCTACCGCAAGGACGTCACTGCAAAGTGCTACGGCGGCGACATCTCGCGCAAACGCAAGCTGCTCGAGAAGCAGAAAAAGGGCAAGGCGCGGATGAAGATGGTCGGCGCCGTGGAGATCCCGCAGTCGGCCTTCGTCTCCGTCCTCAAGACGGACAAGGACTGAATTCGGAATTCGGAATTCGGAATTCGGAATGACGGCACAACTGCAGACCGTTTCGGATTTCGGAATTCGGAAGGACGGCACAATGGTCTGGCAGCCGGGACGGCCGCCCCACAATCGGACCGGGTTCGTTTTTTCTTGTGGGGCAGGCGTCCCGCCTGCCATCCGGCCTGCAGGGAAGGGTCGAGTGTGGCGGAGGTGTCTGGCATCCTCACGGGACGGGCGATGAGAGAATCGGTGGGAGGCAATCTCAAGGGGCCGGGTGGGCGGTGATAATTCCGAAGTCCGAATTCCGGATTCCGAATTTCCGGCGAGGGGTGCGATGAAACCGGTCGGGACCCCTCCCGCCGGCCTCTACATCCACGTCCCCTTCTGCACCTCGGTCTGCCCCTATTGCGATTTTGCGGTGACCATCACCGGCGCCGAGAGACGGGCGGCGTGGGCGGACGGCGTGGTGCGGGAAGCGGTGATGCACGCGGTGGGCGGCCTCGAATTCGACACGGTGTACCTCGGCGGCGGGACGCCGTCTTCGGTGATGGTCGAAAGGCTCTCGGAGGTTCTGACCGGGCTGCGGCGTGAGTTGGGCATTCGCGGCGAAGCCCGACTTCACATCGAGGTCAATCCTGAGGACGTGACACCCGAGAACATCGCGGGGTGGCGCGAACTCGGCGTCTGCTTCGTGAGCCTCGGGGTGCAGTCCCTGGTTGACGCCGAACTCCGGTACCTCGGTCGACGGCACACGGCGGCCGAGGCCGAGACGGCGGCCCGGATGCTCCTTGAAGCCGGATTCGAGACAGTGTCGATCGATCTGATCTACGGACTCGACGGCCAGACCCCCGATGTTCTGCGGGCCCAACTCGAACGCGCGATCGCCTTCGGTGTCCAGCACCTGAGCTGCTACCAGTTGACTTTTCACGAGGGGACCGTGTTCGGGAGACGGCTTCATCAGCAAACACTCTCCGAGCTGCCCGCGGAGGAAGAGGCGGAGCTCTTCTTCCTGACCCACAAGGTGCTTGCGGAACACGGGCTGGCCGCCTACGAAGTGTCGAACTTTGCCGTCGGGCGCGCCCACCGCTCGGCACACAACCAGAAGTACTGGGACCACTCACCCTATCTCGGGATCGGGCCGTCGGCGCACTCGTGGATCGACGGGCGGCGTTGGTGGAACCACCGCAAGCTCCGGCTGTGGCAACGCGAGGTCGACTCGGGACGGACACCGGCCGTGGGTCAGGAACGGCCGTCCTCCAACCAGCTGGTGCTCGAAGCTTTGATGCTGGGCCTGAGAACGGCGGACGGCGTCGACGTCGCCCGCGTTCGCAGGCTGACCGGCATCGACCTGGCGGCGGGAAACCTGGAGACCCTCGAGCGAATGGCGACCGCGGGCCTGGCTGTCATCGATGGTCCGGTGATCAGGCCGACGCTCGAGGGCATGGCGGTGGCCGACACCCTCGCCCGCTCCTTCATTCTGGCAGATTGATCCGGCGCGCTCGGACCCGGTTGTGAAGCCGCGTCCCGCCAGGCTGAAGCCGGTGATGCGAGCGAGCGTGAATGGCTCGCGAGCGCGCCGTACCCTGGTATTCTTTCGCGATGTCCGGGCAATCCGCTGAAATGGATCAGACGATGGTCGCCTTCGCCGGCGACGGTCTGTCCGGCGAATTCAACCCCGCCTTCACCCCTGCCGGCGGGGTGGCTGAGATCGCGCGCCTGATCGACCCGTCGGCCTCGCTGGAGACGATCCACTGGGGCAGGAACTACATCTATGCCGCGGAGTTTCGAACCGAAGACGGGCGGGTGCCGGTCGTCGTCAAACAGTTCAGCAACCAGGGCTTCAAGAAGCGCCTCGACCGACGATGGCGGGGCAGCAAGGCGGCGCGCAGCTGGCGGGTGGCCGGTGAGCTCGTTCGCTCCGGACTGCCCACGCCGGAGCCGGTGCTGTGGGTGGAGTCCGACGACCCCGAGGGCCCATCGTTCTTCATCGCACGGCGCCTCGAGGGTGCGGTGGAGGTTCGGATGTTCTTCCGTCGGCTCAGCGGAGAGCCCGGCGGAGTTGAATTCCCTGAAGTCGAACCGGGGGAATTTCTCGGGCGCCTCGGCGAGCTTGCCTGCCGCATCAACGATGCGGGGATCCTCTACCGTGATCTGTCAATGGGCAACATCCTTGCGGTGGAAGCTGAGGGCGTCATCGACCTGTCCCTGATCGATTTCAACCGCGCTCGCATCGGCCGCCGGCTCGGCGCGTACAGCCGGACCCGGGACATCTGCCGGCTGCCTGTCCTCGGCCGGGACAACCAGGCCGCGTTCCTCGCCGGCTACTGGGGCGGCACACCGCCCGGGTGGTCGTTCCGGCGGTGGTTCTATGACCTGTCGGTTCGCGCCTACATCCTCAAACACGACATCAAGAAGCGGATGCGCGGACTGCGGCTGCAACGCCGTCACGCCCACGGCGGCTCGCACCACCCCCACATCCCCGCCGCGGACTCCGGAGCTTCGGCGCGCGACAAGTCGGTGTGGGACCATCTCTCGGATCAGCCGCACCAGCACGCGACCCGAAGTGAGAAATGGGCGATCCGCGTCGCCGACAGCCCGTCACACGTGCGCGACGCGGCGATCATCCTGGGGGCGGCGCCCGCGGTCGTGCGGCGCTATCGCGAGCTGCGCCGGGACCGGGTCGCAGAGCCCTTCCAATTCAAGGGCATCGGACTTGCGGTGCGGCCGTGGCCGGAAGATCCCGCGAATCACCTCGAGAGCATCAACCAGCTCGGCGTCGGACCGGTTCTCTTGCGCCTCCACCCCTGGGAATCGGACCACCGGCACGAGGAGCGGTTGGCGAGCGCGCTGGTCGAAAGCGGCCACGAAGTCTCTTTTGCTATTCCGCAGAATCGAGACCTGGTTCGGGACCCCGGGGCGTGGCAGGAGGCGGTGGCCGAACTCGCGGAGACCTTTGCTCCCTACGGCCGCCAGTTCCAGATCGGGCAGGCCGTCAACCGCAGCAAGTGGGGGATCTGGACGCACCAGGAGTACGTCGATCTCTATCTCGCGGCGGCGGAGGTCTTTCGCCGATATCCGGGTGTGGAGCTGATGGGCCCCTCGGTGATCGACTTCGAATTCCAGTCGATCCTTGCCCTGGTCGATCGCCGGGATCCGGGTCTGCACTTCGACATCGTCTCGAGCCTGTTGTACGTGGATCGACGCGGGGCGCCGGAGAACCGCCAGATGGGTCTCGACACGGTCGGCAAGGTGACCTTGCTGCGGGCCATCGCGGATGTCGGAAGGTGTTCGAGCTCGAGGTGCTGGATCACCGAGGTCAACTGGCCGCTGTGGGAAGGGCCGCACTCGCCGGCCGGCAAGACGGTGTCGGTGGGGGAGGAGGAGCAGGCGGACTACCTCGTGCGCTACTACCTCCTCGCGCTCGGGACCGGGCTGGTGGAGAGGGTCTACTGGTGGCGGCTGATCGCGCGAGGTTACGGCCTCGTCGCCCCCGCGAGCGACGGGTCACTGCGCCGCCGGCCGGCCTGGCGCGCCCTGCAAACGCTCATCGCACAACTCGACGGGGCCTTGTTTCAGGGGCCTCTCGACTCGGCCGAAGGTGTCTTTCTGTACCTTTTCGAACACCAGGGGCGGGAAATCGTGGTTGGGTGGAGCCTGGCGCCGGGACAAAGCGCCGCGTTGCCCCGGCCCACCGAAGGGGCGGTCTCGCGCGACGGCGAAGGGGTCCCGGCCTCGGTCGGATGCGCCGTCACCCTCGGCCCGTCGCCGATCTACTATCATCTGACCGATGGGTGAACACCACCAACCGCGGCGGCTCACGATCTGGCGGCGGATCGTTCTGGCGATCCTGACGCCGGTCTTCGCTTTCCTCCTCAAGGCGATCTGGGCCACCTTTCGAATCGAGGTCGACGGCGAGGAGAAGTTCCGGGATCTGGTCGCCGAGAGACAGCCGGTGGTGTTTGCTTTCTGGCACGAGGGCCTGCTCGTTCTGTGCTGGTATATGGCGGAGCTCCTCGCCATCGGCTACCGTTTGACCTTTCTCATCAGTCCGTCGGTCGACGGCGAGTTCGGTGTCGAGATCCTCGCCCGTTTCGGGAGCACGGCGGTGAGAGGTTCGGCCCGGAGGAGCGGTGCGGCTGCGCTGAGGGGTCTCCTCAAGACGATCCGTGAAGACCGCCAATCACCCTGCATCACCCTCGACGGGTCCAAGGGACCTCGTCGGTACTGCAAACCTGGCGCCATCATGGTGGCGCGGATGGCGGGCGTGCCGATCGTGCCGATCGGCTTTGCAGCGCAAAGGTCATGGCGTCTGCCGTCGTGGGACCGACACCTTCTCCCGAAACCCCTTTCGAAGGTGGTCATCACCGTCGGGAACCCCTACACTGTGCCGAGAGAGATGGACAGCGACGCCGTCGAGCACTGGCGGAGCGACCTCGAACAACGAGTCAACGATCTGATGGCGGCCGCCGAGGCATCGGTGCGTGCAGACCGTCAAACCGAAAACCCCACCGACTGATATCGCCGGGAGGCATGATGAGTGATGATCCGAATCTCCAACCGCTGAGCGAGCTCAAACTGGATGCCGCCAGTCTCTTCCGTGAAGAGGTCTTCACCGACCTTCGCGTCGGTTCCATCAAACAGCTGACGCCGGTGACCCGGGATGGCAGCCGCGATCTGAGCCGGCCGCTGATGTTTGTCGGCGAGACCCAGTTGATGTCCCAGATGGGACCGCTGCCGGTGCAGACCAAGATCGAGGCCGCCGATCTTCAGGGCGCCATCGATCTCTTTCCGTCCGCCATCCAGACGGCGGTCGAGGCCATGATCGAAGAGGTCAAGGAGCTCCAGCGCAAGGAGATGTCGAGGATCGTCGTGCCCGGCGCCGAAACCACCTCGAAGATCATCGGACCCAAAGTAATTTTGAATTATGAGTTTTGAGTTTTGAATGAGGTTTCGCCTACGACCCGCCCTCGAGCGCACGGGATGGGTGCGTGGCAACTCAAAATTCAAAACTTAGAATTCACAATTGAGTCTTCGACGGCCTCGAGGGTCGGCGCGATGGCCTTCGGCATCGGCACGGCTCTGGCTGCCGCGGCGACGTCTTTGAGACCCGTCCCTGTGACCATCAGCACGACGCGCTCGTCCCGATCGATCAGTTGCTCATCGAGGGCGGTCTCGAGACCGGCGAGAGCCGCCGCGCCCGCGGGCTCGGCGAAGACGCCGGTGAATTGAGCGAGCTTTGGAATCGACGACAGGATCGCGAGATCGGAAACGACGACTCCGGCCCCGTCGGAGGCTCGGACCTCGGCCAGACAGCCGATGGCGTTGCGTGGCATCTGAACGGTCAAGCTGTCGGCGACGCTGGCCGCGCCACGCATCGGAGTCACGGCCTTATTCCCGGCGTTCGTGCTACCGCGATGCCGAGAGCCCTCGGGCTGAACCGCGATGACCGGGGCCTCGGCCTCGTGCGACCGGCGGTTTCGAGGTCACGAAAGCCCTTGGCGGCCCGGCCAGGATGACGCCGTCGCGGGTCGGCACGATCACCGCGTACGGGCTCTCCATCGACGGATCGACCGCGATCTGGCGCCGCCGTCTTTTTGCCTTCAATGGTGAAGGGGTTGAACGCGGTGCTGCGGTTGTACCAGCCGAAGTGGTCACGGGCCTGCGCACCGAGATCGAATGCCTGGTCGTAGGTCCCGTTCGGCACCACCGTCGCGCCGTAACTCGGCGTCTCGATCAGCTTGGCCGGGGGGGAGGGTCGGGCACCGAAGACCACCGCGCGGAGGCCTGCCGCGGCGGCCACCGCCGCCAGCGCGGTGGCTGCGTTCCGGTGGAGGCCGTGGCGGCGTTTCAGACCGTACTCCACGGCCTTCGTCACCTCTCAGCGGGTGCGCGGTCCTTGGTCGAGCCGGATGGTTCCGGGTGTCGTCTTTGAGGAAGAGCCGGTGCATGCCGATTTCGCGGCGCAGCCGGGGAACCTGAGCAGGGGGTGTCGCCGACCGGGATGCTGGGGATGGCACCAGCATGGCCGAGCAGCAGAGCGTGGAGGAACTCCAGGTCGGAGCCGCGGAAGTGCGGCCAGCTGGTAGGGAGGGACTTGAGGACGACCTCGAGCACCCCGCGCGATGTTCCGCCCCTCTCCTGTTGGCCGCTGCACACAGGGCACACCATCAGCGTCGGATCTTCGCGGTAGGTCTCCCCGCACTCGATGCACCTGAAATGGAACCGGGCCATGACGACGATTGTAACCGACGCACGAAGCAGTTTTGAGTTTTGAGTTTTGAGTTGGAAATGCCGGCGACCTCCCGTATGG
>CAVQSQ010000035.1:0-24144 GCA_963715955.1 Candidatus Sulfomarinibacteraceae bacterium
TCGTTGAAAAAGGCCACGAGGTGGTCCGGGTTGCGGGTGGAGACCGCGATGGTCGGTTCCAGCTGGCGCTGCAGGTAGCCGTCGCCCTTGAGGTACCAGTCGGGGTCGTCGGGGTCTGGCAAGACCACCGGCAGGACGTTGATATTGTTCCGCCTGCTGTGCAATGACAGGTGTGACGATGGTGAGCAGGACGAGGAGCGCCGTGAGAATGAGTCTCTTCATGTGATCTCCTGAATCTGGTCGGTCGGTTGTCGGAACCAATGGCTTTTCATTCGTGTGACTTGCTTGGGAGTTACCTGTAGAGGGTCGGGATTCGGTAAATCAAGTAGAAACCGGTCGCAAGTGTGACGATCGTGGGCTCATCCCCTATCGACTCCATCATTCTCATCCACTGGTGCAAGTGTGCGAGGCGCATTCGTCAGTAAGACGGATCAGTAGTGACTATGGCAGCCGTGCGTAGCCGAGCGAGGAGCACGGCGAGAGGACGCCTGCCGAACGCGGGTCCACATCGACGTACCTCGAAATTGACGTGGCCGAGTGAGATGAGGGCCAGGAGCAGGCCGAAGAGCACGGTGCCGATCTGGAGGATCGGCAGGAGGCTGAACTCGGACGGCATCCACGAAGGCAGGGAGCGGTGGGAGCACGACCCAGGCGTCGTTCAGGACGACGATGTTGGCGAGCTGACTCGTCATCAGTGCGCCCCAACCGAGGATCATCAGGGTCATGGCGAGGCGGATCATGATCGCCATCCGGCGTTCGGTCGCGGCGAGGGCCATGACGGCGTGAGTGGAGGGCGATGCCGGCGACGATGGCGAGGACGCAGAGCAGGGTGAAGCGGAGCGGCTGGCGAGGACCTCGAAGGTGCGTGCCGCCACCAGACCGAGGGCCAGGGTGAGATCGCCGCGGCGAACATCGCGAGGTCGGCGGCGCTCGAGTCGAGCCGCCACATGCGATCAGCGGCGCGCGGAGCTGCAGCTGTGCCGAGTGGTGGGGGCACGACTGCAGGCAATCGAGGCAGAGCTTGCAGCGGTAGGCCTGTTTGCCTTCGAGGGGGTGGTGGAAGACGGTGCAACCGGGGAATCTCCGGGGTTCCCTCGTAACAGGCGTGGGTGGTGCACGTTGAGGCGCAGACCCGGGGTTTTGCGATGATCTGGAGCGGCGAGGCCGGCGCCAGCGTGGTCGCCAGACGGCCGAGCGGACACAGGTGGCGGCACCACACCTCGCGCCGGAAGAGCAGGGCGCCGACCACCGCGGCAGCCATCAGCGACGCCAGCAGGAGCCCGGAGGCGATCGGGTTCTCGGCCGAGTTGAAGACCCGCTCGACCCAGATGATGAGCGCGAAGCCGACGATGGCCAGCCACGGTCCGTGACGGATCAGCCACGCCGACGGTGGCCTGTCCGAAGGTCGGAGCCGTTTGCTGAGTCGGGCTGCGGTCGAGAGCGGGCAGATCGTGCACCACACCGGTCCGACGACCAGGAAGAGGGCGAAGACCGCCGGCTCCCACAGCGACCAGATGGCGGTGTTGGCGACACGTCCCAGCCGCGCTCGATGCGGCGGCCAGGCAGAGCACGATCACCGCCGCGAACCCGGCGAGGGTCACGCCGCGCAGCAGGGGGAGGCCGCTGCGTCGGAGAAGTCCCTGGACCAGCGGCGTGCCGGTGATCTCCATGCCGGGAGGCGCCGCGTCCTCGCCGACACCGCCGAAGATGTGTTCGGGGCGGATCTCGGGTCCGTCGGCGATGCGGACCGCGAGGTCGAGGATCTCGCGCAGCTCGGCGACGTTGCGCCGCTGGTAACGCAGCGACAGCAGGGCGTGGCGGCGCCGGTTCGGTGATCACCGGCGGATCGGGCCCGTGTCGTTTGAGGAACTCTTCCGCCAGCGGCAGGATGTCCTTGGGGCGGGTCGCGAGGGGAGGGATCTCGATGACCTCTTCGAAGCATTCGGTGAGGGCCTCCACCAAACCGCTCCGTGATCCCCCCGCGGCCCGGCCGCTCGCGCCGTGAGGATGATCCGGGTGTCCGGGAAACTCCCCGGAGCTTTTCGGTCGTGGGCGCTGATGAAGGCGGCGAGCATCTGTTGCACGGCGGGCTCGAGCGAGTTCGCGCCGCGCAGCACCAGGGTGCCTCCGTGGGCGAGGTGGATGCCGCCGCTCGAGCGGTCTCCGGTCGGGAGCCGGCCGCCGAGGTCTTCGCCGAGGATGAGCTCGGCCGCGTGGCCCGGCGACAGGTCGTGGCAGTTGACCGCGATCAACGGACCCTTCGATCGAGCCGATCCATCGTGGATGAGGCGGGCGATCTGGGTCTTGCCGGTGCCGTCTTCGCCGGCGATGAGGACCGGCGACACTGACGGCCGCCAGGTCGACGACCTTTCTCTGGATCGCCTTCATCCGGGGCGAGACGGCGATCAGCTCGTCGGGATCGTTGTCGCCCTGGACGAGGCGGGCCATGACATCGGCGCCGTGGAGGAGATCGAGGGCATCGGAGGTCGTCTTGTGGAGGTTTCGGGCGAAGCCGCCCAGGAGTTTCTTGCGCGAGCGAGGCCGATTCCTGGAGGGCCGACGGCAGGGCGGAGGCGGGATACCGCAGCAGCCTGACATCGGTGACCGCCACCGCGTCGATGGCGGCGCCCTCTTTGGCGAGGACCGACTCGGCGCCGAAGATCCCGCCCTCGCCGAGCCGCGCCAGCGGCCGCTTGCGGGCCTCGCCCTCGTTGAGCAGGAGTTCGACCTGGCCCTCGATGACCACGTAGAAGAAGTCCTGGTGATCGCCGCGCCGGATGATGACCTCCTCGGCCGAGAAGGCCACCTCCTCACCCGCGTCGCGGAGAAAGCCGACGGTGGCCGGGCCGAGCAGCATGGAGGCGCCGGAGCTCATGCCCGAGAAGCCCGAGGCTCCGGTTTGCGATCGAACTTCCACAGGGCTGATTTCGATGACCACCGAACCGACTTTCAGTGATGCCGCTTCGGCAAACCGGACCGGCCCGTCGACCCGTTCTCCGTCGACCCGGGTGCCGTTGGTCGATCCCAGGTCCTCGATCAGAATGCCGTCGTCGGAACAGGTGAACCGGCAGTGGCGTCGGCTCACGGTCCGGTCGTTGATGCGGACGTCTGCCTGGGCGCCGGAGCCGAGCATGTAGACACCGGAGCCGAAGGTCGATTCGGTGGGCCCCTCGGGCGTCGTCCACCGCAGCTTCCAGGCGCTCATGGGTGCATCCGGAACCGGGACGCGAGGGGGTGGCCCCGTCCGCGCCGCCGGCGCGTATGCGATGCCCGTCCGATTCGGGTTGCCATGTCAGAAGCCTCGGCCGATATTGTAACGGAAACCGGTCCGAAATCGAGAATCGAGCGCCCTGGAGGCAGCGAAGTTGGGTGGAGAGACGTGTCGGAGAGGGCGTGGGGGTGTTCACGGTGAACGGTTATTCAGTTGACAGGCAGGGCTTTGCGAAGCGTCTCTTCGCAGTTGCGCTCGAGAGTCCCGAAATGGTCTGAATGAGCAATAGAGAAAGAGCTTGTCACTTTTCTTCACAAGCTCTATACTCGACCGCGAGAAACCTCGCCACGGTTTCGTCGTTTGTTGAGATTGACAAACAACGACCGCATCGGACCGACGGCGCAACCGCGGTGCCGGCCGAGCGGCAGAAATCACATAGGAGGCATCGATGTCCACTCTCAAAGAAACCCTGTTCAAGAAGATCGAAGAGCACCGTCCGCGGACGACTCGCCTGCTCAAAGAGTTCGGCGACGTCAAGATCAGCGAGGTGACGATCGGCCAGGCCATCGGCGGCGCCCGCGGCGTCCGTTGCCTGGTCACCGACGTCTCCTACCTCGACCCGTTCGAGGGCATCCGTTTCCGCGGTCGGACGATCCCGGAGACCTTTGCGGCCCTGCCGCCGGTCAAGGGCCAGGAGTATCCGAGTGTCGAGGGCTTCTTCTACTACCTCATGACCGGTGAGATCCCCACCGCCGCACAGGCCGAAGAGGTGGTCGCCGACTTCAAGAAGCGGCGCCAGCTGCCCGAATACGTCAAGGACATTCTCCGTGCCATGCCGAAGGACACCCACCCGATGACCATGTACTCGGCCGGCATCCTCGCCATGCAGCGCGAGTCGATCTTCGTCCAGAAGTACAACGAAGGCATGTCGAAGATGGACTACTGGGATCCGATGTTCGAGGATTCCTGCAACCTGATGGCCAAGCTGCCGGTGCTCGCGGCGTTCATCTACCGCCTCAAGTACAAGGACGACGACCAGATCGCCGAGGACCCGAAGCTCGACATGGGCGGCAACTTCGCCCACCAGATGGGGATCGACAAGCCCTACGACGACGTCGCGCGGATGTACTTCATCCTCCACTCCGACCACGAGTCGGGCAACGTCTCCGCCCACACCACCCACCTCGTGGCGTCGGCGCTGTCGGATGCCTACTACTCACTGTCGGCCGGCATCAACGGTCTCGCCGGTCCGCTCCACGGCCTCGCCAACCAGGAGGTCCTGAGCTGGACCATGAAGTTCATGGAAGGCCTCGGCGGCGCCGAGCCGACCAAAGAACTCGTCACGAAAGCCCTGTGGGACACCCTCAACAGCGGCCAGGTCATCCCCGGCTACGGCCACGCCGTGCTGCGCAAGACCGACCCGCGCTACGAGTCGCAGCGCGAGTTCTGCCTCAAGCACCTTCCCGACTACCCGCTCTTCAAGCTCATCAGCATGATCTACCAGGTCGCCCCGGGCGTCCTCGAGGAGCAGGGCAAGGCCAAGAACCCGTGGCCCAACGTCGACGCGCAGTCCGGCGTGATCCAGTGGTACTACGGTCTCACCGAGTGGGACTTCTACACCGTCCTCTTCGGCATCGGCCGCGCGCTGGGCGTGCTCACCAACATCACCTGGGATCGCGCGCTGGGTTACCCCATCGAGCGTCCGAAGTCCCTGACCACCGACATGCTCGAAGAAGCTGCCGGCATCAAGAAGTAATTCATAATTCACTTCGTGAATGATGGAAGGCGCCCTTTCGGGCGCCTTTTTTTCGTTAGGACGTTGGAACGTTCGAACGTTGGAACGTTCAAACGTTCGGCTCATCAGGAAAGACGTGCGAGCCCATGGAGGATTGCCGGACGAGAGCTCCGAAGGAGCGACAGGGTGTAGCCTGGGGCGTGAGCCCCAGGCACACGGGGACAAGAAATCCTCCAAGCCGCGGAGCGGCGACAGGTGTTCAATTTCGACACGGATGATCCCCATCCGGCCAGGATCTGTCGCCCCGCCGGGGCTCGGTTCAATAGAGAACCCGAAGATCGCCGGGGCTCACGCCCCGGGCTACTCCCTGTCGCCGCTCCGCGGCTCGCCGCGGAATGCGATGGTTGTGATCGTCCTCGATCGACCTCGCCGACTCTCCCGAACCCCACGGAATTCCGGATGAACCAAACGTGCCAACGTGCCAACGTTCTAACGTTCCAACGTTCCAACGTTCTAACGTTCCATTTCGGGTTCGCCCTGCATTTTCTTGAGGTAGGTCTTGGCGAAGTCGGCGGTGTTCGCGATGCCGACCTCGCGGGCGAACTGTTCGACGTGGCCGCGCACGAAGACCGCCGCCGGCAAGGCGTCGAAGTCCTCGTTCTCGATGCGTTCGAGGATCGCGACCCCGATCTTGGTCGCCGACTCGACGTGGTGCAGCGAGACCCCCTGCAGGAGCCTCTGGTGGCGGAGGTAGGGGCCCGGTTCGGCCTCGGCGTCCGGGGCGGGTCCGCTCGGGACGTCGGCCTCGGCGGTCGCGGTCGCCGCGTCGAGGGTCCCCGGAACTCCGCTGGGGGGGGTGCCGACGATCCGCTCATAGGCCATATCGATTCGCGCAACCAGCTCCGTTCGTTCGTCGTCGTCGAGCAGGTTGTAGGTGGCCAGCGATTCCGCCTGGTACAGGGCCCGGCGTTCACGGTATGCCCGCCGCACCGTCGAGATGTCGGAGTCGGGCTCGATCCCGAGAATCTCCCAGTCCCCGGGCGTCGCGGTCATTCGGGCCTCCGTCGCGTGTAGGTCAGGTTGGACACCACCGAGCTCAGGGCGGTGACGAACGGGATCTGCGGGTAGTGTTCGGCGGCCGGTTTTCGTTCGCTGACCGAACGTTCGACCAGGCGGTCGGCCGGCAGCGAGCCGAGCAGCTGGAGGCGGATGCCGAAATAGTCGCGGCACGCAGCCACCATGTCGTGACCGAGCTTCTCGTGGGAGGGGTGGGTGACCCGGTTGACGACCAGGGCGGGCCGGAAGGAGCTGGCCTCCGCGACCAGGGCCGCGCCCACCTCGGGGTCGAGCGACCACACCCGGGAGATGAGGTCCCGGGGAGTGCGCACGCTGCCGCGCGCGCTGCCTTGCATGATCTCCTTGATTGCGGCCTGGACCTGGTCGCGGGGCTGAGCGCGTTTCAGCTTGCGGAAGAACGCGGCCTTGAGAAAGTGGTAGGCGTTTTCCACCGAGGTCGGTTCCGGCACCACCACCAGCACACCCTTGCGGGCGACGAGGAAGAAATCGAGCACGTTGAAGGTCGAGCCCGCCCCGAGATCGAGGATCACGTGATCGGCGTCGAGCTGGTTGATATGGCGCAGGAGCTTCGATTTCTGGCCGAAGTTCAGGTTGGCGGTTTCGACCAGGGCCTTGGCGCCGGAGACCAGCCACAGGTTGTCGATCGGGGTCGGGCTCATGATCTCGCCGAGGTTCGCGACCCGTCTCGAGATGAAGTCGGACAGATTGGCGGCCGGGCTCGGCACACCGAGCAGAGTGTGGAGATTGGCGCCCCCGAGATCGCCGTCGACGAGCGCGACACGGGAACCGTTGCGCGCGAGCTGGGTCGCGAGGTTCGCGGCGAACACCGACTTGCCGACGCCGCCTTTACCGCCGCCGATGGCCCACACCCGCGGCCCTTTGATCGGCTCATCGGCAGCGGGGGAGGTTTCCGATCGGCCCTGGTCGTCAATCGACCCGGGATTATTCGTGGCCCTGGTCATACCGCTGCAGTTTAGCACCGACCTCTCTGCATGGATCCCGGACGCGTTCGATATCTCTTGACCGTCAGTGAACCAGAAAACTCAAAACTCAAAACTTAAAACAATCAAAACTCGATGATGATGGCATGACCCTTGCTTGGGTTCTCGGGTGCAGCACCGTCAATGGTGCGTATACTTCACTCGGGAGCGACAGATGCGAATACAGACCCGGCTCTTCCTCGGCACCGCGGCCCTGGTGCTGGCCTTGATGGGCCTGCAGTGGTGGATCTACGCCCGTCAACTGCGATCGATCGAGGACGAACTGACACATGTGGCGGCGACAGTCGGGAAGGGCGTCTTGACGGCCGAGTTCGGCTTCTCCGGGGACGCCGAGGCCGTGGTCGAGAACAACGTGTGGGTGACGGCGGACGAGCACCAGCTCGACACTCAACGGGCGCGCCGGTTCGGAGGACGTCGAAACCGGAAAGAACGTCCACGTGGTGGTGGTTCCGGCGCCTCCCGATTTCGAGAAGACAATCCACACGGGCAAGAGCTACGTGCGGCGTGAGGTTGAGGATCGTGGCGATGGCGTCGTCGAGGAGAGGATCGAGTGGATCACGGCGACCGACGCCGGAATCGACGGGACCGCAGCGACCGACGCGCAGGTGGTGCAACGAGTCGAGTCCGCGACGGTAGGGCCGGTCAAGGCGCGCAAGCTGGTCCTCAAGGTGGAGGACGGCGACGAGCAGGACAACCGATTTCTCGTCGTCACCGAGGATGATCGCAGCCTGCACCGGATCCCGATTCCCGTTTCGCCGACGGTCTCCAGGATCCGCGAGAACATGCGCGAGGGCGCGGCCTTCGGCGGGCTCCTGCTGATGGCGGGGCTGTTCGCCTCGGCGATTCTGGCGAGCAGGATGACCCGACCTCTGCGTTCGCTCGCTGAAGGCGCCGACCTCCTGGGTCGAGGCGACCTCGGGGTCCAGGTCCCGGAGTCCGCGCCGGGCGAGGTCGGCGACCTGCAACGAGCCTTCAACAGGATGTCCCAGCGGCTGCAGGAGCTGGAGGGCGAGCGCCAGGTCTGGCAGCAACGGGAGCACCTCGCACAGCTCGGCGACCTCTCGAGGGGGCTTGCCCACACCCTTCGCAACCCGCTCCACACGCTCGGTCTGGCGGTCGAGGAACTGGCCGACGGCGACTCCACCCGCCAGGACCTCGTCGAAACCTCGCGGGCGCAGATCCGCCGCATCGACCGCTGGCTGCGGTCCTTTCTCGCCCTCGGGGCCGAGGAGTCGGTGGAGCCCGAAGAGATCGACCTCGGAGACCTGGTCAAGGGGATCGTTCTCGAGTCGGTGCAGCAGGGCGCGGACATTCGGGTCGAGGAGCGCGACGAGTTGAACGTTCGAGCCGTTCCCGGGGGCGGTGCGGGCCGCCATCGGCAACCTGGTCGAAAACGCGGCCCAGGCATCGCCTGCCGGCCACCCGGTCGATGTGACGATGTGGCGGGATGGGGAGACGGCGGTCGTGCGGGTTGTCGATCGCGGCGGCGGCCTGCCGCTCGAGGTCAAAGAGCGTCTGTTTTCACCGCACGTCACGACCAAGGTCGGTGGCGCCGGGATGGGTCTCTTCCTCGCCAGGCAACTCATCGTGGGCATGCACGGCGGGGAGCTCGAGCTCGAGGACGCTGATGGCGGGGGAACGGCAGCGACCGTGCGCCTGCCGCTCAGCGGAGGAACTGTCGGAGTGGGTGAGAGTGAGTAACCCGGTGTCGGTTCTGCTGGTCGAGGACGAGGCGCCGCAGCGACGCCTGATTTCCGACATCCTGGCCCGAGAAGGCCACGAAGTGCGCGAGGCCGGAACGGTGAACGAGGCCCTTGCCGCGATCGACGAATCTGTCCCCGACCTCATCCTGTGCGATTGGAGGATGCCGGGCCGCGACGGCGGCGAACTGCTGGACGAAGTCCGCAGTCGTTCACTGGGGTGCGCGTTCGTGGTCATGACGGCCTACGGTTCGATCGCCCACGCGGTGGATGCAGTCCGCCGAGGAGCGGACGACTATCTCGGCAAACCGTTCGAGCGCGAGGCTCTGTTGCTGGCCGTGAAGAGGGTGCTCAAGACCCGTAGACTCGAACGCGAGAACGTCGCGCTGCGCGAGGTTCTCCGCGAGGGGGACTCCTTCGGTGAGTTGATAGGACGTTCCGAACCCATGCTGCGGCTGTATCGAACGATCGAAAAGGTCGCGGCCACCGATGCAACGGTTCTGGTGGTGGGGGAGTCGGGCACCGGCAAGGAGTTGGTGGCGCGGACGCTGCACCGGGCGAGCCGGCGCGCGAACGGCCCCTTCGTGGCCGTCAACTGCGCCGCCATCCCGGAGACCCTGATCGAAAGCGAACTCTTCGGTCACGAGAAGGGGTCCTTCACCGGCGCCCACCGCCGTCGTGAAGGGCGATTCGAGGAGGCCGACGGCGGCACGCTGCTGCTCGACGAGATCGCCTCCATGCCGCAGCCCCTCCAGGCCTCGCTGTTGCGGGTGTTGCAGGAACGCCGCCTCACCCGCGTCGGGGGATCGGGGGAGGTGGAGGTCGATGTCCGGGTTGTTGCGGCCTCCAACCGCGACCTGCCGGCGCTGGTGGCGGAAGGCGGTTTTCGCGAGGATCTCTACTACCGGCTCAACGTGGTGCCGATCGAACTGCCGCCGCTGCGCGACCGGCTTGAAGACGTGCCCTTGCTGGCGGCGTCGTTTCTCGAACAGGCGTCCGCCCGGCACGGCATCGAGATGGCATCGCTTGCGCCATCGGTGCTGCGGGCGCTCATGGAGCACGGGTGGCCGGGGAATGTTCGCGAGTTGTCCAACGCCATCGAGCGGTTGGTCCTGCTCAGCGAGAACGGGCGGGTCAATCTCGACGATCTGCCGGCCGAGGTCCGCAGTTCGAGCGGGGGCCTGGGTTGCCCGTTCAGTCTTCCCGCCGAGGGCCTGGTGTGGGACAACGTGGAAGCTGATCTCATCAGACAGGCGTTGGAGCGGGCGCAGGGGAATCGCGCCGCAGCCGCCCGCCTGCTCGGTCTTGGGTACAAGGCATTTCTCTACCGGCTCGAGAAATTCGGGATGGCCGGCGACGGTGGAGAATCTCCCGATATGGGGACCTGATGTGCCCATCCGGGGACCGGGCAGGGCAGAATCCGCCACGGAGGGCTGGCACAGCGATTGCTGTACACGCTGGTGAATCCGGGCGCGATCCGATCGCAGCTCAAAAAAAACGGAGGCAACGAGCATGAAGAACTCTTGGACGCGGTATCTGGTGGCGGCGGCGCTGATCCTTCTGGTGGGAGCGGTATGGGTTCTCGCTGAAGAGATGGAGATGAAGGTCGAAGTGCGGAACGAAGGGGGTCAGGAGATCACTGTCGATGTCAACGGCGTGGTGGAGACCGTCTCCCTCGATGATCTCGCCGACGGTGAAGAGCGCACGATCGACGTCGGCGATCACGAGATTGTCGTCAAGCGGGTTGCCGACCAGCTGACGTTGGTGCACGAAGCCGGCGCCTTGGCCACGATTCACGACGTGCACGGCGCCCACGGCAACATGGTCTGGGTGACCGAGGATGAAGAAATCGGCGACGGCGAGAAGAAGATCATCATCAAGAGGGTCGGTGGCGGCGAATTCACCGACGCCGACGGCAACGTGATGTTCATCGGCGAAGGCGGCCCGGGTGACGAGAACATCTTCATCGTCAAGGGAGAGGACGGAGACATCGACATCGAAGCCCTCAAGGAAAAATTCGGCGACGACTACGAGGAGACCTTCACCGATGACGGCCACCGCGTGATGAAGTGGGTCAGCGAGGGCGGCGAGGGTCATCCGGTCATCATCAGGTCCGCCGGCGCGTGCTGCGGCGCAAACGACGTCGTTGTCTTCCGCTGCGAGGAGACCGGTTCGACCCTGACCGTGAAGAAGGACGACAACCTCCTCGACACCTATCTCGATCCCGTCACCGGCTGCGTGATGAAGAAGATGGACGCTCCCGTCAAGAAGATCATGCGGATCGAGGTGATCACCGAGGACGAGACCGAAGACTGATCTCCCGATCCGATCTCCTTGTCAACCCGACCGAGGGAGCGAAGCCACGTCTCCTAGGCCCTCTGTCATCCCGACCGAGAGAGCGAAGCGACCGAGCGGAGGGATCTCTTTCGAATCGCTTGCCCCAAATCAAAACTCACCGCCCCGGACTTCTCCGGGGCGGTCGTGCGTCCGTTTACAATGTCCCTCCACCCAATCGGTGGAGGGGGTTGATATGGGCGTCGAACTGAGCGGGAAGCGCGTGCTGGTGACCGGCGCTTCGAGCGGCATCGGCCGCGAGTGCGCCCGGGCTTTTGCGGAACGAGGGTGTCGCCTGCTGCTGGTCGCCCGCCGGTCCGACAGACTCGACGCGCTGGCCGGCGATCTGCAGCAGCGATTCGGCGTCGAGACGCTGACATCGTCGCTCGACGTGCGCGACCGGAGCGCCGTCGAGGGTTGGTTCGGCGGATTGCCGGAGAGCTGGCGCGAGATCGACATCCTGGTCAACAACGCGGGTCTTTCACGCGGCATCGAACCGCTGCAGCGGGGCGACATCGGCGATTGGGAGGAGATGATCGACACCAACGTGAAGGGCCTGCTGTACGTCACCAGGGCCGTCCTCCCCGGCATGGTCGAGCGCGGCAGCGGCCACATCATCAACATCGGATCGATCGCCGGTCACGAGGTGTATCCCGGCGGCAACGTCTACTGCGCGACCAAGCACGCGGTGACGGCGCTCAACCGGGGACTCGCCATCGATACCCTCGGTACCGGCGTCAGGGTGTCGTCGGTCGACCCGGGGATGGTGGAGACCGAGTTTTCGGTCATTCGTTTCCACGGTGATCAGCAACGCGCCAATGGGGTGTACGCCGGCTTGGACCCGCTGACGCCCAGCGACGTCGCCGAGGCGGTCCTGTTCTGCGCCACCCGTCCGCCGCACGCCAACGTGCGCGAAATGATCCTCATGCCGTCGGCCCAGGCCGCTGCGGTGCACGCCCATCGCACGAGTTGACACCGTGAAGCGCGCCCTCCTCATGGCGTCGGGGGCCAACCGCGGCGCCTACTACGCCGGCTTTCTCGGCCCCCTGCAGGAGGCCGGCATCGAGTTCGAACTGATGGCCGGCGTGTCGGCGGGCGGCATCGCCGCGGCGTGGTTCGCAGCCGGCGATCCCGAGGCCCTGATCGACTCCTGGCGCCAGGCCGACCCGTGGCGGATCGCCCCTCATCCATGGCTGTCCATCGGCCGTCTCCGCACCGTCGATCGTCTGATTCAGGAGATCACCCTGCGGACGATGGACGTTCGCGCGGCCCGCACGGCCGTCGCGGAGGTGGTGGTGGCTGCTTCTCGCGTGGTCGGGGCCGGGTGTGCCGCTGCCGAAGCTCGAGCCGGCATTCATGTCGAACCGTGAGGCGGCGGACGACCGGTTGTTCGGCCTCATGCTCCGAGCGACCGCGTTCGTCCCCTACATCAACGGCCTCCGCCAATCGGTGTCCATCGACGGCGAGCGCTACCTCGACGGTGGCCTGGTCAACCGGGTGCCGTTGTCGATGGTCCCCGAAGACCGTTTCGACGAACTGTGGATCGCGGCCTGCTCGCCCAGCGGTCTCGCCGAGCTCGAAAGCGAACTCGAGCGCCACCGGCGCCGTGAACGACTGGTAATTGTCACCCCCAGCGAGCCACTGCCGGTCGGCCGCTGGACCATGGAGTGGACGAAGATCAGCCGCGCGATCGACCTCGGCCGTCGGGACATGGAGAGCGCCATCGCCAGCGCTCGCAGAAACGACAACCCGGTGGCCATCGGGCTCGATCCGACACTGCTCTCGCGGTAGGCGGTCACCCACCTCCTTGGATTCAGGATTCAGGGCACAGGATTCAGGATTCATCGCACACGGCACGTGACAGTTCATGCGCGGGATGAACGATCTCGTTGCATCCTGCATCCTGCATCCAGGCCGGAGTACAATCCCGCCATGGACCTCCAAAAACACTCCATCGTCCGCAACGAGAATGTCGAGGGCCCCCTCGTCATCACGAGCACCAACCCCGCGACCGAAAAAGAGATCGCCACGGTGTCGGCCCTCGATGCCGACGGCGCCGTCGATGCCGTCGCCGCCTCCCGCGAGGCCTTTCCCGGCTGGGCGCGGACCCCGGTCGAGGAACGGCAACGCCTGATTGGACGCTGGCTGCAGATCATGCTCGAGGAAAAGGACGATCTCGCGCGCCTGGTTTCGATGGAGGGCGGCAAGCCGGTCACGGAAGCACGGCTTGTCGATATATTCCCGGGTCTGGAAACGCTCTCCTACTATGCGGAGAACCTCGCCGACCTGCTGGCCTTCAAACGTGTGAAGCCTCGGCAGCTGATGTTCGCCCACTGGGAGGCGGGCTACCGATTCGATCCCCTCGGTGTGCTGGCGATCATCACACCTTGGAACTACCCGGTGGGCATCCCGATGGCCGAGATCGTCCCGGCGGTCGGCGCCGGCAACACGGTGGTGTTCAAACCGGCCTCGGCGACGGTGCTGATCGGGCTCGCACTCGGCGACATGGCGCGGCGGGCCGGCTTCCCGCCCGGGGTCATCAACACCGTTGCCCTCCCGGGCGCCGCCACCGATGCGGTGCTCGACCACCCTGACGTGGTCAAGGTGCTGTTCACCGGGTCGGTGGACATCGGCCGCCACGTCGCGCGCCGGTGCGCCGAAAGGTTGGTGCCGGCCCAGCTCGAGTTGGGCGGCAAGGACGCGGCGGTGGTGGCGGCTGATGCCAACCTCGAACGCACCGCCCGAGGGCTGGTATGGGGGGCCTTTGTCAACTCTGGCCAGACCTGCGCCTCGATCGAGAGGGCCTACGTCGAACGGCCGATCTTCGATCGGCTTCTCAACCGGGTCGTCGAGCTCACCCGCGAACTGCGGGTCGGCGATCCATCACAGCCGAACACCGATATGGGACCATTGACCACGAGGGGACAGCGCGACCTCGTGGCTCGGCAGGTCGCGGCCGCGCTGGCGTCCGGGGCGCGCGCGCTGACCGGCGGCGTGACGCCCGAGGGCCCCGGGTTCTTCTATCCGCCGACGGTCCTGGTGGACGTCACCGACGACATGGAGGTCATGCACGAAGAGACCTTCGGCCCGGTTTTACCGATGGTGCCGGTTGCGGACATCGACGAAGCCGTCCGCCGCGCCAACGACTCCAGGTTCGGTCTCACGGGGTCGGGATGGACGAGATCGCGTGCAACGGCGGAGAGGCTGCAGCGTGAGCTCGACGCCGGTGTCGTCACCATCAACGACCATGCCGTGGCCTTTGGCGAAACCACCGGTTCGTGGGGCGGCGTTCGCGAGAGCGGGATCGGTCGGGCCCACGGCGAGTTCGGTCTGCACGAACTGGTGAACGTCAAGTACGTCATGCGCGACCCGGGCACCGACACCGCCTCGCCCTGGTTCTACCCCTACGACGAGGACTTCGGTGATTTCCTGGGGGCTGCGCTGCCGATGATGTACGGCACGGGTCTGGGCAAGTTCTCGACCGTCGGCAGCCTCATGATGACGCGGAGGTTCAGGCAACGGGTCCGCAAGGGTACCCTGTTGGCCAACCTCGACAAGCTGTTGTGAGGTGAGTGTCCGGCACCCCCAAACGGCGGTTTGCCGACAGTTCGGCAGATCAGTGCCGGGCACCTTTTTCCTTTTTCCTCAATAATGGTACCGCCCCTGCAAGAGGTCGATCCGGCCATCGGATACCAGATAGACAATTCTGTGCTCCTCTGAAAGCCGCCGCGACCACGTTCCACTGGGGAGAAATTTCAGCGGCTCGGGTTTCCCGATCCCGGAAAATGGATCGCGAGCGATCGCATCCACGATGTCGAGCGCGCGGAGAGCGACCTTTCGATTGGTTGTGACCCAGAATCGCAGATCTTCCAGGAATTCCGGTTGAAAAACCAGAACCCATTCCTTTGTGGACGGGCGGGCGCGAGATTTACCCTTTTTCTTTGCCAAGCCCAAGCTCCGCACGAAGTTCGTCAACCGAAGACGGGCGGATTTCCTGCGAGCCGGCTCGCGCTAGCGCTTTCAAGAGACGTTCCGCGTTCTTTGGCGACCTCAGCAGATGCGCGGTTTCGAGAAGACTCCCCAGTTCATCGGCCGAAACAAGAGCCACGTCCGCCGCGTTCCGGCGCCGGATGATCACGGGCTCTCGGGTTGACGATACTTCGTCACAGAGCGCCGCGAGTGTCGCTCTTGCGTTCGAGTATGAAGTCACAGTAGGCATCGAATGCTCCAATCGTCGACTTGTACATATTTACTGTACAATTTGGTTCGATGAATGTCAATACCCTAACGGTCCGAATTCAGCGGACCACACCCACCGCGGGTGGGGGTCCGCTGGAACGAGGTGTTAGCCAGATCATTCGTCATTGTCAACTTCGGTCTGTAGGGCGGCCTAGGTGGTTCCAGATGACCCAAGCGAGAAGCTGACTCTTGTTTGTGACGCCCTTTACACGAGGAATCATGGATTCAAACATCTCCTTGATGGGGGGATCGACGGCAGCAGTCAAAGTTTCGCGTCCCATCAGGGCGCGGACAACCCGGGTCGGGGCATTCCACCACGTGTCAGTCTCCTCTGCTGGGGGATTTGACACGAATTGATTCACAATGTCGGCGACGAGCCGGCTGGGAGGCTTACTCTGTGCCATTGCCTCGGCACGGAGAATACGCGCCAACTTCGGGTTACACATCGTGCTGATCTTCGCAATTGATGAGGGACCCAGCGATCGTCCCATTTCGGCAGAAGGAGATTCAACCCTCGATTGGAGCGTTTCGGTTATTTTCAGCAGCTCAACCAGGAGATTGCGCCAGAGAGCTTCGTCCTCGCCAGCCGTTTCAGCCTTTTTCGCCGCTTCTCTGATTCGGTGCCGTAGATCTTCCATCAAGACTCATTGCGCACGGAAAGTATGATTACCTAACACCTGCTAGCGATACTATAGTAGGCGTACTCTGGAAGCACGCTAACAACTGTACCGTCCGGCAGGTTCATGCCTGGCATGTTCCCTGATTTCATCATCATTCGCCGTGGTCGGGTGGCGGGCTGCCGGATGGTTATCGTACTTGGATCGCACGCTAAAAGGAAGGATGTTAGCGTGCTCACGATCTGCCCCTCAGGGATTCCGCCGGGCCGGTGATGCCGCGTCCTCCCGGGCTCAAGAGAGCATGGGTGGTCATCATGGTCGTCGTGACGTCCTCGTGCTCAAACCACTCTCGAGGATGCATGGTTCCGTCCGTCGAATTCCAGATTTTCACGAGGTTCGGCCCACCATAGCGCCTTCGTCTCAGCGCCGCCGACCGGGGCAGCGACTGGTGGATGAACCCAACGTTCCAACGTTGCAACGTTCGGCTCATCCGGAAATCCGTGAGATGGGCACTGACCGAAATGGATATCAGGCATACAGCGACCAGCGCCAGCGACCGGGGCAGCAGCCGGCGCCACCGACAGGTACAGCATCAGCGTCGGCCTCCGGCGACAGCGCCCGGACGAGCCGGGAACGGCATCGTGATCATTCAGCTCTTCGGATTGATGAGCCGCCAGGTCATGGCGCGGACCTGGTCGAGAGTCTCGAGAACCTTCTCGGTTCTGCCGGTGTTGACGACCCCAGCTCGTTGGAGAAGCCGCAGGTGGCTGTCGGCCTCCTTGGCCGATGCATAGGCAATCCTCCAGAAGTGGTTCCGATCGCGTCCGGACCGGCCGTGGCCTTCCGCGAGGTTTGCAGGCACCGAGCTCGCTGAACGGATCACCTGATCGGCAATCGACTTGAGCGGCGCCGGCACCCGCAGGACAAGGGCGATGGCATCACCCGCTGCCGCGAGGGCCTTCTCGTGGGCGATGAGGTTGGTGTTGGCGAGGACGTTGGACATGGTCACCTCCGGGTCGTTCATGTCCTCTCCCCGAGCCGGTGAGGCAGCCGATGTTATTCTGCTCCGCACCGGGCTCCGAGCCCGGCTTGCCCTTGACATCGGCTGCCCACCGGCTACTCACCAATTTGAACGACCCGGAGGTGACCATGCCCACGGTCGTTGCACCCGAACGCCGCCGCGGACTTCTGTGGCTGGCGCTGTCGCCGTCGCTGAACCTGGTCCGGACCCTGGTGACTGCCGCTGACGCCGACGCTGTGATCACATCCGTCCAAGTCTCGATCTCATGCAATTCCGGATGAACCCAACGTTCAAACGTTCGAACGTTCCTTTTCCACCCCTCTGCCCCTCTGCCCCTCTGCCCTCTGCCCTCTGCCCCTCTGCTCCTCTGCCTTATTCCGCCGGAATCCCCTCCACCAGCAGCACCTCCCACCGTTGGTGTGGGTAGGGGCGGATCTCGGGCATCGAGGCGAAGAGCCAGCCTTCGAAGTCCTCCATCCCGTCTTCGGAGATGACGACCCGAACCGCCGGGTTGATGGGCTCCGCGGAACGGCTGGAGATCCCGTTCTCGTCGAGGATGAAGTCGGGCAGAAAGACGCCCGCCGACAGGACGAGACCGCTCTCGCCCAGCAGTTCGGCACCGTTGATCGGGATGTCGAACATCTCCTCGGTGCCGCCGTCGCGGTCGATGACCCGGATTCTGACGCCCGACCAGGCGGAGGCAATGTCCGGATCGACATTTGCGGAGGTGTTGAAATCTGCGCCCCCGGCGAGGACCGCGAGCCGGGCCGGGTCCTGGGTCGCGGCGGATTGCGGTCCCGAGGGCGCCGTCGAACCGGGCTCGGTCGGTGGTTGGCCGCCGCACGCCGACAGGACCAAAATCAGGGCGGGCGCAAATTGGCGCATTCAGATCTCTCCTTAGGCGACGGATTATAGACAAACGCAGGCCGCCGGAACAGCTTCGAGGAGGATCGGCCCGGGGCGCAGCTTGCGGCACCGTCATGCTCTCGGCTAGCATGTGCCGGGAATTCAGGGCGGTCCATCCCGATCGGGCGCCGGAGGGAACACAGGAATGAACTCGTTTTTCGAGTGGGTGAGTCAAGCCATCTTCACGTTCAGCGGATACGTCTGGGGCTGGCCGCCCCAGATGCCTCTGTTGGTTGTACTGCTGGTCGGCACAGGCCTCGTCACGACCTTCCGCCTCGGGTGGATCCAGGTACGGTATTTCCGCCACGGGCTGCGGGTGCTCCGTGGCGAGTACGACGATCCCGATCACGACGGCGATCTCTCCCACTTTCAGGCCCTGACGACGGCCCTTTCGGCGACGGTCGGTATCGGCAACATCGCCGGGGTCGCCACGGCCATCCACTACGGAGGGCCCGGAGCGCTGTTCTGGATGTGGGTGACCGCGGTGTTCGGGATGGCGCTCAAGTTCACCGAGTGCACGCTGTCGATGAAAACGCGGATCATCCTGCCCGGTGGTTCGGCCGCGGGCGGGCCGATGTACTCGATCGAACGCGGTCTCGGCAAGAAGTGGAAACCGCTCGCGGTGGCCTTTGCCGTGTTCGCCGTGATCTCGTCCTTCGGCTCGGGGAACGCGGTCCAGTCCTTCACCGTTGCCGACCAGTTCCGGCAGGATCTCGGTGTTCCGACATGGGTGACCGGGTTGGTCCTGGCGTCGCTGGTGGCGGCGGTGATCCTCGGCGGCATCCGCCGCATCGGCCGCGTGACCTCGAAGCTGGTGCCGTTCATGGCCGCCATGTACGTCGGTTCCGCCCTGATCGTGGTGCTGAAGCACATCGACCAGGTGCCCGGCACCCTGCTGCTGATCTTCCAGTCGGCATTCACCCCGGCCGCCGAGATCGGAGGCTTCGCCGGCGGCACCTTCATCTTCATGCTCACGTGGGGCGTCAAGAGGGGCCTCTTCTCCAACGAGTCGGGCCAGGGCTCGGCGCCCATCGCGCACGCGGCGGCCAAGACCGACGAACCGATCCGCGAGGGCGTGGTGGCGATGCTCGGGCCGTTTATCGACACCCTGATCATCTGCACGATGACCGGTCTCGTGATCCTGGTGTCGGGGGTGTGGCACGGCAAACAGGAACAGCAGCTCGTGGTCAACGAACAGTCCGCCATCACCGCCGTCGCCGCCGGTACGAAGATCGCCGTCAACGGTGAGATTCCCCCGGGCTCGATATCGTCTGGCGATCTCGAGGTGTCTAACGGGGCGGCGGTCGGTTTCGATCTCGTCTGCAACGATGGGCTGGTGGACGACGTCGAACTCCTGATCGCCGACGATGCGGTGTTGCAGCGCAACCTGCGGGTGTTCGACGGACAGATCCGGCTCGACCCCGAAGATGGGGGCGGATTGGAGGCGGGCGAGATCCTCGGGAGCGACGGCCAGCCGGTGAGCGGAGTTCTGATCATGCGGGGGAGCGCCATGCAGAACGGCTCGCCTCTGACCGCGTGGGCGTTCAAGGAGGGTCTCGGCGGACTGGCCCTCGGCAACGGCCACCTGCTGGTGACCCTGGCGGTCTTTCTCTTCGGTCTCTCGACGGCGATCAGCTGGTCGTATTACGGCGACCGGTCGATCCTCTACCTGGTCGGCCCGAGATGGGTGGTGCCGTACCGAATCGTTTTCTGCGTTGCCCATTTTCTCGGCGCCGTCTATTCGCTGGAACTGGTGTGGGCCTTTGGTGATCTGGCCCTCGGTCTGATGACCATCCCCAACCTGATCTCGATCCTGTTGCTGACCGGGTTGGTCAAGGGCTGGGTGCACGAGTACGTGGACGAGGGCAAACTGGAGCCGCCTCAGCGTTAGGCCGAACTCCTCAGAGGTAGCCGTAGGAAAGGGCGAGCGCGGCGAGCCCGAGGGCGAAGAAGAACCCGCAGATATCGGTCACCGTCGTGAGGATCGGGCCCGAGGCGAGTGCGGGGTCGACTCCGAGTCCCTTGAGGATGAGAGGGACCGTGCCGCCGATGGATACGGCAACAACGGTGTTGGCCGCGAGGGCCGCTCCGACGACGATCCCGAGCGTCGGGTTGCCACGCCACAACCAGGCGACCACGCCGAGCAGCAGCCCCAGGGAGGCACCGTTGATGAGCCCGACGCTGACCTCCTTGAGCCAGACCCGCATGGTCTCGCGCGGCCGCACGAGCCCGAGCGAGAGCTCACGCATGCTGACCGCGACCGCCTGGTTGCCCGAGCACCCGCTCATGTCCGAGATGATCGGCAGAAAGGCCGCAAGGGCGATCAATCTCGTCAAGGTGTCCTCGAAGTACACGATCACGCTCGCCGCGATCACGTTGAGGACGATGTTCGCGCTCAACCACGCCAGTCTGCGCCCGGAGCGCAGGGCCACCGGCATCGTGCGGACTTCCTCTCCGCCGATGATGCCTTGAACCAGGCGGAACTGCCGCGCGGTCCTCTGGGCGATGGCCTCCTCGACCGCGGCGCGCCGGACGACCCCCACCAACCGGCCCTCGTCGTCGACCACCGGCAGACCGAGGTAGCGGTGGCGGTCGAGAAGGTCGCTGAGATCCTGCAGCGGCGTGAGGTGGTTGACGGTCACCGGGTCTTCGATGATCAGGTCGCCGAGGACGGTGTCGTCGCCGCTGAGCAGGAGATCGCGGATTCTGAGGACCCCGCCCAGCGACTCATCCCCTCGTGTGACGTAGATGTACTGGATGTTGTAGTCGGCGTAGACCGCGGCATTGAGGCGGAAGTCGTCGACCACGTTCTGAACGGTTGCGGTCTCCGGGTAGGAGAGAATCTCCGTCACCATCAACCCGCCGGCGACGTCCGGGGCGTAACGGGCCAGCGCGAGGACGTCGTCCATTTCCCGTTCGGGGAGCAACGCCAGGATCCGTTGCGCCGTGCCAGGCTTCATCGCGGCGATGAAATCCGTGGCGATGTTGCTCGGCAGCTCGTGGAGGATTCCGGCCGCCGCCTGCGGAGCAACCCCCGACAGCAGGGCGTGGGGCGAGAGCTCCCTGAGGTTGAGGAGGAGTCCCGCAGCGTCCTCGGGGTCGAGGATCTCCAACAGCGCCGATCGGTCGGTTGAATCGAGCCTCGAGAAGATGAGGTTGAGGTCGGCCGGCGGGAGCTCGTCGACATAGGCGGTCAGTCCCTCGCGGTCCTCCTTCCAGATCAGCCCGGTCAGAACTTCAGTTGTCGAACGGATATCTGTGGAACTCATTTTCACTCCTCGACTGAATCCAGGGGTTCCCGCGTATGTGATGTGCCGGATTCAATCTCATCGTGCTCTCGATGCGCACCGCCGGTCTTCGTCCGGGCACTGGATGTGGCATTCTCTCACGGTCATCGATCGGACAGAGTCCGCTTGCAAAACGTTGCGGCAGGCACCATATTGAGATCGATGACATTGTGATTATTTTCACTTTCCGGGATGGGGCATGCAGACTCTGAGGATGAAAACGGGTCTTCTCGGCGAGTTGCTGACGGCGTTGCGCGCGTGGGGCAGGGTGTGGGCGCCGGTCGAGCGGGAGCACGGTCTCCACAGCCTGGAGGTCGTCGACGACGACGTGACCCTGGCGCGGCCCGACGCGTTGCGGACCATCGTTCCGTTCAAGAAACTGCTGCTGCAACCGCGTTTCGCGATGCTGCGATCCGATGGCGGTCACCCGGTAGAGAGCGACGAAAACGACGCCGGACGGCAGGTGTTCTTCGGCGCCCATGCCTGTGACGTTCACGCGCTCAAAATTCTCGATCTCCTTTTCCTGGGGGACTTTCCGGACCCCTACTACCGAAGAAACCGCGAACAACTCGTGGTTGTCGGCTACGGCTGCTGGCCCGACGAACGGTGTTTCTGCGAGTCCTTGAACACGTCGTCGGTGGATGACTGTTTCGATCTCTTCCTGACTCCGCTCGAAAACTGCTCTCTGGTTGTTGTCGGATCCTCGGTGGGCGACGACATCGTACGCGCCGTCCCGCACCTCTTCGAGCCCGCCACCCGCCAGGACACGCGCCAGTACCTGGAGCGGCTGCGTGCAAGGGAGGCGGCCTTCACGCTCGAACTCGACGTCACGGACCTGCCGTTCGTGCTCGAGCTGAAGAGCGACGATCCGGTGTGGGACGAGGTCGGCAGGAAGTGCCTGTGTTGCGGCTCGTGCTCGTGGTGTGTCCGACGTGTTCGTGCTTCAACGTGATGGACGAGGTCTCGGCCGGGCGGGGGCGCTTCCCGCGTCCGCTCATGGGACTCGTGTCTTTTCCGAGACTACGCGATGGTCGCCGGAGGCCACAGCTTTCGCGCCGACCGCGGCGAGAGGGTTCGCAACCGCTATTACCACAAGCAAGAGGCATTCGTTCGCGAATTCGGGATGCCGTCCTGCGTCGGCTGCGGCCGCTGCATCGAGAACTGTCCGACCGGCATCAACGTCGTCGAAGTCTTCGAGCACGTCAGGGCGAACCGTATGAGCCTCGATCTCCCGCCGATGCAGACGCCCCGCCGCGCCGATCGCGAGCTCGTCACCGGCGCGACCCTTACATGCCGGCCCCGGCAGGGTCATGCGGATTCAGGACTTGATTTCCGGCGTGCGTCTCTTCGATCTCCGGTTTTCGGACCCCGATCTCGCGCGGCGTTTACCTGGCGGCCGGGCCAGTTCGTCGAGCTGTCGGTGCTCGGGGTGGGTGAGGGGCCGTTTTCGCTGCCGTCCGCGCCCACCCGGCCCGGCGTTCTGCAGCTCGCCGTTCGCCGCGTCGGGGTGCTCACGAACTTCCTGTTCGACCACGTCCGCGAGGGCGACGAGGTCGGTCTGCGCGGGCCCCTCGGCCGCGGTTTCCCGATCGAGAGATTCGTCGACGAGGACGTGTTGCTGGTGGCGGGTGGCCTCGGCATGGTGCCGCTCCGCGGTCTGCTGCAGTATCTGATCGACGTTCGACATCTCTTCGGCCGGGTCGTGTTGCTGTACGGGAGCCGTTCTCCGGACCAGGTTCTGTTCCGGGATGAATTGGAGAGCCTGGTGCGCCGCGGAGATGCCGAGGTCGTGTTGTCGGTGGATGCCGCCGCCGGCCTCCCCTGGGACGGCCGCGAGGGTTTCGTGACCGAATTGTTGGACGAGATCGACATCGAGGTCGGTCGCACCTTCGCCGCGGCGTGCGGCCCGCCGGTGTTCTACCGTTTCGTGTTCGAGAAACTGGTGGCGAGAGGTTTCGGCAAGGACCGTATCTATCTCAGCCTCGAACGCCGGATGGAGTGCGGCATCGGCAAGTGCGGCCACTGCGCGGTCGGTTACACCTTCACCTGTCTCCACGGGCCGGTCTTCTCCTACTGGGACGCCCTCAACCTCCCGGAGTTGATCGACCAATGAGCCCGGAGCCACCGCCCCACCGCGGGTCGGCATCTTCGGACTCACCGGGTGCGCCGGCGACCAGCTGCAGATCCTCAATTGCGAGGATGAGCTGCTGCGATTGGCCGATCGATCGACATCGTCGACTGGGTGATGGTGAGTTCGGACAACGATCACACCTGCCGTCTCGACGTCGCCTTCGTCGAAGGCGTGGTCGCCACCGAACGCGATCTGGAAGATGCTCAAGACGATCCGGGCACGGACCATTTTCCTGGTCGCTCAGGCACCTGTGCGGTGTGGGGCGGGCTTCCCGCCATGCGCAACGCCATCCCGCGTGACCTTCTCGAAAAGGAGGCATTTCCCAACGGTCCTCCGAGCCCGGGTGTCCCCGAGGCCCTTCCGGTCACCCACTTCGTGCCGTGCGATTTCGAACTTCCGGGTTGCCCGATCGAGCGCCACGAGTTTCTGGCGTTGGTGCGCTCCCTGCTGCGCGGCACCACTCCCGAGTTGCCGGCGGTGCCGGTGTGCTGGGAGTGCAAGACAGCCGAAAACGTCTGCCGGGTCATTCACCACCAGGAGGTCTGTTGCGGAGCCATGACCCGCGGCGGGTGCGGCGCACGCTGCCCGTCGCTCGGAGTCGCCTGTGCCGGCTGCCGGGGCCCGGCGGAGGAGCCGAACTACGACGCCAACATCACGATGTTCGCCGGCCGCGGGATCTCGTGGGTTCGAGATCTCCACCCGCATGCGCAACTTCTCGGCGCCGGTGTGGATGCGGATGGGCCTCGAGAAGGCCAGGGACCAGGAGTAATGAGCGGTAGCCGTACGATCACCATCCCACACCTCGGCCGGGTCGAAGGACACGGTGGGATCTTCGTCAAGATTGCCGGCGACCGCGTACTCGAGGTCAATATGGACATCCACGAG
>CAVQSQ010000036.1:0-9800 GCA_963715955.1 Candidatus Sulfomarinibacteraceae bacterium
TAGGAATGAGGAATTAGGAATTTCGGGCACGGCTGCCGTGAGAGATTTCGGAATTTTGAATCTTGAATCTCGGCCGGCGCACTTGGCAGCCGGGACGGCTGCCCCACAAGGCTTTCAGAAATGGTTGCTCCTTTTGTGGGGCAGCCGTCCCGGCTGCCGTGCGGGTGGGCAGACCCCGTTGGGGTCGATGGCCAATCGCCGGTGATACTCTCTGAGCGAGGCAAACCGATGGTCGAGCTGGACAGGATTACGTTTGACCCGGCGGTCATGGGTGGACGCGCGAGCATTCGAGGCATGCGGGTCACAGTGGGGTTGATCGTCGGTCTGGTGGCGAGCGGACATTCTCGAGACGAGATTCTCGAGGCGTATCCATACCTCGAGGACGAGGACATCCGGCAGGCCCTGGCGTACTCGTCGTGGTGTGCGTCGGAGATGGGATTTCCGTAGGTCGCTCCATGAGACTCGATTCGAGAAGGAACTCGATCACGGCGCGCTTGTTGTGATCGATCCCGGACGCGCACGTGCCCGCATCCTGCCGCTTGGCCCTCAATCGCCCTGACGACCTTTGACCGCAATCCTCCGGCCTTCGTGGAATGGCCCCGCCCAAGCTTTCAGCGTCAGTTCCCCCCTTCGTGGTGAGTAGCCGACAGCGAAATGGTCGAAGAGGGCGGAGCCGAGGATGCCCTGGGCGCCGATGAGGGTGAGGGCCATGGCGGGGATGGCGGTGAGGGTGGACCAGCGATCTGTTTGGTTCACGGATGATCACCTGCCGCCTCGGCTTCGGGGAGCCTCTCGTAACAGGTTACCCTCTCCCTTTTACGAGATCTCCTGGCATCGTCGAAGGCAGTCACGATGAAATGACACGATGGTTTCGAAATCTACCTCCCACCCCTCCACCATGACCTTTGTGGGGGTTCACCAGCTTCGTGCAGAGGTCGACGGTTCCATCGCGTTCGTAGGTGCGTGCTTCAGCCGGCATCTGCGGGGAGCGTTCGGATCCTGATTCCCGCGTCGGTGACGGTGACGAGCGCGCCTCCTTCGAGCGATCGGGCGGCATCGGCGAGGACCGCTCTGAGCGCGTCGTTCACGTGGGCCGGTGTCATGTCCGTCAGGCGGAGCGTGACGATGCTCGGCACGGTATCGCCGCTCAGGGCGACGATTCTCCCGAAGTCGAGATCGTGCGTGATGATGGTGCGTCCTTCAACCTGAGCCTTGGTGACGATCCGCTCGTCGGGCAGCTGCTGCAGACCCTCATCTCGAAGGTGGATAGCATCGTGGCCGAGCGACCTGAGGAACTCGGCGGTGGACTGGGCAAGGCCCATGTCCAGGAGGAATCGAATCACGCAGTCTCCGTCGCCGGCAAGAACTGATCATCGGCGGTCCACGCCGCGTACTTCAGAGCTTGCGCGACATCCTCCTCTTCGAGATCGGGGTACTCGGCGACGATCTGCGGCGCAGTCATGCCGTTGGCGACGAGATTCACCACCAGAGACACCGAGATGCGCATGCCGCGGATGCATGCTTTGCCACCCAGGATGTTGGGGTCAAACGTGATCCGGTCGAATCCGAGCATGAGGAGCCTCCATCGCCAGTATACGCGGGGTCGCCATTATCGGTTTGTTTCGACCCGATGGGATGCTGCAACGTATCGGGTAATGAACCCACGGGTGCCACATACCGAATTCGAATCCGACATTTCGGCATGTGTCGCTGATGCAGATGGGCCAACCCCACCCAGATCCCTCCGCTACGGCCCTTCCGGCTTCCCCCTTGGCTACGCCGGGAAAAGCCGGGCCTCCGGTCGGGATGACAGTAAGGGGCGGGGCCGGGCGGTCGGGATGACCTTGTGGAGAGCGGAGCGGTCAGGCGGACAGCATGGTCGGTTTGAGGGGCGGCCGTCCCGGCTGCCGTGCGGGTGAGCAGGCCCCGATGGAGCCGATTACCGGTCGCCGGTGACCATATCTGAGCGAGGCAAGCCGATGGTCGAGCTGGGGTCTACCGAGACCACTCGACATCGATCCGTCCCTGTTGCGACCAGCTTTCAAGGAGAAACTCCCAGAATTTACGGCGCCGGCCCAGGTTTCGGGAGATCCCGTTCCACGATTTCGCGACGTCCGCCGGCGTCGTTAAAAGCCACACTTCGGTGTCCCTGGCTTCGCGGAGGATCCTCCCGAGGAGACGCGTTCGCTCAGGCGGCGAGGCGGTGCTCAAACGCTCGCGAGGCTCGGCGACCGTCATCGGCTCGTCCCAGAGAAAATAGGGCACTGCCTGCGGGTCGGCCTGGCTTCCCGGATTGATGCCGCCGGGGCTCAACGGCACGCCCAGCCCGCTGCCCTCATCGACCGCCGCACCGAGCGGAAGACCTCCTCGAAAGGGGGCAGAGCGGCCATCTGAGCGCCGAGCCGCACCTCCCACAACTTCTTGAGCCTCGCCTCCTTCTTGGCAAGCTCGTCACCCAGGCCCTGGCTTGCTCGGCCCCGAAACTCGAGCTTGCTCTCGACCTCGGTCGACAGCATCGCCAGGTCGGCGTACCCACCGGACGTCAGATACCAGAGGTCGTACAGGTCCCTCGGCTCGTTGCGGGCGCGATCGGTGAGCGCAACGGCCTTCTCCACGGCGATCTCGTCGAGCGAGTAGACCGTCACCGGGCAGCCTTCCGGCAGGTCCGCATATTCCTCGTAGCCACGGACGACGGGACGTTCCTGGAGAGGGCAGACGAACCGCTCGCTGATCGTGACGTCGACCTTCACCTCCTTGGTCGAGGCGCTGGGCAGCGGCCCCTCGTACGCCATATAAAACGTGTGGCTGTTCAGGTGCTCGGCGCGATCCTCGCGCGAGAATCGGAAAACGATCCCCGACGAACGCCGCACGTCGTCGTACACTCCGTCGAGCGCCCCCAGGATCTCCTCGACTGGCAAGCCCTCGACGAGGCTGAAATCGAGGTCCTCCGAGAACCGGTAATCGCCGAAGTAGCATCTCTTGAGCGCCGTGCCCCCTTTGAATGCCAGCTTTCCGCGCACGCTCGAGCGCGAGAGGCCGACCAGGAACCAGGCCAAACAGTAGTCGCGTTCGAGGACCGCTTCGGGGATACGGCGCCCGCCTCCACGGGCCAACCGGTTGGCAAGGAGCGAGATGTTCCTTTGTGGGATCACGCTCAGGTCCTCACCACCGAGAGGATCTCCTCGGGCTCCACGTTGAGTCTGAGCCGCCAACGGGCGAGGTACTTCCCCTCCGCGGGCAAGAGCGGATCCAGGGGCGCATAGCTCCGAGTCAGGCGATCCCGTAAGCGCTTGATCTCCCTCGCCGCGCCGACGCCGAACAGCTCGAGGAGGAACCCTAACCGGCGAATCACCGCCCCCACACCGAGACGCAGCGCGTAGTCCACGACTTTTCCGGCATCAAGGTCCGCTTTCCGCATCCAGAGCCCCTTGGCGACTTCGGTAAGGCCTCCACAGTGCTCTGTCTGCTTCAGCCCGTCAACGACCGTCCGCTCCAGGTCGCTGATCCGAACTCTCTCGGTCTTGGTCACCCAGTGGTCGGTGATCCCGAAGAGGTGCTCGGACTTGCAGCGCACGAAACGGAACTCGGCGCCCAGCACCACGCGGGGCCGAATGGCCCGTGGCGTGGAGGCGAACACCACTAGCTGCGGCTGGGTGACCATCTGGTGGACCTCCATCGCCGATGCGTGCGAGATGTAGTAGTCCTCGCCGCCTGCAAGCTCACGGGCGATGATCAGAGGGTCACCGAGAAACTCTCGCGCGCGGCCGAGCTCGAACGGCACGAGAATGAAGAGACCCGGCTTCAACCGGGTCGCGACTCCGCGATGAACCAGAGACGCCGCGAAGTTCCGGGAGGACTTCGGTCCCAGCCCGGTGATCTCCTCGACGTCGGAGTTGGAGAACATCGTGCTTCCCCGTTCGTGCAGCTCCGCCACCAGCCGGGCCGCCTGCGAACCCAGGGTCTTGAGCACTTTGTCATTGTTTGCCTGCAAAAAGCCCACTCCCATTAGGCATTCTACACGAGAAACATGATTACGCATCCAAGGGATCGTTTCTGGTAGTGCTGGGCCCTGCGGTTCTCACATGTCCGGGAGGAACCGAATCACTCGGTCTCCGTCGCCGGCAAGAACCGATCATCGGCGGTCCACGCCGCGTATTTCAGGGCTTGCGCGACATCGTCCTCCTCGAGGTCGGGATACTCGGCGACGATCTGCGGCTCGAAATCTCAGACGAGTGCGGCCAGGAACTTCGCCGCGGGCAGACAGCGGACGCCGTTGTCGAGAACGTCGCGTTCTCCCTCGAGGCTGACCTGGTAGGTCCACGGGATCTTCAGCCGGTCGCGGAAATACAGGAGTGACGGATCGGCGCGATCGGCTCGGATCTTCGATTCGACTGCGAACCACGGCTTGCGGTTCGCGGTGACCAGGAAGTCCACCTCGCGACCCGCCCGGTCCCGCAGGTAGTGGAGGGCAACCCGGTGACCTTCGACATCCTCGAGGTCGTGGCAGAGTTTGAGAAGGTGGCCCGCGACGAGATTCTCAAAGCGCGCACCCTCGCTCTCGACGGCGCTCCAATCCCAGAGGAACGCCTTCGGCATCTGTTTGAGCGACTGCACCGCCTTGGACCTGAATGGCGCGATCCGAAATGTGAAGTACAGACGTTCGAGGACGTCCATCCAGTGGCTCACCGCGCGGTGGCTCACCTCCAGATCTTCCCGGAGTGAGTTCAGCGACAGCGGAGAGGCGACCCGTTCGGGAAGCAGGTCGGCCAAGATCTGAATTCGAGAAAGATCCCGCACGGAGCCGAGGTCGCGCACATCCTCGCGAACGAAGCGGTCAAAGCGTTCTTTGAGCCAACGCCGGTGCTGGCGCGGGTTTTGTGCCAGGAAGGGCTCGGGAAACCCACCGAACCGAAGCAGGGCCTCGAGCCCGTGCGGCGGCCGTCCCCTGCCGACCGGAATCTCGGCACCCGGCTCCAGGCGGCGCGCCGAGGCCCCGATCTCTGCGAGGGTGAACGGGTGGAGCCTGTAGTGGTGGTAGCGGCCCTGCAGGGAGTCGCCGCCCCTCCGGTAGACGTCCATCCGCGCGCTGCCGGTGACGAGGAAGTGAAGCCGATCGCCGTGCTCGTCGTACTCCCCTTTGATCCAGCGCTTCCAGCCGCGCCACTTGTGAATCTCGTCGAGGACGACCACTGCCTCTTCGGCCGGCCAGCGGGGGTTCTTCAACTCAGCGCGGTGTTCGCGGTTGTCCCAATTGAGGTAGATGCCAGTCGCCCAGTCGGCGAGGATCCTCTTGGCAAGCGTCGTCTTGCCAACCTGGCGCGGGCCGGCCACGAAGACCATTTTTCGTTGCAGATCGGACGCGATCGGCGACTCGAGGTAGCGCTGCTGCGTCATGAGTACATTTTGCCTCAAAGCAAAATTTGTTGCAACTTTTTTTGCTTACGGGCAAAAAAAGTAAGTCGTCCCCGGGGACGCCGAGAGCGCTTCAACCCCCTGAATGTCGCTCAGAATCGTAGGTGTCCATATCGTCGCGGGCCTCGACGTTGCGGAGGAAGAGATCGGGGTCATTCGCGACGGTATCGTCTGAGTTGTTCACGTCCCGAACGGCATCACACTCAAAAAACTCGCGTCACGCCGCCAGGACCCGCGCCGGGTTTCCGCCGAAAAAGACGCCCGATACGAGCACGTTGGTGTCGACGACGACCTTCATCAGCCAGCGCGCACCGCCTTGATGGCGGCCGCGATATCGGATCGCTTCATGCCGGCCTGCCGCGCCTGGCGTCCTTGAAAGCGGCGAACTCCAGGTGTTCCTCCACTCTGAGCCCAGCTTCTTCGAGCGCTTTCACGTCGACCAGATCCCTCAGCTACGGCCCTTCCGGCTTCGCCCTTGGCTACGCCGGGACAAGCCGGGCCTCCGGTCGGGATGACAGTGAGGGGGGCGGAGCGGTCAGGCGGACAGCACGATCGGTTTGTGGGGCAGCCTGCCCGTGTGAGATTTCGGATTTCGGAATTGTTGCTCGGCTGCCCGTGAGGGATTCCAGATTTCGGATTTCGGGATGAGGGATGGGTACCCTCGATCTGGCTCCAATGCAGGGTTATTCGTAGTGGGTCCACATACGAAGGACCTTGACGATTCGTTCCTTTTTCAGAACCTGGTAGACCAGGCGATGTTGGATGTTGATTCTTCTCGAGCAGGCGCCTGCCAGATCGCCGACGAGCTTTTCGAATGGTGGCGGCGACTGGTATGGATCTTCGGAGAGGACGTCGAGAAGGGTCTGGGCCTTCTCTTTGAGTCCGGCACCGGCGACCTTTCGTGCGTCTTTTTGAGCTTGTTTCGTATAGACGAGCCGCCAACGACTCACCAGCCAGGCTCCTCGCTGGTCTCTTCAATCGGCGTTGCCATCCCTTCGCGGATCGATTCGCGCATTCCGGGAATCGAAAGCAAGTGGAGGGTTTCCTGAATGGATCGCCAGTCGTCCTCCGAGACCAGCACGCCGTTGCCCCGCTTGCCGGTGATCAGGATGGGTTCGCTGGTTTCGCGCGCCTGGTCCAGAAGCTTGTACAGCTTGGAACGCGCGTCGGTTGCGGAGATGGTCGTCATGTCGTGCCTCCGTTGATAACGTACGTTATACCGTACGTTTTGTCAACGCTGCCGGAGACGTGTCGATGTGTCGACGGGATCGACAGATCTGCGAAATATGTCGACATTTTTTGTTTTTGTCGACACTTCATACCTCCGTGATTGGCCAATTATGCGTGCTCCCTGGCTTTGATGAGCATGCTGACTGAAAGGAAAGAGGGCTTCACTTTGGACTGAAGGTAGTAAAGAAAGGCTGCACAACCGCGCAGCGTGAAAATATTCGCGGAGGTACGAATCGACAGGATGTCATCACTCGTGCCCAACTGAACGCGGGGAGGTTCGAACTTCGGCGCCCTCGTCGGTCAGTTCCATGACCGCGTAGCCCACGTCGGCGTCAGGGAGGTTGATGTGGGTCATCTTGCAGTACCAGCGGGGCACTTTCACTCCCCTTCCCAGACGAGCCTCGGTTTCGGGGATCTTGTCGATGACTGAGAAGGCGTGCTCTACCTTGGCTGTTTCGGAGCCCCGCGCCTCGAGGCAGGCTTTCTTGATTTCCAGAATTCCTCGCCGAAGGGTCTGGGATGCTTCCTCAACCGATCGCACTGCGAACGGATTCCAGACCATCGGGTACGGCGCGCCCATGTGCCCGCTGACCGTGAAATTTGCGCTGGTCCGGGCGGCGATGGACTCGACAAACGGTTCTTTGCCCGGGCTGACATGAGAGACGAAGATTCGCGTCGAGGACTCGTCCTTTTGACCGTCGACGGTTTGAGTCAATTCCACGTACTGGGACAAGGTGCTCCATACCCTGCCGGCGCCGCCGGCGATGGGTGACTGCATCAGCTTCGTACCCGGGAGAAAATTTCCTCCGAGCCCATAAACAAGAGCCGGGCCAACCCGAAACGTGGTGCAGTGGGTCAGGAGGTGGAGGTTTTCCACCTCGAGATCGCCGCGGACGAAACTCTCGACGACCTTTTTGTCCTCGTGATTGCCCCACACGGCATAGACGGGGATCTCGAAGCGGAGTCGGCCGTCGAGGTACATCGGCAGCTCACTGAGCGGGCACATCTCCCGGCAGGCTTCGATTCTCTCTTCGTGTGAAAGGCCGAGGATCTCCGTTTTTCGGGCGGCATCCAGAGCCGAGTGGGCGATGTGCAAACGAAGCTCGCGTTCGGAGAGGCGCTCGTAGCTTCCTTCATCGTAGAAGCCGAAGTCGCCGGCATGGATCACTGCGTCCGCCCCGACCTCGGCCGCGAGGTCGTTGATGACGCCGAGCTTGCCGTGGGTGTCGCTGAGAAGCAGGAATCTCACGCGACTTCCCCAGTACCCGACATGTCGAGCGCGAACCGCCATGCCGGAACTATCTTGATGGTGCCACTCTCGACATCGATTTCACCCTCTTCGGCACGGGTCACGATTGTCCCGGAGGTGAGGGCGAGTTCGGCCATGGCGGTGCCCAGGGCCGAAACCTCGCGTTTCCTGGTTTTGGATGAGGCCATGGATTCACAGACTTGCACCAGCATTCGCGAGCCGTTCGGGAGTGCCGCGACGAAATCGACCTCGGAGCCGGTACTGGTCTTGTAATAGTGGATCTCGGGCGTGACGCGCCGCAAGGCGGTGAACGCCAGGTTTTCGAGTAGATGACCGGAGTTGACGAGGATGTTGGGAACCACGGACGTGACGAGTGCATGATCTATGCAGTAGATCTTCTTCGGATTGGTCTTGCGGCGAGCCGCGGAGGCATCGAAGATCGTGGTCGTGAAGAGGAAGTAGGCGTCTTCGAACCACGTCACGTAATCCGACACAGTGGCTTTGGGTACCTTGTGGCCCAGCGACTTGAGGTAACCGGTGAGGCTGTTGACCGAATACATCGAGGCGGTGTTTTCGAGCAGGCGGTAGGCGAGGTCCCTGACCGCGTTGGGGTGGGAAACGTCGTGACGTTCCACCAGGTCGCGGAACAAGATCGCGTGCAGGTACTCCTGGTGAATCCTGATGCGCAACTGCCTATCGAGGCCGGCCACCTCTGGGAACCCTCCTCGCTGCCAGTAGTCGTCGAAGGCCTTCTGGATCGTGAGCCGCTGCTTCGTCGAGAGGGGTTTCCCTGCGGCGATCCCCTCGAAGCCCAGGAACTCGGCGAAGGAAAACGGGAAGATCTCCCACGACAACGCCCGTCCACGCATCTGGGTCGCGATCTCGCGTGAGAGCATTCGAGCTGACGAGCCCGTGAGGTAAACCTCGCACTTCTCGGTGCGCATCAGGCGGTCGACGAACGGCTCCCAGCTGTCGACGGCCTGGATTTCGTCGAAGAAGCAGTACACGGTCTCGGTGTTCTTCTTTTCGGGAAAGAGCGAATAGTACGCCTCCGTGATCAGCCCGAGACCTTCGCGCCCGAGGTTGTGCAGACGGTCATCGAAGAAGTTGACAAAGAGGATGTTCTGCCGGGGCACGCCGTCGCGAAGCAGACGGTCGATCACCTGAAAGAGATAGGTCGACTTCCCGGCACGGCGGACACCGATACACACGGTAGCCTTACCGGGCACGGTTTCGATCTCGAGGTGCCGGGGGACTCCGGTCTTCAGAGTCGACTCCTGAAAATCGAGCAGGATGGTCTTGAGGGTTTCCAGCATTGTCGATTCCAACTGGTAGAATTTTTCGCCGTATATGCGTGAAACTAGAAACTATTTTTACCAGTTTTGAAATTTCGGGTCAACTGTAATGCCTGTTTCGTATAGACGAGCCGCCAACGACTCACCAGCCAGGCTCCTCGCTGGTCTCTTCAATCGGCGTTGCCATCCCTTCGCGGATCGATTCGCGCATTCCGGGAATCGAAAGCAGGTGGAGGGTTTCCTGAATGGATCGCCAGTCGTCCTCCGAGACCAGCACGCCGTTGCCCCGCTTGCCGGTGATCAGGATGGGTTCGCTGGTTTCGCGCGCCTGGTCCAGAAGCTTGTACAGCTTGGAACGCGCGTCGGTTGCGGAGATGGTCGTCATGTCGTGCCTCCGTTGATAACGTACGTTATGCCGTACGCTTTGTCAACGCAGCCGGAGCGTGGCGATGACATCGCGCGCGACAGGCCCAACCGCGAACCCATATAGAAATCAACGCGCTCCCACGAACGGCGGCTGCTCATCTGCAGCCGCGTAGGTCTGCACCCTCCCCGTTCCCATCGCGACGAAGTCGTCGCCGGAACTACGCGCCGGGCACCTTTTTCTTTCTCGG
>CAVQSQ010000037.1:0-38047 GCA_963715955.1 Candidatus Sulfomarinibacteraceae bacterium
GACCGGATTCGTGAGCGTCCCGACGTGCTCGATCTCGACCGTGACCTCGTCGCCCGGGTGGAGAGGGCTGACGCCGGCGGGGGTGCCGGTGAGGATCAGGTCCCCGGGTTCGAGGGTCATGACCGCGGTGATGTAGGCGATGAGGAACGAAGGCGAGAACACCATCTGCGAGGTGCGCGCCTGCTGCCGCAACTCTCCGTTGACGCTGCACCGCACACCGAGATCGCCCACCTCTTCCTCGGACAGGCCGGTGACGATCCACGGGCCCAGCGGGCAGAAGGTGTCGAAGCCCTTGCCGCGGGTCCATTGGGCATCCGATCGTTGCAGGTCGCGGGCCGTCACGTCGTTGGCGCAGGTGACGCCGAGAACGCGGCTCCAGGCGTGGTCCGGAGACACGTTCCGGCAACGCCGTCCAATCACCAGCGCGAGCTCGGCCTCGTGCTCGACCTGGTCCGAGAGCGGAGGCAGGACGATTCCTTCGCCGGAGCCGATGACCGCCGACGGTGGTTTGAGGAACAGCAGCGGTTCGGTCGGGACATCGGCGCCGTGCTCGGCGGCGTGGGCGACGTAGTTGCGGCCGACGCAGACGATCTTGGACGGCGTCACCGGAGGCGCGGGCCGGGCGCCGGAGTCGGCGTCGACCGACTCTCCCGGGGCGCATTCCCCTGAGAAGGGGTCGCCGCCTAGAAGCCGGATCCCTCTCTCGTCGGCCGCCACCCACTCGAGGCCCGCGGCGGTTTCGATGCGTCCTATCCTCATGACTCTCTCCCTGCTGATCAATCGGCTCCGAAGACCTGGTGGATCTTGGCGTTGCGCAGATTCTCGCGAGCCCGCTCGGCGGCGGCGACGACCTCCGGGTCCGAGTCGGTCAAGGCCTCGTCCAGCAATTCACTTGCCACGCCGGTGCGTTCGAAAAGCACGAGCGAACGCACCGCGTTGCGGCGCACCCTGGGGTCGATACTCCGGCACAGCGTGCGCACGGTTTCGAACGCCCGCCCCTCGTCGATCGCGCCGCGCGCGATCAGCTCGGTGAGAACATAACTCGCGCCCTCGACCCCGCGCATCTCGTCGCCGTCGAGCGCCTCCCTCAGAATCTGCGTCGCGGTCGGGCTCGCGCTGTGGACCAGAGCGACGGCGGCGAGATGGCGCACGGTTTCCGAATAGTCGGTGATTGCCTGCCGCAACCGGGGTTCGGCAGGTTCGCCGATGCCCACCAACACCAGCGCGAAGTCCTCGAGCCGGTACGGGTGCAGGTCCGTATCCGCCCTCTCGACGATCGCCTCGACCGCATCCTCCCCTCCCAGAACCCCGGCACAGCGGACGGAGTCTGCATAGATCTTCCTGAAACCGGGGTCCAGACACGGCTCGCCGGGATCGAGCGGGGGCTCGAACTGGCGTTCCGCGTTCAACACGATGTCGAGAAAGAACGGCAACCTCTCGGGGAGGCAGGTTTCGTCGGTGACCGTCGGCTTCTGCTGATAAGCCATGGCGGCACCCCGCCGCAGCCGAGAGCTGCGCTCGTCCACCAGACGGGCGAAGTCGACCCGGGTCTGTTCGTTGAATTTCACGACATCGCTCGACGGCGTGCGGATGGCGGCCACCGCCAGGACCACCAGGATCAAGGCTGCGGCGGCCGCTGCGAGCTTGAGACCAAGGTTGCGGGTGAGCCGCTCGACCACGTGCTTGGCCGGCGCTACCTTCTGTTCGCGCTGCATCTGTCTGGCCAGCTGCTGCGTCTTGAGGCTTTCTTCGGTGCGGGTCTCGCCGCGGTTGCGGGCCATGAGCTCGAGCTCTCGTTCGACCCTCTTGGGTGCGAGCCACCCGAACCCCCGCCACCCGAGGTCCCGCAACAGGACCTCGACATCCGATGCGCTCCAGGTGGGCATGCCGCCCGGCTGCAGCGTCCTGTCGCGGTGGCGCAGGAAGACCTCGAGAAACGGACGAACCCTGTCGTCCCAGTGCTCGTGCTCGGGCGGTTCCGGCTCCCAATCGAGAAACCACAGGCGAAGGCTCGAGTCGGAGCCCACCGAAACCGCCGCTCCACCCGAGGCGTCGATCGCGAGGTCCGCCACCGCGCCGGCGTGCCCCTCGACCACGGTCGGTGAGCTGCCGGTCCTCGTGTCCCACACCCGCAAAGTGGCGTCCTTGCCCGCCGAGATCACGAACCGCGCATCCGGGGTGAAGCGAACCGACTGCACCGCGCCGACATGACCGGTCAGCGTGCGCCGGCAGCGTCCGCTTTCGAGATCCCACAACCGCACGGAACCGTCCTCGCCTGCGGAGGCGACGGTTCGGCAATCGGAACTCACGGCGAGCGAGAGAACCGCTCCGTCGTGGCCCTCCAGACGCCGCAGCTCCGCCCTGCGAGACAGGCTCCACATCGTGATGTGGCTGTCCCATCCCCCACTGACGGCAAAGCGCCCGTCACCGCTGATCGCAACGGCGAGCACCGCCTCGTGGCCGCTTCCCAGCAGGGTCGGGAGAGCGCCGTCCTCCGGCGGCCACAGACGCAGCGTCCCGTCCTCGCCGGCCGACACCACGTCGCCGAGCGGCGTCACCGCAACACACGTGACGGTCCCCTGGTGGCCCTCGAGCACCCTGAGTTGGCGCCCTTCGCTTGCGTTCCACAGACGAATCGTCCCGTCGCGGCTCGCGGTCACCGCCATCGGCCCGTCGGCGCCGGCGGCAATCGAGGTGATGGCCTGTCCGTGACCGATCATCGGCGTTCCCTGGACACCCGACTCGGCGTCGAAGCGGCACAGCGACCCGTCGACGGCCCCGGCGAGAATCGTCCCGTCGGCCGCAAAACCACACGCCGTCAGGTTGGCCCCGCCGCTGCCGAACCGCCGGACCTCGACCACCGAACGCGGGGCCCCTTTCGGGTAGAAGGCGAGCACCCTGTTCCACAGGGCCAGCGCATCCCCGTGGTGCTCGTAGCCTTCCACCTCGCGGGCTTTTCGCAGCTCTCCGATGACCTCGTCCATCCGCTCCGACGCCATGTGTTCGCGGGCCAGCTCGAGATGGGTCCGGTATTCGTGTTCCCGCGCCGCCAGTTCGCCCGAGCCGACCGTCTCGGAAAGCGCCAGCGGGAGGAGCACGGTCCTGACCGCCGGAACCACCACACAGCTCACCGACGAACCGTGGGCAACCCAGAGCCGGGGCCCGGCGACCGGGATGAGGTCCTGCACCGGGTTGGGGAGACGGATGACCCTTTGCACCGACCCGTCTTCGCGATCCCACAGACGAACGGTGCCGTCTTCGCTGCCGGCGGCCACCGATTGGTCGACAAAGGCGACCGCGGTCACGGCGGCACGGGGGCCTCGCAGCCAGCGCGTGTTGTGCCCGGTCGCGAGGTCCCACATTCCGATCGAGCCGTCCTGTCCGCCCGAAACGGCGAATCTCCCGTCGGTGGTCACGGCGACGGCGCGGACCGGCCCGTGGTGGCCCTCGAAAACGTGCTCGCACTGCTGTTCGTCGAGGTCCCACAGCCTCACCGTGCCGTCGGCGCCGCCGGTGACGATACGGTTCGCGCCCGAGACCCATGCGAGAGCACCGATGAACGCCTCGTGTCCCTGCAGCGAGGCAACGCTCTCGCCTGATTCGATGTCCCACAACCGCAGGCACCGGTCCGAGCCGCCGGTCGCCGCCGTCCGCCCGTCTCGGGACATGGCGACACAGATGGCGACCCCCGGGTGGGGCCGGAGATTGCGCAGTCGTTCGCCGGTGGCCGCATTGAAAAGGGTCAGGGGCCCGTTCTCCAGGCACGCGACCAGGACCCGGCCCCCGAGGGCCGTCGCCATCGAACGCCCTTGTCGCGCCGGCCCACCGAGGGCCAGCCGGCGGCCCGGCCGCCGGTCGCCGCGTCGCAGGACAACCGCTGCAGCTTCGGCCGTTCGGACTGCGACCTCGCCACCGGCGAGGGTCGCCAGGCTCTGGACCGGTGCGGGGAGTTGCATCACCTGTTCGACGCAGAAACCCGGGAGGTGCATGGCCGACGCCTCTGCCAGCGACCCCGGCAGCCTGTCGTCGAGTCGCCGGGCGCCGGCGAAGACCTCCGCCGCCGCACTCCCGTCACCGGCCGATTCATACGCTGCCGCCTCCGCGACGGCCGCCGTGACGTCGGATGGGCTCTCTTCGACCACCGCATGCAAGAGGCGGCGCGCCTCCACCGCACCGCCCCGGTCGTTGCCGGCACGGGCTCGAGCCAGCAGCGCGAGACCGAAGTCGCGGCGCGCCGCCAACGACTGAGCCCCGCCGCGGAGGATCTCCTCGGCGCCCGGGCCGTCGTCCACCAACAACCGCCAGCGAGCCTTCAAGTAACCTGCGCGGGCGGACGATCCGGCCCGACGTTCCGCCTCGCCCAACCGGCGTTCGAACTCGGCATCGGTGAGGCCCCCGAAGCGCCACTCGAGCAGGCTGCTGTTGAAGGTCGCCTCGAGGTGGCCGGGATTGCCGGCAAGCGCCTCTGCGAAACTGGCGGCCGCCCTTTCCCTGAGGTCGAGGGTCACAAACGACACACCCCGGTTGTTGAGCGAATCCGCCATCAACTGGGTGCGCTCCGGTTTCGGCCGGGGATACGGCGTTCCCGTGGTCTCGCCGTAGATCTCGGTCAGCCACCCGCGAATCAGGGCGAAGGACTGGGGTCGGCGGCTCGGGTCCTTGGCGATGCAGGACCGCATCAGGGCCGCAAGTCTGGGGTGCAGAGCCTCGGTGAACTGGCTGGGGTCGGGCGGCTCGTCGCGCAGGTGCATCCGCATCCAGCCACCGAGATGGGCTTCCCGGGTCTGGGTCGCCGGGTCGGTCTTCATGACGAACGGTCTGCGTCCGCAGACGATCTCGTAGAGCATGCAACCGAACGCATAGACATCGGTGGCTACGGTTCCCCGCAGGTCCTGGCGCCACAATTCCGGCGCCATGTAAGGCGGCGTCCCGACCAGACCGCCTTCGGCGGTGACGGTCTGCCACGATGCGCTCGCGAGACTGTCTCCCCGGCGCCCGGTGTGGCGGGGTTGGGTCGCTTCCGGGCTTTGCCCCACGTCCGTCGCATCATCCCGGCCTTCGGCGCGGACCAGACCGAAATCGGTCAACCGGGCGACACCGTCGGACGTGAGCAGGACGTTGGCGGGCTTGATGTCCCGGTGGATGACGCCCCGGTGTTCGACACCGTCGTCGTCCTGCCAGACGAAACTGTGGGTGAACTCCAAACCGCCGGCAATCTGGATCGCGAGGTCGAGCCGCTGCTCGATTCGCGGGTGCTTTTCGCGTTTGAGCCATTGGCCGAGATCGCCGCCGTCCACGTACTCCATGAAGAGCCGCGGCATGCCTCCGATTTCCTGGAGATAGTAGGCGCAACAGATGTTGGGGTGGATGCCGAGCGCGATCCACGACTCCGCCTCGCGCTGGAAGCGCGTGCGGCCGTCGGCGGAGGCCAGAACCGACGGCAGCGGGGTCTTGACTGCCACCATTCGCAGGAGTTCGCGATCGTACGCGATGGCAACCACCGCCATCCCGCCCCGCGCGACGGACTTCACATCGTAGCGGCCGTCGATCACGCTGCCTTCGAACCAACCGCGCACGGTGTCCGGCGCCGCCCCGGTGGCGTAGGTCGGCGGATCGGCCGTCACGGGAGGGCCGGCGGCGGCAGGCCCGGGCGCGGCCCCACCATCCGCCTGGGGAGAATCGGCAAGGAATTCCGTCAGCACGCGTTCGCGCCACTTGCGAGCCTTCTCGAGCCCGGGATCGAGTTCCAGACAGCGGTCAAATGCCGCCACCGCCTCGCGATAGCGGCCCAGGCGAACCAGACAGTAGCCGCGGTTGAGCCACGACCTGAGATCGTCCGGGAATCGCTCGCACCATTCCTCGAGCATCGGCAGGGCTTCGCCCCAGCTCTCGCCGCGGAGGGCATCGACAATTGCGTGCCTCAAGACTTCGAGGAGTTCGTCCACCACCTCTCCAGAATACCTCGACAACCCTGTTACCCTGCGCAACAACGGGAGGTTGGATGCGCATCAGCAATCGGCGCCGCACGCACCGGGTCGCCGGCCGACGGATCGACCTTGCCCGGAGCCCGCAGGGCGTCGCCAGGATCTGGGCGGAGGATGACCCCGGTCTCGCGCGTGGGCTCGGTCTGGTCCACGCCCACGATCGACTGGTCCAGATGATGCTGGTGCGATCGATCGGCCGGGGGCGCCTCAGCGAGTGCTTCGAGAACAGCCCGGAGACCGTCGCCATCGACATCTTCATGCGGGAGATGGGGTTCGGGCGCGACGCAGATCGCGAGGCAGGCGATCTCACGGAAGAGGCTCGAGCCCTTGCAGAGGCTTACGCCGAGGGCGTCAACCACGTCATCGACCACCACCGCAGGCCCCTCGAACTCATGCTGGTCGGCTACCGGCCCGAGCCCTGGACGATCGCCGATACGGTGATCACCATCAAACTGATGTCCTATGTCGGTCTCGCCCAATCACAACAGGACGTGGAGCACCTTCTGGCCCAGGCCATTGCTTCCGGGGTGTCGCTCGAAAAGCTCAGGGCGTTGTGCTCTCCCCACCTCGACGATCTCGACGACGCGACGGTGGAGCTGATTCGGAAGCTGCGATTCGTCCGTCCGCTCATCGCCGATTCGATCGGGTTTCTGGCGGCGGTGCCGACCCTGATGGCGAGCAACAACTGGGCGGTGTCCGGATCACGCACCGCGAGCGGCGCACCGATGCAGTGCAACGACCCCCACCTCGAAACCAACCGGCTGCCGGCCATCTGGTACGAGGCGATCATGCACACCGCGGACGATTACCGGATCGGGGCCACCATGCCCGGCATCCCGGGTTTGGTGATGGGCCGCACCCGCAAGCTCAGCTTCGGATTCACCTACGGCTTCATGGACATGGTCGACTTCTTCATCGAGGAGTGCCGCGACGGGGCGTGCCGCCGCGAGAACGGCTTCCGGCCGTTCGAGGTGCGCACCGAGACCATTCTCCGCAAGAAAGCGGAGCCGCTCGTGATCACCGTCCGGGAGAACGAGCTCGGCGTTCTCGAGGCGCCAGCCGACGAGCCCGAGCTGGCCGACGGTTTCTACCTCACGCGGGCGTGGTCCGCCGAGCGCACGGGCGCCGCCGCGTCGCTCGACGCCCTCGCCCGTCTCGGACACGCGCAGAGCGTGGCCGAGGGGCAGCGGGTGGTGCGCGAGGTCGCGATTTCGGGCAACTGGGTGCTGGCCGATCGCGGCGGGCACATCGGCTACCAACAATCGGGGCTGCTCCCGGAGCGCCGGCATTCAGGGCTGCATCCGGTCGCGGCGTGGGAGGAAAAGTGGCGCTGGCGCGGCACCGTCTCCGCCGACCGTCTCCACTCCATCCTCGACCCGCCGGAGGGCTTTCTGGCAACCGCCAACAACGATCTCAATCCACCCGGCGGCCCCCTCGTGATCAACCTCCCGATGGGCAGCTATCGGGTCGACCGGATTCGCGAGCTGCTCTCCGGGTGCCGGGACTGCACCCTGGCCGACATGGCAGGGATCCAGAACGATCTCTACTCGCTGCAGGCCGAGCGCTTCATGGAGCTCTTCCGCCCGCTGCTGCCGAACACCTTTGCCGGGCGCCTGCTCGGAGGATGGGATTGCCGGTACGACACCACTTCGCGTGGCGCGACGCTTTTCGAAACCGTCTACCACGCGCTCCTGCGTGAGGTCTTCGGACGCGGTCTGTTCGGAGAGGCGGCGTGGGACCACCTGACGGAGGAAACCGCCGTCGTCGCCGACTATTACCACCTCTTCGACGATGCGGTCTTCGGTGGTGATCAGATCTGGTTTGGGGAGGAAGGCCGGGACGCGGTCATCGGGCGGGTGCTCGCCGACACCCTCACCGAAGTCGACCTCTTCGCCATCATGCCGTGGGGACAGCGGCAGCAGATCGTCATGCGCAACATCTTCTTCGCAGGCAGGCTGCCGTCGTTCCTGGGCTTCGACCGCGGGCCGGTGGAACTGCCCGGAAATCGGGCGACCGTGGTCCAGGGAGGGATCTTCACCTCCCACGACCGTCAGACCACCTTCACGCCCTCGTGGCGATTCCTCACCGATCTCGGCCGCGATGAGGCGCTCACCGCGCTCGCCGGCGGCCCCTCCGGACGCCGCTTCTCCCGCTGGTACACCACGGATGTTCAGAGATGGCTTGCCGGAAAGTACAAAAGGCTGGCCCCGGACTCGAGGACAATTTTAGACTTGATTCAACGAGGAATTCGAGTTGACCAGCTTAGAGACCGCAAAGCGGCGACAGAGAATAGGCGGGGCGTGAGCCCGGCAACCACGACAAAAATTCGAAAGCCCCGGAGCGGCGCGATCTGCCGCCGAGCGGGCGAAGGAATCGAAAGCGGCATCTGTCGCGTCTGCGGTCGGGCCAGACCAACCGCGAATCCCGGGGCTCGCGTCCGGGCTACGACCGTCGACGTTCGCGGCCGGTTCCACAACTCTCTCATCTCTCGTTTTTCCGGGTGGGAGGGTCGCAATTCAAAATTCAAAATTCAAGAATTCAAAATTGCACCGTTCAGTTGACCATCTCCGCCGCCTCGCCCTCCGGCGCTCGTGGCGGGGGCGCGGTCCTGGTCAATCCGTTGCGAGCCCTGGAATCGAACTCGTACTCGCACCAGCCCGACCCGATCAGGTTCTTGAGACCTTCCCGGGTGGCTGTGCCGGGCGCCACGGTGAGCGCGGGCGGCGGCACCAGGCGGGCGCGGAAGTGCCCGCGACGCCGCAGCTCGAAGCGGACCGGCATGTCGCCGGGGTGGCCGAGCAGGTACTCGCGGATCGCATCGAGGCGTTCTTCGTCCATCTGGTCGAGATCGAGCACCACCCGCAGGGCGGCGGCCCGCCGCGAGTCGATACCCTCCAGGGCGACGATCTCCTCGGCCATCAACTCGACGTGGTCCCCCTCGCCCTTGAGGCTGGCCACCACCATGATCGCCGCGCCGTCCTCCAACAACCGTTCGTGCGCCTCGAATACGTCCGGAAAGGCCACCACACGCACCGCGCCACCCGCCTCTTCGAGCCGGAAGACCGCGAGACGGCGCCCGTGGTTGCGGCCCTCCTTTTTGATCGACATCACCTTGAGGCCGGTTACCAGCCCCCCGACGGTGGCGTGTTCGGTTCCGGCCGCAAAGCGCTCGGGCAGTTCGGCCACCGTCGTGTCGGCATAACGTTCGAGCTGCTCGGCGAACGCCTGCAACGGATGACCGGTGAGGTAGAACCCCAGCACCTCCCGCTCCCACGTCAAGCGGTCGGCCCGGTCGGCGCGATCGGCGGTTCGCAGTTCCTCCTCGAGGCTCTCCGACGGCATGTCGTCGAACAGGAAGCCCTGCCCGAGCTCGCTCTGTTCGCGCTCGCGGCCGGTCATCTCCAGCATTCGTTCGAGGTTGTCGAGGATGCCCTTTCTCGGCAGGCCGAAGGCGTCGAAGCAACCTGCTTTCGCGAGGCATTCGAGGGCTTTCTGGTTGAGAGACCTCGCGGGGAGAGAGCGCAGACAGCTCGAGAGGGATGAAAACTCGCCCACCTGCTCGCGGACCTCCAGCAGCGGTTCGACCGCCGCCAGCCCGACGCCCTTGACCGCCGCGAGTCCGAAGCGGATACCACCCTCTTCGACGGTGAAATAGGGCATCGAGGCGTTGATGTCCGGCGGCAGGATCTCGATGCCCATCTGCCGGCTCCGCACCAGGTACTGGCTCAGCTTGTCGGTGTTGCTGACCTCGGAGGTGAGCATGGCTGCCATGAAGTGGGCCGGATAGTGGGCCTTGAGATAGGCGGTGATGTAGGCGACGTGGGCGTAGGCCACCGAGTGCGACTTGTTGAAGCCGTACTTCGCAAAGGGCACGATCTGGTTCCACAGCTGCCGCGCCTTGTCCTTGGGGTGGCCCTTGGCCGCCGCCCCGGTAATGAAGTTCTCTCCTTCGCGGTCGATGATCTCCTGCTTCTTCTTACCCATCGCCTTGCGCAGAGTGTCGGCCTTGGCCAACGAGAAGCCGGCGATCTCGACCGCGATGCGCATCACCTGCTCCTGGTAGACGATGATGCCGTAGGTCTCGCCGAGGATCTCCTCGAGCTCGGGGAAGATGTAGGTGATGGTCTTCCGCCCGTGCTTGCGCTCGGCGTAGTCGTCGATGAACTGCATCGGGCCGGGCCGGTAGAGGGCGTTGAGGGCCGCGATGTCGAGAAAACTCTGAGGCTGCACCCTGCGCAGGACGTCCTTCATCCCCGACGACTCGAACTGGAAGATGCCGTCGGTGTCGCCGGCCGAAAAGAGGGCGTAGACCGCCGGATCGTCGAACGGCACCTCGCTGATGTCGAGATCGGCGTTTTCCGAGGCCCGTATCGACTTCACCGCGTCATCGATCACGGTGAGCGTCCGCAGACCGAGAAAGTCCATCTTCAGGAGCCCGAGGGTCTCGACATCGTCCTTGTCGAACTGGGTGCTGACCTCGCCGTGGGAGGTGCGGATCAGCGGCATCAGGTTGACCAGGGGCTCCGGGGCGATCACCACGCCGGCCGCGTGGACCCCGCAGTGGCGGGCCAGACCCTCCAGCCGCGACGCCGTCTCCACCAGCAACCCGACATCATCGTCGGCTTCGACCAGTTCCCGCAATTGCGGCGTGTCCTTGAGCGCCTGATCGATCGTGATGTTGAGCTCGTCCGGGATCAGTTTGGCAATCCTGTCGACGTCTCCGAACGGCATTCCCATGACCCGCCCGACATCCCGTACCGCGGACTTCGCCTTGAGGATGTTGAAGGTGGCGATCTGCGAAACCGATTCCTCTCCATAAAGCTGGCGCACATAATCGATGACTTCGTCCCGCCGGCGTTGACAGAAATCGATGTCGATGTCCGGCATCGAGATCCGTTCCGGGTTGAGGAAACGCTCGAAAAGAAGATCGAACTCGAGTGGGTCAATATCGGTAATTCCCAAGGCATACGAAACCAGAGAACCCGCGGCCGAACCGCGGCCCGGGCCCACCGGAATTCCGCATTCCTTTGCGTGACGAATAAAATCCCACACCACCAGAAAATAGCCCGGAAAACCCATCTTTCGGATGATCGCGAGTTCTTCCTCGAGTCGGCTCGGAGTACGCCGCATCCGACCGTCGCCGGTTGCCGGTTTTCGCGAGCCGGAGCTTGAGACCGTTCTCGGCTTTCTCGGCGAGAAAAGCCTCGAGATTGGAACCGTCCGGAACCCGGTATTTCGGAAGATGCAGGTTATCGGTATCAAAACGAACGTGGCACCGCGAAGCGATCTCGACGGTGCGTTCGCAGGCGCCCGGATATCGGGCGAATAATTCGTACATCTCGGCCGGAGATTTGACGAAGAATTCGGCGTTGTAGGCGTACCCTCGTTGGAGGTCCTCGAGGTCCCGGTTGAGACCGATGCCGATCAGGACCTTGTGTGCAAAAGTGTCTTCCCTGCGGTGGAAGTGGCAGTCGTTGGTCGCGACGATCTCGATCCCGGAGGTCCGCGACAGTTCCACCATCCCCTCGCGGACGTACTCCTCGTCGGCGAGACCGTGGTCCTGGATCTCGAGGAAGAAATTCCCTGCCCCGAGGATCTCGCGGTAGCCCTCGGCGCAAACCAGAGCCCCCCGGGTGTCGCGGTTGAGCAGCAGGCGGGACACCTCGCCGGACAGACACGCCGAGAGGCCGATCAGCCCTTCGCTGTGTTCGGCCAGGAGTTGTTTGGAGATCCTGGGTTTGTGGTAGAAGCCCTCGAGGTAGCCCTCGCTGACCAGGCGCACCAGGTTGGAGTAGCCACGGTCGTTCTCGGCCAGCAGAACGAGATGATCATAGGGTTTTCTGCGGCCCGGAACCGGCGAACGGTCGCGGTGGTCTTCCGGCGCCACGTAGACCTCGCAGCCGATGACCGGCCGGATTCCAGCCTTGAGCGCCGCCCGGTGAAACTGAAAGGCGCCGAAGATATTGCCGTGATCGGTGATGGCGACTGCCGGCATGTCCATCGCCGCGACCTGCTGTGCGAGGTCGGGGATCCGTATTGCGGCGTCGAGCAGCGAGTAGTGCGAGTGGAGGTGGAGGTGGACGAATTGCGGTGCTTCGGAAGGCCGGCTCATGGCGCCATGATACCGCGGTCGGGAGCCGCCGTCCCGGAGGCCGCGGACGCTCGAGTCACCGGCCGCGGCGAACCTCCTTGGGCGCGCCGGTTTCACTCTCAATCGAGCACGAACTGCGCGAGAAAACTCTTTTCGTTTGCCGCAATTCTCTGCAGACGATCAGGAATCGGTTCTGGAGTTTCAAAAAATTTCATACCTGTGGCACAAAATGAGCCACTTTCTGTCGAGAATGAGAACGGAATTTCTTGACAATCTTTTCTTCGTGGTGCATTCTGGATCTCAACATGGGAAATGGACTCGGGCTTTTTCGACGCCAAACAAAACCTCTTCGCGGCGGTGAGGACTCACATATTCGAGTCTATCGGGCGCACGCGGCGCGTGCAATGTCAGAAGAACGCTGGGACGTCGCCGAGATATTCCTTGACCGTATTCTCAGTGTCGATCCACACCATACCGAAGCCTGGCTGATGAAAGGTCACCTTCGGCAACATTGCAGAGAAGACGAGCATTCAGCCGTCTATTGCTACAAGAAAGTCATCAGTCTTTGCGGAGAAGATTCGCCGCATCCTCATGCCGAAAGAGCGCGGTCTTCACTCGGACGTTTGCTCGCCGTTTGGAGCTGAGTTTCTGGAATTGCCGGGCTGATTCGAAGCGGTTCCTGAGCGCCGACTTTCTCTGCGACCTTCCCGTGAGGAGCCAGGCACGCGGCCCGTCGGACGGGCCGGATGAGGTCCTCAGCAACCTCATACGGCTGTCCCGGTCTCGTACTGAAACACGGGTGATCCGAGATGCAGGGAACTTCTCTGAAGGTGGGCCAAGGCCCACCCTACGAACCCGCTCGACTGCTGAGTCCGAAGTAGGGTGGGCCTTGGCCCACCTTCAGACCCGCCGCGGTCGGGGTGGAGCCTGAATGTGATTTCGAGCAGTCCACGATGCCGTCTTGGACAAGAGTGATCTGCGTCCATCTGCGTTATCTGCCGTTTCTCCTTGCGCGGTCCTGAATTCCGAATTCCGAATTCCGAATTCTCCTCCGTGCTATCCTCCCCGGGTGAAAGCGACGGTGACCTCTCTTCGGCAAGCTCGCCAGATCAAGCAGGTGTTCGGGCCGGTCCTCGATCGCCTCGCCCTCGTGGATCAATTCTTCAAGAACGAGTTTTCGCACACCGAGCCGATGGTTCGCGAAGTGGCCACCTACGTCCTCGGCAGCGGCGGCAAACGGCTGCGGCCGGCCCTGGTGCTCCTGGTCAGCCGGATGCTCGGGTACAAGGGCGAACGCGACATCCGCTATGCCGCAGTGCTCGAGATGATCCACACCGCCACGCTGATCCACGACGACATCATCGACGGTTCCGATCTGCGACGCGGATCGCCGACGGCGAACAACACATGGGGCAACCAGACCACTGTGTTGGTCGGCGACTGGCTCTACACGCGAACCATGGACCTGTGCCTCGAACTCGGTGATGTCGACGTCATGCGGGTCCTCACCTCGGCGACCCTGCGCATGACCGAGGGCGAGATCCTCGCCGACCGCGTCCGTGGTCGCATCGACGTCGACGAGTCGACCTACATGGACATCACGCAGCGCAAGACCGCAGAGCTTTTCGCGGCCGCCTGCGCCCTGCCGGCGCTCTTCCAACCGGCGACCCTTCACCTGACCGAGAAGCTTCTCGAGTTCGGCCGCAACGTCGGCATTTCGTTTCAGCTGGTCGACGATATGCTGGACTTCACCGCCGCCAGATCTGATGTGGGAAAACCCGTCATGGCGGACCTTCGGGAAGGTCGCATCACCTTGCCCATCATCCTGCTGCTGCCGCGGCTTGACCGGCACACGAGGGACCGTTTGGCGGAAGTCGCCACGACCGGCCGCTTCGAAGCGATCTCGGAGACGACGGTTCTGGAGATGGTCCGCACCTCGGGAGTCCTCGAAGAGGTTCGACTCCGGGCACACCAGCACTCCGAGAAGGCGGTTCAGCAGACCGAGAGCCTGCCGAAGGGCCCGGAGCGGGACGCCCTGATTCGCGCCAGCGAAATGCTCCTCGACCGCGGCGTATAACCTTTACCTCGGTGTGAGCAGCAACCCACGAAAGAACGCAATCGAGTGCGGTCACGCACGAAGGGAGGGGATGAACCCCTCCCCTACGGTTTTAAGACATAACGCGCGGAGCTACTGAACACCGTAGGGGCGGGACATGTCCCGCCCCGATTTTCAGTCGGTGATGCACTCGAGGCCGGCCGGTGCAGTCGGCAGCCAGCGCCCGCCAGACGGCGCATCCGCGGCAGTCCATTCGGTGAATATGAGCCGGTTGGTGGCGCCCTGCGGGTCGATGATCATCACCTCGAGCGGCAGAGAGTCGGCATTCAACTCGACCTCCACCCTGTCGACACCCCCGGCCTCGCGCGGGACCAGAGTGAAACCGCCTTCGTGGTCCAGCACCGCAAAGTGCTCGACCGCCGAGGACGGGTCGAGAACTGCGGCGAGCGGTACCCGCGCCCACTCGTCGTCTCCCAGCAGGTGTTCGTCACAGCTCGGCCCCTCGAGGTCGACGAGTCTCACCGTGCGCCCCTGGAGACCCATCATCTGCGTCACCGGATCGCCGGTCAGAAACAGCGCACGGTCCGGCCACGCGACGGTCACGACCCCGGCCACAACCTCGCCCGCGCTCATGCCCGCGGCGATGTACTCCTGGGTGTAGTCGGCACGCCACGCGTCGGCCTTCTGGAGAGCGCCTCCCAGCGCGGTCAAAGCACCCATTCCACGATCCCGGGCGTCGCTCGCGCCACACACTGCCGACGCGGCGATCACCGCACCGGCGATCCACAGGCTTTTCATTGGTCGTTACCCCTCGAGGCTGAGCGTGTTGATCGATCGCGCGACGACGAACACCTTCTCGTTGTTGCTCTCAGGCGACGTCGGGTAGAGGAAGAAACCGCTCTCTTCCATCCGGTACTCCTGCACCACTCCGTGGATGATCTCGCCGTCGAAGAACTCGACCCTGGTCGGCGCTCCGGCCGGCGGCTCGGCGACCATGGTCCCGAGCTGCATCTCGGCCTCCCGCCGCCGCGGGTTCTTGAGGAAGAAAACCGCCTTGAGATCCGAGATGCTCGCCCTGATGGTCTCACCCTCGTCGGTCTCCGCCTCGACCGCATAGTCGAGCGGTGTGAAGTCACGGGTCAACGAGCACCGGGTCAGGTTTCCATCTCGGAAGCGCAGCACCACTTCATTCCCAGTCGACCCCGCCATCTCAACTCCTCCGAGCGTCATCACAATTGCTGACGTCATGCTAGCCCGAATCGCCGCCGAGGTCCACCTCGCGCGGATTTCGAATTTCGGATTTCGAATTTCGAATTTTCGGACAGGCCTCCCACCGACGGGAAACGCTCGAGTGCCCACAGGCTGTGTGACCGCGTGCGGCGGCGGTGCCTGGCATCCGGCCCTTCCGAGGGCCGCGTGCCTGGCTCCGCTCGGGAAGGGCGTGGGGATACGAGCCGCATCCAACGCAACGATCAATCGCCCAGGGTTTCAGGTTTCTACCATTGACAACATTCCTGAAGGTGGGCCGAGGCCCACCCTACCTCGGACCCATATGGCGCGCGGGCTCGTAGGGTGGGCTTCAGCCCACCATCAGAGCAGCAACACCCCTGTCATGAACTCCGAATAAGCCCGGCGTTCCGATTTCAACTCCCGGGTCAGTGCCGGAAGTGCCGCCTTCCGGTCAGGATCATGGCCACGCCGAGCCGGTCGCACGCCTCGACGACGTCCTTGTCGCGGATCGAACCACCGGGTTGGATCACCGCCCGAACGCCGGCGGCGTGCAGTGCCTCCACACCGTCCGGAAAGGGAAAGAACGCGTCCGAAGCGGCCACGCCGCCGTCAAGCGCGTGGCCCATTTCACCGGCCTTGGCGACCGCGATCCTGGCGGCGTCGACGCGGCTCATCTGGCCGGCGCCGATGCCGAGGATCCGATCCTCGACTCCCACGACGATGGCGTTGGAACCGACGTGCTTGACCACTCTCCACGCGAGTTCGAGCGCCTTCATCTCACCGTCGTCCGGGGCCCTCGCCGTCGCCTGCTCCCGCCCTTCGCCGTCCCAGCCGGCGTCCCGCATCTGGATCAGGAACCCGCCGTCCACGTCGCGCACCACCAGTTCGCCGGTCTCTGCGGGCCCCGCTTCGAGCACCCTGAGGTTCTTCTTGCCGGCGAAGATCTTGCGCGCCGCATCGTCGTAGCCCGGCGCGATCACCACCTCGGCGAACTGTTCGACCACCGCCTCCGCAAAAGCCCCGTCGACCTCACGGTTGGCGGCGATCACACCGCCGAAGGCCGACACCGGATCGGTCGCCCGCGCCTTGAGAAAGGCCTCGGCCATGGTGTCGTCGAGGCCGACCCCACACGGGTTGGCGTGTTTGATCACGGCGACGCCGGCACCGGGAAGGTCCCACACCAGACGCCACGCTCCCGTTGCATCGCCGAGGTTGTTGTACGACATCTCCTTGCCCTGGAGCTGGCGCGCTCCGGCGAGACCCGAGGCCGGTTCGGGGCGGACGAGAATGCCCCATTGGTGGGGATTTTCGCCGTAGCGCAGTTCGATCTCAGAAGCTCCCAGAAGTTCTCCGGCCACCCTCGCCCCCGCGCCGCGCTCCTCCTCGCCCATCAACCGGGGCAGGTTGGCGACGATCGCCGCGTCGTAGGCGGCGGTGTGGCGGTAGACCTTGAGCGCGAGGCGGCGGCGTGTTTCCAGGCTCACTCCGCTCGCCTGCAGATCCGAGAGAACGGCCGCGTAGTCGCCGGGGTCGACCACGACCGCCACCCGGGCGTGGTTCTTGGCGGCGGCGCGAAGCAGGCTCGGGCCGCCGATGTCGATCTGCTCGACCGCCTCTTCGACGGTCACTCCTGCGCGCGCCACGGTCTCGCGAAAGGGATAGAGGTTGACCACCACCAGATCGATCCCGGGGATCTCGAGTTCCGCAAGTTGCGCTTCGTGCTCGGCGGAAGGCGCCGCCAGCACGCCGGCGAAGATCTTCGGGTGGAGGGTCTTGACCCGTCCGTCGAGAATCTCGGGGAAACCGGTGAAGTCGCTGACCTCGACCACCTCGCACCCCGCCGCCGCCAACGCCCTGGCGGTCCCCCCCGTCGACACGATCTCCCACCCGAGATCGCACAAGGCGGGACCCAACCGGTCGAGGCCTGTCTTGTCCGAAACCGAAATCAGCGCCCGTTTCGCCATGCTGCCTCCTCCGAGATCGCGATTGTACACGGTCCGTTTGGACGATTTAACGTGCAACGTTCAAACGTTTTAACGAATGCCAGGGGGCTGATACGATAGCCGTATGAAATGCCGAAGCCTGCTGAGCGTCGCCCTTCTCACCGTGCTCGCAGCCTGTTCGCCGTCGCCGGCGCAGGGCCCTGCGCCGCCGGCCGACACCGTCGTGATCGGCGTCACCTCGGATCTCGCGAGCTGGAACCCTTTCCTCGCCGAGGACGAGGATGACGATGCGATTCTCAACCTGGTCTACCCGTCGCTGGCCGTCGAACAGCCCGACTACCAGCAACATCCGCCGACCTTCGAGCCGGCCCTGGCTGCGTCGTGGGAGTTCTCCGACGACGGTCTCGAGCTGGTCTTTCACCTGCGGCACGATGCGCAGTGGAGCGACGGCACACCGGTGACCGCCGCCGATCTGGTGTTCAGCTGGGAGGTCCAGAACTCCGACGAACTCGGCTGGGCGTGGGGCGACATCACCGATGCTGTCGCGGGCGTCGAGGCGGTTGACGATCACACCGTCCGCTATCGATTCACCCACCGCTACCCCTACCAGATGATGGACGTCAACGACGGACCGATCGTCCCCGCCCACGCCTGGGGCGGGATCCCCCTGAGTACCTGGGAGGAGGTGGACTGGCGCGATCTGGTGCTGTCCGCGGGCCCGTATCAACCCGCCGCCCACACCCCGCAGCAGGAAATCGTGCTCGAACGCAACCCTGGTTATTTCGACAGCGGACGGCCGAAGATCGAGAGGCTGGTGTTCCGTGTCGTCCCGTCATCGGGTCAGCTCCTGACCCAACTTCTCTCCGGCGCCGTCGACCTCGTCAACGGCATCACACCGGCCGACGCGGCACGGGTCCAGGCGGCGCCCGAGGTCGACCTCACGGTCTTCGCGGACCGCTCCTACACCCACGTGTGCTGGAACCTCGAACGCTCCCTTTTTGCCGATGTTCGCGTCCGCCGCGCTCTCGCTCTCGCGATCGATCGCGACGCCCTGATCGAGGTCGTGTACAACGGCTTCGCCCTGTCCTCGGCCGGGCCGGTGCTGTCGTCGATGTGGGCCTTCAATCGCGGGCTCGAGCCTCCGCCCTTCGACCCTGAAGGGGCGCGCCGCCTCCTCGCCGAGGCCGGGTGGGTGGACAGCGACGGCGACGGCGTTCTCGATCGCGACGGCGCCAACCTCGCGTTCGAACTGCTCGCGCCGTCGGAAAGCGAAACCCGCCAGGACGTGGCGCTGATGATCGAGCGCGACCTGGCCCGGATCGGCGTCGCGGTCACGCCGCGGTTTGTCGAGTGGGGGTCGTTCCAGGCCGCGATGTCGGGCGGCACCTTCGACGCCATCGTCAACCGCTGGGTGGAGCCCACCCAGGTCGACCTCTGGGGCATCTGGCACAGCGCACCGCCCGACGAGGCCTCCTTCAATTTCGGCGGCTACGAAAACCCCGAGGTCGACCGTCTCCTGGAACTCGTCGACGAGGCGCCCGATTTCGCGGCCCAGAAGCCCCTGCTCGACGAGATCCAGACCCTGATCGTCGCCGACCAGCCCTACCTCTTCCTGGTCGAGAACACCCGTCTGGTCGGCCACAACGCCAGGATCGAGGACGCCGACATCAATGCGGCCTCGATCTTCTTCAACGTCGGGGACTGGGTGCTCGCTCCCCGGGAATGACGAGGCAGGGGAAAGGGAGAAAGGGAGCTGGGGGGAAAGGGAGAAAGGGAGAAAGGGGAAATTCGGATATTCGGAATTCGGAATTCGGAATGTCGCGCACCCACCCCAAAGAGACCTCGGCGTTCCAGGATGTCATCCCGAGGGACGCAAGCGACCCCATTCATTGTCATCCCGACCGAGAGAGCGAAGCGACCGAGCGGAGGGATCCCTCCGCTACGGCCCTCCGGGCCTTCGGTCGGGATGACAGATAGGGGTGGTCCGGGCGACTTGACCTTCCCCACGCTCTTCCCGAGAGTGACTTTCAGCACGCTCCTCCCGAGAGGTGCCACCCGTCACATTGTCTGCCCGCGGTTTCTTCCTTCCCGTGAAGGTCGAGTTCAAACAATGTGACAAACGGCACCTCCGCCGCACGCGGCCCGTTTCCGCACGCTTTTCCTGAGAGGTTGCCAGGCACCTCCGCCGCACATTTGCCTGCCCACCCTGAGCACGCGAACGCCTCCTGTCGGTGTGGTGTTGGGTGGAAATTCCGAATTCCGAATTCCGAATTCCGAATTCATCCTCTTCTTCCTGCCTATAATCCTCGTGTGACCTCTCAATCCTCCGAGGTAGAACCGTGAAGGGCATGGTGGTCCGGCGGCTTCTGACGCTGGTGCCGCTGGTGTGGCTGGTGGTCACCCTGGCCTTCGTCGTCGTGCAGGCGGCGCCGGGGTCGTACGCCGACACCATCGACAACCCGCGGCTGTCGCCCGAGACCCGGGCCGCCATCCGGGCCCACTACGGCGCGGATGAGCCGGTTCTCGACCAGTACCTGCGCTGGATCGGCGCGGTGGCCACCGGCGATCTCGGCGTTTCCTTCATGTACAAGGAACCGGTGACGCGGGTCCTCGCCCGCGCCCTTCCGCCCACCACCCTGCTGGCGGGAACCGGCCTCGCCATCACCCTGTTGCTGGGCCTCGTCCTGGCGGTGGCGTCGGCGTGGCGTCCCTACGGTTGGGCCGACCGCGTGATCACCCTCCTCAGTCTCGGTCTCTACGGCGTGCCCTCGTTCTGGCTCGCCGGCGGGTTGATCCTGGTGTTCAGCCTCCTGCTGGGGTGGTTGCCCCCATCCCACATGCATTCGGTGGGGGCCTCCGATCTCGGGACGATCGCCTCCCTCCTCGACCTCTTCCGCCACCTGGCCCTGCCGGCGATCTGCCTCGGGTTGCTGGGGGCGGCCGGGACCGCCCGCTATCTGCGTGCGACCCTTCTCGATGTCCACTCGTCGCGCTTCATGCTGGCCGCCCGGGCCCGCGGTCTGCCGAAGTGGCGGCTCTTGTGGGTCCACGCCCTGCGCCCGGCACTGTTGCCGGTCGTCACCCTGTTCGGTCTGTCGCTGCCGATTCTGGTATCCGGTTCGGTGGTCGTCGAGACCATCTTCTCGTGGCCGGGGATGGGACAGGTGGCGTTCAACGCGGCCCGCGCGCGCGACGTTCCGCTGATTCTCGGCGCGACCCTGATCGGCGCGGCGGCCGTCATCCTCGGCAACCTGGTCTCCGATCTTCTGTACGCGGTTGTCGACCCGCGCGCCAGGGGACGGCAATGAGAACGCTGACCCTCGGACTGACAGTCATCGCGGTCCTCGCCGGCGGTTGCTGGCTGGGACCGATGAGTTTGCCGGCCACCGGGGACGGCGACCCGGTGCACGCGGCCCTCCTGCCGCCCGGCACGGTCGTTTCGGTGCTCTGGCTGGCGGATGGACGGACTCTCATGTCACCCGATGTCACGCGCGACGACGGCACCCTGGTCATTCGCGGGCGCCACGGAACGACCGAGATCGCCCCCGACCAGGTCGCGGCCGAGAGGCGGGTTCGCCTGTGGCTCGGCTCCGATCGATTCGGGCGCGATGTTCTTCCCCGTCTCCTCGAAGGCGGGCGCCTGTCCCTGCTGATCGCCGGGTTCGGGGTTCTGGTGGCCCTCGCGGTCGGGCTCGTCGTGGGTCTGGCAGCGGCGACCGGTCCGAGGGTGGTCGATGCGATCCTCATGCGGTTGGTCGACGCCCTGCTCTCATTTCCGATTCTGCTGCTTCTGATCCTGGTTTCGGCTCTGTTCCATCCGGGACCGGTGCTTCTGGTGGCGGTGCTGGGTCTGTCCTCGTGGATGGGGCTGGCCCGTCTCGTCCGCGGCCAGGTCTTATCGCTGCGCAGCCGTGATTTCATCAAGGCGGCGCGAGTCGCGGGCACCTCGGAGCTGAGAACCTGGACGCTGCACTACCTGCCGAACCTCAAGGCGCCGGTCGCCCAGGACACCGCTCTCCAGATGGGCAATCTGGTTCTGGCCGAAGCCACGCTCTCCTTTCTCGGGCTCGGTCTGCCCGCCAACCTCCCCAGTTGGGGCGCCATGGTGGCGGACGGTCAACGCGTCATGCTCGAGGGCTGGTGGCTGTCCTTCTTCCCGGGTCTGGCCATCGCCACGCTGGTCATCGCCCTCGCACTGGTCGGCGACGGGCTGCAAAAACGCCGCACCGCCAGCGCGTGAGAAAACGTCAAAACGTGAGCCTCCTGCAGAATTCAACCCGGGCGGGGATAAACCCCGCCCCTACGGCTTTCAGAAACTCGGATGGGATTCAGACAAACCCTTACTTTTAAGATGCTTAATCTTCCAAAAGTCGTAGGGGAGGGGTTTATCCCCTCCCATTTCGGTGCGGTTTTCCCACCGCGGGTGTTATCGCAAGAGGCTCACGTTTCAACGTTGAACCTCGTTTGCTACCCTGCAGCGATGAAAGCCTTCCGCCATCTGTTGTGTTTGCTCGTCTGGGGAACCGCAGGCGTCACGACCATCGCAGCTGCCCCCGCCTACGCTGAGGAAAAAACCATGACCCAAGACATTGCCGCGGTCGCGGCGGAGATCGAACCGCAGTTGATCGAGATGCGACGCTGGTTCCACCAGCACCCCGAACTGTCGAACCGCGAGGAGAAGACGGCGCAGGAGATCGTCCGCCGGCTTCGCGACATGGGCTACGAGCCGCGGACCGGGGTCGCCCACCACGGCGTGGTGGCGGTTCTTGAAGGCGGGCTGCCCGGACCGGTGGTGGCCTGGCGCTCCGACATCGACGCCCTGCCGATCGACGAGGAGGTGGATGTGGCCTGGCGTTCCACCAACCCCGGAGTCATGCACGCCTGCGGCCACGACGTCCACACGACGGTCGGGCTCGGCGCCGCCGAGGTCCTGATGCGGCTCAAGGACCGTCTCCACGGGACCGTGGTCTTCATCTTCCAGCCCGCCGAAGAGGGCCCGCCTCCCGGTGAGGACGGCGGTGCTCGGATGATGATCGCCGAAGGGGTTCTCGAACACCCGCCGGTCGAGGCCATCTTCGGTCTTCACGTCATGCCGACGTTCGAGGCGGGTCGGATCGGCGTCCGGCCCGGCGGTCTGATGGCGGCGGGCGACCGTTTCAAGCTCACGATCCACGGCCGGATGACCCACGGCTCTGCGCCCCACGACGGCGTCGACGCGGTCTACGTCGGCTCGCAGTTGGTGACGGCGCTGCAGGCTCTCCCGTCGCGCGAGGTCGATGCCCGGCGCTCGCTGGTGGTGTCGGTGGGGAGCTTCAACGCCGGCAACCGGTGGAACATCATCGCCGATGAGGCGGTGCTCACCGGCACCGTCCGCACCCTCGACACCGAGACCTGGAGCGCGATGCCGGAGCGTTTCGAGCGCGTCGTCAAGGGGATCTGCGAAGCCAACCGGGCGACCTACGATCTCGACTACGAGCGCATCGCGCCGCCGGTCGAAAACGACGCCGGGCTGGCCGAATTCGCGTGGTCGTCGCTGTCGCGCAGCGTCGGACCGGATCGGGTGTTCGAGACGCCGCCGATCATGGCCTCCGAGGATTTCGCTTTCTTCCAGCAGGAGGTCCCCGGGCTCTTCCTCTTCCTCGGAGTCGCCAATCACTCTGAAGGGTGGACCGATTACGTGCACACACCGACCTTCCGGCCGGACGAGAAGGCGATCGCGATCGGCGTGACGGCGGTCGCCTCGCTGCTCGCCGACTTCACCGCCGCCGGTTCGATTCAGGCCGAATGAAGACGACCCGAGTCGCCATTGTCGGCGGCGGCATCACCGGGCTCGCGGCGGCCGCCTGGCTCGAACAGGATCACGGCATCGACGACGTCGTGGTCGTCGAGGCGACGGGAACTGCCGGCGGCAAGATCCGCTCGCTCGTGGATTCCGGCTTCACCCTCGAGGAGGGGCCGCAGGGCTTTCTCGACAATGCGCCCGACACACTCGAATTGGCATCTCTCGTCGGACTCGACGACGCCCTGGTGCAGGCGGACGAGGGCGCGGCGGATCGCTTCATTCTCCGAGGCGGAAAGTTGCGGCGGGTGGCTGCCTCGCCGCTCGCATTCATGATGTCGGACATCCTGCCGCTCGCCGGCCGGCTGCGGCTGCTCGGCGAGCCATTTGCGCGCAGGCGCCCCGACCGCGACGAAACCGTGTTCGACTTCGCGCGCAGGCGGATCGGACCGCAGGCAGCCGAGGTCTTGGTGGACGCGATGGTCACCGGGGTCTTTGCGGGCGACTCGCAAAAGCTCTCGCTCGCCGCGACCTTTCCCAGGATGGCGGCGATGGAAGCCGAGCACGGGTCACTGACCCGAGCCCTCATCGCCAAGGTCCGCGAGGCGAAGCGCGCGGGAAAGAAGAGCGGCGGCCCGGCCGGACCGGGTGGTCGGCTCACAACGTTTGGCGGCGGCATGGTCCGGCTCCCGCAGAGCTTGAGCGAACGCCTCGGCATGAGTCTGATCCTCGACAGCCCGATCCTCAGCCTTTCTCGCGAGAGCGGAGCGTTCATACTCGCCACCGAGGGTGAGGCGATTTCAGCCGATGCCGTGCTGCTGTGTCTGCCGGCTGCGGCCACCGCGAATCTGGTGGCCGACCTCGCACCCGACGCGGTCGCACCGCTGACCGGAATCACCACAGCTCCGATCGCCGTGGTCATGCTCGGTTACGACGACGCCGCCGCGTTCGGGCGGCCGGTCCGGGGCTTCGGCTTCCTGGTGCCGCGCGGCGAAACGGTGGGTCTGCTCGGAACCCTCTACTGCCACGACATCTTCCCGGGCCAGGCACCGGCGGGAACTCTTCTTCTGCGCGCCATGGTCGGCGGCGCCCGCGAACCGGAGGCGGCGGCCCTCGACGACGACGCTCTGCTGGCCCGGGTTCGATCGGGTCTCGCGCAGGTCTACGGCGCCGACCCCGAGCCCGACCGGGTGTGGATCGTGCGCTGGGAGCACGGGATTTCACAGTACGCGGTGGGCCATCTCGACCGGGTCGCGGCCGCCGAAGCCGCCGTCGGCGCCGCGGGTCTCGAATTGGCCGGTTCGCCCTACCGCGGAGTGTCGGTGAATGACTGCATCAAGCAGGCGCGAGCCGCCGCGCATAGGATTGCGCGGCGGCTCGCGCCGCTTGAGTTTTAAGTTCTTAGTTTTGAGTTTTGAGTTTTCCCCGACGACGAGATTTCGGGCGAGGGTTGTTGCGAACTCAAAACTCAACACTCAAACACTCAAAACTGTGATCACCGTCCCGCGTTGATCACGACAGCCGATACGATGAGCCAGATCGCAACACAGATCAGCAGCGGACGGTCGGTGAGGAGGGCCCTGGTCGGGCTGCCGCCGACTTCCTGGCTGTGGAGCAGGTAGAGGTAGCGAAAGAGCCCGTAGAGCACGATGGGAACGGTTGCGAGCAGCCCCTCCGAACCCACCTTGGCGACCGTGTCGGGTGCGACCGTGTAGAGCGCGTAGGCGAGCACCGTGGCACCGAGCACGACGCTGATGGCGCTGTCCACCATCGGCAAGGTGTAGTGGCCGAGCACCACGCGGTGATTCCCGGCGCCTTCGCCGAGCAACGCGAGTTCGGTTCGCCGTTTGCCGAGCGCGAGATAGAGGGCCAGGAGATAGGTGACCACCAGGATCCACCTCGACACCGGCACGTTGATGGCCACCGCGCCGCCCACCACCCGCAGGACGAAGCCCGCCGCCACCACCAGGACGTCGAGGAACACGGCACGTTTCAAAATGGCGGAGTACAGCAGGACGAGGACGACGTAGGAGATCAGGACGACCGGGAACCAGCCACCGAGCCAGAGGGCGACCGTGAGGGCCGCCACGACGAGAAAGACCGCGAAAGCCAGCGCCGCCGCGACCGACACCTCGCCGGCCGCGATCGGGCGGCTGCATTTTTCGGGGTGCGCGCGGTCGGCTTCGCGATCGATCACATCGTTGACGAGATAGGTGGCGGAGGAGGCGGCGCAGAACGCCGCCACGGCGAGCAGGCTTCGCAGCCACGAGTCGGGGTCGCCGACCAGCCCAGAAAACACGATCGGTGCGAGCACGAAACCGTTCTTGAGCCACTGTTCGGGACGCAGGGACCGGATGAGAGATGTCACGCAACCATTCTAACGGTTGCTCCCGGATCATCGATCGTTCAGGTCGTTCCACAGACCCGTCGAGACGAAAGAGCGATCCCGGATCCCTTGTGGGGCGGCCGTCCCGGCTGCCATGCGACGGAACGAGAATCGAATCGGCACGCGAGACGCGTGCCCCACAGGAGGAGCGATCTCGGAGCCCTTGTGGGGCAGCCGTCCCGGCTGCCATGCGGAAACGAAACCGAATCGGAAGCGAACGCGGCGCAGGCGCGAACCGAGCCTGCGGGGCGCCGCCGGCACAAGGAGGAACGAAACTCGTCGCCCGAAGACGAGCCGGAGCGAGCCTGCCGTCTCGGCGCAGCTGAAGGCGAAGCCGGATCCCGGCTGCCGCGCGAGGGGACAGCCCCACACCCATCCCGCGAATCCAGGCAATAATAGGGACGTCCGCGATTGGAGGCATCATGCACCGACTCAGGATCGCCCTCATAGTGATGTCATGTCTGCCCCTCTTCGGCTGTTTCGAGGATCCGATTCGCGAACACGTTCATCTCAGTCTTCGCGGCTCCGGAGCCACGATCGTCACTGTCGTCCAGGAGGTGGCGGACCCTCGAATGGCGCAGAACAACGCGGAGCTCGCCGACCGTATGGAGGAAACCCGGATCACCATCGAAAGCAGCCTCGATCTGTGGAGTCGTCGCTTCGCGTTGCAACAGCCTCTGGCCGAACAACAGAGCATTCAACGGGTGGAAGGGAAATTGCGTCGCTCGGTTCACAGCGCCGTCCTCACCTCCTTTGAGGACGCGCTCGAAATGGTCGAGGCGGACGGCCTTACCGGCGGTCTCGTGGTGGCCGGGGGCATCGCCGAGGTCAGCTTCTTTCCCACCGGCGGTTCGCGGGCCACATACACCCAACGGCAAGAGGCGGAACGACTGCTGGCCGAGTGGTCCGAAACGCTGACGGAGTATTTCGAATCGGTGATCGACCTCTACTCCTACCTCGAGAGTCGCCCGGATCGCGCCGTCCCGTGCTTTGCGCACATTTTCGACAAGCACGACGGAGTCGCGGCCTCAGGCCCTCTCGAGGCGGAGGAGGAAGAGCTGGTCCGAAGCGTCAAGGACGCATTGGATTCAGTGGTTCTCGCCCTGCTGGTGCCCGACGGAGAGGCCTTCTCGATGAATGAACTCACACGGTTGGTCTACGACCCGTTCCCCGCCAGGCTGACGATGTCCGTCGACGGACACGCACTCAAATCTGAAGGGTGGATCGTCGCACGCCGGGTTCTTCGAGCGGCCCGCGGTGGACGCGTGGAACGCTCTCCTGTCACTCGACGGCCGCTGGATGTCGCCGGACCTGGTCACCGCCCTGGCGTCGCCGGCGCCCGAGGACCGGCAGCCCGAAACGGATCCGGTAGAGTTCGCTTCCCGTCCGCGTTATGTGGCTGCCGCCCCGACATCCGCGGACGTGGAATCAGCTCTGCTCTCCGGGCTTGTACCCACCGGTGATTTGACCCTGCGCTGGCGTCCACTCGCAACCGCCGAGGACGACTCGGACGCCGCTGCCGAGAGCTGGCTGCCGCTGATGACCGCTGCCGAGGCGTTGATCTCCGACTGATTCAGCGACCGGGCAAACCGGGCCGTGACCTGATGGATGGCAAAGGTCGCAATCCATGCGAGGGACGCCGCCACGTGCACCCAGATCCAGCGCTCGCGCCACAACTCGTCGACCGCCACCTGGAGCAGGTAGCCCGAGGCCGCCATGGGGAGAAACAGCACCATCAGACCGAGACCCGCAGCGCGGTTGCGGCGGCCGTTGTGCAGCCTGGCGACCACATGTCCGCTCCAGATCAGCCCGATGGCGAACACCAGCAGCGGCGCCGCCAGTACATGGAGGTGCTGGACGAGGGGCTGCAGCGGGTGGTTGACCACCGCCCACTCGTCGGTCGGGGTGACCGCGTAGCGCATCCAGGCATAGACCAGACCGGTCCCTGCGACCGCCAGGTTCGCAATCTGAAGCACGATCAGCTGGAACCTGGTCACGGGGCGCTCCCCACTGTTACGACCCTGTGAATCGCCAGCACCCGGCGCACGGCCTCGGTCGTGGCGCGCGCGGTGAGGGTCGCGCCGGTGACGGGGCGGATGTCGCCCTTGAGCGACAGGTCGTCATCCAGCTCCTCACCATCGTACTGGCGGTACCAGCCCTCGCGCGGCATGTATTCCACCGGTTCGCGAAAAACCACCACCTCCACCCGGCCGACGGTGCCCTCGGGAGTAACCACGATCATCAGGGTCTCCGGCAGCGTTCGCACCCGGTGGGTGTCCAGGTAAGCGTGACCGATCACGGCACCGCCTGCGTCGGTGGCTGCATACCGGGTCACGAGGGCGCTCCCCAGTTCGCCGCCGCCCAGTTCGGAGGCCTCCCGCATCTGGTCGTCGGTGAGGAAGAGCGTCTCCCGCTCGGTCGTCGCACCCGGGAAGGCCAGGGCCAGTGCTTCCTCCACCGACACCAACACCGTCGCCCCGGCCGAAAACGCGAGCAGGGCCGTACCAACCGCCACCAGTCGGAATCTGATCGCCGTCATCTCAGAAGATGTATCCCAGACCCAGGTTGAACTGATCGACCCCGGTCCCGGACTCGTTGTCCACGTTCAGGTACTCGGCCTTGAAGATCAGCTGCGGGATCGGCTGATAGGCGACGCCCAGGGTCACGATGCTCTGGTCGTTGGCCGGGTTGGAGCTCCAGCCGTCGGGGACCTCCTCCTGGGTGTTGAGCTGCTCCCACCGCAGATACGGTATGAGCGAGTTCCGGCGGTTGCCGGGAAGCACGTCGTATCCGGCCTCGAGATACCCGCCCTCGAGTTGCTCGCCGACCGACTGGTTGCCCGCAAAGCCGAGTGCCCGGTTGAGCTCGGCGACGTCGTCGACCGTCGCTCGGGTGTAGAGCCCCCGCAGTTTGAGACCGCCGTGGCGGTACTCGGCGTGGAGATCGACGATGGTGGTGCCCACCGGGATCGACCCCCCCGAGGAGTCGGCCAGGTTCTGACCCGAGTCGCCGATGTAGGCGGCCGCACCGACGATCAGCCCCGGCACGCCGGTGTAGTCGAGACGCCCGACCCACGCGAAGTCCTCGGCCTTGGCCCTGGCGCCCTTCTGGCGGCCGCCGCGCAGTCCCTTGGCGCTGAAGCCCGCGGCGTCCAGACCGTTGACCACGAAGGTCCGGTAGTCGAACGAACCGAACTCGCCCCAGGCGCCGACACCGTTCTCGCGCCAGGTCGTCGGGATGATCACCTGCTCCGTCACCGGCCGGGTGGCGCCCAGGTAGACCGTGGGTTCGTGGAGCTCGTTGAGCCACCCCATCGGCAGCAGGACGAGACCGGCGCGGAGGTTGAACTGATCCCGGTAAAGGTAATCGAGGTAGGCGAATTCCACCGACACCGAGCCACCCTCGCCGGTCGAGGCGTGCTCGTATTCGATCTCGGTGTTGAGCACCCAGCTGTCGGAGAACTTGTAGCCGACGTAGAGCACGGCGCGCAGGAAATCGAACTGGTCGACCTTGGCGCTCGCGCCGCCGTCGTCCCGCTCGTCGTCGTAGAGTTGGAGCAGGGCCTCGCCGTAGCCGCCGATCGAGACTCCCTGGTCCTTGCTGTAGACCTTGGCCGCTGCCGGACCGAGACCGTAGGGCTCTCCGCCTTCGGTCACCGGCATTTCCGGCGCTGCCTCGGCGAGCTTGAGGTCTTCCACCTCCTCGGCGAGCAGGGCGAGCCGCCGTTCCACCTCGGCCAGGCGGTCCTCGGCGAGACCCATCGCGCGCAGCTCGGCGATGGCGGCGTTGAGCTCTGCGACCTCGCGCTCGAGGGCACGGATCCGCTCCTCGTCACTCTCAGCCGCGGACGCCGGCGGCGCCATCCAAAACGCGGCACACACCAGGAAAAGGACCAGATAGGTTCGTGCAGCTCGTCGTGTCGACATCATCGAGACATTCCTCCGCACGCTGACGGACCAACGCGCATCTTGTTGTATTCATGCGGCTTCATCGGTTCCGAGAGCTCCAAAACCCGAGTGCTCGAAAAGGTGAGGATTTGGTTTCCCGCAATCACCGCAAACACCGCTTCGAGATCGGTGCGCTGTTCGGCCCACCCGAGCCCGCGTTCGGGGCCCATCACAAAAAGTGCCGTTGCCGCACAATCGGCGGCGACGGGGTCATCCGCAATCACGGTCACGCTGCCCCACGAGGGCGCAGGTCGGCCGGTCCGCGGATCCAGAATGTGGCCCAGGACCTCGCCATCCACCGAGACGAACCGCTCCGAGGCGCCCGAAGTCGCCACCGAACCCGATCGGAGGGGAAACGTGGCGACCACGTGGTTGCGATCGTGGGGATCGGCAATGGCGACGATCCTCCCCTCGCACTCGCCGCTGATCAACAACTGCCCTCCGAAGTCGAGCTCCACGCACGTCGCGCCCGCCGCGAGCGCCGCCCGTGCGGCGTCGCCCAGCGCGACTCCCTTACCGAATGCTCCCTCATCGACACCGAACCCGCCTACAAGCCGACGCGCACGACCATCCTCGATCTCGAGGTGGCCGAAACCTGCCGCCTGCCGCGCCAGTTCCAGCTCCCCGTCACGCGGCACCTTGCCGGTGCCGCGCAGGTCCCAGGCCGCAACCAGGCTCGCGACGCCGGGGTCGAAGGCGCCTCCGCTCTCCCGCCACCAGCGGCGGGCGGCCTCGAGATCACGGACCATTTCGGGTGACAACGAAAACCAGGTCCCCGGCGGACTGTGGTTGAGCGAGTCAAGCTCGCGGCCTCGGGCCCAGGTGGACAACCGCGCGTCCGCCGCCTCGACCGCTCGCACCGCGGCTTCGGAGGCGGCGAGCGCGGTCGCACGATCCGGCGCTTCGATCGAGACCTGGAGGGTCGTGCCCATGGCGGCCACCTGCCGGCTCACGGCCGCAGGTGGGGCGGCGAAACCCGCGGCCCCCAGGAGACAGATCAACGCCACTGGGCAGGAGGCGGTGGAACGATTGCCAGGCGTGGCAGTCCGGGCCGCAGCCCATCGAGTGTTCATACCGATTTCTGTTACCCCAAGCCTTTCAGCTGAATACCACAAAGCAATGAATAATAAGAACTTATGATCGTTTTGTCAACTTCACTTAACGATATTGATTGATCTCGACAGTCTCAAGAAGGTCCTCCAGAAATGGACCGGAAGAGGTTTCTGTTACAGTCCCTGGAACGCATCCTCAGGGAGAAGAAACCAGCATGACCAACGATGTTTCGTCGCTGTATCCCCCGCAAGCGAACATCGCCGACAAGGCGCACATCGGCTCGATGGCCGAGTACGAACGGCTCTACCGGCTCTCCCTCGACGACCCCGAGACGTTCTGGGCGAAACAGGCCGAACGCATCTCCTGGTTCCACCCCTGGAACGCCGTCTTCGACCACGACTACAACAACGTCGATTTCGGCTGGTTTCTCGGCGGCCGCCTCAACGCCTGCTACAACTGCGTCGACCGCCACCTGCAGACGCGCGGCGATCAGGACGCCATCATCTGGGCCAAGGACGAACCCGGCGAGTACGAGCACATCACCTACCGCCGGCTCAAACACGAGGTCAGCCGGGTCGCCAACGTCCTCCGCTACCACGGCGTGCGACGCGGCGACCGGGTCTGCATCTACATGCCGATGATCCCCGAACTCGCTTACACCATGCTCGCCTGCGCCCGCATCGGCGCGGTCCACTCCATCGTCTTCGGCGGTTTCAGCGCCGAGTCGATCCGCGACCGCATCCTCGATGCCGGCGCCCGCCTGGTGGTGACCGCCAATGAAGGACTGCGCGGCGGCCGCAGGCTGCGCCTCAAGGAGACCGTCGACCGCGCAGTGGAGGGTCTCGACATGGTCGAGACCGTGCTGGTTGCCCGCCGCACCGATACCGAGGTCACGATGAAGTCCGGCCGTGATTTCTGGTTGGACGAGGAGTGCCGCCGCCAGCGATCCACCTGCACCTATGAATGGATGGGTTCCGAAGACCCCCTCTTCATCCTCTACACCTCGGGCTCCACCGGCAAGCCCAAGGGAGTTCTCCACACCACCGGCGGCTACATGGTGTACGCCGCGATGACCCATGAGCTGGTCTTCGACTACCACCCCGGCGATGTCTACTTCTGCGCCGCGGATATCGGGTGGATCACCGGCCACAGTTACATCATCTACGGCCCCCTCGCCAACGGAGCCACCACCGTGATGTTCGAGTCGGTGCCCACCTACCCCGACCCGGGCCGCTACTGGCAGGTTGTGGACGATCTCGGCATCAACATCTTCTACACCGCACCGACCGCGCTCAGGGCCATCGTCTGTTCGGGCGACGACCACGTCACGAAGTACTCCCGGGAGAGCCTTCGAGTGCTGGGAACCGTCGGCGAACCGATCAACCCCGACACCTGGATCTGGTACCACGACGTGGTCGGCAACGGCCGCTGTGCGGTCGTCGACACCTGGTGGCAGACCGAGACCGGCGGCATCCTGATCACGCCGTTGCCCGGTGTCACGCCGCTCAAACCGGGCTCGGCCACCCTCCCGTTCTTCGGCATCAAACCGGTTCTGGTCGACGACGACGGCAAGGTCATCGAGGGCAACGACGTCAGCGGCAACCTCTGCCTCGAACGCACATGGCCGGGCCAGGCACGGACGGTGTGGGGCGACCACGAACGTTTCCACGAGACCTACTTCACCCGTTTCCCGGGCCTCTACTTCACCGGCGACGGGTGCCGCCGCGACGGCGACGGCTACTACTGGATCACCGGCCGCGTGGATGATGTCATCAACGTCGCGGGACACCGGCTCGGCACGGCCGAGGTCGAGAGCGCCCTGGTCGAGCACGAAGCGGTGGCCGAGGCCGCGGTCGTCGGCTTCCCGCACCGGCTCAAGGGACAGGGCATCTTCGCCTACGTCTTCCTCAACGACGACATCCGCGCGACGGCGGACCCGCAGGAGCTGACGGGAGCTCTCAAGGAGCAGGTCCGGCACGTCATCGGTCCGATCGCGACCCCCGACGAGATCCTGATGGTGGACGCCCTGCCCAAGACCCGTTCCGGCAAGATCATGCGCCGAATCCTGCGCCAGATCGCCGCCGGCGAGTACTCCGACATGGGCAACGTGACCACCCTCGCCGATCCCTCGGTGGTCGAGGCCCTGATCGAGGCGCACCGCAAGATGGTCGCCTCAGGCTGATGGCAAGTATCTGAAAATAAGATCGGTTATCAGAATTGACAAAGCCTGGCGCCGCACCCAGAATTGAAGTCGTGAGCGAGTACGAAAAGGTCTGGCGGGCCTTTGACAACAACGAGGTCACGCACTCGACGGCCCACTACCTGCTGGCTGTCGCGTCGTTGGCCGAAGGCGGTGATCGGCCGCGGGCTGCTGATGTCGCCCGACAGCTCGGGGTGTCGAGGGCGGCGGTCTCGATGCAGCTCAAGACTCTGCGCGAACACGACCTGGTGCACGTGCGCAAGGACAACCGGCTCGAACTCAGCCGGCACGGCGCCGATCTGGTGGCCCGTATCGCGTCCAAACGCGAGGTCTTGAAGGAATTCCTTCACCAGGTGCTCGGCGTCGACCCCAAGGTGGCCGAGCGCGACGCCTGCAAGATCGAACACCTGGTCTCCGAGGAATCCGGCGCGGCGCTGGTGCGGTTCATCCGCTTCCTCCACTCCGACGACGCGGTCTCCACCGACCTGGTGAGTCGTTTCAAACACTCCACCGCATCCTGCCCGCCGGACACCACCTGCCGAATGTGCCGCGAGGTCTGCCTCCTCCAGCTGCCGACCGAAGAGCAGCCGCCGAAGATCGCGCACGACTGACACCCGTCAACGGCACGGATTGTGATCGTTCACATTTTCGGGTCAGCGCTGTCCAAAACAGATCCCCATCTGACTTTGCCACACTGAAAACACTGGAGTTGAAGATCGGTCAATGCCATTTTCAGAACGAGGTCCTCAACAACCGAAAACGGCTGTCCAGTTCTGGTACCGAGACACGGGTGATCCGAGACGCAGGGAACATCTCTGAAGGTGGGCCAAGGCCCACCCTACGAACCCGCTCGGAACCTGGATCCGAAGTAGGGTGGGCCTCGGCCCACCTTCAGACCCGCCGCGGTCGGGGTGGAGCCTGAATGTGATTTCGAGCAGTCCACGGTGCCGTCTTGGACAAAAGTGTTTTCGGGTTGATGAGCCGCCAGGTCATGCCACGGTCGCTGCACCCGGTCGCCGTCGCAGGTTGCTGAGGCTGAGGCTGTCGCGGTCGCTACCGCTGAAATCTGTTCCTGCCCCGGACTTCTGCCGCTGACGCGGACGCGGACGCTGTAATCTCATCCGTCCGATTCTCGACCTCACGCAATCCTAGGTGGACCGAAGAAATATTTACCTCGTCCGGGGTAGGATTGACTCACGCGGTGCAACGGCGCCGGGATGGGATCAACATGGCGAATGGCGGTGGCTCCCCGACCTTTGACGATCTGCCACGAATGACCGAGGCGTTCCCGAGAGCCTCCCTCGATGCCTGGAAGTCGGCCGCTCAGCGCACCCTCGGACCGCAGGCCGCTCGAAACGCTGACCGTGGCCAGCCACGAGGGCATACCCGTCAAACCCATCTACACCGTCGAAGACCTCCCCCTCGACACGGCGAAGATCAGGTCGCACCACCGCGGGTCCTGGGAAGCGTGTTCGATCGTCGACCTGCGGGGCCCCGAGACCGCAGTCGGTGAAGCCGTCGCGGCGGTCGACGGCGGCGCGTCGGCCCTGTGGCTGACGGTCGACCGCAGAAGCAGCTCGTGGGCCCGGCTCACGGCGGGGATGATCACCCACATCCTCGAGGCGGCACGCGGCGCGTCGATCTATCTCGACGGGCGTACCGTCACCCCGGCGTTGGCCGCGGTGGTGGCAGCGTCGGCGCGTCGGGTCGGCGACCCGGCCAAAGATCTTCGAGGAGGCTTCGATTTCGACCCGCTGGGAACGATCGCGTCGGACGGCCACCTCCCGTGGAACCTCGAAGCCTGTTTCTGGCTGATGTCCGAGATGGTGGTGTGGAGCGAGGAGCGGGCGCCCGGGATGCGGGCGATCGCCGTTTCCACCCTCCCCTACGCCCGCAGCGGCGCCACCGCGGTGCAGGAGCTCGCCATCGCGATGGCCACCGGTACCGAGTACCTGAGGCGGCTGGAAATCGCGGGCATCGGCCCCGACCGCGCCTGCCGCGGCATCCGCCTGATCCTCTCGGTCGGGCGCGATCTCTTCATGGAGATCGCCAAGCTGCGGGCCGCGAGGCTGTTGTGGGCGCGAATCGCCCAGGCCTGCGGTCTGCCCGCCGTCGACCGGGGCATATCCATTCACGCCGTGACCTCGCCGCGCTGCCTGACCGCGCGCGACCCCTGGGTCAACATGCTCCGCGGCACAACCGGCGCCTACGCCTCGGTGGTCGGCAGCGCCGACGTCGTCACCGTACTGCCGTTCGACTCCGCACTCGGCGCCCCCGACGAGCTCGGGCGCCGGATGGCCATCAATACCCAGAACATCCTGCGCGAGGAGAGCCACCTCGACAAGGTCCACGATCCCGCCAGCGGCAGCTACTTCATCGAGCGCCTGACCCACGATCTCGCAGCCGCCGCCTGGGACCGGTTCCAGGGCATCGAGATCGCCGGCGGTATGGCGAATCAGGTGCGGTCGGGCGCGATTGCCCGCGAGCTCGGCGAGACTCTGGCCGAGAAACGCCGCGACCTCGCCATCCGGCGGGACCTCGTGACCGGCGTCAGCTCCTACCCCAACCTCGAAGAAAAGCGGCCCACCCGGCGCCGCAGCGATCGCGGCAAACGGCCGCTGCCGGACGACGAGTCGACGGCGGTTCATCGCGCGGTGGGCAGCTCCAGCGTGTCCTTCGAAGGGGCGATCGGAGACGCCTCGGAAGGGGTCCCGGTGCGCGATCTGATCGAGCACTTCGCCGGCCACGACGAACCCGCACGGATGGCTGCCTTGCCCGCTGAACGCGAGGCCGCGGCTTTCGAGCTCCTGCGCGACGCCTCCGATCGAAAGCTCCACAAAACCGGGGCCAGACCGCACGCGTTTCTGGCCGCTGTCGGGCAGCCCTCCGACCACGGATGGGACATCTCCTCCGTCGTCAACCTGTTGGCCGCCGGTGGAATCACCGCGGTTCGCGGCGAGAGCCTCGAGGGAGTTGTGGATTCAAGCGCCGCCTACGAAGCCAGCGGCAGCCGCACAGCGGTGCTGTGCGCACCCGACGAGCTGATCCCCGGGCTCGCCCGCTCGATCAAGAGCCGAGGCGCCCACCGGGTCCTGGTCGCGGGCCGTCCGGGCCCGGAGCGCGACCAATGGCGCATCGAGGGAGTCGACGGGTACCTCTTTGCAGGCTGCGACGCCATCGATCTTCTGACGGACATCCAGGAGGTGGAGGGGGTGCGCCGTGGCTGAACCGTCCGTCCCGGATTTTTCCGCCGTGCCGTTTGCGCTCTCCGAACCCCCGCCGACCCGCGACACCGGCCGCCGCCCGTGGATCACGCCAGAGGGGATCGAGGTCGCTTCGGGTTACGGAATCGAGGACCAGGTGGGGATCGACCACCTCCACGGCATGCCCGGTTTCCCTCCCTACGTTCGCGGGCCCTACCCCACCATGTATGCGGTCCGGCCGTGGACCATTCGCCAGTACGCCGGGTTTTCGACGGCCGAAGACTCCAACGCCTTTTATCGCCGCAACCTGGCAGCCGGTCAGAAGGGGCTCTCCATCGCCTTCGACCTGCCCACCCACCGCGGCTACGACTCGGACAACCCTCGAGTCAGAGGCGATGTGGGCATGGCGGGCGTGGCGGTCGACTCGATTCTCGACATGCGCATCCTGTTCGACGGCATCCCTCTCGACCAGGTCAGCGTCTCGATGACCATGAACGGTGCGGTCCTGCCCATCATGGCGCTCTACATCGTCGCCGCAGAGGAACAGGGCGTGCCGCCGGAGCTGCTCGCCGGGACCATCCAGAACGACATTCTCAAGGAGTTCATGGTCCGCAACACCTACATCTATCCACCCGAACCGTCGATGCGGATCATCGCCGACATCTTCCGCTACACCGCCGAACGGATGCCGCGATTCAATTCCATCTCGATCTCCGGCTACCACATGCAGGAAGCAGGAGCGACGCTCGATCTGGAGCTCGGCTACACCCTCGCCGATGGCATCGAGTACGTGCGGACGGGTCTCGCCGCCGGCCTCAGGGTGGACGGTTTCGCGCCGCGCATCTCCTTCTTCTGGGCGATCGGGATGAACCACTTCCTGGAGATCGCGAAGCTGCGAGCGGCGCGCCTTCTGTGGGCGGAGATCATGCGGCGTTTCGGGGCCAGGGACCCGAGATCGATGACTCTACGGGCCCACTGCCAGACCTCGGGATGGACCCTGACCGCCCAGGACCCCTTCAACAACGTCGCCCGCACGGCGATCGAGGCGATGGCCGCCGCCTTCGGCCACACCCAGTCGCTCCACACCAACTCTCTCGACGAAGCTCTGGCGCTCCCCACCGACTTTTCGGCGCGGATCGCGCGCAACACCCAGATCCAACTCCAGGAAGAGACCGGAATCTGCCGCGTGGCGGACCCCTGGGGCGGTTCGTATTTCATCGAGCGCCTGACCCACGATCTCGCGCTCAGGGCGTGGGATCACATCCGTGAGATCGAGGGCCTCGGCGGCATGGCGAAAGCCATCGCCGAAGGATTGCCGAAACGACGCATCGAGGAGGCGGCCGCCCGCACTCAGGCCCGGATCGAGTCCGGACGCCAGACCATCGTCGGGCTCAACCGGTTCCGGCTGCCCGAGGAGAGCGAACTCGAGGTCCTCGCAGTCGACAACCGGGCGGTCCACCAGTCGCAGCTGGCGAGGCTCGAACAGATTCGCGCCCACCGTGATGGCGGGGTGGTCGAGTCGAGTCTCGGCGAGATCACGCGCTGCGCCGAACGACAGGAGGGCAACATGCTCACCGCCGCCGTGGAGGCGGCGAGGGCGGGCGCCACCGTCGGCGAGATGTCAAGCGCGTTGGAAAAGGTCTTCGGTCGTCACCGGGCCGCCATCCAGGCCATCACCGGTGTCTATGCCGCCGAGCGAGGAGAAGACATGGAGGACGTCAAGAGGGCCCGCGCCCTGACCGACGAGTTCGCGCGCCGCGACGGCCGGCGCCCGCGGATCCTGGTCGCCAAGGTCGGCCAGGACGGGCACGACCGCGGGCAGAAGGTCATCGCCACCGCCTTTGCCGACCTCGGGTTCGACGTCGACATCGGATCGATGTTCACGACCCCGGAGGAAACCGCCCGCCAGGCGGTCGAAAACGACGTCCACATCGTCGGCGTGTCGTCGCTCGCCGCCGGCCACCTGACCCTGGTGCCGATGCTCCGTCAGGAGCTCGTGCGCCTCGGACGCCCCGACATCGTGATCGTGGTCGGCGGCGTCATTCCACCCACCGACCACGAGGCGCTCCGAGAGGCGGGCGCCACCTTCATCTTCGGTCCGGGGACCAACATCCCGGCAGCGGCGATCAACCTCATTGAAGAACTCAACCGGAGCCTCGAGGGCCGTTAGAACGT
>CAVQSQ010000038.1:0-27690 GCA_963715955.1 Candidatus Sulfomarinibacteraceae bacterium
GTTCGGCTTGTGAGCGCACCTTGCCTTCGATCCGCCCGTCGACCCTGAAATAGGTCGAGAACTCGAGCTCGCCGCGGATCGTGCACCCGGAATCCACAAACCCATTCAGAGCGTCTCCACCTCGAGCCATCACGTACCCCCCATCAAGAGATCAAAAACCCGCATCAGTTCTTCCTGGTCGACACACGTGATGGTGATGGTGCCGCCGCGGCGCCGAGAACGCAACTGCACCGGGGCCCCGATGCGGCGGGCCAGCTTCTCCTCGGCCGCGACCAGGTTCGGGTCGCGCGGTGCGGGCTTCGGCGGCTTGCCCGCGGCGGTTCTGGCGGGCGCCGCGTCTCTCTCCTCCGCAGCCGCCCGCTCGAGTTCGCGAACGCTGAGGCCTTCGTCGACGGCCCGTTTCGCCCAGCCCATGCGGACCGTCTCGTCGGTGAAGGCGAGCAGGGTCCGCGCGTGACCCGCCGTCAACCGGCCCTCTTCGACCAGGGTCTGGATCTCCGGCGCCAGCTTGAGCAGGCGCAGAGAGTTGGCCACCGTGCTGCGATCCATCGCCACCCGCTCCGCGATCTCGGCCTGGGTGAGACCAAGGCTCGATCGCATCGAGTCGAACGCCCGTGCCTCCTCGAGCGGCGTCAGGTCCCGCCGCTGCAGGTTCTCCACCAGCGCCAACTCCAACTGGTCGGCCGTTTCGAGCCGTTCCCGGATCACCGCGGGAACCGCCCTCAGCCCGGCCCGCCGGGCGGCTCGCCACCGCCGCTCCCCGGTGATGATCAGATAGCGGTCGGGGCCGTCTTCGCTCACCAGCAGCGGTTGCAGCACACCGTGACGTCGGATCGAGGCCGTCAAGTCCTCGATCGCCGCCTCGTCGAAGATCTGCCGCGGCTGGTGGGGATTGGGCTGCAACCGGTCGACCGGTATCTCGGCCATTCCCGTCCTCGCTCGCGGCGTGTCGGGAATCAGGGCCTTGAGGCCACGGCCCAGCGCCTGTTTAGCTGTCACCCGACACCTCCATGCGCTCCAGGTATTCGCGCCCGAGTTCGAGGTACGCCTGGGAGCCGCGGCTCCTCAGATCGTAAGCGTGGATCGGACGGCCAAAGGACGGCGCCTCGGCCAGACGGACGTTGCGCGGGACCACGGTCTTGTAGACCAGGTCCCCGAACACCCCGCGCACCTCGTCGGCCACCTGGGTCGCCAGATTCGTCCGTTCGTCGTACATGGTCAGAAGAATGCCGTCGATCCGCAATCCGGGGTTGAGGAACCGCCGCACCTCGTCGATCGTGGTCATGAGGTTGGACACGCCTTCCATGGCAAAATACTCGGCCTGGATCGGCACCAGGAGACCGGTAGCGGCAGCGAGAGCATTGAGCGTCAGCAACCCGAGCGACGGCGGGCAGTCGACGAAGACAAACTCGTAACCCGCGATGTTCTCGGCCGCCAGGGCGTCCCGAAGGCGAAACTCGCGCCCCACCATTCCCACCAACTCGACCTCGGCGCCGGCCAGATCGGGGGTTGCCGGAATCAAGGTGAGGTGGGGAAACTCGGTGCGGTGAGCGACCTCGCGGACGGTCTTGCCGCCGAGCAGAAGATCATAGGAGGTCAGCGCCCCGGTCTCGCCCCGCCAACCCAGTCCTGAGCTGCAGTTGGACTGCGGGTCGAGATCCACCACCAGGGTCGGGTGCTCATACGCGGCCAGGGTCGCCCCGAGGCTGATGGCGGTGGTGGTCTTGCCGACCCCGCCCTTCTGATTCGCCACTGCGATGATCCGGGACTTAGCCTGCATATCTCACCAAAGGGGCCTCCGGACGGAGTTTCTCCGCAACGGCGCCCGCGCCGGGCCCCGCAGCGGGGCGCGGTCCCGGGTCCGCGTCGCGGAAGGTTTCACGTGAAACATGGTTGCAGCCGACAGAGCCGGCCGCGATCGAGGCCGGGCATTGCCGAGCTTAACACACGCCAACCCGGGCAGGGCGCGAGTCTCTTTTCGCCCTCCTCCGTGGTCCACAGCAGCACCTCCCCCCCTGGTTGCAGGTGGTTGCGGGCCCATTTCAGGAGCGTTCGGTCGCCGCCGACGGCACGGGCGGTCATGCGGTCCCAGCGCCGCTCCGGCTCAAGCGCTTCATAGCGGTCGCATTCCGCCTCGGCGTCGAGACCGACCTCGCGGATCACGAGCTTCAAGAAGGCCCACCGTTTCTGGCGCGGCTCCAGCAGGGTTCCGTGCCAACCCGGGCAGGCCGCCAGCAACGGGACTCCGGGAAGCCCCGCGCCGCTTCCGATATCGAGAAGGGCGCCGGCGCCCGCGAGGAGCGGCGCCGCGGCGAGAGCATCGACTATGTGGCGGCCAACCAGCTCTTTTCGGGTCGCAAAGCGCACCAGGTTGTGGCGGGCGGACCATCGCTCCAGAAGCTCGGCATAGAGAACCAGCCGGGCGAGGGTGTCGCCGGTCGCATGCGGCGCCAGAAGGTCGGAAAAGGCGGCCGTGGCGCTCATCGGTGCCTTCCGGCCGTCGCCAGCCACCCCGCGACGATGGCCACCGCAGCCGGCGTCATGCCCGGCAGCCGCTCGGCATCGGCCAGAGTGCGCGGTCGCTCCCGGGCCAATGACTCCGCCACCTCGCGCGACAGCCCGGGCACCGTGTGCGGATCGAACCGGGGCGGAATCGGAATATGTCCGAGCCGCCGCACCCGGTCCCGCTCTCGCTCCTGTCGCGCCAGATATCCGTCGTACCGCAAGAGCCCGATCACCACTCGTCGCTCGGCCGGCGTCAACCCCTCGAACTGGGGCAACTGTTCCGCCACCCGGTCGACGGCGACGTCCTGGCGCTTGAGAATCTGGGCCCAGGTGGTGGGGCTCGTGATATCCACCCCGGCGACTTCGCGGACCGCGCTGCGGGTTTCGAGGTCGGGGTTGAGCCGCGCTTCGGTCAAGGCCGCGCCCGCCCGGCGGCGGCGGTCCCACCGTTCGCGTTCCACGTGAAACACCCGCTCCGGGACCAGCCCCAGACGGCAACCCCGTTCCATCAATCGCTCGCGCGCCGAGTCCACCCCCAGGAGCAACCGGTGTTCCGCCCGCGAGGTGAACATGCGGTACGGCTCGCGGTGCTCCCGCCCCCAGAGGTCATCCACCAGAACCCCGATATAGGCGTCCTCGCGTCGCGGCACGAACGCCTCCTCGCCACGCAGCCCGAGAACGGCGTTGACGCCGGCCATCAAACCCAGCGCCGCCGCCTCCTCGTAACCCGAGGTGCCGAGCAGCTGGCCCGCGAGAAAGACCCCGGGGGCCTCTTTGCACTCGAGGTTTGCGGCAACCTGCCGGGGCGCCACCACGTCGTACTCCACCGCATACCCGTACCGCAAGAGTACCGCCCGCTCGAGACCCGGGACGGATCGAACGACCCGTTCCTGAACGTCCGCGGGCAGGCTGGTGGAGAGGCCGTTGACGTAGATGCTTTCCCCGTCCAGCTCTTCAGGCTCCAGGAACACGGTGTGGGTCTCGTGATGAGGAAAGCGCACGACCTTGTCTTCGATCGAAGGACAGTATCTGGGGCCCACGCCCTCGATGGCTCCTGCGAACAGCGGAGAGCGATCGAGATTGCTGCGGATGATCTCCTGGGCGGCGGGGGTGGTCCGGGTCACCCAGCACACACAGCGGTTCCGCACCGCTCGCGTGCGCCACGAAAACGGCGTCGGGTCATCGTCTCCCGCCTGCACCTCGAGCCGGTCCAGATCGAGAGAGGCCCTCGCCAGCCGCGGCGGGGTCCCGGTCTTGAAGCGGCGCAACTCCAGACCGAGGGCTGCCAGGTCCTGTCCGAGTCCCGTGCTCGGTCTCTCCCCGAGACGGCCGCCCGGGCGCCGATCTTCTCCCGTGTGCAGCACTCCACCGAGAAAGGTGCCGGTGGTCAGGATGACGGCCCGGGCCCGCAGTTCGCCCCCGCCGGTCAGGCGTACCCCGCTCACCCGCCGGCCAGCCACCAGGACACCCTCGACCTCCGCTTCGACCATGGTGACGCCCCGGATGCCCTCGACCACGCGCCGCACGTGGCGCGAATAGGCCGTTTTGTCGCACTGCGCGCGGGGGCCCCACACCGCCGGTCCCCGCGAACGGTTGAGGGTCTTGAACTGGATGCCCGCACGGTCAGCCGCCCACCCCTGGAGCCCGCCGAGGGCATCGAGCTCGGCCACCAGGTGTCCCTTGCCGATGCCGCCGATGGCCGGGTTGCACGGCATCTGGGCGACCGTCGAGCGATCGAGCGTCACCACCGCCACCGACGCCCCCATCCTGGCGGCCGCAGCGGCCGCTTCGCAGCCGGCGTGCCCGGCCCCCACAACCACCACGTCGTACCCGCCCATCGTCATTTCCCGACGCAGAAGGCGGCAAAGACCTCATCGAGGACGGCCTCGTCATCGACCTCGCCGAAGAGCTGTTCCAGCGCCCGCAGCGCCCACCGGACATCCTCTGCCGCCAGCTCGGGAGACGACCAGTCGGCGCTCTCGATGGCCACCCGCGCCCTTTCGAGCGATGCCCGATGCCGCGAGGCCACCGCCACCGCACCACCGAGGTCGGGAACGTCGCCGAGGACCTGTGCGGTCAACCGCCGGCGGAAGTCCTCGAGTCCCAGCCCGGTGTGGCACGAGACCGCGAGCCACCCGGCCGCGGGCTCACACCCGAGATCGGCCTTTGACCGCAGCTGAAGCGCCGGAACGCCGGCCGGGACCGCAGTCGGGGGCGGCCCGTCGGCGGGCCACAGAACGATCACCAGATCGGCTGCCGCTGCGGCTTCCAGCGCCCGTCGCCTCCCCTCCGCTTCAACCGCATCTCCCGACTCTCTCAGGCCCGCCGTGTCCCGAACCACCACCCGCACGCCGCCGACGTCGAGCTCGGCCTCGACCACATCCCGGGTGGTGCCCGGTTCGGGCGACACGATGGCTTTTTCTGTGCCACACAAGTAATTGAAAACAGTAGACTTGCCAGCATTTGGCGGGCCGAGGATCACGACCTCGAGACCGTCGCGAATCCGCGCCCCGGCGGTGGCGGTACCCTCGAGGTCGGACAGGAACCGCAGACAGCTCTGCGCCCGCTCCCGGACCTCCGCTTCCGCAACCACCACGGCCTGCGCCTCGAACTCGAGCGCGGCATCGACCATCGCCGCCAACCCGATCAGGTCGCCGCGCAGGTCGCGAAATCTCTGCGACAGGGCGCCACCCAGCTGTTCCCGGGCGTTGCGGAGCTGCCAGGCCGTTTCAGCCTCCACCAGGTCGCGCACGGCCTCGGCCTGAACCAGGTCGAGCTTGCCGTTGGCCACCGCCCGGCGGGTGAACTCTCCCGGTTCGGCCTCCCGCGCACCGGCGGCGACGCAGGCTTCGATGAGGCGCCCAACGAGATACGGGGACCCGTGAACCGTCGCCTCCATCATGTCTTCGCCGGTAAATGACCGCGGGGAAGGGAAGAGCACGACCACGCCGCGGTCGAGCACCTGGCCTTCTGCATCGTGCAGCGGCGTCAGCGACGCCGTCCAGCCGCGAGCCCCGGCAACCCCGGGGCAGACCGCAGCGACGACATTCGCCGTCCCCGGCCCGCTGACGCGGACCACCGCCAACGCGCCGCGACCGGCTGCCGTGGCGCGTGCGACGATGGTGTCAGCGCCGCCGGCGAGGGCGGATGACAATTCTCTTGAGGAACCCATCGCCATCTGATTCGGTCTCGACGCCCGGGTCGTCGGCAAGCGCAAGGTGGATCTCGCGCCGCGCAGCCGGCGTCAGGGGGCCCAGCGTCACCGGGTTGCCGCTCCGCAGCGCCTCATCGGCAGCCGCCTCCGCCTGGTCCTGGAGCTTGTGGGCGCGGCGGGTCTTGAAGCCTTCAGAGTCGAGATGGACCGGGAGATGGTTGGCCAGGCGCTTGTTGAGGACGCGGTTGCACAGGTACTGGAAAGCATCGAGACCGCGGCCGCCGGAAGCCGTCAGCAGCCCGACGTCGGCGCCGACCAGTTCGCCCTCGAGGGCCTCGTCCGAGACCTCCAGCCGGGCCGTGATATCGAGCCCGCCGGCGCGGCTGGTTTCCGACATGAAGAGGCCGAGCACGGCCACCGGGTCGATCGCCGCCTCGATCGCCACCGGTTCGCCCGACGCGGTCTCCAGAACGTCGTATTGAATCTCCTCCATCCGCGCCGCCAGCTCGGTGCACGCCAAACTCAGCGCCTCGTCAAGGGTCGCGCCGCAAAAGCTCTTCCGCCCCATCATTTCTTCAGGTCCTTCCCTGGTGAGCGTTTGCGGCCGCCGATCTTCCGCTCGCCTACGATGTGCAGGGTGATCTCCTGCTGGATAATCGTGATCACGTTGTTGGCCAGCCAGTACAGCACCAGCCCCGCCGGGAACTGGAGGAACATGATGCCGAAGATCAGCGGCATCATGCGCATCAGTTTTTGTTGCTGGGGGTCGCCGGCCTGCGGGGCCAACCGCTGCTGGAGCCACATCGTCGCGGTCATCAGTATCGGCGTGACGTAAAGGGGGTCCTTGGCCGAGAGATCGGTGATCCACAACATGAAGGGCTCGTGGCGCAGCTCGATGGCCTTGAGAAACAGCTGGTACAGGGCCCACAACAGGGGCAGCTGCACCAGCAACGGCAGACAGCCCGCCATCGGGTTGACGCCCTCCTGTTTATAAAGCGCCATCATCTCCTGGTTCATCTTGGCGCGCGCCTGGGGATCGGTCTTCTTCTTTTTGAATTTGGCCTGGATCTCCTTGACCTTTGGTTGCACCTTGGCCATCTTGCGCATCGACACCGTCGAAGTGTGCATCAGCGGAAAGAGCAGGATCCGGATTCCCAGGGTGAGGAGGATGATCGCCACGCCGTAGTTGCCGACGTGACCGTAGATCCACCGCAGCGCCTTGAGAAAGAAGACCGAGATCGGCGCGAAGATGCCGAAGTCCAGAGTCTCCTCGAGCCCACCGCCGATCGACTGCAGAAGATCGTAGTCCTTGGGTGCCCCCAGCAGTTCCCCACGCAGGACCCCGCGGGCGGGGGCCACCGTGATCTCCAACACATGGTCGGGTTTCTCGTCGTCCCCGCCGAACTCGATCGCCCGGATGCTGACTTGGGAAAGCGCGGTCTCTGGACGCAGAATCGACAAGAAGTAGGCGTCTTCGAATCCCACGTAGGCGAAGCCCCCCGCGGTCAGGGCGCGAGTGTCTTTGATCTTCCGGCGCTTGAATCGTTCGACCTCGCCGTCGGCCATGACGATGCCTTCGCCCCACAGCGCCAAACGGCTGTCGCTTTCCTCGGAGCTGAGATTCCGCATCCCGGTGCCCACACTGATCACGTCGGATGCGCGGGTCCCGGCGGTGTCGATCTCCACGTCGATACCGAATCCGTCTGCGGCCAGCGCCAGCCGTTTGACAACCGAGTTGCCCCGACCGTCGGCCCAACGAAAGACCACGCCGTTTCCGTTCTCCTCGACCTGATACAGCTCATTGTCCGGCCCGGCCGCGGTCACCAACTGCAACGGCAGCGACCGCTCCGGCAGGGGCACGTTCTGGACCAGGTTGACCGGGTTCCCGTCGTCGTTGTCGTAGGAGGCCAGGCGATAGGATGAGACCGCCGCGCCGCGGTTGGTCAAGACCACGGTGACATCGTCGTTGGCCAGCGTGACCTCTGCTTCGACGGCGGCGCTGAACACTTCGTCGGTCGTTTCGGGGGCCGGGGCCGCGGTGTCCTGGTCTTGAATTTCAACGGCGGCCTCCTCGGCCGCCGGTTGCGGAGCCGCGGTGTCGTAGGCCGCGGCCGGCACCGGTGCGGGCTGGGTCCTCTGTGGCGGTGGAAAAATGACCGACCACGCAAACAGGATCGCCGCTGACAGAACGAACGCCAGCAGTAACCTCTTCTCCATATGCCTCTTCTTCCTCGGCTGTCAGGGGCTTTGCCCGTCGCCGGGCCCGGCCGCGGCCCCGCTCCGGTCGCTCCGCCTCAAACAGCGCAGAAAATCTTCTTCGAGTTCTGCCCAGGGCGCCGCCGCGCACCCGTACCGGGCGTTGGCCACGATGTCGAGTCGTTCAACATCGCCGCGATGCCGATGGAGACGGTACAACTCCCGCAGCCTCCGTTTACAGCGCGCCCGGGTCACCGCGCCCCCGACCTTTCGCGAGGCCGTCACACCATAGCGGCCGTGGTCGTTCTCCGCTCGCATCACGAACAGAACCACGAACCGGCCCTTGATCTGTCGGCCGCGCGAGTACAACCGTTGAAAATCGGCCCGTTTCTTGAGCCGAACCGTTGCTGGAAAAATCAGGCGCCGTTCAGACGGCAATCCGCTTGCGACCCTTGCGGCGGCGGTCACTCAGGACCTTGCGGCCGCTCTTGGTGCGCATACGAACCCGAAAGCCGTGGGTCTTTTTGCGCTTGCGATTGTTGGGCTGAAAGGTTCTTTTCATGATTACTCTCTCCCCGGAATAACGGGCGCGCCACGATATCGTAGGCACCCCGAGGTGTCAAGCAATCGGCGGTGCGCACTATGCTAGCCTACTCGAATGGACCACTGGCAGCAGCTCCTCCCACACCTCCGGCAAATGATGGGTGACGACGAATTCACAACCTGGATCGCTCCGCTGGCGGTTCGCGACACTGCCGACAACACGGTCACCTTGACAACCGACAATTTGATTGTCGGCGACTGGGTCCGCGATCACCTCCTGCGAGATATCGAGACGGTCGCCCGCAGTCACTTCGGGCCCGATTTCCGGGTCACCCTCGCCGAAGCCGGCGGCGCTCCCGACGGGTCTCCCGTCCCCCCGGCCGCCGGTCTCGGCAGCCACCCTTTCAACCCCACGTTTTCATTCGACCGTTTCGTCGTCGGTTCGTCGAACCAGTTTGCCGCCGCGGCCGCCGAGGCGGTCGCCGAACGGCCAGGGGCGGCCTACAACCCCCTCTACATCTACGGCGGTTCCGGTCTCGGCAAGACCCACCTCCTCCACGCCATCGCCAACCGTCTCAACACCTCGTCGCCGCGGCTCAAAGTGGTCTACATGACCACCGAACAATTCGTCAACGAGCTCATCAACTGCATCCGCCGCAAACAGATGGACGCCTTCCGCCAGACCTTTCGCGGCGTCGACATGCTGCTGCTCGACGACATCCAGTTCATCGCCGGCAAGGAACGCACCCAGGAGGAGTTCTTCCACACCTTCAACACCCTGCAGTCAACCGGGCGCCAGGTGGTCTTCACATCCGACGCCAGGCCCGCAGATATTCCCGGACTGGAGGAACGACTGCGGTCGCGCTTCCTGCAGGGACTGATTGCAGATATCCAGCCCCCCGACCTCGAGACCCGGTGCGCCATTCTGCGCGAGAAGGCCCGGGCAGTCGGGCGGGAGCTTCCCGAAGACGTCGTCCTCTTCATTTCCCGGCGCATCCAGAACAACGTCCGAGAACTCGAGGGGTGTCTCAACCGCACCATCGCCTACGCGCAACTCAAAAACGCCAAGATCTCCATCGATGTCGTTCGCATGGCGATGTACGAACTCCTGCCGGACGAGCGCGCCACCTCGCCGTCAGACATCATTCGCTTCGTGGCCCAGCACTACGGCATTCGGGTCGCCGACCTCAAGGGCCGGTCGAACCGCCGTTCGATCGCCCTTCCACGACAAGTCGCCATGTACCTGATCCGCCACCTCCTCGAACTGAGCTTTCCGGAAATCGGAAAGATCTTTTCGAAACACCACTCGACCGTCATGTACGCGGTCGACAACGTTCAGAAGATGCGTCAGTCGAACCCTGATTTTGACGCCACCTTGACGTCCTTTCGCGAACATTTCGTGTGATTTTCCGCAGCCGCCTGTGGAAGAATCGCATCCGGCATGTGAAGAGCTGTGGAAAGGCCGCTTTTTCCACATGTTTCCACAATTGCGACGGCCCCGAATCCACACCTCAACAGGTCTCACAACTCACTCTTTTTCATTGGTTTAAAGAGAACTTCCACAGATTGAACAGCCTCGACGACGGTGACTATTCATGTTATATTCCGGGCTGGAAACAGAGCGTCGTCGTAGAAAGGGATGATTGATGGAACTCAAGCTGCAGCGCAACTTGGTCCTCCAGGAGCTGTCGATTCTCCAGGGTGTGGTGGAGCACCGGACGACGATACCGATCCTCTCGAGCATCCTCGCCGAGGCCGAGGAAAACCGCCTGCGGATGGTGGCCACCGATCTCGACATGACCATCGTCACCGAGTGCGCCGCAGTCGTTCACGGCGGCGGCCGGGTGACCATCGAGAGCAAGGTCTTTCAGAACCTCGTGCGCAGCCTGCCCGAAGAGGAGTTTTCACTGCGCCAGGACGGCGAATCGGTCGAGATTTCGTGCGGCCGTTTTCACTCCCGGGTTGCGGTCGCAGATCCGTCGGAGTATCCAACCGTGCCCGAGGTCCCCGAATCCGGCGACTATGCTCTGCCTCTCGACCTTTTTCAGCTCATGCTCGACCGCGTCGCCTTCGCCATCACCAAGGACGATCCCAAGTTCCAGCTCAACGGAGCGCTGGTCAAGTTGATCCCCGGTGAGATCGAAATCGCGGCCACCGACGGCCACCGTCTGGCGATGGTCCGAGCCAAGGCGCCGACCGGCTCCCTGCCCTTTGAACAGCAGCTCTTTCCCCGCAAGCTCCTGGCCGAGTTTTCCCGTTTCGCCGACGACCAGGTGCGGATGACGGCCGGCGACAATCACCTCGGCTTTTTGATGGGCGAGAGAACGCTGGTGTCGCGCATCGTCGAACTCAGGTTTCCGCAGTACGAGAGAGTGATCGTTCGCGACAACCCGAGCCGCGCCCGGGTCGATCGCAAAGAGTTGTTGGCCTCGCTGCGACGGGTCAGTCTGATGGCCCACGAAAAGGCCCGTGGCGTGCGGTTCCGCTTTGACGGGAGCGGCGAGCTGACCCTGGCTTCGATCGGCTACGAACGCGGCAGCGCCGAGGAGACGCTCAACGTCACCTACCAGGGCGACGGCCTCGAGATCGCGCTCAACGCCGCCTACCTGATAGACGTGCTGCAGGTCCTGGAGTGCGACACCGTGGAGCTCCAACTTCGCGACAGCAACACCCAGTGTGTGGTGGTGCCGGTGGACGACGATACGCGGCTCGAAGAGTACATCTACGTCCTGATGCCAATGCGGCTGTGAGGCGGGCCCTCATTCGGCGGGGCCGGCCGCGGTCGGCACACCTGTCGTTTCGGGTCCTCATCGCGAAGAAGACGGTGCCGGCGGGTTTATGGAGTTGATCGAGATCTCCGTGGCGGGGTTTCGCAACCTCTCGATCAACGATCTGGCGCTCGGCAGATCCACCAATCTGGTCCTCGGGCCCAACGGCGCCGGGAAGACCAGCCTTCTCGAGGCGGCCGTGGTTCTCGGCAACCTGCGATCATTTCGTGAACCGAGTCTGCGCCGGGTCGTTCGCCACGGCGAAAGCTCCTTTCGCATCACCGGTATGGTTCGCAGTGAGGGCCGAGAGCGGAGGTTGCAACTGGTTTTCGAGACCGGACCGCCCCCGAAACGGACCCTCAGGCTCGACGGCATGGAACTTGATGTCGGTCGGTATCTCCAGCTTTTTCCGGTGTTTGCGGTGACCGGGCCGGATCGTGAGCTGGTCCATGGCGGCCCTGACGAACGGCGGGCGCTGCTCGATCGGTTTGTCTTTCTCCTGCGGCCGGCCCATATCGATGACCTGCGGACCTACCGGCGGTGTCTGCGGCAGCGCAATGCAGCGCTCGGTGCCGGGGCCGCGGACGGCGAACTGGCGGCCTGGGAGGTGCAGTTGGCGGCCGCGGCGGCACGTCTCGTCACCGCGCGCGCGGCGGCGACCCTTGTCCTCGCAGAGAACTTCCTGACGGTGTATGGGGCCCTCGCCGGCGGGTCGTCGCCGGCGGTCGCGGTGGAGTATCGTGGCGACCCCTGGTGCGACGCTCAAGACCCCCCGAAAAAGGTGGAAGAAACCTACCAACGGCGGTATAATGAGACGCGGACGCGGGACCGCCAGGCGGGGTTCACCGGGGACGGTCCGCACCGCCATGACTTGAGTCTTCGGACCGAAGGGCGGGGCGTCCGCTACGTTCTCAGCACGGGTCAAGCCAAGGTCGTAGCCGCGGCTCTCAGACTGGCGACCCTCGCCGAAATTGAAAAGGAGCGGCAGGATCGGTTTCCGGTGATCGTGGATGATGTGGACTCCGAGCTTGATCAGGAAGCGCTGATCCGTCTGGTCAAACACCTCGGGGACAAACGACAACTATTTCTCTCCAGCACGAGCGACAGGACGGCCGCCGCGAGGGGCTGGCGGGCCCATCGCCTGTGGCTCGAAAACGGAGCCTGTGTGCGTCAGGAGGCCGAGATCGATGAGTGACACCTACAACGCGGAAAGCATCAAGGTCCTCAAGGGTCGTGACGCGGTCCGCAAGCGCCCGGGCATGTACATCGGCGACGTCGATGATATCGGCGGCCTCAACCACATGGTGTGGGAGGTCGTGGACAACGCGATCGACGAGGCCCAGGCGGGCCACTGCAAGGAGATCAGCGTCACCGTCCACGCCGACCAGACGGTGACGGTCACCGACGACGGCCGCGGCATTCCGGTCGACACCCACAAGGAGAGCGGCCGCTCGGCGGCCGAGGTCATCATGACCGAGCTCCACGCGGGCGGGAAATTCGACAGCAATTCCTACAAGGTCTCCGGCGGCCTCCACGGCGTCGGGGTGAGTGTCGTCAACTTTCTTTCCGAGTGGCTGCGTCTCGAGATCCATCGCGACGGCAAGGTGTGGGAGCAGATGTACCACCGCGGCGTGCCGCAGGAGCCGCTCAAGGCGGTCGGCACGACCCGCCGCACCGGCACCATCGTCACCTTCAAACCGGACCCCGAGATCTTCTCGGTGCTCGAGTATCACCCCGACCTGCTCGTCCGCCACCTGCGGGAGCTGGCCTTCCTCAATTCCGGGATCGATGTGCGGTTTGCCGACGAATCGAGCGATCGCGAGGAGCACTTCCGGTTTGACGGCGGTCTCAAGGAGTTCGCGATCTACCTCAACCGCTCGAAGGCGGCGCTGCACGAGGAGCCGGTCTACCTGATCGACGCCAACGACGAGGGCGAAGAAGTCGAGGTCGCCCTGCAATGGCACGACGGCTACAACGAAAACGTCCTCGCCTTCACCAACACTGTCTTCAACCGCGACGGCGGCACCCACCTCTCGGGCTTTCGGGCCGCCTTGACGCGCACCATCAACGCCTACGCGCAATCGCAGAACCTCCTCAAGAACATGAAGGAAAACTTCTCGGGAGAGGACGTCCGTGAGGGCCTGACGGCGATCATCGCGGTTCGGATTCACGAGCCCCGGTTCTCCAGCCAGACCAAGGACAAGCTGGTCTCATCCGATATCAAGGGGTGGGTGGAGTCGGTGATCAACGACCGCCTTTCGACCTATTTCGAGGAGCACCCAGCCGAGGCGCGGGCGATCGTCTCGAAGTGTCTGGATGCGGCACGCGCCCGCGACGCGGCGCGCAAGGCGCGCGAGTTGACGCGGCGCAAGAGCGCCCTCGAATCGTCCGCCCTCCCCGGCAAGCTCGCCGACTGTTCGGAGCGCGACCCGGAACTCTCCGAGATCTTCATCGTCGAGGGTGACTCCGCCGGCGGGTCGGCGAAACAGGGCCGGGACCGGAAATTCCAGGCCATCCTCCCGCTGCGCGGAAAGATCCTCAACGTGGAGAAGGCGCGGTTTGATCGCATGTTGGCTTCCGAGGAGATCCGGGCGCTCATCCAGTGCCTCGGCACCGGCATCGGCAAGGAAGAGTTCGACCCCCTCAAGGTCCGCTATCACAAGATCATCATCATGACCGACGCCGACGTCGACGGGTCCCACATCCGCACCCTCTTGCTGACCTTCTTCTATCGCCAGATGCGGGAGCTGGTCGAACGCGGCAACCTGTATATTGCACAGCCCCCCCTCTACAAGGTGAGTCGAAAAAAGAAGGAAACCTATCTGCGCGACGATGCCGATCTCTCGAACTTCCTGCTCGACCGGGTCGAGGACGAGTACCGTCTCGTGATCGGCGCGACCGGTCAAAAACTCGAAGGCCGCGAGCTTCGCCGCGCCCTTCTCGCTGCGCAGGACTGGAGCCAGAGCCTCGACCAACTCGACAACCGCGGATGGCCGCAGGACCTGGTGCTGGCGGCCCTCGACACCGAGGCGGCGTGGCAGGAGACCCCCGGCGGGCCCGAGTTCGCGGAGGCGCTCGCCGGTGAACTGCGCGAGCTCGGGTACGACGACACCCGCGTCGAGTTTGACGAGGAGCACGGCGTTCGGGAAGTCGTGTGCCGCGTGGGTGTCAACGGCCGCGGCCGGGACGTTCGTCTCGGACAGCTCCTGGGCTCGAGCGGACACTTCCGTCGCGCCCGGCAACAACTCGCCCAGGTCGAAGCCATCCGGGTCGGTCCGTTCCACCTCGAGCGCAACGGAGAGCGAGAGACCCTGGCCAGCCTGCGCGAGCTTCTGGGCCGGGTCTACGAAATCGCCAAAAAGGGCCTCAACATCTCCCGTTACAAGGGCCTCGGCGAGATGAACCCGCGCCAGCTCTGGGAAACCACCATGAATCCCGAGGGGCGCCGCCTCCTGCAGGTCAACGTCGAAGACGCGGCGCACGCGGACGAGTTGTTCACCATCTTGATGGGCGATGCGGTGGAACCGCGCCGCCAGTTCATCGAGACCTATGCCCTCGAAGCCCGAAACCTGGATATCTAAATGAGCGAAAACGACACCCCTCTGCGCGCGGACCGCGTGCCGATCACGATCGAAGAGGAACTCAAGAACTCCTACCTCGACTATGCGATGTCCGTCATCATCGGGCGCGCCCTGCCCGACGTCCGCGACGGGCTCAAACCCGTCCACCGGCGCATCTTGTACGGGATGTGGGAGAGTGGCAACACCGCCGCGCGCGCGCACAAGAAGTCGGCCCGCATCGTCGGCGACGTGATGGGCAAGTACCACCCTCACGGCGACCAGGCGATCTACGACACGGCGGTCCGCCTGGCGCAGGATTTCTCGATGCGCTACACGCTCGTCGACGGCCAGGGCAATTTCGGATCGGTGGACGGGGATTCGGCGGCGGCGATGCGGTACACCGAGGTCCGGCTGACCCGGTTGTCCGAAGAGCTGCTCGGCGACGACATCACCAAGGAAACCGTCGATTGGGCGCCCAACTACGACGGATCGATGTCCGAGCCCACGGTTCTCCCGGCGCGCTACCCCAACCTCCTCGTCAACGGTTCCTCGGGCATCGCCGTGGGGATGGCCACTAACATCCCGCCCCACAACCTCGGCGAGGTCGTGGACGCCGCCATCGCGCTGATCAGCGACCCCGAACTGGCGGTCACCGACCTCATGGACTTCATCCCCGGCCCCGATTTTCCGACCGCCGGTTTCATTCTCGGGCGGAAGGGCATCTACGACGCCTACACCACCGGTCGCGGGATCATCCGCCTCCAGGCGCGGACGGTCATCGAAGAGGCAGAGAAGGGCAAACGGGCGAGGATCATCGTCAACGAGCTCCCGTACCAGGTCAACAAGGCGCGGCTGGTCGAGCAGATCGCCAACCTCGTGCAGAGCAAGCGGCTCGAGGGCATCGCGGACCTGCGGGACGAGTCCGACCGCGAGGGCATCCGCGTCGTCATCGAGCTCAAGCGCGACGCCGTGCCCGAGGTGGTTCAGAACAACCTCTTCAAGCTGACCCATCTCCGCACCACCTTCGGCATCATCCTGCTCGGCGTGATCAACAATCAGCCGAAGGTCTTCAACCTCAAGGAACTCCTCCAGCACTTCCTCGATCACCGGCGCGAGGTGGTGGTGCGGAGGACCGAGTACGACCTCGCCCGCGCCCGCGAACGCGCCCACATCCTCGAGGGTCTGGTCATCGCACTCGACAATCTCGATGCGGTCATCAAGCTGATCCGCGGCGCGGCCGATCCGACCACCGCCCGCGACGGTCTCATGAAGGACTTCGGTCTGTCACAGATCCAGGCGCAGGCCATTCTCGATATGCGGTTGCAGCGCCTCACCGGTCTCGAGCGCGACAAGATCGTGGCCGAGTACACCGAGGTCAAAGAGCTCATCGCGCACCTTGAAAAGGTCCTCGCCTCCGAAGAAATGGTGTCCGAAATCATCGTCGAAGAGCTCGCCGTGATCAAAGAGCGCTTTGGCGACGCACGGCGCACCGAACTCATCGACGACCCCAGCGAAATCAACATCGAAGACCTCATCGCGGAAGAGGAGATGGTGATCACGGTCTCCCGCGAGGGTTACGTCAAGCGCTCCGCCGCTTCGACCTACCGTTCGCAGCGGCGCGGCGGTCGTGGCCGCCGGGGCATGGCGACCAAGAACGAGGACGAGGTCTGGCAGCTCTTTGTCGCCTCGACCCACGCCACCATGCTGTTCTTCACTTCGACCGGCCGGGTCTTTGCCCGCAAGGTCCACGAACTGCCGGACGTCGGCCCGGCGGCCCGCGGCCGGGCGCTCGTCAACCTCCTGCAGCTGGCGCCGGACGAACAGATCAGAACCCTGCTTGCGGTGCGTGACTTCGAAGAACACGAAGACTCCTACCTCTTTTTTGCGACCCGCAAGGGCCGGGTGAAGCGGACCCCGCTGGCGGCGTACTCCAACATCCGCGCCAACGGGCTGCGGGCGGTGGTGATCAACGAGGATGACAATCTGCTGTCGGTTCGGCTGACGGACGGCAACAGCCTCGTCTTCATGGGAACCAGCCAGGGCAAGGCGATCCGTTTCGAGGAAACCAACGTGCGACCGATGGGCCGGGTGTCCGCCGGCGTTCGCGGCATCAATCTCCGCGACGGCGACACCGTCGAAGAGGTCGCGATCTTCGCTCCCGAAGACGACAACGACATCCTGGTGGTCACGGACCGGGGCTTCGGCAAGCGGACCGCGATCTCCGAGTTCCGCATCCAGAACCGCGGCGGTTACGGCATCACCCTGATCAAGCTCAACGAGAAGAACGGCGCGGTAGCGGCCATCCGCCACATCACCGAAGAGGACGAAATCCTGGTGGTCACCGAACAGGGCATGATGATTCGCATGAACGCCGGGGAGATCCGCCGCATCGGGCGGGCCACCCTCGGGGTGCGGGTGATCCGCCTCGACGAAGACGACCGGGTGGTGTCGGTGGCACGCACCGAGGCGATCGACGAGAGCGAGATCGACGAGACGGAAGAGGATGACCGCGTCGAGGTCGCGACCGCCGGTGACAGCGACGACGGAGACGAACCGGATGACCCGGTCGAGCCTTCCAGCGACGGGGGCTGACCCGATCTCGCCGTACCGCCGCCGATGACCGGACCGGACGACATGACGCCGCGGGTGATTCCGGCCACGCTCGTGATCCACCAGGAGGGCGCGATCGCCCTGATCGCGCTGGTCGGTGTGTGGTTTCGAGACGATGGCATTGCAACGGCATTTTCGTCCCGCTCCGGCCTGCCCGGGTCGATCCTGGTTGGCGCCGCGGCGGGACTGATCTGTTTCGGCCTCATGTGGCTCGTGCGCGGGGTCGGACCGCTGCGCGATCTCGAGTCCTGGCAGCGACGGATGGTGGCGGGTTGGTCGGCCGGCGACGCGCTGGCCGTGGCGGTATTCTCCGGTCTCGCGGAGGAGGCGTTGATCCGCGCCCTTCTCCAACCGCTCATCGGTCTCGTACCGGCGGCGGCGCTCTTTGCCGTGCTCCATCTCGTGCCCGACCGCCGGCTGTGGATGTGGCCGCTGGTGGCCCTGCTGCTCGGTCTGGCGATCGGGTGGGTGTTCGGGCGCTGGGGGTATCCCGCGGCCGCCGCCGCCCACGTCGTCATCAACGGACTTTCGATGGCCCGGTTCCGCGCGGAGGTGCAGCCGTGAATGGAAGCAAACGGGGCCGGCGACAGGTTGTACAATGAGCCCGAGCGGTGGGAGGAAGATCATGCAGTTTTCAAATGAGCAGTTCCGCGTCAAGGTGGGGCTGGCGGAGATGCTCAAGGGCGGCGTCATCATGGACGTCACCACGGCGGAGCAGGCGAAGATCGCGGAAGATTCGGGCGCGGCGGCGGTCATGGCGCTGGAGAGGGTTCCGGCGGACATTCGCGTGCAGGGCGGCGTGGCGCGAATGTCCTCGATCGACATGATCCAGGAGATCCAGCGAACGGTCTCGATCCCGGTGATGGCCAAGGTACGGATCGGCCATATCGCCGAGGCCAGAATTCTCGAGGCGCTGGAGGTCGACTTCATCGACGAGAGCGAGGTCCTCACCCCGGCCGACGAAGAAAACCACATCTCGAAACACCCCTTCAAGGTCCCTTTCGTCTGCGGCTGCCGCAACCTCGGAGAGGCCCTTCGGCGCATCGGCGAAGGCGCGGCCATGATCCGCACCAAGGGCGAAGCCGGCTCGGGCGATATCGTGGAAGGAGTGCGCCACCTGCGGGCGGTCCGTCGTGGAATCAAAACCCTCGGCATCCTCACCGAGGATGAGCTCATGACCGCGGCCAAGGAGAACGGAGCACCGTATGAACTCATTTGCTGGGTGGCGGAGCACGGGCGCCTTCCGGTCCCGAACTTCGCCGCCGGCGGGATCGCGACCCCGGCCGATGCGGCCCTCTGCATGATGCTCGGTGCGGAATCCGTCTTTGTGGGTTCGGGGATCTTCAAGTCCGATGATCCCGAGCGCCGCGGCCGCGCCATCGTCGAAGCGGTCACCCACTGGCAGGACCCGGCCCGCCTGGTCGAGATCTCACGCGGTCTCGGCGATGCGATGTCGGGTCTCGAAGCCGGCAAACTGACTCCCGAGGAGATGCTGTCGCGCAGGGGGTGGTAGAGGGTGCCCGGAATCGGGGTTCTGGCGCTGCAGGGAGACTGGCACGCGCACGTCCTGGCTCTCGACGCGCTCGGCGCCGAGTGTCGCGCGGTCAGGACTGCGGCCGACCTCGATCGCGTCGACAGCCTGGTTCTCCCGGGCGGTGAAAGTTCCGCCATGGTGCGCCTGATGGAACCGGAAGACCTCGCGCGCCGAATCGGTGAGCGCATCGCCGCCGGCATGGCGGTCCTCGCAACCTGCGCGGGCGTCATCCTCCTTGCCGAAAAGGTTGAACCCGATCAGGCGTGCCTCGGAGCCCTCGCCGCCAAGGTCGTCCGAAACGCCTATGGTCGCCAGGTCTGCTCCTCGGTGGAACAGGTGAAGGTGACCCCGCCGCTCGGCCCGCCGCCATTGATGGAAGCCGTTTTCATTCGCGCACCGAGAATCGTCGCGGTGGGGCCGGGAGTCGAGGTGTTGGGGCGGTGGCGCGACGACCCCGTCATCATCCGTCAAGGCCGAATTCTCGCAGCGACCTTTCACCCGGAGCTCACCGCAGACCGACGGGTCCACGAGCTCTTTGTCCGGACAGGGGAGGATCGAAATGGCTGACGCGCTGTTGCGGCACGAGGAAGACAAGGGCGTCCACCGGCTGACCATGAAGCACGGACCCAACGCGCTCGACCGACCTCTGATGGACGCGCTGCGAACCGCAATGCGTGACCTCGCCGGGGCCGGGTCCCCCGCCGTCATTCTCGCCTCCGCCCACCCGAAGCTGTTCTGTCCCGGGTGGGACCTCAAGCTGCTGGCGGACGCTCCGCGGGAGGATGTTGCAGCCTTTCTCCAGGATTTTAACGCCCTCATCCTCGATCTCTTTTCCTATCCGGGGCCCACGGCGGCCGAGATCGCAGGCCACGCGGTGGCCGCGGGGTGTCAGTTGACGATCGCATGCGACGTACGGGTCATGGCCGCCGGTCAGCCGCGGCTCGGTCTTTCAGAGCTCAATCTCGGCGTCCCGGTACCCGGCGCAAGCCTGCGCATGCTGCGGTCGCGTCTGAGTTCGCCGGCGGTCGACGACCTTGTCTTCCGCGGTGAGGGGTGCACCGCCGGACGCGCCCGCGAACTCGGGCTGGTCCACCGCACGGCCCCGCCGGAAGAACTGCTGGCGGCGACGGCCCATGAAATGGCCCGTCTTGCCGGGCGTCCGCGGCGAGCATTCGTGGAGACCAAGCGATTGTTGCTGTCTCCCGTGTGGCAGGCGATGAGCGAGCCCTCGCCGGCCGAGGACAACGCGTTCCTTGACTGTTGGTTCGACCCCGAAACCCGCACGAGGATTGCCGGGGTGTCGCGTCGTCTCCGCGCTTGAACGGCGCGGCTCCACAAGCAGGTGCGCGGCAGGCGGCCGGTGAGGTTTCTCGACGGGTGCTGCGGTGGCACGAGGGCGGCGATCGAGGAGACCCGAAAGCGGCGGCCGGGCGCGGGTGGTACCGGGGCGCGGCGGAGTGTGCGCTCGATCTGGCCCGCGCAACCGGATGTGTGATCACCGGCGCTCGCGCCTTCGGCGGAGAGTGGCCGGTGGTTCACGGCGATGGGTGGTTGGCGGCGCCGGCCCTGCCGCTCGCCCTCCAGTGGTCGGGCGGAGAAGGCGTCGACGCCGCCTACAGCGTGCGGGACGGTGTGGTGTGGCGAGAGGCGGCGGGGGTCGAAGCGCCCTTCCTGACGACCTCGACCTCGGGCCCGGACCCCGGAGAGGCCTTTGACCTCCTGTGGTTCGGCGACTGCGAAAGGTACACCCTGCGCCGCGGGACCCTGGCGGTCGAGGACCTGTTTGCCGTGGTGGAGCTGCCGGTCGACCGCGCCGCCGTCGAACGACTCGTGGTCCGCGCCAGGAGGGTGGACCCGACGGTGCTCGATGGCCTCGTCTTCGCCCCCGCCGGCGGGCCGGCGACGATCACGGTCAACCGCGCGGGCGAGCTCAATCGGGGGGAAGAGTGGCGGGATGCCGAGCGGTTTCTGCGGGGGCGCGCCGATGTCGAGCGGACCGAACGCTGCGGTGATCGACTCATCGCCCACACCGCCAGGGGGTCGTCACCGGTTTTCAGCTGCGAGAACCGGCGCGATGGGTGGGCCCTGAAGCTGGAGGGAGGTGACTACCCGCTGACCGGTCTCGTGATGCGACGCCGCGGGCCAACCCTGTCGTTGTCTGCGGGTCTTCACCCGGCTCTCGATCCCCTCGCCCCCGGGATGCGTGGGCGCCTGGCGTTTGACCTCAGGTCCGACCTCGTCAGTCTCGGTTGAGAGCGTGCGGCAAGGCCGCGGGGTCAGAATTCGTAGACCCGGTCCTGGACAAGTTCCACGACCGGGTGAGCGAGTTCCATCGTCGCGATCTCCCTGCGCAACTCTTCGACGTAGGGGGGCTTGAAGTGGTAGAGAAAGACCGGGACGTCGCGGCGGATTTTTGCCAGCTCCACACCGAGGGAGGCCGGCGTGAGGTGGAGGCTGACGTCGGCGACCTCCTGGAGATTGTTTGGAAACGAGCATTCGGTGATGATGGCGGCCAGATCGTCGGTCTCGTTCGCGACCTCCCAGATTCTCTCGGTGGGGCCGGTGTCGGATGTGAAGATGATGCTCGACGAACCCTGACGGATCACGAGACCGGTGGTCGGCACGATGTGGTTGACTTGAACAGCCGTGATTTCCAGATCTCCCGACGGCAGGCCGGAGATCGTAAACGGTTGCTCGATCTCGATCTCCTGAAACCGAACCGAGGGATACATGTGGTTGGGGATCCGAGTGAAGTCCGGCCAGGTGTCGTTGTTGAAAAGGTGCCGGCGAACCCCGGCGAGGCCGCGCTTCGAACAGTAGATGGACACCGGTACTTCGCTGGCGCCGAACGAATTCTCGATCAGAAAAGGCAAGGTGCTGGTGTGGTCCATGTGGGTGTGGGTGATGACGACGTGGTGGAGCGCCCGCTGTTCCGCGATGGACAGAGCGCGGGTGATGGCCCCGGCGTCAATCGCCACCGTGCCGTCGATCAGGAAGGATGTCATCCTGCACTCGGGGCTGTCGCCGCCAAAGCTGCCGAGAACCCGAAATTTCATGCACCGAGTATACCCGCACCGAAGGGGTTACCATGAGTGCGATGGATCACGAAGACCAACATTTGTTTCGCCTCGGTCTTCTCCTCGCCGGCGGCGGGGCCGCGGTGCGGCGGGCGGCGGCGGCAGCGCCACCCGAGAGCTCACTCGAGGCCGGTCTTTCGGCCGGAGGCGTGGCGTCTGCCGTGGTCGCGGCCGGGCGGAGTCTCGCGCGGACCGAGGCGCGGACGGCCCGGGATCGAGCGGCTGCAGCGGGATGGCGGTGGTTGGTTCCCGGCGATGCCGAGTATCCGGGATCGTTGGCATCCATGGTCGATCCGCCGCTCGGGCTCTTCGTCTGCGGCCGTCTCACCGATGCGCCGGCGGTCGCGATCGTCGGCTCGCGAAAAGCGACCCCGTACGGGCGCCAGGTCGCGCGGCTCCTGGGTGAGGAGTTGGCGCGCGCCGGGGTGATCACGGTTTCCGGGATGGCGCGCGGCGTCGACGCGGAAGCCCACCGCGGGGCGCTCGAGGGCGGCGGCAGAAGTTGGGCGGTGTGGGGAACCGGCCCCGACACCGTGTACCCACGAGAACACGCCGGGCTGGCGGCGGAACTGGCCGTCGACGGTGCGCTGATCACCGAGTACCCGCCGGGAACGCCCCCGCGCAAGCACCATTTTCCGGAACGCAACCGCATCCTCGCGGGTCTGTCACGGGCGACGGTGGTGGTCGAGGCCGCGGCGCGATCCGGTGCGCTGATCACCGCCCGGCTGGCGATGGAAGAGGGCCGCGAGGTCCTGGCCGTGCCGGGCAATATCTTCTCCGTGCTCTCGGTCGGACCGAACACCCTGCTCCGGGTCGGCGCGCGGCCGCTCCTCACCCCCCGCGACCTGTTTGACGCGATCGGCGTCGAACCCCCCGGGGCCACCGGCGAAGGGCGGTCTCCGGCGGAGACCTGGGTCGCCGAGGGCGAGGCCCTGACGGTCGACGAGATCGCGGCCCGTGCCGGGGAGGCGGTTGCCGACGTCGCCGCACGCCTCGTCGAACTCGAGCTCTCCGGAGACCTCGCGCGCCGTGAGGACGGCAGATACATGCGGACCTCCGCCACGCTCCCGGAGGGATCGTGAGCGCCGACAAGAAAAGCGCGTTGGTGGTCGGCGGTGGGCTGGCGGGGTGCGAGGCCGCCTGGCAGCTCGCCGAGGCCGGCATCGATGTGACATTGGTCGAGATGCGCCCCCATCGACCGACCCCCGTCCACCGCACCGGCGACCTTGCCGAACTGGTGTGCTCGAACTCACTCCGTGGCGACGGGCCCACCAACGCGGTGGGCGTCCTCAAGGCCGAGATGGAGATTCTCTCATCCCTGATCCTGCGTTCGGCGCGGGCTGCGGCGGTACCCGCAGGCGGCGCCCTGGCCGTCGACCGCGATGTCTTTTCGCGCACCGTCACCGGAGCGATCGCTGACCACCCGAAAATTTCTCTCGAGCGGCGTGAGGTCGTGGAGCTGCCGGAGGGCCCCGCGATCCTCGCCACCGGGCCCCTGACCTCGCCCGCCCTCCACCGCGCTCTCGACGAGCTCCTCGGTCAGTCGGCGCTCTCGTTTTTTGACGCCATCGCCCCGATCGTGGCCGCCGACAGCCTCGACATGGAGAGACTCTACGCGGCGTCGCGCTACGGCAAGGGCGACGGAGCGGACTATCTGAACTCGGCCCTCGATCAGCCGGCCTACGAAGACTTCATCGACCAGCTCCTGGCCGCTGACAAGGTGCCATTCAAGGACTTCGAGACCGGCGACCTCACGTACTTCGAGGGCTGTCTGCCGATCGAGGTCATGGCCGAGCGCGGCCGCGAGACGCTGCGCTTCGGACCCATGAAACCGGTGGGCCTGGAAGACCCCGCCACCGGCCGGCGACCGTGGGCGGTGGTTCAGCTGCGGCAGGACGACCTCGCAGCCGAGCACTGGAACATGGTCGGTTTTCAGACCAAGCTGACGCACCCGGAACAGAAACGGATCTTCCGCACCCTTCCCGGTTTTGCCGAGGCACGCTTTGTCCGTCTGGGGATGATCCACCGCAACACCTTCATCAACGCGCCCCGGTTTCTCGACCGCTCACTGCGGCTGCTCGAGCGCCCGTCGATCCGGCTCGCCGGCCAGATGACCGGCGTCGAGGGTTACGTCGAGTCGGCCGCGACCGGCCTCCTGGCGGGCCGGGCGCTGGCGGACGAACTCCAGGGCAGAGAGACCGTGCCCCCGCCCCCCGAGACCGCCCACGGCGGTCTTCTGCGCCACCTCGCAGACAGCGACCCGGCGGCCTTCCAGCCCTCGAACATCACCTGGGGATTGATGGCGACCCCGCCGGATCTGGCGGGCATCCGCGGCCGCCGTCCGCGCCGCCTGGCCCACGCTGAGCGCTCGCTCGCCCTCATCCGGCAGTGGGGCGAACGCCCGAGCCCGTGACGCCGACGCTGCAAATGAGGTCGACCTGCTTTCGGCCTCACGCATTTCCAAATAAAACGACGGTCGAAGTGGAACCTTTGCGGTCCGGATCCGTTTCTTTCCTCATGGTGCGAAGAATCATCAGCGGGGCTCGCCCCCTCTCCCCGGTCGAGGCCGAAATCGGCGGCCCACGGACCCGCCGCGCCAACCTCGTCATAGCGGATTGGGGACCCACGGCCGAGTTGCTGGTCTTCCCCGCCGGTGAGTCGGTCGGCCGGGAGGCGGAGTTCCATTACCGGGGCACCATCTGGGTGATCACGGGGTTTCAGCGCGACAGCCGCATCATGGTCGCCGAACCGATCTCGCACTGACGGCCCCCCGAATCTGTTTCACCGTCAGTCGGGATCCTTGGCGCGCGGGTGGCTCCGCCGGTGGACTTCCATGAGGTGGGCGAGGTCGACCCGGGTGTAGACCTGGGTCGTGGCCAGCGAGCTGTGACCGAGGAGCTCCTGGATGGCCCGCAGATCCATGCCCGCCTCCAGGAGGTGGGTTGCGAAGGCGTGGCGCAGTGCGTGGGGGTGGAGGTGGGCGAGGTCGGCCGTGCGGCGCACCGCCGCGTCGAGCAACCGGCGCACCGAGCGGTCTGAGAGGCGCCCGCCGCGCTGGTTGACGAACAGCGGTTCGTCCTCGTCGCCGCGACCGTGCCGCCATTCGGCTCGAACCGGAAGATAGGCTTCGACGGCCGCCGCCGCCGGGCGCCCGAACGGCACCAGGCGCTCCTTGCGTCCCTTGCCGCGGACTCTGAGGGTGCGTTGGGAAAGGCGGACGTCTCCGAGATCGAGGCCGACCAGTTCGCCGACCCGGAGCCCGGCGGCGTAAAGAAGTTCGACCGCCGCGCGGTCGCGGCGCCCCGCCGGGGTGTCCGGAAAACCTTCGAGAAGCTCCTCGATCGCGTAGCGACCGGCGACCACCGGAGTGGCGTTCTCCCCGCGCGGGTGGGGAACGGCCGCGGCCGGGTTGGATGCCACCGCCCCCTCGGACACGAGGAAAGAGAAATATGTGCGCAGACTGGCCAGGGCGCGCGCCACCGAGCGTGGGGTGAGACCTCGAGAGTGGAGATGGGCGAGGTAGGAACGAGCCACTCGCGGAGTCACCCCCTGCGGCGACTGCACCGAGAACTCCGAGATGGTGAAGTCGACGAGAGCCAGGACCTCGCGGCGGTATGCGCGCAGAGTCGAGGGCGACAGATTGCGCTCCCACTCGAGGTGCTCGAGAAAGCGGTCCACCAGCCAGGCCGAGCGCACCGTGGTCGATTCGTCGCCGGTCACACCGGAGCCCCGGGACGAGCGGGCAGCGTCCCGGTCGCCCGCCACCAGCACAGCTTGAGCGCATCGCGCAGCATCTGGCTCGAGTGCCGAACCGCCATGACCCGCGATGCCTCGACGTGCTCCCAGTGGACCCCCACCTCCCGGATTTCGACGCCCCACATCCTCGCCAACACCAGAAGTTCGACATCGAAGGCAAAACCATCGAGGCGCTGGGCCGCGGCCAGATCGCGGGCGACGCCCCCTGGAAACAATTTAAAACCGCACTGGGTGTCGCCGAGCCGGGTCAGGCCGAGGGCCCGGATCGCCAGGTTGAAGGTGCGTCCCATGAGGTCTCGGTGCAGCGGTTGCCGCTGGCTCACCAGCCGCCGGTCGACGGCGCGCGAACCGACGGCCACCGCGCCGGGTCCGGCAGCCCCGGCCAGCAGCGTGAGATCTTCGATCGGTGCCGACATGTCGGCGTCGGTGAGCAGTACCCAGTCGCCGCGGCTGCGGGCAAAACCGGTGCGAACGGCCGCCCCCTTGCCGCGGTTGACGGGGTGGCTTGCGACCGTGACGGCGACGCCGTCGGCGCGGGGTTGGGAACGCGCGACGTCGGCGGTGGTGTCCGCCGATCCGTCATCGACGACGATGATCTCCGCCGGGCGCCAGTTCGCCGCTCCGGCGAGAAAAGACACCACGCGAGCGAGCGTCGGTGACAGCCGGTCGGCCTCGTTGTAGGCTGGAATGACGACGCTCAGCCGGGGCATGGGCGAACCGCCTTCCGTGGCGGATGCGTCGAGAGTGTGCACCTCACCAACCTAGCCCAGCCACCGCGAGAAGTCGATTCCACACCCCGGCAAACGAGGCGCGTGGAGATCTCACCGGATTTCGTCGTGAGGTGTGACGAAGCCTCCGGGTGTGCGGGTTGATCTGAAGGACGATCAATCTGGAATGTCGGCGACAAGATCGACCGCGGCCGCGGCTCGCAGCGGAGACCACCTGGCTCCGAAAAGCCCGGGGAGTCCCAGGGTCGCGACCCCGAACAGGGCGGCTGCAAGCACCCGGGGGACCCGCCCCGGCACCACCGGCTCGAGAAACCGCACCCCCGCCAGCAGCATACCGAGGGTGCCCTGGCGAACGACCACAAGAACCGCCGCTGCACAGGCCCACCACAAGACGGCGAGAACCGCCGCCCACCCGAACGCCGCCAATGCCGGTTTTTGGCCGAGGACCAGGACCGCGATCAACCCGCCCGCACAGACCGCCAGCATGCCGACGAGATCCGCCCACGAAGCCGCCATCAGCATCAGTGCCGGCGGTTCAGGGTCGTCGCAGGGAGCCGGGTCCGGGCTCGCGGGCAACCCGACGTCGCGATCCGCCAGCGAGTCCCAGTCGTGGGGGATTTCATTCCCTGGGGGGCTCATCGTGAGGCGATGCTCCCGACAAAGATCTCGAGCTGCATGTCGACCGGGCGCGATTTGTAGGTCTCGACGAATTCGAGCACGCGCTGCAACTCGACGTCGTCAGGCTGCCGCTTGGCAAGCTCGGCGAGATAACTCTCCGACTGCGGAAGGTTGAATGCGCGCAGTTCAGCCATGCCGGCGTTGAACAGGGTGCGTTCGTAGAAATCGACCACCTCGGCGTCATCCGGGCGCTTTTCCAACATGTCTCTGGAGATCGCAATCGCAGCGCGGAAATCGCCTTCGGCGACGGCGCTCTGAAGGACCGCCGCTTCGGGTTCGACCTCGAGGATCTCGAGCCGGACCTGCTCCAACCCGGGGTCGTTCGGGAACATCTTCAGCTCGGCTTTGACCCGTTGATAGGCCGCCATCCACCGGCCCTCGGCGAGCAGTTGCCGGCACGCCGCGAGGCCTTCGGGCACCGGTGTCGGCACCGGCGTCGCCACCTTGACCCGGTATTCGGTGAGCCGCTTGTCGAGCCGCACCTGAAAGGGGTCATCCTTCGAGTTCTGCTCGAGCAGGACGATCGCCTCTTCAAATTGGCCCTTGTTGTAAAGCTCTGCGGCTTCGACGAGCACTCGATT